>JAFPBO010000028.1 GCA_017390475.1 Loktanella sp.
AGCAGAGGCGACCCCAGACCCGCCGCTTCAGCTCGTTCGTGCCAGGCGCCAAGCACTCCGGTGCTATCAGTGTCGATCAGCAGAACCCGACGCCCGGCAGCCACGGCAGCGCTGATTAGGGCGCGCGAGAGCGTGGTTTTGCCACTCCCCCCTTTCCGGGCCATCGCGGCGATGACCACAAGATTGTCGTTGGGCATGGTGCGCGGACCTCCTGCAAAAGTAGTGTAACGCGACAAAGATGCAATAATGTCGCTAACCTCTTGGTGCATCGGCGTCAAGCGGAAGACGGGATGCATGATGCGGAGGCCGCGATGCAATCGCCGCGACGCGTTTTGCGGCGACCAGACAGCGGGGCGCAGGCGACAGACGCCGCGATCCAGGTTGCGCGATGCTTTTGCCAAAAGACGTGCTGCATTCGGCATCCTCCAAAGCACGTGAAGCGCGGAACGCGACGCGGGGTGCACGCAACGCCGTGCATGAAGCGCGATGCACTATGCGTGCTGCAATCGACACGGCCCACTTGCCCGAAGACGCGCTGCAGCGCGCAAAAGACACGGTGCATAGGACGCGATGCACCGTGCATGGAACGCGGGACGCGTTACATTGAGCGCGTTGCGCGCTCCATTTGACAAAGGACGTCAAATCAGCCCCAAAGGCCGATTTTCTACATTGAGTACAAGCCCTTGGTGCCTTCTCCGCTTGTGCGGGGAGAAGGCGGGCTTGTACGAAGGTGGCAAGAAATAGGAACGTTAACTTCAAAATGTCACGCAGCCGAAGACTGACCGAAACAGACCGTCTGAGCATCGCCAAAGAGCGTGCGCAGGGCGTCGCCGCTGCTGATCTGGCCCAGCGGTATGGGGTCAGCCTGAAGACGATCTACAATGCTGTGAACCACGCTCTGGACCGGCAAAACGCGAATGGCAGCCGGCCGATCGTCATTGGTCTGCGGGTCAGTCGACGTGAGTTGGCCGCGTTTGATGCCGCACTTGCCCGTCATGGCATCACCAATCGCACAGATGCCTTGCGCCATTTGGTGTTGGCTGCTGATGAAATCCTGGAGCCTGATCACGCCTTGACTGAGGCCCTTTCTGCTCGGGCGGCCGACATCAGCCGTATCGGCAACAACATCAATCAGGTGGCACGGCGGCTCAACGAAGCCAGGCTAAAGGGCCAGCCTTTGTCCTACACTGCGGAAAGCCACGGGCATATTCGCGAATTCGCAGGGCTGATCCTCGATCTGACTGATCGCTTGCAGGCGCTTCTCTTGAAGCGCCGTGCCGATCTGGCGCTCAAGGTCACAAAGGCATGGGCCCCGCTCGTCCCGGATCGGCTAAGGCGTGGGTAAGCGCCTTGCCCACGGTATCGGGCCTGCCCTCTTCGATCGCGACTGGAGCCGGGTCTCCGGCAGCTGGCAGGGACTTGCCAGGAACGCGCAGATGGTGCGTGCGGCGCGGGGCTATTCGCCGGCCATCTTCAAGCCGATCTCGAAGGGCGGGTGCCACACCGGCGCGCAGCTCAAGGCCCAGCTGACGTATCTTACCACCAAGTCGAGCCACATCCTCGACAGTCGTGGCACACATGATGGCAAGAAGACCCTTTCGGAGGCCGAGATCGACCGGGTCGTGCGCCGCTTTGAGAACCAGTGGGGTGAGCGGCACAGCCCCAAGCTCGGCCATACCTCGCATCTGCTGATGGCCTTTCCCGTCGGCACCAGCGGCGAAGAGGTACGCGCGATCACGGAATCCGTCTGCGACAAGTTCTTTCAAGGTGAGGGGTCGCAATTCGACTATATTGCTGCAATACACCAAGATCGCGCGCATCCACATGCGCATATCGTTCTGAACCGCCGCAGCAAGGATGGCGAAATGTTCTTTCTCGGGAAGGATCACCACTTCAACTACGACGCCTTCCGGGCGGCGATGGTTAACGCGGCGCAGGTCCACGGGATCCGGCTCGAGGCGACACGGCGTCTTGACCGGGGGGTGACGACCTACCGCGCCGAGATCGATGGGGTCTACAAGGCCCGTGATGAGGGGCGGCCACCGGTCGAGCGCCAGCGCACTGGCGCTGATCTCGCCGCAGCGCTCCAGACGGTGGCGCGCACCGCGCTGACCTATCGGGGTCTGGCTGCTGAGGCGTCCCGGTCGAACTTTGAAGACGTGGCCGAGGCGCTCGAGCGGGCCAGCACCATCCTTGCCAGTGGCGGTCAGATTCAATCTGACGGAGCCATCTATATGTCCCAAGACGAAACAGCGTTCGACACGCTGATCACCGAGTTTTCTCAAAACATTCGCCAGATCGAGGCTGCGATCGATCGCGCGCCTGCGTCCGAGCGGCCGGAAATCGAGCGCAAGCTTACCGATGTCCTGGCCTCGGTCGCGCATCTGAACCCGCTCGGGGATCGTTCGGCCGCGCTGCTTGATGCGCCCTCCCCAGACGGTATTTATGCGCGCGCCAATATGCGCGAAGACCAAATGATGCGTCTCGACGACGGGGATGTGAAGGCACGGCTCACGGAGGTGCTGCAGGGCACGGGGATCGACCCCGAAGCGGTTGCCGCCCGCATGCAGGAGGGTGCTGGCAATGCAGCACTCGAACGGCAGTGGCTGGCGCAGGATCTGCGCGCCATCGCCAAGGCGGGCGATCTCGATCTGGAGAAGGGCGAGGATCGTGAGGAAGCGCTAGACCGGCTGGAAGCCGTTCATGTCCGCCTCGGCGATACTCTAACCGATGCGCGCATCCTGCGGGCGGTCGACGATGTCGATGAGGCGGAGGTCTCGCTCGCCGAGCGTCTGACGCCACTGGGCCGCGATCTCGACGACGCGGGACCGGACGCCTTCGCCCCGTCCGAGCGGCAGGACTTCCAGCAGCTGGTTGCCCAATTCCGACGGACAGATTTCACCTACCCGTTCTCAGACGACCCTTCCGTGCGCAGGGCCGGTGCCGTCGAAGTGGAAGAAGCCCGCGCCGCCTTCAACGCCTATGCACAGCGATCGCCCGATCACGCCGAATTGGCCTCCATGGCATGGGACAAGATCACCGACAGCCGCAAGCCGCAGGAGTTCGCCGTCGAGGAGAAGGATCGCAGGCTCCACGCCGGCGATATGGACCTTGCTCTGCGCGATCCTTCGCAACATCTTGGTCCGATCACCGAGGATGACCGCACCCTCGCGCGCTACCGCGCGGAAATGCCCGATGAAGAGTTCGGTACCGCGGTGCAGGATGAGATCAACCGGCTGCGCGCCGCCGGGGCATCGCGCGCCTATATCAGTGAGCGTAGTTTCGACATCGAGGATCAAGAGCGACAGGACTATGCCGAGCGGCGCTTCATGGCTGAGACCGCCCCTGATGTGTTGACCTTCCTGCAGCGGGCCGAGGCCGAGGACGTGAAACCGCTCACCGAGACGGATGGGCAGCGCCTCGTCGCCCAGATCGACCGCAACCTCACGCCGAACGCGGTGACGGCGCTGCGCGCGGGGCACGCCGATGTGCTGGAAAAGTTTACCGAGCACCCGCTGCGGCAGCTGGAACTCGCCAAGGCCTATCTGGAAAGCAGCGAGGTGACTGCCCACGGCCCCGCCATGGAGCGGGTGCTGGATGCCCTGGCCGAAGAACAGATCGAGGCGCAGTGCGCGCGTCACGCGGCGACCCATGGCGAGAAGGGGATCACCCATGGATAAGGGCAAGATCGCGGGTGGGATCCTGAGCCTGACGCTGGTTGGCCTCGCCATCGGCTATGTCGTGGCTACTGGCTACCTCACCATCCGCTACGGGCTTCGGACGGACGCATTCGACGTCACCTTACTCGCACGCGAGTACCGCGCGCTCGGTGTCAGCGCCCCACGGGACTTCCTCTGGGTGAACCTCATCCTTGGCGGCTTCGGCTTGGCATCGCTGATGCTGAGCGTCACGCTCCTGGGCGAGGCGCTGACCCGGTTCGGCACGACACATTGGCAGACCAAGGCCGAGATGAAGCGCAACGGCTTCTTCGCCAAACCGGGCGGTGGGTTCCTGTTGGGCAAGCTCGGTCCCCCGAAATCGAAGCGCCCTTTCCTCGTGTCCAAGACCTTCCCCCACGCGCTGATCGTGGCGCCGACGGGCCGAGGCAAGGGCGTGGGCTTCGTGATCCCGAATCTGCTCACCTACAAAGGCTCGGCTGTCGTGCTCGACGTGAAGGGGGAGAACTTTCGTGAGACCTCGCGCTTCCGCGCCAGCATGGGCGACAAGGTGTTCCGGTTCGCGCCAACAGACTGGGACCGGCCGACGCATCGCTACAACCCGCTTGCCCGCATCGCGGCCATGACCAATCCCGACCGGCAGCAGATGGAGCTGAAGCTCACCGCAAAGCTCTTCCTGCAAACCGACAACGAAAAGCTGAGCGGGCTTCTGGCCGGGGGCATCGATCTGTTCGTGGCGGCCGGCCTTCTGGCCTTCGAGCGCGGTGTGCCGACCATCGGCGAGATCTACCGCATCACCGCTTCGGGCGGCGACAAGCAGAAGGAATACCTCAAGCGCGCGCAGGAGGTGAAGAACAAGTCGGCCAAGCTGATCTTCGAGCGCATGGCATCGACCAACAATGACACCCTGACCTCCTACCTGTCGCTCTTGATGACCTCGGGTCTCGACACCTGGGACAACCGTGCGATCGACGCGGCCACCGCGACCTCGGATTTCTCCTTCCGGGACATCCGGCGGCGCCCGCATGCGATCTATCTCGTGGTCGAATCCGAGATGATCCGCCCACTTGCCCCGCTGATCCGCCTCTTCTTCTCCGACCTGATCGCCTCGTTACAGGCACAGGAACCTGGAGACGACGAGCCCTGGCCAGTGATGATCATGCTCGACGAATTCGACCGGCTCGGGAAGATGCCGATCGTCGCCGAAAGCATCAAGACGCTGCGCTCTTTCGGTGGCAACCTCGCCATTGTTACCCAGACCATCCCGGCATTGGACGAGATTTATGGCGAGAACACGCGCCGGTCGCTGCAGGGCGGTGCAGGCGTGAAGCTCTACCTCACCCCGTCCGAGCAGAAGACTATCGAGGAGCTGAGCCAGGCTGTAGGCAAGACTACCAAGCGCGTGGTCACCCGATCACGTGCGGTCGGGCGCAACCCCTTCGAGGGGCGCAGCGTCTCAGAGCGGACCGAGGATACGCCGCTTTTGACCGAGGACCAGGCACGGCGCATGGACCTCGACGAGGTGATCCTCGTGATCGACGCTCAAATGCCGATCCGGGCGCGGCGGATCAAATACTTTGAGGACCCGACGCTGAAGGTGCTGCATGGCGGACAGGCGGGGAGTTTCCCTTACCCAGACGAGGATGCTCTGCGGCGGGATCGGCAGATGACCGAGACGCGAGAGACGGTGGAAAAGCTAAAGCTGGAATTGCAGGAGGTGCGGGCCGCGGCAGGGGCGCAGGGGTCTAGGACTGCTGCTCTGTCGACAACGGCAGAGACACCTGCAACGGAGCCGCAGGGTCCACCGCCAGCGCTGTCAGGTCGGTCGCGAGGTAAGGCAGCACGTGCGGCGGCGGGTGGCGGTGGATTAGGCCGGCTGTCGTTCGACCTGGTGGGGCTGGGGCTCAAGGAGGCAGACAGAACCGAGCTGGCGGCAGCCGTTCAGACAACGCAAGACATCATCGCGGAGTATGCGTGATCAGCTCTTGTAGGACATTGCTTCGGGTGAGGCCATTGCCGCAAAACCGTTTGTGAAGCGCGACGTTCAGCAAGTTAATCACTGTGGTTGAGTGCGCCTTTTGCACAAAGGAACCCTGATCCACGGATATAGACCAAGTCTTCTCAAAATGAGAATTTATAATCCGGATAAAAGTCCGGCCTAAAGCGCTTACATCGGACTTTAGTTCGCTTTACGGTCCAAGTGGTTGACTTTGACCTTAGGTTGGGGTAAAGCGTATAAAAATACGGCTAAGGGTTTATAAGGCGGAATTTACTCCGATATAAAATATGTCTTCGTACCAAGTTCAGACGACCCTCAAACGACTTGGCCATGACATCCGTGTCGCCCGCAAGAAGCGGCGGATGTCTGTCGCAGATTTTTGTGAGCGATTGGGTGTGACCGACAAGACGCTCGCCAAGCTCGAGACGGGCAACGGCGGTGTGCGGCTCGAGACTCTGGCCATGGCCCTCTTGGTTCTTGGTGAGCTACACCGGCTCGGCGAAATGCTGGATCCGGCGAAAGATGACACCGGCCTAGTCCTTGATGAAGCCCGCCTGCCGGAGCGGATCGTCAGTCGCCGCAAGCCCGTGTCCGCCAGATCAGCCAGCACGGAGGCCCGATCAGATGACATCGATAATGAAGGGAGCGCTTTCTGATGGTTGTAGCGCGTGTTGCTCTTGGGAATGGGCTTTTTCCGGTTGGTCGCCTCATTTTTGAGACTGACGGGCGGCGCGCGCATTCCACCTTCATCTATGACCAGGAATGGATCGACAGCCCGCGCGGTTTCGACTTATGCCCCCAGATGCCGCGAACGAGCGCGCCTAATCACGCAAGTTCCAGCGGGCGCGACAGCAGGAAACGTGATGTCATTGCTGGGCCCTTTGCGGATACCTCTCCGGACAGCTGGGGTCGCAAGTTGATGCGCCGGGTTTTGGGCGAGGAGGCAACCGAGTTCGATTTCTTGATTACATGTGATGATACCGCACGCCAAGGAGCACTGCGCCTCCAGCAGGAAAATGGTGAGCCATTCCCGCAGATTGGAAAGGCTGTCCCGCGCCTAGCTGATATCGAGGACCTGCTCAGGATCGCGCAAAGGTTCGAACGAGACCCGGCCGGTGCAGCGCAAGATGCGCTGGATCTCGTTGGCGCCGCCGGCACACCGGGCGGTGCGAGGCCAAAGGCAAATATGAGAGATGGGGACCGACTCTGGCTTGCCAAGTTCACCTCAATTAACGACACATGGCCGGTGGAACGTCTCGAAGTGGCAACAATGAAGCTCGCCGGGACTCTTGGTCTGCGTACACCGGAATGCCGGCTCGAGTTGCCCGGCAGCTCGCACCCAATCGGTCTCTTCAGCCGTTTTGATCGCCGGGGTGGGGGACGGGTCCCCTACATCTCCGCACGCACGGCCCTAGGCAAGGTTGGACATGCAAGCGGCTTCTATACAGATATTGCTGATATTATTCGCACTATTTCTGCCCGGCCCCGTGATGATTTGCTCCAAATCTGGCTTCGAATGGTTTTCGGGATACTCGTCAACAACACGGATGATCACCTGAAGAACCATGGTTTCATCTATGCAGGGCAGAATCTTTGGCGCCTTTCACCGCTCTTCGACGTTAATCCGCAGCCCCGGCGGCACGCCCAGATGGAAACCGGCATAAGCCCCATTCACGGGCACGTGCCAGACATCGTCGCCGCGATCGAAGCATCTGAGTTTTTTGATATCAGTGCGCAGGAATCCCGGAGATTGGCTCGGGATATGGCGCGTCGCATTCGTGAAAGCTGGCGAGGCGAGCTGCGTCGCCAAGGGCTCAGCGGTGTGGGACTCAACGATTGCGCTCCGGCCTTCGAACATGAGCGCATGGAAACGGCACTGGGGCTGTAGTCGCCAAGGATTTTCGTCCCTATCAGATAGGTCGGCGGTAAAACGGCGCGGAGGCAATGTAAATCTGTCCGTCGAGCGATGAACAACCGACAACTACTCATCGCCCTAATCGCTTTGCCCTTTCCGCCATCCTCATCACCTGCGCACTTGCTGTTGTCACCGCGGTCTGCACAGCTACGGGCGCTTGTACCGTGCCACGACCAACCACCTCCCCTGTTGTCAGCGCCCCAATCCTTGCTCTGCTCTGCACCCCTGACGTATTCATCAGCCCCCGCAATACTCCTGCTGACCCGCCTACGATTGCAGGTGCCGCGGCCACCATCAGATTCCCCGATATCCCTCGCACGATCAGGGGAGTTGCCGCGACGAAGCCTTTGGCGAGGAACACCATCACAAAGAACGGCACCAGTGAGCCGATATTGGTCGCTGAGTTCGGATCGCCGAGCTGCGCCAGCAGCGAATTCGCCATGCCGACGACCGTCGAGAACATGGCGGCGATGACAATGGGGTAGAACGCGTAGCTGATCGTGGTCGAGACCCATCTGTGGAAGAAATCCTTCGTCGCATCGAAGAGCGACAGCGCGATCATGAGGGGGGCAAGGCCGAGCATCAGAGTCAGCATCATCTTGGCGAAGATGAGGACGATGCCGGTCATGAAGCCGAGCAGGCTCAACATGACAAGGCCTATCCCGCCTAGGATCGCGCCGGTCACCCAGTTCAGGTTGTTGCCGATCGCGTTCAGGTATGTGGCGAAGCGCTCGATCAAATTATCGAACTCCCCCGCAAAGTGGCTGGCACCTGCCCCTCCTCCACCGACCGACGACACCAGCGTGCCGGCCACATAGTCGAGGCCTCCGATCACGGTATTGGACACAGCGTTGAAATTGGCCCAGTTGAAGGCGAAGAGCCCTATCAGCGTCAGCTTGATAAGATACCAGAAGAAGCTGGCCCCATCCATGCTTCGGAACTGGAAGGCCATGTTGATGCAAACGCCGATCAGCGAAAGCGTAACCATCAGCAGGATGATCGTTCCGGTATTGCTCGCCACGGCCCCAAACTGGGACTCGGCGGCATCGACAAGGAAACCGTCAGCAGTTTCGACCATCCAGCTGACGACGCTCATTACCAGTTGCCTTGTGCTTCACAGAGATCCTTTACTGCGTGGCTCAGATCATTGCGCTGCAGCCTGATGTCCCGTTGCGCTGCTGTGTGTTCCGCAACAGAGGCCATGAGGTACCTTCGGTTGAATTCTTCCGAGGCCACGTCCCATCCCGGGAAGCGGATGTCGCAGCCGCAGTTGCCCGTGTCGACGATTTGTTCCCATGCCCGCAGCTCATAGAGGTCCATCAGCGTCAGCGCCTTGTAGGCTTCGCGCGGGTGGACCTCGTCCATCCAGGTTGGGCGTGCGGGCCGGTCGTTGCAGATCCGGTACTGCTGGGGCGTGACGGTCACGGTGAGATCATTCGTGACCGGAGGCGAGGTCTGCGCCGCGAGGGGTGCGGCCAACAGGGTGACAGCTGCGGCGAGGGTGGTCTGACGCATGGGGATTTCCTTTCGGGTCATTCGGCGGCGACCGCGGGGCGCTTGGTGCCCTCGGTTCCGGCCGTGTTCTGGTTTGGATGCCTTGCCTGCCCTGGCAGGAAGAACTCGGTGATGCCGCGGGCGCCATTATGACGGCCGGCCTGGATGATCACGTCGATGGAGCCTTCGATATAGTCGACCATGTCGGCATAGGTCATGGAGAGGTCAGTCTTCAGCGCGGCGATGGCGAGGCGGCGGATGGCAAGTTGCGGGGTCTCGGCATGCAGGGTTGTGAGCGAGCCGCCATGGCCGGTGTTGATCGCCTCGAGAAAGGTCATGGCCTCGCGGCCGCGGACCTCGCCTAGCACGATCCGATCGGGCCGCATCCGCAGGGTCGAGGCCAGAAGCACATCCGCGCTGCGGGCGTCGGTATCCCGGTCGGCGATCAGCGTTACGGCATTCAGCTGTTCGGGGCGCAGCTCGGCTGCCTCCTCGATGGTGATGATCCGCTCTTCTGACGGGATCAGCGAGAGGATCTTGCGCGCCGCGACCGTCTTGCCGGTCGAGGTGCCGCCTGAGACGATCATGTTGAGCTTGTTTTCGACGCAGAAGCGCAAGGCGGCGTCGATGTCGCCTGAGGCCACCACATCGCGCAGCGCGGCGTTGCGTTCATGGCGCAGGCCTTCGAGGCTGCGCTCCTTACCATAGAGAAACCCAAGCCGGATCGCCTCTAACGGCAGAGAGGAGAAGAACCGCAACGATATCGAAAACCCGCCCACGACGGCTGGCGGCTGGATCACCTGCGCCCGGATCGGGCGGTCGCGATAGAGGATCGAGACCGAGACGATGGGTTTCTTGGCACTAAGCGTTGTTGAAGCGGCTGAGGCGATCTGGTTGCCGAGGTCCTTGATCTCGGTCTGGGTCAGCGGGGTGCCGGGGCCCCGCATGAAATGATCGCCCTGGAACTCGCCCCAGACCTTCCCGTCGGGGTTGATGCAGATCTCGATCGTGTCATCCCGTTGTACAGGCGCGCCCAGTCGGTCGAGTGAGGCTTCGAGATAGCTCGCCGCCATGTCAGAAGATCTCCAGGTCGCGGTCGACCATGACCGTGATCCGCGTGCCCTGGTCGACATGGATCACGGGCTGGATCGACAGATAGTCCTGCATCGCGTCTTGCGTGCTGTCGCGCAGGTCCGTGCCCACGTCACTTGCGATATCGGCCGCGGCCTCATTATCGATCTGTCCGGCGGCGGCAGCTGGCAAGGCTCCGATCAGCGAGATCATCGCGGCCGAGCCGAAACGCTGCGCGAAGCGCGTGTCGACGAAACCGGTGGTTCCCGTTCTTCCCAATTCATCACCGCCGAAGGCGCTGATTTCCACGGCCTGGTTGTCGGGCAGGATGATGCGGTCCCAGGCTACCATGACCCGCGATTGCGCCAGCGCCACATCGGAGCGATAGCGCCCCACAAGTCGTGCGCCGCGCGGGATCAGGACGCGCGTGCCGTCGAAAGAATGCACGTCTTCAGAGACAATGGCCCGGATCGCGCCGGGCAGCGTGCTGTCCAGCGCCGTCTCGGTCACGGCCTGAATCATCGTGCCCTGCACGACGGTGTTGCCCGGGTTCACGATCACCTCGGCCCGCGTCACGGGTGCGGGCCTTGCCCCTACGCGCACGAAAGCTTCATCCTCATTCATGCGGGCGGCCTCAAGGTTGTTCTCTCGGTCGGTCCCTGCCCCCATCCCGGAAAACGCGATCATTGGCGAGGCGATGCGTTCGGCCCGCGCTTCCGCTTCAGCGATCCTGCGACGTTCAAGTTCCGCAAGCCTCAGCTCATCCTCGTTCGGGCCGAGGTCTGTAGGCGCAGGCGGGGTCAGCCGCGCAACTTCGAGGTCCATGCGCAGCTGGTCAAGTTCCCGGTCGCGCTCGGTCAATTGCCGCTCGAGCGCGCGTTGCGCCTCAGATGAGGCCTCTTGCAGCGCCGCGAGCTGCGCCGTGAGATCCTCGATGGCCTGTTCTGCCCCGCTGTCCGATGCCTCGACGGGCCGCGCGCGCAGGTCTTCGAGTTCCGCGCGCAGCGTTTCGAGACTATCCATCAGCGCCAATTCCGACGCGGATGGGCCAGTCTCGGCCGGTGGCGGCGGTGCAGGTTCGGCTACGGGCATGGGTGCGAGGTCACCGAAGCCTGATCCTGCGGTCTGGAATTCTTCGGGGAATGCGGTCGGAAGGGGCGCGTCCGGCGATGGTTGCACGGCGGCCCAGGCCAGACCGCCCACGGCCACGATCCCGGCAACGCCAAGGATGGCGGTCAACGGGGACGGTCGAGAGGCACCGCGCGTCTTGTCGCCCGTCGCTTCAAGCGCCGCGAGGCGCGCGGCCAGGTCTTCTGTGTCCTGGCTCATGACGTGTGCCCACCCATATCCTGAACACAAACCTCGTCTTCGCCGAGGCGCAGCACCCATTGCCGGTTCACGCCCGAGACGCGGATGACGCCGTCCTCGAGTGCCGTGCTGTTCACCGCTCGCTCGCCGCCATTGGCATAGCGAAAGATCGCCGGGACCGGCGCGTTCCGCGCAAAGCGGAAATAGGTGAAGGTGCCGTCATCCCAGATGGCCGTCGGCGTGAACTCCTGCTGCGCGCTGACGGCATAGTTCGCATTCGGCGCATCGGCCGCGACAGCCCGCGCCGGCTGTGCGCGGCTCTCGGGATAACGGAACTGCACGACGTAATGTGGCGTCTCGCGCGCCTCGACCACGTGGAAGTAGTAGGAGCGGCGGTTGGTATAGACCGTGATGTTGGTCTCGACACCTGACGCTACGGGCTTGATGGCAAAGGCCCGGCCACCCGGCACGCCGTCAAACTGGAACCCCACAGTGTCGCCCGCGATGATCGAACGGATGGTCTCGCCCTTGCCGAATTCGACAGTGGCCACTCGGGTCAAGTTGGTCACCACGCGGTAAACCTGCCCCTCGGTCCAGGTGGCGATCCGGACGCGGTTGTCATGGGGACCGGGGCGCGGCGTGGTCTCGGCCAGCGCTGCGGGTGCGGAGAGCGACAGCGCTCCAACTATCAAGAGGGCGTGAACGGATGTAAGAATTGGAACATAGGTCATTCGGAACGGTCCGATCGGATGGCATATTGGGTGACGGTGAAGCCGAAGGGGTTTTGCCAGACATTGTCGATCGAGCGGGTCCTTTCGGGCTGGAAGGCAAACATCATCGTGGCGGTGAAGGATCCGTCCTGCGCGCCTTGCGGGCTGGTCAGGCGCTTTCTGAGTCGTACCTGCGCGCGGTTGTCACCGATCAGCGTGATCGACGCGATCTCGACGGCCATCTCCGCAGCCGGGCCATAGCGCGTCGGCGGATAGCTCTCCTGACCGGAGGTCCACATGGCGCGCATGCTGGCCTCGGCCGCCCCGGTGGATTGCGCCAGCACGCGGCGCACGCGCAGATCGTTGTCGAGCTGGTTGTAGGCCTCGCGATCCAGGATGTAGCGGTAGATCTGCGCCTCGATGATGGCCGGACGTTCGGCAAGCGAGACCGTCTCGACCGTGGCGTTCGGCAGGGCCAGACCCGTCGCGGGATCATAGGGCACAACGACCGGTGGGGGCGTCTCGACCATCAGGGCGACGGCTGCCGCCGCAAGGCAACCAAAAACGCCAAAGCCTGCCCCACCAAGGCCGATCATCCGCCAGAGCTGTTCCCGGCGCAGCGCGCCATGGATCAGTTCCTCCTCGACCAGTTCGCGCGCGCTCATGCCCCCAGTCATTTTTGTGACCATGTCCGGTGCCTTGCTCATGGCGCGAGACTCGGCAGGGTGAAGTCCATGTAGCGGCGCTCTTCCGCGACGGTGGCAGCATCCACCACGCCCGCATTGCCGGCACCAAGGGTCTGGATCGCTTCAAGCTCCCACATCCGCGTTATGGCGATGGCGAGTTCCGCTGTGACACGTGTGTTGTGGTCCATCGACGCCTTCAGGTCCTCCATCTCCGGAATCAAGGATACAAGCCGTTCGACGCGTTCCAGCGACTGGGACGCCTCGGCATGGCTATTCTGAGCTGCGGCCGACATCACGGCGCCGGTCGTCGCGCGGGTGGCAATGCCTTCCGCACCCGGATTGCCACTGGTGGCGATTTTGCGCAGGGAGTCTTCGTCGAAGCCTGCGCTTGCTAGCGCCTGTTCCATTTGCGTGCGCATCGGGCCTGCAGTGATGCCAACCAAATTGCTCCAGTCTCCCGTCTGAATACCACGTATCAGGCCGGGAACATCATCGAATTTGGCATCAAGGAGTCCATCGAGACCGTCCCCCATCGCCATACCAATAATGCTGCGTGGCCCGGTGAGTGACGCATACATTTCCTCGAGCTTGTCGAACTGCTGTTGCAGCAGGTTGAGTTGCTTTAGGGCGTTTTCAAAGATATCGGTTTGCAGACCATAATCCCGTGCCATCTGCTGCAACTGGCGGATCGCTTGGGCGACCGCACGAACATCGAACGTTGCCATGCCTTGGGATGTTGCTGGCCCAGAAACAGCAAGGACAATTGCTGCAGCTGCAACGCCTGTTTTGGCGGTCCGGATGAAGTTTTGGATCATTGCAAACTCTCCTGGGTGAAATTCATAAACTGCCGCTCGGCGGCCTGAGCAGCGGCCATGGCGATTCGTTCCTCGCTCAGCGGCTGGGTGTGAGCGGCCTTGATCCGGGTGCGGATCGCGACCAATCGGGCCAGCTCGGCGCGCGCATAGGTGTTGAGCGCGATGGCCTCGTGCAGGTCCTCGGTCTCGCCAATGCGGGTGATGATGTCCTGGACGCGCAAGGCGGCTGCACGAACCGAGACCAACGAATAGTCGCCATAAACACCCGCCCCATGGGCCGAGAGGCTAAAGGTCGCGTTCGCCAGAAGCACCGGGTCGATGGTGCCGAGCGCATCGATCCCGCCCATGGCGGCGAGGTAGCTGTTGTACTGCTGCGGGATCACCACGACGTAAGCTTGCGTTTCTGCAAAGGGCGGGACACCGCCGTAGTTTTGCACATTGCCCGGGCCTGCGTTGTAGGCCGCAAGCGCGTGGATGATGTTACCATCGAACATGTTCAGCATCTGCGCGAGATATCGCGCGCCACCGGTGACCTGCAGCCAGGGGTCGTCGTAATAGGCCGGATAGATCCCGAGATCTCCTGCCGTGCCGGGCATGATCTGGGTGAGGCCAAAGGCCCCAACGGGGGAGCGGGCCCCGATCTGGAAGCGGCTTTCCTGCCAGATCAGCGCCTGCAGAAGGCAGCGCCACTGCACGAGCGACAGCTCGGCACGGCTCACGCCAGGCAGACTGTGGGTGTGGCGGGCCGCACGGATGATCAACTCCTCGATCCCTTCCCGGGCATCGCCGAACATGCCTGCTGCGGCCGGGTTGTTGTCATCGGGCGCATAGAGGCTCGCCGCCCCACTTTCGACGTCGTCAACCGCGCCCTGCCCCGCCTCGAGCCCCGCAACGGTTCCCGCGACATCGCCGGAGCCGAGGGACATGGCATCCATCAGCCCTTCGAGCGAGGCGAGTTGCTGGCGCTCGATCTCGGCCAGTTCCTCCTCCCGGCTTAGCCGGTCCTGCTGCAGCGTCAGATCCCGATCAGTCTGCCCGAGGATCGCCTGCCGCTCTGCGAAAAGGCGCAGATCAAAAGTGGGCACGCCTTGAGCTACCGCTGGCCCGACGGTGGAACCTGCAAGTGCAAGACTGACCATCGAGAGGGGAAGCCAGGTCCGCATGCGATTAGCCGCCCGGCCCAAGCATCACGAAATTGCACGCCGTGTCCCGCCGCGTGACCTCCGCACCTACGGTCGAGTTCGTGGTCGTGGCGGTTGCCGCCTGTGCGGACGCGTCGCGGAAGTTGAAGCAATTGGCCTCTGCGGGGTTATGCTGCGCGCAGGCTGTCAGGGTCAGGCCGAGGCCCAGCAGCATGGCGTTGCGGGTGATGGTACCGGTCATGTCACTCTCCAGAAATCAAGGCGGTTGCGGTAATGAGGGCCAACCAAAGCCTCGCCCTTTTCCATGCCGCCGAGGATGCTCACGAGGGGGCCGAGCGCGCTCAGGTCGGCGTCGATCACGACGGAGCCCCGGTCATCGCGAACGAGTGCAAGCCGCGAGGCGGAGCCGACGCCCAGAAGGACGTCGAGTTCTTTCTCGCTAAGGCCGAGCATTGCGTAATCCGCAGCCGAGGCGCGGATGTTGGGCAGAAGCACCTGGGTCGGCACGGCTTCGACGATGGTCTTGCCGGACCGGGTGCGCTCGAGCTGGCTGGCATACTGGGTCATCATCACGACGACGGCGTTTTGCTTGCGGGCGGTCACCAGCCAGTTCGAGAGCCGCTCCGCGAAATACGCGTTGTCGAGTGCCTTCCAGGCCTCGTCAATCACGATGATCGTGGGTTTGCGGTCCTCAATCACCCGCTCGACCCGGCGGAAGAGGTACGAAAGGACCGCCATGCGTTCCCGCTCGCTTTCTGAATCAAGGATGCCGGTCAAATCGAAGCCCGCTACATCACCGTCGATCTTGAAACTGTCCTCTGCATTGGCCCCGAATATCCAGCCGTAGCGGCCGTCTGCCGTCCATTCCTGCATCCGCTCGAAGAGATCGCCCTCGTCATCGGTCGAAACGAGAAGCGAGGCGAAGTCCGACCAGTTCCTGAGCCCTGCATTCCCGGCACTGGCATTTTGACGCACGACCTCCTGCAGGCGATTTGTCTGCACCGGGGTCAGGGGTCGGTCACGGCGCTCGAGGAGGCTCGCGAGCCAGTCGGCAAGCCAGGCTTGACCGCGGGCATCGATCTCCGTCTGGAGGGGATTGAGCCCCGTGGGCCGTCCAGCGCGCACGGTCGAATAGCTGCCGCCAAGCGCGCGGACGGCCATTTCCATGCCGGCGCGGTAGTCGAACACGAAGAGACGCGCGCCTGCCCGCCGGGCCATGGTCATGAGGAACGCTGCCAGCACGGATTTGCCCGAGCCGGGGCGGCCAAGGATCAGCGTGTGGCCACCCGTGGGTTCCCGATCCGGTGCGCCCTGTTCGTGGAAGTTGAAGCGGAAGCCGCTGCGCTCGGGTGTCGGAAAAAGCGTGATCGGCACGCCCCAGGGCACTTCCCTGCCGGTCTTGCCGAGTGGGTTGCGGTGAAAGGTGGCGAGATCGGCGAAGTTGTGGTTGGTGATCGCAGCCTTGCGGCTGCGCGCCCCGGTATTTCCGGGATGCTGCGCTATGAAATGCGCCCGCGCCCCGAAGGCCTCCGAGATCAGGTTAATGCCGGAGGTGGCGGAGATATTGCGGATCTCGGCTGCGATATCGTCGAGCGCGGCTTGGGATCGCGCATAGACAGCCACCGTCATGTGATGCTCGCCGAAGATCAGGCGTTTGGATTCCAGATCGTCCTGCGCGAGCTCCAGTTCCTGCGCGAGGCTGACCGCCCCGTCATTGGCGGCCTGCATCAGGCGCAGCTGCCGCTTGATGCGGCCCGCCATCATGTTGGCATTGATCGGCACAAAGGAGTGTGTGACCACCATGTCGACGGGCAGGTTCAGCTCGTCGAGCATCAGGCTGTCGGTCTTGGCGGGGTAGTTCTTGACCGCGAAGATCGCGCCGAGTTTGTCGCCGACGGAACCGTCGGAGAGCGCGAGGGTCGTGCCGCGGAAGGTGACCCGGGTATTGGCGACATCCTCGGCGATCACGCCCAAGCGCGACCGTGGGAAAAGCGGATGCTCTTCGCCAGTGTTGAGCGAGCCGAGGAAGCCCAGAAGCTCGCCGGTGCTGGCCGCAAGCAGGCGCGGCTTCAGTTCATCAAAGGATGACAGGAGAAACCCCACAACCTCGTCGAGTTTGCGCAGCCGCCGTGTCGTGTCGGCAGCATGCCGGGCACGCGATGCCCCTAGACCAAACGGTAGGCGACTGCCCGCCTCGGGCCGCTTCAGGACCGTCAGGGTCAGTGTCTTGTCGCGCAGGCCAGATTGACCCAGATGCGCGCGCCAGCGCTGATCGACAGCCGCAGCGAATCCCTCGCCTCGGATAGGCGGCAGGGTTACATCGACCGCTTTCGACACCTTGTGCAGGTAGAAGGAGAACTCCGTCCCAACCTGTGCGACGACGCCCGCCAGAAGCCCGCCGATCCGATCAAGATGCGCATCCTCACTCGTGATGCTGTTGACCCCTTCGAGACGGATGCATTGCATCAACTCGTTGCCGCGCGTCCGGATCGTCCGGTCGGTGACGAGGCTGACGTACGGCAGCATGGACGAAAGTCGTTTCTCCCCTTTGACCCAAACGGGCAGCGCCGTGAGCGGATCGAGCGCATTCGCCGTCTCAATAGCACCTTCATCACGGGGCATAGCTGTCACCCCCGTGCAGCTTGCGGTTCGCCGTGGGCGGGGTTTCCTGTAAAGTGGTCACCAGCACATCGAGGAAGTTCGGATCCCAGTCCGCGGCTTTCCAAAGCGCAGGCCAGACCAGTCCTGCGCCCAAGGCCACCACCCAGCTTTGCACCCAGAGGAACAGCAGCGTTGAGCCAAAAAGCCAGACCATGGCGTACATGATTGGCAGGCCCATCAGCTTGGGCGGTCTGAGAAGGCCGATGAACACGCGGGAAGGTTCGGACATGGGATTTCCTTCAGCAGGCTGGCGTCAGGTAGACCAAATGGCCGCGACGATGGTCGGGGCAGCCGCGATACCGGCAATGGCCACGACGACCCAAAGTGCTTGCCGGAAGTCGAGGATGCCGAAGAGCCAAGAGAGGAACACGCCGATCAGTGCGAGCGTGCCGATGGTGATACCGAGCGGCCCTGTGATGGCATCGACAATGCCTTGCAAGACGTTCTGAACGGGCGAAAGGTCGATACTTTGCGCCATCGCGGGCGCCGCCACGACAGTAAGGCTGATGGCCCAAAGGATTGTCGTTTTGCCTAGGCGCGACTCGGACAGAAAAAATTTGGATGTCACGACAGATCTCCTTTCAGCCGCTGGAACACGGCTGTCACACGGGCCACATGGCCTTGGGTTTCTCGAAAAGGGGGAATGCCGCCATGGCGGGTCACCGCATGGGGACCGGCATTGTAGGCAGCGAGCGCCAGCGCAGGATCGCCGAACTGCGCGAGCATCATCAGAAGGTAACGGGCCGAGCCGTCGAGGTTCTGGGCGATGTCATGGGGGTCGACACCGAGCTCGCGGGCGGTGTCGGGCATCAGCTGCCCAAGCCCGATTGTTCCGACAGGGCTCAGAGCGCCAGGATTGTAGGCGCTCTCGACCTCGATATTAGCGCGGTAGAACAGCGCCCAATCGGTGACCGACAGACCTGCCTGACGCAGAGCGTCATGACTGCCGTAGCGCAGCGCAGTCGTCTCAATGGCGTGGATGATTTCCGGGGAGGCGCTGATCGCGCGTGGTGTCGGCGCAAATGCCGCAACCTGTGCCAGCGGCTGGTCTGCGTCAGAGCTGCGAGGTTTTGCGAAAAGAAAGAGGCGCTGGGTCTGCGTCCCATCCGGGGAGGGATCAGAGCTTTCAAACGCCCGCAGTGACTGCGTGCCGTTTGCGATGTCGAGCAGCTGCCCATCGGTGCTGACCTCGAAGATGAAACCGTCGGCCCCCGTCTGTGCATGAAGGGCCATGGGCGCGGAACAAGCGCCTGTACCCAATGCAACGACAAGCGCAAGCGCGCGGTCAGTTGTCCTTGACCAAAACTGGGTCGGTTCGTGACTCAGGCATGTGCCCAGGTGCAGCGTGGCGCTCGCGAGCACCCTCGACGAGCGGGATGCTGGCAGTTGTGCAGCCCATGTCGGCAAGGAAGCTGACAAGACCGACGATGGTCTTGAATTCGCGCACCTTGAGGTAGCTGCGGCTTGTGACGAGCATCTTGTCCGCCCGACCGTCTTCCGCGACAGCGCGTACAACCCATGTGCCGTACCAACTGTTGTGGCGCTTCTCAGCGCCTTCCTTGCAAACCACCTCAATGAGGTAGTTCTCGACCAGCAGGCCGCGCAGTCCGTCTTCTGTAACCACATTCGGGGCTTCTTCTATCATAGCCTTCCCTTGGTCCTTTCTCTGCTTAGGGTGCAGTATCAGGCCCACGGGTTCATAACACCGTGAGCGATACAAGACAACATGTATGTATGCAAGACAATAATTATGTATTGACTAAAATCGCTTTGCATTGATACCACCGTTACAAGACAGTATACCAATATTAAAGGCGCAAAAGGAGTTTTGCCCTACACATGGCTTGTGCGTGTAAGGCTTTCTTTTCACTCCTATGGGGCGCTACCAGTGTGCAGGCCTTGATAGCCGCGCCATGTGTTGCCCCTGAGCGCCCATTCTTGCCGCAGGCACCCGTTGACATGCGCACCTACGCCGAACTTATCCGGTCCGATTTCGAGGCTTATATTGCTGATGCGAAGATTTACTTCCACTGCCTTGATGCCGAGCGCACGCCTGCATTTACTGGGGCGTGAATGGTGAGCGAAGAGTACGGAGGGTTCCAGCGGGCACTACAGTAGTTTCCGTTATATTGAACGTCATTACGCCATAGCTTTATAGTACTGTTTCGAACTTGAGTTCTCACAAAAGCAATCAGCAAGTAACGCCTATTGAATTCATAAATGTTGTCTTGTATCGAACATGCAATATTGTAGAGAGTCGATAGATGCTACCAATAGCCAGATCACTTCCTGCCGCCGATGTCCAAGGTGCGCTCCATCTGTTGCGAGCCGCTCGCGGCAGCTTGTTTGCGGTTGACTTCACAATCGTGCCGTACCGCAATGTTTGGTTGCCAACATGCGCGCCACGTCCTGATGCGCTCGCAGACTTTAATCGCAAAATGATCCGCTGGCGGGTTAAACCGCCCGATCAAATGAAGTGTCGTGGCATGGGGATATCGTTATTCACTACTTCCCCGGTGACATCAAAAGAATGGATTTATTGCACTTCCTTTAGCTTTGAAATCCTTACGGCATTACCGGGCGACCCCAAAAAGTTTGTTCAACGACAACATAGCAACTGGGATTCAAAAAAGGGTCCGCTGCTGAACACGCGCTGGCCTGCGGTCCTCAGGCCAATACCCTCACAACCCTGCACCGGAGGCCGTGCGCAGACACCCACAAAAGGAAACGACGCCAAACCGTGAAGCCTGACGCCGCGCTAGAAAAATCCGTGAACAAGATTTGTTTTAGCGCAATGTCCGAACACATTCAACCAGCAAAGTTGTTTTGCTGGCAAAAATGTTGTTTTCTCGTGCGATAGCGTCGGTTCTCTCAGGAGACCCAACCATGCAGACGACAACCGGCCTGATCTTACGACGGATCACACAAACAGAGCTTTCCGTATCCGCCCACAAGTTGGCCACACTCATCCTTGATGGTATCGCCTGGAAGGACGGTTACAATGGATTGTCACGCGGGACAGCCGCGTTCACGCTTTCAGCGCTCGCAGTCAAGATGTCTGTCTCGCGGCAGTATCTATCAGTTCTGCTGAACGAGTTGGAAGCATCTGATCTCCAGCTCAAACGCGAGAAAGCAAACGGGAAGTACGCGCCTTGGCTTTTTCGCTTTGCAGCTTTTGACGAAGATAATGACAGTGACGATGTTGCGTCAGGTAGAGGCGACACTTCACTTTATAAAGAAAACTATAACAAAAATATATTTTCAGGACATATCAACATTATTGATGGATCGAACGTTTTCCAAACCTGTTGGGCCGACTTGATCAAAGCCGCGAAAACGGCCCTACCCTGCTGGAATGTTGACGCCCAAGAAATTTGGGACCGCTTTGTCGCATTTAACCAAGCACGCGGCCACAAGACAGTTCCGGCAGGCTTTTTGCTGGGCTTCATGCGCCGGTGGCGGACTTCGTCAAACATCGCAACCAGCCCAGAGAAAGAACATGTGCCGCAGCCAGTCCGCGATCTGCATAGGCTGGAGCTCTACGATCACATCAGAGCAGCTCCGAGCAAAAATCGTCAGTTTCATGCATCTGACCTATGTCGCAAGATTGGTCGTGCCGCATATGATGCGCGCATTCGCGACGTCGTTCGACGGTTTGGCTGCCCAAGCTTCACGGCATCACTTGCAGTGCATGGACAGGCGGTATTGGCAGGGGAGATTGCACGGTGACTTGCTGAGTGCGACAGCCAGTTGCCCAAGATTGCAAACGCAGGGACCAATAAGATAGCGATCAAGGCCGCATCGGAGTATTCCATTTTCAGGCGATACGCAGCGGAGCCGTCTTCACGCCGCAGCTGCCTGCCACCAGTAATGTTTTCTTTGTTGTCATTGACGGAGACATTGAGGCTGGCCGCTCTGCCGAGAAGCTGGCAGCGAACATGGTCGGCTGGTCCGAACCGTCTTCTGATGGCGCAAGCACGCTTGCGCTGCGGGCGGGTCAGCACGGAGCCAGGCTGTTGCTATATGCCGGTAAGCCGCAGGACATGCATGTGGTCGCGAAAGGGCCTTTCATTGCCGGGTCTTAAGAGGAACTTGCAAGCTATTACGCCACCTATCGACAGGGGAAGTTCCCACACGCGGGCACGTTGCGCACTATTTATCAGGCATAAGACGCTCGTCACACACCCACGCAATTTGTTCTTGGTCCAAGATGACAGCTAGCGACCGCTGTTTAAGCAGGTGTGATGTCCAGTGTCGTTCTTTTAGGAAGTAGTGCGAGGTCACCTGGCCATTTGATTTCCATCGGTTGGTTGCTGGCTTTCAGTGCGATCCGCCAACAAATGTAAGCCAATGCTGCACAATGGCGTCGCCCTGCCCTGCACCATCTTCGACCCGCACCAGCAGCGCGTTACGCACGCCGCGATTACAGACAACAAACATCTCAGTGTGGTCCTCGCCCACATCAAGGCCGAGCAGGAAAAAGGTGGCTGCCGCATCAGAGGTGCGCCCCGAAAGCGCCCACAATGCGTACCGGAAGAATGGACGTCGCAACACGGGATGAAACGTCCTCGCAGACCGCAAGCGAAACGCGGCCCGCAAAGCCAGTCAAGGCTGCGATAACTGAGGTCTCCGCCCTGTCAGACTTTGCTCACGTCATCGCACATGGTGACGCTTCTGCTTTGCACAACCAGTGACATTTCTACTTGGTTGCGACAGTGTGGCCGGTAGATTGCCATGGTTCGCTTAGGAGCAGGCTTGGTTGTGGTCTTGTCACCTTTCTTTGCAGCCAGATGCTCCTTTTCGCAAGTCGACCTCAGCCAGTCTGATCGACACACCCTCGAAGGCCAGTGGCCGCTCATTCTCGGTCAGCTTTTCCGAACGGTTCTCATGTCGGGCATGGTTCAACCTGAACCCTGTCGAGCGCAGCTAATCACATAAAGGTAAAACAGAGTTGACGAAAGACGCTGACCTAGCGCCGGTTGCGCTTCCTACCTCGGTCCCTTAACCGCCGATCCTCACCTAAATTGCAGGAATTGAGTCAGCAGTTCATCTCTCGATCAAGGAAGAGTCCTTCAACAAAATAAGCCGATAATGAAAACCCCGAGCTGGTCGACCGCAACGACGAAATCCCGTGCTGAGAACGGGGTCTCCACCTCGGGCCCGGCGGTGCGGCCCGCCGGGCTCAGTCCCTTTATCGGCCCCCCACGGCCGTTCGATCACCCTTCGACATACGTTCGTTTGTTCGCGCCATCGCGACGATACGCTACAGGCGGCAATAGCCAGTGCAAGCATGATGAGTGTAAACATACATCGATGTTCAGCTTGCTCCGCTTTTGCGCATGCTGCCATATAAACCCCAAAGCAGTATGGCTGCGGTAATCATGAGAACGGTTGCACTGATTGGACGTTCCAGAAACGTCATCGGGTCGCCACGTCCCAGGAGCATCGCGCGACGGAAATGTTCCTCCATCAGTGGGCCAAGGACAAAGCCCAGGATCATCGGTGCGGCGGGAAAGGACAGGTGGCGCAATCCGTATCCCAGCGCACCGAACGCCGCGACCAGCAACACATCAAAACTGCTGTTGTTGACGCTGTATGTGCCGATGCAGACAAACATCAGGATCACCGGAAAAAGCCATTGATAAGGAATGGTCAGCAACCTGACCCACAGGCCGATCAACGGAATGTTCAGCACCAGCAACATCAGGTTTCCGATCCAGAAACTCATGACCAGCCCCCAGAACAATTCCGGCTGGTCGGTCATCAGTTGCGGTCCGGGCGCGATACCGTGGATCATCAGCGCGCCCAGCATCAAGGCCATGGTCGCTGAACCGGGGATGCCAAGCGCGAGCGTTGGGATGAAAGCGGTCTGGTCGGCCGCGTTATTGGCTGATTCCGGGCCCATGATCCCCTCGATCGCACCTTTGCCGAACCGTTCGGGGTCTTTGGCGACCCGCCGTTCCAGTGCATAGGACATGAAGGCAGCAATCGACGGGCCAGTGCCGGGCAGAGTGCCGAAAAATGACCCTACAGCCGATCCCCGGATCATGGGAAACCACGACCTGCGCACATCATCGCGGGTTGGCTTCATCGCTCTGAACCGCACGGATTCCGGGTCGATCCCCTTTGAGCTGATCTTGCCGACGCTTGCGATTACCTCGGATACACCGAATAACCCAAGCGCAAGCGCGACAAGTGCGATCCCGTCAGCAAGATCAACCAGACCAAAGGTAAAGCGGCGGGTGCCCGTGTAGATGTCCGCGCCCACCAGACCGAACAACACGCCCAGACAGACCATGATCAGCCCCTTGATCATCGCGCCACTGGACATGCCGGATGCTGCGATAAGACCCAGCAGCATCAGCGCGAAATATTCAGTGGACGAAAATTGCAGCGCCATCTGGCTGATTGTGCCTGAAAACCCCATCAAAAGGATGATCCCGACAGATCCGCCAAAAAACGACGCCACGGTCGTCATGAACAGCGCAACACCGGCCCGACCGGCTTGCGCCATCGGATAGCCGTCAAGCGCGGTGATCGCGCTGGACGGCGTTCCGGGCACGTTCAGCAGGATCGACGCCGTGCTGCCGCCATAGGTCGTGCCATACCAGATACCTGCGAGCATGATGAGCGCGGCAGTCGGCTCCAGCTGGAAGGTCAGCGGGAACAGCATTGAAATGGCGGCAAGAACACCAATACCGGGGATAACGCCCAGCAGCGTTCCCATGAAGACACCGACGAAACACCACATCAGGTTGTTCCATGTCATGGCGACTTCGAGGCCGAGGATTACATTATCAAAAAACATTATGACCAATTCCATGCGACCAGAGAGAAATTCATCGACAGCCCGACCTTGAAGATCAGCGTCGCAAGCACTGCGGACACGACGGCGAGTTTGGCAATCGCAATCGGCGTATTGCGGTCGTCAGCAAAAGCCGAAATCCCGACCACTGCAAAGATCGCGGGGACAAGGCCAAGCGGACGCAAAAGCAGGGCAAAAGCGACCACCCCGGCAATTGTCAAAAGACCTGTCTTGATTTCAAATTTAAGACGGAATCTGTCTTCAACCGCAGTCAGGGTCAGGTTGCGCCAGCTTTTCACCGCCAGCCCCAGGCCGAGCAGCGCCAGCGTGACACCCAATCCGACGGGGAACATGCCCGGTCCCAACCGGCGCAAGGTGCCCATCGGAAACTGTGCAGCGGCGTAGATCGCTATCGCGACACCTGCAACACCGATCAGTATTCCGGCAATCATATCTGCCCTGTCATCGTTGACCATGGCACTCCCTCCCCCCTGTTTTCTCTACGCAGGCAGGCCAAAACAAATCCCGTTTGGCCCGCCAAGGTATTTTTGCCTTAACGCAGGCCGGCGGTGCTGACGACCTCTGCCCAATCTGCAACTTCTTCGGCAAGGAAGGTTGCAAATTCTTCGGCCGTGCCGCCAAGCACGACGCTTCCCTGTGCTTCCAATGCAGCGCGCAGTCCGTCATCAGCCAGCGCCGCGTTGATGGCTTCGTTCATTGCGGCAACAGCCTCGGCAGGCATGCCGGCTGGACCAACCACTGCCTTCCAGTCAGCGGCTTGGTATCCGTCAAACCCGAAAGATGCGACAGTGGGGGTCTCGGGCACCAAAGGATGCGGTTCTTCCGACGTCACCGCAAGCAGCCGCACAGTGCCTGCCTCGACATGCGGAATGACGCTGGGCAAGGAGCCGACATAGACATCGACGACACCGGCCATCACATCGGAAATTGCCTGTGCAATCCCGGTGTATGGCACATGTTCGAATTCCAGATCGCCCGTCGCCATCAAGCGCTCGATGGCCATATGGGAAACCGTGCCGGAACCGGGCGTGCCATAAAGCACCGATCCGGGCTCTGCGCGCACGGCGTCAAGAACATCGCCAAAATCTGCAAATGCAGAATCGGCGTTCGTGATGATACCCATCGGCTGTGTGTTGATCAGCGCGATCGGTGTGAACGCGGTCTGTGGGTCATATTCAACCTCGGGGCTGAGTGCCGGATTTACGGCCAGGTTCGATGTCTGACCAATCCCGAGCGTCATGCCATCGCCATCTGCGCGCGACAGCTGATCCAGCCCGATTGATCCCCCCGCACCGGGTTGGTTCTGCACGACAAAATTCCAGCCGGTCTGACGCGCAATCTGATCGTTCAGTTGGCGTGCCAGAATATCTGTGCCGCCACCCGGCGGATAGGGCACAATGTATTGAATATTGCCGCTTGGATAGGATTGGGCAAAGGCAGGGCTGCTTATGGCCAGAATAGCCGCGCCCATCAGGGCTGTCAGTTGGTGTTTCATGTCGTCTCCTCCGTTAAGTTGGTTGAACAGGTGATGCCTGTCCCGGTTATGCGTCGGGCTGCGCGCAGCCCAACCGTTTCAAGGCAGCATCGACCCAGGACCGGTCGTTGGTCCTTTGGTTGATTTGCGCCATGAGCTTGCTTTCAGCCGCCTGTTTGGCTTCTGTCATTTTCAGGATGTCTTTAGCGTAGTCATAAGGGACGCACAGGATCCCGTCACGATCACCGATGATCAGGTCACCGGCTTCAATGACCATACCGTCCAGCGCGATCGGCACGTTGATTTCGCCCGGTCCGTCCTTGTAGGGACCACGATGCGTAATGCCCGCAGCCCAGAGCGGCAGGTTGGCTTCGGCGATAGCGTCCGCATCGCGGATTGCCCCATTCAGAACGAACCCGGCCACACCACGGTTGATGGCATGGGCAAGCATCAACTCGCCCATCAAGGAATTGGTCAGATCACCGCCAGCGTCAACGACGATAACGTCGCCCTTTTCGGCCATGTCGATTGCTTTATGCAGCATCAGGTTATCGCCTGGACGGGTTTTGACCGTGATCGCTGGGCCCGCCATCGTTCCGCTGCGGTGCATCTGCGTCAGGCGCGGACCAGCGGCGGTCATGCGGTGCATCGCGTCGCTGACATTCGCAACAGGTAATGGTGCAAATTGTGCAACAAGATCAGGGGAAACAACGCGCTTGCGATGCAAAATACGAAAACCAATGGACATCTTATGCTCCTGTTAGCTGGATAGGGTTTTTCAGAAGGTGCCGGTTCATGATCCGCGCTTCCGAAACAGCCCGCCCCTCCAGAATGTCAACGATCCCACGCACCGCTTCTGTGCCGACACGTGCATTCGCCTCGCGCGTAACGCCGCCAATATGCGGCGACACAAGAATGCGCGGTTCCGAAAAGAATGGGTGGTTGGCAGGCGGCGGTTCAACCGCGAAAGTATCAAGACCCGCGCCAGCCAACTGTCCCGAAACGACCGCGTCAAGCAACGCGGCTTCGTCAATCAGCCCTCCACGTGCGGTGTTGATGACGAAGGACTCAAAGGGCATGAGTGCGATATTGTCCGCATTCACGACTTCTCTTGTTGCATCCGTCAACGGGCAGTGCAGCGACAGGATGTCAGACGTCTGAAACAGGTCCGACAAACTTGTGCAGCGTGCGATGTGTGATTGACGGAACATGTCATCCGGCGCGAATGGGTCAAACGCCTGGACTTGCAATCCCAAACCCCGCGCCATTTCAGCCGTGGCCCGTCCAATTGCGCCCAGACCTAACAAACCAAACCGCATGCCTGCCAGTTCGCGTCCCGAATACCCCGGCTTTTCCCAGCGCCCTGCACGCAAGCCAGCGTCCAGCGGCAAAAGCCGTTTGACCGCCGCCAGCGTCAACGAGATTGTATGTTCCGCGACAGACACAGCGTTGGCACCGACAGCGGCCAAAACCGGAATGCCACGGGCCGCGGCCGCCGTCAGATCGATATTGTCGACACCGGCGCCATGTTTGGAAATCACGCGCAAGCTCGGGGCGGCGTCCATCGCGGCGGCGTCCAGTTTGCCCATGCGGGAAATAACGGCGACCGGGTCGCTTTCGCACAGCGAGTGTCGCAGATCTTCGGCAGAAGAATAAGGCGGCACATAGCAAAGTGCATATCCCGAAGACGCCGCAATCGCAATTGCGCTTTGGTGCAGTTCCGGCCCGGTGACCAGGATAGATTGTGTCATTGCGTTCCTTGCGCGCATGGCTTTCCATGCGCCGTGGTTTACTGTTGATGTGATATGGTTCTGCATCCTCTCCCAAAGATGCGAACAAGCTCCTCGCGGCAGAGATAACGCAAAGTTAAGCTTTACAAAAACGCGAATTTACGTACTTTAAGTTAAGCAAAAATGGTTTTAAATGGATACCCGCCAGCTACGCACGCTTATCGCAATCGTTCAGCATGGCGGGTTTGCGAGGGCAGCCCAGGCTGTTCACATTACGCCCTCTGCTGTCAGCCAGCAAATTCAAGCCATTGAGAAGGAACTCGGGACAACGCTGTTTGAACGCAGTAGTCGACCACCTGCCCTCACGCCGGAAGGCATGCAAGTAGTGGAAATGGCAAATGATATTCTACAACGGATTGACGAAACCCGGAGAGCACTTTCCGGCGACCAAGTTACTGGAACGCTATTAATTGGGTCTGTGCGATCTAGCGCGTTAAGCGTTCTGCCGCGCGCTATCATGAAAATGCACGCCCTTTACCCAGAGCTCAAGGTCAATCTTCGAATTTCCAATTCAACCAATTTGATCGCCGAGGTTGCGGCAGGGAGGTTGGATGCTGCAGTTGTCGCGGAAAACTTCAGCATCCCTCAACTGATCCGATGGAGCCCGTTTTTGCGGGAGCCGCTTTGGGTCATCGCCCCCAAAAGTATGGCTTACAGTGATCCCGTAGCAATGCTCAGGACGCTACCCTTCGTAAGATTCCAAAGCCCCGTTCCACTTGCAGGACTGATCGATACAGAATTAGCCCGCCTGCAGGTAACAACTCTGGACGTAGCTGGCATGGACTCGATCGCATCGATTATTAACTGTGTTGTTGAAGGTATGGGAATTTCTATCGTGCCAGATATCGCACTCCGGGCTCCGGAAGCTGTTGATTTGGCGCATCTTCCCTTCGGTGAGCCACAGGTTTTTCGCCAGATCGGCCTGATCGAACGTATCAGTTCCACCCGAGCTGTCGTTATCGACCATTTTCACGGTATGCTAGCGGAGACTTGCGGCGAACACGGTGTTAAGCGTAGTGATCTGCTGATCTGACAGCCGCCGAAGCGGTTTTCACTCTTAGCGTAGCGAAGGTCCGCATCCGCCCCCTTTGAGGTGGGCCGCCTGATCGCTCAAACCGGCCTTTAGTCGCAACATCAATGCCGCGCGCCAGCTTTTGAATTTCGGTCAGTCGTTTATTTCGTATAAATATCCCAGTTTGGGCAATTGGCTTTCGAACACAATTGACGTGTGATCGGGAGCGGTCATGACCGACGGGGAGCATGCCACGACGCAAATGACTGTTTAAGACATACGACCCATTCTACGGCCGACGTATGAACAGGGTCTCTCGGTGGGCGCAGGCAAAGGATTCAGGGCCTGCGCTAAGGGCGCAAGTTCCATCTGGCCCTGAAGATGGCTGAAGAATGGCCGCGCGTACCATCTGCGCGCTCTTCGCAAGTCACTGCCAGCGGCCGGAGACCCGTCTCCAGTCGCGATCGAAAAGGGCGGGCCAGGCACCACGCGCGCTATCACCTCTTGTCATCGAGTGGCCTATTATGCTCAGCGGCAGCAGGCAGCAGTTGAGCGAGCGCCTTCGTCACCTCCATATCAAGGTTGGCAAGCCTTACCCGAAACATCTCGTGGATCGGTTCGGTGATCTCCGTGATCACGTGGGCGAGTTCGCGCAAATGCACATGGCTTTCCGCGGAATAACAAAACGGCGCTTTTCGCAGCTTCGCCTCATTCATGCGACGCGCCAACTGATTGACCTTGGTACCAGCGCAGTTGATGCGCGCATTCATTTCACCCAGCTCGTCTGCCGTCCGGTGATCCGGTTTCAGGACTTTTTCCGCAGCCGACATCAGCGCACGTAGTGCTTTAGTTCGTTACGCTGGCAACCCTCGCAAGAGACGGAAAACACACGCTCCCCTTGGTTGCACCGCCAGCATGCGAAGGGTTAAATACCGGTGCCAATCTAGTTTTTCTTAAAGGGTGCCGTGGCGCTCCGGTTGGCGGGATTCGCATTGGTCGTGACCACGGACCGACACATTCTGGTCCGTGCACGTTGAGTTAAGATAGCATAGAATGCCTAAGCAGCGCGCGCCGCCCAGGACAGACCGCGACGCAGGATTAGCTTCATCTGCGGCACTTCAAATTCGCTGGCCACATGGCCAAGCGCAGAAAAGAACACCCGACCTGCGCCATATCGCCGTTTCCAGACGACGGGCATCACCGTGCCGTCGATCCATTCGGCATGTTCGCCGGTGAAGGTGGTGGTCGCCAGCACCTCGTTCGAGGGATCAACATGCATGTAATATTGCTCCGAACTGTACTCAAAGCTATCGATCCCTGCCATGACAGGGTCGTCAGAGCGTATGACATCAACCTTGTAGTCTATGATATTCCCAGGGTGGGCCACCCATTGACCACCGGTCATGAACTGATACTCCGGCACATCGCGAAAAGCATCGCACATGCCCCCGTGAAAACCACCAAGGCCAACACCCCCCTTGATCGCAGCGGTCAGCATGTTGACCTCTTCCTTCTCGATCTTGGACATGCTCGCAATTGGAACGATCAGGCTCATTTCTTTGATACCCTCATCGGCAAAGGCTTCGGTCGTGTCATGGACGTGAACCTTGAAACCATCCTCCTCCAGAATGGTCCGGACCACATTCGCACAGGCCTCAGGCTCATGACCGGCCCAGCCACCCCATACAATAAGTGCTTCGCGCATAATTTCTCTCCCTAGATATCAATGTGCCAAAATAGTGTTGACGATGTTGTCCCCAAGCGGTGCAGGCCGATCCGGTTGCGTCGCTATCTCGATCCGCTGCCCAGTCCGGGCGGAGTCTTCAACCGCCGCCATCACCTCAAGCGCATGCAACGCAAGCGCGCCGCTGGCTCTGTGTGGGCGTTTCGACCGTATCGCATGTGCCATATCGGCCAGGCCAAGTGACCGGAAATTCCCGTCCCAATAGGGCATGGTCGTCGGCACATCGACCCAATCTGCGTTCTTGGCGCGGGTTTCAACCTGACCACCAAAATGGTTGGGGTCGGGCACCAAAAGCGTTGCATCGGTGCCGTAAATCTCGATCGGGGTATGACGGTGGCCAGCGACGTCAAAGCTCATGACGATCTGCACGATCGCGCCGGATGCGAACGCCAGCGAGCCTGAAACATGGGTGAAAACCTCGACCTCAATCATTTCACCGTTGCGCGGCTCGCTGGTGATAGGCCGAGTCTTGCGCAACATCGACGCCATGCCGGTGACCGAGGCGACCGGCCCCAGCAGATTGACAAGCTGTGTGATGTAGTAAGGCCCCATGTCCAACATAGGGCCACCCCCGGATTTGTAGTAAAAGTCCGGGTTGGGATGCCAGCGTTCGTGGCCCGGACACATGAAAAAGGCCGTACCACCCACAACCTGCCCCAAAGCGCCGCTGTCAACGATATCGCGACATGTCTGATGCGCACCGCCAAGGAACGTATCCGGCGCACATCCGACCCGCAAACCCAACCGTTCACCTTCCGCGATCAATTTCCTACCTTCGCTCACAGTCACCGCCAGCGGCTTTTCGGAATAGACATGTTTACCTGCAGCAAGCGCCGCCATCCCGACCTCGACGTGGGCTTGCGGGATGGTCAGGTTCAGCACAATATCGATATCATCAGCGGCTAGCAGATCAGCGACGGACCGGACCGGCACGCCAAATGCCTCACCCTGCAAGACAGCTGTGGGGTGATGTCGATCCGCAACCGCGCGGATGTCTAGGATGGGAAAATCCTTCGCCGCCTTCAGATAGGTGCCTGAAATATTGCCACACCCGATGATACCGATCCCGACTGGCTTTTTATCCGACATTTTTTACTCCCTCCAAATCCTCTTTCATCCCGGGCTGTCTGGCCTGCATGGCCCCCCAGGGTGAGCCGTAAAGTTCACGCAATGCCAAGGCAGCAGCCCCGCGCGCCCAAAGGCCGTCGTCAGCCTGATGCGCATCCACCTCACCCAGCCCGGCCAGCGTTTGCGGCACAGCCTCCACCATCACGCGGCGCAGCGGTTCTAGCAGATGATCGCCAAGCCCAAGCACAGACCCCACAAGCAAAATTCGCGGCGGTGCCAACAGCGTGACGATATTGGCCAGCGCCGTGCCCAATGCCGCACCAGCTCGTTCGGCGCGCGCTATCATATCCGCATCACCCGGCGCGACGCATAGGTTGGCCTTGCCTGGCAAAGCGTTACGGGCTTTTTCGCGCAGGCGGTCCGCCTCGGCATGGCCTGCGATGATGGCGCTTTGTTCAGCCAGTTCCGAAAGGCGGGTCAGCACCGGCGCGTCAGGTGCGCTGATCACCAGATCACCCAGATTAGGCGACAGGCCGGTCGCGCCCCGGAACAACTGGCCGCGGTTCATGATGGCAAAGCCGATGGAATGTTCCAGCGACACAAGCACGAAATCGTCAAGATCCCGCGCTGTGCCAAACCAACGTTCCCCCTGCGCGATTGCATCTGCATCGCTTTCTAAGAACGTCTGGATCCCCAGCCGGTTCTGCAACGCCGCGGCCAGCGGTGCGTTCGCTTGGGCCAGCAGCGGGCTTTCGCGGACCGATCCCGTCGCATGTTCGATGACCCCCGGCATGGCAATCGTCAGACTGTCGATCTGCGTCGGTGCCCGCCCGGTTTCAGCAAGACACGACCGCACACCATCGGCGATCAGATAGGCCAGGACATCAACAGGTTCGCGCGCCAGACGCACCGGCACGCCGAACTCGGACAAAACATCACCTTGAAAGTCGGTCAGCACGAAATGCATCCGATAGGGCGACACCTTGACGCCGATCACACAGGCGGCGTCCGCCTTCAGTTGCAGCATGACACGTGGACGACCACGACCGCCATTACCGCTGTTGCGCAAATCTCCGATGCTGACAGGCTCAATCAGCCCGCTTTCAATCAGCGAACCGGTGATGGCAGAAATCGTCGTTGGCGACAATTCGGTCCGTTCGCATATCGCAACGCGCGCCAAAGGGCCATGCCGACGGATCGTGTCGAGAACATGAAAGCGATTGATAGCGCGCATCAATTCGGGATCGGCTGTCTTCATAGGTTGGCACGGTCCATTTTATGCTGGATACAAATTTACTCCGCCATTCGTGACCGACAGAATGCCGAAAAGCAAGTCAAAACGGCCCTATTTCGCACCATACAGGAGAATCTCTTGACAGATTAAGCGACAACTGCCCTATTTAATACGCGACATGTAAAATATCCTCCGGGAGGGGAGGATGTGGCAAATCAGGGAGGATCAAATGAAATTCCAAAGATCAACGATCATGGGGGCCACGCTATTAGCGACGGGCGTCCTGGGCGCGACAATGGCTGTGGCACAGACAGAGGTGCGCTGGCTGCATATTGAACAAAACCCCGCTTATCTGTCCGTCTGGGAAGACATCGCCGCGTCCTTTAACGCCCAAAACCCCGACGTGAACGTTACCATGCAATTCCTTGAAAACGAGGCGTTCAAGGCGCGCTTGCCCACGCTGCTGCAGTCAAGTTCAGCACCCCATATGTTTTATTCATGGGGCGGCGGCGTATTGCGTGCCCAGGCAGAGAACGGCGTTCTGATGAACCTGAACGAAGCCATGGCAGAACAACGCGATGGCCAGCCATGGGGGGACAGCTTCAACCCCGCTGCCGTGGACGGTCTTAGCTTCGATGGCGAGACCTGGGCCGTCCCATTCCGCATGGGCACCGTCAGTTTTTTTTACAACAAGGAATTATTCGAGCAGGCCGGCATCGATTCCGCTGATCTGACGGACTGGTCGGCTTTTCTTAACGCGATTGAAACCCTGAAAGAGGCAGGTCTCACCCCTATAGCCGTAGGTGGGGGTGAACGCTGGCCTGTCCATTTCTACTGGAGCTACCTTGCCATGCGGATCGGCGGACAAGAGGTTGTCGATAACGCCAAGATCGGCGCAGGCGAAGGCTTCGGTCACGAAGCCTTTGTCAGCGCGGGCGAGGAATTGCGCCGCTTGGGGGAACTTGACCCGTTCCAGCCCGGCTATCTGGGGGCCACATGGCCGCAGACCCTTGGTGCCTTCGGTGATGGCAACGCCGCGATGATCCTGTCATTTGAAAACACCGTCGGCACCCAGCGCAACAATTCAGCTGACGGTGTCGGTCTGGACCCGGACAATATCGGGAGGTTCCCCTTCCCCATGGTCGAAGGTGGCAATAGCCAGATCACGGATACACTGGGTGGGTTGAACGGATGGGCAGTGTCAGTCAATGCGCCGCCAGAAACACTCGACTTTCTGGCCTATTTCACGAACCAGGAAAACCAGCGCAAGATGGCAGCAGCTGAAATGCTGATCCCCGTCACGACCGGCGCCGAAGACGCCATCGAAGGCGTGCATCTGCGCGACGCGGCGGATCAGCTTGCCGCATCCACTTGGCACCAGAATTACTTCGATCAAGACTTTGGCCCGTCGCTTGGCCGGGTGATCAACGATATTTCGGTCGAACTGGTCACCGGCAACATGTCTCCCAGCGAGGCGGTCTCGATGCTGCAGAACGAATTCGCGCTGCAGTGACGTAACGCTTCAGAAAGCGGCCCGCCGCCGGTCTGGATCGGCGGCGGGCAACCTGCCAAGAGGAGTATGACACGTGACATCGGTAAGTGGCGGACTGCTGGCAAAAGCCCGCAGGGCAATCCGTGAAAATGCACGCCCGATCAGGCGTGAAAAGGTTATCGGACCCAGCCGCCTGCCCGTCTTGCTGCTGTTTCTGCCGCCTGCGCTGTTACTCTTTACAGTTTTTGTTATGCTGCCGATGGGAGAAGCTGCCTGGTATAGCCTTTACAATTGGTCCGGCTATGGTCGCCCGACCCAATTCGTCGGCCTGCGTAATTTCGAAGTCTTGTTCCAGAACCGCGCCTTTCATCAGGCGCTCACCAATACCGGACTGATCATGGTTGTTTCAATCGTGATTCAGGTGCCTCTAGCGCTGTGGCTGGCGATGCTGTTGGCTGAACGGTTTCCCGGCGTCGTTGCTTTCCGGCTGATCTTTTTTCTGCCTTACGTTCTGGCCGATGTCGCAGCCGGCTTGATCTGGCGCTTCGTATACGACGGCGATTACGGGCTTTTCGCTGCAATCTTCGGCTTTTTCGGCATGTCCGCCCCCTATGTGCTGGCTGACCGTGATCTGGCAATCTATGCCGTTTTGGCCGTCGTCGTATGGAAATATTTCGGCTTTCACATGATGCTGTTCATCGCCGGACTGCAAGCCATCGACCGCAATCTGCTAGAGGCCGCTGATATGGATGGTGCCAGCCGCTGGCAGAGGTTCCGTTATGTTACCTTGCCAATGCTGGCACCAACATTGCGGTTGTCGGTATTCTTTGCCGTCATCGGGTCACTGCAATTGTTCGACGTGGTGATGCCACTGACTGGTGGCGGGCCGTTGAACAGCACTGAAACCCTTGTGACGTTCCTTTACAGCTATGGCGTCATGCGCACACAGATCGGATTTGGCAGCGCCGCCGGCGTGGTCTTGTTCTTGCTTTGTGTTGTTCTGGCGTTCACCTACAAGCGGGCTTTGATGCGCAATGACTGATGTCACCTCTACCATTCAGCCCACGGCAGGGCAGACTTCACGTAAACCCGGCGTCACTTTTGTGCGGCTTCTGTATGTCTATGCGGTCCTTTTTATCGTGGCGAGCATTGTGCTTATCCCGCTTATCACGACAGCACTTGGTGGCTTCAAGACACTGGGCGATCTGCGGACCAACCCGTTCGGCCTGCCGGATATGTGGCAATGGCAGAACTATGGCGACATCCTGTTTTCCGAACGCTACTGGCGGATGCTGTGGAATTCACTGTTCATTTCAGCGTTCACGGTCTTCCTAACATTGGCCGTAGCAGGCATGGCAGCATTTACATTGGCCCACATTCGTTTTTTTGGGTCGGGTTACTTGCTCAACTACTTCTTGCTCGGTCTGATGTTTCCGGTCGCCACCGCAATCCTCCCGCTTTTCATCCGCATTAGGGATCTTGGTCTTCTGGACAGCCCTTGGGGAGTTATCCTCCCGCAGGTTGCCTTTGGCCTTGGCATGAGCATCCTCTTGATGCGCAACTTCTTTCGCAATGTTCCGCAGGAATTGTTCGACGCCGCCTTTGTGGATGGATGCAGTTACGTCCGGTTTTTCTGGTCTGTAACCCTGCCTTTGTCGCGGCCTATCATTGCAACGGTGGGGATCGTTGCTTTCGTGCAAAGTTGGAACAACTACATCATCCCCCTTATCCTGCTGACATCGGAAGAAAACTATCCCTGGCCGCTAGGTATCATGTCTTACCGGGGCGAATACGGTACGGACTGGCAATTGATCTTGGCCTTCATCACCCTGACCATTCTGCCAACAATCATCGTATTTTTTGCAGCACAAAAACACATCATCGCAGGCCTGACGGCAGGCGCTGTCAAAGGCTGACACTCTCTTTCTCTCTGCAGGGAAACGACACCACTGTTCCACTAGAAAGGCGCCACAATGGCAAAAGTCTCAATCAACAATGTCCGAAAATTCTATGGGGCGCTGGAGGTTATCCATGGCGTTTCGGTCGAAATTGAAGACGGCGAATTTGTCGTGCTTGTGGGCCCTTCCGGTTGCGGCAAATCCACCTTGTTGCGTATGATCGCGGGGCTGGAAGCGATTTCAGACGGGACAATTTCCGTGGACGGTCAGGTGGTCAACGATGTCGCACCCAAAGAACGCGATATCGCCATGGTGTTCCAGAACTACGCGCTTTACCCGCATATGACAGTCCGCGAAAACATGGGATTTTCGCTTAAACTTCGGGGTATATCCAAGGCCGAAATCAATTCCGCGGTGGAAAAAGCTGCGGCGATTCTGGGGCTGGGTCCGCTCTTGGAACGGGTGCCGCGCGACCTTTCGGGCGGGCAGCGCCAGCGCGTCGCCATGGGGCGCGCCATCGTTCGTGATCCCAAGGTGTTTTTATTCGACGAACCCTTATCAAACCTTGACGCAAAACTGCGAGTACAGATGCGGACAGAGGTCAAGGATCTGCATCAACGCCTCAATTCAACGACCGTCTATGTCACCCATGACCAGATTGAGGCGATGACGATGGCGGACAAGATTGTCGTCATGCACGACGGCATCGTCGAACAGGTCGGCGCACCATTGGAACTGTATGATAGACCAAAAAACATTTTTGTTGCGGGGTTTCTTGGCTCTCCGGCAATGAATTTCATTCACGGCACTTATCGGGCGGGCGACAGGCCGATGCTTGAACTGGCCGATAGCCAGCGTGTGCCGATCAAACCACAATCAAGCGTCGCCGATGGCTCACCCGTTGTGTTGGGTATCAGGCCAGAAGATGTCGTGATCGACCCGCAGGACGGGCTTTCGGTACGCGTCAGCGTTATCGAACCAACAGGCGCGGAAACCTATCTGGTCGCGCGCTACGGCGAAGCCGAGATTGTTTGCGTGCTTCGCGAACGGGTGGTTCTTAACCCCGGCGACACCATCCGGCTATCGGTCGCCAGTCCTTCGGCACATCTGTTTGATGTGGAGACGCAGATGCGAATGACGTGACGCGGGATACCACGACCACTGGCCACTGAGCTACTCCCCGATCCTTGGACAGATTTCCGGTTGAGTTAAGCTACTGCCTGCACCTGCTGATCGGTTTCAATGTGGTTGAAGTAGCCCACGGCGGGCGGCTGTCCGCCATGGGCTGTGTGTAGGCGATGGTGGTTGTAGAAGGTGATCCAGCGGCCGGGCTGTACGATCGCCGGATCGCCACGTCCGACAAGGGCCATGGCGTCCGAGAAACCTGCATCATAGCTGCCATGCCGCGGTGCAGAAGCATCGGGCCAGACCGGACTTTCCGATCTTGGTTTGAAGCAGCATCGCAGCGTCACCGAACCGGTCATTCATGCATCATGAAGCATTTCATCATCATAGATCACTGCAGCACGGGCAAAGCACGGTTGAGCCATGCTGACCCACGCCTTAATCGCCCCGTTGCACGAAACCGCGCAGGTGATCGACCAAGGCGGTCAGCGCGGCCGATTTCTGGCGGCGGCTCGGGTAGTAGATATGATAGCCCGCCCATGTCGGGCAAAACGGCGCAAGGCATGCGATCAGACGCCCGGCTGCCAGATCGTCACGCACCAGCGGCTCGATCACCATTGCAAGGCCGATTCCCTCACGTGCCGCATCGATCAATGTTGCGCCGTCATTGGTGATGACAGGACCAGAAACGTCGACATCAAGCGATTTTGTCCCGCGCCTCAGCCCCCACCGGTAAAGGTCGCCATGGCTTGCCGTGCGGTAATTGAGACAGGCATGCCGGGAAAGATCGGCAGGGTCTTCAGGCACGCCATGCCGGGCAAAATAATCCAGCGATGCGACAATCACTGTGCTTATGTCCGGCCCCAGCGGCACTGCGACCATGTCCTGTTCGAGATGGCGGCCAAAGCGGATACCGGCGTCAAAGCCCCCTGCAACGATATCGGTCAGGCGGTCACTGACGTCCAGATCGACAGTGACCGCCGGATATTTGTCCAGAAACTCCCTTAGCGCCGGAAGGACAATCGCCCGTGCCGGATGCGCCATCACGGTCAGCCGCACATGGCCCGCAACCTCGGCACGGCCTTGCCGGATGCCGCTCAATTCCGCGTCGATTGCCAGCAAGGCGGGTGCTACGACATCAAGCAGCCTCTGGCCGGACTCCGTTAACCGGACGCTGCGTGTGCTGCGGCGGAACAAGGCGCTGCCGAGCCGTTCCTCTAGGCCGCTCACTGCTTGACTGACGCCGGATTGCGCACGTCCCAGTCGCGCGGCTGCGCGGGTAAAGCTGCCTTCTTCCGCAACCGCAGCAAAAGCTTGCAAATCCACCAGATCGCTCCGATCCATTCATCACCTATTTGATAGACCTATTCACATTTAACAGCATAGTGATTTGAGAGCGCTGGGTCTATCTCTGCCAGACATTCACAATCTTATGGAGTTTCCCATGCCTGTCTCGCATTCGATTTATCGCGCAGCCCTCGTCGCGCTCGCCCTGACTTCAACACTGCCAACCCTGGCGCAAGCGGAAGTCGATCATATCGTGCTCGTCCACGGCATGGGCATGGATGGCAACTCCTGGCGACCCGTCTATGAACGGCTCACGGGAAATGGACAGGATGTGTGGGTTGCGCAACTGCCCCAGACCTCCGCCGAGGCGGACATAGCAGCACTCCGGCGGCTTATGGACAATCTGGACGGCGACATTCTTCTGGTCGGCCATTCCTATGGCGGCATGGTCATCACAGAAGTGGGCATCGCTCCGGACGTGGTGGGGCTCGTCTACGTTGCCGCGTTCCAGCCGGACGCGGGTGAAACCATGGCGGAACTGTCGGCGACGGTGCCGTCGGAGCTACCGCAGGACGGCGTTTTGATAACGGATGACGGCTATATCACGTTGAAACCCGATGTCGTCGCCGATGTCGTTGCATTCGATCTGCCAGCCGAAGAAGCCCGCTATATTGCGCATGCGCAAAAGGCGGCGAGCGGTGCGATCATGGGCCGAGTTACCAGCGATGTCGCCTGGACCACCAAGCCAGCATGGTCGATCATCGCCACACAGGACGGGGTCATCGCCCCGGCGCAGCAAGAAGAGATGTCGGCCCGCTCTGGGGCCACAGTCACCCGGATCGAGGGCGGCCACCTCCTGCCACTTGCGCATCCTGATGCCGTCGCGGACGTTATCGAAGAGGCGGCACGCAGCTTGCAGTGAAGCAACGACCGGCGCGGTGGTTTGCAGAACCCGGGCTTTTGGTCCCGGCGCGAACCACCGCGTCATGGAACCATGCCACGCTATTGCTCAGCCGTCTTTGATGCCGAGCATGGAATTCAATCTACAACTGGCGACATCCCCGGTCGAAGTCATCATCCCGAAGGCATGCCGATTGATGATTTGGATTGGAGCTTCACTACAAATGCCTTGGGCTGGCTCACTGCCGACTTAGGATGAGGCGCGGAATCTGCTTGATCAAGATCCGACCAGCGCGGCGAGTAGCGGCCCATTGCGGCCGCCCGGCAAAGTGATCGGCGCTGCGATGCAGCTTCAGCAGACCGGCCATTCGTGCATCATGCAGCATTTTCGGAGGGTGAAGGTAGGCAGACGGGACTGAGTGGACATTCGGGTTGGTCATTAGGGTGCCCGGTCTTGCTTGGCCTCGCGGTAGTATCGGGATCGCCGAACTTGACCTGAACGAGGAGCCGCGATAGCCAAAGGACTGTGATGTTTTCTTCGACTTTCTTCCCGCGATTCTGAGCGACCCCCGTCGCAGGCGCTCCGGCGCTTATTGAATCATGGCGGCTTCGCATCGCGAATGCCGATAAGGAGAATGTGAAATGTCAATTCCCAAAGAAACTGGCTTGACCTCGGATCAGGTCCAAAGCTTCATAAACAACGGCTTCGTAAGGGTCGATGATGCCTTCAGTCGCGACCTCGCGCAAGACTGCCGAAATGATTTGTGGGCCGACATCGGCCTCTCCTTGGACCGGCCCGAGACGTGGACAGAACCGGTCGTTCGTATTGGCTCGAAAACATCGCCACCCTTCGTGGCGGCTGCCAATACGCCGCGCCTTCATGCCGCCTATGACACTCTCGTCGGTGAAGGTCGGTGGCTGGCCCCCCAGGGGCTCGGAACCTTCCCGATCCGCTTTCCGTCACAGGACAGCGCTGGGGATGATGGCTGGCATGTGGACATGAGCTTCGGAACCGGCGATCCCGACTTCATGGAATGGCGGGCCAACGTCATGAGCAGCGGAAGGGCGCTGCTCATGCTCTTTCTGTTCTCGGATGTCGGACCTGGCGACGCTCCCACACGGATACGGAAGGGGTCGCATGCCACCATAGCCCGCGAGCTTCTGCCCCACGGCAAGGCCGGCGACACACTCCGGAATCTTTCGGCTGAGAGCTACGCCTCCACGCAAGACTGCGAGATCGCTCTTGCCACCGGAGCAGCTGGGACGGTTTACCTTTGTCATCCCTTCGTGGTTCATGCCGCGCAGCCGCATCATGGGACCGAGCCGCGCTTCATGGCTCAGCCACCTCTGATGCCCAGCATGGAATTCGATCCGAAGTTGACACCGTCGCCAGTTCAGATCGCCATCCGGAAGGCCTGCGGTTTGATGGTATAAAACGAAGGAGTTCCGGGATCGAAGTGCGGTTCCGGAACCTTGCCGCAAATGTCGTGGAGGGCTCAAACCGGCCTTGCGGTGTTAGGGCGTCCTAGGCGCAGTATAAGACAGATGGCCGTTGTTTCCGGCCCACACCCGCCGTTCGCTTCGTGGCCGAGCGCTGCGGTGCAGCTTCAACGAACCGGCCATTCGCGCAGGGTGCAGCATATTTTGACGGTGAAGGTTGGCAGAGCAGACGAAGCTGCCGCTTGCTTGATCAGCTATAGCTTTTGACAACTGAAATGCAGTTTGCCTTGGTATTTGTAAACTCAAACACGTGACAGAAGCGTCGAGTATGCCCGTTCGCCAAGGTCACTTCTCCGTTCGCAGAACCGACTTTACCGTGCGAAATGGCGTGCAGAACTGTAATTGAGGCGGGTTTCGGCCGAGACCCAAGGTACTCAAGAAGCGCATTCTTTCCTGACATAAGCTGTGTTGCTGTTTGCTCCCAAGTCACCTCCTCGCTGAATGCCTCCGGCATAGCTTCGCCACATTCCATTGCGACAGACACATCCTGAACAAATTGGTTCTTCGGGGAATTGCCACAGTCCTTGCTGCCTTGAATTTGGGTCAACCTTACCTCCACTTTCTGCTCGATGTCAGCATACGACCGACTTTCTGGCGGTCAACAAGGGCTCGAAAGCTGTCATGCGGGAGTGCGGCAGGACTTGCCTTCAATGAACACGGCAGTCCATCGCTGACGGCCCAAAGCCGCGGCTGGTCGAGCCTGCCCAACTTTGCGGTGCGGCCTGTCAAAGCGGAAATTGCCGACACTGCCATGACCTGAACAGGCTCATGGCGTGGGATTCCCGGACTTCCCTCCTGACCGACATGCCGAGCGTCGGAACTATGTCCGTCACCTCAGCAAAGAAAACCAAAATCCAAAATATGGCAAACCAGACATAGTTGTCAGAGTTAATCATGTATCTGTCACCTGCCACCTGCCAGCAGCCAGTCTTCGTATCATGATGGCGATGGCCGATACTGCGATGTCTGTACCGCTGCCGTTGTCAGGATATATCAGGCCATACCCCCCCATGCTTGAGGGCAGATCAACCGGAAGCACCTTTAAAAGCCGGTGGCGGGCGCAGTAATCAGCAATACTTGCGGGAAGCACCGCCAGAAGGCGGTCATTTTCCAATAGAACCGTTGTGGCGAGGGTCGATGATGTCTCGACCCGGTGGCGTGGTGGCGGCAAGCCTTCACGCGAGAACGCGAGATCAATGGAGGCACGCATTGGGCTGGGGCGCGGTTGCAGAATCCATTCCATTTCGGTCAGGTCCTGAAGGTGAAGGTTTTTGGTTGTCGTCAGTTGATGTCCAGGGGCTGCGACAATGGCTAGATCTTCCGTAAGCAGCGGTTCAAACCTGATGCCAGCCATATTGGCGATATCGACAGGTCGCCCAATACCAAGATCAAGCGCACCCTCGACCAGTCCTTCTACCAGCAGGTCTGATGTGACAACGCGTAGATCAAGGGTCAGGGCTGGCGCTTCTGCCATGATATTCTCGACAAGGTCGACAATCAAATTTGGCACTGCTGCCATGATCGCCCCTAGCCTGACAGCACCGCTTGTGCCGCTTTGCACGGCCAATGCTGTGTCGCGCATTCGGATCGCATTCGACAGGATCAACCGTGCAGAACGCACGACCTCTTCGCCTGCGCGGGTTGGGATCATGCCACGTGGGAGGCGATCAAATAATAATACACCCAGTGTGGATTCCAATTCCTTGAGCATTTTGGTCGCACCGGGCTGCGACAGGCTGACCTCGCGGGCGGCAGCGTGAAGGTTGCTGGTCTCGCTGAGCGCGATGACTAGCGCAAGCTGCCGGAACCGCAGCCGCGATAACATGGAAAAATCGAGACCCGAGGCCAAAGCTACCCACCTTTTCAGTCACTACATGGAAAAAAGAGTGGCAGATCGCTCTGCCACTCTTCCAGACCTATCGCCCTGACAACGTCAAGTCGAGCCTAGCGCAACCATTCGACCAGCCCAAGGCTGACGCCCGGCACATACGTCACCAACATCAGGATGAAGAACAGCACGCCGATATATGGTATATTGGTGCGCGTCGTTTCCCATATCCCTGCCTTGGCAATCGAACAGGCGGTGATCAGAACGCTTGCCACGGGTGGGGTCTGCTGACCCAAGGCCAGGTTGAGGGTCACGATGATGCCAAAGTGAACCGGGTCGATCCCGACGGCATTCACCAATGGCATGACGATAGGAACAACAAGAATGATCGCCGCCGCACCATGCAGGAACATGCCGAGCACCAGCAAAAGGACGTTCAACAGCGCAAGAACCACCAACGGGTTGTCACTAAATGCTGTGATCGCTTGGGCTAGCTGTTGCGGCACCTGTGCCTGCGTCAAGAATAAGCCCAGAGCCGCCGAAGTCGCGACAAGCAGCATCACGACGCCGGTTTGGCTGACACCATCCAGCAAAGCGCGGTGCATCTTGCGCAGATCAACCTCACGGTAGCCGACAAACCCGACAAGCAGCGCCGCAGCGACAGCTAGCCCTGCCGCCTCTGTTGCCGTGACGATGCCAGTCAGAATGCCACCCAGGATGATGACTGGCAGGGTCAGTGCCCAGAACGCTTCTTTAAACGTTGTCCAGACATGACAAAGATCAAACCCTTCAGCGCGTGGCAGATTGTAGCGAATGGCAAGCACGTAAGTCACCAGCATCAACAGAAATCCACCCAGAAACCCTGGTACAACACCCGCGATGAACAATGAGAGAACTGACGTCTCGGCGATGGCGCCGTAAAGGATCATTGGGATGGACGGCGGAATGATGATGGCCAGTGATGCCGACGATGACGTAATCGCGGCCGCCAATGTCCGCGAATAGCCGCGTTTTTTCATCTCCGGGATCAAAACGGTCCCGGTTGCGGCTACGTCAGCAACAGCGGAGCCTGAGATCTCGGCGAAGACCATCGACACGCCGATGTTGACCATCCCTAGCCCGCCGCGGATGAAGCCGATCAGTGCAGAAATAAAATTGATCAACCGTTGCGAGATGCCCGAACTGTTCATCAGGCTTCCGGCAAGGATGAACAACGGGATGGATATCAGCGGGAAGGATGTCGCACCCGAATACATCGCGATCGAGACGTCATACATTCTGTCCCAGTTGCCGCCAGTCAGCAGGATACCACCCACGGCCACAACACCAATTGCAGCAGCAATAGGAACGTTCAGCAAGATCAGACCGATCAGCGAAAAAGCAGTGGCAAGCAGGATCATGTCCGTGTCTCCGGTGTGTTTTCAGCTTCAGCTTCGGCGATAGCTGCCGCGATGCTTTCATGTTCTTTGTCTATACCTTGCAGCATGTTGGTTAACTCGCGCGGCAGGTTCATTAACGTAGCTAGAATGATCAGACCGGATGTCACCGGAATTACGGATTGGACCACCGACATGGGGACCCAGCGCAACGACAACAGCGCATCAAAGGTCAGAAAATTCAGCAGTTTCCAGCCATACCACCCGACAATGGCGAAGAAGATGATCAACAGCGCCTCGCCCAGAAGAAAGACGATAATACGGGGCGCCACCGGCATTGCCAAAACGATCCCGGAAAACCGCATGTGCTGCCCCAAAAGAGCTGCGTAGACAGCGGCAAAATAGGTCATCCAAGCCAACATGACCTGTGCGATTTCATCATACCAACTGGGTGATGCGCCAAGCCAACGCATCGTTGAAGCGTAAATGACGATTGAGGCCAGCGAGACAAGGATTGTGATGCAGATCGCCTCGATCACATGCACAATCGCGGTGCGAAATAGTTTCGGAAACATGGGATATCCTGTGTGCTAGCGGCCACCCGTCACCTGACGTGCAGCCGCGCGATCTATTGTAAACCGTTCAGGCTATTCCGAAGCAAGCGCGAGCGCCGCGTCAATCATATCTGCAGCACCTTCGACGCGCTCGGAAAACATCGTGTAGACGGGCACCGAAGCTTCGACGAAGGCGTCACGATCAACATTGTTGACTTCCATCCCCGCCGCTTCAAACTTTTCTAGCAGCGCGATATCTGCTGCCTCCCCTTCGGCCAGCGACCATTCCTGAACCATGGCGGCTACCTCGGTCACGGCAAGCTGAACATCCTCTGGCATGTTGTTCCAGATACGGACACCCGAAGTGAGATAAGTTGGCGAATAGACGTGATTTGACAGAGAAAGGTATCTCTGGACTTCGGAAAGGCCGGCGCCATCGATATTGGTCAACGGATTTTCCTGCCCATCCATCGTGCCGGTCTGAAGCGCAACGAACAATTCCGAAAACGCCATCGACGTCGCATTTGCACCGTATTCATTGAACATCGCGACACGCCATTCCGAAGGCGGTGTGCGCAGTTTCATACCGTTCAGGTCAGACGGCAATGTGACCGGGCGGAGATTGTTGGTGATGTGACGAAACCCGTTTTCCCATGTGGAAATCAGTTCCAGTCCCGCGTCAGAGGCCAGAGGGGCAAGATCGGTCATCACCAGGTTTTCATGCAGCCGCAGAACGTGGTCGCGGTCCGCAACAAGAAACGGAAGGTCAAACACCGCAAATTCATCCGCCACCGTCGTCATCACGGATGACAGCAGGGTGAATTGCACCGTGCCGGTGCGCAGCTTCTGCATCAATTCGCGCTCGTCGCCCAATTGGCCGTCAGCGTAGAATTCGACAGTGTGCGCATCACCCAGACGGGACTGAAGCTCGGTCGCGAACATCTCGGCGCTGCGGCCTTGCAGGCTGTTACTTGCTGCCCCGACAGCGACGATAAAGGTATCGGCAGCAGCTGGCAGCGATACAACGGCCAATGTCGCAGCAAGCGTTACGTGCCGGACGCGGTTCAACGAAGTGATCATGGTTTTCCTCCCTCAGGTTTCATGACGCATAGATGACACTTTGTCTCAGCATGGCGCAACTACGTAAAATGAAATTTGCAGATCGATTGATAGCAAATAGTTATCGAAAAGCCGATATAAAGGCGATAGATAGGAAAAATTACTCATATATTTCGACATTTAATACCTTAAATGTATTGGAATATGGAATTTGGCATACCAAATCAATTGACAAGACCTGCGATGCGAGGCAATGCTTTATCCGTCAGCGGTGCCGAAGAGGCGCATGCCCGGCGCACCTGCGCCAGACTAGACCAACATTGCGGCGCTGCCCGCTACTCGCCTGAGGAGACATTCGATGACCAAGATCAAGTCAGTTCGCACCCGTGTGTGGAACTGGACCGGCCCTACGGTTCCGCCACAGGGCAATTTCTGCACCAATGCCTCTGACTCGCTTTACGAAAAAGGCGACGCGATGCATTCCTTCCGGTTCCACCAATGGCTGACCTGCGAAGTTGAAACAGATGATGGCACCATCGGGATCGGCAATGCAGCATTGGCGCCGACGGTCGTCAAAAAGGCAATTGATGATTGGTTTGCGCCCTTGGTGATCGGGGAAGATCCGTTCGACTATGCCTATATTTGGGAACGAATGTACCGGCGTAGCCATGCCTGGGGACGCAAGGGTATCGGCATGACAGCGATATCCGCCATCGACATCGCAATCTGGGATCTGATGGGCAAGCTGGTGGATAAGCCCGTTTTCAAACTGCTGGGCGGTCGCACAAAGGAAAAGATCCCCGCCTATTATTCCAAGCTTTATGCCGGGGCGATCCCCGACATGCAGGCAGAGGCCGAAGAGGCGGCTAAACATGGCTACCTCGGATTTAAGACGCGTTTTGGCTATGGTCCCAAAGATGGCGCCCCGGGGATGCGCGAGAACATAAAACGTGTTGCCGCGCTGCGCGAGGTGCTGGGGTATGACGTCGATCTGATGCTTGAGTGCTACATGGGCTGGAATCTCGACTACGCGAAGCGGATGCTGCCAAAGCTTGCTGAGTTTGAACCCCGCTGGCTGGAAGAACCCGTTATCGCCGACGATGTGAATGGCTATGCCGAACTGAACGCGATGGGGATCATCCCGATTTCAGGCGGCGAGCATGAATTTTCGATCATGGGCTGCCAGCAATTGTTAGAAAAAAAGGCCGTGTCGGTCCTGCAGTATGATACCAATCGCGTCGGCGGCATCACCGCTGCCCAGAAGATTAACGCGATTGCGGAGGCCTATCAGATCCCTGTCATTCCGCATGCCGGACAAATGCATAACTACCATCTCACCATGGCCAATGCGAATTGCCCAATCAGCGAATACTTCCCAGTCTTTGACGTCGAGGTCGGCAATGAGCTGTTCTACTACATATTCGAAGGCGACCCGGAGGCAGTGGATGGTTTCCTGCAACTTGATGACAATAAGCCTGGCCTTGGCATCACTATCACTGACAAGCACCTGCACAATTTCGAGATTATAGAATGACCCTTTATTCCGGCATCTGGCCTGTTGCGCCCAGCATTTTTCACCCCGACGGATCGCTTGATTTGCCTGGCCAGCGCCGCGCGTTGGACTGCCTGATTGATCAAGGCGTGGACGGTATTTGCATCCTTGCCAATTATTCCGAACAGTTTCTGTTGTCCGATGATGAACGCGAAATATTGACGCGGGAGTGTTTAGAGCATGTTGCAGGACGTGTCCCTGTCATCGTGACGATCAGCCATTTCGCGACACCGATCGCCGTCGCCCGCGCCCGGTTGGCACGCGAGTGCGGCGCGGCGATGGTGATGATCATGCCCCCCTATCACGGAGCGACGATGCGCGGCACGCCGGAACAAGTAATCGCACAGTTCCGCGCGGTGGGTGACATTGGCCTGCCGATCATGGTGCAGGATGCACCGCTGTCGGGTGTCGATCTGCCGGTGTCCTTGCTGGTGCGGATGGCGCAAGAAATTGAGATGGTCAAACTCTTCAAAATCGAATGTGTCGGCGCGGCAGCCAAGCTTCGCGCGCTGATTGCCGCGGGCGGGCCCGCCATCGAGGGACCTTTTGACGGCGAGGAAGGCATCACCCTTTTGGCTGATCTGGATGCGGGGGCGACTGGCACAATGACAAGCGCCATGATCGCAGACCAGATCAAACCGGTGTTGGATCATTGGGCCGCAGGTGACCGTGCTCTGGCAACGGCAGCTTATGCGCGTGTGCTGCCAGCGGTGAACCATGAAAACCGTCAATGTGGCTTTCGCGCGACGAAGGCGGCGATGTTGGCGGGGGGGGTGATCGCATCAGATTTTTGCCGTCATCCGACGCCGGAGCTTCCCCCAGAAACGCGCGCCATGCTGCTCGAACTGATCACGCCGCTCGACCCCGTCGTTTTGCGGTGGGGGAAATGATGGACAATTCAGGCAACCTGCGTGACGCCTTCGGAACGGTGCCGCATATCGCGCCCAGACGCAGCCTTGCCGATGAAGCGGCCAACCGTCTGCGTGATTTGATTCTGTTGGAGCGGTTGGCACCCGGCACGCCGGTGTCCGAACGCGAACTGGCGGATGTGCTCGGCATAAGCCGTACACCGCTGAAAGACGCCTTGCGCATTCTGGAGGCTGAGGGGCTGGTCGACTACGGCCCGACGCGCCGCCCGCGCGTCGCCGACCCCTCAATTGATGAATTGCGTGACTACATCACCGTGCTTGGCGCGCTAGAAGCATTGGCGGGTGAAATCGCTTGTTCTGAAGCCACCGCAGAAGAGCTGGAGGTGATCGAACGGATGGCCGCGCAGATGGACACGGGGCCAGATGACCCGTTAGCGTTTTTCCACCTCGACATGGCGTTCCACGGTGCCATCGTTGCAGCGGCGCATAACGCGCCCTTGGCTGAAACACATCGCCAATATAATGCGCGGCTTTGGCGTGCGCGTTTTCTATCGTCACGGCAAGTGGATCGCCGGGCCAACACATTGTCCGAACACGGCCGGATTGTTGCCGCATTGAACGCGCGTGACGCTGCTCAAACCTCTGCTGCGCTGCGGGATCATTTGCGTAGTGCGGTCGATAATGTGGCGCGAATCCGGATGGCTGCGCATAAAACCAAATCAAAGGGAAAGACATGAATAAACCGCGCATAGGAATCATCCCCGGAGATCCTGCTGGCATCGGCCCCGAACTTATCGCGCGTCTGCTGGCCTCCGAAGACGTGGCAAAGGCGGCTGATATCCTGCTGATCGGCGATGCGCATGTCTTCGAGGCCGGCGCAGAGATTGCGGCCTTGCCGTTTGACATGGTGCCGGTGGATCCATCACAAGAGTGGGTGGTGGCTGAATCGGGTGCTTTTGCCCACGATGCAATGGACACGATTGCGCCTGATCAAGTCACGCTGGCGGCAGTGTCCGAACCTTGTGGCACGTCGGTGCTGCGTACTCTGGATCGCGCACTGGCTTTGGCGCAGGCAGGGCAAATCGACGCCATCGTCTTCGGGCCGTTTAACAAGGCGGCAATGCATCTGGCGGGCCTTGGGCACGAGGATGAATTGCACTATATGGCTGAAAAACTGGGCGTGACCGGTTACGTGTCAGAACTTAATACGCTGGACGGGATGTGGACAAGTCGGGTCACCAGCCACATCGCCCTGCGCGATGTCGCGGATACGATCACCGGTTCCAGGGTCGAAGATGCCGTGCATCTGATTGATCGGACACTGCGACGCTCGGGGCTTGCCCGGCCAAGGATCGCGGTCGCCGCATTGAATCCACATGCCGGAGACGGCGGTAATTTCGGCCGCGAAGAGATCGAGACGCTGACGCCGGTCGTCGAAAAACTGGCCGCGCGCCAGATGGCACTTACCGGCCCCTGGCCCTCTGACACTGTCTTTCTCAAGGCGGTGCGCGGTGACATTGATGCGGTTGTCACGATGTATCACGATCAGGGCCAGATCGCGTTGAAACTGCTGGGCTTTGATCGCGGCGTGACAGTGCAAGGTGGTTTGCCCGTGCCGGTTACGACACCGGCACATGGCACTGCATTTGATATCGCAGGCACCGGTCGCGCAGATGTCGGCGCTATCCGCGCCGCGTTCGACATCGCTTGCAAGATGGTCACGCATTGGAACACCGACACAGGAGCCACGTGATGGGCTGGATACCGACAGGTAAGCATTTGATTGCTGGAAACTGGGTAGAGGGCGACGTGGCTTTTTCGTCCTCACCTGCCAGAGGCCCCGCTCATCGCTTCACCGAAGCGACGACACAAATGGTGGAGCAAGCCTGCGCTGCCGCCGAGACTGCATCATGGGACTATGGTGCCTTGCCTCGCGCCCGGCGTGCGGAGTTTCTGCGCGCCATTGCAGATGAAATTGAAGCCCGCGGTGCGGATATCACCGAAATCGGCACGCAGGAAACCGGCCTGCCCACCGCCAGGCTGGAAGGAGAGCGGGGGCGCACCACTGGGCAGTTGCGACTTTTCGCATCGCATATCGAGAAGGATGAATTTCTGGATATCCGACATGATGCTGCCTTGCCAGACCGCACGCCGCTGCCGCGCCCTGACCTGCGCCTGATCCAGCGCCCGATCGGGGCAGTGGCGGTTTTTGGTGCATCGAACTTCCCACTGGCGTTTTCAGTGCTGGGCGGGGATACAGCATCAGCACTTGCGGCAGGCTGTCCGGTGGTTGTGCGCGGCCACCCCGCCCACCCGGGTACGGGCGAGATCATGGCGCAGGCGCTAGATACGGCGCGTGTCAAACTGGGAATACCAAGCGGTGTTTTCAGCCTGTTGCAGGGTGCAGACCGCACAGTCGGCGCAGCGCTTGTCCAGCATCCTGATATCCGGGCGGTCGGTTTTACCGGTAGTCTTGGCGGCGGTCGCAGTTTGTTCGATCTCTGCGCCCAAAGGAATGAACCGATCCCCTTCTTTGGTGAATTGGGCAGCGTCAACCCCATGTTTTTGTTGCCTGCCGCAATGGTCACACGTGGCACTGCGATTGCGCAAGGCTGGGCAGCGAGCCTGACGATGGGCGCCGGCCAGTTTTGCACGAACCCAGGGATCGCCTTCATCCGCGCTGATCAGGCTGCGACTTTTGCAGAGGAAACGGCAATAGCACTGGGCGAGATTCCAGCGCAGGTCATGTTGAGCGACGGGATCGCTGCTGCATACCGCAATGGTGTGGCGCTGGTCTTCAGTGCGGCGGGTGTGCAGACCAAGGTTATGGGACAAGCTGACGGGCGCAATGCGACCAGCCCCGGCCTTTTTATTGTTTCCGCGAATGACTTTCTAAAGACACCCAGCCTTTCGCATGAAGTTTTCGGGCCATTGGGAATTGTTGTCACGGTCAACGATGATGATCAGATGGTAGCACTGGCGCGCAGTTTGACTGGCCAATTGACCGCGACCTTGCAGATGGACAAAGAAGATACCAACCTCGCCCTCCGCCTTGTGCCTGTCTTGGAACGTAAAGCGGGTCGTGTTCTGGCCAACGGTTTCCCCACCGGAGTCGAGGTATCCGATGCAATGGTCCATGGCGGCCCATACCCGGCTAGCACAAATTTCGGGGCGACCAGCGTCGGAACTTTGTCAATCCGGCGCTGGATGCGCCCAGTCTGCTATCAGGACCTGCCACACGAAGTTCTGCCAAATGATTTGACGCGACAGAGCGTTGAAAGTTGATGAAAAGACCTGTGGGCGATGGGCTGCTGGGTCTATGTCAGACGAACCAGATTTCTGTCACGGCTGATAAGCTGTACCCAGTTGCCGTAGCACAAACGTTTTAGAAGCTTGGGCTTTTCGGGGTTTGCTTCTCTTTCATTGTCGACTTTGATTTCCGACTGGGGCTTGATAAAATCGGGCTAGCGAATGCCTGCCCGTCCCACGGCTACCGCTTCAGCTGCAGAATGGCATTCGGGTAAGGATACCCGTCCAAGTCAGCCATCGGCACGATCGGCCCTTTGCTGCCGTTCGTTAGTCATTCAGGATGCTGCGTCGCGGCCCGTAGAAGCGGCCATTCGTTTTTCATGCAGCATTTTCAGTCGGCTAATGTCGGCAGAGCGGGATGGAGCGGACAGTCATCAGGCCGATGCTCGAAAAAACTTTCAGGCATGATTGCCAAGTATATCAATTCGGTGAGACTATATCAGAAATGCCAGTGGCCGCACCCGTCGTAATGGAACGTAATGCACCTAGTGTTCGAAAAATTTCGTGACTTATGCGAAAATGGTATCGTCGCCGGCCCAGCGTCAGATACGCAAATTAAAGACGCCGAAACTGCTTTGCGGGTCGTTTTTCCGGACCAGTATCGCACTTTCCTACGAGGCTACGGCGCACTTGTGGCTCAAGGCATTGAGATTTATGGAATAATCTATCCAGTTAAGAACGATCCCCCAATGTGGCAGCAAGTTGTCGAAACGACTCTACAGCTACGATCGTGGAAACAAGCAGGTTCTGAAAACAGTGGTATGATTCCAATTTCTCAGGATGGTGCAGGAAACTATTTCTATCTCGAGGCTGCGTCAGAAACACAAGCCAGAGTCTGGGCCATCGGGCCAGGCATCGAATTAGTTGTAGCGTCCAGCCTACACGAATTTGCGACTGAATATGCTTCAGGGAGGTTGGTAATTTAGACTCTTAGGTCTGGTAGCTCTGGGCTCGAAGCTGTCATGCGGCAGTGCGGCAAGACTCGCCTTCAATGAACACTGCAATCCAGCGCTGACGCGCCCAAATCGGCCATTGACTTGATCGTCAAGCGCTGCGGTGCAGCTTCACGCGACCGGACATTCATACATAGCGCAGCATTTTTCGAGGGTGAGGGTCGGCAGAGTGGGAATGGTCCCTGATCCGGGAATGTAGACGGATGGGGCAGTCCGGCCAAGTTAGGGTTGACAGGTTTGAAACAGAGGCCGCCGCCAAGGATGCACGCTTCGGTAACCAGATGCAGAAAACAAAGCGTGGGTATGAGTAGGCCCGACCTCAAGTAGGTTGCGGCGGTGATTGCAGGCAACGTGTTTTAAGGCGGCATGCCACTAAGGGTTGCGACTTGAGGACTCGACCAGTGGACCGGGATGTCTTGCAAGAGCGGATCACGCTTGCCGGAACTGTTGCAAGCTTCTATCAACCTGAAGGGTTGTATCCGTTCCCGCTGTTCAACAAGACGAAAGACCGCCATGTCCTATATCGGTATCGACCTTGGCACGACAAATTCGCTTGTTGCGGTGTTTAACGATGCAGGCCCACGTATCATTCCAAATGCCTTGGGTGAACGGCTGACGCCGTCGGTCGTGGGCTTGGCTGATGATCGGAAATCCTTGCTTGTGGGGCGTGCCGCGCGGATGCGATTGGTGCGGCATCCTGATTTGACTGTCGCCCGGTTCAAGCGTTTGATGGGGACGGATCGCAAATTGTGGCTGGGGCGGACGGAATACACCGCGACAGAATTGTCGGCCATGGTGCTGCGCAGTCTCAAGCAGGATGCAGAGGCGTATCTGGGCCATGCGGTAGATACTGCGGTCATCACGGTGCCTGCCTATTTCAACGGCATCCAGAGGCAGGCCACCAAGGATGCTGCCGAAATCGCCGGTTTGCGGGTGGACCGACTAATCAATGACCCGACGGCTGCGGCGCTGGCTGCGGGTGTGCGCGACAGGGATGATGAAAGCCGCTTTGTCGTGCTGGATCTTGGCGGCGGCACCTTTGATGTGTCGATCCTGGAAATGTTCGATGGTGTGATGGAAGTGCGCGCTAGTTCCGGCGATGCCCGTCTGGGGGGCGAGGATTTTACCGAGGCCATCGCGCGCGATCTTGCACAGACGGCTGGGCTGAAATGGGACGGCCTGAACGATCATAACCGCGCCATGATCCTAGCTGTTGCGGATGAAATCAAACACAAGCTGGCAAGCGCCGATCAGGCCAGTGTGACGGCGATGGTGGCGGGGCAGCAGCTGGATTTCGTGCTGGATCAGCCACGCGTTGCGGCAATGACTGCGCATCTGATGACACGGCTGCGCCGCCCGATTGATACCTGCCTGAACGACAGCAACACCGCGATCGAGGATATCGACCGTGTGATCCTTGTGGGTGGGGCGACACGGATGCCGGAGATCCGGTCGCTTGCCGCCAAGCTGTTCCGGCGACTGCCAGACCGCAGCGTTGACCCGGACGAAGCCATCGCATTGGGTGCGGCGGTGCAGGCCGGTCTGATTGCCCGGCACGAGGCGCTGGATGATGTGGTCATGACGGATGTGGCGCCGTTTTCGCTGGGAATTGATACATCGACCGAAATCAAGGGGCGGCAGATCCCCAACCGGTTCAGCCCGATCATTGAACGCAATACGATCCTGCCTGCCAGCCGCAGCCAGTATTTCAACACCGTCAGCGATCAGCAGACCGAAATCAGGATTGTGATCTGTCAGGGTGAATCGCCCTTTTCGTCAGAAAACATCAAGCTGGCCGAGATCAAGGTGCCAGTTCCGCGTGGCCCCAAGGGCAAAGAAATGATCGAGGTGCGGTTCAGTTATGATGTCAGCGGCCTGCTGGCCGTGGCTGTCACGATCTTGTCGACGAAAGAGGTGATACAGGATGTGGTGGAAAACCTTGCATCGGCCATGACGCCTGCGGAAAAGGCGCGGCGGCTGAAGGCGCTGGATGCGATCGCCCTGCATCCGCGGGATCAGGCGGAAAATCAGGCGTTGATCGAAACGCTGCGGCATCAGTTTGAAATGCACCTTGGCGACGATCGACAGTATATCCAGACCCTGCTGAGCGAATTCGAACTGGTGCTGGCCAGTCAGGACCCAAAGGCGATTGCTGCCACACGGGACAGGATTGCAAAGATCATGGACCAGATCGCGGCCAGCTATGCCCGCTGACGTGCTTGGCTGGCCGTGGGACCAATTGGGGCTGGATGCGCCAACGCAAGATGCGAAGGTGATCCGCCGCGCCTATGCCCGCGTGTTGAAATCTCTGCCGCCCGATGATGCTGAACGGTTTCAACAATTGCGCGGCGCTTATGACTTTGCGCTCTCGCGCAGCGATGGCGCGCGGCGTGCCCCGCAAAGCCGCGTGGCACAAGCCACTCACGACACGCCCAAGCCTGCAGAGCCACAGTGCCCTGCACCATCTGCACCGCCCCCGGCCTCGCCTTGGCAAGAGGCCGTGCGCCCCAAAAAGCGGTTGGTCGATCAGGTGGCCACGATGCTGGCGGCGCGGATGTATCAGCTCAGCGATTGGGAACCCGTCTTTCGCGCGATGCAACAAGCAGAGCCGGATGCGTTTCGCAGTCTCGAACGGCAGATCATCATAGCTATCGGCAGAAACGACGGACGTCCGCCGACCGCATGGATCGTGCGGGCGGATGACATCTTTGGCTGGCGCGATGACGGCGTGGGGTTCTTGCGCCGTTTCCCGGATCAGCAAGTGCTTTTTGAACTGATCCTGAAGGCCCGTCCTGCCACCGCTCCGGCGATCGACACCAAAGAAAAAGGTGAAGATCCGTTCTGGTCATGGGTTGCGCCGCCGCTGGTGCTGGGCGTCCTGACTTTTCTTCTGGGCCTTGTGATGCAGGCGCGCGGCGATTGGACGGATGAGAATGCGGCCAATGCCATCAGCGGCGCGGTTGGCGCTGGATTGATCTATCTGCTGATTTACACGATCTGGCGTGCGGCTCTGCTGCCGTTGGTGCGAATGGTCACGCGCCTGCATCACAAGCTGGCGCGCCGTTTCTGGGGGTTGGAACAGTTTCTGACGCGGCCGATCCGGCGGATCCGTCCGGCTTTGGCCTTGCGTCTTGGTTTTATCTTGTGGCTGGGGTTCATCGTGGTTGAGCCGAGCCGTGACCGGCAGGTCTATATCTCTGCTGCACAGGTACGTTCGGCGTCGGAATGGCTGAACCGGGTCTTGCAGTTGACGCTGGATGCGCAGACAGCCACAACAACCGCGCAGATGGCGATACCCAGTCTGTTCATCCTGCGCGATTTTCCTATGACCGGGGACCTTTCCGCCGATCAGCTCACGCTGGCGAACCTGACTTTCCCCAGCGAAATGATCCGCTGTGAACGTAGCCCGGCCTTACCGTTGCGATGTGTTCTGGCGATCCGCAATGGCGGCACTGTGTTGCGCGCTGTCGAGATTGCGCCCGGTCATCCGATGGAAGGATGGCACGTTGCGGAATTCGGCGATGCCGTTTTGCACATCAGCCAAGGCGCCAACCAGCTCGGTACGCAGGTCAGCGCGCATTTGCAGGAAACTTATCCGCGGATCGAAAGCGTCCGTTCACCGGATCAGGCGCGGCTGGTGCAGGTGCGCTTCAATGATTACCGGCTATTTGCTCCAGAGCTCTTGGCGGATAACTTGCTGCTGTCGCACCGGGATGCCGCTGTTACATCGCCCGAGACGCAGCTGGCATTATCCCTTGCCTGGCCGGAGATGCCGCTTGCCCTCGAGAATTCGGCGCAATGCCTTGCCCCGATCGATGCGCAGAACCCCGGCGCGCTGCGCAATTTGCCGGCGTCAGATTGTGATCTGGCGGATGACCAGATCTTGCGGCGGTTGACCATCTATTGCGATCAGGAGAGGGAGTATGGCTGCAAGGACCAGATGACAGCGATGATCACCGGACAGGAACAGCCTGATGCATCGGTGCTGACGGATAGGACGCCTTGGCAGATCACGCTGTCGGACCCGTCGCATATTCTGATGCGCCAACTGGCACATCGGTTGGTGACACCGGGGGATCATCCTGCCTTGCCTGACAGCGCCGATCTGCGGTTGATCCGGGATCAGGTGATCTGGCAATACGCCGTGGTCCTAAACCAGCCAGCAAAAGGTGACACCCTGCGCAATCGCGATACCCTGCGGCTTGCCCTGCGCTACCAGCCACAACTGCAAAGCGTGCAGACCGCACCGGTCGAAAGGCAGGTCGAAATCTGGCAGGCGATGATCGCCGAAATGACCCGTATCGGTTTCGATATGCGCGCTGTGAATGGGTCAGTGGCGCGGTAAGCGATCACACCTGCGACATAAAGCGTTGGCCTTGAACTCGGGCGCATGCTGCTTTCGTTTCGGCGTCTTTGATCTCCTTCATAGTGAAGATCAGCAGACAGCAAATCCAAGCTTACGTCATTGTCCAGTTTTCGGTGACCACCTCAGGTTTCGTCAAATGCGCTGCGCATGAATGTCCGCTTGAGCGGTTGCGCGTCAATAGATTTGCTCCCGCAGCGAAAGTCCGCTTCCCTGAAGGTTTTTCGATGTGGGCCGCAGCACGACGTTGCCGGCCATGAGATGGCGGCCCACGTTGACAAACCTCGGAAGGAGGAAGCCGCGGGGGTCTTGGACCATCCTATGGGGAAAGTGCCCAGACGTTTGAGATA
>JAFPBO010000029.1 GCA_017390475.1 Loktanella sp.
AAACTAGGTGCGCCACACTGGCGCGGGATGGAGCAGCCCGGTAGCTCGTCAGGCTCATAACCTGAAGGTCGTAGGTTCAAATCCTACTCCCGCAACCATTGTAACCGACCCGACCCGTGCAAATCGCGCGGGTTTTGTCGTATCGGACACCCCCAATGCCAGAATACCCGCCAATTCCCCTGCCAGTTCAATGTGATGACCCTGCGGCGCGTCTGCGTTCGGGATCATCCGGATCTCGGAGACCAGCCCGCGCAGCGCTTCTGTCGCCTCTGTCTTGAGGTCTGGATCTTGCAACGCTGACGACAGATTACGGATCTTGCTCCGGTAGACCTCCGACAGGCTCGGATGCAGCCGCAGGGCAGGTGGCTCAGGGCTTTGTGCGAGATAGCCGATCAGCTTGCGCTTCTCACCTTCCAGTTCCGCCATCCGGTCCTTCATGCTGGGCTGATACATTCCGTCTTCGATTGCCGCCATGATGCTGCTGATCTTCTTGTCAATCTGCGCGAGATCACGGCGGGCCTTCTCGCGCGCGGCATCCGCACCGGCGGCTTCGGCATTAAAGGCGCGGCGATATTCCTCGACGAATGTGGTGATCAGGTCCGGATGCAGCAGGCTGTCGCGCAGGCCGGTCAGGACGCGGTCTTCGACAACCTCGCGTTCGATGGTGGCGCGGTTGGTGCAGATCGCATCACCCTTGTTGCGCGCGGCGACACAGCCATACCGCGTCTTGTTGATCAGCGTATAGCTGGTCCCGCAGCAGCCACACTTCATCAACCCTGAAAACAGATAGCTCGGGCGCCGCGCGTTCTCGGGACGCCGGGGGCCTGCCTGCACACCGGCAGGGTTCATATCGTCGCGGATCGCGGACTGGCGTGCCTTGACCCGGTCCCACAGGGTGTCGTCGATAATCCGCAGGTTGGGCACATCTTCGACAATCCATTGCTCTGGCGGGTTCAGCCGTGCCTGTCGCTTGCGAGTGTCGGGGTCTTTCACAAAGGTCTGCCGGTTCCAGACCATCCGGCCGATATATAGTTCGTTGTTCAGGATGCCGGTGCCGCGCTTCCAGTTTCCGGAAATGGTCGACGGCCCCCAGACGCCGGTGCCTTTGCCGGTGTCGAGCGGGATCTTGTCGGCATTCAATCCAGCGGCAATCGCGCGTGCGGAATGTCCGGCATCATATTCCCGGAAGATCCGCCGCACGATGGCAGCTTCATCTACGTTGATCTCGCGTTCGCCGGTCACAAGGGTGCCGTCTTCGCGAAAGGCGCGGGTTACCCGGTAACCATAGCTGACACCACCGGCCGATTTGCCTTTGCGGACGCGGCCTTCAAGGCCGCGATGGACCTTGGCCGCGAGGTCTTTGAGAAAGACGGCTGAGACAGCACCGTTGAACCCGATATGCATCTCGCTGATCTCGCCTTGCGAACTGGTGACGATCCGGATGTCGCGATACTGCAATTGTTTGTAGAAATAAGATGTATCTTCCTGATCGCGGCTGATGCGGTCGAGGCTCTCTGCAACAACAATATCAAAGATGCCGAGGCGGGCATCGGTCAGCAGCCGCTGATAGCCCGGGCGCTCCCGCGATGCGCCAGAGATCGCAGCATCGGAGTAATCATGGACCACGACCCAGCCATGCGTCTCGGCCAGGCGGTGACAGAGGCGTTGTTGATCTTCGATGGAGGCGGCGGACTGCATCTCGCTTGAGTATCGTGCGTAGGTCGCGACGCGCAAAGGCTGGCTGGGCATGATACTAGTCCTCATTGTTAATTGCGCGCTGCGCGGCGACGTCGGCCTTGGCTGTCTGCCGTGCGAGGAGCCGCACGATCTCGACAAGACAAGGATGCGGGGCAGAACGAGTCGTGGCAAGCGGCCGGTTGGAAGCCGCGTTCACGGGCGAGGGCGCTGTCGCCAGCGCCTCTTCCCTGTAAACATGACTTCTCCGGTCCCGTGCCATAGGCCGAGTTCTCCTGCCCGATCCCGGGCAAGGCGGGATTGGTAATTTTGATCTGATCTGAGCCGGGAAAGTCTCCGGCGGTGCTGCAGTCAGTATAAACCATCAGGGGTCCAATCATTGAGTCAAAAGCAGGAAAAAATGATTATTGTGGGGATAACCATATGTTTTACATATATTATTGTGCATCTTCCGTCAGAGGCCAGTATAGCTGCTCCGCGCGCATGAAGCTGAAAACAAAACAACCAAAAAACATGTATTTTTGACCACAGACCAAAAACTAAAATAATCACTAAAATATCTACCGGGCTCTGCCCTGCCAGAAAAAACAAAAAAACTGCTCCCTTCCTTCCTCTGACCAAAAACCAAAACACTGAAAAAACAAAGCAAAGATCAAAATGGAAAAAGAGCGCTGACTTGGGTGGCAGTAGATGCATGGGCTTTCGATGATCCGGTCCAAAGCAGTGACGCCTTAAGAGCGAACACCGCCAAAAAGCATCACTGAAATCCCGCCGCTGATCTGCGTCACCTGCTTGGGCACATGATGGGTCACAAGGATCAGTTTGCTGACGGGGTCTGCGCTTCATCCCTCGGTTCGGGGTGGCCAGCTGCGCAGGCTTCGCTTTTTGTTGCGCCAGCCGTCATTCCAACCCCCGCCACAATTGCTGCGATCTGTTCTTCATTGAGGCTGCGCTCTGCCATCAGCGCCTTTGCCAGCGCCTCCAGTGTGCGGCGGTGCTGGGTGAGAACCTTGACCGCGCGGGCTTCTGCCCGGTCGAGGCGCTTGCGGACACGGCCACGCAGGTTTGTGTTCTGCAGTATAACAACGGCGGGGGCCTCGACCCAGACCGGACCGTCGGGGCCGAGGCCGTAGGCGGTCTCGATTTTGAGAGCCTTGTCGGTGGCGCCCGCAAGGTCGGAATGCGCGGGGCCACCGGCACCTGCGGAGATCGTGCCAAGCACCAGCCGTTCGGCGGCGCGGCCGGCAAGGTCGTAGCAGATATCGTCTTCAAGATCTGACAGCAGGCATTCATTGTTCGCACGGCGGCGGTGTGTCTCGCCGCCTTGCGGGGTGATGGCCAGCCGGGTGATCTGGCCAAGGTGCAGGGCGGCAGCGATGGTGGCATGACCAGCCTCGTGCAGGGCCACGCGCCAGAGGATGCGGGGGTCGGTGTCTGTGCTCAGCGA
>JAFPBO010000030.1 GCA_017390475.1 Loktanella sp.
CGAGGGTTCGATTCCCTTCACCCGCTCCAAACTCTTCCCTCATAACGAAAGAGGCCTCCATGCCCGAAATCACCCGCCACCACACCAACGCCCGGATGAGCCAGTTGGTCGTCCACAACGGCATCGCCTATCTTGCTGGCCAGGTCGGCACGCCGGGGGCCTCTGTTTCGGAACAGACTGCCGCGATCCTTGCGCAGATCGATACCCTGCTGGAAGAAGCGGGAACGGATAAATCCAACCTGCTGACCGCGCAGATCTGGTTGTCGGATATCGGGACACAATTCGCCGACATGAATGCGGTCTGGGATGCCTGGGTGCCCGAGGGCAAAGCCCCCGCCCGCTGGACGGGTGAGGCAAAGCTGGCGACACAGGATTACGACGTCGAAATCATCGTCACAGCCGCGATCTAAGCGTCATAGCAACCAGAACAGCGACAGACCTGCGATGCCGATGGGCCAGCTCATCGGCAGAACGCCTTTCGCCAGCACCACCCAATCGCTGCCTTCCACGGCAAACCGCTTGCGGATTTGCAGGATCAGGAAACTGCCCAGAAACATCGCGGCCACGAAGATGCCAAAGGTCACAAGGGCTTGATCCAGCGGCACGAACAGCGCCAGCCCGGTCAGCAGTTTGACCGCACCCGCGCCGAAACCGGCAAGCGCGAACAACACCAGCCCGATCACCAGCACCACAGCCGCGCCAATCAGTTGCGGGCCGAATACCTGCGGATCAGGCGAGGTGACCAGCACCAGCATGAACAGCACAAAGGGCATCAAGGTCAGCAGATTGGGGATTTTCCCGGTCCGCAATTCGATCAACATCGCGGCGATCAGGATCACCGACATCACGATGGGGACATAGGGCAGCATCGTCAGACCCCGTTCTGCCGCAGGAACCCGACAAGCGCGGCGGTCGAGGCATCCTTGCCCTCCGCCCCCGTGCTGCCTTCGACGACGGGTTGCAGCGCGGTGGCCAGTTCCTTGCCCAGTTCCACCCCCCATTGATCATAGGAATTGAGGCCCAGAACCACGCCTTCGACAAAGACCCGATGTTCATAAAGCGCGATGATCTGGCCCAGAACGAAAGGTGTCAGTTGCGGATAGGCGATGGTGACAGAAGGCCGGTTGCCGGTGAAGACCCGGTGCCGTGCCTGCCGGTCCAATTCTTCGCCGGTGAATTTATCGGCGATCTTGGCGCGGGCTTCATCCAGTGACCGACCGCGCATCAACGCCTCGGATTGCGCAAGGCAATTGGCGACCAGCAATTGGTGCTGGTGGTGCAGGTCATCTTCATGACCGCGCGCGGCGACCAGAAACTCGCAAGGGACCACGCCGGTGCCCTGGTGGATCAATTGATAGAACGCATGCTGCCCGTTGGTGCCCGGTTCGCCCCAGACGACAGGGCCGCTCGCGACCGGCAGATCGCTGCCGTCCATGGCGACGCCTTTGCCGTTACTCTCCATCTCCAGTTGTTGAAGATAGGCTGGTAAGCGGCTGAGGTTATTATCATAAGGCAGCACTGCTCGCGTCGGGTATCCGCAGATCTGGTTGTGCCAGATTCCGACAACAGCCAGCAGCGCAGGCAGGTTTTCGTACCAGTCAGCGGCGCGGAAATGCACATCCATCGCCTGTGCGCCACGCAGAAAGGCGCGGAACGCATCCGGGCCAATCGCGATCATCAGCGACAGCCCGATAGGTCCCCAGAGCGAATAGCGCCCGCCGACCCAATCCGCGAAGCCGAAAATGCGGGCGGGGTCGATGCCGAAGGCAGCGGTCTTGTCGGCGGCGGTGGACAGTGCCGCAAATTGTGCGCCGGTGTCACTGACAGATTGCGCCATCCACGCCTGCGCGGTGCGGGCGTTGGTCATCGTCTCGATCGTGGTAAAGGTTTTTGACGCCACGATCACCAGCGTCGTCGCCGGATCGCAGTGCCGCAAGACCCCTGCAATATCCGCCGGGTCCACGTTGCTGACGAAATGGCAGCGCGGGCCGTCGTGATAGGGGGCCAGCGCGCGGGCGGCCATCGCCGGGCCAAGGTCGGACCCGCCGATGCCGATATTCACGACGTCGGTGATCTTGCCGCCCTGCCCTTTGTACGCCCCATCCCGCACAGCACTGGCGAAATCCGCCATCCGGTCCAGCGTGTCCAGCACGGCGGGCATGACATCGCTGCCGTCCACAAGTACCGGCCCACCGTCAAGATTGCGCAACGCAGTATGCAACACGGCGCGGCCTTCGGTGTCATTGATCGGCGCACCGGTGAACATTGCGTCACGTTTCGCGGCCACGCCGGTCTGATCCAGCAGGTCGAACAGCAAGCCACGGGCATCGGCATCGATATTGGTTTTGGCGTAATCCAGCCGCATGTCGCCCGCTGTCGCGCTGAAATCAGCGGCGCGGGCAGCATCCAACAGCGTTTCAAACCGCCGGTCGGCGGTGGCGGCGTGATGCGCGCGAAGTTTGTTCCAGACCATTTATGCCTCCGCCCAATGCACTGTTGTATTTTTCAGAACTGCGGAAACCGGGGCTTCTTCAACGCTCAGCTCTTGCGCATGATCCAGTGCGAGGCGCTTTTGTTCACCGATGATCACGATATGGCGGTTCATCGCGCCGTTCAGCACTTTCGCAGACAGGGTAATACGCGGCTCCGGCGCACCCGGCGCGCGCATCGCAACCAGCAGGTCATCGCCGTTCAGCGCGCGGTCCAATTGATCCGCACCCGGAAAGATAGACGCCGTATGCATGTCCGCGCCCATCCCCAGCAAGACCACCGACAAAGGCAGGCAGGATTCCAGCCCTTCGGTCAATGCGTCCAGTTTGTCCTCTGGCATGGCAGCATCGGCATAAAGCGGGATCAGCCGCGCCTCAGCCGCGCGATCCACCAGCAACCGCTGACGCAGCAGCGCGGTATTGGACCTGTCCGAGCTTTCGGGGACCCAGCGTTCATCGGTCAGCATCACATCGACGCGGGACCAGTCCAGATCGACGGAACACAGATTGTCGAACACCGGCCCCGGTGTGGTGCCGCCCGGCACGGCAAGCGAGGCGCGATCATGGCCCAGCAGCGCCTGTTTCAACTGGCTGGCCAGAATATCGGCCAGCCGCATCATCATCATCTCGCTATCGGGATATTCGATCAGTTCCATCAGTCTAGCCTTTGATTTCGCGCCATTTGCGCCCGTCGCGGTGCAGCAGCATCATTGCATCTTCCGGTCCTGTGGACCCGGAATCGTACAGCTTTGGTACATCATTCCGCGCTTCCCAGCCATGAATGATCGGGTCGGTCCAGCGCCATGCCGCCTCGACCTCGTCGCCGCGCATGAACAAAGTCTGATTGCCGCGGATCACATCCATGATCAGGCGCTCATAGGCATCTGTCACCTCTTCGGAATCGTCACCCAAAGCATCGGCAAAAGTCATGTCCAGCGGCACGTCGATCAAACGCATGCCACCCGGACCGGGCTCCTTGATCGTGACCTGCAGATCCATACCTTCATTCGGTTGCAGGCGGATCGACAGAATATTGCGATGACGCGCGGTATCACCTTCGAAAATTGTATGGCCAAGGTCCTTGAACACCACCGCAATCTCGGATGAGCGGGCTTTCATGCGCTTGCCAGTGCGCAGATAGAATGGCACACCTGCCCACCGCCAATTGGCGATATGGCATTTCAGCGCGATAAAGCTTTCGGTAAAGCTGCGGGGATTTTCAGCATCCTCGCGATAGCTGGGACCATCGGCGCCGGTATCATATTGGCCGCGCACGATATGGTGGTTTTCGACCGGTTGCAGCGCGCGGATGACCTTGAGCTTTTCATCGCGCACCTCATCCGCGCCAAAGCGGCTGGGCGGTTCCATCGCGATCAGGCACAACAGCTGCATCAGGTGGTTCTGCACCATATCGCGCATCGCACCGGATTTATCGTAATAGGACCCACGCCCGCCGACACCCACGGTTTCAGCAACGGTGATCTGGATATGATCGACGTAGTGGTTGTTCCACAAAGGTTCGAACAACACATTGCCGAACCGGACGGCCATCAGGTTCTGCACGGTTTCCTTGCCCAGATAATGGTCGATCCGGTAAATCTGATCTTCGTTGAAATGGGCGGCCAGCACCGCATTCAGCGCGCGGGCGGTCTGCAGATCACGACCAAAGGGTTTTTCCACAACGATCCGGCTGTTTGCTGTCGCGATCTTGTGCAGATGCAGCCGTTCGGCCAGATCGCCGAACAGCGCAGGTGCCACCGAGAAGTAAAATGCCTGCACGACATCGGCGCGGATCTTTTGCGCCAGTTCGGACCAGCCGCCTTCGCCTTTGGCATCAATCGCGACATAATCCAGCGCGGCCAGAAAACCGGTCAGACTGCGGGAATCCTGCGATTCTTCACCCCCGAATTCGGCAATCGCCTCGCTGATCATCTGGCGATAGGCATCTGCATCCATGTCAGACCTGGCCGCACCAATGATCCGCGCGCCCTGCGGCATCTGGCCGGACTGGAACCGGCGGAACAGACCGGGCAGGATCTTGCGCCGGGCGAGATCGCCGGTGCCGCCGAAAATCACCAGATCGAAGGTTTCAACAGGGATGACACGAGAAACCATGGCCTTGCTCCGCTTCTATGCAATTTCGTTAGCGCTAACGTTCAGGTGGCTAAAGCACTTTCACAGCCCTGTCTACAGGCTTTGCACCGTGATTGCACCTGTCAGGGGATGGGTTCGCCCTCGGAATCGATGACGGGAATATCGGTTCTTTCCTCGCGCTTGCCACCGCAAAGCAAGTCTGCAGCGCGGTCGGCGGCGTCCTGAAACGGCTCCAGCACCAGATCCGCACCGGCGGCCAGCAGCGCATCGGTTTCCGCGGCCTGATGCGATGTCACCGCGATTTTTCCGGCAAAGCCGCCGCTGCGGGTCAATTGTATCAGCGTCGTGCGGATATCCTCATGACTGAGGCCGGTGGGGTGGATTGGCACGGTGGACAGGACCCAGGCGGCATCCGGCAAGGGCAGTTCGGCCACGAACTCTGGATCGCTAGCATCACCGAATTCGGTATCCAGCCCCAATCCGCGCCAGCGCCGCACTGCGGTGGGGTTGAAATCCACCCCCAGCACTGTGATTCCGCGCTTTTGCATGCGCAGCCCGATGGCGGTGCCGAACCGGCCGAGGCCAAAGATGATGACCTGATACCGGGCATTCTTTGGTGCATTGTCGCCTTGCTGGTCACGATGCGGGTTCTTGCGCTCGAACAGGCCAAGCCACGGTTCGAACAGCGCATATAACTGGTGCGAATAGGTGATCATATAGGTCGAGGCGGCAATCGTCACCAGACCGACCATGGTCACCAGCCCCAGCGCATCTTCCTGCACATGACCGATGGACACGCCCATTGCGACAAAGATCAGCGAAAACTCACTGATCTGCGCCACGGTCAGCCCGGCCAGAAAACCGGTGCGCTTGCGGTATCCCAAGGCCCCCATGATCACCAGAACGATCAGCGGATTGCCGATCAGCACAAAGGCGGAAAAGATCACCGCGCCCCAGACATGCGTGCCGAGCAAGGACAGGTCAAGACCGGACCCCAACGCGATAAAGAAGAATAACAGCAGGAAATCGCGCAACGGGGCCAGCCGCGCTGCAATCGTTTCGCGGTACGCGGTCGAGGCCAGCGCCACACCGGCAAGCAGCCCGCCGACCTCTTTGCCCAGGCCGGCGATATCGCCGAAGGCGGCAAAGACCGCCGCCATCGCGATGGCAAAGATCACCAGCAATTCCGGCGCATGCGCCAGCCGTTCGGTCAGCGGATTGGCCACGTAGCGCACAAACAGCACCACGGCCCCGACCATTGCCAGCCCGGACAGCAGCACCATCGGCACCGACCCGCCGCCATGTCCGCCGCCCGCCGCACCGATTCCGATGGCCGACAGCACGATCATCGCCAGCACCACGACCAGATCCTGCACGATCAGGAAACCAAGCGCGATCTGGCCATGCAGACTGTCAATCTCACGCTTGTCGGACAACAGTTTGACGATGATGATGGTCGATGAAAAGGTCAGTGCAATCGCGACATACAGGCTGGTCACCGCCCCCAGCCCAAGCGCCAGCCCGATCAGATAGCCAAAGACCGAGGTAAAGGCGACCTGCCCCAACCCGGTCAGCAAGGACACCATGCCCAGCGACCGGATCAGTTTCACATCCAGCTTGATCCCGACCAGAAACAGCAGCACCGCAATGCCCAGCTCTGACAGCAGATCAATCACCTGCGTATCAGCGCGCACCAGATCCAGCGCCGAGGGCCCCACCAGCAGCCCCACCGCGATAAAGCTGACGATGAGCGGCTGACGCAGCAGCATCCCGACAAACCCGACCCCGGCGGCAAGCATCAACAGCAGGGCAATTTCACCAAAAGGCGATGGGGTCAGCATATCCAACATCAGGCCAGCTTCCTTTTTGTCCTGCGATGGTTATGGCAGACAGAGGATGGCGGGGCCAGACAGGTTGGTGGCAATCTAGCCGCCGCAGACGGCGACGTGAACGCAAATAGCTGACTGAACAGGACAATGGTCCGGGTATGGTCTGACTTTCGTCAGTCCAGCATCCAAATCCTAAGCTTCCAGCTCTGCATCCCAATACAAATAATCCAGCCAGCTTTCATGCAAATGGTTCGGCGGGAATTTCCGTCCGACATTGTGCAATTGCGCGGGCACCGGGCGGCGCGGCGGTTTACGCAGCGACATGCCCGACTGGCGCAGGGACTTTGACCCTTTCTTGAGGTTGCAGGACGAACAGGCCGCCACCACATTTTCCCAGCTTGTCACACCCCCCGCCGCGCGCGGCACGACATGATCAAAGGTCAGATCGCCCTTGGCACCGCAATATTGGCAGCAAAATTCATCGCGCAGGAACAGGTTGAACCGGGTAAAAGCGACCTGCCGCTGCGGGGTCACGTAATCCTTGAGCACGACAACTGACGGGATGCGGATCACCGTGGACGGGCTGCGCACGGTTTCTTCATATTCGCTGACGATCACGACGCGGTCGAGCCATGCCGCCTTGATCGCTTCCTGCCAGGGCCAGAGCGACAGAGGGTAATAAGACAAGGGCCGATAATCCGCATTCAGTACCAAAGCGGGAAAATGTTTGAGCGATCCCGGCGCGCGCACGAAATCATTGCGAAACTCTGTCTGCGTCATATCCATATCCCACACATCCGGTGCGGAAGCCCTGAAAGACAGCGTTTCCGCTTACCCGTTGAATAGACTATATCTCGCGTCAGATTTGTGACAAGCCCCACAATTTGTGTCAAAAAAGCGCGGGGCCTGTCAGGGCCTATTCCATCCCGAACCGGTCCCGCATGAAGGCCAGCGCCACCTGCAACCCATCTGGTGCGATGCCATGGCCGGTGCCTTTCATCACATGGGCGTAAACTTCGGTCCAGCCTGCCTGTTGCAGGGTTTCCGCCGCCTGCGCCAATGATTGCGGCGGCACCACATCATCCTGATCGCCATGAACCAACAGCACCGGCGGGCGGCATTGCGCGTCATCGACCAATTGTTCAGGCAGCAGCAACCGCCCGGAAAAGGCAACAATCCCCGCGACAGCATCCTCGCGCCGTGGCAGCACATGCAGCGCCATCATTGTGCCCTGGCTGAAGCCCAGCACCATCACCTGTTCAGGCAGCAGATCCTCATCCACCATCACCCCGTCAATGAACGCATCCAGATCAGCGGCGGCATTCTGCAACCCGGCATTGCTTTCTTCCTCGCTAGACCCGTCGATCCAGGGGATGGGAAACCATTGATAACCCATCGGCGCGCCCGCACAGGCCTCTGGCGCGTCGGGGGCAATGAACAACGTATCCGGCATGTGATCCGCCAAAGGATCAGCCAGCCCGATCAGATCGGCGCCATTCGCGCCATAGCCATGCAGAAAGATCACGCAGGATCGCGTCTCGCCCGATTGCGGTTCGCGCCGCTGCGCCTGAAGTGCCCGTGTCATCTGATCCCTTCCCGTTGCTTGTCATAAGCGTAATAGGCCCACATCACCCGCGCCGCAACCGACCGCCACGGTGCCCAGGGTTCGGCCATCGCGCGCAAAGCCTTGTCCTTGGGCCGTTCGGGCAGGTCAAAGATCAGCCGTGCCGCCTCTTGCAAGGCCAGATCGCCCGGCGCAAAGACATCGGCACGCCCGAGCGAGAACATCGCGTAAATCTCTGCCGTCCAGACACCGATGCCGGTGACGGCGGTCAGCCTTGTGATCACCTCATCCGTAGGCAGCGCATGCAACCCCGGATAATCCAGATCAGCCTGCGCCAGCGACTTGGCATAGCGCGCCTTCTGCCCGCTCAGCCCCAAGGCGCGCAATTCCTCGGGCGTGGCCAGCGCCACCAACGCGGGGTCGGTCATCCCCGCGATTTCCAGCCGCCCCATGATCGCATTGGCCGAGGCAACACTGACCTGCTGACTAACGATCGCATTAAGCAGCGCACCAAACCCATCCGATTTCAAGCGCAAGGGAATATCCGGCAGATCGGGCAGGACCCGGGCAAAACGCGGCTCGATGCGCGCCAAATGCGCCGCCCCTTCGGCAAGACATGCCTCCGACGTGATCACCCGCATTGCGCCACCCAATCCAAGGCTGCCTGCACATTGTCCACGCGTTGCCAATCGCCCAGCGCAGGCCGCGCCAGCATCAGCACCGGAATGCCCAGATTACGGGCCGCAACCAATTTCGTCGCACTCGCCTGCCCGCCCGCATTCTTGACCACCAGCCAATCAACGCCCAGCCGCCGGAACAAGGCCGTTTCATCCGCCACCGAAAACGGCGGACGCCCCACCAAATATTCCCCGCCCGCAAAGGGAAACGGCCCATCAGGCGGATCAATCTGCCGACAGATCACCCGCCGCCCGGCGAGATTGGAAAACCCCGGCAGGCTCTGCCGCCCAGTCCCCAGAAACACCGTGGCACCCATGGGGATATGCGCGGCGGCATCGGCTTCCGTGGCAATCTCGGTCCAATGGTCGCCCTCCTCGGGCAGCCATGCAGGCCGCAAGACCTGACAAAACGGCAACCCCAATTCAGCGCAAACTGCCGCCGACCGCGCGGTGATCCTTGCGGCATAAGGATGAGTCGCGTCGAGCACGGCATGAATCCCGGCCTCCGCCAGAAAGTCACGAAACCCCGCCTCACCGCCAAATCCACCCTGCCGCACCGGCACCGCCAAAGGCTCCGGGTCCCGCGTCACGCCTGCAAGCGAGGCAATCACATCGCGCCCATGCAAAGCCTGCGCAATCACCCGCGCCTCGCCTGTCCCGGCCAGCAGCAGCAATGTCATGCCCCCGCCCTCGCCAAGATCACCCCCCCGCGGTCGATCACCACAATATCGAACTGCATCCCGGCAAAACGCCCCTGCACCTGCGCCAACGCACGATCCGCCATCGTCTGCGCCAGCGGCGCTCCGGCGATCTGATACGCCTCCAACGCCGTATTCGCCCCGGCCAGCCTTGGGTCATCCATCATCTGCGCCATCGCAGCAAAATCCACCTGAGACCGCCCCGAATGCAAATCCATCGCCCCCTGCGCGAGCTTGGTGATCTTGCCGATCCCGCCGCCGATGGTGACACGCGGCACCGGATGTTTCGCCAGATATTTCAGCATCCCCCCCGCGAAATCCCCCATATCCAGCATCGCATGATCCGGCAGGCCATAAAGCGCCTGCACGATGCGTTCAGAGGTCGCCCCGGTGCAGCCCGCCACATGTTCCACGCCACCGGCGCGCGCCACATCAATCCCGCGATGAATGGACGCAATCCAGGCGGCACAGGAAAACGGCCGCACAATCCCGGTCGTGCCCAGAATAGACAGACCACCTTCAATCCCCAACCTTGGGTTCCAAGTCTTCAGCGCAATCTCCACCCCACCGGGCACCGAGATTTCAATCGTGACATCAGGCGTCTGCCCATAAAAGCCGGCCATTTCCACCACCACATCCGCCATCATCTGGCGCGGCACCGGATTGATCGCAGGCTCGCCCACCGCAATCGGCAGGCCCGGCTTGGTGACCATGCCGACACCTTCACCCGCCCGGAACACCACGCCACCGGGCGAGGCGGAAACCCGCACCACAATCAGAGCGCCATGGGTGACATCAGGATCATCGCCCGCATCCTTGGTGATGCCGACCTCAGCCCAGCCTTCGCCCGCCTCGCAAAAAGCCAGCGGAAAGCATGGCGTCTCACCTTTCGGCAAAGTGATCGTCACATCGCGCGGAAATGTCCCACCCCACAGCCGGACCAGCGCGGCATTGGTCGCTGCCGTCGCACAAGCGCCTGTGGTCCAGCCACGGCGCAATTCTGTCTGAGGTTTGCGTGTCATCAGCGCGACGATAGGCAGCGCGCGGCATGACGGCAATCGGCAATCGCTTGTCGCATCCCCGCTTTCCAAACCCGGCTTTCAGCGGCATATACAAAGGATGACGCATGACTTCCCACTTCCCGGCCATGACTGGCCCATGCTGCAACCCGGCTGGGTCTGGCTCTGCGGGGCCGGTCCGGGCGATCCCGGCCTGCTGACGCTGCATGCGCTGAACGCTCTGCGGCAAGCCGATGTGGTGATCTACGACGCGCTGGTGCAAGAAGCGATCCTCGACTGGGCACCGCAGGCGGAACACATCTATGCGGGCAAGCGCGGCGGCAAACCATCCGCCAAGCAACGCGATATCTCGCTGCATCTGGTCGATCTTGCGCGCGCGGGCAAACGGGTTTTGCGCCTCAAAGGCGGCGATCCTTTCGTCTTTGGCCGTGGCGGTGAGGAAGCACAAACGCTGGTGCAACACAACATCCCGATCCGCATCATCCCCGGCATCAGCGCGGGCATCGGCGGGCTGGCCTATGCGGGCATCCCCGTCACCCACCGGGACGTCAACCAATCTGTGACCTTCGTGACCGGCCATGACCAATCCGGCAATACACCCGGATCGCTCGACTGGACGAGCATTTCCAAAGGGTCGCAGGTCATCGTGATCTATATGGGCATGAAACATATCGCCCAGATCGCCGCCCATCTGATCGCCGCCGGGCGCAGCCTGTCAGAACCCGCCGCCGTGGTTACCACCGCCACGACCAAGGACCAGCAGGTGCTGGAAACCACCCTCGGCACCATCGTCGAAGACATCGCCGCTGCGAACTTGGAGCCACCCGCGATCATCTGCATCGGCAGGTCGGTGCTGATGCGGCAGGTCCTCGACTGGCAAGGCATGGCCGCAGGCGACGCCCCCCGTAACCTCGACCCGCTCGGGCGGGGACGCAGCGCCGAATCCGCCTGATGCCCGTCTTCTTTTTTCCAAAAATACTCCCGCCGGAGGCGTCCCGGAGGGACATATGCGTTTCCTGATCAGTGCCCCCGCCTCTGGCAGTGGCAAAACCACGGTGACGCTGGGACTGCTCCGTGCCTTCAGCCGGACACAGGATATTCACAGCGCCAAATCCGGCCCCGATTACATCGACCCCGCCTTCCATGCCGCAGCGACGGGTCAGGCTTGCGTGAACCTCGACGCCTGGGCAATGTCGCCTGCCCGGATCAGGGCACTGGCCGCAGGCCTCACCCCGCTGATCGTGGAAGGTGCCATGGGCCTGTTCGACGGGGCCGCCCCGACAGGTAAAGGCTCCAGCGCCGATCTCGCACGTATCCTGAACCTGCCCGTGGTGCTGGTGATCGACGCAGGGCGCATGGCCGGATCAATCGGCGCGCTGGCGCAAGGGTTCATGCGCTATGACCCGCGCGTGAAAGTCACCGGCGTGATCTTGAACAATGTCGGCTCTGCCAAACACGAGGCGATGCTGCGTCACGCCCTGCCCGGTATCACGATCTATGGCAGCATCCCCCGGCACCCCGACCTGCAACACGGTGCGCGGCATCTGGGGCTGATACAGGCGCAGGAGCGGGACGATCTGGAGGATTTCCTGAACAATGCCGCCAATCTGATGTTGCAACATCTGGATATGGACGCGCTGGCAAGGCTGGATGCAACGCCCCCGTCGCCTGGAATTCATTCCAGGCCACGCCCCCCCGCCCAGCATATCGCGATTGCCCGCGACACAGCCTTCGCCTTCACCTATCCGCATCTGCTGGATGATTGGCGCAGCGCCGGGGCGCAGATCAGCTTTTTCTCGCCTCTCGCCGATGATCCGGTGCCGGACGCCGATCTGATCTACCTGCCCGGCGGTTATCCCGAGTTGCACGCAGGCCGGATCGCCGCCAATCAGCGATTCCTGATCAGTCTGCGTCAGTCGCAAGCCCTGATCTACGGCGAATGCGGCGGCTATATGGTGCTGGGGGAAGGCTTGATCGACGCCGATGGCACGCGGCACCAGATGGCGGGATTGCTGGGGTTGGTGACCAGCTTTGCCAGTCGCAAGCGACATTTGGGCTATCGGCACCTACAGGCCAGCACAGGGCCTTTCACGGGTCACTGGACAGGGCATGAATTCCACTATGCCAGCACGGTCAGCGCGCGGGGCGTTCCGCTTTTCACCGCCACCGACGCCAGCGGTACCGCATTGCCTCCAATGGGGCTGATCAACCAGCACGTGTCCGGGTCATTCGCGCATATAATCGACACAAGTCCCATTGCCACCACCAAAAAGCAGGCGTAGCAATTCGGCGATGACAATGATCGACGACAGTATCGCGAAACGCAATGTGACCGTCTTGGTGCTGGCGCAGGCTATCCTGGGTGCACAATTGCCGATGATGTTCGTCATCGGCGGGCTGGCGGGCAGTCAGTTGGCCAGCAATCCCTGCTTTGCCACGCTGCCAATCTCGATGATCGTTTTCGGCTCAATGACCACGGCCCCCTGGATCAGTCCCCTGATGCAGCGCAATGGGCGGCGCTTCGGCTTTGTGCTGGGCGCTTTCGGCGGCGGAATGGGGGCGCTGGTTTCGGCCTACGGGCTGTATACCGGGTCGTTTTTCATGCTGCTGGCCGGGTCCTACCTTAGCGGCATCTACATGTCTGCGCAGGGATTCTACCGCTTTGCCGCGACCGACACCGCGTCAGAGGCATTTCGCCCCAAGGCGATCTCTTTCGTCATGGCAGGCGGGCTTTTGTCCGCGGTGCTCGGGCCACAGATCAACAAGCTGGCGCAAGATGCCTTTGTCGTGCCTTTCCTCGGCAGCTATCTGGCCATCGTGGTTCTGAACCTTGTCGGCGTCGGGCTGTTCTTTTTCCTCAACCTGCCCAAGGGCAGCCGGTCGATGCCAAAAGTCACCGATGCCCCAACGGGCCGCAGCAAACGCGAATTGCTGCGCGATCCACGCATCATCGTCGCAATCATCTGCGGCATGGTATCTTATGCGCTGATGAACCTTGTGATGACCTCGACACCCTTGGCTGTGGTCGGCTGCGGCTTTACCACCAATAACGCCAATGACATCGTGTCGCTGCATGTGGTCGCAATGTTTGCGCCCTCGTTTTTCACCGGCCATCTGATTGCGCGGTTCGGGGTGGAAAAGATTATCGCCACCGGGCTGGTGATCCTCGCCATGGCAGGCGGGGTGGCAATTGCGGGGGTGGAGCTTGCGAATTTCTTTATCGCGCTCTTCCTGCTTGGTGTCGGCTGGAATTTCGGTTTCATCGGCGCAACCACCATGCTGGCAGGCGCTCACAGGCCCGAGGAACGTGGCCGGGTGCAGGGCCTGAATGACATGCTGGTCTTCGGCATGGTGACAGTGGCGTCATTGGCCGGGGGCGGGTTGCTGAACTGCGCCGGTGGTACCACGGTCGAAGGCTGGAACGCCGTCAACCTCGCCATGATCCCGTTTCTGGTGCTGGCGGGGGCCTCGTTGATCTGGTTGTCGCGGCAGCGCCGGGTCGCGGTCTAGTCAGGGGCTCTGCCCCTCGCCCGGACTGCGTCCGGTCTCACCCCGGAGTATTTTCAGAAAAAAGAAGACATGGGTCCTAAACCCACCAGCCGCGCAAGGCTGTATGCGTCAGGCGCAGGCTTTGGCGCAGCGAGGTCAGCTCCAGCCTGCCGTCCAGAACCGCTTGCGGTTCATGCTGCGCCTTGCGCAGGACCGGGCGCGCCGCATGGCCGATCAGCAAGGCCGCCCCGGCCCGTTGCCCGACCCGCCGCTTGCCAGCACCTGCCTGCGCCAGCCGATCCAAAGCACGGGCGGCAAGTGTCCTGATCCCGTCCGGCGTCGGGTCCGGCAGGGGCTGGCGTTGGCGGTCCAGCAGCACCGGCAAGGCCCGCAGCAAATTGGCGATACCAGTGGCATAGGCGAAATCGGCAACAACTGCATCATCCTGTCCGCCCAGCAAACGCGCGGCGGTGATCATCGGCAGACCGGCGGTATCGTGAATGTAGGCGTCGAAATCCGCCTGATCAGTGAAAGGGTCGCTATAGATATCCCAGCGCCGCGCCGCGATCATCGCGTCAAGATCTTTGGCCGCCTGCGCATCCAGCACCTTGGTCAACCCGTCCACGACCTCGTGCCGCCGCACCTTGCCGCCCGTCGCAATTTCCTCCAACGCGTCGCGCCACCATTGCAGGCGCATTTCGGCGATCATCGGCTCTTTGGTGACCCAAGGCGCGCGAATGACCTCGACGTTGAACGCATAAAGCGGGAACAAGACCTGACGCGCGGGCACAGGGGCCGCCATGATCGCGCGGAACCGTTCGGGGTCGGCCTTTTCGACCAAGGCGGCGCAGGCGGCAAAGCTCATGCCGTGGCACCGTCCCGGACCAGTTTCCAGTTGATCGCATCAATCAGCGCATCAAAGGACGCATCAACGATATTGGCGCTGACACCGACGGTGGACCAGCGGTTGCCTTGCCCGTCTTCGCTGTCGATGATGACGCGGGTCACGGCCTCGGTCCCGCCGCCGGTAATGCGGACCTTGAAATCCACCAGTTCGATATCGTCAATGATTGCCTGATAGGGTCCAAGATCCTTGGCCAAGGCCCGCGCCAGCGCGTTCACCGGGCCACGGTCGCTGCCATCGGGGCCAAGGCTTTCGCTGACGTTGAGAAATTTCTGCCCCTGCACCTTGGTCACCACCACAGCCTCGGATATCGACACCATCTGGTTGCGCTTGTTACGGCGGCGTTCGACGGTAACGCGGTAGCGTTTCACCTCAAAGAAATTCGGCAACAGCCCCAGTTCGGCGCGCGCCAGCATTTCGAAACTGGCTTGTGCGGTGTCATAGGCATAGCCCTGCGCCTCTTTTTCCTTGATCCGCTCGACAATCCGGGCAAGCGCGGGATCACCCGGTTCTACGATGATCTCCGCATCGGCCAGCCGCGCCCGCAGGTTGGATTGCCCCGCCTGATTGGACATCGGCACGATCCGCATGTTGCCCACCGCCGCCGGATCGACATGTTCATAGGTGCTCGGGTCCTTGGCAATCGCCGAGGCATGTAACCCCGACTTATGCGCAAAAGCCGAAGCGCCAACGTAGGGTGCTTGCTTCGCGGGCACCCGGTTGAGAATATCATCCAGCAACCGCGACGCCCGCCGCAATCCTGTCAGCGCCTGCGCTGTCACCCCAGTCTCGAACTGGCTGGCATAGGGTTCCTTCAACAACAGCGTCGGGATCAGCGTTGTCAGATTGGCATTGCCACAACGTTCACCCAGCCCATTCAGCGTGCCCTGGATCTGACGCACCCCGGCGCGCAGGGCCGCGAGCGACCCTGCCACGGCGTTTTCGGTGTCATTATGCGTGTGGATCGCCAGATGGGTGCCGGGTATGCCGCTGGCGATCACTTCGGTCACGATCTGGAAAATTTCATCCGGCAAAGTGCCGCCATTGGTGTCACACAGCACGATCCAGCGCGCACCTGCGTCATAGGCGGCGTGAATTGCCTCCAACGCATAGGCGGAGTTCGCCTTGTAGCCGTCAAAGAAATGTTCGGCATCAAACAGACCCTCGCGCCCCAGTTCCGTCAGATGGGCAAAACTGGCGCGGATGTTCTCCGTATTCTCCTCCAGCGCAATCCCCAGCGCGGTGGTCACATGAAAATCATGCGCCTTGCCCACCAGACAGACGGCAGAGGTGCCGGCATTGACCACGGCGGCAAGTACATCGTCATTCTCGGCTGACCGGCCCAGACGTTTGGTCATCCCAAAGGCGGCGAATGTCGCCTTGGTCTGCGGTTGATTGGCAAAGAATTCCGTATCGGTCGGGTTGGCGCCCGGCCAGCCGCCTTCGATGTAATCCAGCCCCAGCCCGTCCAGCACAGCGGTGATCCTGTGCTTTTCCATGGCGGAAAATTGGACGCCCTGCGTCTGCGCCCCGTCGCGCAGAGTGGTGTCGTAGAGGTAAAGTCGTTCTTTGTTCATCTGGCACAATCCAAAATTTTCGCCGAAAATTTTGAGCGCGGACCAAGAATTTTTGTCAAAAATTCTTGGTCAGAGCCCACCCAGCTTTGCCGCGTCAAAATCCGGCCCCGGCGTCCATGACGCCTGCCCACCTACATCGGTCACCTGCACTCCGGCAGCGGTCAGAATATCGCGGACCTGATCGGCGCGGGCCCAATCCTTGGCGGCGCGGGCCTCTGCCCGTTCGGCCAACAAAGCATCGACGCGGGCGGCGACTGCGGGGGTGACACTTGGCCCGGCCTCTGCCCCGTCGAACAATGGGATCGCGGCCCAGTCGCGGATCAGGCCCAGCATCTCCAGCCCATGCGCGAAACCGGCAAGGGCAGAGGCGGTTTTGCCCTTGGACAGCACGTGCAACCGCGAAAGCGCACCCGATGTATTCAGGTCATTGGCCAGCACACCAAGGAATTCCTCGTCCGCCTGCCATTTGCCGTCCGCTTTCAGCGCCCGGATCAGATTGGGGCCGAAGCCGTGGCCATGCAGGATGCCATACCATTTGCGCAGAGTCAGGTCTGCCTCGGCGCGGCGTGCCTCTGTCCAGTCCATGGTCTTGCTGTAATGGGTGCCCAGCATGACCAGCCGGATCACCTCGCCCGGAATGCCCTGGTCCAGCAGGTCGCGGATGGTAAAGAAATTACCCAGGGATTTGGACATCTTCTTGCCCTCGACCTGCAGCATTTCGTTATGGACCCAATAGCGGGCGAATTCACCATGTGGATGGGCGCAGGCGCTTTGTGCGATCTCGTTTTCATGATGCGGGAATTGCAGGTCATTGCCGCCGCCGTGGATGTCGAAACTCTCACCCAGCAATTCATGCGCCATGGCAGAGCATTCAATATGCCAGCCGGGACGCCCATAGCCCCAGGGGCTGTTCCAGCCTGGCACGCCGTCAGCAGAGGGTTTCCACAACACGAAATCCATCGGGTTGCGTTTATATGGCGCCACCTCGACCCGCGCGCCGGCGATCATATCGTCGATGGACCGGCCAGAGAGTGCGCCGTATTCGGCGTAGCTTTCAACCGCAAACAGCACGTGACCTTCGGCTTCATAAGCATGATCCTTGGCGACCAGATCGCTGATCATGGCGATCATCTGGGCGATGTAATCGGTCGCGCGGGGTTCATGCGTCGGGCGCAACGCGCCGAGCGCATCCATATCATCATGATACCAGCCGATCGTTTCCGCCGTGATATCGCCAATCGCGCGGCCTGATTCCGCCGCCCGCGCGTTGATCTTGTCATCGACATCGGTGAAATTGCGGACATAGGTCACGTGTTTCGTGCCATAGACATGGCGCAGCAGCCGGAACAGCACATCAAACACCAGCGAAGGGCGCGCATTGCCCAGATGGGCGCGGTCATAGACCGTCGGCCCGCACAGATACATCCGGACATTGCGGGGATCGATTGGGGCAAAATCCTCGCGGTGGCGGGATTTGGTGTTGTGCAGCCGGATGATTGTCATGTTGCCTCGCGCAGGGTTTCACCGCGGGGTTAACAAGTTCAGGTCCGATGGAAAACGTGAAAGAGCAGCCCGCGACAGATGTCAGCAGATAATAATGCAGCAGGAAATGGTGCAAATGCTCTTCATGCTGCCGGGTTAGCCGTAAAAATATACCAAAGCAACAAAAAAGGGCCTGCGTTTGCACGCAGGCCCCTCAATCGGATCAGATGATCAGATTAGAACTGGAACGACACGCGAGCCGTAGCAGTTGTCGCACGCAGTGTGTTGTTGTTCAGGTTTTCTGCATCGCCTTCGTAGAACTTGTGCTGCAGAACTTCACCACCGACCAGAATGCTGTCGGAGAACTTGTATGCAACGCCCAGGCCGTAGAAGTCGCCATCGAGTTCCAGATCAGGTGTCGAGGTGTTGGCGCGAACCACACCACCGGTGACGTATGGCAGGAAAGAACCGGCATCATAGCCAACGCGTGCTTTCACGCGCAGGATATCGTCCAGATCGCCATTGTTGTTGGCTGCGACTGGGCTCAGGCCCACGTTGTCGATGTTCGACAGGTCGTAGTCAACTTCTGCACCCAGAACGATCGAGCCCAGGTCATACATGTAACCAGCGTGCACACCGTAGATGGCGCCATCGACGTCATCTGGGTTTGGGTTCAGGCCGGTGATGTCGGCGTAACCAGCTTGTGCGCCCAGGTAGAAGCCGGACCAATCGGTGCCGCGCATCACTGGTGCTGGTGCTGGTGCGATTGGGGTTGGCGCAACTGTTTCGACAGGTGCGGCCAGACCGCCAGCAGAGGCCATGCCTGCGGCCAGTGCGAGAGGAGCTGCCAGCATGGCTGTGCGCGCGAATTTGAAAGTGTTTGTCATTGTTATTCTCCGTTTCATCGGTTGTGATGTGCTGTGTATTTGGCAGCTTTTTCGCGGGGCACAACCGACCTCACAGGCCTGTGATCGAAACGGGCATTTTTGCGTCCAAAAACGGGGGCTTAGGCCAATTTCCGCCCAGTTTTGTTATAAAAATATCACAGGTCAAAATTAAGTTTTTCACCGGGAACAAACCCCGACCGAGTCGTGGCCTAAATCAGCCCCGGCAGCGGCGACTTGCCCCCCGCACACCGGATTCGGCACCCCCGTCGTGCCTGGGGCAGAGGTCGGCAAACCACGCAGCACCCGCACCGCAAGATAGGCAAAAGCCTGCGCTTCGAGCATATCGCCATCCAGCCCCACCGCCTCGACCGGTGCAACCTTTGCTGTAACGGCAGCGGCCAGCGCCTGCATCACCATCGCGTTCTTGCGCCCGCCGCCAGTGACAAGCAGCCGGACAGGCGGTGCCGGACATTGCGCCAGCGCTGCGGTCACCGACCAGACCACTGCCTGCGTCAGTGTCGCCAGCGCATCAGCATCGGACAGATGCGCAACGGCGCGCGTCAAACCGGCAAAATGGTCCCGGTCCAAAGATTTCGGCGGCTGCTGCGCGAAATAGGGATCAGCCCGAAATGCCGCCAGAGCAGCGGTATCCACCTTCCCCTTTGCAGCAACCTGCCCTCCTTCATCATATTGACGGCCAAAACGGGCCAGCATCGCATCATTGATCGGTGCATTGGCGGGCCCCGTATCAAAAGCCAGCAGCGCCCCACGATCCGCCGGATCCGCACGGGACGGATCCACCCAGGTCAGATTACCAACCCCGCCCAGATTGACAAATGCCACCGGATCGCTGGCCCCGATCCATTTCGCCAGCGCGAAATGAAAGAACGGTGCCAAAGGCGCGCCCTGCCCACCCGCCGCCACATCAGCGCTGCGGAAATCCCAGACCACCGGATAATCCAGCACCGCGGCCAATCGCGTGCCATCGCCGCATTGATGGGTGCGCCCGCCCGCAGGATCATGCGCCAAAGTCTGGCCGTGAAACCCGGCCACCGCTATATTGGCGAAATCCTGCATCAGCGCGATATGCGCGGTCTCGACCACTCTGGCTGCAGCGCTGACATCATCCTGTTGCCACCGCCCCAGATGCGCCCGCAGCACTGCCTGTTCGTCCTGAGTATAGGCGCGATAGCCGACCGGCCCGAAATCAAAAATCTCGATGCCGTCGGTTTCGATCACCGCCGCATCGACCCCATCCAGCGACGTCCCCGACATCGTGCCCAATGCCGTCACCGCAACCCCGTTCAACATCCGCTTTCCCTCTTGCCTCGCCCTGCTTATAGAGAGCTGCGTGCTACATTAGGAACAGAGTGATGACTTACCACCCCAAATCCGATTTCATGTCCGTGATGATGGAACGCGGCTATCTGGCCGATTGCACCGATTATCAGGGCCTTGATGATGCGTTGAGCCGGGGGGTGGTCACCACTTATATCGGCTATGATGCGACGGCGAAATCCTTGCATGTCGGGCATCTGCTGAACATCATGATGCTGCGCTGGCTGCAAAAGACCGGGCACCGGCCCGTCACTCTGATGGGCGGCGGCACCACCAAGGTGGGCGATCCCAGTTTCCGCGCCGATGAACGGCCTTTGCTGACACCCGATCAGATCAATGACAACATCACCGGCATGGGGCAGGTTTTCGCCAAATACCTGACCTATGGTGACGGGCCGACCGATGCGCTGATGCTGAACAACGCCGAATGGCTGGATGGGCTGAACTACCTCGATTTCCTGCGCGACATCGGGCGGCATTTTTCCGTCAACCGGATGCTTTCTTTTGAAAGCGTGAAATCGCGGCTGGACCGGGAACAATCTTTGTCCTTCCTCGAATTCAACTACATGATCCTGCAGGCCTATGATTTTCTGGAACTCAACCGGCGCTATGATTGCGTGTTGCAGATGGGCGGGTCCGATCAATGGGGCAACATCATCAACGGCATCGACCTGACGCGCCGGGTGCTGGACCATGAAATCTATGGCCTGACCTCACCCTTGCTGACCACCAGCGATGGGCGCAAGATGGGCAAATCCGCAGGCGGGGCGATCTGGCTGAACGGTGATATGCTGTCGCCTTATGAATTCTGGCAATTCTGGCGCAACACCACCGATGCCGATACCGGGCGGTTCCTGAAACTCTACACCGAATTGCCAGTCGATGAATGCAACCGTCTGGGTGCGCTGCAAGGATCCGCGATCAACGCCGCAAAGATCATCCTCGCCAATGAAGTCACCACATTGCTGCATGGGGCAGAGGCGGCTGCCGCGGCAGAGGCCACCGCGCGCGAGGTGTTTGAAAAAGGTGGCGTCGGTGATGATCTGCCGACCCTGACGTTGAGCGCGGCCGAGCTGGGCGACGGCATGTCCATCGTGCAGATCATCGTGCGCGCCGGTCTGGCCGGCACCGGGAAAGAGGCAAAACGCCTGATCGCTGAAAACGGTGCCAGGCTGAACGATGACGCGCTCAGCGATGCCGGGCTGATCATCAGCGCCGATATGCTGGCGACCCCGATCAAACTCAGCGCCGGCAAAAAACGCCACGCGCTGGTGCAACTCGGTTGACCCTTTGCGCCAGCCTGCCCCGCTGGCGCAACACCCCCCATCTTCCGAGCCGGTGAAATCGCGCAAGCGCGATTTCACCTACATATCCCCGCCGGAGGCATCGTGCGTGGCAAAGCCACGTGCGACCCAGTCCAAACGCACTGGCCAGCGGCGGGCAGGACCGTTAAGACTAACCCAAGCAAAGACCGGGCCACCCATGACTGACACGATCCTTTCCCGCTGCGAAGCGCAGGGCCTGCGCCTGACCGACCAGCGCCGGGTCATTGCCGCCGTGCTTGAAGACGCCATTGACCACCCCGATGTTGAAGAACTCTACAACCGCGCCTCGGCCGTCGATCCACGGATATCGCTCGCCACCGTCTACAGGACCGTGAAATTGTTCGAGGAATCAGGTATCCTTGAAAAACACGAATTCGGCGATGGCCGCGCAAGATACGAAGCAGCAGACCGCGACCATCACGACCACCTGATTGATATGCACAGCGGCGAGGTGATCGAATTCGTCGATGCAGAGATAGAAGCATTGCAGGAACGGATCGCGGCCAAACTCGGCTACAGGCTGATGGGGCACCGGCTGGAACTCTACGGCCTGCCGCTGAAGAAAAGCAAGGATCATTAAGTGGACAACCTGCGCGGTGCGGCCTTCATGGTCCTGGCGATGTTCTGTTTTACGCTGCTGGATTCGGCGATCAAAGCCTTGTCACAGGTCTTGCCGGTCGGACAGGCCGTGGCACTGATCAGCACCGGCATTCTGCTGTTGATGATGGGCTGGTGCGTGGCGCGTGGCACCCCCCTTTGGCAACCGGAATTTTTGAACAAATGGGTGCTGCTGCGCAGCCTGTCCGAAGTCACCGGCACCGTGCTGATCGCCACAGCCCTGTCGCTGATCCCATTGACCACCGCATCGGCGGTCATTCAGGCGACACCTTTGGTGGTCGCGATGGGTGCAGGGCTGTTTCTGGGTCAAAGCATCGGCTGGCGGCGGTGGCTGGCGATTGCCATCGGCTTTGCCGGGGTGTTGCTGATCGTGCGTCCGGGCGTTGATGGGTTCAACCCCGCCACCCTGCTGGCAGTTGCGGGCATGCTGGCGCTGGCCAGCCGTGATCTGCTGACGCGCGGCATCAATGTGAACATGACCGGCGTGCAACTGGGGATGCATGCCATTGCCTTCGTGGTGCCGGGCAGTCTTGCGCTGATGCTTTTTCAAGGCCAACCCATGGTGCGGCTTGATGCCGGCAACTGGCTGCTGGTGCTGGGCGGTGCGGTGATCGGCGTCGCATCCTATATATCGATCATCACCGCGACACGGACAGGCAATGCGGCGGTGATTTCATCATTCCGTTACAGCCGCATGATCTTTGCGCTGCTGATCGGTTTCGTGGTGTTTGGCGAACGCCCCGATGCCACCACGCTGATCGGGGCATTCATCATCATCGCCTCCGGCATTTTCACCCTCTGGCGCGAGGCCCGTTTGCGCCGCGCTTCCCTTGCGGCAGCAGCCGCGTTATAGAGCCATTGATACCGCTAACACCCCTTCCAAAGGAGCCTTCCATGAGCACGATCATCGATATCCACGCCCGCGAAATCCTCGACAGCCGGGGCAACCCCACGGTCGAGGTTGATGTGATCCTGGAGGACGGCACGATGGGCCGCGCCGCCGTGCCATCGGGTGCCTCCACCGGCGCGCATGAGGCCGTAGAACGCCGCGACGGCGACAAATCGCGCTATATGGGCAAAGGCGTGCTGGAAGCCGTCGCCGCCGTAAACGGCGACATCGCCGAGGCGATCCTGGGCTTTGACGCCACCGATCAGGTCGGCATCGACATGGCGATGATCGAACTCGACGGCACCCCGAATAAATCCCGCCTTGGCGCGAATGCGATCCTCGGCGTGTCGATGGCAGTGGCCAAGGCCGCATCCGATTTCACCGGACAGCCGCTTTATCGCTATATCGGCGGCACATCGGCACGGATGCTGCCGGTGCCGATGATGAACATCATCAACGGCGGCGAACATGCCGATAACCCGATTGATATTCAGGAATTCATGATCATGCCCGTCGCCGCCGCGAATATCCGCGAAGCGGTGCGGATGGGGTCAGAGGTGTTTCACACGCTGAAAAAAGAACTCTCCGCCGCGGGGATGAGCACCAGCATCGGCGACGAAGGCGGCTTTGCCCCCGCTATCGGATCGACCCGTGAAGCGTTGGATTTCATCATGAAAGCCATCGAAAAGGCAGGCTATAAGCCCGGCGAAGACATCTATCTCGCCCTCGATTGCGCCGCGACCGAATATTACAAAGGCGGCAAATATGAGATGGCGGGTGAAGGTGCCTCGCTGACCAGCCAGCAAAACGCTGAATATCTGGCGAAACTGGCCGCCGATTACCCGATCATCAGCATCGAAGACGGCATGTCCGAAGATGATTGGGATGGCTGGAAACTGCTGACCGACATGATCGGCGACAAGGTGCAACTGGTCGGCGACGATCTGTTCGTGACCAACCCTGCCCGTCTGGCCGATGGGATCGCGCGCGGTTGCGCCAATTCCATGCTGGTCAAGGTCAACCAGATCGGCACCCTGACCGAAACCCTGCAAGCCGTCGATATGGCGCATCGCGCGCGCTATACCAATGTCATGTCGCACCGGTCGGGCGAGACCGAGGATGTCACGATTGCCGATCTGGCCGTGGCGACGAATTGCGGCCAGATCAAGACCGGGTCGCTGTCGCGGTCTGACCGTCTGGCGAAGTACAACCAACTGATCCGGATCGAAGAAGCTCTGGGCGAGACGGCGACTTATGCTGGGCGCAGCATTCTGCGGTAAGATGGGTTTAAACCCACCTTACCGGCGCAAGCCATGACGGCCCGGGCGGATTTCGTGCGGGCGGTGGGCTCACGCTTGCTGCACTGCACAGCCCGCGCCAATCTGGGCGGCATCGCGACATATGGTCTGTTGCCGCCTGCCCTGCTGGCTCGACTCGCCGGTCAGGACCCACAAAGGCTCGCGCTGCGGCGCGACCGGCTGGTTCTGACCATGCCCGATGGCAGCACAGCGCAGTTGAACCACCAACTGCCAATCTTGCATGGTCTTGCCGCTGCCAACCGGGTCGTGGACGGGCATGACGCGATCAGCTGGGCTTGCCAGCTTGACGAAAGGGTTTTCCTTTGGCCGCAGCGCAAAGGTGACGCCTTCATGAAAAGCGTCGAACGCGACAGCGACATTGCTTGTCTGTCTTTCGACACCGGTGCGGTTTTCGACCTTTGCGCAGACCGGCTTTGGCTTTCGCCTCTGAACAGTGGCAACTTCCGCCAAGGCGGTGCCCATGCGCGGCGCGGCGACTGGATTTACTGTCGCGCAAGCGACGGGATCACCGCGTTTCGCAACAATCGCCGTGATCGGGGGTTAGTCGCTGGGACAGATATCGTCGGTGAAGTTTCATTAACCGGCGATGGCTTGGCCGTTGCAGACCTTGCCGATTTGAAACCTGAAGGTCTCTGAAGAATGCTCGACAAAAACCTCCAGAATCGCATCCCATGACCGCTGATGACATCATCGCCCACCTGCAACTGGTCCCCCATCCCGAGGGGGGCCATTACCGCCAGACATGGGTTGCCGAAAATGACGGCCGCCCGGTTGGGACCTGCATCTACTTCCTGCTCAAAGCCGGGGAGGCCAGCCACTGGCACCGCGTCGATGCGGTGGAAATCTGGCATTATTACGCCGGTGCCCCATTGATCCTGTCCATCGCCCCAGATGATGCGGGGCCTGCGGTGGACCATATCCTCGGGCCTGATCTGACGGCAGGGCAGTTTCCACAAGCCATCGTGCCAAAAGATCATTGGCAGGCCGCGCGCAGCACCGGCGATTGGACGCTGGTCGGCTGTACTGTGTCACCCGGGTTTGATTTTTCAGGCTTTACGCTGGCCGCACCGGGGTTTGATATCCCGAAAGCTTAAGCGACGCAGTCCCGGACTTGCTCCGGGACCTCATCACAACATACGCAAACCGGAAAAGACCAAGAAATTTCGTCCGAAATTTCTTGGTCCATCAAAGATTTTTCGGACGAAAAATCTTAGCTACACCCGCTGGTCCCGCCACAGGTATTGCACTTCATACAGGTCCCGTTGCGCACCAGCGTGTAATTGCCACATTCGCCACAAGGATCACCTTCGTAGCCCTGCATCTTGGCCTTGTCGCGGGCCGAGAGGCCCGTTGCGGTCTCGGCCACCACAGCCGTCAGCGTCGCGGTACCGCTGACCAAAGCCGCATTGCTGACCCCAGTTTGCAGCGCCATCAGATCCTGCGGCATCCGCTTGCGCAGATAGCCGGTCGAGGAGATCTGTTTCAGCACTTCCAGCGACCGCGATGCGGCGTTTTCGCTCGGCGTACGGACATTGGACACACCCTCCGCCTCGCCACGACCGATATCGTCGAAAGATGCGCCTTCGGGTTTCACATGCGCGAGGTCGGTGCGGTCGAGGTATGACACGGCCAGTTCACGGAAGATGTAATCAAGGATCGAGGTTGCATTCTTGATGCTGTCATTGCCCTGCACCATACCTGCGGGCTCAAACTTGGTGAAGGTGAAAGCATCCACAAATTCCTCCAGCGGCACGCCGTATTGCAGGCCGACCGACACGGCGATGGCGAAATTGTTCATCATCGCGCGGAAACCGGCACCCTCTTTATGCATGTCGATAAAGATTTCGCCCAATTGCCCGTCTTCATATTCGCCGGTGCGCAGATAGACTTTATGCCCGCCGACGATGGCCTTTTGGGTATAGCCCTTACGCCGCTGTGGCATCTTTTCGCGTTCGCGGTTGCGCACTTCCTGAATGATGATCTTTTCGACGATCTTTTCGGCCAGCACGGCCGCCTTGTCATGGTGGTTGCCGCTTTCCAGCACTTCGCGCGCGTCATCATCATCTTCCACCAAGGCCGAGGCCAGAGGTTGCGAGAGTTTCGATCCGTCACGGTAAAGCGCATTAGCCTTCACCCCCAGCGACCAGCTGAGTTCATAGGCTTTCTGGCAATCCTCGATCGTCGCGTCATTGGGCATGTTGATCGTCTTGGAAATCGCACCCGAGATAAAGCTTTGCGCCGCTGCCATCATGTAGATATGGCTGTCAACGCTCAGATAACGCTTGCCTTTCTTACCACAGGGGTTGGCGCAATCGAAGACGGAATAATGTTCTGCCTTCAGGAATGGCGCGCCTTCCAGCGTCATCGTGCCGCAAACGTGGTCATTCGCCGCCTCGATATCCTGCTTGGTATAGCCCAGATGGCGCAGCAGATCAAAGGTCGGGTCGTTCAGTTTCGCCTCTGGGATACCCAAAGTCTTGGTGCAGAAATCCTGCCCCAGCGTCCATTGGTTGAACACAAAGCGGATATCGAAGGCAGAGCGCAGCGCCCCTTCGACCTTGTCGAGTTCCGCCTGACCAAAACCGTGCCCAATCAGGCTGGTGTGGTTGATCGCAGGTGCCTGCCCCATGGACCCGTGACCCACGGCATAGGCGATGATTTCCTCGATCTGGGCCGGGCCATAGCCCAGCTTTTCCAGCGCCGCAGGGACAGATTGGTTGATAATCTTGAAATAGCCGCCACCGGCCAGTTTCTTGAACTTCACCAACGCGAAATCAGGTTCGATCCCCGTCGTGTCGCAATCCATCACCAGACCGATGGTGCCGGTGGGGGCGATGACGGACACTTGTGCATTGCGATAGCCGTGCTTTTCACCAAGGCGCAACGCCTCGTTCCAGCTTTCGACGGCCAGTGCGACCAGACGGTCATCCGAGCAGTTTGTGTGGTCGAGTGGCACAGGTTTGACGTCCAGCGCTTCATAGCCGGAGGCCTTGCCCAAAGCGGCGTTGCGGTGGTTGCGGATCACCCGCAGCATGTGCTTTTCGTTCTTGGCATAACCGGGGAATGCCCCCAATTCACCCGCCATTTCGGCGGAAGTCGCATAGGATACGCCGGTCATGATCGCGGTAAGCGCAGCACCCATGGCGCGGCCTTCGTCGCTGTCATAGCCAAAGCCCATATTCATCAGCAGGCCGCCGATATTGGCATAGCCCAGACCCAAGGTGCGGAAATCATAGGAGCGTTGCGCGATTTCCTTGGACGGGAACTGCGCCATCATCACGCTGATCTCCAGCGTCACGGTCCACAGACGGGTGGCATGCATGTAATCCTCAACCTGAAACTGCCCGTCCTTGTAGAAGGTCAGCAGGTTCATCGAGGCGAGGTTACAGGCCGTATCATCCAGGAACATATATTCCGAACAGGGGTTCGATCCGCGGATCGCGCCATCCTCTGGGCAAGTGTGCCATGCGTTGACGGTGTCATGATACTGAATGCCCGGATCGGCACAGGCCCAAGCGGCATGGCCCACCTGTTCCCACAGATCGCGGGCCTTGATGATCTTGGCGACCTCGCCATTGCGGCGGTTGATCAGTTTCCAATCTTCGTCGTTTTCCACGGCTTTCAGAAAGGCATCGGTGACGCGGATCGAATTGTTGGAATTCTGGCCAGAAACGGAGGAATAGGCTTCCGAATCCCAATCGGTGTCATAGGTCGGGAATTCGATGCTGGTGTGGCCCTGTTTGGCATAATCCAGCACGCGTTTGATATAGGTCTCGGGGATCGCGGAACGCTTCGCATCCTTGACGGCCTGCGCCAGTGTCTCGTTCGTCTTGGGGTCATAGGCGGCCTCGGACGATCCGTCCCACGCCTTGATCGCCGCGAAGATCGCGTTCAGATAGCGTTCATGCATCTTGGACCCGGCGACGATCGAGGCAACCTTTTGCTCCTCGATCACCTTCCAGTTGATGAATTCCTCGATATCGGGGTGATCCGCATCGACGATCACCATCTTCGCCGCGCGCCGCGTGGTGCCGCCCGATTTGATCGCGCCAGCCGCACGGTCACCGATTTTCAGAAAACCCATCAGACCAGAGGATTTGCCACCGCCGGAGAGTTTCTCACCCTCGCCACGCAAGGACGAAAAGTTGGTGCCGGTGCCGGAACCATATTTGAACAGCCGCGCCTCACGCACCCACAGGTCCATGATCCCGCCTTCGTTCACCAGATCGTCAGCAACAGATTGGATGAAACACGCATGCGGCTGCGGGTGTTCGTAGGACGAAGCAGATTTCGTCAGCTCACCTGTCTGGTAATCCACATAATAATGCCCCTGCGCCGGGCCATCGATGCCGTAAGCCCAATGCAGCCCGGTGTTGAACCATTGCGGGCTATTCGGGGCTGCGCGCTGGGTCGCCAGCATATAGCGCATCTCATCGAAATAGGCGCGCGCGTCTTCTTCGGTGGTGAAATAGCCACCCTTCCAACCCCAATAGGTCCATGCGCCCGCCAGCCGGTCGAACACTTGCTTGGCACTGGTTTCCCCGCCGAATGTGGCGTCCTTGGCTGGCACAGATTTCCACAGGAATGCCGGCACGCCCTTTTCCTTGACCTTTTTGACCGCCGAAGGGACGCCCGCCTTGCGGAAATATTTCTGCGCGATCACATCGGATGCGACCTGGCTCCAGCCTGCGGGGATTTCGCAATCATCCAGCTTGAACACGATGGTGCCGTCCGGGTTGCGAATCTCTGACGTGGTGGTCTTGAAATCCAATGCCGCGTAAGCATCTGCGCCAGCGCTGGTAAAATTGCGTTCGATTTTCATGTCTCTGCCCCTTTATCGGTGGCCGTCGTTGCGGCTCACTTTGGTAAGATCGTCGTCCGGCGACGACCATTATTGAGGAAAACAGATCCATGTCCGCTGACGGACAATCAGTCCAGCCGCGACAGCACGCCATCTGGCGCACTTTGGTTCGATTGATCTATTCCCCGCGCCGACACTACATCTTGTGTTGCATTTGCCAGCCCGCACAACTTGACGCATCCAGCCCTAGGGGGCAATTGATTTTTTAACCCAAAATACAGATTTACCTGGTTGACGATCCGTCGATGATCCCGCGCCGGGACCGTGCCGCGATTCACCCACCGCTTTGTCCACAGAACGGGCACAAAAGCTGTGCGCAATAATCCCTTTGCACGGACAGGTTTAGCGCGGAAACATGCCAGACCGGATGAAACGATCCCCAGCGGGTCGCCCGAATTTCCGGCAATCTGCGAAAATGGCGGGGGTGACACGGGTGCAACACCGGTCGGCGGGATCGTGCCGCTGTTTGCCAGGGTGACGCGCTCTGCGGCACCGATTCTGTCGGGTTGATCGTGGGTGGTGTCATTGGCAGATCAACGGTAGCACCGGGCCGCTGAGCGGGACGAAAACAGTCGCCCAAACGCCTGAAGGCCCAGCCAAAGGCCGGACCAATCTACATCAGCATCTAGAGGATTTTTATGGTCGGGGCGGAGAGATTCGAACTCCCGACCCTCTGTTCCCAAAACAGATGCGCTACCAGGCTGCGCTACGCCCCGAACCATGGCGTGTCTTTAGCTGCCCCAAAATGATTTGAAAAGCCCTAAAGGTCACTCTTTTCGTCACAAGGCAAAATTGCTTCCGGACCAAAGCTGGGGTGCTGCATGACATCGCCCACGCTGATCCCCAGACGTTGCGACATGCCGCCGTTGATCTCCAGCACCATCTGGACGCCGTCGCCGCCCGGGATCGGTGTCAGGTCACCGGGGACGGCATTTTCATGCAGATGCAGAATTTCACCCTCAGGACTGGCGAATAACATATCCAAAGGAATCAATGTGTTCTTCATCCAGAAGCTGACCGATTGCGGTTCTTCATAGATGAACAACATGCCGGTCATGCGCGGCATGTCTTCGACAAACATCAGGCCCTGCGCGCGGGTCGCCGGGGTGTCGGCGATCGTCACCGTGAACCCCGCCTGCCCCCAATCACCGAAAATCGTGACACGATCATCGACACAGGCGGCCACCGCCATCTGCGTCGATGCCAGCGCCAGCCCAAACCCGATGATCATTGCTTTCATTTCACGGCACTTTCCCAACCAACAACATCGATCGCCATACGACCGCGTTCGCCGTCCACCAGACGCAGACCGACAGCCTCGCCCGATTGCAGATCCGACAGGCCGGACCGGCGCAGCACCTCGATATGAACAAACACATCTTCGGCTTTTCCGAACACGTTGGCAAACCCGAATCCCTTGGATTTGTCGAACCATTTGACGCGGGCCGGCTCCACCGGGCGGCTGGCGATATCGGCGGGTGTGAAATCCATCATATCCCGCAGCGGCAGGGCAGAATCGGTCTGGGGCGGTGTGATCGAAATCACCTCCACCGCCTGCAACCCGCGCTGGGTATCCTGCACCATCAGATCAATCCGGGAACCGTCAACAACGGATCCCTGGCCAAAATTGCGTAACACGTTCGCGTGCAGCAGGATATCTGGGCCACCAAGCTCTGCAATCACAAAGCCAAAACCTTTGGTGGGATCAAACCATTTTACCAGGCCTTGCACACGCCGCAGATAGGCGGTGTCTTCCGTTTCCATTTGTTCTTCCTTTTGACGCAATATCTATCCCGCACTGCGCCTGTCAACTTTCCGCCACGAACATACCGTTTCAACAGGGGAACAACGGCACGCCCAAAAAAAGACAATAACCTACGGATTTAGTCGGGTCACTGTCCAATCATCAAGTAACGTCTGCCGCGACCACCGAAAACGATCGTGCAGACGAAAAGCCCCATCCGACCAGAACTCTATCTCCAGTGGGGCTATACGGTAGCCCCCCCAATGGGCAGGGCGCGCCGGGTTTGTGCCATGCTGCGCCGTAACCTTTGCCACTTCGGCCATCAATGCCGCACGTGACGTCAAAGGCTGCGATTGGCGCGAGGCCCAGGCACCCAGCCGGCTTTTGAGCGAGCGCGACTGATAATATGCGTCGGCAATCGGACCATCCTCTTTTGTCACAAGACCACGGACGCGGATCTGCCGCGCCAGCGACTTCCAATGCATGACAAACGCCGCCTTGCCTGTTGCCGAAATTTCAACAGCCTTGCGGCTTTCGTAATTGGTGTAAAAAACAAATGCAGCCGGTTCGATCTCCTTCAACAAAACCATCCTTACATTCGGCAGCCCCGCTGCATCGACCGTAGCCAAGGCGATTGCATTGGCATCGGTTGCTTCTGATTCTTCTGCCGCCGATAGCCATTGCTGCGCGACGACAAAAGGGTCTTCACCCGCAAATATACCCGTACGATCAGACATTTCCTGATCCTCCTTGCGGTCACAAATCCAAAAACTAGGATTAATCGGCGACAGTAGCAACCATTTTGACAGATTGTTCCCCAGATACAGGTATCTAGGCAACCCCCCGACGCCCGTGCTAGGGACGAGCAAAGTAATTACAAAGGTTGCAAGCAATGTCATCACAATTGATGCAAGGCAAACGTGGGCTGATCATGGGCCTGGCCAACGACAAATCCATCGCCTGGGGGATCGCCAAGGCCTGCGCTGATGCGGGTGCGGAACTTGCCTTTTCTTATCAAGGCGATGCGCTGCTGAAACGGGTGCAGCCTTTGGCGCAATCGCTCGGGTCTGACACGGTGCTGCCTTGCGATGTCGGAGACGAGGCCTCGATTGACGCCTTATTCGAGGCACTTGCTGAAAAATGGGGCAAGCTGGATTTCATCGTTCATGCCATCGGTTTTTCCGACAAGAATGAATTGCGCGGACGCTACGTCGACACCAGCCGCTCCAACTTTCTGACATCAATGGATATTTCGGTCTATTCCTTCACCGCCGTGGTGCAGCGCGCCGAAAAGCTGATGACAGATGGCGGGTCCTGCCTGACGCTGACCTATTATGGCGCGGAAAAGGTGATGCCACATTACAATGTCATGGGCGTGGCCAAGGCCGCGCTGGAAGCCTCGGTGCGCTATATGGCCGAGGATCTGGGCAAGAAGAACATCCGCGTCAATGCGATCAGCGCCGGCACGATCAAGACGCTGGCCGCATCGGGCATCGGCGATTTTCGCTACATCATGAAGTGGAACGAATATAATTCGCCGCTGCGCCGCACCGTCACGCAGGACGAGGTCGGCAAATCATCGCTGTATCTGCTGTCCGATCTGGCCAGCGCTGTGACCGGCGAAGTGCTGCATGTCGATGCAGGCTATCATGTCGTCGGCATGAAAGCGGTCGACGCCCCCGATATCACCAAGGATTGACGCAATGACCGACCGTTTGCCGCATGAAAAAGGCTTTCACATTTCCTGGGATCAGATCCACCGCGACAGCCGGGCCTTGGCCTGGCGTCTGGACGGGCAAGGCCCCGATGATGGCGGCTGGCGCGCCGTCGTCGCGATCACCCGCGGCGGCATGGCCCCGGCAATGATCGTGGCGCGCGAACTGGATATCCGCACCGTCGATACGATCAGCGTGAAAAGCTACGACCATCAGGATCAGGCCGAAGCCCGCGTGCTCAAAGCGCCCGATGCCGCATTGATGGGCGACGGCACCGGCATTCTGATCGTCGATGATCTGGTCGACAGCGGCAAAACCCTGGAACTGGTGCGCAGCCTTTACCCCAAGGCGCATTTCGCCACCGTCTACGCCAAACCCAAAGGCCGCCCGCAGGTCCAGACCTTCATTACCGAAGTGTCGCAGGACACATGGATCTTTTTCCCTTGGGACATGGCGCTGCAATATGTCGAACCTTATCGCGGCAAGGACTGACACAACCGGAAAACTAGTTTCTTGGCTCAATCATCTGGACAGATCATGACCCGATCCCGCACCGCCGCCACCTTTTCACCCCCGGTGATGGAGGCGCGGCGCTGGCTTGACGGCGTGACCCATCCGGCAGACCGCCCGCTGATCAACGTCAGTCAGGCCGCCCCGGTCGCGGCACCGCCCCTGGCCCTGCGCGAGGCTTTGGCCAGCATCGTGATGCAGGACACCGAGGCGCATCTTTACGGCCCCGTTCTGGGTCTGCCCGCGCTGCGGCAGGAGATCGCGCAGCAATGGTCGCATTCCTATGGCGGCAAGGTCCAGCCCGAACAAGTAGGCATCACCTCTGGCTGCAATCAGGCCTTCGCCGCCGCCATCGCCGCCCTTTGCGATGAAGATGACGAGGTGATCCTGCCGGTCCCCTATTATTTCAACCATCGCATGTGGCTGGATATGTCGGGCGTCACCACAATACCGCTGATCTGCGGCGCGAATATGATCCCCGATGCCGCACAGGCGGCCAATCTGATCACGCCGCGCACGCGCGCCATCGTGCTGGTCAGCCCGAACAACCCCTGCGGCGTGGAATATCCGGCCAGCACCTTGCGGGCCTTTATGGACGTCGCCCGTGCGCATGATATCGCGCTGATCGTCGATGAAACCTACCGCGATTTCGACAGCCGCACCGGCGCTGCGCATGACCTGTTCAGCGATCCGGCCTGGGATGACACGCTGATTCAGCTTTATTCCTTTTCCAAAGCCTACCGGCTGACCGGCCACCGGGTCGGTGCGGTGCTGACCAATCCCACACTGATGGCGGAAATCGAGAAATTCCTTGATACCGTCGCGATCTGCCCCAACCAGATCGGGCAGCGCGCCGCCCTTTGGGGGATGCAGAACCTCGGCCAGTGGCTGGCAGGTGAACGCGATGAAATCCTCGACCGGCGTGCGGCGATCAGTGATCATTTCCCGGCGCTTGCGGCAAAGGGCTGGAAACTGCTCGGCGTCGGGGCCTATTTTGCCTATCTGGAACATCCATTCGCGATCTCATCGGCGGATCTGGCGCAACAGCTTGTCACCGATGCCGGCATTCTTTTGCTGCCCGGCACCATGTTCATGCCTGCTGATCTGCCCGGCGGCGAAAGCCAGCTGCGCATCGCCTTTGCGAATATCGACCGCGCGGGGATCGCAACCCTGTTCGACCGGCTGGCAAAGGTGCATGTCTGACCCTTGCACCCAAGGGCGCAGACCCCTATTCAGACGCGACACTCAGGGCGGAGCGGACCAGATGGCACAAAAGAAAAAATCACGCATTGGCGCATGGATTATCGTCGGGGTGATCCTTGTCGGGCTGGCAGGCTTCGGCTCTGGCGGGCTTTCGGGCAATATCCGCAACCTGGGCAAGGTCGGCGACAAGGATGTGACCGTCGCGTCCTATCAGCGCGCGCTCGATGACCAGATCCGCAGCCTGTCGGCACAATTCGGATCGCAGATTTCCTTTCAGCAAGCGCAGGCCTTTGGCATCGACCGGCAAGCGCTGAGCCAGGTGATCCTGACACGCACATTGGATAACGAAGCCGTGCGCATGGGCATTTCTGCCGGGGATGTGGCGGTCTTTGACCGGATTCGCGCCATTCAGGCGTTTCAGGGTGCCGGCGGGTTCAACCGCGACACCTATCGTCTGGTGCTGCAACAATCCGGCCAAAGCGAATCCCAGTTCGAGTCGGAAATCCGCGAAGATCTGGCGCGCACCCTGCTGCAGGCCGCTGTCGTCGGCGGTGTGCCGACCCCGACGGCCCCGGCAGAGGCGCTGCTGGGCTATGTCAGCGAAGCCCGCGATCTGACACTGGCGCGTGTCGATGCCACAGTGCTGACCGCCCCGGTGCCAGGTGCCACCGACGAAGATGTCGCCGCCTTTTATGATGACAATGCCGATCTTTTCATGCTGCCTGAAGCGCGGGAAATCACCTATGTCTGGATGACCCCCGCGATGATCCAGGACCAGATGGATGTCACCGATGCCGCCATCGCGGCCCTTTACGAACAGCGCATCGCCGAATTCGTACAGCCCGAACGGCGTCTGCTGGAACGCCTGATCTTTACCGATCCGGCCAATGCACAGGCCGCTTTTGACCGGCTGGATGCGAATGAAATCACCTTTGACGCGCTGGTTGCCGAACGCGGGCTGGCGCTGGCGGATATCGATCTGGGCGATCTGGGCCGCGACGACCTGCCCGAAGACACGGCAGAGGCTGTGTTCAGCGCCGCCCCCGGCACCGTTGTCGGCCCGTTCCCGACGCCTTTGGGCGCTGCATTGTTCCGGGTCAATGCTGTGCTCAGCGCGCAGGAAGTCACCGTTGAAGACGCCAGCGACGATCTGCGCGCCGAACTTGCCGCAGAGGCCGCGCGCGAAGTGATCAATCAGGAATATGATCGGATTACCGACCTGCTCGCCGGTGGGGCCTCGCTCGAAGAGCTTGCCGAACGCACCGATCTGATGTTGGGCACGATCAGCTGGACCCCCGATGTGACCGAAGGCATCGCCGCCTACGAAACCTTCCGCGACGCGGCAGAGGCTGCAGTGCAGGGCGGCGCATCCCGGCTGGAGGTGATGTCCGATGGTGGCGTCTTTGCCCTGCGTCTGGACGAGGTGACCCCGGCACAGGTCCCGCCGCTGGAAGATATCCGCGATCAGGTCTCCGAGGCCTGGCAATTGCAGGCGCAGCAAGAGGCAGTTCTTGCCCGTGCTGCGGAAATCGCGACCGAGATCAGTACCGACACCGATTTTGAAACCCTGGGCCTGACCCCAAGGGCCGAAACCGGCCTGACCCGCCGCAGCTTTGTCGAGGCGACACCAGAAGGTTTCAATGAAGTGATCTTTGCCATGACTCCCGGCGAGGCCCGCGTGGTGGATGCTGGCGAGTCTGCGCTGATCGTCCGGCTGGACCGCATCGCCGATGCCGACCCCACCGCCACCGATCAAGAGGCGCAGCGCCGCGCCATCGGTGACAGCATTTCTGCCGGGATCGCGCAGGACCTGTTCGATGCCTATGCGGCATCGGTGCAGCAAAACACCCGGATCAATATCAATCAGGCCACCGTCGATTCGGTCAACGCCCAGCTTCAATAGGTGCGCCATGGCATTATTGCCCGATTATGACAGCTTTGCCCGCCGCTATGATGCGGGCGAAAACCAGATCGTCTATACCCGCATCGCTGCTGATCTGGACACACCCGTGTCGCTGATGCTGAAACTGACCGAGGCGGGCAGCAATGCTTTCATCCTCGAAAGCGTCACGGGGGGCGAAATCCGGGGCCGCTATTCGATGATCGGCATGAACCCCGATCTGATCTGGGAATGTCGCGGCACCACATCCCGCGTCAATCGCGCCGCGCGCTATGATGCCGATGCCTGGGAGGATATGCCGGGCGATCCTTTGGCCGCGCTGCGCGCAATCATCGCCGAATCGCGCATTGATCTGCCTGCTGATCTGCCCGCCGCCTCTGCCGGGCTGTTTGGCTATCTGGGTTATGACATGATCCGGCTGGTCGAACATCTGCCCGATGTGAACCCCGATCCTCTGGGTCTGCCCGATGCGGTGATGCTGCGCCCGTCTGTCGTGGCCGTGCTGGACGGGGTCAAAGGTGACGTGATTCTGGTGGCCCCGGCCTATGTCCGGTCCGGCCTGTCGGCCAAGGCTGCCTATGCACAGGCGGCAGAGCGGGTGATGGACGCACAACGCGCGCTGGACCGCTCCCTGCCCCAGCATAGCCGCGCCTTGGCTGATCCGGCAGATGTCGCGCCGCCAGTGTCCAATTTCAGCCATAGCGGCTATCTGGAGGCGGTGGAAAAGGCCAAGGACTATATCCGGGCCGGTGATATCTTTCAGGTGGTCCCGTCGCAACGCTGGACGCAGGAGTTTCGCGAGCCGCCCTTCGCGCTCTACCGCTCGCTCCGTCGCACCAACCCGTCGCCATTCATGTTCTTCTTCAACTTTGGCGGTTTTCAGGTGATCGGTGCCAGCCCCGAAATCCTTGTCCGCGTCTTTGGCAAAGAGGTCACAATCCGCCCCATCGCCGGGACCCGCCCGCGTGGGGCGACACCTGCACAGGATGACGCGAATGAGGCGGATCTGCTCGCCGATCAGAAAGAGCTTGCCGAACATCTGATGCTGCTTGATCTGGGCCGCAATGATACCGGCAAGGTGTCAAAAATCGGCACCGTCCGCCCGACCGAACAATTCATCGTCGAACGCTACAGCCACGTGATGCATATCGTATCCAACGTCGTGGGCGAACTGGCCGATGATCAGGACGCCCTATCCGCCTTTTTTGCAGGCATGCCCGCAGGCACCGTATCCGGCGCGCCCAAGGTCCGCGCGATGCAGATTATCGATGAGCTGGAGCCTGAAAAGCGTGGCGTCTACGGCGGCGGTTGCGGCTATTTCAGCGCCAATGGCGATATGGATATGTGCATCGCCCTGCGCACGGCGGTGTTGCAGGACGAAAAGCTCTATATTCAGGCCGGTGGCGGCGTCGTCTATGACAGCGACCCAGAGGCGGAATATCAGGAAACCGTGCATAAATCCAACGCCATCCGTAAGGCGGCGGCGGATGCGCGGATGTTTCAGGGCGGCGGTAACTGAGCGATCAGCACCGCCGAGACCGGCACCAGTGACAGCTGCCCCGGATCGCTGCGGTTGGCCCAGTTGCGCAGCGCGGCCAATGTATCGGGCGTGATCCGGGCCAGCAGCACCGCCTCGCCGGTCTGACGGGCGCGGAATGCCACCTGCGCCAGCCCGCGTTCGATCGCTGCTTGCGTTTCATCATTGCTATCGACGTCGCGGGTGATCTGCGTCATCGGCACATCGCCGGGTTCTGCCGGACGCATCATCGCACCCAGTCCGCGCGGCACAGTGACAAACCCGCGCCCTTCTGCGCCGATCACCTGCATCATCTGATCCGCGACAGCGCCGGGCCCCGCCTCTGGCCCGGTGCCATCAGAAAAGACGGCAATCGCCTCTGGCACCAGATCAAAGGCGCGTTGATAGGTGTTTTCCACATCCGACGGCTGCGCACCTGCGGGCAAAGCAGCTTGCAGCATCACCTCGATCCCCGCATCACGATAGGCGCGCATCCGCGCGGTGACATCGGGGGCAGCGGCATTCAGCACCACGCTTGGCACAAAGGGCAGATCGCCCAACAGCGCAGGCGCATCCGGCAGCGTCGGATCATCCAGCAAAACCACCGCCAGCAGCGGCAGATCGGCCGCATAATCGAAATCCGCCGCATAGCGGATCAGCGGCATTGCCAGCGCAAGCTCTGGCAGCTCTGGCTCGGTCACCGGCAGGGCGGCACCGGGGCGATTAACGCGAACATTGGCCCCCGCCGCAGGCGCAGGCAAACGGTCATCGGCTGGCGTGGTCACAGCGGGCGGCGGGTCAGGCAGCACCGGCGCTGTGGCCTCTGACTCTGACGACTCACGCGGCGGTTCCAATGGCCCAGGCTCCGGCGCGGGCGTCGCTGGCACATCCGGGACGGTCACATCCGGCGGATCAGGCCTGATCACCACATCCGCGTCCGGCATGGTGGGAACCGGCGGCGGCTGGGTCTGCACGGGCGCAGGCACAACCTGCACCGGGGCCACAGCATCGCCTACAGGCGGCACCGGCTGATCGACGACCGGCGGGTCCGCGACCAAGGATGCTACCAAAAGCCCCGCAGCGCCCAGCACAAAGGCCATCGCAGAGCCTGCCAAAAATGATCGCATCTCACCTGCCACTATTTGTCCTGTCGCTGTGCTCCGCCGGTCAGGTCTTGACGCTGCCCTGCCAGTCGGCCCATGTATGGCTGCACTTATACCGTCAGCTTTGCCACCGGCGGTAGCCCCATTTCCACGATGCCGGGACAAACCATGCTGCTTTTGATCGATAATTATGACAGTTTCACCTATAACCTCGTCCATTATCTGGGCGAGCTGGGGGCCGATGTCCTGGTCCGCCGCAACGACGCGCTTGATGTGCAGCAGGCGATGGCGCTGAATCCATCAGCGATCGTGCTATCCCCCGGCCCCTGCGATCCGGCGCAAGCAGGCATCTGCCTGCCCTTGGTCCATGCCGCTGCCGAAACCGGGATGCCGCTGCTGGGTGTCTGCCTCGGCCATCAGGCGATTGGCGAGGCCTTCGGCGGCGAAGTCATCCGCTGCCATGAAATCGTCCACGGCAAGATGGGCCAGATGCAGCACAACGGTCAGGGCCTTTTCGCCGGTCTGCCCAGCCCCTTTGCCGCGACCCGCTATCATTCGCTGGTGGTGGACCGCGCCACCCTGCCCGATTGTCTGGACATCACCGCCGATCTGGAAGACGGCACCATCATGGGCCTGCAACATAAAACCCTGCCGATCCACGGTGTGCAATTCCACCCCGAAAGCATCCGCTCCGAACATGGGCACGCTTTGCTGCGCAATTTCCTCGACCTCGCAAAGGTGCCCGCATGAGCGACGCAATGAAACCCCTGATCTTCGCCGCCTCCGAGGGACCATTGTCCCGTTCGCAAGCTGAAGAGGCGTTCGGCTACCTTTTCGCCGGTGAAGCGACCCCCGCGCAGATCGGCGGCCTTCTGATGGCGCTGCGCGCGCGCGGCGAGGCTGTGTCAGAATATGCCGCCGCCGCCGCCGTGATGCGCGCCCATTGCGTGCCGGTGAAAGCACCCGAAGGGGCGATGGATATCGTCGGCACCGGCGGTGACGGCAAACACACGCTGAACATCTCGACCGCCACCGCCTTTGTCGTCGCGGGCGCAGGTGTGCCGGTCGCGAAACATGGCAACCGCAACCTGTCATCGAAATCCGGCACCGCAGATGTGCAAAGCGCCTTGGGTATCAACGTCAACGTCACCCCCGATGTAGTGGAACGCGCGATTGCCGAGGCCGGGATCGGTTTCATGATGGCCCCCCTGCACCATCCCGCGATGCGTCATGTCGGGCCGGTGCGGCTAGAACTTGGATGCAAAACGATCTTCAACATTCTGGGACCATTGACAAATCCCGCAGGTGTGAAACGGCAATTGACAGGGGCCTTCGCCATCGACCTGATCCACCCGATGGCCGAAACCCTACAACAGCTGGGCAGTGAAAAAGCATGGCTCGTCCACGGCAGCGACGGGACGGATGAAATCACGATCTGTGGGACGACCTCCGTCGCCGTGCTGGAAAATGGCAAAATCACATCGCGCCAGATCCACCCCGAGGATGCAGGCCTGCAGGAACACCCCTTCCGCGACATCATCGGCGGCACGCCCGAAGACAACGCCGTGGCCCTGCGCGGGTTGCTCGACGGCGCACCCGGCGCTTACCGCGACGCCGTGCTGTTCAACGCCGCCGCCGCCTTGGTCGTAGCCGACAAGGCCGCATCCTTGACCGAAGGCGTGGAAATCGCCCGCGACAGCATCGACAGCGGCAAGGCGAAAGAGGCCCTCGCCGCCCTCGTCCGGATCACGCAAGGCTGATGTTCGATCTAACCCGTCTGGGCGCATGGGGTGATCTGCCGTTCTTTACCGACGATCTGCCCCGGATCACGGGCCAGCTCGACCCAGATATCCTGCCGCCACCCGCGCTGACCTTCACGGCATTGGAACGCTGCCAGCCGGATGCGACGAAAGTGGTGATCCTCGGCCAGGACCCCTATCACACCGATAACAAGGCCGACGGTCTGGCCTTTTCGATCAACCCCAGTTTCACTGGAAATCTGGCCAGCCTTGGCAATATCTTCAAGGAAATCCAATCAGATACCGGCCAAACCAGAACCAAGACCAACCTGCACGACTGGGCCGACCAAGGCGTATTGCTGCTCAACACCGCGCTCTCTGTCGCGCCCGGACAGGCAGGCGCACATGCCAAACTCGGCTGGTCCAAACTGGTCGGGCAAGTCCTCGCCCGGCTCGACCAAGCGCCGCGCGCCTTCATCCTCTGGGGTGCCCATGCGCAGAAATACGCGCCTGACCTCGCGCCGCATCACCTGATCCTGACCTCGGCCCATCCATCGCCCTTGTCCGCACACCGGGGCTTTTTCGGGTCACGGCCATTTTCAAAGGTCAACCAATGGCTTATGGATCGTGGCGAAACTCCAATAAACTGGGCGGACACATGACTGATATCCTCGCCAAGATCAAAGCCTACAAGCTGGAAGATGTGGCACAACGCAAAGCCGCCCTGCCGCAGGCCGATGTCGAGGCACAAGCCCGCGCCGCCGCCCCCGTGCGCGGTTTCGCCGATGCCTTGGCCGATGCCAGCCGCGAAGGTTACGGCCTGATCGCCGAGATCAAGAAAGCCAGCCCGTCCAAAGGGTTGATCCGCGAAGATTTCGACCCCGCAGCCCTTGCGCAAGCCTATGAACAAGGCGGTGCCACCTGCCTGTCGGTCCTGACCGACGGCCCGTCCTTCCAAGGCGACGACAGCTATCTGGCGCTGGCCCGCGACGCCTGCGCCCTGCCCGCGCTGCGCAAGGATTTCCTCTATGATCCGTGGCAAGTCGCGGAATCCCGCGCGCTGGGGGCCGATTGCATCCTGATCATCATGGCCTCTGTCAGCGATGCACAGGCGCAGGAACTGGAACAGGCCGCGATCCAATGGAACATGGATGTGCTGATCGAGGTGCATGACCAAGACGAACTCGACCGCGCAATCCTGCTGCAATCGCCGCTGATCGGGATCAACAACCGCAATCTCAAGACATTCGAGGTGACGCTGGACACCACCCGCAAACTCTCGAAACTCGTCCCTGAGGATCGCCGCGTCGTCTGCGAAAGCGGCCTCTTCACTCCCGAAGACCTTGCCGATATGGCCCGCTACGGCATCCGCGCCTTCCTGATCGGGGAAAGCCTGATGCGGCAGGATGATGTCGCCAGCGCCACCGCCCGCCTGCTCGCCAACCCGGCGACCGGAGGCGTGATGTGACCGGGCTGACGCATTTCGACGCCGAGGGTCAGGCGCATATGGTCGATGTCTCGGACAAGGCCGTCACCGACCGCATCGCCGTGGCCGAGGCGCATATCGTGATGTCCGACGCGACCCTCGCGCTGATCACCGAAGGCCGCGCCAAAAAAGGCGACGTGCTGGGCATCGCCCGGATCGCGGGGATCATGGGGGCAAAGAAAACCGCCGAGCTCATCCCGCTCTGCCACCCTTTGCCGATCACCAAGGTGAGCGTGGAGCTGACCCCCGACCCCGCCCTGCCCGGCATCCGCATCAGCGCCACGGTGAAAACCAGCGGCCAGACCGGGGTCGAGATGGAGGCGTTAACGGCGGCCAGCACCGCCGCGCTGACAATCTACGACATGGTCAAAGCGGTGCAGAAAGACATGGTCATCGGCGGGCTGCGGGTGACGCTGAAGGATGGCGGCAAAACCGGACGGTTTGAAAACCCATGATCAGCGTCGATGACGCCCTTGCCAAACTCTTCGCGCTGGTCGCACCGCTCCCTGCCGAGACGGTCACGTTGCGCGCCGCCGCTGGCCGGGTGCTGTCCCGCGATATCAGCGCAAGGCGCGATCAGCCGCCCTTTGCCGCCTCTGCCATGGATGGCTATGCGATCAAGGCCGCGGATTACGCCCAAGGCACCCACCTCCAAGTCATCGGCGAATCTGCCGCAGGCCACGGCTGGCACGGCACATTGTCCGCAGGTCAGGCCGTCCGCATCTTCACCGGCGCGCCACTGCCGGACGGGGCCAATCACGTCGTCATTCAGGAAAACGTCCAACGTGATGGCGAAAATATCACCATCACCGACACGACAGACCAAGGCGCAAACATCCGCCCCGCAGGCGGCGATTTCCGCATCGGCGACCAGATCACAGCCCCCCGCCTGCTGACCCCCGCCGATATCGCGCTGCTGGCGGCGATGAATATCGCGCAGGTCCCGGTCACGCGCAAACCCGTGGTGGCGATCATCGCGACGGGCGACGAACTGGTCCAACCGGGCGACACACCCGGCCCGGATCAGATCATCGCCTCCAACAGCTACGGCCTTGCTGCCTTGATCACGGCGCAGGGTGGCACCGCACGCCTGCTGCCCATCGCACGTGACACGATCCCGTCACTGGAACAGGCCTTCACCCTCGCACAGGATGCCGATCTGATCATCACCATCGGCGGTGCCTCGGTCGGCGATCACGATCTGGTCGGACAAGTGGCGGCGTCGTTGGGGATGGATCGCAGTTTCTACAAAATCGCCATGCGGCCCGGCAAACCGCTGATGGCGGGCAAACTCGGGCGCTCTGCGATGATCGGCCTGCCCGGCAACCCGGTCTCGGCCATGGTCTGCGGCCATGTCTTCGTGCTGCCGGTGCTGCGCAAAATGCTCGGCCTCGGCACCGCCGTCGCCGCCACGCAAAACGCCCGCCTGACCCATGATACCCAGGCTAACGGACCACGCGCCCATTACATGCGCGCCAGATATGATGCGCAAGGCGTCACGATCTTCGACAGGCAGGACAGCAGCCTGCTTAGCATTCTGGCGCAGGCAAACTGCCTCGCGCTGCGTCCGCCACATGACCCGGCACAACCCGCAGGCGATATGGTGCAGATCATCCCGCTCTGACAGCTTCTTATTTCTAAAAGTACTCCCGCCGGAGGCCTATCCCGCTTGCGCAGCAAACGCCGGCATCAGGGAAAAGCCCTGCCGCCTCAGTCAATCGCCGCTGTGGCACGCGCCAGAAAGGCGACCAGCGCGGCGCGGTCGGCTTCGGCGCTGATCCGCTGTTCCGGCATCCGTGATCCGGGGGTATAGGCCTCGGGGCCATATTTGAACAGATCGGCGACGCTCTGTTCATCCCAGATAATATCCATGTCGCGCAGGGCGGCAGAATAATCATAACCTGGTTGTGCCGCAATCGGACGGCCCAGCACACCGTGCAGACTGGGCCCGGCCCGGCTGTCATCATCCGGTGTCAGCGCGTGGCATACAGCGCAGCTTTGCCAGATTTCGGCACCACGGCTGCCATCATCATAATCGGCGGTCACCACCCCGGCATGATCGCCCAAGGGTGTGGCATCTTCCAGCGACCAGCGCCGGATCAGCCCATCGGCACCTGCGGTAAAGACCTGGGTCGGGGTCAGCGTCAGGCCCCAGACCGGCCCGCTGGCGGCAGTAAACATATGGCGTTGCGCCAGATCGCCCGCCGCCAGCAGCCAGACCGTGCCGTCAATCGCCGCAGTGGCAATATCAGCAGAGGTCGCGGCAACCGCCACAAGCGGACGGTCGGTCAGAAACCGTTCCGGCAGCAGATCGCCATTTTGGGCATAAAGCCGCAAGGCCCCTTCGGCAAAGATCACGGCAATCCGGTCACCGCTGACCGCCAGCCCGTTCGGCAGATCCGGCAGGTCACGGCGGAATTGCAGATCGAGCCCGCCTGTCCAGCGCGCCAGCCGCAGATCCCCCCCAACCGTGACAAGATCACCGCCGGGCAGAAAGCCCAGTCCCACCACACGGTCGGTATGGGCCTGCATTTCGGTCGTGGTGCGGGTCGCGAGATCAAGCAGCACGACCTGTCCATCCCAGAACCCGGCCGCCACGGCACTGCCGTCAGGCGCCACATCCAAAGAGGCGATCGGCGATTGCCCAGGCATCGTGGCAAACTCCGGCGCGCGCCCCTGCGCTTGCCACAGCGCCAGCCGCCCATCCTGCCCGGCGGTCACAAAGCCACCCGCAGGCAGCAGCCTGACCGCCGTCACATTGCCATCATGAAAACGGGTGACGTTACGCGCTGCGGCCGTGTCCAGATCCCACAGGATCGCGCGGGTATCAAACCCGCCCGACACCAACAGCCCGTCACGCGCATCCAATGCGCCGACCGGCCCGCCATGCCCCGCCAGATCCTGCGCTTGGACCGGCAGCGCCAGCGCAGTCGCCAGCGCCAGCCAGCCGAGCCTTGGCCCTATGACCGGCCCCGCATTCAATTGCCGATAAGGTTCGAGCCAGGGTTATCGACCCTGGCACCGTCACTTGTATAGGCCGCATAGGACGGCTGCTGGAATGTCGTGTTCAACACGAATGACGCGCCAACGGCGGCCACGACGGCGAAAATAACGGCGAACAAAAAGGCTTTCATCTGTTTCTCCTCTCAGCTGCGGACCGGGCGCTGGCCCGGCTCCGCAGTATTCAACCCGTCCAGGATCGCACGGGCAATCTGCTTGTAAATCTGGCCCAAAGGCCCATCCGGCGCGCGCGCCGTGATTGGTTGCCCGGCATCAGAGGCCGCGCGCAACGCCATGGTCAGCGGGACACCACCCAGAAACGGCACCGCCAGCCGTGCGGCCTCGGCCTCTGCGCCGCCCTGACCAAAGATCGCATGGCTGCTGCCGCAATCGGGGCAGATGAAATGCGACATGTTTTCGATCAGGCCAAGGATCGGCACATCGACCTTGCGGAACATCGCGATACCACGGCGGGCATCGATCAACGATAAATCCTGCGGCGTCGATACGATCACCGCCCCCGAAAGCTGCGTGCCCTGCGCCAGCGCCAGCTGCGCATCACCCGTGCCGGGCGGCATATCGACCAACAGCAGATCCAGCGCACCCCATTCCACATCGGCCATCATCTGGGTGATCGCCGACATCACCATCGGGCCACGCCAGACCATCGCGGTTTCGGCATCGACCAGCATGCCCATCGACATCGCCTTGATCCCATAGGCCTGCATCGGCTTGAGCTTGCGACCCGCACCCATGCCCGGTTTGCCATGCAATCCCAGCAAGGTCGGCAAGGAAGGGCCATAGATATCGGCATCCAATATACCCACCGTCAACCCCAGCCCGCGTAGCGCCAGCGCCAGATTGACCGTGGTGGTGGATTTGCCAACCCCCCCTTTGCCAGAGGCGACGGCGATCACATGCCCGATCCCCGCCAGCGGATCGGCTTTGCCCGCAGGCTCTGCCACCAGTTTCGGCGGCGCACCGCGTTCTGCGGTCAACACGACAAAGACCGAGGTCACCCCGGGCAATCCGCGCAACTGCGCGTCCAGATCGTCACGCAGCGGGCCGAATGCCTGCGCCTCATCGGCGCTGACGCTGATCGACAAGCTGACCCGCCCGCCCTGCACATTCAGCCCCGCAACCCGCCCGGACGTGCCAAGCCCCTGCCCGTCCGGCAGGACAGCAGCATCCAGCACGGCACGAATGGCGTCATCCAGATTGCGGTCGGCTGTGGACATTTTTCTCACTTGCGCCTGAAACGAAGACCCAGCCTCTGTGGTGAAGCTGGGCCCAAATTACTCTCGTCGGTGCCGGTTTTATTCGGCCGGCGTAGAAGCCCGCGCTGTGCCCGATGTCTTGGCTTTCACCTCGACCTCTTCCACCCAAAGCGCGTGATGCTCTTTGGCCCAGTTCTCATCCACTTCGCCAGAACCCATCGCGTCGAACGCGCCTTCCATACCGACCGAACCGATATAGATATGGGCAATGATGATCGCCGACAGAACCGCCGCAGCAAGGGCGTGAATGGTCTGGAAGAACTGCCAGTCAGCAGCGGCGCCTGCCTCTGCCGGGAACAGCAGCATGACACCGGTGAACGACAAGGCCACGCCCCCCAGGATCACCGACCAGAACACCACCTTTTGACCGGCGTTGAATTTCTTCGCGGGCGGATGCACGCCTTTCTTGAGCAGGCCACCACCCTGTTTGATCCAGGCCAGATCGACCTTGTCGGGGATATTGTCGATCACCCACAGGATCAGGATCAACGCCAGCGCCACCATGAAAGGCCAGGCCAGATAATTATGCGCCAGCTTGCCAAAGGCGGTCAGACTGCCAAAGGCATTTTCGCCGATGATCGGCAGGATCACGGTTTTGCCGATGACCAAATTCAGCCCGGTCAACGCCAGAATGATAAAGGTCGAGGCCAGGGTCCAATGCGCGAACCGGTCCAAAGAGTTGAACCGCAGGATCTTGCGGCCCGACATCCCCGCCTCAACCCGGATACGGCCACGGATGACGTAAAACAGCGTCAACAGCACAACCATCCCGACAATCGCAACGATGAATACAAAGTTGAGCGTCGTGCCCTGCAGCGCTGCCCAGGCCTTGTTGTCAGGTTTGATCAGATTGGCTGCATTCTGATCGGGAATGCTGGTCCGGCCAGCGACAGCATTGCCATCTGCGCCCAAAGCCTCGAACATCGAGTCTTCATTGACCGATTGCGCCGTCGGATTGACCTGCGCCTGCGCATCCATCGTGGTCAATGACAGAAAACCGACGGCCAGAAGGGCAATCATCATTCGTGAAAGAATTTGCATGATCATCCCCTTTATACCGTAACCGTTTCGCCATAGGCGGTGCGCCAGCCCCAGGCGCCCGATCCATAGCCCCGCGTGACGACACGTTCGCGGTAGATATCGGCGATGATGTCGCCATCACCCGCCAGCAGCGCCTTGGTCGAACACATTTCCGCACATAGCGGCAGCTTGCCTTCGGCCAGCCGGTTCGCGCCATATTTGACATATTCGGCCTGGCTCATGTCCTCTTCGGGGCCACCCGAACAATAGGTGCATTTGTCCATCTTGCCGCGGGTACCGAAATTGGCAGTCTGCGGATATTGCGGCGCACCGAACGGACAAGCATAGCTGCAATAGCCGCAGCCGATGCAGGTATCCTTGTTGTGCAACACCACGGCATCATCCGTGGTGTAAAAGCAATTGACCGGACAGACCGCCGCGCAGGGCGCATCGGTGCAATGCATACAGGCCATCGACACCGACCGTTCCCCCGGCAGACCATCGTTCAGCGTCACAACGCGCCGCCGGTTGATGCCCCAAGGAACCTCGTGTTCGTTCTTGCAAGCCGTCACGCAGGCGTTGCATTCGATACAGCGGTCCGCGTCGCATAGAAATTTCATGCGTGCCATAATCTTTTCTCCCTTATGCCGCTGCGATCTGGCAAAGCGTCACTTTGCCTTCATGCATGCCCGTCACCGGATCATAGCCATAGCTGGTAATGACATTGACCGATTCACCCAAAACAATCGGATCGGTGCCAGCGGGGTAATTCCCGCGCTGGTCCTCGCCTTCGAACCAACCGGCAAAGTGGAACGGCATAAAGGCAAGCCCTGCGTTCACCCGTTCCGTCACCAGCGCCTTGACCCGCGCTTTTGATCCACCCTCTGGGCCATAGACCCAGACCCAGCCGCCATCGGCAATCCCGCGCGCCGTCGCATCGGCGGGATTGATCTCGACGAACATATCCTGCTGCAATTCGGCAAGCCATGGGTTGGACCGGGTCTCTTCGCCGCCACCTTCATATTCGACCAGACGGCCGGATGTGAGGATGATCGGGAAGTCCTGCGCCACATTGCGGTCAACCGCGCTTTGCTGCACCGCTTTACCGATATTGGGCATACGCTGCTGCCACCGGTCCTCGTTGGTGGGATATTCGGCAACCAGTTCCGGGCGGGCCGAATAGATCGGTTCGCGGTGGACCGGGATCGGGTCCGGCAGGTTCCACGCCACGGCGCGGGCCTTGCCATTGCCGTAGGGCACGCAACCATGTTCGATCGCCACCCGCTGGATGCCGCCCGACAGGTCGGTTGACCAGCTGACGCCATCGACCGCATCTTCCACGCCGCCGCCGATATCCTCCATCACGGCAAGCTCCGCCGCTGTCAGATCGCTGTCCCAGCCCAGCTGCTTCAGCAGGCCCAGGGTGAACTCCGGATAGCCATCCTGAATCTCCGACCCAGGGTTAAAGCTACCCTCGGCCAACAGGGTTTCCCCGTCCCGTTCCAGGCCAAAGCGGGGGCGGAACGTGCCGCCGCCGTCTCTGACAGCTACATTGGTGTTATACAGAATATGGCTGCCCGGATGCCGTAGTTCCGGCGTGCCCCAGCAAGGCCATGGCAGACCGTAAAAATCACCCCTGATCTCTTCTGGTGCATCGGGTTTCGCACGCAGTGTCACCAGATCGAAATGCTGCTGATTGGCCATATGGGCCTTCAGCCGTTCCGGGCTCTGACCGGTATAGCCGGTGGACCAGCCGCCGCGGTTGATCTCGCGCATGATTGATTCAGGGGTCGGCTCCATGCCGAATTTGCCCTGCACCAGTTCAAAATTCTTGACCATCTCATCGGCAAAACCCAGCCGCTGCGCCAAAGCATAAATCACGGCATAATCATTGTCGGATTCAAAGATCGGATCGACGACCTTTTCCCCCCATTGGATCGACCGGTTCGATGCGGTGCGCGACCCGGAACATTCAAACTGGGTACAGATCGGCAGCAGATAGGTATTGTCGGTTCTCGAATGCAGCGCGGCAAATGTCGTCGGATGCGGATCCGCGACCACCAGCAGATCCAGCGCATCCATGCCACGCCTTGCGTCCTGCATCCGTGGCACGGTGTTGCCGCCATGGCCAAAGACGACCATCGCCTTGATATTGTCTTTCTGGTCGATCTCTTCGCTGTCAATGGTCACGGCATCAAACCAGCGGGTTGATGTGATCCCCGGAATGGTCATGTTTTCCGCGGGCGTGCGCGCATCGCGACCACCCTTGGCCGGGACCGCATCGAAACGGTCGACGAAATAATCATAGGGCACGTCCCAGACCCGGGCCCAATGCCGCCAGGCACCTTCGCCCAGACCATAATAGCAAGGCAGGTTCCCCACATCGAGACCGAAATCCGTGGCACCCTGCACGTTGCAGTGACCGCGGAAGATATTGGCGCCATTGCCTTCACTGCCGACATTGCCCGTCGCCAGCAGCAGCAGGTTATAGGCCCGCACATTGGCGGTGCCGACCGTATGCTGCGTGCCGCCCATACACCAGATGAATGTGGCCGGACGTTCCTTGGCAAAAGTCTCTGCCGCGCGTTTCAGCGTATCGCCGTCAATGCCGGAAATGCGTTCCACCACATCCGGGGTGTAATCCTTGACGACTTCGCGGACCTGATCCATGCCGTAAACGCGCTGTGCCAGATATTCGGTATCTTCCCAGCCGTTTTCAAAAATATGATACAGCATGCCGTTGATCACGGCGATATCGGTGCCCGGACGGAACCGGATATATTCGGTGGCATGCGCCGCTGTCCGGGTGAACCGCGGGTCCAGCACGATCACATTGGCGCGCTGTGTTTCCTTGCCTTCCAGGATATGCTGCAACGACACCGGATGTGCCTCTGCGGCATTCGACCCCATGACGATCACGGTCTTGGAATTGCGGATGTCATTATAGCTGTTGGTCATCGCACCATAGCCCCAGGTGTTCGCCACCCCGGCCACGGTTGTCGAATGGCAAATACGCGCCTGATGGTCGACGTTGTTGGTGCCCCAGAATGCCGCCAGCTTGCGGAACAGATAGGACCCTTCATTGCTGAACTTTGCAGAGCCCAGCAGATAGACGGAATCAGCACCGGACGTTTCGCGGATATCGCCCATCTTGGCAGCAATTTCGTCCAGCGCCTGTTCCCAGGTGATCCGCTGCCATTCACCGCCGACCTTTTTCATCGGGTATTTCAGGCGGCGGTCACCATGCACGACCTCGCGCACCGATGCGCCTTTGGCACAATGGGTGCCGCGGTTGATCGGGCTGTTATAGGCAGGTTCCTGACCGACCCAGACACCATTCTGCACCTCGGCAAGCACGGTACAACCGACCGAACAATGGGTACACATGTTCTTTTTGATTTCGATAGGCTGCGCCATATCGGTAAAACCGGCAGCCTCGACGCGCTGGGTCAGGCCAGCGCCCATTGTGGCAACGGCGGCCAGCCCCCCGATACTCAGCCCCGAGGCGCGCAGAAAGCTGCGGCGGTCCATTGGTTTCGCGGACATGCCTGCCGCCATCTGCGACAAACGGCCCGCGGTCGCTGTCTCGCGTGATCTGCGTTTTACCAGCATCAGTTATCCCCCCGCACATAGTAACGATTTGTTCTGTAAAAATTCTCGACATGTTCGGTCAGCTGATAGCGCGCGCGGGTGCGTTCCTCGCCCGATTGCTGCGCAAAGGCTGGCCGCGCTGTCCCGGTGGTCAGCACCGCCGCAGAGGCCGCACCCGTGGCGGCCACGCCAAAAAACGACCGCCGGCTCAGTGGGTTGTGTTTGTCATGTGCCATCTGCTTCTCCCAATTGGCAGGAAATGGGCCGCCTCCTGCGCCATCGCCTGATTTCTGTTCATACTACTCAAGCGGCGAGCTGAAACGCCCGCGCTTCGATATCTGTCAACAACCTGCCGATTTCGGCCACTGGCCGGTAAAACCGCGCGCTTGGCGCGACAGCCAGATCATCGAAAAACTGCGCCGCCCAAGGCGCGATATGTTTGCTGAAAAACGCGGCCTGTGCCTGCGCATTAACCGCAATGTCACCCGCGATCATATCGGCCATCACCGACAGCAGCAGTGCCATATGATCTTCGGGGTCATGCCGGTTGACCGCGCGCGCCACGCCAAGCTGCGCCAGATCGTCGCGCAACACCGCCAAAGGCCGTTCGTTCAGAAAACCGGTCAGATAAAAGCTGGCATAGGGCAGCAATTCGCCACGGCCGACCCCGACGAAAAGTTCAAAATATTCGCGTTGCACCGCCTGCGGATCAGCAGTTTTCGCCGCCGTCGCCAGCGCGCCATAGGCCTGACCCATAGGGGTGTCATCGCCTTGCAACCCGGCGATCTGCGTCAACACAGCCTTGTCAGGCGCTGTGGACAACACATGCGACAGGAAACGGTATTGCTCTGCGCGTGCCGCTTCGACTGGATGGATTGCTCGCCCGGTGACGGGCTGGCTGTCTGTCATTGTCGTGTTACCCTTGCTCACTGCTGTAACGTTGTACAGCGGCTGCCTAAATCTTAGTCGCCAAGCATCTGAGTGTCCAGCATTTTGATCGCGCTTCACCCCGTCCGGCACCGGTTTCCGGCCTATCCGGGCAAGGCCCCGCCATGCCGTCTGCGCCCCGTCGCAGGCGCGTGATCTGACCCCTCTGCCAGGTCCTGCGACGCCGCCCCTTGCGGGTCCGCCGGTTCTGCCGCGCTCTCGGGCAGCGGCGGATCGGTCAGCGCCTGATCATGCTGCGACGCAGCAACAGCGACGTCAGCGGGCATCGCTTCGGGGTCATCCGGCATGGTATCCGGGGCTTCCTGCGATGCTGCAGCGCGGCGCGGCGCGAACAATTCGCGCAGCATTTTCGCCGAACGCTCGGCCGATGGCGCGGCCCCGTCGCCGGGCACACCGCCGGGCGTGTTCCAGTCCCAAGCATAATCCACCGCCGGATCGGCATGGTCACGGATACCCGGTACCAACATCCATTTGCGGCGCAAGGCCGCGTTGCGCAGCGCCTGCGGCACACCATGTTGCAGGAACGGACGGATATCGGTCTGCGGTGTCAACTCTTCCAGCGATGGCAGCGCGGCCAGCGCTTCTGCGGTGATCGATTCGTCTTCGGTTACCTCCACAGCCTCGGCCTCTGCGTCAGCCTCTGGCGCGGCAGGCAGCGGGTCCGGCGCGATCTGGTCATCCGGGGCCAGCTTGCGTCTGGACCACCGGCTGAGGAAAGGGGCTTTGTCATCAGGACCTTGCGGCATGGTTTACCTCTTGCGCTGGGGCTGCACCCATTTATCCGCCTCCTGCAATACACGCGGCGCGCGGGCCGCCATCGCATTGGGATCGACTGGCAGACGTTTGCGTTTCTTGAACGGCATATCGACATGATGCGCAGCGATGAAACCGGCGATATGGTCGACCAGGACCGGCGGCATCGGCACTGCCTCGACCCGCAGTTCCAGATCAGAGGCATAGCCCTCCCCCTCATAGGGGTCGGCGGTCACGGCGATGACCTGCGCGGTTTCGGGGTCCTGACCGCGCAGCGCCACCCAGACCGACGGGCGGCCAGAGGTCAGGTTATCGCGGTGATGCGACGTATCGCCGGAATACAGCACCAGATCACGGCCGCCCAGATACCAGGTCTCGACCCCGTTTTCCGCAAACAACAGGCTGTTGGCCGCCGCCTGCGGTTCCTGGGCCAGCACGGCGCAGGGGCGCAATTCGCCTTTGCCCCATTTTGTTACCGGCGGTCGCCGGACCGCCAGAACAGAGATGCGCAATGTGTCTTGTGGCATGGCACGATCCTCAATGCAGCGCCGGTTCTGCCAAAGGCAGGCCGGTCAGCAGGTTTTGCGGTTTGATCCGCACGGCACCGTCGGCACCAAGACCCAGAAACAGCCAGATCGGCTGGCCGCGGAAATCCGGGCGCAGCCGCTGGTCATCGGTGATGTCCAGCCGGAACAGCCCCACCAGCGTCGCCGGTGCCGGGTCATTATGCCACAAAGCATTGCCGATGGCAGTCCCCACCGGATCAAGCCCGACATACCATTGCAGATCAATGCCTTCGGCGCGGGTTTCGGCACTCACCCGGCAATCCAGCCCCAGCATATGGCGCAGAAAGGCGGCAATCGCCACTGCCATACCCTGCCGCGCTGCCGGGTCACCACCGAAATTCAACACCATGCTATGCGCGTCAGACCGCGACCAATAGGTCCAGTCATTCGCAGCCCCCAGCACGTCCAGCCCGGCAACCCCCCCCGACAGCATGGCGGTCAGCGGCGAATAATGCATTTCCTGTTCCAAAACCTGCACCAGTTCCTCGTCCGCCAGAAACAGCTGATCGTTTTCAATATGGCTGCGCTGCGGGCGAAAGAAACATTCCGCCGCGCGCAGCACATAAGGGTCGTCGCAGCCATCCAGCGCATTGCGCAGGATCAGCTGCACCATCTGGCTCATGAACAAGGCAGGCACCATGACACCGTCGCGGACGATCTGGGCATAGCCCGCCTCGATCGTGCCCGCCGCCAGCAACCGGTCCCGTAAAGAGATCAGAAACCGCCAGTTTTCCTCGGCGTCAGGGTCCTGCAACGCGATCAGTTCCAGTTCTGACACTTTCGCCCGTGGCTGCGCCACCAGCCGGGCATGCAGGTTGCGTTCGGCGGCACAGGCCTCTGCCGGGGGCAGGATTTCGGGCCGCGCCAACCAGGCGAGGATCAGTTCATCAGTGACCTGCATCCGGCCAGATTGGTCCAGCCGCGTCAGATGGTGGCCAGAGGCAACCCAGAATTCCGGCATCAGTCTTTTCCTCGCAACGCGAAAAGATCGACATGATCATCGACCTCTTCGACAAAATGAAATGCACGGTCATGGCCCTGCAGATGGCTGCCGGAAAAAGCAGTCGCATCGCGGGGTTTGAGCGTGCGGAACTGTTCGACAATCGCGTCGCCATCGAAACGGCGGTGCAACGCGACCAAGGTGTTCAGCGGATGCTGCTGACACAGGCTTTCGCACAAGGCAACCTCTTCTTCGGCGGCTGGCAGGGCGGCGGCGAGTGACGGTGCGCCCAGTTGGGTGACCAATTGCCGCGCCAGTGCCGTCACCATCGCCGCGCGCTCATCCGCCCCGGCCTGCTGCACCGTGACCAACGTGGAATGGCCAAAACTGTCCACGCCCAGAAACCCTGACCGAAAGGCGATCGCCTCTTTGCGCGACAGACTGTCCGCCGCGCGACCCCAGAACAAAAAGGTGCCGGGCACCGCCCATTCCCCGGGTTCTGCCGCATGGCTGAACACCACCTTGTCAGAACCATCAAGCCTGATCGTGCGCGGCAGACGGGTCACAATTTCGGCCCCTGCGGCCCGCGCCAGCCCGACCCGTTCAGCGCCTCCAGCAAGGGTGCAGACCGTTTCGCGGCCCCTGCCGGTGTGATCTCAACCAGTTGATCACCCTCCAGCCGGCGCACACCGCGCAACAGCGGCGGATCGATGCGCATCAGATAACGGTTGGTCACCGCATCCAGCCCGTCATGCGCCCAGCGATCAAAATACAACATCATATAGCTGGCAAAAGTCGCGATAATATCCTCTGACGCATCAAACGTCTCTTCCGTCAACGAGGTGGACTCAGGAAACCGGCCCGGATCAGGCAGATGATCGCGATCCGCGATAAGCTCTGCGGCGAAGACCAGCCAGTCGGGCACGTCGTCCGGCCCGGTGCCGGGCGCGATGGCAAAACGGCCACCGCCCAGCCGCGCCTTGTCATAGCGCAATTCATCCGGCCAGACCAGACGCACACTGCGTTCCGGCGGGCAATGCGCGGCCAGCGCATCGGCCAGCGCCACCATGCCCAGCGGAAAGGCCATCTGCGCCTCGGCCAGCTTTTGCTCGGGTTCCAGCACCACGGCAAAGGCCAGCAGATCCGGCCCCGCGTGACAGATCAGCGTGCCCGCGCCATGCTCTGGCGCCAGCGCTACGGCCTGCGCCAGTACATCCGGCCCGGTCGCCGGATGCAGCCGGAACGGCGGCGGCAACAGGATCTGACCCAGCTTCGTGGTTTGCATGAAATCCTCCATTTCCCCCCAATCACTTACGTATGATGTCGCTACACTTTATAACCAAAGCAGACTAGAAGGGCAGTCACCCAGTAGCCAGAGGCGAGAAAAAGCGCATGCTCAAGCAAAATGCAACCCGTATGATCTGTAATTGCGAAGCGACGATGCCCGCAGAGGCGCAGGCGCTCGGCGGGTTCGGGCGCACGGCCGATCAGCTTTGCCGTGCCCAGCTTGAACATTTCCGCACCGCATTGGGCGAATTTGCCGATATCACCGTGGCCTGCACCCAGGAAGCGCCGCTGTTCACCGAAGTTGCCGAGGATATGGGCTATTCCGGCCAGCTTCGGTTTGCCAATATCCGCGAAACCGCAGGCTGGTCACAGGATGCCCGCGCCTCAGGTCCCAAGATGGCGGCCCTGCTCGCGATGGCGGAACGCGATGCCACATCCTTTGACGTGGTCAGCCTTGAAAGCAACGGCGTGGCGCTGATCCTCGGGCGCGATCAGGCCGCGCTTGATCTGGCGCAGAACCTTGCAGATACCCTTGATATCACCGTGCTGCTGACCCCCGGTGCCGATGTCGCACCACCACGCCAGACCACATGGCCAGTGCTGCAAGGCCGGATCCGGCAGGCGCAGGGCCATCTGGGTGCCTTTGAACTGACGGTTGATGATTACGCCGCCCCCGCGCCCTCGTCACGGGCGCGGCTGGAATTTCCCCATGGCCGCAACGGGGCGGTGTCGCATTGCGACCTGCTGATCGACCTGACCGGCGGCACACCCCTATTTCATGAAACCCGCCCCGGCTATTTCCGCGCCGATCCACGTGATCCGGTGGCGCTGGCGAAACTGGCGGCGCAGGCCGGGCAGATGGTCGGCACGTTCGACAAGCCGAAATACATCAATTTCACCGCCGAGCTTTGCGCCCATAGCCGTAACAAGCTGACCGGCTGCACCCGCTGTCTGGACCTGTGCCCCACCGGGGCGATCACCCCGGCAGGCGACAGCGTGGCAATCGACCCCGATATCTGCGCCGGCTGCGGCCAATGCGCCGCCGCCTGCCCCACCGGTGCCGCCGCCTATGCGCTGCCTGTGGTCGATAATATCGCCGACCGGCTGCGCGCCGGGCTGCAGGCCTGGTTTGATGCAGGCGGCAGCGCGGCCCCGGTGCTGCTGCTGCATGACGCCGACCATGGCACGCCGCTGATCGACGCCTGCGCGCGGTTCGGGCGCGGCCTGCCTGCGCATGTGATCCCCTTGCAGATCAACACCGCCGCCCAGATCGGACCAGAGATCATGGCCGCAGCCCTCGCCTATGGCGCAGGCGGTGTGCGGGTCCTGTCCCCGGCGCGGCCCGCACATCCGCTGGACGGTCTGGCCGAAACGCTGGTGCTGATGGATGCCATCTGCGCCGAAACCGGGCTTGGCGCGGGGGTTTGCAGCCTTCTGGCGCTGGATGATCCCGATGATCTGGAAACCGCGCTCTGGCAGCCTGCACCCAAGGCGCGCGCCACGCGGTCAGGCTTTCTGCCCCCCGATGACAAGCGCGGGCTGCTGGTGCTGGCGGTGGATGAACTCAACCGCAACGCCCCGCAACCGGCCCAGGTGATTGCCCTGCCCGACAATGCCCCCTTCGGCGCGGTCGTGCTGGATACCGATGCCTGCACACTCTGTCTGGCCTGCGTCGGGGCCTGCCCGACCGGTGCCCTGTCGGATAATCCCGATCTGCCGATGCTGCGCTTTACCGAAAGCGCCTGTGTGCAGTGCGGGCTCTGCGCCGCGACCTGCCCCGAAACCGCGATCAGCCTGTCAGCGCAGATCGACTTTGCCGCCTGGGCAGCCCCCAAACGCGTGCTGAAAGAAGAACAGCCCTTTGCCTGCACATCCTGCGGCAAATTGTTCGGCACCAGATCCAGCATCGACCGGGTGCTGCAAAAACTCGACGGCCATTGGATGTTCACGGGGGCCGAGGGTGCCGACCGCCGCCGCCTGCTGACCATGTGCGACGATTGCCGCACCCGCGAAGTGGTGATCGCAGGCTTCGACCCACACGAAAAAGCCGAGGTCTGACACGATCTGCTGCCGGTTCAGCCTGCACGGCGCAGAATGCGCTGTGTCATGGCGGGCCGGTGGCGCAAAAAGGGCTATCCGAATGGCAAGCGGTGAAAGACAGCAAAGCGCCCAAAGTGCAGAATTCTGCGCAAAGCCCGAATGTCGAAGGTCCGATCATGCGACTAACGCTGCAGTTGAAAATCCTTACTCGCTAGCAATGCCGCTGCGCCGATCATCAGTGCGCCACAAATCTTGTTCACCACGCCGAAGGAAAACCGCTTGAGTGCCGTGGCCGCCCGCACGCCCAGCCACCCCCAGAGCAGCAGGATAGCCCCATCGACCGCCAGATATGTCACGCCGAGAATGAACAGCTGAGGCAGCACGGGCATCGTCGGGTCGATGAACTGGGGAAAGAGCGCACCAAAAAAGACGACGGCAAATGGGTTTGCCATGGATGTCACAAAGCCTTGGCGGAACAAGCGGAACGACTGACCAGATGTGTCGCCTGTAACGTCATCCGCTTTTTCCTTCGAAAGAATGAGCTGAACGCCAATCCAGACCAGATAAGCGACCCCAAGCCATTTGATCCAGATGAACGCGCTTGCAGAGGTCGCGATGATCGCGGCAAGCCCGAAAGCCGCCCCGGTCATTTGTAAGCTGTTGGCTGTAAGATCTCCGGCGATGGTATAGGCGCTGCGTCTCAGCCCGTGCCTGACGCTGTTCGATATGATCAGAAGCTGGCTGGTATCAGGGGGCGTTGCGAAAAACACGGCAACTGCGGCCAAATAGATCAAATAGGTTTCCAAAGGCATTGTCGTGTTCTTTCGATGGTCATGAGGCAATCTATGGCCTTCGCGCCAATCTGGTCAAACCCTCATCGCTGCCATTCGTAACCGGGCACTGAACAGCCAAAAGTCCCACAACCCCGACACCCCGCCATCACAGACCCATCCCGTCCCCCGCTCACCATCAATCCCCTGTCGCCGGGCTTTCGTCCTGCGCGTTGAAGGTGAACATCTTTTCGCCCGCCACGGTGAACCCGTCGATCAGCCCGGCGGCTGTGGGCGAGACCAGCCAGGCCTCGACCCGCGCTGCGGTATCTGCGCGCACATGAGGATGGCGCGCGGCGCTGATCGGCAGATAGGCATATTGGTTGAACAGCGCAGAATCCCCGGCAAACAACAGCGCCAGCCCGGCTTTGTTGCCAAAACTGGCCCAGGTGGCCCGGTCGCTCAGCACATAGGCCTGCATCCCGGCGGCGGTATTCAGCGCCGCCCCCATGCCCGCCCCGACGGACCGGTACCAGCCACCGGCAGGCACGATCCCCGCCGCCTGCCACAGGTCCAGTTCGCGCTGATGCGTGCCGCTGCTGTCGCCGCGGCTGACGAAAGGCTGCTCTGCCGCCGCCATTGCCTGAAACGCGGCCACCGCCGTTGCTGCCGTGGCAATCCCGGCAGGGTCAGCCTCCGGGCCGATGATGACGAAATCATTGTACATGATCTCGCGCCGGTGGCTGGCGTGACCGGCGGCGATCAAAGCCTCTTCACCGTCGCGCGCATGCGCCAGCACCGCATCGACATCGCCTGCTTCACCCAGACGCAGCGCCTGCCCGGTGCCCACGACCAGCAATTGCACTACAATACCGGTTTCATCGTGCAATGCGGGCAGCAGCACATCGGCCAGCCCGGAATTCTGAAACGATGTGGTCACCGCCATGCGCAGGGTATCGGCCCGCAAAGGACCCGCCGCCAGCCAGATGAACAGCGCTGCAACCAAAAGCCTCATAGCACGAGGTCCCCCCGTAGAAACGCCGCAGCCTGTGCTGATCCCGGCGCGGCAAAGAAATCGGCCGCCGCTGTCGCTTCCAGCAGCATGCCATCATGCAGAAAGATCACCTCGCTGGCCAGCCGTCGCGCCTGCCCCAGATCATGGGTCGACATCACCACCCTGGTGCCCGCTGCGGCGGCATCATGCAGGATCGCTTCGATTTCCTGCGTGGCGCGGCCATCCAGATTGGCGCAGGGCTCGTCCAGAAACAACACCTGCGGTTCGGTGACCAAAGCCCGCGCCAGCGCCAGTTTCTGTTTCTCGCCCCCCGACAACACCATGGCCGGGCGCGCCAAAGCCGCACCCAACCCGACACGCTGCGCCCAATCTTCTGCCGCTGCGCGCGCCGCGGCCCGGCGCATGCCGCGCAGGATCAGCGGATAAGCGATACAGTCGCGCACATTGCGCCGCATCATGATCGGCGCCTGAAACACGAAAGACTGCGCCCGCCGCGCCTGTTCCAGATCGACGGCCCAGCCGATCTGCCCTTCCGAAATCCGCTCGATCCCGTGCAGGACACGCAGCAAAGTGGTTTTGCCGCTGCCATTCGGCCCGACGACGATACTGATGCCAGCGCCTTGCAGTTCCCACGTCACCGGCCCCAGCAGGCGCTTGCCGCGCCGCCGCACGCTGACCTGTTGCAAGGTCAGCGGCAGGATGGCACCCGCGCTCACCACCGGCTGCCCTGTTCGGTGCGCGACAGGATATGAATCCCCAGATTGACGGCAATCGCCAGCCCGATCAGGATAAAGCCGAGTGCCAGCGCCAGCGCAAAATCGCCGCGCCCGGTTTCCAGCGCGATGGCGGTGGTCAGCACCCGGGTGACATTGTCGATATTGCCGCCGACGATCATGATCGCACCAACCTCGCCGATGCCGCGACCAAAGCCCGCCAGCTGCGCCGTCAGCAGCGCCCGGCGGCCATCCCAGACCAGCGTCGCGATCCGTTGCCAGCGCGACGCATGCAGCGAGATCAGCAGATCATGGTAATCGGCCCAAAGCTCGCGCATGGCCTGATGCGCGATCGAGGCGACCAGCGGCGTGATGATCACGACCTGCGCGATAATCATCGCCGTCGGCGTGAACAACAGCCCCAGCACCCCGAACGGCCCGGCCCGCGACAGCAGCAGATAGACGATCAGGCCCACCACCACCGGCGGCAGCCCCATCAGCGCATTGAGCACCGCAATGACATAGCGCCGCCCGGCAAACCGGGTGATCGCAAGCCAGGCACCCAGCGGCAGCCCGATGACAGAGGCGATCACCGTCGCCGTCAGCGTCACAAACAGCGACCGGGTCGTGATCGCGACCAATTCAGGATCAAGCGCAATGGTCAGCCGCGCGGCCATCACAATGCCTTGCACGATATCATTCATAACAATGCCACGCCGGATGACGCACCGGGTTCACGCCCCACCACCGGCACAGGCCGCCCGCAGCAGGGATATTCATCATCCCGACGCGTTATCAGCATTCATGCGCCAACGACAAGCCTGTCGGGCGAAGGGGGGTGGTGGGCAGCGCCACAGCGTTCTGGCTTCTTCGGTTCAGAAACAAAGCGAAGAGGTGTTCATCTCGTTGAGGGCAGAATCCACCCTGGAACCGTCAGGGAGTCTCAAACGTATTCAGCCAATCATCAAATATCCGCTTTGGACAATTTCGAGGACTTCTAAAATCGCCAAAAGGATCAAACTGCTTCTTGATTTGATCTATGTCATCGACTTGAGCAGTGCCATTCGATGCTATCAGTGTCCACATGCGATACAGATAATACGTAGGATAATGAAAGTCCTCGTTAGCTGATTTTCGATCAATGATATTAGGTCTTGCATCAAGATAGGCGACCAATTCCTCATCGGAAAGGTTTGCCGCAACCATTTTATCGAAGACATCTCTACGAACCACTCGCGCGATGATCATGCTGGCAGCAATAGACACCCATCCCGAGAGTGTTTCACGCTTGATAGCCTCGTTAGGCAAGATGGCGACACCTCCAAGTATCTTGCCAACATCACGGATCGACACTGCATTGCGGCGCAGGATCCCCGGTAGCTGACGTTCGACTATTTCTTCAATAAACCTTTCGGGAAGCCCCATCGCCTTTGCAGTATATTCTGCGTAAGCAAGGACCGCAGATACTTCGTTATGTCGGCTGCCAGTACGATCAGGTAGAGTGAGCGTCAAACTGATAAATTTCTGCAAATAGGCGGTGGCATCAATCTCTTGGCCATACCTCGCTTTCACGCTGTTTTCCAAAGCGATCAGGTTCACTCCCAGAACAAAATGAACCATCGGAACAGAAAAGAAGTGCTTGATAACTTCGAGAACTTCGAGAGCATAGTCAGGCCTGCACCGATCAAGTTCATCAATCACGATCACCAAAGGTGTTGGGTCGGCACCCTTAGGTCCTGCAATGAGTTCCGCCAATGCATCTCGGAAAGCCTTCATCGCCTTCTGCCGCCCCTCTTCGCGTTGCCAGAAATCATCAACCGCTTTCTGAGCCTCGGTGTTTGCAGCATCAACAAAGGCGTCACCAAGTTCATTCAGTGCTTCTTTTGCACCAAAGGTGACGACGTTGGCACCGATCTTTACTAACGGTTTAATGAAGCTCGTCGCGACCTTTTTCAGCTGTTGCATTTTCGGCTGATCTTGATGTGGAACCCGTTCAGCCAGGGCCGCGACCAAGGCGACCAACGGGTCAGAGAGATAGTCATTGGCGAAGGCGTCAAAATAGAGCGTCAGTGCTTTCCCGCTATTTTGCTTAGCATGCGCGCCAACCCACCTCTGCAAGAAATATGACTTGCCCGTTCCCCAACGCCCATCAAGGGCGATAACTAGCGGATCCTCAATTCGATCAAGCAAAGCGGACAATGACTTGCTGACCTTTTTGCGATCAAGAATGTCGCTATCAAAAACGGTATCGTAGAGTTTGACCTCTGCCTCGGGGGGGAGAAAACGCATTTTGGACCTATAAGTTGTTAAGATACTTAGAATTATAGCGCATATAAAATGAATAAACTGAGAATATCTCATTTATTCACATACCGAACAGTGTTTTTCCTAGTCGTCTGTTCGGGCCAGCACTCACCGCCTCACCCCCGCCCCCCTGTTGCCTTTTCGCCATCATCTGCCGACAATCACCGCCGGAACTCGCTTTTGCCGTGTGCGCCCCTTGACCGGTGCCACCCACAGCGCTAATCAGCCCGCAATGACACCGCTTGCCAGGAGGACGCATATGACTATCGCTGATCGCTTCCTCCGCGGACGCAACCGTATTGGTGCGCCCCGCATCTGACACGCAGCGGCGGTTCCCGCCCTTTGCGTGCTGGTCATTCGGGTCCTGAAACGGACCCTCCCATTACATTTCTTCGCAAGGCACAGCACCAAAGTCTGTGAAATTGTCATGCTTCTTCATCCCAAAAACGGCGCGTTCACCCGCGTCTTTGCGTTCACTTTCCGGCTCTGGTTCCGGCGGCCCGGCACCATTGCGATGATCCTGACCTTGGTCCTGATCTCGACCGCCGCCGATATCGCGGTGCCGGTGATCACCGGCCGTCTGGTCGATGCCGTGGCCGGCGGACAGGCACCATGGGCGGCCTTTGCCGCGCTTCTGGCAGCAGGGGCGCTGTCGGTCGCGGCCAAAATCCTCAGCTATGTCTGCATCATCGACCTGACCATCCCGACCATGCGCGACGCAGAGGCAGAGGCTTTCGCCCATGTCCAGCGTCTGCCTGCGGATTGGCATGCCAATGCCTTTGCCGGGTCCACCGTGCGCAAGATCACGCGCGGGGCCTGGGCGCTGGATGACATGGGCGATCTGCTGTTGCTGGCCTTGCTGCCTTCGGCGCTGATCCTGTTGGGCACCATCGGCACCCTGTCCCTGTTCCGCTGGGAGGTCGGGCTGGTCGCCGGTCTGGGCGCTGCGGCCTTTCTGGCAGTCTCGCTCTGGCTGACGCTGTATTGGGTGGCCCCGGCTGCCCGGCTGGCCAATGCGCAGGATAGCCGGGTGTCGGGGGCTTTGGCCGATGCCATCACATCGAACAGCGTGGTGCGGGCCCATGCCGGTGAACGGCGCGAAGACGCGCGGCTGGACAAGGTGTTGGCCAAATGGGCCAACCGGACCCGGCGCACCTGGCGGCGCGGCACCTGGTCGGGTCTGGCGCAGGATATGACGATCTGGAGCTTGCGGGCCGCGGTTCTGGGCGGCGCGCTGATCGCCTATACCCGTGGTCTGGCCGATGCGGGCGAGATTGCCTTTGTCGTCTCGGCGCTGGGTATGCTCGACGGCTATCTGCGGCAGATGGGCAATCACGTGCGTAACCTGCAACAGGCGGTGAATGATGCCGAAGAACTGGTTGAGATGATGAAGGTCCCGCAGGAACAATCCATCGCTGGCGCGGGCGCCACTGCCCTGCCCCCACAAGCGGCAGCGCTGGCCTTTCATCATGTCGATTACGGCTATCATGGCGCGGCAACCCCGCTGTTCACCGATCTGCAGGTCTCGATCCCCAAGGGACAGAAAGTCGGGCTGGTCGGGCGGTCCGGGTCGGGCAAATCAACCTTCGTCAAGCTGATCCAGCGGATCCATGAGATCAACGGCGGCACGATCACGCTCGATGGCATCGATATCGCGCAGGTGCCTTTGCATATCCTGCGCCAGCATATCGCGATCGTGCCGCAGGAACCGGTGCTGTTCCACCGTTCGCTGGCCGATAACATCGCCTATGCCCGGCCCAATGCGACGATGGATGATATCCGTCAGGCAGCAGCGCGGGCCGGTGCGGCGGATTTCATCGCTCGGATGCCCAAGGGCTTTGGCACGATTGTCGGCGAACGCGGCGTCAAACTGTCGGGCGGTGAACGTCAGCGGGTCGCCATCGCGCGGGCCTTCCTGTCCGAAGCCCCGGTGCTGATCATGGACGAAGCGACATCATCGCTGGATTCCGAGGCCGAGGCAAAAGTCGCCGAAGCCGCCGAACGGCTGATGCAAGGCCGCACCACGCTGGTGATCGCGCACCGGCTGGCGACGGTGGAACGGATGGACCGGATCCTGGTCTTCGACAGCGGGCGGATCGTCGAAGACGGCACCCCCGCCACACTGCTGGCGCGCAAGAACGGGCTCTACAGCGCCCTGCACGCCAGACAAGCGCTGGCAGGTTAAGCTACCCGCAGGGTGCGCAGCATTGCGCACCCTGCCCCACGACGCTGGAATCAGTGATGGATGTACCTTGGGTGAACGCCACAGATCGTTTTGACGTTTTTGTCAGGGAAATGTGTTGGGGGATGTCCCTCGGCATGCGGCTGAACGGCAACGGTGTGGACGCAGCCTACATTCATTTTGATGTCAGAACATCCGGCGCATACGCTTGCGCCCAGTCGCGAAGGCGGCGTTGCAGCGTCGGAACGGCATGAGAGTGATTCAGAAAGTCGCCAATCTGCATCGCCTCCCAACATTCGCCTTCGCTCCCAAAGCACACCTCACTAAGACGTGCGGGATCAAGCGGTGCGGCAAGGAAGTAGCTGTATCGAGCGCCAGTCATCGCACTGGCATAAGGCCGGCACCACTGGACAGACGCCGGATCAATGATGAGGCCAAACTCTTCCTCAACTTCACGAAGAGCACACGCGATTGGTGTTTCATCACCTTCCCGGCCACCGCCCGGAAGATCCCACATGCCGGGTGAAGGTATAGTAGGAATGTCGTCGCGCTTGTATGCGACAATACGGTTCCCGAATGTCAGCGCTATCTTCGCCCCGTGAAAATTCCGACCATCGAACATGGCATTGACCCTAACATGAAGGCCAGACATGGCAACGTCATTCTGGCGACCTTCCCCCCTCCCGCACCACCGGTGCGCAAGGGCGTCAGATCAGCTACGCAACAAGGCACTTACCCCTTCACCCCTGACGAGATCATCACCGCCTCGGTCACGCGGCGCTGGAAAATCAGATAGGCCAGCACCACCGGCAGGGCCGCCAGCAGCGCCACCGACATCAGCCGCGCATAGGCCAGACCAAAGGCGTCATTGACCTGGGTGATCCCGACCGGGATCGTCATCATGTCTTCGGATGTGATGACCAGGAAAGGCCAGAAAAACGCGTTCCACACGCCGATGAACGTCACGATGGCAAGCGCGGTGGTAATTCCCCAGTTCAGCGGCAGATAAAGCTTGAACAGGATCGTGTAATCACCGCCGCCATCCAGCACCGCCGCTTCGCGCATCTCTTTGGGCACAGCGTCGAAGAATTGTTTGTAGACGATGATCGCCACCGGCACGATCAGCTGCGGCAGGATGATGCCGCCCCAGGTGTTGATCAGGCCAAAATCATTCATCAGGATGAACTGCGTCACGACCAGCGCCTGCGACGGGATCATGAAACTGGCCAGCACCACAAGATACAGCAACCGGCGGCCCGGAAATCTGATCTGCGACAGCGCATAGGCGCACATCATCGACATGACGATCACCACCACAGTGACGATCACCGCCGTCCCGATCGAATTGAAATACCATGTCAGCAGATTGGTGTTGAACAGGGCATCGTAATAGGATGAAAAGTTGAACTCATCCGGCAACAGCCCGGGCCGGGACACCACCCGGCTTTCTGACCGCAGCGATGTGACCAGCGCCCAATACAGCGGGAAAATCCACAAAAGCGCCACGATCACCGTAAAGCATGTGATCACGCCATTCTCGATCCGACGCATATTCATCGCCGCCGCCCTCCGATACGCAATAGCTGGAACTGGAATACCGACACCACCGCGATGATCACGAACAGCACAGTGGCAATCGCCGATGAATAACCGCCATTGTTCAGCTGAAACGCCTCGCGGTAGACCTGCATCAGCAGAACATAGGATGAATTGAACGGCCCGCCCCCGCTCAGCAGATAGATCTGGTCAAATATCTTGAGCTGCAGGATCAGCTGCAATGTCAGGATCAGCGCCGTGACTGGCCACAACAAGGGCCAGGTCACACGCCAGAACATCTGCCCACGGGTCGCCCCGTCCAGGGCAGCCGCTTCATATAATTCGGACGGAATGTTACGCAGCCCGGCAATGAACAGCAGCACGTTAAAACCATTGGTCCACCAGATCGTGATCGCCGCAATCATCGGCATGACCCAGTCGGGATTGCGAAACACCGCAACAGGTCTGCCGGTTATCGCTGCGATCACCGGTTGCAGAACGCCATATTGGAAATCCAGCATCCAGGCCCAGATCTGCGTCACGACAGACACCGGCAGCACATAGGGCAGAAAGAACAGCACCATGACAAAGGCCTGCATGCCGCCTTTCAGCCGGTTGATCGCCAGCGCAACACAGAGCGCGATCACCGTGGTCGGGATCACCGTCAGCAGAATGAAATAAGCGTTGTTCCACAAAGACGTCTTGAACAACCGGTCGCCAAGCAACCGGGTGTAATTGTCCAGACCAACCCAATTCCCATCACCAATCAGCGGCGCATCGGTAAAGCTGAGCTGCACCATTTTCACGGTCGGGTAGAAAAAGAACACCAGAAACACGATCACGAAAGGCGCGATCAGTGACAGCGCCACAAGGTTCTTTTTCCGACGGTTCTCGATCATCGCCATGGGGCGGTCTCCGGTGCTGGTCAGGATCAAAGGCAGTCCCGGCCACGCTGCGGCAGCCGGGACAAGGGCGTTTTACCGCAAGGCGCTGGTCAGATCTTCCTGCATTTGCGCCACGGCGTCCTCGGCACCGAAATAGCCGTGGATCGCCGGGCCGATGATGTTCAGCGCGGCATCATAGGCGGGCGATGCCACACCCGTCACCGTGGTCTGCGGATCAAAGGCGGCATTGTCAGCCAGCGATGCATAGGTCGCATTCGGTTCCATCGCGGCATAGGCCTCGCTTTCGGCGACCGGCAGATAGGCCGGAATATGGCCCGCATCGGCCCAGCCGATGGCGTTTTCAGCCATCCAGGCGATCACCGTCATCACCGCAGCCCGTTTTTCGCCTGCAACCGTATTGTCACCCTGGTTCGGGATCGCAAAGGCATGGCTGTCCGCCCAGGTCGCAGGCTGGCCCATCAATGGCGGAATTTCCACCGCGCCCCATTCAAACCCCAATGTCCCGGCCTCGGCCGCATCGGTATAGGTCGGCACTTCCCAGACACCATTGATCTGGAACGCAGCCTCGCCCGAGGAAAACAGCGCGACAGAGGCTTCATATTCCGCCTGTTCCGGGCCAAAGCCCATCTCTTGCCAGCGGGTCATGGTTTCGATGGCAGTTACCGCCTTTTCGGCATTGTCGCCGGGCAGCACCTCGCCATCAACGATGAACTCGCCGCCCTGCTGCTGCAAAAGCGTGTAGAACACGCGCCACAGCCCGCCTTCACCACCGGTCTGATAGGTCAGCGGACCCGAGACGCCATTCTCCTGCAACGTGGCCATCGCGGTCTCGAAATCCTCCAGGGTTTCGATGCCGGTCAGATTCCCGTCGGCATCCAGATAATCTGTGCCTTCCAGAAGGTTCTTATTATAGTACAACACGACGGCATGAATATCGAACGGCACGGCATAAAGCGTGTCATCCGCCGTGGCCGCCCCGACTGCCGCGGGGAAAAACGCCTCGGTTGACAGACCGGCACCGGCAAGATCCTCATCGGTGATCGGGCTCAACACGCCTTCGTCGATACCCAGCGGCACCCGTGACAGGTGATAGGTCATCACATCCGGGCCTTGCCCGACAGCGGCAGAGGTGCGGGCCTTGGTATAGAACGGCACACCCCATTCCAGCGTGGTGCTGCTGATCTGGATATCAGGATGTTCGGCATTGAACGCATCGATCAGCGTCTTCATCCGCACGCCGTCACCGCCGCTCAGAAAATCCCACCAGACCACCTGCTGCTGCGCGAATGCCGGAACCGACAGCAGCGACAATGCGCTGGCTGACATCAACGTCTTGAAAATATTCATTGTATCCTCCCTGTGCTTTTCCGGCCCGGGGTTCGGTGCCGGTCTCCTCTGGCTTGCGTCCACCGCCGGACGGGTCGCCTATCGCAGTCTCTGGCCTTTCATATCGAATACCAGGACATCTGTTGGATCGGCCCCCAGACCGACGATCTGCCCGTCAAGCCGGTCGCGCGACCCCAGCCGTTCCACAACGATCTCGGTCTCGTCGGCCAGCCGCGTGTAAAGATAAGACACATCGCCCAGTTCTTCGGACACCTCGACCCGGACCGGCATGCCGCCTTCGGCAATCTGCCAATGTTCCGGGCGCACGCCGATCTCGACCTTGGTGCCAGGCGGCACCGGACCGTTCACCGCTGCGCGGAACACATGCGCCTCGGCACCGATGGTGCGCAGTTCCAGCAGGCCCGCGTCATGGCCCAGCACCTCTGCCGCGACAAAGGTCATCGCGGGCGAGCCGATGAACCCAGCCACGAACCGGTTGTCAGGATCATCATACAACGTCAGCGGGGCCCCCGCCTGTTGCACGACACCGTCCTTGAGCACGAAAATCTTGTCGGCCAGCGTCATCGCCTCGACCTGATCATGGGTGACATAGATCATCGTGGCACCGATCTGGCGGTGCAGCCGGGTCAGCTCCAGCCGCATCGCCACCCGCAATTCAGCATCAAGGTTCGACAAAGGCTCGTCGAACAAAAACACCTTGGGCTGACGGACAATCGCCCGGCCGATGGCGACGCGCTGGCGCTGGCCGCCCGACAATTCGGACGGTTTCTTGCCCAGATGATCAGTCAGTTGCAAAATCCGCGCGGCCTCTGTCACCATCTCGGTCACTTTGGCCTTTTTCGTCCGCGCCAGCCGCAGGCTGAACGCCATATTCTCGAACACGGTCAGATGCGGATAAAGCGCGTAACTCTGAAACACCATCGCCACGCCGCGATCCGCCGGTTCCACCTGGGTGACATCGCGGTCATCAATGCGGATCACCCCGTCGCTGGTATCCTCCAACCCCGCGATCATCCGCAGCAGCGTGGATTTGCCACAGCCGGACGGGCCGACAAAGACCGCGAAACTGCCGGTCGGAATATCCATCGAGACGTCTTCAATGACGCGGACACCACCGAAGTTCTTTGCAACCTTTTCGAGCGTGACCCCCATAATCTTCCCTCAGCTCACATCGACGCGGATGACATGATAGGACAGCGGGGCAAGCTTGCCGCGCAGCTTGCCATCCTCGACCGCGACACCCTTGCCTTTGGTCGGCACGATCCGGTCGGGATTGGCCGCATCATTGGTGGCGCGCAGATCATGCCCTTCCATCGCCAGATGTTCGACCACTTTGGCACCGGCAAACCCGGTCAGGCTGACGTCCAGATCGGCAGACTCGGTCAGGTGACGGTTCAGGATGAACAGCGTGACAATCGTGCCTGACTGGTCCAGCACCCCGGCGACATCCAGATATTTGACGTCATCGGCGACCCGGCAATCATAGGTCGGCGCATCGACCGCGACATTCAGCGCCGTGCCACGGCCATAAAGCGACGCGAACTGATACGGATAATAGATCGTCTGCCGCCAGGCCGGGCCGTTCTTTTCAGCGCGGATCGGCGCGATCACATTCACCAATTGCGCGATACAGGCGATCTTGACCCGGTCAGACCGGCGGATGAATTCGTTCATCAGGCCAGCGACGAACAGTGCATCCTCGAAATTATAGGTTTCTTCCAGCAGCGCCGGCGCCTCTGGCCAATCCCAAGTCTTGACGTTTTCGCCATCCTGTTCGCGGATGTGATACCAGACATTCCATTCGTCAAAACAGATATGCACATCGTTCTTGGCGCGCTTTTTCGATTTCACATAATCGATCACGCCACCGATGGTTTGGATATAGCGCCCCGTCTCTTCGATCTTGCCAAAGAAATTCAGCGTGTCGCGGCTGTTGTTGCCGTAATATTTATGCAGCGAGATGTAATCGACATTCTCATAACATTCTTCCAGCACCTGCCGTTCCCATTCAGGATAGGTCGGCATCGCGTCATTCGAGCTACCGCAGACCACGGTTTCGATGCTTGAATCAAAGCCTTTGAACGCTTTGGATGTCTCATTGGCCAAGCGGCCATATTCTGTCGCTTTCTTGTGGCCGATCTGCCAGGGGCCGTCCATCTCATTGCCCAGACACCACATTTTGACATCATAGGGGTCCTGCACCCCATGTTCACGGCGCAGATCGCTCCAGGTCGTGCCGCCCTTGAAATTGCTGTATTCAAGGAAATTACGCGCATCTTCCAGCCCGCGTGACCCCAGATTGACCGCCAGCATCATTTCGATCCCGGCCATTTCGGCCCATTTGCCAAATTCATTGATGCCGACCTGATTGGTCTCTTTCGACCGCCAGGCAAGGTCCAGCCGGACCGGCCGGTTTTCCTTCGGGCCAATCCCGTCTTCCCAATTATAGGCAGATACGAAATTGCCGCCGGGATAGCGGATTGCCGGAATTTTCAGGTCCTGCACGAATTTCAGCACATCGGTGCGAAAGCCGTCGGCATCGGCACTAGGATGGCCGGGCTCATAGATACCGCCATAAATCGCGCGGCCCATATGCTCGATGAAAGCCGAATAAAGCCGGTCGTCAATCCGGGAAATGTGAAAGTCCCGGTGGACAGCAACGCGTGTTTTCATCGAATTCTCCTGCATGTTCATATCCAAATACTCGATCTAGAACGAGCTTGCCGATATGATTACGCAGCGGAACTAACCTGTCAACATTTTGCTTAAATATCTCGCAATGCCCTGTCAGGACTTGGATTTGGTGTGCAACCGCATGACGATATCCTGGTCATAATTGCCGAATCCGCGTCCGAAAACATTGATTCCACCCGGATGACGGGCATCTGGCTTGACCGCGATTCGCAACCGGACCGACCGGTGATCCCCCAGCGCCAGATCGCTCAGACTGATGTCGGAAATCCGCCGGCCATCGACAAATGACCCGTCATGCGTCACCTGCCAGGTCTTCAGCAGGCCATATTGCGACCCGGCCATCTTCCACCAATCGGGGGTATAGACACCGCGCTTGTCGCCAAAATCACCCGGCGAGGTCCAGACCCCCAGCTCGGTCCCGTTGATCGCGACAGAAATGTCAGAGGGCCAGTCGGTATGCGTGCCCGGCACCTCGGAACTGACCTCCATCGCGAATTCGACACGGTCAATATCCAGCCCGGTCAGCAGCGCATTATTGGGGAACTGATATTCAACGAAGCCACTGGTAAACCACAATAAAGAGGCTTTCATCCGCTCGGGATCCAGAAATGTGGTCGGCACATCCAGCAGGCCGATGATCCCCTCGGGCGAACAGATCCCGCAGGGCCCGGCGACCGATGCATTGGTAAACAGGCCCAGCGGCATATTGACCTCGATCACGTCATCCGGCCTATGCGCTACCGGTTTGTGAAACGACACGACGATCTCGTCATAGACAGCATAACAGATTTTCTGGCTGCCCTTGCGCGCCTTCACCGCCTCGGTCCGGATCAGCCCGGCCTGTTCCAGCGACTGCACGTGGTTCGACACCGATGATTGCGGCTGGCCCAGCCGTTCGGCGATCTGATTCACGTTCAACCCACCCGCCTGATGCAGCAGTTTCAGGATTTTCACCCCGCCGCGGGAGGCGGCGCTTTTCAGCACCTCAAAATTATCCTCGGCATCTATCAGTAAATAGTTATTTCCCACGCGATCTCCGATCGGAACAGAGGTTCTGTATCATATATTCTGATACGAACTGGCATAAATCAATTACCAATTTCAAGATTTTGCTCGCGCCGTCGCCCGATCAGACAGCGGCAGGGTAATTGACACAAAACGGGAACAGGGATAGAACATAAAGAAAACCAGCCAAGGATTCCGCCATGTTGACGAAAAAACAGCTCGACCTTCTGGCCTTCATCCACACCAGGGTGAAGCGCGACGGTGTGCCGCCCAGTTTCGATGAAATGAAAGAAGCGTTGGATCTGCGGTCCAAATCCGGCATCCACCGGCTGATCACCGCTTTGGAAGAACGCGGTTTCATCCGCCGTCTGGCGCATCGGGCCCGCGCGCTTGAAATCCTCAAACTGCCCGACAGCATGACCAGAACCGGCTTTACCCCCCGCGTCATCGACGGCGACAAACCTGATCAGATCCCACCGGCCGCCATGGCCGTGGAAGGCGGGTCCATGTCGCTGCCGGTCATGGGCCGCATCGCCGCCGGTGTCCCGATCGAAGCAATTTCTGAAGTGTCACATCACGTCCACGTCCCGCAAAGCATGCTGGGCAAGGGCGACCATTACGCGCTGGAGGTCAAAGGCGATTCAATGATCGAGGCCGGGATCAATGACGGCGACGTCGTGGTGATCCGCGAAACCAGCGTCGCCAATAACGGCGATATCGTCGTGGCCCTGGTCGAAGGGCAGGAAGCGACGCTGAAAAAATTCCGCCGCAACGGCAGCACCATCGCGCTAGAGGCGGCGAACCCCGCCTATGAAACCCGCATGTTCCGCGATGATCAGGTCAAGGTGCAGGGCCGTCTGGTCGGGCTGATCCGCACCTACTGACGGGTCAGCACCATGGCAGGCGGGGGCGCGCCAGCGCGCCCGTTCCAGGGCCGGTTACCCGCCGTCTGCTGTGCTGTGGCAATGACCAGCCCACCCTGCGCATCAAGATCCAGCGCCAGCGCGCCCGTCTCGCGCAACCGGATCATGTCAAAAACCGCACAGGGCCGCGCCACCTCATCGCGCTGATTGACGACCAGCACATCCGCACCGCCGCAGCCTTGTAGATTGGCCAGCGCCGTCTTGCCCGATACCTGCATCACCCGCCAGTCGCCCAGCATCGCCGTCACGACCCGGCCATCGCGCGCCAACCCGGCGCGCAGGGCAGCAATATCCTGCGGCACCGGCGCGCCGTCATTTTCCAGCCAGATGCCCGCGACAAAACTGCCGCCTGCCGGTTTTGACAGCGCTCGCCCCTCTGCCCCCAGCAGCCCGATCAGCGCGCCATCATCCGCCACCAGCAACGCCGGTCGCGTGCTGCCCTGCCAGATCACAAACCCCAGCGCCGCCACTGCCAGCCCTGCAAACCGCGCCCGCCCCTGCCACAGGATCAGCCACAGCAATCCCAGCGTCAGCAGCGCTAGCACCCCTCCTGCGGGGGCCACGACATGGCTGACCGCCCCCGGCTGCGCCGCCACCTGTCCGGCCACGAATAATATCCAGCGCAACCCCGCCTGCATCAGCGCGAAACCGATCCCTTCCAACCCGACAGGCGCCAGACAGGCCGCCAGCACTGCGGCAGGCATCACCAGCATGCCCATCAATGGCACGCTGGCCAGATTGGCGATCAACCCGTAATGCGACACCATATTGAAATGCGCCGCCGCATAGGGCGCGGTCGCCACCCCCGCCACCAGTGACGACACAAACACCGACAGGGCAGGCCGCGACCAGCGCGGCACCCGTTGCAGATCGACCCCGCGCAAGGCCCGGAACACCGCGATCAGCGCGACAGTGGCGGAAAATGACATCTGAAACCCCGGCCCGGTCAGCGCCTCTGGCTGCCAGATCAGCACGATCAGCGCCGCCATCGCCACTGCGCGCAGGGTCAGCGCCCGCCTGCCCAGCAAAACCGCGACCAGCACCACCGCGACCATGATGAACGCGCGTTCCGTCGCCACATTGCCGCCCGACAAGGCCAGATAGAACGCCCCCACGATCAAGGCGGTGACGGCGGCGATTTTCTTGACCGGCCAGCGCAGCGCGATGAAAGGTATCAGCGCCAGGCCATAGCGGATCACCGCAAAGACAAACCCGGTCAGCAACCCCATATGCAGCCCCGAAATCGCCAGCAAATGCGCAAGGTTCGCCGCGCGCAACGCATCCAGACTCGCCTGCCCGATGCCGGATCTGTCCCCCGTCATGATCGCCGCGGCAAAGGCACCGGGTTCCCCCGGAATCGCGGCCTGCACCGCGCGCGAAATCGCCATGCGCAGCGCGAAAATCCGCATCCGCCAATCCGGCGCATCAGGGCTGTCCAGCCGCAACACCGGATTGCGTGTATAACCCACCGCGCCCAATTGCTGATAATAGGCATGGCGCTGAAAATCGAAACCGCCCGGTTCCGCAGGGCCAGCGGGCGGCGACAGATGCCCGGTCATGATCAGCACATCACCGGGGCGAAAATCATCCAGAACCTGCGCCCCATGCAGCGATACGCGCACCCGTTCCGGCGTGCGGTCCGGTGCCATCCGTTCCAGCACAACGCGGTCCAGCGTCAGGCGCAATGCCTCGCTGGCGGATCGGTCGATATTCACCACCCGCCCTTCAATCGCGACGTAATAGCGAAAACCCAATGCCGGGGCCGCCACTGCCTCTGTCCGGTATTTCGCCAGACCAGCGCCCAGCAAGGCCACCACCAGCGCCAGCACCAGCGGCCGATATGCATCAGCAACAAACCGCGCCGCAGACAGCAAAACCACCGCCACCCCGGCGCCAGCCCATAAAACCGCCCCCGGTTCCTGCCCCTGCGCGAAATACCACCCGATCCCCAGCGCCAGACAGACCGGCACCCAGCACAGCAGGCCGCCACGCTGCGCCAAAAGAGCGTCTGACATCACCTGTCGCACTTGTCCTTCGTCCTTTGGCTGGCTATCCCCATGAGGCACCGGCAATCTACCATTGCCGCGTGAACGAAAGGTTAAAATCCCATGTCCGTCGTCACTCGTTTCGCCCCTTCGCCCACTGGCGCGCTGCATATCGGGGGCGCGCGCACTGCCCTGTTCAACTGGCTTTACGCACGCGGACGCGGCGGCAAATTCCTGCTGCGGATCGAAGATACCGACCGGGCCAGATCGACGCCGGAAAACGCGCAGGCGATCCTGGACGGGCTGACATGGCTGGGGCTGGATTGGGACGGCGAACCCGTCAGCCAGTTCAAGTCTGCAGCGCGCCATGCCGAAGTCGCGCATCAGATGCTGGCCGCAGGCAAAGCCTATAAATGCTTCAGCACGCTGGAAGAAATCGAAGCCTTCCGCGAACAGGCCCGCGCTGACAAGACATCCACACTCTTCCGCTCCCCCTGGCGCGACAGCGACGCCGCGACCCATCCAGATGCCCCCTACGTCATCCGCCTGAAAGCCCCGCGTGAAGGCACCACCACCCTGCATGATCAGGTGCAAGGCGATGTCACATGGTCCAATGACCAGCTTGACGATATGATCTTGCTGCGGTCTGACGGCAGCCCGGTCTATATGCTGGCCGTTGTGGTCGATGACCATGATATGGGCGTCACCCATGTGATCCGGGGCGATGACCATCTGGCCAACGCCTTCCGCCAGAACCTGATCTATGAGGCGATGGGCTGGCCCAAACCCACCCTCGCCCATATCCCACTGATCTACGGCCCCGATGGCAAGAAATTGTCGAAACGCCACGGCGCGACAGGGGCTGCGGAATATCAGGCGCTCGGCTATCCGGCGGCGGGGATGCGCAATTATCTGGCACGTCTGGGCTGGTCGCATGGCGATGACGAATTCTTCACCGATGCACAGGCGCGCGACTGGTTCGACCTGCCCGGCATCGGCAAATCCCCGGCAAGGTTCGACACCAAGAAGCTGGAACACCTTTGCGGCCAGCATATCGCGCAGGCCGATGATGCTGCGCTGCTGCATGAATTGCAGGGTTACTTGGCGGCAACAGATGCTGCCCCCCTGACCGACACGCAGAATGACCTGATGCTGCGCGGTATGTATTGCCTCAAAGAACGGGCGAAGATATTCCCGGAACTTATTGAAAAAGCACAGTTTATCCTCATCAACCGCCCCATCGCCCTGGACGAGAAAGCCGCCGCACAACTGACCGATGTATCCCGTGGTATACTGACGGAATTGACGCCGCAGTTGCAAAATGCTAGCTGGACGAAGGAAACTCTGGAAGGCATCATCGCAGCCATCGCCGAGGCGCATGATACCAAGCTCGGCAAATTGGCAGGACCGTTGCGCGCCGCATTATCAGGGCGCTCTGTCTCGCCAAGTGTGTTTGATATGATGCTGGTTCTGGGGCAGGCAGAGACGATTGCCCGCCTGACGGATGCCAGCAAGGAAACCTGATCGTCACATTGCGTGGCTATCAGGATGTAGGGAACAAGGACCGGCAGGCAGCGTCCGCGCTGCGCCACCGCTGATAGGGAAAGCATCATGGCTGAAAACACCGACACCGCGAAACTGACATTGAAGGGCAAAACCTACGACCTGCCCGTCCATTCCCCGACCAATGGCCCGGATGTCATCGATATCCGTAAACTTTACGCCCAAGCCGATGTGTTCACCTATGACCCCGGTTTCACCTCGACCGCTGCCTGTGACAGCACGATCACCTTTATCGATGGTGAAAAAGGTGAACTGCTGCACCGGGGTTACCCGATTGACCAGTTGGCAAGTGAATCCCATTACCTCGAAGTCTGCTATCTGCTGCTTTACGGTGAACTGCCCTCTGCGGCCGAACTGGAAAAGTTTGAATCGCTCGTGACCAATCACACGATGATCCACGAACAGATGCACAACTTCTTCCGTGGTTTCCGCCGCGACGCGCATCCGATGGCGACGATGGTTGGCGTGGTCGGCGCAATGTCCGCGTTTTATCACGACAGCACCGACATCAACGACCAGCACCAGCGCGAGGTCGCCTCGATCCGCCTGATCGCCAAGATGCCGACGATTGCCGCGATGGCCTATAAATATTCGATCGGCCAGCCTTTCGTCTATCCGCGCAACGATCTCGATTATGCGGCCAATTTCCTGCATATGTGTTTCGCGGTCCCGGCAGAGCAATATAACGTCAATCCGATCCTCGCCCGCGCGATGGACCGGATTTTCACGCTCCATGCCGATCACGAACAGAACGCATCCACCTCGACCGTGCGTCTGGCATCGTCATCCGGTGCAAACCCGTTCGCCTGTATCGCCGCCGGCATCGCGTGCCTCTGGGGTCCGGCGCATGGTGGTGCGAACCAGGCCTGTCTGGAAATGCTGAAAGAAATCGGCACGCCGGACCGTATCCCCGAATTCATCGCACGCGCCAAGGACAAGGACGATCCTTACCGCCTGATGGGTTTCGGCCACCGGGTTTACAAAAACTTCGACCCCCGCGCGACCGTGATGAAACAATCCGCGCATGAGGTGTTGGATCTGCTGGGGGTAGAGGATAACCCGATCCTCCAAGTCGCGATGGAGCTGGAAAAGCAGGCGCTGGCCGATCCCTATTTCGCGGACAAGAAACTGTTCCCCAACGTGGATTTCTATTCCGGCATTATTCTGGAAGCGATGGGTTTCCCCACCTCGATGTTCACCCCGGTCTTCGCCGTGGCGCGGACAGTGGGCTGGATTTCGCAATGGAAAGAACAGCTTGCCGATCCACAGCTGAAAATCGGTCGGCCCCGCCAATTGTATCTGGGCGAAACACTGCGCGATTACGTGGATATCGAAAAGCGTTAACGATAAAAGGGCTGCCTACGGGCGGCCCTTTTTATTTGGCAAAGTGCAGAGCGAAGGTAAAGCAGCCGCTACGACAGTCCTAAGCCACTGCCTCCGCAACCATATCCGGGTGCTGCCCGATCACGCGCACATAGGCTACGGCGAAATCCGGTGCGGTCGCACGTGCCTGTTCCCAATCCCGCAAGGTCCCGACCGGCACGCAAAAGCGCCGCGCGAACTCGGCCTGCGACAGTCCAAGCCCGGTGCGTGTCTGCGGATCAGCCGGGCGCGCTGGCCACGGTCCAGCGCCTCTTGCGCAGTGCTGAAATCCTCCGGGTCCGCCGGATCAGCAGGCAGAATGATAGGCTCTTTGTTCACCTGTATTGCTCCTTCATACGGAAATGAAACGCGGGAACGCGGCCCGCCAGACGAAAACGTCTGTAAACAGTTTTTCCCCCACCAAACCCACCACTTTGAACCGCTCTTCACCGTCGATTCACCGTCGATGGCCCGGATCGAGGGGATAATCAGATGATTGTCATCATCGAAGATGCCGTCGCCAAAGGCCAGAGATAGCTGATGTTTCCTTTGATTAGCCGCATCTTTCGCCGGGTCGAATCTGTCTTCCATTTGGCGATCATACGGAAAACCCGTACAGCTGGCAAAGAAAATATACGGGTATCCCGTATGACTATCGCCTGTCCGTCTTCCCGCTTGCCACCCCCACCCCGGCCACGCTATCAATCTTGCAGGGTCATCAGTTCACCCAGGCGTCGCCGGTCCGCAAAGACCACGCTGAACCTGATATTGGCAAACGACCCGCTGACCTTTCCAGCCGGATGACAAAGGCGACCATCGCACCCGCACCACGGGTCCGGCGTTCAATAGAGGCCAGATCATGCCACGCGATATTCATGCGATCACCATCCCCGACCTGTCGGCTTTTACCAAAACACTGCGCGCGGAATTACTGCGCGCCGATGCGATCCCCGGCCATGCCGCGATGCTGGGGCTGGTCGCCAAGGCGGCGGGCTATACCAATTTCCAGCATCTCAAAGCCACCGCACCCAAGCGCCGGTCAGTCAAGCCGTCGCAACAATTAGACCGGGCCTTGCGGGTGTTTGACGGCGGTATCATGACCCGCTGGCCGAAACAGACCGCCGTGCAGGGGCTGTGCCTGTGGGTGTTCTGGGCGCAATTGCCAGCGCGGCAGGATATGACGGAAAAAGACGTCAATGCCGTGCTGAAATCCGGGCACAGCTTTGGCGATCACGCGCTGCTGCGCCGGTCGCTGATTGATCACCGGCTAGTCACCCGCACGATTGATGGCAAGATCTATCGCCGCATCGAACAGGCCCCGCCGCCCGATGCGCTGGCATTGTTGGCGGCGGTTCACCGCCCCTGATAGGCCGGTTTGCGCTTTTCCAAAAAGGCGGTGACCCCTTCGCGGAAATCCTCGGTTTCGCCGCAGCGGCCCTGCAGTTTTGCCTCCAGCGCCAGTTGGTCATCCAGCGAATTTTCGAACGATCCCCGGATCGCCTTTTTCAACTGCCGGTAAGCGACTGTCGGGCCTTGCGCCAGTTGCCCGGCGCGGGCGGCGATATGGGCGGCGAAATCTGCATCCGGTGCAACCTCGTAGATCATGCCCCAATCACAGGCCTGTTGCGCAGAAATCTTATCGGCGAATAACGCCGCCCCCATCGCCCGCGCGGCCCCCACCTGACGCGGCAGCCAATAGGTGCCACCCGCGTCAGGGATCAGCCCGATCCGGGTGAAGGCTTGCACAAAATAGGCCGCGTCGGAGGCGATCACCACATCACAGGCCAGCGCCAAATTGGCCCCTGCCCCCGCCGCCGGGCCGTTCACGGCGGCGATTGTGGGGATGCGGCAGTCAAAGATCGCTTTCAGCATCGGGACATATTCGTCGCGCAGAACCGCCTCCAGATCCAGCTTCGCGGCATTGCCGCCATCGGCGAGGTCCTGGCCGGAACAAAAGGATGTGCCCGCACCGGTCATGACCAAAACCCGTGCGTCCTTTTCTGCCGCTTGCACGGCATGGGCGATCTCTGCCCGCATCTGGGTGTTCAGCGCATTCATCACCGCCGGACGGTTCAATGTCAGCGTGGCGACATCGTTGCGGATGTCCAGAGTGATGGCTTGATAGTGCATGGCGGCTTTCCTTGTGCGATTTGGCACCAGCCTAAGCTTTGGCCGCATGTAGCAAAGTCGGACATTGCGTCACGAACGCAATATTTTCTCCAGCTCCGCCTTTTCATGGTCCGACAACGCCTCTGGCGCGGGGGCGCGCCTGCGGATCGTGGCCCAGCCGATGCCAAGCGCGATGATCAGCATCGCTGGGGCGGCATACCACAGGATCACATTGACCCCGCTGGTATCAGGTCGCAGCAGGACGAATTCGCCATAGCGCGCGACAAGAAAATCCACCGCTTGTTGGTCGGTGTCACCATCGACCAGCCGTTCGCGCAGAAGAATGCGCAATTCGCGCGCCAGTTCGGCATTGGATTCGTCGATGCTTTCGTTCCGGCAGACCGGGCAGCGCAGGCCTTGCGACAATTCCCGCGCGCGCTGTTCCAGCGCCGGGTCATCCAGAATTTCATCCGGCTGCACCGCAAAGGCCGATGAGGCGACCAGCAGGAAAATGGCGACAAGCCGGATCATTCCGCAGGCACCGCAGGCGCGCGCACCGGTTTGGCCGAGGCCGCACCAACCCGCAACCGCCGGTCAGACAGTGACAGACAGCCGCCCAGGGCCATCAAGATACAGCCGCCCCAGATCCAGTTGGCGAAAGGCTTGTCATAGGTCCGCACAGCCCAGCCGCCCTGCACCTGCGGATCGCCGATCACGACATAGACGTCGCGGATGAAACCATTGCTGATCGCCGCCTCTGTCGTGGGCATATTGGCAACCGGATAGAACCGTTTTTCCGGTTGCAAGGTGTAAAGTTCGCGGTCACCGCGCCAGATCGACATATCGGCCATGGTGGTGACGTAATTCGGTCCTTGTAGCTGGTTCACAGCGTCAAGCTGCACCGAAAACGCGCCCATATCCCAGCGGTCGCCGATATCGGCGATGCGGATATCCTCTTTTTCCCAGGCCAGCATCGCGGCGATGGCAAAGACGGTAACACCCATACCCATATGCGCCACGGCCTTGCCCCAATCGGCGCGCGGCAGGTTGCGCAGCCGCCGCAGCCTGCTGCGCAGATCATCGCGCCCCGCCCGCAGCCACAGATCGGCAAACGCCCCACCGACGACCCAGACGCCCAGGGCAACGCCAATCGGGCCGAGCGCGGAATTGCCGCTTTGGATCGCATAGGCCAAGGCGGCCAAGGCCACGGCCAGCACCAGCCAGCCTGCCATCGCCTTTGTCATCCGGTCGAAAGAGCCGCGTTTCCATGCCAACATTGACCCCAGCGGCAGTGCAATCGCCAGCGCCACCATGAAGGGGGTGAAAGCCGCATCAAAGAAGGGCGGCCCGACCGACAGGGTACGGTCAAACAGCATTTCGGTGACCAAGGGCCACATCGTGCCGATGAAGACCACAAAACAGGCAACAGCCAGCAGGATATTGTTCAGCACCAGCGCGCTTTCGCGGCTGACCGTCGAAAACACGCCCTGTGCCTGCATCGCCGAGGCGCGGAAGGCATAGAGCGTCAGCGACCCGCCCACGAAAAAGCCCATGATCATCAACAGCAGCATGCCGCGTTCGGGGTCCACCGCGAAAGCATGGACCGAGGTCAGCACGCCGGAACGGACGATAAAGGCACCCAGCAATGAGAAACCAAAGGCAAGGATGGCGAGCAGGATAGTCCAGCTTTTCAAAGCCTCGCGTTTTTCCACCACGACGGCGGAATGCAACAGGGCAGTGGCGATCAGCCATGGCATGAAGCTGGCGTTTTCGACCGGGTCCCAGAACCAGAATCCGCCCCAGCCCAGTTCATAATAGGCCCACCATGACCCCAACGCGATGCCCACGGTCAGGAACATCCATGCAGCAAGGGTCCATGGCCGGACCCAGCGGCCCCATGCGGCATCGACCCGCCCTTCGATCAGGGCGGCGACAGCAAAGGAAAACGCCATGCTGAGCCCGACATAACCGAGGTAAAGGAAAGGTGGGTGAAAGGCGAGGCCCGGGTCCTGCAACAGCGGGTTCAGGTCGCGCCCGTTCAGCGGTGGCAGTTCCAGCCGCAGAAACGGGTTTGAGGTAAAGATGATGAAGGCCAGAAAGGCCACGCAGATCGAGGATTGCACGGCCAGTACCCGCGCACGCAGCCGCATCGGCAGATTGCCCCCGAACCACCCGGCGCAGGCGCCGAACAGCGTCAGGATCAGGATCCAGAGCAGCATCGAGCCTTCGTGATTGCCCCAGACGCCGGTGATTTTATAGATCATCGGCTTGTCGGTATGGGAATTCATGAACACCAGCTGCAGCGAGAAATCCGACACCACAAAGGCCCAGGTCAATGCGGCAAAGGAAAACCCGACCAGCAGAAACTGGATCGTTGCGGCGGGTTCGCCCACCGCCATCCAGGCGGCATTGCCCCGATGTGCCCCGATCAGGGGCACGATCATCTGTATGATGGCCACGCCAAGGGCCAGAATCAAAGCGAAATGCGCGAGTTCATTTAACATGGTCTGTCCATATCTTATCACTGTGGTTGATGAAATAGCGGTGCCGATCAAAACGGCGATACAAATTGACACGCTCACAGCGTCAACCCGCCCTGCACTGCATAGCTGACGGCCGCCATCAGCATGCCGCCGATGATCAGCCGGACCAGCCATTTGAGCGTATCCTCGATCGCGCCCAGTCTGGTTGCGACATTGTCGCGATGCACGGAATCCACCGCGTTGCGGGTTTCCAGCGCGCGCAGCCGTCCGTCAAAACTGTCGGTCATGCTATTGTCCATGCGACACCTGCCATTCCTGCAAGGCGGGGTTGCCATTGGGTGGCAATCCCGGGTCCTGTTGCGGTTTTCGGCTGGCCGTAGTGGCGGCGTTAGCGGCCAGAATGCGCTGGAAATCCTGTTCCTTGGCCTGATGCCGCGCGCCGAAATAGAAACTGACAATCGCCCCCATCAACCACCAGAGCGGTTCCGGCACCAGGGCCAGCCCATTCATCCCGGCGGCGAAACTGTCAGGGTCCAGCATCGCCATGATGAAAAGCCAGATCGTCCCCAGCGCCAGCATCGGCCTTGGCAGCCGGTTCAGCGCATCGACCAGCCGGTCGAACAGCCCTTGGCGCGCATGGGCAAATTCGGCGGCGAATTGTTGCAGGCTTTCGCTTTTGGCATCGGCGTCGCGCGTCGCGGCATTCTCGGCATTGGGGCGAAAGACCTGCGCGGTTTCGACCAGCACATTGCGGCTGTTGCCGAACAGAAACCCCATCAATCCTGTGATCAAGCCCATGACGCGGTCCTTTGCTGATGTTGTGCCGGGGTCAGGTGATAGCGCGGGGCGATGAATTCCTCGGCCCTTGTGATCCAGCCGCCTTTGCCGCCATCGCGCCTGCGGGCATATTTGCGGCTGGCGGGCCTGCGGTCGGCAAGATCATAGTAATAATTGCGCCGCGCGATGCCGTAGGCATCGGCCAGATGGTCGGGCGCGGCCTCTGCGGCGCGGTTGGCGGCGGCAATGGTCTGCGGGCCGATGACGCCATCGGTGCTGACATTGATCCGCATCTCGACCAGCAGGCGTTGCAGGATGCGCACCGCATTGGCCCCGGCGTTGACATACATGTCAAACACGCTGGGCTGGATGAGCTGCGGCAGGCGGTTGACACCGGGTTTGACGAAGTAATGGTCGATGAATATCTGCACCGCCTGCGCGCGGTCCAATTGCTGCACATCCTGCGCATCGACCCGGCCATCGCCGTTCAGATCAAGGCCGAGGCGGCGCATGGTATGGATCGTGACGCCATGGTTGGTCGCCCCGCCGGGATCGTCGGGGTCGTTTACATAGCCGCCTTCGCGGGCAACGATGTCATTGGCGATTTTTGTGATATCTGGCATTTTCCTGTCCTCTGCTGCGGGAGAAAACAGGATAGAATAAAAAGGTTAATGCGAGATTCGAGCACCGTTCGGGTCTACATAGACACCCTGCGCCTTAAGTGCATCAAGCACCTCTGTCGGCATGTAGGTTTCGTCGTGTTTGGCAAGGATTTCAACGGCTTCGAACCTGCCGTTAATCAGATTCCCCTGTGCCACGACACCTTCGCCTTCGGAGAAAAGGTCAGGCAGAATGCCTGCATAGACGACAGGAATAGACGCACCGCCATCCGTGACGGCAAAGCTGATTTCCTGCCCCTGACCGCGCACCAATGTGCCCGCCTCGACCAGACCGCCAAGGCGGAACCGTTCATTCGGCATTGGCGGCGCTTCTGCCACTTCGGATGGCGAGCGGAAGAATTGGAAACTGTCGGCAGGCAGGAACCACAGCAGCACCAGCACCAGCGCCACGCAGGCACCGGCGATGGAAATCACCTGCACGCGGCGGCGTTTCTTGAGGCTTTTCAGACCGCTCATGGGAAGACAGGCACCAGCATCAGACCCTCTGTTTCGTTCAGACCCAGCATCAGGTTGGCGTTTTGCAACGCTTGCCCCGATGATCCCTTACATAGGTTGTCGAGGGTAGACACGACAAGGGCGCGGCCTGAAATGCGGTCCGATGTCACGCCGATATGACAGAAGTTTGACCCCATGACATGGCCGGTGCCGGGCATTTGCCCGAAAGGCAGGACATGGATGAAAGGTTCATCGGCATAGGCAGCGGTCAGGGCGGCATGGATCGCTGTCGCATCACCGCGCAGATAGCAGGACGCAAGGATGCCCCGGCTGACGGGAACCAGATGCGGGGCGAACTGGATTTCGACCTTGCGACCGGCGAGGGCGCTGAATTCCTGATCGAATTCGCCCAGATGCCGGTGCTTGCCGCCTTGGGCATAGCCCTGCACATCGGTCGCGCGTTCGGTGAACAGCATGTTTTCCTTCAGCGACCGCCCTGCCCCGGTGATGCCGTTTTTCAGATCGCAGATGATGTCGTCAAGGTCGATCAGGTCGGCGCTGATCAGCGGCCGCAGCGCGAATTGCACGGTGGCGGCGTTGCAGCCGGTGCCGGCGACCAGCCGCGCGGATTTGATATCGTCGCGGTAGAATTCGGTCAGGCCATAGACAGCGGTTTTCTGCAATTCCGGGGCGACATGGGGCGCGCCATACCATTTTTGATATTCCGCAGGATCACGTAGCCGGAAATCAGCGCCCAGATCGACGACTTTTACCGTTTCCGGCAGATCGCGGACAAGTGCCTGCGACAGGCCATGCGGCAAGGCGGCGAAGACGAGGTCGATGGTGGAAAAGTCGATTTCATCCACCTTGACCAATGTCGGCAGGTTCAGGTGGCGCAGATGCGGAAAGACTTCGGCCATCTGCTGGCCTGCCTTGCGGTCGGCGGACAGGGCAGCGATGCGCAGCTGCGGATGGGTCGCGATCAGCCGGATCAATTCAGCACCGGTATAGCCGGATGCGCCCAGAATGGCGATGTTATAGGTCATAATGCCCTCTTCAAGCGGCGGTAAAGGTGATCTGGCGGCGCAGGAATTGCGTCGCGCGGTTGGACACGCGGGCCGGGTCGCCGGTGGTCAGGAACATGTTGTCAAGGCCGGGCCCGATCATTTCCGGGCGGCGGTCAAGGTAATCGGCCAGGCTTGCCGCGACCAGATTGGCCTGGGAAAACACCTGCACATCGGGGCCCAGCGCATCTTGAAAGATATCGGCCAGCAGCGGGTAATGCGTGCAGCCTAGGACAGCGGCATCGGGGCTGGGCATCTTGCGGCGCAGCGCATCGACATGGGAGCGCACCAGTGCTTCGGCCAATATCATATCGCCTTCTTCGATCGCATCGACGACACCGCCGCAGGCTTGCGCCTCCACATCCACGCCGATCGCGCGGAAAGCCAGTTCACGCTGAAAAGCGCGGGTGGCGACAGTGGCGGGGGTCGCGAAAAGGGCCACGTGTTTCACGGCGACTTCACGTGGCGGGGAATTGTCGCCCCATTGCCGTTCAGTCAGCGCCTCGATCAGCGGCACGAAAACGCCGAGGACGCGCTTGCCCGGTGGCACCCAGCTTTCCTGCATCCGGCGCAGGGCGGCAGCACTTGCGGTGTTGCAGGCAAGGATCACCAGATCGCAGCCCGCGTCGAACAGGCGCTGGGTGGCGGCGGTGGTCAGGTTGTAGATGTCGTCGGGCGTACGGACGCCATAAGGCGCATGGGCATTGTCGCCAAAATAGACCAAAGGCACATGCGGCAGCCGCGTGGCGACCACATCCAGCACCGTCAATCCACCCAATCCGCTATCGAATATCCCTACGGCCATCGCGCACCTTATATTTATCCTCAAACTCATGCCCGATCTCGGTCGGATCGCGCAGGTCTGGGCTTAACTCATAGGTGGCTTTGCGCAGGAAATCCATGCATGCTTTGGGGTCTTTTTTCAGCCCCTGCAATGTGTCGGCGGGAATGGGCTGGCCCACGACCACGCGCACCGGTTTGTTGATGCGGGATTTGAATTCGCGGATCAAAAGCCCCATCCGCAAGGTGTAATGCAGGTGGCTGGCCAGTTGAAACAGGCGGCTGTTGCGCCCGTCGAAAAAGATCGGGACGACGGTGGCATCAGATTTCGCGATCATCTTGGCAGTGAAGTTGCGCCATGACGGGTCAAGCGGGTGCGAAAACGGCTTGGCCGAGGTGGACACCGTACCGCCGGGGAAAATGCCGATGGCACCGCCTGCGGTGAGGTAACGCACGGCTTCGGCGCGTGTCTCTAAGTTCAGTTTCGCGGCTTCCTTTGTTTCATCGAACGAAATCGGCAGGATCACCTTTTCCAGATCGGGCGAGGCGCGGAAGATCTGATGCGCGAGGACCTTGAAATCGCCGCCGCGCCGTTTGGACAGGATCAGCCCCATCATCAAACCGTCAAGGATGCCGTAAGGGTGGTTGGACACAAGGATCAGCGGGCCGGTGGCGGGGATATTGTCGAGTGATCCGCCCATGACTTGCAGGTCCAGCCCATAGCGCTGCGTCATCACCTGCCAGAAATCGGCGCCATTCGCGACCTCGCGGTCATAGCCGCGCGCCTTTTTGATCAGGTGCAGACGGCCTGTGGCGTTTTCCAGCATGCGGATGATGACCCGCCCGCCCCGGCCTTTGGCCGAGGTGGCATAGGTGATGTCGCGCGCGACCTGTCGTTCGTTCCCCGGCATATGCCCTGCCTCAATTTCCCCGGCCTGTCATAGCAAGGTCATGCAACCGTTACATGACAAAGATGAAGGGCGCGTTAATCACTCCGCCGCCTGATGCAGCGGAGACGCATTGAGGGTGGCCAGCAGTTCCGCGCGCCGTTTGGCCGCTTTGCGGGCGTTGGCGTCCTTGACCGGACCGAAACCGCGGATATCGAGCGGCAGGCGGGCCAGCGCGATAGCGGCGTCCATCGTATCGGGGCGGGCAAGGCGCAGGATATCATCCATATCGCGTTCATATTCCGCGATCAGGGCGCGTTCCATGCGCCGTTCGGCTGTGCGCCCGAAGGGGTCAAATGCGGTGCCGCGCAGGAATTTCAGCCGCGCCAGCAGCGGGAAGGCGCGCGCGATCCAATCGCCAAAGGCGCGTTTGGCGGGGCGTCCGTCGCTGCCCATGCGGGTCAGGAACGGCGGGGCCAGGTGATAGGTCAGTTTCAGATCGCCGGTGAATGTGTCCTGCATCTTTTGCCGGGATTGGGTCAGCAGGCGGGCGACCTCGTATTCATCCTTGTAGGACAGGAGTTTATGATAGCCCAAGGCGACCGCCTCACGCAGCGCCGGATCGCTGAAACGGGCGGTCATGGCGCGGTAGCGTTGCGCCAGCGCCTTGCCCTGATAGACGGTCAGGTGATCGGCGCGGAAGGTGATTTTTTCGTCCAGCGTCTGCGGCAGGGCCACGACATTGGGGGCGAGGATTTTCGCCGCCTGATCGGGGTGCAGATAGGCCCAGCGGCCATAGTCGAAGGCTTGAATATTGCGTTTGACGGCAGCCCCGTTCAGTTCAATCGCGCGCAGGATCGCGGCGTGGGACAGCGGGATCGCGCCCATCTGCCAGACCGCGCCAAAGATCATCATGTTGGAATAGATGCTGTCGCCCATCAGTGCCTTGGCCAGATCAGAGGCATCGAACAGCGACAGGTTGTCGCCCAGACGCGCCTGAAGCGACATTTGCAGCTGGTCAATCGGCAGGGTGAATTCCGTGTTGCGGGTAAATTCGCCGGTGATGATTTCGTGGCTGTTGACGACGCCGCGCGTCCGGCCCTGCCGCATCAGGCCGAGGGTTTTGGCACCGGCAGAAACCACCAGATCGCCACCGATCAGCGTGTCGCATTCGCCGGTGGCGACGCGGATGACGCTGATGTCTTTCGGTTTTTCAGCGATGCGGCAATGGATATGCACGGCACCGCCCTTTTGCGCGAGACCGGCCATTTCCATCATGCCCGCACCCTTGCCGTCGATATGGGCAGCCATGGCCATGACCGCGCCGATGGTCACGACGCCGGTGCCGCCGACGCCGGTGATGACGACGTTATGGGTGCCGTTGATGGCGGGCAAAACGGGTTGTGGCATGTCGGGCAGATCAATGCTGGTGCTGGCATCCTTGCGGATCTGCGCGCCAGAGACTGTGACGAAGGACGGACAGAAGCCTTTGACGCAGGAGAAATCCTTGTTGCAGGACGATTGGTCAATGGCGCGTTTGCGGCCGAATTCGGTTTCGACGGGCACGATAGAGACGCAGTTGGATTGCACGCCGCAATCGCCGCAGCCTTCGCAGATGTCGGTGTTGATGAAGACGCGTTTGTCCGGGTCGGGGAATTGGCCGCGCTTGCGGCGGCGGCGTTTTTCCGCGGCGCAGGTCTGGACATAAACAATAGCAGAGACGCCTTTGTATTTGCTGAATTTCTCTTGCACCGCCTGCATGTCGGCGCGTTCATGCACATCCAGTCCCTTGGGGAAGACCGAGAGGTCGAGGTCTTCCTTTTCGTCATGCACCAGCGCGATATTGCGCACCCCCATCGCCTGCAATTCGCGGCAGATCTGGTCGGCGGTCAGGCCACCATCGTTCCCCTGCCCGCCGGTCATGGCGACAGCGTCGTTATAGAGGATTTTATAGGTGATGTTGGTTTTCGCCATCAGCGCGAAGCGGATCGCCTGCACGCCGGAATGGTTATAGGTGCCGTCGCCAAGGTTCTGGAACACGTGGTCGCGGGTGGAAAACGGGGCCTCGCCCACCCAATTGGCACCCTCGCCGCCCATCTGGGTGAAACCGACGGTATCGCGGTCCATCCATTGCACCATGTAATGACAGCCGATCCCTGCATAGGCGCGGGACCCTTCGGGGACGCGGGTGGATGAATTATGCGGACAGCCGGAGCAGAAATAGGGCAGCCGTGCCGCCAGTTCCGGGGCGTTATCGGCGCGCCGGGTTTCTGCCAGTTGCGCAAGGCCCGCGCTGATGCCGTCTGATCCGCAGCCTTCTTCGGTCAGGATGTCGCCAATTTTCTCGGCGATCCAGATCGGGTCGAGGGCGGCGCGGGTGGGAAAGATTTCCTCGCGCCGCCCTTCGGAATGTTCGTCACCTTTGTGCCAGCCATAGACGCGGCGGCCTCCCCTGTCGTCAAACAGGGCTTCTTTGACCTGGACTTCGATCAGCTTGCGTTTTTCTTCGACCACGATGATCAGGTCCAGCCCTTCGGCCCAGTCGTGGAAAGAGGCCATATCCAGCGGCCAGACCTGCCCGATCTTATAGGTGGTCAGGCCAAGGCGTTCGGCCTCGGCCTCGTCTATATTCAACAGGGCCAAGGCATGTTGCAGGTCGAGCCAGTTCTTACCCGCCGCGACGAAGCCGATCCGCGCGCCGGGTTTGCCCCATTTGCGTTGGTCCATCTTGTTGGCGCGGCTGAAGGCCTCTGCGGCGAAGCGTTTGTGGTCAATCATCCGCGCCTCTTGCAGCTGCGGGGTGTCCACCACGCGGATGTTCAGCCCGCCCTCGGGCAGGTCGATATCGGGCGTGACGAAGGGACGGTAAGGGTCAGCATCGACGACGGATGTGACCTCGATCGTGTCTTTCATGGTTTTCAGGCCGACCCAGACACCGGCATAGCGCGACAAGGCCCAGGCATAGAGCCCATATTCAAGGATTTCCTGCACGCCTGCGGGAGATACGATAGGCATATAGGCATCGACCATCGCCCAGTCAGATTGGTGCAGTGTGGTAGAGCTTTCGCCGGTATGGTCATCGCCCATCGCCATGATCACACCGCCATGGGGCGAGGTGCCAGCCATATTAGCATGGCGCATCACATCGCCGGAACGGTCCACGCCGGGGCCTTTGCCGTACCATAGGCCGAAGACGCCGTCATATTTGCCTTCACCACGCAATTCGGCCTGCTGGCTGCCCCAGAGGGCGGTGGCGGCAAGGTCTTCGTTCAGGCCCAGTTGAAAGGTGATATCGGCGGGTTCAAGGACATTTTTGGCCTTCGTCATCTGCATATCGACCGCACCCAAGGGCGAACCGCGATAGCCGGTGACGTAACCGGCGGTGTTCAGACCAGCGCGCTGGTCACGCGCCTTTTGCATCAGCATCAGCCGGACCAAAGCCTGCGTGCCGTTCAACAGCACCGGGGTTTTATCCAGATCGTAACGGTCGTTGAGTGATATATCCTGATGGCTCATCTGACACCCTCCCAAGCGCTGATAGGGTCAGTATAGGTCAAAGCTACTGACCTACAAAGAAGAAAAATGACAGGGCAACCTTTTGCTGCGCCCGCATCATAATTAGTGTATGTCAGCGTTAACATTCGCAACGAAAGCGTCAGATGGACTGGGACAAGCTAAGAATATTTCACGCAGTGGCCGATGCCGGATCGCTGACGCATGCCGGTGACATGCTGCATCTGTCGCAATCTGCGGTCAGCAGGCAGATTCGTGCGCTGGAAGAATCGCTTAACACGACGCTGTTTCACCGCCATGCGCGGGGCTTGATTCTGACCGAACAGGGCGAATTGCTGTTCGATGCGACGAAATCGATGAACAAACGGCTGGAAACTGCCTCTGCCCGCATCCGCGACAGCGAAGAAGAAGTGTTCGGCGATCTGCGGGTCACCACAACCACAGGTTTTGGCACGTTGTGGCTGGCCCCGCGCCTGCCAAAATTGTTCGAGGCCTATCCCGATCTGAAAATCGACCTGATGCTGGAAGAACGCGTGCTGGACCTGCCGATGCGCGAGGCTGACGTGGCGATCCGGATGAAGGAACCGTCACAGGCCGATCTGATCCGCAAACGGCTGATGTCGGTGCGGATGCGGCTTTACGCCTCGCCGCAATATCTGGAAAAGAACGGCACGCCGGACAGCCTGCCTGATCTGTCCGATCACCGGCTGATCTGCCAAAGCCTGAATTCGGTGCAGGTATCCGCAGGGGCGACGCTGGTGCAGCACCTGCTCAGCGCCGATATTCAGCATCTGTTTACGGTCAATAATTACTTTGGCGTGTTGCAGGGTGTGCTGAACCATATCGGCATCGGCGTGCTGCCCGATTATGTGATCGAGGATTTCCCCTTTCTGGTGCGGGTCCTGCCGGAACTGGAAAGCGGCGAAGTACCGGTTTTCCTCGCCTATCCTGAAGAATTGCGGCAGTCGAAACGGATTTCGGCATTCCGCGATTTCGTGCAGGACGAGATTTTCGCCCATCGCCGCAAGATCCGCGAAGCTCTGGCAGAGTGAAGCTGCGCTGAGCTATGCGTGCAACACATAGCGGCTTTGCACAACCATCAGGGGATTTTTTCTTGAACGCTTAAAAAACGCACCCTATCTGTTCACTCGAAGGCGGTGATGCACAATTGCTTATCACCTTCACCTCCCTGTTGGACTTCGCCGGGCCTTTGTGCCCGGCTTTTTTCTGCGCAACAGCTTGCGGAATTGCGGCTTTTCCCCGCGCGGCTGATCGCGTAAGACAGGCCAAGTTTCCGGGGGACCATACCGATGTCGCAAGAACCACAGATCACCGATGACCTGATCGCCGCTCATGGGCTCAAGCCTGACGAATATCAGCGCATTCTGGATATCATCGGGCGGGTGCCCAGCTTTACCGAGTTGGGGATCTTTTCGGCGATGTGGAATGAACATTGTTCTTACAAATCATCGAAAAAGTGGCTGCGCACCCTGCCCACCACCGGCCCACAGGTGATCTGCGGCCCCGGTGAAAATGCCGGTGTCGTCGATATCGGCGATGGTCAGGCCGTTGTGTTCAAGATGGAAAGCCACAATCACCCCAGCTATATCGAACCCTATCAGGGTGCCGCGACCGGCGTCGGGGGTATCCTGCGCGATGTGTTCACCATGGGCGCGCGCCCGATTGCGGCGATGAATGCGCTGTCTTTCGGCGAACCGGACCATCCCAAGACCCGCCAACTGGTCAATGGCGTCGTCGCCGGTGTCGGCGGCTATGGCAATGCTTTCGGCGTGCCGACTGTCGGGGGCGAGGTGCGGTTCCATGCCGCCTATAATGGCAATTGTCTGGTGAATGCCTTTGCCGCCGGTCTGGCGGATACGGATAAGATTTTCTATTCCGCTGCTTCTGGTGTCGGCATGCCTGTAGTCTATCTGGGTGCCAAGACCGGCCGTGACGGTGTCGGCGGCGCGACGATGGCGAGCGCCGAATTCGACGATACAATCGAGGAAAAACGCCCCACGGTGCAGGTCGGTGACCCGTTCACTGAAAAGCGCCTGATGGAAGCGACGCTGGAACTGATGGCGACCGGGGCGGTGATTTCGATTCAGGATATGGGCGCTGCTGGTCTGACCTGTTCGGCGGTGGAAATGGGCGACAAGGGTGGCCTTGGCGTCCGGCTGAACCTTGATGATGTGCCGCAGCGCGAAACCGGCATGACAGCCTATGAAATGATGCTGTCGGAAAGCCAGGAACGGATGCTGATGGTGCTGCGCCCGGAAAAAGAGGCCGAGGCGCGGGCGGTTTTCGTCAAATGGGACCTCGATTTCGCAATTGTCGGCGAAACAATTGCCGAGGATCGGTTCATCGTCATGCACAAGGGTCAGGTCATGGCCGATCTGCCGCTGGCGACCCTGTCAGGGTCTGCCCCCGAATATGACCGGCCCTGGGTGCCGACCCCGGCGCAGGACCCGTTGGGCGATGTGGTGGGTGTCAACCCGATTGACGGGCTCAAGGCGCTGATCAGCAGCCCGAATTATGCGGGCAAGCAATGGGTCTATGAACAATATGACAGCCAGGTGATGGGCGATACCGCGCGTATTCCGGGCCTTGGCGCAGGGATCGTGCGGGTGCATGGCACCGATAAGGCGCTGGCCTTTACCAGCGACGTGACCCCGCGCTATGTGATGGCCGACCCGGTGGAAGGCGGCAAACAGGCGGTGGCAGAGGCCTATCGCAACCTGATCGCGGTCGGGGCAAAACCGCTGGCGACCACCGATAACATGAATTTCGGCAATCCCGAAAAGCCAGAGATCATGGGCCAGTTCGTCGGTGCCATCCAAGGGATTGGTGAGGCCGTGAAGGCGCTGGATATGCCCATCGTGTCGGGCAATGTCTCGCTCTATAATGAAACCGACGGCAAGGGCATTCTGCCCACCCCCACCATCGGCGCTGTCGGCATCATCACCCATCCCGATCAGATCATCGCCGGGCATCTGCGTGACGGGCATGTCCTGCTGCTGGTCGGCGAAACCACCGGCCATTTGGGCCAATCCGCCCTGCTGGCCGAAGTGTATCACCGCGCCGAAGGGCCGCCGCCCCCGGTCGATCTGGCGGCTGAAAAGCGCCACGGCGATTTCATCCGCGCCAATGCGCAACTGATCACTACCTGCACCGATCTGGGCGATGGCGGGCTGGCGCTGGCCGCGTTTGAACTGGCCGAATCCGCAGGCGTCGGCATCCAGTTGGACGCCAGCGACACCCCGACCCTATTCGGCGAGGATCAGGCGCGGTATCTGATCGGCTGCAATTTCGACAAAGCCGAGGCGCTGATGATTGCCGCAGGTCAGGCCGATGTACCGATTGCCATGGTCGGCAAGGTGACCGGCGATCAGGTCAGTTTCGGCAGCGATGCTGCCCCCCTCGCCGATCTTGCCCGCATCTATCGCGACAGTTTTGAAAATGCGCTGGCCTGATGTTTTCTTTTTTCCAAAAATACTCCCGCCGGAGGCAGCGCCTTGTTTGCCGCCCGGATCAGACCTAGCTTAGAGACACCACCCAAAAGGACGCCCCATGCCCATCACCCCCCATGAGATTGAGACGCTGTTGCGCGCCGCTTTTCCGCAGGCGAAGATCACCGTGCAAGGCGATGACGGCACCCATTTCGCCGCCGAAGTCATCGACGAAAGCTTTCGTGGCCAGAACCGGGTGCAACAACAACGCGCTGTTTATGCAGCACTCAAAGGCCGGATGGACGGCAGCCATGGCGATTTGCATGCCCTGGCGCTGACCACCAAAGCGCCTGATTAAAACCGAAGTTTAAGGATAGATTATGACCGCCACCGACCAGATCAAACAGACCGTGACCAGCAATGATGTCGTGCTGTTCATGAAAGGCACCAAATCCATGCCGCAATGCGGGTTTTCATCCCGCGTCGCAGGTGTGCTGAATTTCATGGGTGTGGATTTCACTGATGTGAACGTGCTTGCCGATGAAGAGATCCGTCAGGGGATTAAGGATTATTCCGACTGGCCGACGATCCCGCAGCTTTACGTTAAAGGCGAATTCGTCGGCGGCTGCGATATCATCACCGAAATGACCCTGTCGGGCGAGCTGGACACGCTTTTTGCCGAAAAAGGCGTGGCCTTCGATAAAGATGCTGCCGAGAAAATCCGCGAAGCCAACGCCTAGGCGTTAGGCCACGTCGGCATCGACCTGATCTGCCAGAGCTTCGGCTCTGGCGGCGATTTCGGCCAAAGTATCAATCACATCCGATGGCACCACCGGCACCTCGACCCGCTGTGGTTCGGGGATCGGACGTGACCTGAGTTTGTCCAGTTCGGCGCGTAGTTCCGCCAGCTCTGCCTCGGCCTTGCTGTATTTTTCGTCCAGTCCGACGGTTTTATCAGCCAGCAGCAAGCCCGCCATCAACAACATCCGCGATTCCGGCAGACGGCCGATCTGTTCGGCCAATGTCGCCGCTTCGGCGTCCAGCATGGCGGCGGCGGAATGCAGGAAATGTTCCTCGCCTTCCTGACAAGCGACTTCAAAGGTCCGGCCGCCGATAAAAATTTCAATCTGCGGCATGGGTCGCTTCCTCGATCAGGGGTGTGAGTTCGGCCAGAATGGCATTAACCTCGGCGACATCGGCAGCGCGCAGCGCCTGCAGCGCGTCGATTTCGGCCTGCATCGCCTCGTTCAGCAGTTCGGGTTCCAGCCCGATGGTCAACGCGCCACGTAGTTTCGCGTTCATGTCGCGCAATTGTTCGTTCGAGGCCCGCAATCGTTGCAGATGCACATCCAGCGCCTGCAATTCGGCCTGTTGCGCCACGACGCGATCCTCTGCATCGCCGCGTTGCAGCTGTGCCAGCTGCGCCTTGAGCGTTTTGGTCTGGGCGCGTTCTTCCTGCAGGGCATCGAACAGCGATTGTTCAGCCGCCTGTGATTTGCCCTGCGCATCCATACCGCGCCGGATCCGGTCCAATGCCACGGTGATCCGATCACCTAATTGCTGCACATCGCTCATCACCTGCCCTTTTTATTGTCGTTTTGGTGTCCCCCGCTTGCCCCAAACCGGGCGGCACGCGCAAGCACCAAGATCATTCCCGCCAGCGATTTCCCGCCGTTTGCGCGAATCGTCGCTTTGTTTCCAAAGCGTAAGCGATCCGTGGCAGCGCAGCAAACGGGATGAGGCCAAGGATCAGAGAGACTTAGCCGTCACGCTTGATCTTGGGGGCGACCCTGATATGACGCTGGCAAGAGTTTCAACACCTTTGCCTGAAGGAATGCCCCTTGGATATTGCTGCCCTGCGCACTGCGCACCCTGATCATTGGATGAAAGCCACCGCCATCCGTACCCTGACACTGGATGCGGTCGCTGCCGCCAATTCCGGCCATTCGGGGATGCCGATGGGCATGGCCGATGTGGCGACGGTGTTGTTTGAAAAGCACCTGAACTTTGATCCCAAAAAGCCGGAATGGCCCGACCGTGACCGGTTCATCCTGTCGGCAGGCCATGGATCGATGCTGCTGTATTCCCTGATGTATCTGACCGGCTATGAGGATATCACGCTGGATCAGATCAAGGATTTCCGCCAATGGGGCGCGAAAACCGCCGGCCACCCCGAATATGGCCATGCGCGCGGGATTGAAACCACCACTGGCCCGCTGGGTCAGGGCATCGCCAATTCCGTCGGTTTCGCCATTGCCGAGGAAATCCAGCGCGCCCATTGGGGCAGCAAGATCGTCAACCACCACACCTATGTCATCGCCGGTGACGGTTGCCTGATGGAAGGCGTCAGCCACGAAGCCATCGGTCTGGCAGGCATGCAGAAACTGGGCCATCTGGTCGTGTTCTGGGACAATAACAACATCACCATCGACGGCACCGTCGATCTGGCCGATATCACTGACCAGCCGGCCCGCTTTGCCGCTGCTGGCTGGCATGTCCAGTCCATCGACGGCCATGACCCTGTGGCGATTGATGCCGCGATCACGGCAGCCAAGGCCGATCCGCGCCCCTCGATGATTGCCTGCAAGACCCATATTGCACTGGGTCATGCGGCGCAGGACACCTCCAAGGGTCATGGCGCGCTGACCAATGCCGAACAGCTGACAGCCGCCAAGACCGCCTATGGCGCGCCGTTGGGTGCGTTTGAAGTGGCCGCCGATGTGCTGGAACAATGGCAGGCGATCGGCGCGCGTGGGGCAGAGACTCGTGCGGCTTGGGAAGAACGGTTTGCCGCGCTGTCTGCCAGCAAACAGGCCGAGTTCAACCGCGCCTATGCCGGGGAAGCCCCCAAGAAACTGTCCGCCACGATCCGGGCGCTGAAAAAGCAGATCAGTGAAAGCCAGCCATCGGTGGCGACCCGCAAATCATCCGAGATGACGCTGGAAGTGATCAACCCGATCATGCCGGAAACCATTGGTGGTTCGGCTGATCTGACCGGGTCGAACAATACCAAGACCAGCGATATGGGTGTGTTCCATCCTGACAGCCGCAAGGGGCGTTATGTCTATTACGGTGTGCGCGAACATGGCATGGCCGCCGCGATGAACGGCATGGCGCTGCATGGTGGCGCGCGCGCCTATGGCGGCACCTTCATGTGTTTCACCGATTACGCGCGCGGCGCGATGCGTCTGTCGGCGCTGATGGGCGTGCCGGTGACCTATGTCATGACCCATGACAGCATTGGTCTGGGCGAAGACGGCCCGACGCATCAGCCGGTCGAACATCTGGCGATGCTGCGCGCCACACCCAATATGCATGTGTTCCGCCCTGCCGATACGATTGAAACGGCAGAGGCGTGGGAATGCGCGCTGACCAGCATGACCACACCTGCGGTGCTCGCCCTGTCGCGGCAGAACCTGCCGACGGTGCGGACCACGCATACCAACAAGAACCTGGTGTCGCAGGGGGCCTATGTGCTGGCCGATGCCGATGGCAAGCGTCAGGCGATCATCATGGCGACGGGGTCGGAGGTCGAGATTGCACTGGCCGCGCGCGATCTGTTGCAGGCCGAAGGGATCGGCACCCGCGTTGTGTCAATGCCCTGCTGGGAATTGTTCGCAGAACAGGATGAAAACTATCGCCGCAAGGTGCTGCCCGCCGGTCCGGTGCGGGTCGCGGTCGAGGCCGGGGTCCGTTTTGGCTGGGATCAATGGCTGTCGGGCGAGCGTGGCCGTCGCGAAAAGGCGGCTTTTGTGGGGATGGAGGGCTTTGGCGCCTCGGCCCCGGCAGAGCGGTTGTATGCGGAGTTTGGGATCACGGCGCAGAATGTTGCGGATCAGGTGAAAGCATTGATCAGGTGAGCATGGCGGGGCGGGGAAATCCCCGCCCTACGTAGGTCGGGGTTCTCCCCGACCACCACCACAATCACGTCAGTCGGGGTTAACCCCGACCACCAACAGCGCCAAGTAGGTCGGGGTTAACCCCGACCGCCAACACCACCACGTCAGTCGGGGTTAACCCCGACCTACGCGCCACTGCCCTGCCCCGGCAACGGCCAAGGCAAGGCACCCCCCGGCAATCGCCCAGTTTTTCACGAAGATCGACATCTGCCAGGGATCGGCAGGGATGAAGTGAAACACGCTCGTCACCGCGCAGTAAAGGGCCAGCGACAAAGCCACCGGCCTGACGGCCAACCCCGTCACCAAGGCAAGCCCGGCCAGCGCATTGTAAGCCAGCGCCAGCCAGATCAGCGCCACAGGCAGGCCGAACCCCGCCAACAGGGCCGCAGCATCGCCGGGGCTGACCGCCTTTTGCACGGCACCGCCCAGAAACAAAGCCCCGATCAGCACCCGCGCCAGCAGCAGCAAGAGATCATTCACAGCCCATCCTTTCCAAATCGATTCCCCCTGCAAGGTGATCGCATCGCGGCGCGGCGGCAAGCCCGCGCTGTTGGCGCAAACGTTTAGCGCTAGCAGGTCACACAGCCCAGATGTTATCGTTAACATACTGACATTAATCCATTTTTTCTGGACACGGCAGTATACAACCGGCAGGACAAGCGCAGATAGCAAGGGGTGCCATATGACCATCACCATCGGGATCAACGGATTTGGCCGCATCGGGCGTTGCACGCTCGCGCATATCACCGAAGCCGCGCGCAATGACGTCCAGGTCGTCAAGATCAACGCCACCGGGCCGATTGCCACGAATGCGCATCTGCTGAAATATGATTCAGTGCATGGCCGTTTCGCACATCCGGTCAGCGTGAAGGGCAACAGCCTTGACCTGGGACGCGGGCCGATTGAGGTGATGTCGAGCTATGATCCATCCACCCTCGATTGGGATGGTGTCGATGTCGTGCTGGAATGCACCGGCAAGTTCAACGACGGCCACAGGGCGGCGGTCCATCTGGAACGGGGCGCGCGCAAGGTGCTGATCTCTGCCCCGGCAAAAAATGTGGATCGGACTGTCGTCTACGGCGTCAATCACCGGGATCTACTGGCAAATGAACGTCTGGTATCGAACGGGTCCTGTACCACCAATTGTCTGGCTCCTTTGGCCAAGGTACTGAACGACGCCATCGGGATCGAGGCCGGGATCATGACCACGATCCATTCCTATACCGGAGATCAGCCGACGCTGGACCGCCGCCATGATGATCTGTACCGCGCCCGCGCTGCGGCCATGGCGATGATCCCGACATCGACCGGGGCGGCGAAAGCCTTGGGCGAGGTCCTGCCGGAACTGGCAGGCAAGCTGGATGGCACCGCGATCCGGGTGCCGACGCCGAATGTCAGCGCGGTGGATTTGACCTTTCAGGCCGGGAAATCGGTGAGCGTGGAGGATGTGAATGCGATCGTCGCCACGGCGGCGGGTGGCTATATGGGCATGGTCATGGCCTATGATGCCGAGGCCAAGGTCAGCATCGATTTCAACCATACCACGCAAAGCTGCATCTTTGCCCCCGATCAGACCAAGGTTGTGGGCCGCATGGTCCGGGTGCTAGCCTGGTACGACAATGAATGGGGCTTTTCGGCGCGGATGGCCGATGTTGCGGCCACAATGGGCCGCTTGCACTGAACAAGCCCCGCGCGGTAAAGCTGCGGCATGACGAATGGTTTGGCGGTATTTCTGGGTTTGGTGATTGTCGGCGCGCTGGCCTATGATGGCGCGGCCAATGACTGGCAGGCCTTTATGTTCCTGATGCGCAGATTTGTCGATCTGACCGAATACTTGGCCTTCTGGCGGTAACCTTGTGGGGCCGCGCCTCCGGCGGGAGTATTTTTGGAAAAAAGAAGCTGCTAAGAAGATTGGAGGCAAGTCGCATTTCAGTCTGCGGTTGACCTTTTGCGATAAATCGCAATGTTAGCGCCAACATTCATCCCCAAGGAGGATAGCCCCATGGCCGTCAAAGTAGCGATCAACGGATTTGGCCGGATTGGCCGCAATATCTTGCGCGCGATCATCGAATCTGGCCGCACAGATATCGAAGTTGTGGCGATCAATGATCTGGGCCCGGTGGAAACCAATGCGCATTTGCTGCGCTTCGATTCGGTGCATGGCCGGTTTCCCGGCACGGTGATCACGACCGAGGATACGATTGACGCAGGGCGTGGCCCGATCAAAGTGACCGCGATCCGCAACCCTGCCGACCTGCCCTGGGGCGATGTCGATGTCGTGCTGGAATGCACCGGGATTTTTACCTCCAAGGATGCCTGCCAGGCGCATTTGTCCACCGGCGCGAAACGCGTGCTGATTTCCGCCCCGGGCACCGATGCGGATAAGACCGTGGTATTCGGCGTGAACCATCAGTCGCTGACTGTGGATGATATCGTCGTGTCGAACGCATCCTGCACCACCAATTGCCTGTCGCCCGTCGCCAAGGTGCTGAATGATGCGGTGGGCATCACCAAAGGGTTCATGACCACGATCCATAGCTATACCGGCGATCAGCCGACGCTGGATACGATGCACAAGGACCTTTACCGCGCCCGTGCTGCGGCTTTGTCGATGATCCCGACATCAACCGGGGCGGCCAAGGCTGTGGGGCTGGTGCTGCCGGAACTGAATGGCAAGCTGGACGGTGTGGCGATCCGGGTGCCGACGCCGAATGTATCGGTTGTCGATCTGACCTTTGAGGCCAGCCGCGATACCACTGTGGAAGAGATCAATGAGGCGATCATCGCCGCTGCGGATGGCCCGTTGAAGGGTATTCTGGGCTATACCGCCCTGCCGATGGTCAGTTCCGATTTCAACCATGATCCGCATTCGTCGATCTTCCATCTGGATCAGACCAAGGTGCTGGACGGCAATATGGTCCGCATTCTGTCCTGGTATGACAATGAATGGGGCTTTTCCAACCGGATGGCGGATACCGCCGTCGCGATGGGCAAATTGCTGTAAACCAGCCGCTGCGCATGGAAAGGCCGGTCCGTTTGGGGCCGGTCTTTTTTTGTGCTTTGTGCAAAAATCGCTATGCAGGGACCGCATAGCGGGACGACCGTTCCGTCAGTTGTGCTGCAGCGCGGCATTGCTATTTATGGGTCAAGATCAACGCAAAGCCAAAGGAGCACGCATATGAAAGTCTTGACCAAAGTCCGCACCGCCGTGCAGAAACGCGCTGCCTATCTGCGCCTGAAAAACGAATTGGCGACAATGCCGCAGGATGTGGCGATTGATCTGGGTCTGTTCCGCGAAGATGCCGCCAAGATCGCCAGCAAGGCAATTTATGGCTGAAACCCGGCCCGATGATGAATAAGCCGCGCCTTCGGGGGCGGCTTTTGCATGTTTAGCGCCGCAGCCTGTCTACCAGCGCCCGATTGACCGCAGGGGTGACGAATTTCGACACATCGCCGCCCAGCCGCGCGATTTCCTTGACCAGTTTCGATGCAATCGCCTGATGTTCGGCTTCTGCCATCAGAAAGACGGTTTCGATTGAATTATCCAGAATGCGGTTCATGCCGACCATCTGATATTCATATTCGAAATCGGCAACAGCACGCAGGCCACGGATGATCAGCCCGGCGCCGACATCGCGGGCGCAGTCGATCAGTAGGTTTTCAAACGGATGGGCGACGATTTCGCAGCCAACAGCGGCCCCCAGCGGGACGCATTCCGCCTCGACCATGGCGACACGTTCTTCCAATGAGAACAGCGGGCCCTTGTCGCGGTTGATCGCGACGCCGATGACCAGCCGGTCCACCAAACTTGCTGCGCGCCGCACGATATCGATATGCCCCAGGGTCACCGGATCGAATGTGCCGGGGTAAAGTCCTATACGCATGACGCACCTCTTGAAATATTGTTGCGCGCTAGAAACAGCATCGCGTGGAAAGATGCAACGGGGCACAGCATTTCGGCAAAAACCTGGATCGTTTTTCGCTGCCTTTCGCCTTGTTCGAGCGCGAAAAGCGGTGCGTCACCTATGTCCCGAAACGCCTTAGTGCCCCATGATCATACCTTCGAGGGCATCTTTTTCCATCGACAGTTCCGCCAGCCGGGCCTTGACCACATCACCGATGGAGATCAGGCCAATCATCTGGCCGTTGTCCATCACCGGCAGGTGACGGAATCGCCCTTCGGTCATCATTTGAAGCACTTTATCAGCGCTGTCAGACGTGGTGCAGGTGGTCAGTTTCGCTGTCATCATCTCTGACACGGGGGCAGACAGAACCTCGACCCCGCGCTTGCCCAGTTCACGCACGATGTCGCGTTCGGACAGGATACCGTCCAGCGTTTGCCCATCGCCAGAGACAACGACGGTGCCGATCCGCTTTTCCGACAGCAAAGCCACGGCAGAGGAGACGCGATCTGTCGGCTTGACCGAGACCACGCCCATATCGAGCTTGGATTTGAGGATTTGTGCCACGATCATGATGCTGCCTCCCTGCAATACCGGTTTCTTAGCGTGTCAAACCAAGGGGCTGTCTGTCAAGCGGCCATGGCTTCGAGCCGCGCGACCTCTGCCCTGATTCCGTCGCTGATCGCGGTGGCGATCCGGGTCAGCCGGTCGGATTGCCGCGCCGATCTATGCCGCACCAGATAGAAGGACCGGGTCAGCGCCAACTGATCAATCAGGATCCGCTGCAGTTCCGGCGCAAAGGGCAGCGCGAAATCATGCACGATACCGACACCGGCCTGCCGGATCATCTGCAATTGCACGGCAACAGAATTAGAGGCTAGTTGCACACCCCCTGCCCCAAGCTGTCCCAGATAATCCAGTTCCTTGTCGAAAATCATATCGGGGATATAGCCGACCATGGCGCGGGTTTTCAGATCGTCCAGGCTGTTGACCGGTGGCGCGTCTTTACGCATCGCCAGATGCAGCTGATAATCGGTGATTTTCTGCACAATCAATTGCCCGGCGGCGGGCAGGCTGACGGTGATCGCCATATCCGCCTCGCGTCGCGACAGGTTGACGACGCGGGGCAAGGCCAGCACCTGTAATTCCAGATCGGGGTTGTTGCGTTGCAAGGCGGCACAGACCTGCGGCAGCAGGAAATTCGCCGCCCCGTCCGGCGCGCCGATACGGATCTGCCCGGTCAGGGCGTTGGTTGCGCCACGCGATTCCTCGACCGCCAGCGCCAGTTGTGTTTCGGCATCGGCGGCGCGGTCGCGCATCCGTTCGCCCAGATCGGTCAGCGCATAGCCTTGCGGGGATTTTACGAAAAGAGCCGCGCCCAGATGCCGTTCCAGCCGTGCGATCCGGCGGCCCAAAGTGGCCGGGTCCATTTTCGTCAACGGCGCAGCAGCAGACAGGCTTTCGGCACGGGCCACCGCCAGAAACACCCGCATGTCATCCCAATTATCCATCAGCGTCCTGCATTATTGCAAAATGGTTTTGATAACTTGGCCCTGTTACCTGCAAAAACGCAAGCCTATAGTCACGGCAACCAATGGAGGTATCTTATGCAAGAACTGACTCATTATATCGACGGCGCGCATGTCAAAGGCACGTCTGGCCGTTTTGCCGATGTCTACAACCCCGCCACCGGCGAAGTGCAGGCGCGTGTGCCGCTGGCCAATGCCGCCGAGATGGACAAGGCCGTGCAGATTGCTGCCGAGGCGCAGCCGAAATGGGCAGCCGTAAACCCACAACGCCGGGCGCGGGTGATGATGGCTTTTGTGGGGCTGTTGAACCGTGACATGGACAAGCTGGCCGAGGCCCTGTCCCGCGAACATGGCAAGACCATCCCCGATGCCAAAGGCGATGTGCAGCGCGGGCTGGAGGTTGTCGAATATTGCATCGGCGCGCCGCAATTGCTGAAAGGTGAATTCACCGACAGCGCTGGCCCCGGCATTGATATGTATTCGATGAAACAGGCGCTGGGTGTGACGGCTGGCATCACGCCGTTCAACTTTCCGGCCATGATCCCGATGTGGATGTTCGCCCCGGCGATTGCCTGTGGTAATGCGTTTATTCTGAAACCATCCGAACGTGATCCGTCGGTGCCCCTGATGCTGGCCGAATTGATGGAAGAGGCAGGCCTGCCCAAGGGCATCCTGCAGGTCGTCAATGGCGATAAAGAGGCCGTGGATGCGATCATCGACCATGATGTGATCCAGTCGATCGGCTTTGTCGGCTCGACCCCGATTGCGGAATATATTTATGGCCGTGGCTGTGCCGCAGGCAAGCGCGTGCAGGCCTTTGGCGGCGCGAAAAACCACATGATCATCATGCCGGATGCCGATCTGGATCAGGCCGCCGATGCGCTGATCGGTGCCGGTTACGGGGCGGCGGGCGAACGCTGCATGGCGATTTCCGTGGCCGTGCCAGTGGGCGAAGAAACCGCCGACCGTCTGATCGCAAAGCTGGTGCCCCGGATCGAGGCGCTGAAGGTCGGCCCCTATACATCGGGCAATGACGTGGATTACGGCCCTGTCGTGACGGCGGCGGCCAAGGCCAATATCCTCAAGCTGGTGGAAAGCGGTATCGCGCAGGGTGCCGAACTTGTCGTCGATGGCCGTGATTTCAAATTGCAGGGCTATGAGGATGGGTTCTTTGTCGGCCCGCATCTATTCGACCATGTCACTAAGGATATGGATATTTACACCAAGGAGATCTTTGGCCCGGTCCTGACCTGCGTGCGCGCCCAGACCTATGAAGAGGCTTTGGGTCTGGCGATGGATCACGAATACGGCAATGGCACTGCGATCTTTACCCGCGATGGCGATGCGGCGCGTGACTTTGCGAACCGGGTGAATATCGGCATGATCGGCATCAATGTGCCGATCCCGGTGCCTTTGGCCTATCACACCTTTGGCGGCTGGAAGAAATCCATGTTCGGCGATCTCAACCAGCATGGGCCGGATGCGTTCAAATTCTACACCCGCACCAAAACGGTCACCTCGCGCTGGCCATCAGGGATCAAAGAGGGTGGCGAATTTTCGATCCCCTTGATGGAATAATGACGCAGGGCAAGGCCGTATCAACGGCCTTGCCAAACCGATCCGCCGCGCGGCATAATTAAACGTGCGTTCATTTCCGGGAGGGGCATGATGGATTTTGCGTTGAGCGAGGAACAGACCGCGATCTATGATATGGCGCTGGCCTTCGGGCAGGATCATATCGCCCCTTTCGCACGGGATTGGGAGGCGCAGGGCACGATTCCGAAAGAGCTGTGGCCAAAGCTGGCAGAGCTGGGTTTCGGCGGCCTTTATGTGTCCGAAGACAATGGCGGCGCTGGTCTGTCACGGCTGGATGCGACATTGGTGTTCGAGGCTTTGTCATACTCCTGCGCCTCGGTTGCGGCATTTTTATCAATCCACAACATGTGCGCCAAGATGATCGACAGCTATGGCTCCGACGATCTGCGTGCCCGTCTGTTGCCGCCTGCCTTGTCGATGGAGCTGATCCTGTCCTATTGCCTGACCGAACCGGGGTCGGGCTCTGACGCGGCGGCGCTGAAAACCCGCGCCAGCCGCAGCAATGAAAACTATCGGCTGAACGGAACGAAAGCTTTCATTTCCGGCGCAGGTTATTCCGATGCCTATATCATCATGGCCCGCACCGGCGACGCCGGCCCAAAGGGCATCAGCGCGATTATTGTCGAAAGCGACGCCCCCGGCCTGTCCTTTGGCGGGTTAGAGGACAAGATGGGCTGGCGGTCGCAACCCACAAGGCAGGTGCAACTGGATGATTGCGCTGTGCCTTTGGGCAATCTGCTGGGCGAAGAAGGCCGCGGGTTCACCTATGCCATGGCCGGGCTGGACGGCGGGCGGTTGAACATCGCGGCCTGTTCCATCGGGGCGGCCCAATGCGCGCTGGATCAGACGCTGGCCTATATGAAAGACCGCAAGGCATTCGGGCAGTCGATAGACCAGTTTCAGGGGCTGCAGTTCCGGCTGGCGGATGCCGAGATTGCCTTGCAAGCGGCGCGGACATTCCTGCGGCAGGCAGCATGGAAGCTGGACACGGGTGCCCCGGATGCGACGAAATTCTGCGCTATGGCGAAGAAACTTTGCACCGAAACCGGCAGTATGGTCGCTGACCAATGCCTGCAATTACACGGCGGCTATGGCTATCTGGCGGATTACGGGATCGAGAAAATCGTCCGCGATCTGCGGGTGCATCAGATCTTGGAAGGCACCAATGAGATCATGCGCCTGATCACCGCCCGCGCGCTGATCCGATGAGCGATGCGATCATCCGCGCAGAGGGCCGCGCCGGGCGGATCACGCTGAACCGGCCAAAGGCGCTGAACGCGCTGACCTGGGACATGTGTCTGGCGATTGAGACCGCGCTGGACCGGTGGCGCGATGACCCCGCTGTCGTGCTGGTGCTGATCGACGGTGCCGGTGACCGCGCCTTTTGCGCAGGTGGCGATATCGCAGAGATGTATGCGACGGCGAAACGTGGTGATTACGCCTATGGCCAGCGCTTCTGGCGCGATGAATACCGGCTGAACCGGAAAATCCATCACTATCCCAAACCTGTCGTGACTTTCCTGCATGGTTTCACCATGGGCGGCGGTGTCGGCATCGGCTGCCACGCCAGCCACCGGATCGTGGGCGAGGATAGCCGGATCGCGATGCCGGAATGCAGCATCGGTCTGGTCCCGGATGTGGGCGGGTCGCTGCTCCTCGCCCGCGCGCCGGGGTTTGTGGGCACCTATCTGGGGCTGACCGGGGATCGGATGGATGCGAGCGATGCGATATTCGCGGGGTTCGCGGATCATTATGTTACCGCACAGGACTGGGATGCGGTAAAGGCCGGGTTGGTCGCGGGTGATCTGGATGCGATCAAGGCGCGCCCTGCCCCGCACAGCGATCTGGCCGCATGGCAGGACGCGATTGATACAATCTTCAGCGGTGCGACGATTGATGACATTCACCGCGCCTTGGCTGCTGCGCAAGGTCCTGCCGCTGAAAAGGCGCGCAAATTGATCGGTGCGAATGCCCCGCTGGCGATGGCGGTGGCGGTGCAGATCATCGCAACGGTCAGGGCAGACCCACGGATCGAAACCGCCCTTGACCATGAATACCGCTACACGCACCGCGCCGCCGCACAGGGCGATTTCATCGAAGGCATCCGCGCCGCGATCATCGACAAGGACCGTGCGCCGAAATGGCAGGATTACGGGTCAGAGGATGTCGCCAGAATGACCGCCCCCTTGGGCACAGATGCATTGATCTGGGAGGATTGAATATGAAAATCGGCTTTATCGGGCTGGGCAATATGGGCGCACCGATGGCGGCCAATCTGGCAGGCCAGCATGACGTCGTGGCGTTTGACCCGGCGGCAAAACCCGCCGGGCTGACACTGGTGGACAGTGCCGAAGATGCCGCGCGGGACGCCGATGTGGTGATCACCATGCTGCCCGATGGCAAAATCCTGCGGGCGGTGGCGGCGCAAATTCATCCGGCGATGAAACAAGGCGCGGTTCATCTGGATTGTTCGACCGTGGATGTGGACAGCGCCCGGGCGGTCGCGGCACAGGCAGAGGCACATGGGCTGCTGGCCGTGGATGCGCCGGTCTCTGGCGGGACTGTGGGGGCAACCAATGGCACGCTGACCTTCATGGCAGGTGGGCCGCTGGCGGGTTTCGATCAGGTCAAACCCCTGTTCGAGATCATGGGGCAAAAGGCGGTGCATTGTGGGGCCGCAGGCAATGGGCAGGCGGCGAAAATCTGCAACAACATGATCCTCGGCGTCACGATGATCGCAACCTGCGAGGCGTTTGCCCTGGCTGATAAACTCGGGCTGGACCGGCAGGCCATGTTCGACGTCGTCAGCACATCATCCGGCGCGTCATGGTCAATGAATACCTATTGCCCCGCGCCGGGGATCGGGCCGCAAAGCCCAGCGGATAATAACTACAAACCCGGTTTTGCCGCAGAATTGATGCTCAAGGACCTGCGCCTGAGCCAGATCGCCGCCGAAGTCGCAGATGCCGATACGCCGATGGGGCAAGCCGCAACAGCCCTCTACACAGCTTTCGTCGAAACCGAAGACGGGCGTGGCCGCGATTTTTCGGCGATGCTGCCACGGTTCACATCGCGGCAGCGCCAGTAACTTCTTTTTTCCAAAAGTACTCCCGCCGGAGGCCCGTCCCATCCAAAGGATGGGGCGGTCATTCCGCCGCGACTTTACGCCCCGCCAGCATCGGTTTCAGGTAATGCCCGGTGAAACTTTCCGTGACATCTGCGACCTGCTCCGGCGTGCCGACGGCCACGATCCGGCCACCGCCATCGCCGCCTTCGGGGCCGATATCGATGATATGATCGGCGGTTTTCACCACATCGAGATTATGTTCGATCACGATCACCGAATTGCCCTGATCGACCAGTTCATGAAGCACTTCCAACAGCTTGCGCACGTCTTCGAAATGCAGACCTGTCGTCGGTTCATCCAGAATATAGAGCGTGCGACCAGTGGACCGGCGCGCCAGTTCCTTGGACAATTTCACGCGCTGCGCCTCGCCGCCTGAGAGCGTCGTCGCCTGTTGGCCGACCTTGATATAGCCCAGACCGACGCGCATCAGCGCATCCATTTTTTCGCGGATGGATGGGACGGCGGTAAAGAAGTCCTGCGCCTCTTCGACAGTCATATCCAGCACATCGGCGATGGATTTGCCTTTGAATTTCACCTCCAACGTTTCGCGGTTATAGCGCGCGCCTTTGCAGGTTTCGCAGGTGACATAGACATCGGGCAGGAAGTTCATCTCGATCTTCAGCACGCCGTCGCCCTGACAGGCCTCGCACCGCCCGCCTTTGACGTTGAAGCTGAAACGCCCCGGTTTATAGCCGCGCGCCTTGGCTTCTGGCAGGCCCGCGAACCAATCGCGGATCGGGGTGAAGGCGCCGGTATAGGTCGCGGGGTTGGATCGCGGGGTGCGGCCAATCGGGCGCTGGTCGATGTCGATGACCTTGTCGAGATGTTCGAACCCCTTGATGGTCTCGCAAGGCGCAGGGGCCTGCCGCGCGCCATTCAGCTTTTGCGAGGCATTCTTGAACAGGGTTTCAATCGTCAGCGTGGATTTACCGCCGCCAGACACCCCGGTGACACAGACGAACATGCCCAGCGGGAAATCCACGGTGATATTCTGCAGATTATTGCCGGTCGCCTTGACCACAGTCAGTTTCTTGCCTTTGCCTTTGCGGCGGGTTTTCGGCACGGCAATTTCGCGTTTGCCGGTCAGATATTGACCAGTGATGGAGTTTTCATCCGCCATGATTTCGGCTGGCGTGCCTTTGGCCACCACACGGCCCCCATGCACACCGGCCCCCGGGCCGATGTCGAAGACATAATCGGCCTCGCGGATCGCCTCTTCGTCATGTTCGACGACGATCACGGTATTGCCTTGATCGCGCAGGTTTTTCAGCGTTGTCAGCAGGCGGTCATTGTCGCGCTGGTGCAAGCCGATGCTGGGTTCGTCCAGCACGTAAAGCACGCCTTGCAGGCCCGAGCCGATCTGGCTGGCAAGCCTGATGCGCTGGCTTTCTCCCCCCGACAGGGTGCCGGAATTGCGCGCCAAGGTCAGGTAATCCAGCCCGACATTGTTCAGGAACCCCAGCCGTTCGCGGATTTCCTTGAGGATCGCGACCGCGATCTGGTTTTTCTGATCGCTCAGATGTTCCGGCACCGTCAGGCACCAATCATAGGCTTCCTTGATCGACATCTGCACGACTTGCCCGACATGCTGCCCCCCGATTTTCACTGCCAAAGCCTCGGCCCGCAGGCGGTAGCCGCCGCAGGTGCCGCAGGGGCGGTTGTTCTGATAGGCTTCGAATTCTTCGCGAATCCAGTTGCTGTCAGTCTCGCGATAGCGGCGTTCCATATTCGGAATCACGCCTTCAAACGGGCGTTCGACTTGGTAAACCCGCCCGCCTTCGTCGTAGCGGAACTTGATTTCTTGCTTGCCTGAACCGCGCAGGAACACCTCCTGCACCTTGGGGTCGAGGTCTTTCCAGCGGGCGTTTTTGTTGAAACCGTAATGTTTGGCGATGGCTTCGATGGTTTGAAGGAAATAGGGCGATTTGCCTTTGCGCCATGGGGCCAGCGCGCCATCGGCGATCTTCAGTGTCACATCGGGGACGACAAGCTGTTCGTCAAAGAACAATTCCACCCCCAGCCCGTCGCAATCGGGGCAAGCGCCAAAGGGCGCGTTGAAGGAAAACAGGCGCGGTTCGATTTCAGGGATTGTGAAGCCGGACACCGGACAGGCAAATTTTTCCGAGAATGTGATGCGTTCCGGCTCGCCCTCACCCTCGCCCGGGGCGGTTTCCAGTACGGTGATGCCATCGGCCAGATCAAGCGCGGTGCGGAATGAATCAGCCAGCCGGGTTTCCAGCCCTTCACGGACGACGATCCGGTCCACGACCACGTCGATATCGTGGCGGAATTTCTTGTCCAGGGTCGGCGGTTCGTCCAATTCATAGAATTGCCCATCCACCTTGACCCGCTGAAACCCCTGTTTGCGCAGGTCGAGGAATTCCTTGCGATATTCGCCCTTGCGGTCGCGGATGATCGGGGCAAGCAGATAGCCACGCGTCCCTTCGGGCAGGGTCATGACGCGGTCGACCATATCCTGCACCTGCTGCGCCTCAATCGGCAGGCCGGTGGCGGGGGAATAGGGCGTGCCCGCGCGGGCGAACAAAAGGCGCAGGTAATCGTAGATTTCGGTGATTGTGCCGACCGTCGAACGGGGGTTCTTGCTGGTGGTCTTTTGTTCAATCGAAATGGCAGGGGACAGGCCGCTGATGTGATCAACGTCAGGCTTTTCCATCATATCAAGGAATTGCCGCGCATAGGCCGACAGAGATTCGACATAGCGCCGCTGTCCTTCGGCATAGATCGTGTCAAACGCCAGGCTGGATTTCCCCGACCCCGACAGGCCGGTGATCACCACCAATTGGTCGCGCGGAATGTCCACGTCGATGTTCTTGAGGTTGTGTTCGCGCGCGCCGCGCACTTCGATATGTTTCAGCTCAGCCATTCTGACCCCCAGGGCAACATTTATGACATAGCAGTGGATGCCGACACTACCAGAGCCGCTTTAGAACATTAACGGAACATTTGCAAAATTTATTCGACCGGCAAGCATGATGCACGGCGTCACGCGATCATACACGAAGCGTCGCAGCATTTAGTTTCGCGATCACATTAAGTTTTATTACATTTACAATCAATGACTTAGACTCCACCTATAGGTCATCCAAGGCGTAATGCCAAGCCAAGTGAAAAGGATCACGCGATGAAAAAGACATTGATGACTGCTTCTACCCTCGCCCTGCTGGGTGCGCCTGTTTTTGCACAGGATAACGCCGTGACCGGCTATGCGCTCGGCGCTGACGGGACCAGCCTTGTTACCCTGCCCGGTCTGATGGAAACCGGCGAGACGGTGACATTGTCCGGCATCCTCGGTGCCATTGCCTATCGTCCGGTGACTGGCGATCTGATCGGGATTGCGCCCAATGGTGCTGTTTACGAGATCGACACAGCCTCTGGCGAGTTGACACCGACCGAAAACCTGATCGGCGAAAATGTCGGGATCACCGAAGGTGCCATGGTCGGGTTTGATTTCAACAACAACATTGATGCCGTGCGGATTGTGGCGACAGACGGGTCGAACCATGTCTATTTCCCCGCAGGTTTCGGCGACAATGACGAACGCGCCAACACCGTGCTGCGCTTTACCGACCTGTTCTACGCGGATGGTGACGAGAACGCAGGGATGACGCCTGCCGTCTTTGCCAGCGCCTATACCAACGCGATTGTGGGCGAGACCGCATCCGCAACAGTGCAATATGTGCTGGATGCCGAAACCAACGCGCTGGCCAATCTGGCCAATAACGAAGGTACGCTGACAACCGTCGCAGCGCTGACGCTTGATGGCGAAGCTGTCGACATCAGCGCCATGGGCGATCTGGAAATCATCTCTCCGGCCGAGGGCGAGAATATGGCCTATGCGGTGCTGATGATGGAAGGTGCCGACACATCGGGCATCTATGCTGTCGATCTGGAAACCGGCGCGCTGACGATGCAGGCCGATCTGGGTGCGATGGGCTATAACGGCTTTGCTGCCATGCTGGCGAACTAAGTCCCCCTGCCTGATCATCTGTCCCAGGGATCAGGCAAAACGAAAATGGCCGCGCCCAAGCGCGGCCATTTTTGTTACATATGGATCACGCGATCATAAGCGTCGAGCACGCTTTCATGCATCATTTCCGACAGGGTCGGATGCGGGAAGACGGTGTTCATCAGATCTTCTTCCGTCGTTTCCAGCTGACGCCCGATCACATAGCCCTGGATCAGTTCGGTGACTTCCGCGCCGACCATATGCGCACCGAGCAATTCGCCGGTTTTGGCGTCAAAGATCGTCTTGACCATGCCTTCGGGTTCGCCCAAAGCCACCGCCTTGCCATTGCCGATGAAGGGGAAACGGCCGACCTTGATGTCATAGCCAAGTTCTTTCGCCTTCGCTTCGGTATATCCGACGCTGGCGACTTGCGGGTGGCAATAGGTGCAGCCTGCGATGCTTTCCGGTTTCACCGGATGCGCATGTTTGCCTGCGATCAGATCGGCGACCATCACGCCTTCATGGCTGGCTTTATGCGCCAGCCAGGGCGCGCCCGCGATATCGCCGATGGCGTAGAGGCCATCGACGCCGGTGCGGCAATATTCGTCCGTCACCACATGGGTGCGGTCGATCTTGACGCCCAGTTCTTCCAGCCCCAGCCCTTCGGTATTGCCGACGATGCCGACAGCGCTGATCACGGTGTCAAACTCGATCTTCTCAACCTTGCCGCCGGTTTCGATATGGGCGGTCACCTTGTCCTTGCCACGGTCAAGCTGCTTGACCACGGATTTTTCCATGATCTTCATGCCCTGCTTGACGAACTGCTTTTTCGCAAAGGCCGAGATTTCGGCGTCTTCCACTGGCAGCACACGATCCAGCACCTCGACCACGGTCGTGTCCGCGCCAAGAGTGTTATAGAAACTCGCGAATTCGATCCCGATCGCACCTGATCCGATCACCAGCAGCTTTTTCGGCATATGTGGCGGCACCAGCGCGTGACGATAGGACCAGACGCGTTCGCCGTCTGCTTCCAGCCCCGGCAGGTTGCGGGCGCGGGCGCCGGTGGCCAGCACGATGTTCTTGGCGGTCAACTCTTCGGTGCCTGCCTCGCTCTTGACGCTGACCTTGCCTTTGGCGGGGATCGTCGCCTCGCCCATGAAGACGGTGACCTTGTTCTTTTTCATCAGATGTTTGATGCCGCTTTCCATCTGTTTCGCCACACCGCGCGAGCGTTTGACGACAGCATCCAGATCATAGCCGGGCTTTTCAACGGTCAGGCCGAATTCCTTTGCACGGTGCATCAGGTGGAAAACTTCAGAGGAGCGCAGCATCGCCTTGGTCGGAATACAGCCCCAGTTCAGGCAGATGCCGCCCAGATTTTCGCGTTCGACAATCGCCACGTTTTTACCGAGTTGCGATGCCCGGATCGCAGCCACATAGCCGCCGGGGCCTGCCCCGATGACGATCAGATCAAAGTTCTTCGCAGCCATCTTGGCCCTCCACTTGAATTTAGTTGACCATTAAACCATTTCTGCGTCGACCTCTAGTGACCTTGGGTCATAACCGCTATCCGGTGGTCGCAGATTGCACCGCGCGCAGCGCCGCCATATAGCCGCCGTCATTCAGAAATGCTTGTTCTGCTGGTGATGTGCGCCGCCCCAACGCGTCATTGCGGTAAGGAAAGCGCCCGAAATCGCGGATGATTGCCCGGTGCGCGCAAGCATGGTCGCGGTTGTTGTGGCCGGTTTCGGGCATCCGCGACCAGATCAGCCGCACGGCGCGATCCTGATCCGACAGGGTTTCGGAATGCATCAGGGGCAGATAAAAGAACTGCCGCGCGGGTTCTGCAATCTTCATGTCCCAGTGACGGTCAATCGCCATCTTGGCGGCGGCCAGCCCCAGCAGGTCGGTCGAAAACGCCTTGCCCTGCCCGCGGAACATGTTGCGCGGAAACTGATCAGTCAGGATGATATAGGCCAAGGTCCCAGATGCATGGGTGAGCCAGAGGCCCAGCGCCCCTTCGGTTGCGGACACCCACATATCGTGGAACTTGTCCCGAATCAGCGCGTCGAAATCAGGATCGACCTTGTACCAATCCGCCGGGGTGCATTCGTCCAGCCAAAAGCCCAGAACCTCGTCTACCTGCGACACTGACTGTTCCTCCCCAGGGTCGTTACGTTAAGATCAAACGAAACAGACAAATCGTGACGTGACAAGGCTTTCTTGTCCGATAGCGCTGATTTGCACCGATCAGGCGGCTTCGTTCGGCGCATCGTCGATTTGTGCTTCGATATAGGCCTCTTGCGCGACCTCGACCGCCACGGCAGAGGAACTGGCAGAGACCGGCGCATAGGGCACCTGATCCAGATCCATCGCACCCCGGTCACGCTGTCGCGCCCGGATCATGCCGTAGCCTGCAAGGCTGAGCATCAGCACAGCTGTGAACAGCCAGAACCCGTTATTGCCGATCACATCCATCATCACACCGACAATCAGCGGCCCCATGACCGCGCCCAGCCCGTTGATGAACAGCAAGCCACCGGAGGCAGCGGCCATATCCTCTTTCTCAAGGTAGTCATTGGTATAGGCGATCAGCAGCGCATAAAGCGGGTTCGATGTGCCGCCGACGATGGCCCCGCTGATGACGATCAGCACGAAATAACCCGGCACCAGAAAGGCGATCAGCGATCCCAGCCCGCCGAACAGCGCGATCCAGATGATCAGGGTCCGTCGGTCCATCCGGTCTGAAAGCCAGCCGATGGGATATTGCAGCACCAGTGCCGCAATATAGATCGCCGAGATAAAGAAAGAGATTTCCCCGACGCTGAGCCCGACCCGGCTGCCGTAAACTGCGGACATGCCGAATTGCGCGGCAAAGACGCCGCCCAGCAGGAACATGCCGGCGCAGCCCAGCGGTGATGTCTTGATCAGGTCCCTGATCTTCATCGGTTTGGTGGCGGAAAAGGCGGGCATAGGCCGCGCCGACAGCAGCACCGGCGCAAAGGCGAGCGAGACCAGCACCGAAGGGATGATAAAGATGACATAGCCCGACACATCGCCCTGGCTGACGATATATTGCGCGGTGACGATGCCGCCCATCTGCACGATCATGTAAAGCGACAGCGCCTTGCCCCGGTTGGCATTGCTGGACGCATCGTTCAGCCAGCTTTCGGCGGTGATGTAGACGCCGCAGAAACAAAAGCCGATCAGCACGCGCCCGATTGTCCAGGCGATCGGATCCACCAAAGTTGGATAAAGGATCAAAATCGCCGAAATCATCGACCCCATCGCGGCAAAGACCCGCACATGGCCGACCCGGCGGATCAGTTCAGGCGTGAACCGGGACGAGAACAGAAAACCAAGGAAATAGGCCGACATGACCACAGACAACGCAAGCGTGCTGAACCCTTCAAGCTCGCCGCGCAGGCCCAGCAGGGTGCCTTGCAGGCCGTTGCCCACCATCAGCAGGAACATGCCCAAGAAAAGCGCCCATGACCCTGTCAAAACCTGAAACATATTCTATCCCTTCCGGGCGCTGTCGCCGTTGCCGCCGTCTGACCCTTCCTTAACGAGATTGCAATGTCGCGGGCATGACAATCACGCATTATTGGGGAGCAAAAGCGACGCATCACCGTAAGAGAAGAACCGGTAGCGTTCCGCGATGGCATGGGCATAGATCGCCTTGATCCTGTCCACCCCCATCATCGCCGACACCAGCATCATCAGCGTGGATTTCGGCAGGTGGAAATTGGTCATCAATCCATCGGCAATCTGGAACCGGAAACCGGGGGTGATGAATATATCGGTGGGGCCGGTCCAGGGGTGCAGTTGCCCGTCCTTTGCGGCGGATTCGATCAACCGCAATGCCGTGGTGCCCACCGGGATTACGCGCCCGCCTGCGGTGCGGGTGGCGTTGATCTCGGTCGCAGCCTGTGCTGTGACCTCGCCCCATTCGGCATGCATCTTGTGGTCCGCGATGTCATCGACCTTGACCGGCAGAAAGGTGCCCGCGCCGACATGCAGGGTGACATAGGTCATTGTGACACCGCCCGCGGCAAGGGCCTGCAACAAAGGGCCATCAAAATGCAACGATGCGGTGGGCGCTGCGACGGCACCGGCGTGGCGCGCCCAATAGGTCTGATAATCGTCCTTGTCGGCGGCATCGGCGGGCCGTTTGGCGGCGATATAGGGCGGCAGGGGCATCGCGCCGACGGCATTCAGCGCGGCGTCGAAATCATCTCCACTGAGGTTGAACGACAGCCGCGCCTGCCCGTCATCACGCCCCGCAACGGTAGCGGACAGGGCGGCGGAAAAGCGGATCACCTCGCCGTCTTTCACCTTTTTCAACGGCTTGACCAAGGCAGACCACGTGCCATCTGCTTGCGGTTCCAGCAAGGTGACCTCGATCCGCGCCTCTGTCGCGCCTGCCTCGCCTGACCGCGCACGGCTGCCGGACAGGCGCGCCGGAATCACCTTGGTATCGTTCAACACCAGCCGGTCACCGGGTTGCAGGATATCGACAAGATCACTGACCACCCGGTCGGCGATGCTGTCACCCTGCGCCAGCAACAGCCGCGCCGATGACCGGGGCCGCGCCGGGCGGGTGGCGATCAGATCATCAGGCAGGTCAAAATCGAAATCACTCAGTTTCATTGGGTCAGTTCCGGTGGCGGGCGGCGGAAAATTTCGCGGAACATGCCCGGCGTCAGGATCGACAGCGGATTCACACCAACGCTTGGCGCGTCGCTGGTTCCGGCGATGGTGAAGTTGATCCCAACCAGCCCTTCGCCCCGGCGGGTCAGGAACGACCCGATGCTGTTGATCAGATAAAATGGAGACACGACACCCTGCAGGTCAAATTCTTTGTTGGCCAGCCCATAGATCCCATCGACCGAGATGCCAAGCCCCGGACCCACCGCAGACGCCTGCGTCACGATGACCTGCGCGGGTGTCAGGCGGAACTGCGCATCGACGGTATCAAAGGCCAGCCCCTGCCCGTCCAATTGCTGGATCAGCCCGACGACGCTGATCGCATCCAGCAAGGCGGCGATAGAGGGCGCATCACGCACCCGCAGGCTGCGCACCGCAACAGTGCCGTCAAATGTACCTTCGCCACCCGCAGGCAGCAGCGTCAGGTCCAGCGATCCACCAAGCGCGGTGCGGAAAAACCCCGCCGCCTGCAGCACAGCGCCCGCATCATCGCTGCGCAGCCGCACGGCAGAACGGCCATCGCGCGGCGCAACCGTACCGGTGACGGCGGCCGCGCCATTGACCAAGGCGCTGAACTGGCCGGTAAACCCGGCCATCGTGGTGAACCCACCGCGGAAATTGGTCAGCGAAATGCCTTCGGTCACGATCAACCGGTCCAGCGCGATCTGCACCGGCCCGCCGCCTGCCCCACCATCACCGCCACCCGCGCCAAAACGCGCGCGGCGCAGATCCAGCATGCCGCCGCCGATCTCGACCCCTAACGGCTGCCCGGCACCACGCCCGCGCAGCGTGACCGGCGCATCCATCCAGTCGCCGATGCGCAACCGCGACAGGACCGCCCGGTCCAGACCGCCAGAGGCCGCAAGGTCAATCCGCCCTTCGGCCTGCAACCCGCCGCCGCTGATGGTCAGGCGCGAGATAACAGGCACCGGGCCCAGCGTGCCTTCGATCCGCAGCGCGCCGGTGGTGCCCGGCCCTTTTGACCAGCCCACCGCCGGAATCGCGATCCGCAGCCCTTGCAGATCCGATGTCAGCACGAATTGCGGCGGCGCACCAGGTTGTGGGATGACCTGAAGTTGACCGCGCCCTTCGCCACTGATCATGCCAGGGGGCAGCTGGATATCGAAGGCGCGCAACGCCTCTGCCGACAGGGTCACGTCGGCGGCAAGCTGGCTGCTGGCCTGACCGGGGGGGCCAAAGCGCTGGGTCCATTGCGCATCTGCCGCCACCCCATCCAGCGACACCGGCCCGGAAATCGACAAGCCGTCGTCATTCACCGCCAGCTGCATCGCTGCGGCTCGCAATTCGCGCCCGGGGATCAGGATATTGCTGCGCACGCCGTAAAGATCGACATCAAAATCAAACCGCACGGTATCGCGCGGTGGGCGTGGCAGCAGCGGCCATGTCACCGTGCCGCGGGTGCGCGCCGTCCCATCGGCGAGAGTGACCGGCAGATTGGCCTTATCCATGAACGCAAACGGCGGCTGATTGATCATCGACAACAGCGACGGCAGGCTGCTTTGCGATTGCAGGGTCAGGGTGGCGGGACTGGGCCGCTGGCGCAGGTCCTCGATCGCGAGCGTGGTGCCATCCACCACCACATTGCCGCCTTCGGGTGCGGTCATGGTGCCATGGTCCACCACCACGACAAAGCGGTGATCAATCAGGCTGCCTACGCCGCGCGCATCGGTGACCAGCGGCAGGTCGGGCATGGCGATAACATCGGCGGTGTCAAAGGCGAAATTGGCCGCCACCTCTGCCGCTTGCCCCGGCGCGACGCGAAAACCGAAATGCAGGTCAGACAAGCGGCCTGCCTTGACGTTATTGCTCATCCAATTGCGGGTGCCGGGCCGGAACCCATTGGGCCAGAGCGCCAGCAGGCGGTCCGGTGCGATCTCGTCGATGCGGCTGTCCAGCCCGATCCGCCAACCGGCATCGGTGGCGGCCATCTGGCCCTGCAGCAGCAACCGGCTGGGTCCGTCGATCACCACCACCTGCCCGATATCGACCACAAAAGGATCCAGCCGCAGCCGCAGATCAACCCGTGCCTCGTCGATCAGGGGCGGCACGTCGAACAGGCCGGGCGGGTTCAGGGCCACATCTCGCAACCGCAGTTGCGCCAGCAGCGCGCGCGGCAGCCCGGCTTGAAAGTCGCGCAGATAGGCGTCGCCGCTGGCACGCAGGCTGCCCCAGTCCGATTGAACCGCGATATCGCTGAACCGGATCAGATCCAGCACCGGATCATAGCGCAGGGTCGCCCTGGCGGCGGAAAAGCGGACAGGCTCTGCCGCCGGGTTGGGTTGCAGCGCGCCTGCGCCGATTTCCAAAGTCGTATCCAGCGGCCCCAGCGCGCCATCGGCATCCAGTTCGGTGCGCAGCACCGCCGACAGCGGCGCATTCACATCGCGCAGCCAGTTCAGCGCCGGGGATTGTGCGGCGATGTCGCGCGCCTCGATATCGCTGACGGTCAGTGCCAGTTGTGACGCACGGCTGTTGCGCGGGCTGGTATAGGACATCACGGCAGTCGACACCTCGGCCCGGCCTGACAGCAGCGCGAATTCCGCATCCAGTTGCGTCTGCCCATCGCGCAGATCCAGCGCCAACTGGCCGCCATCCACCGTCCAACTGCGCCCGGCGCGCGCATCATCGAAATTCACGATCAGCCCGGTGGCCGTAACGATGCGCAAGGCCTCCAGCACAGGGGTTTCAAAGAACAAGTCAATCTGGTCCAGCAATTCGGGCAGGTTGCGGGCCCGTTGCGCAGTGCCCGCCCCCAGCGCAAAGCTGAGGCTACCGTCAGCGGCCCGGCGCAGATTGACCTGCGCCCCCGTCGCCCGGACCTGTTGCACCAATAGACTGCGTTGCAGGATCAAGCCGCGCGGCGACAGATCAGCCTCGATCACTGGGACGCGGGTGACCAGACCGCCGTCGCGATCAAGGACGCTGGTATCGATCAGGCGGATCGCCGGGCGCAGGTCGCGGCTGATCCGCACCGAGATCGCCCCAAAGCGCAGGCTGCCGCCATCCAGCACCTCTGCGGCGCGGTCCTGTACCAGTTGCGTGACCCAAGACGGCGCGGTAATGTTGCGTTCGATCAGCATGATCGCAGCGGCGCCGGCAAAGATCACCGGCATCAGCCCCAGCAACAGCAGCCCACGCAGCACGATCCAGCCCGCGCGCCTGCGCCGCTTGACGGGGGCGGGTCCGGTGCTGGCCGCCTGTTCCTGGTCCTGCTGTGGCAATGTCACTGCGCCTTTAGGGTTATCTGTCCCTTTATCTTTGCCACTATGGAGCTAAAAAGAACCAAACAAAACCAAAGTATAAAGGATCAGCCATGACCCAGCCTGCAATCGGCGAAACAGCGCCTGACATCAGCCTGCCGCGCGATGGCGGCGACATCGTAAATCTCTCGGATTTTGCCGGCAAAAAGGTCGTTGTCTATTTCTACCCCAAAGACGACACCCCCGGCTGCACCAAAGAGGCTGTCGGCTTTACTGATCTTGCCGATGATTTTGCCGCCGCAGGGGCGGTCGTGCTGGGCGTGTCCAAGGATTCCGTCGCCAAACATGACAAATTCATCGCCAAACATGATCTGAAAATCGCCCTGCTGTCAGATGAAAACGGCGATGTCTGTGAACGCTATGGCACCTGGGTCGAGAAAAGCATTTACGGCAAGACCTATATGGGCATCAACCGCGCCACATTCGTGATCGGGCCGGATGGCAAGATCGCGCAAGTCTGGCCCAAGGTCAAAGTCCCCGGCCATGTCGAGGCGGTGCTTGATGCGGTGCGCGCACTGTGACTTTGGCAGAAATGGCCGTGGCGGTGCTGACAACCGCCGATGGCCGTGAAAAGACCGCCCTGTCGCGCCGCTATGCCGCGCAGTGGCAGGCGGCGCGTGCGGCAGGCCATGCGGTGCAGATCGGCAGCGCCGCCCCGCCGCTGCATCCCGCCCGCCCGCCGCTGCCGGAACTGCTGGCCCCCCGCGATGTGCCGCAGCGCAAATCCGGCACCGCGGCGGGGCGTCTGGCCCTGCTGCATGCGGTAGCGCATATCGAACTAAATGCGGTCGATCTGCATTGGGATATCATCGCGCGGTTCACAGACGTGAAAATGCCGCTGGGTTTCTGTGATGACTGGGTCAAATCTGCCGACGAAGAATCCAAACATTTCAACCTGATGTGCGATTGTCTTGAAGCAGCAGGCAGCCATTATGGCGCGATGCCCGCCCATGCCGGGATGTGGCGCGCCGCGACCGATACCGCCGATGATCTGATGGGTCGTCTGGCCGTCGTGCCAATGGTGCTGGAAGCACGCGGTCTGGATGTCACCCCTGGCATGATCGCGATCTTCGAAAAAGCCGGGCAGCAGGATGCGGTGGACGCCTTGCGGATCATCTATGCCGAAGAGGTGCATCACGTCGCCTATGGGTCAAAATGGTTTCACTTTTTATGTGGCCGTCATGATCTGGACCCGGTGGGCGTGTTCCACGATCTGGTCCAGCGCTATTTCCATGGCGCGCTGAAACCGCCTTTCAACGAGGAAAAAAGGGCCGAGGCGGGGATACCGCCGGATTTCTATTGGCCGCTGGCGCAACACCGAAGATAAATCGTGATTTCGGCGGAACTTTGCGCAGGGCGGGCGCGTTTGGCGGATATTCGGGAAAATCCGGCATTCCTTGTTGCGACAAAGGCTATCTGTGGCTAACAGATGGCGGATGCTGGCTCTCTGGGCAGAGAGACAGCCAGAAACGACTAAAGGCGGATGACTGGTGCGTTCTCGACTGATGAAACCGATCCATGCCACGCTGGAGCGGTGGTTCCCGGAAAAACGTCTGTTCCTGCGTTCTGACACCGAAACCCGGTTTATCCGTCTGACCTCGGAAACGCAGCTTGTCGCCTGGACCGGCAGCACCATTGTCGTGGGCTGGACAATCGTGGCGACTGCAATCCTGCTGATGGACAGTATCGGCGCGGGCAATTTCCGGGCACAGGCGGAACGCTATCAATGGACCTATGAACAACGGCTGAACTCGCTTTCCGTTGACCGTGACAGCAGCGCGGCAGAGGCCGCATCGGCACATGCGCGGTTCGAGGTGGCACTGGAACAGATCTCGATCATGCAATCCGAATTGCTGGCGACCGAGGAAAAACGTCGCGAACTGGAAACCGGGCTCGAAGTCGTGCAAACTACGCTGCGCAATACGATGAAAGCCCGCGAAGAAGCCCGCCAACAGGTCGCAACCCTGACCGAAAACGGCGAAAACGGCGTCGCCAACGGCATGCCGGACGAGGCGGTAGGCACTGTCAACCTGCTGGCCGAAGCGCTGGCCGAAACCGCTGCTGAACGCGACCAGATCGCGGCTGATGCTGAATTCGCACTGGAACAGGCCGCCGACATGCAACTGGAACTGCGCCTGCTGCAGGAACGCAACGACCAGATTTTCCGCCAACTGGAAGAGGCGATGCTGGTCTCGGTCGAACCGTTGGACAATATGTTCCGCGCCGCAGGACAGAACCCTGACTCGCTGATTGAACAGGTGCGCCGTGGCTATTCCGGCACCGGCGGGCCACTGACCCCCATGCGGTTCACCACCAGCACTGGCGAACCAGACCCCGACAGCGAACGCGCCAACGCGATCCTGGCCTCGATGGACCGGATCAACCTGTATCGGCTGGCGGCCAACAAACTGCCGCTGGCGATGCCGGTGCGGTCCAATTACCGGCTGTCATCCGGTTTTGGCCAGCGCTGGGGCCGCCTGCATGCCGGCACTGATTTTGCAGGGCCGGTCGGCACACCGGTATATTCCACCGCCGATGGCGTGGTCACGCAGGCTGGCTGGTTGTCCAGCTATGGGCGGCTGATCACGATCCGGCATGACTTTGGCATCGAGACCCGCTTTGCGCATCTGAACAAGATTGACGTGAAGGTCGGCCAAAGGGTATCGCGCGGCGAGAAGATTGGTGATATGGGGAACTCGGGTCGCTCGACCGGTCCCCACCTTCACTACGAGGTGCGTGTTAATGGCAACCCCGTCAATCCGATGACTTATATAAGAGCTGGACAGAATGTTTTCTAAATCCAAAATCAATGAGCCCGGTCCCAAGGCGACCGAAACCCCTGCACCTGCCACCGCAGATGCCAGCAAGACCGGCAGCATGGCTACGGATTACAAAGCCGCAGCGCCAAAGGCCAAACCACCGGCATCGGTGCTGTCGTCTGACCTGCTGGTCACCGGGAACCTGAAAACCTCGGGCGATATCCAGGTCGAAGGTCAGGTTGATGGCGATATCCGCGCCCATCTGCTGACTGTCGGCGAAGGTGCCACCGTCAAGGGCGAGATTGTCGCCGATGACGTCGTGGTCAATGGCCGCGTGATCGGCCGGGTGCGTGGGCTGAAGGTCCGCCTGACATCCACCGCGCGGGTCGAGGGTGACATCATCCACAAGACCATCGCCATCGAATCCGGTGCCCATTTCGAAGGCTCCGTGCAGCGTCAGGACGATCCTTTGTCAGCCAATGGCAAGAAAATGCCGACAATGCCGGTGACCGAGCCCAAGACAGACGCCGACAAGGCCTGATCGGCGATCACATGATGAGACAGGGGCGCCTTTCGGGCGCCCTTTTCGCGTTGGGCATCCAACCGGCGGCAGGCCGCAGCGGCGGTAACCGTGTCATGCCCTGCTTGCTGTCACAGGATGGGCGGGACCAGTCGTCCTGCCCCGCCGATCCTGTTACTGTTCCAGCCTCGGTCAGAAACGCAGCGACACGCTCAGCGCGCTCTGCACCCGGTCGTCATCGTCATAACGGGCCTCGGCCCTGGCATTCCAGCGGATCGGGCCGCTGATTCCGCCAATATCGGCACCAAGGCTCAGCATCGCGCGATCCGTATCTGCGACGCCAAAGCTGGTCGATGCGCCGTTCAGCGACATGGTGACATCGCTATTGGTGTCGCGGATCACATGCGCGCCGACAAACGGACGCACAGTGGTGGATTGCGTCATGGCATACAGCAGTCCGGCCTCGACCGAGGCAAAGGCAGTGCTGGTATCGCGGCTGTCAAAGCTGGCCCCGCCCAGACCAGAGGCGGCAAAGCTGTCGAAACTGCTCGCAATGACACCCAGCTGCCCGGACAGGTCATAGCCGAAGGACCCGCCGGTGCTGGCGGCCGGGACCTGATAATCGGCGCGTGTCGTAAGGCCGTAATGCACGCCATCGCTGTCACCGTTGCCGCTGCCAAGCGCGGGGCTGGTCAGCTCCATCCGGCTGTGCCCGACAAAGGCTGCCCCACTGATGCTGGTGTTCAGGCCAAAGTTATGGCTGGCGCGCAAACCGATGCTTGTGCCGGTCATGTCAATCTCGTGCTGGTCATCGGCACGATCAGCGTTTGCCCTGTTGGTGGCAACAAAAACCCCGAAAGGTCCGAAATCACGCCCAAGTGTGACAGCGTTGGCGCGGTCGTCATCCTCGGCCGTGACAGCCCCGGCGACCCACCAGCCTGCCCCGTCCTGTTGCGACAAAGCCACCTGTGACAGCGAAAAGGCTGCATCTGAAAACAGCCTGTCCGCAGTGCTGAAAACCTTTGGTTCGGCGCTGACCAACGTCGTCCCCGAGAACAGCGAAGTGCCCCCCGTCGCGGTCAGATCGATGATCTGCGGTGCGGCTTCAAAGTTGACGACCCCCACACCGGTGCTGAGAACACGCAAAGTATTGGTACCGCCACCCAGATCGACGGTGCCAAAGATACGCCCGCCGTTCAGTTCAAGCGTATTGTCCCCGCCCCCCAGCGAGATCGCAGTGCCAGACCGCCCGCGCAGCGTGCCGCTGTTGCGGATGGTCACCGGCGAGCTATGCGCAGGGTCAACGCCGATGGCATAGAGACCTTCGATATAGCCTTCGTTGATGATGGTTACCGGACCAGACACGCGGGCCGTTCCCACGGTCGGTTCAAACATCGGATCGATGTCGATGCCGCTGCCGCCGGATCGTGGGTCATTCGCCGCACCAGTCGAGACTATAACACCAGTTTTATAGTTGTGAATTACGCCTTCGTCGATATCGATGCCGTCATCGGTGCCGAGGATAACACCGTAATTGTCGACACGGCCGCTTGCGAATTGCACACCATCCTCGTCAGAGGTGGCGCCATTATTGGTCCAGCGCCGGGTGCTGGCATCCCAATCCAGACCGTTCAGCGCGACTAGGCCGTAATTTTCCAGCGTGAAATCCTCGCGGGCTTCGATGACTTCTTCGCCGCCACGCAGCGTGCCGTGGTTGATCACGGTACCGCCCGGACCACGGGTCTGGATCGCACGGCCTTCGGTGCTTTGGATCAGGCCGTGATTGGTGATCATGGCGTTGGCCAGCGGGTTGTCTTCGTCCAGCCGCACCGCTTGCCGAAGTGCGAAAATCTGGCCGGTGGCAAGGTTGTTCAGGGTAAAACCATTCGCATCATTCTGGAGCCGGACGCCCCGGTCGCCGCCACGGATCGTGCCGGCGTTGGTGATTTTCAGATTTTCGCCTCTGCCACGGATGGCATCATCATTGCCACTTTCGATCAGGCCATTATTGACGACCGACTGATCCGAACCGGTCAGCTGCACGGGACGACCGTTTGCGCGAACAAGTTCTGCATCGCTGTCAACGGTGATCGCAAGGTTGTCGCGCCCATCATTGATATTGCCACTATCGGTGGCGGTGCAAGTCAGTGTCGGATTGCTGGCATCGCCGCCAGAGATGCAATTGGCATAGGCTGCTGGTACAACAAAAACCTGCAATGCCGTCACTGCGGCGGCGATTGCGGTGGTAGTGTGAAGATGCGACATTGGGCGCCCTTTTTACGCTTACGGTCCCCGTGCCATAGAAAACAAACACAAAAGTGATGTGACATTTTCACATCTGATTACAGCACTGCCATGATAGAAAAGGCGGCGGCGTCACAACCGCCCTGTGGCAGTTAGTCCGCATGGCCGCTGTCGCGGCCCTTGCCGGACATGTCCAGCGCCAGTGTCGCGCCCATCAGACCATCCAGATCGCCGTCCAGCACGCCTTTGGTGTCGGAGGTTTCAAACCCGGTGCGCAGGTCTTTGACCATCTGGTAGGGTTGCAGCACATAGGACCGGATCTGGTTGCCCCAGCCCGCGTCGCCCGCGTTTTCATGCGCCTCGTTCACCAGCGTCGAGCGTTTGTCGAGTTCCATCTGGTAAAGCCGCGATTTCAGCGCTTTCATCGCGATATCGCGGTTCTGGTGCTGGGATTTTTCCGATGATGTCACCACGATCCCTGTCGGAAAATGTGTGATCCGCACGGCGGAATCGGTCGTGTTGACGTGCTGACCGCCCGCCCCCGATGACCGGTAGGTATCAAGGCGGATATCGCTTTGCTTGACCTCGATTTCGATATTGTCATCGACGACGGGGTAGACCTTGACCGACGTAAAGGACGTGTGCCGTTTCGCAGCACTGTCAAACGGCGAGATGCGGACCAGACGGTGCACGCCGCTTTCGGATTTCAGCCAGCCATAGGCGTTATGGCCCATGATTTTATAGGTGACGGATTTGATCCCGGCCTCGTCGCCTGATTGCATGGATTGCAATTCGACCTTGTAGCCCTTTTTCTCGGCCCAGCGGACATACATCCGTGACAGCATATTGGCCCAGTCACAGCTTTCAGTGCCACCCGCGCCGGCATTGACCTCCAGAAAGGTGTCATTGGCATCAGCCTCACCGTCCAGCAGCGCCTCAAGCTCTTTCTGGGCAGCTTTTTCGCGCAGGGCTTTCAGCGATTCTTCGGCCTCGGTGATGATGTCTGCGTCATCCTCTGCCTCGCCCATTTCGATCAGTTCGATATTATCGGCCAGCTCTTGCTTGATGCTGTCGTGCATCGCCAGCGTATCGACCAGCACCTGACGGTCGCGCATCAGTTTCTGCGCAGCTTCGGGATCATCCCACAGCGACGGATCTTCGACCCTTGCATCGAATTCTTCCAGCCGATAGCGGGCGGTTTCATAATCCATCCGCTGTGCCAGCAGGTTCAGCGATTTCTCGATCGCATCGATATTGTTCTGCGTTTCAGCGCGCATATGGGGCACCTGTTCTATGGACGTGTTGAGGGGTCTTACAACCCGCATCACCCAGCGGCAAGGCGGTCAGTAAAGACCGCCAGAGGACAATGTGCCAAAGGTGGCCCGATCACCGACCGTTGCAGTGCCACCGGACGAGGTTGTCACCTCGCGCGAGACGCGCGGCACTTCGTCATAGAGCGGTAAATCAGCGGCCATTGCAAAACCGCCGTCATACATGATGCCGAAAACCGGTTCTTCGCCTGCGCGGAAACATTCAGCGACAACATTCTCGCCACTGGCGTCGTTGGGCAGCCGCGCGCCGGTGAACCGGTCAATCTTGATGAACTGGCAGTTGCTGGGCACGGCGAAATTCGGCGCGCCATAGCTGGCGATCGCTTCGCGCATGAACCGGTTGAACACCGGCCCGCACATCCCCCCGCCAGAGGCCCCGCGGCCCAGACTGCGCGGCGTGTCATAGCCGATGTAACAGCCAGCGACGATATTGGATGAAAAGCCCACGAACCAGACATCTTTGCTGTCATTGGTCGTGCCGGTCTTGCCGGCGATCTGGGCTGGCAGGTTCACTGACCCGGCCGCAGTGCCGCGTTCAACCACGCCCTGCATCATCGAGGTCAGCTGATAGGCTGTCACCTCATTCATCACGCGGGTGCGGTTCGAGATGATATCAGGCGCTTGTCCGGCAGGCAGGTTCAGGTCGGCACAATCCGGGCATTGACGGTCATCATGCAGATAGACGGTATTGCCATAGCGGTCCTGCACCCGGTCAACCAATGTGGGTTCCACCCGTTCGCCGCCATTGGCGAACATCGCATAGGCTGCGACCATCTTGAACAAAGTGGTTTCATCCGACCCCAGCGAGGCCGCCAGCACCGGGTTCATCCGTTCGTAGACACCAAAGCGTTCAGCATATTCGGCGACCCGTTCGATCCCGACCTCTTGTGCCAGACGCACAGTCATCAGGTTGCGCGACCGTTCGATCCCGGTGCGCAAAGGCGTCGGGCCGTAAAACTGGTTTGACGCATTGGTCGGCCGCCACATGCCTTGTGGCGTCATCACCTCAATCGGGGCGTCGACCACGATGGTCGCGGGGGAATAGCCGCTGTCCAATGCGGCGGCATAGACGAAAGGTTTGAACGACGAACCGGGCTGGCGCTGTGCCTGCGTGGCACGGTTAAACACAGAGGTCTGATAACTGAACCCGCCCTGCATCGCGATCACCCGGCCGGTGTTGACGTCCATCGCCATGAAACCGCCCTGCACCTCTGGCACCTGCCGCAGCGTCCAACGGATAAAGGCCCCGTCAGAATCCTGCACCATGCGCCGGACATGTACCACGTCACCGGGGGTAAAGTTATCGACGAAATTACCGCGCATCCATTCGATATCATTGCGCGGCACAACAAATGGTTCTGCCGCTGTTTCTTCGACGCCTTCGATGCCGAGCCGCAGTTCATTGTCGCCGACCGCCAGTACCACGGCCGGATGCCATTGCGCCACCAGAGTGATATCGCGGGCCACATCAACCGACCGCAAGGCTGCGCGCCAACTGGATTCATCTGCCAGCGCCTCTTGCGGGATGGTCAGACCGGTCCCGCGCCAAACGCCATTGCCGCGGTCGAATTCTTCCAATGCCTGTTGCAGCGAATGCGCGGCAGTAACCTGCAGATCAGGGTCCACCGTCGCCCGGATCGACAGGCCGCCGGAAAAGAACTCATCCTGCCCGAAATCCTGGCTGAGCTGGCGGCGGATTTCATCGGTGAAATAATCGCGGTCTGGCAGGGTAGAACGGAAATCGGGATAATCGCCGCCCTGCACCGACAACAGTGGCGCGGCGCTTTCTGCCTCAAGCGTCGCGTCGTCGATATAGCCGTTCTGATGCATCAGCCGCAAAGTGTTGTTGCGCCAGAACACCGCAATTTCACGGTCGCGCACCGGATGGCGGTTGCTGGGTGATTTCGGCAGCGATGCCAGATAAGCCGCCTCGCCCACTGTCAGTTCGGTCAGCGGTTTGTTGAAATAGGTAAGTGCCGCCGCAGTCACGCCAAAGGAATTCTGCCCCAAAAAGATTTCATTGAGGTAAAGTTCCAGGATCCGGTCCTTGGACATCGCCTGTTCGATCCGCACGGCAAGGATGATTTCCTTGATCTTGCGTTCGGCGGTCACCGACCCGTCCAGCAGGAAGTTTTTCATCACCTGTTGCGTAATGGTCGACGCACCGCGCAATTCCTGGCCGCGCGATTCAATCGCATCGACCACGGCAGAGACCATGCCAGCCACGTCAAAGCCTTGGTGGGTATAGAAATTCCTGTCCTCGGCGGAAATAAAGGCGTTTTTCACCAGATCGGGAATATCCTCTGCCGGGGTGAAAAGACGGCGTTCGACGGCGAATTCGTCGATAATCTCTCCCTCGCGCGAATAGACACGGCTGATCGTCTTGGGGGTATATTGCGACAGCGTTTCGTAGCTGGGCAGATCGCGGCCATAGACAAAAATCACGCCACCCACCACAAAGGCCCCCATGATCATCGCCATGGTGAAAAAGGTAAAAATACCGCCGAAGAATGAGAAAATAAAGCGCAGCACGGGTCAGGATTGTCCTTTCAGGATTCCCGGCGCTTATACGCCCTGCCCGGCCATTGGTCAAAAGCGCAATGGTCGAATTGCAGCTATCGCAGCGTCGCGGCGATCACAATCAACTGATCCGGCAACTGATCCGGCAATTGATCCCGCTCAGCGGCTGGCAGGCAGAGCAGCGATATGATCGGCCACAGCGGCGGTGATGGCGGCCACCAGCGGCCTGCGCCTTGCCGGATCAGTCAGGGTCTCGCGGTCCTGCGTGTTTGACAAAAACCCCGCCTCGACCAGCACGCTGGGAAAATCGGCAGCCAGCAGCACCGAAAACCGCCCTGACCGCCGCGGATGCGAATTCAGCCGCACGCCCTGCGCCTGCATCGCTGCCACCAGCCGGTCGGCGAAACCATCGGCACGCGGCGCGGTGGACCGGCGCGCCAGATCCATCAGCACCCCCGCGACGCGATCATCTGTCACCGACAGATCGACCCCGGCCAGCAGATCGCCGCGTTCATGCCGTTCGACCAGCCGCTGCACGGCCATATCGCCACTGCCCTCGGCCAAAGTATAGACGGAGGCCCCCCAGGCATCATCCTGTTCCAGCGCATCGGCATGGAGTGAAATGAACAGATCGGCACCGGCCGCACGCGCGATCGACATCCGGCCATAAAGCGGGACAAAGCTGTCATCGGACCGGGTCAGCGCCACCGCCACCCCCTCCAGTCCGCGCAGGCTGTCGGCGATTTCATCGGCGAAGCGCAGCATCAGATGCGCCTCGGTCACGCCGCCGCGTTCGGCTCCGGGATCAATGCCGCCATGACCGGGGTCCAGCACGACGACAAAGGCGTCAGCATCCGCCTGTTCCAGCCCGGCCAGCGCCTGCTGGGTCAGCGCGTCCCAGCCGGGATCAGGCGGCGCACCTGCATTGGCGGCAAAGGCGGCGGCTGTCGTGCGGCCCAGTTGCACGGACAGCCGCGCGCCCTGCGTCTCGCTGGTCATCGCCGCCTTTTGCAAGGTCAGCGGCTGCCCCAGGTCCAGCACCATCCGGGTCCAGCCCGGCCGGTACGGACCGAACCGCACCGCTGTCACCCTGCGCGCCTGATTGATCGCCCCGGCGCTGATTCCGCCGCTGTCGAGACCCTGAAAATCCAGCACCAGGCGGCGCGGATCATCCAACGTAAAAATCCGATAAGGCACAATATCCGACAGACCGAGATCAATCTGGACTGACCGCCAGCCATCACGGATGCTGGACCTGTCAGGGTCAAACTGCGCCTGCGCCGTGGCGCCGGTCGCCAGCAGCATCAGGACAGCCAGCCAGCGGATCATCCCTGCCGCACCTGCATGAAACGGGCGATGCGGGCCAGACCTTCGGTGATATCGGCGGTGGATCGTGCATAGGAAAACCGCAGCCAATGATGCCCCCGCGCGGCGTCGAAATCGAGCCCCGGTGTCACCGCAACCCCGGCCTGATCCAGAATGTCAGCGGCAAACTGCAGCGCGTCATCGGTATAGGCCGAAACATCGACATAGACGTAAAACGCGCCATCAGGCGGCGCAAAGGCGCCCAGCCCAGCTGCGCGCAGCCCGTCGATCACCAATTGCCGGTTCGTGGCATAGACCGCCTTGTTCGCGTCAAGCTCCTCTGGGCAATCCATCGCATGCAGCGCCAGCCGTTGCGCGGCATGGGGCGCGCAGATGAACATATTCTGCGCCAGCCGTTCGATACGGCGGACATGATCATCCGGCACCACCATCCAGCCGACGCGCCAGCCGGTCATCGAGAAATATTTGGAAAAGGAATTGACGACATAGACCTCGTCGGTGACTTCCAGTGCCGAAACCGGGCGCAGATCGTAGTCGATACCGTGGTAGATTTCATCCGAGATAAAGGCGGCATCGCGCGCGGCACAGGCGTCGGCCAGCGCTTTGATCTGTGCCGCATCCAGCATCGTGCCGGTCGGATTGGCGGGGGATGCAACGATCAGCCCTGCCAGATCATGTTCAGCGACGTGATGTGGTTGCGGCTGGAAACGGTCGGCCAGATCGGTGGGAATATCGACCGGAGTCAGCCCCACCGCGCGCAGGATTTGCCGGTAGGACGGATAGCAAGGCGTGCCAAGACCGACACGTTCGTCATTGTCGAACAGGGCGGAAAAGGCGAGCAGAAAGGCCCCCGACGCGCCAGAGGTGATCACCACGCGCGCCGGATCAAGGTCAAGCCCGTACCAATCGCCGTAGTGCTGCGCGATCCGGGCACGCAATTCCGGCAGGCCAAGGCCCACGGTATAGCCCAAGGGTTCGGCCATATCCCGGATCAGCTTTTCGCGCGCGGCGGATGGCGCGCCGGTGCCGGGCTGACCGACCTCCATATGGATGATGTGGCGGCCTGCGGCCTCTGCCTGTCGGGCGGCCTCCATCACATCCATCACGATGAAAGGGTCCACGTCACCGCGGGTTGCGTGTCGCATGCTCAGCCTCGTTCTTGCTGGGGCGTCCGGCCTATTCGGCAGCCAGATCGTCCCGTGCGGCGATCTCTGCCGCCTTCTTCTCGACCTGTTCGACGATATGTTCGATCATATCTTCATTCGACTGCTTATGGCTTTGCTTGCCCGCCAGATAGACCATGCCGGACCCTGCCCCGCCGCCGGTAAAACCGACATCGGTCATCAGCGCCTCGCCCGGGCCATTCACCACGCAGCCGATGATCGACAACGACATCGGCGTCTTGATATGTTCCAGCCGCTTTTCCAGCGCCTCGACCGTCTTGATCACGTCGAATCCCTGCCGCGCGCAGGAGGGGCAAGAGATGATGTTGACGCCGCGATGGCGCAGGCCGAGGGATTTGAGGATCTCGAACCCCATCTTGACCTCTTCCACCGGATCGGCGGACAGCGACACGCGGATTGTGTCACCAATCCCCATCCACAAAAGATTGCCCATGCCGATGGCGGATTTCACGGTGCCGCTGATCAGACCACCCGCCTCTGTGATGCCCAGATGGATCGGCGCATCGGTCGCATCGGCCAGTTGCTGATAGGCGGCGGCAGCCATGAACACGTCTGACGCCTTGCAGGAAATCTTGAATTCGTGGAAATCATTGTCCTGCAGGATCTTGATATGATCCAATCCGCTTTCCACCATCGCATCGGGGCAAGGTTCGCCGTATTTTTCCAGCAGATGCCGTTCCAGCGATCCGGCATTCACGCCGATGCGGATAGAACAATTATGGTCACGCGCGGCGCGGATCACTTCCTTGACGCGCTTTTCATCGCCGATATTGCCCGGGTTGATGCGCAGACAGGCCGCGCCCGCCTCTGCCGCTTCGATCCCGCGTTTGTAGTGGAAATGGATATCCGCGACGATCGGGACAGAGACATTGCGCACGATCTCTTTCAATGCGCGCGACGAATCCTCATCTGGCACCGAAATCCGCACGATATCTGCCCCGGCATCGGCGGCGGCCTGCACCTGCGCGATGGTGCCTTTGATATCGGTGGTCAGTGTATTGGTCATGGTCTGCACCGTGATCGGTGCATCACCGCCCACCGGCACATTGCCGACCATGATCTGACGGGATTTGCGGCGGTAGATGTTCCGCCAGGGGCGGATGTGGTTCAAAGACATCGGAACGCTTTCACAAGACTGCGGTTTGATCGCAACCTAAGCGCCCTGACGCCACGGGGCAAGCGGCTGCGGCTATTGATCCGTCACGGCTTCGGCGACGCGGACGATCTGGGCCAGATCATTGTCACGTTCCAGATCGGCCAGCGCGAAAGTATTTGTCAGGCTGTCGGCGGACAGCACCACATTCGAGGTCACGACACCACGCTGCCCGACAGGGCCATAATGCACGCCATTGACTGCAAAATACATCGCGCCGCTTTCGCCGACCCGCAAGGTGGCAGGTTCTTCGGTGGCGGGCAGGACAAAGTTCTGGCCCGGTTCCATGATACCTTCCAGCAGGATCACGCCATCGGCGGCCTGCACCCGCACCCATGCCGGGCGCGCGGCGACCAGTTGCACTTCGGGCACCGGTGGTTCCACCACCTGAATGCTGGGGAGCAGCGGATCGTCAGATCCATCAGCCACGGCGGTCTCGCGCATGGAAGGAACAGTTGCCTGCGGGGCCAAGGCCCCGATCATCTGCGGGTTCAGTGTCGAAATCGGCGTATCCCGCGCGACCAGCACCGGCACATCCAGCGCCTGCGGGCGATAAAGCCTGTCCAGCGCCTCTGGCGACGGCAACATCATTCCCCCCAGCGCATCGCTGGTTTCAATCACATTGGCGCTTCCGGCCAGCGGGTCCAGATCAGAGACCACGACAGGGGCCTGTTCGACCGGGGCAAACTGGACGCGCTGTACTTCTTGCAGGACGGTCCAGCCGCCATAGCCCAGCCCGGCCATCATGGCGATCAGCAGCAAGACCGACCCAATGGCGCGCAATTCCAGCTGGGCAAAAATCGATTCCTTGGCCGGAATGAATGGTGTGCGCGACGACAGAAAGATATCCTTGCCCACCGGCGGGCGATTTGCATTCGACGTGCGGTTTTTGAGCGATGACGCTTCTTCGGACATACCATGCGCGGTGGTAAAACCGCTTTCGCGGCAGAACCCGGCAAAGGCGGCATCGGGGTCCATCCCCAGATAACGGGCATAGGACCGTACATAGCCGGCGATGAAACCGGGCGTGTCAAAGGCGGAAGGATCAGCATTTTCAATAGCAGCGATATAGGCGGCCTTGATTTTCAGCTCCCGCTGCACATCCAGCAGGCTTTTACCAAGCGTCGCACGTTCGCCGCGCATCAGATCGCCAAGACGCAATTCGTAGTCGTCAAACCCTTTGGCTTGAACGTCCTCCGCCGCGCTGGCACGCCTGAAGGTCTTTCCGATCATCGACTGTCCCGTCGCTCAATGCCTCAAAAAACATTCTGTCGCCGAATCAATTCGACAGTAACGCCTTAGAAAGCAATAGCATGTCAGCGCTGCGCTTGCACATCGGCAATAGGCGCTAACCCGCCAATTCGGCCCGGTTCAGCGCGCAATGTGACCATAAACCGTCCAAAGCGCCGACCAATGCATTCATTTCACGCGGCCCATGCACTGGCGACGGGGTGAACCGCAGCCGCTCGGTGCCGCGGGGCACGGTCGGAAAATTGATCGGCTGCACGTAGATCCCGAATTCGGACAGCAGCATATCGGACAGTTTTTTGGTGTGTTTCGGGTCACCCACGATCAGCGGCACGATATGGCTGCCATGGTCGATGATTGGCAGACCCAGCCCTTTCAGCCGCAGTTTCAGGATTTTCGCCTGTGTCTGATGCTGTTCGCGCAGGGACTGATCTTTTTTCAGATGTGCAACCGACGCGGCCGCCCCTGCCGCCACCGCCGGTGGCAGGCTGCTGGTAAAAATGAATCCGGGCGCATAGGACCGCACCGCATCGCACATCTTCGCAGAGGCTGCGATATAGCCGCCGACGACGCCAAAGGCCTTGGCCAGCGTGCCGTTGAAAACATCAATCCGGTCCATCAACCCGTCACGTTCAGCCACGCCGCCACCGCGGGGGCCATACATACCGACAGCATGGACTTCGTCACAATAGGTCAGCGCGCCGAATTCATCGGCCAGATCGCAGATTTCCTTGATCGGGCCGAAATCGCCATCCATCGAATAGATCGATTCAAAGGCGATCAGTTTCGGTGCTGCCGGATCATCGGCTGCCAGCAATTCGCGCAGATGCGCCACGTCATTGTGACGGAAAATCCGCTTGGCCCCGCCGTTGCGCCGCACACCTTCGATCATCGAGGCGTGGTTCAGCGCATCGGAATAGATGATCAGGCCCGGAAACAGCCGTGGCAAGGTGCTGAGCGTCGCGTCATTGGCATTATAGGCGCTGGTGAACAACAAGGCCGCTTCCTTGCCGTGCAGATCGGCAAGTTCAGCCTCTAACCGTTTGTGGTATACAGTGGTGCCAGAAATATTCCGCGTCCCGCCAGACCCTGCACCGGTGGCTTCAATCGCTTCATGCATGGCGGCCAGAACCACCGGATGCTGGCCCATGCCCAGGTAATCATTGCCACACCACACGGTGATCGGCGTCTCGGTGCCATCGGGCTTGATCCATGTCGCATGGGGAAACTGACCGCGTTTGCGTTCGATATCGATAAAGGTCCGGTAACGGCCTTCTTCGTGCAAGCGGTTGATTGCGGTATCCAGTTGGGCGTTATAATCCACCAATCCGTCCTTCTTTGCGTGTCAGAGCACCTGTCAGTGGCACCTTGAATCGTTCTAAACTGCATATAGGGCAGATCGCGCCCGGACAAGACGCTACAAACTGTCGCCCCTTGCCGTGGCACCATAACGGTCTGTCGCGCCAGGTCACCATGATCTGGATCAAGAAAGCGCCGCCACCAGCCATTGACCTCTGCCCCGAAGAGGTCAACCCTGCGCCCGAATGCAATAGAAAGGCCCATTCCATGACCCTTGATCCCGTCCTTGCCCGTATCGATGACGATCTGCCGCAATCTGTCGAACGGCTGAAAGAATTGCTGCGCATCCCGTCAATTTCGACCGATCCGGCCTTTAAAGCCGATTGCGATACAGCCGCTGACTGGCTGGTGGCTGATCTGATTTCGATGGGCTTTACCGCATCCAAACGGGCCACGCCGGGTCATCCGATGGTGGTGGCCCATAGCGAGGGGGCACATGACAAGACCAGCCCGCATGTCTTGTTCTACGGCCACTACGACGTGCAACCCGTTGATCCGCTGCATCTTTGGGACCGCGACCCTTTTGATCCGCAGGTCGAGGACACCGCTAACGGGAAAGTGATCCGGGGCCGTGGCACATCGGATGACAAAGGCCAGCTGATGACCTTTGTCGAGGCTTGCCGCGCCTGGAAAGCGGTGCATGGCACCCTGCCCGGCAATATCACCCTGTTTTTTGAAGGTGAGGAGGAATCAGGTTCCCCATCGCTGGTTCCCTTCATGAAAGAGAATGCCAAGGAACTGACCGCCGATATCGCCTTGATCTGCGATACCGGGCTTTATGGCGACAGCACGCCTGCGATCATCACCCAATTGCGCGGGTTGCTGGGTGAAGAAATCACCATCACCGGCCCGAACAAGGACCTGCATTCCGGCATGTATGGCGGCCTTGCCATGAACCCGGCCCGCGTGCTGGCCCGCGTCATCGCGGCGCTGCATGATGATGACGGACGGATCACGGTGCCCGGATTTTATGACGGCGTGCCGGAATTGTCGAACGAGCTGGCCGCCGCCTGGGACGACCTGAAATTCGACGAAAAGGCATTTCTGGGCGACGTCGGTCTGTCGGTGCCCGCCGGTGAAAAGGGCCGCCGCCCGCTGGAAATGATCTGGTCGCGCCCGACCTGCGAGGTCAATGGCATGTGGTCCGGCTATACCGGCGATGGGTTCAAAACGGTGCTGCCGTCAGAGGCGCATGCGAAAATCAGTTTCCGCCTTGTCGGCACACAGGACCCTTTGGCGATCCGCGATGCATTCCGCAAAATGGTGCAGGACATGATCCCCGCCGATTGCAGCGTGACCTTTGCGCCGCATGGGGCCAGCGCGGCGGGTCAGATGACCACCACCCACCCTGCCTTTGATCAGGCGCGCAAAGCGCTGTCGGACGAATGGCCCAATGCGGCGGCTTACGTGGGTTGCGGCGGATCGATCCCGATTGCGGCCTATTTCAAGAATATCCTCGACATGGACGCGATGCTGATCGGCTTTGGCAAGGATGACGACCAGATCCATTCGCCGAATGAAAAATACGACCTGTCGTCGTTTCACAAAGGGATCAGATCATGGGCACGTATCCTGCATGAGATGACGGCGGCGGCCTAAGGACCGGCCCGACTGAAACGCCGTCGCAATTTTGCAAGGCGCATGAATGGCTCCATGCGCCTTGCCGTATCCACGTGATCATTCAGCGCGTTTTGGCGAATCTGACTGTCTCACGCTCTTTGCCGGTTCAGGCGACTTGTGTGACGATGGTTTCGCGCGGTTTGCGCACTTTTTCCATCGGCAGCAGCCAATCGCCTGTCGCGTCACGATAGCCCAGCGGCAGCAGCACGACGGACCGCAAGCCGCGCTCTGTCAGGCCAAGGATCTTGTCAACGGCGGCGGGATCAAACCCTTCCATCGGTGTGCTGTCGACTTCCTGTTCGGCGGCAGCAACAAGGGCCACACCCAAGGCAATATAGGCCTGACGGGCGGCATGGGCATAGTTTTCATCAGCCTCGCGCGGCAGGTAAGTGGCCTTGAGCTTATCGTAGTATTCACGCAGCGTCGAAAGGTCGCCGCGGGCATCGACGTTCAGCTGCACGACTTCGTCAATCCGCTCTGCCGTGTAATTGTCCCAGGCTGCGAAAACCAGCAGATGCGACCCATCGGTGATCTGTGCTTGCCCGTAGGCCGCTTCGGCGATCTGAGCGCGGATTTCCGGGTTTGTCACGACGATCAGCTCGAACGGCTGGGTGCCGCTGGAGGTGGGGGCCATGCGGATCGCCTCGATGATGGCATCGACTTTTTCCTGCGGCACCGCCTTTGCAGAATCCATTTTCTTGGTGGCATAGCGCCAGTTCAGGTGATCGTTCAGGGTCTTGTGTGTCATAATCGTGTTTCCATTGTCAGAGGCCATAAAAGGCGGTATACATTTGTAACTCGATATCTAATGAGAACCAAAAGACGCCACAAGAGGGCACATTTCTGATCCTCGGTCACAAAAAGGGAACCAAGATGCTTGACACTGCCGGATGTCCCGATTGCAAACGTATCAACGAGGTCCTGTCGCGCGTGGGCGACCGGTGGAGCGTACTTGTCGTGATCGCGCTGGCCCGCGACGGGACATTGCGGTTCAACGAACTGAAGAAAGCTCTTGGCATATCGCAGCGCATGCTCAGCCTGACGCTGAAAGAGCTGGAAAGAGATGGGTTGGTGCAAAGAACCCACCACCCCACGATCCCGCCAAAGGTGGAATACACATTAACCGAAATGGGCCGGTCATTTCGGGAACCCGTGGGTGCGCTGGGGTATTGGGCGTTGGAAAATCTGGGCCGGATCGACGCAGCGCGCGCGGCCTATGACAAAGCCGCCGCCAGCTAGCCCGGCAGCACGGCACCTGATCGGAACGGGCAAGAGGAAAATGGCGCGGTTGACGGGGCTCGAACCCGCGACCCCCGGCGTGACAGGCCGGTACTCTAACCAACTGAGCTACAACCGCGCGTGAGGGGCGGGATAATCGGGGATGCCTTGGGCGTCAATTGCAAAAAGACGAAATGCCGCGCTTTTTGGCGCGGCATGTTCTGGTCGTCTTGGGGGGAATGCAGTGGCGCGGTTGACGGGGCTCGAACCCGCGACCCCCGGCGTGACAGGCCGGTACTCTAACCAACTGAGCTACAACCGCGCATCTGCTTGCCAACATCGCTGTTGGTGTGGCGCTTCTAAGTGCGGCGGCGGACCCCGTCAAGCGGTCTTACGCCATCTGCTGCATTATCTTTGCCGGACAGAAACAACCCGGCAGCAAGTGCGCGCCGGGGGCGATCCTAATCCTGCCATAATTGCATCGTTTAAGGGCGGCGACCACGGCAGCACGGACAAGCCCATGACAGAACAGCCCTTTCCCCGGTCCCGGACCGGCCTGGTGCCGGTGTTATTCACCCTGACCATCTTTCTATCCGCCGCGCTGCTGTTTTTCGTGCAGCCCCTGTTCACCAAAATCGTGCTGCCCTATGTCGGCGGCGCGCCTGCGGTCTGGACCACGGCGATGCTGTTTTTTCAGACGGTCCTGATTCTGGGCTACCTTTATGCGCATCTGTCGACCCGCTACCTGCCGGTGCCGGCGCAGATCGGTCTGCATCTCGCGCTCTGGGCGGTCGCGCTGACCGTTCTGCCGCTGTCGGTCGAAGCGGGATGGCAATTCAACCCCGACCAACCGATAGCCCTGCAAACCCTGATACTGTTTGCCTTCGGCGTCGGCATGCCCTTTGCGGTCTTGTCGGCCAATGCGCCGCTGATCCAAAGCTGGTATGCAAAAAGCGACGGTCCCTCGGCGGATGATCCCTATTTCCTTTACGGTGCATCCAACCTTGGCTCGCTGATCGCGCTGCTGGCCTTTCCACTGATCGCCGAACCGCTGCTGGGCGCGCGCCAGATCGGGATCGGCTGGGCCGGTGGTTTTGTCGTTCTGGGCCTGTTTCTGGGGCTGAGCGGTCTGGCCGCGCGCAAGGGCACATTGCACCGCCCGGCACCGCGGATCAGCGCGCCACCGGGCTGGCATCACTATGGCTGGTGGCTGATCCTTGCCTTCGTGCCGTCGTCACTGATGCTGGCCGTGACCAGCAAGATCAGCACCGATCTGGGGTCGTTCCCACTGATCTGGGTGCTGCCGCTGGCGCTGTATCTGCTAAGCTTCGTGCTGACCTTTACCAACCGGCCTCTGTTCAGCGACCGGGTGGTGCATCTGGTCTTTGTGATCAGCCTGGCGTTTTTCGCGACGATCTTTACTTTTCAGCTGTTGGCGGTCGTCACGCTGATCCTGACGCTGGTGCTGTTGCTGGCGTTTTTCTTTGTCGCGATGAAGGCACATCGCACCCTGTATGAAACGCGCCCGGATCATGCCAATCTGACGCTGTTCTATGTCACCATGTCGGTCGGCGGTGCCTTGGGCGGGTTGTTTAATTCGCTGATCGCCCCGGCCATCTTTGCCGATTTGCAGGAAGGCAGGGTCACCATTCTGCTGGCGCTGCTGATACTGGCGGCGGGTGCCTGGGCGATTCCCACCCGGCGGCTGGCCATCGCGCTGATCGGCGGGGCCATCGTGCTTGTGCCGGTGCAATTGCTGCAGGCGTTTCCGGACAGCGATCACCGTTATTTCTATGCGCTGCATTTTGTGGTGCTGGGGCTGGTGCTGTATGGGCTGCGCCATAACCGGGCGCAGCAAGCGGTGCCGCTGGCAATCCTGCTGCTGGTCGGGGCCTTTATCCAGACGCAATCGGTGGTGTTTCAGGACCGCAGTTTTTTCGGCACCCACCGGATATATGATCAGGCCGGGCTGCGGATCTACTCCAACGGCACCACCATCCACGGGGCCCAGTTGCTGGCCGATCTTGATGGCAGTGACAGACCCAAGCCGCTTTATTACTATCACCCTGACGGTCCGATGGCCCAGATCCTGACCGCGCCCGTGGGCAGTGCCGCGCGCGAGATCGGCATCGTCGGTCTGGGTGTCGGATCGCTGGCCTGTTATGCGGGTCCGGGGCAGAACTGGGCATTTTACGAAATCGACGTGCTGGTGGACAAGGTGGCGCGGGACCCGGCCTTGTTCAGTTTCATCCCATCCTGTGCCCCGGATGCGCCGACCTATATCGGCGATGCACGGGTCGTGCTGGACCAGCAGACCGACAAGGCCTTTGATATCTTGGTGATCGACGCCTATTCATCCGATGCCGTGCCGGTGCATCTGACAACCCGCGAGGCGATCACGCTCTACCGCGACAGGACCACACCCGGCGGAGTGATCGTTCTGCATATTTCGAACCGGTACTTTGACATCGCCCGTCCGCTGGGGCGCAGCGCGGCCGATCTGGGCTTGGTGGCAATGATCCAAAGCGACCCGACCCGACCCGATGATCCGACCCATAACGCCTCTACCGTGGTGGTCATGGCCAGAACTGCGGATGACCTCACCGGGTTCACCGCATCCGGCCCTTGGCAAGTGCTGGCGGATGACGGCGGGCGGGTCTGGACCGATGATTATGCCAATCTGCTGGAGATTCTTAACTAGGGCAGGTTCGGCTATCTGTCCGGCAGCGGGATAAATTCGGCATCATCGCCCGGTGGTAGCTGAAACCGCCCGTTTTCCCAGTCGCCCGCGCGCCACGCCTCTTTCGCCTCTTCGATCCGTTCCTTGGACGAAGCCACGAAATTCCACCAGATATAACGTGGCCCTTCCATCGTCGCCCCGCCCAGCAGCATGACACGTGCGCCCTGATTGCCTGCTTTCATGCTGACCCCGTCGCCGGGACGAAAGATCATCATCTTCCCCGCGGGGAAGGTTTGACCTGCGATCACAACCTCACCTTCGAGCACGTAGGCACCACGATCCTCGTGGTTATCGGGCAAGGGGATCGTGGCACCCGGTTGCAGGATCGCGTCGAGATAGAACATCTCTGACGGCGTCGGCACCGGTGCGCGCGCGCCATAGGCATCGCCCAGAATCAGGCGCACCTCTTTGCCTTCGCCTTGCAGGACCGGCAGATCAGCGGCGGGGGCGTGGATAAAGGCGGCTGCCCCATCCTCTGCCCCTTTGGGCAGGGCGATCCAGCTTTGAATGCCGAACAGCCGGTGACTGGCGGCACCATCGGTGCGTTCGGAATGGGTGATGCCATGGCCCGCCTGCATCAGGTTGACGGCACCGGGATTGATCCATTGATCGGTGCCCAGAGAGTCGCGGTGATGAATGGTGCCGCTGTGCAGATAGGTCACCGTCGCCAGACCGATATGAGGATGCGGGCGCACATCGATCCCCTGCCCGGTCACGAATTCCGCCGGGCCCATCTGGTCGAAAAAAATGAACGGCCCGACCATCTGACGGCGCGGCGCGGGCAAGGCGCGGCGCACCTCGAACCCACCGATGTCACGTGCGCGCGGCACGATGACGGTTTCGATCGCATCGACGGCATCGCCGGTTGGGCAATCGGGGTCCAGGGCGGGGTTCCAGCTCATCCGCTGTCCTTCTTAGTCGGCTCCGGTGGCGCGCGCGAGTGCGGGCAGGAACCTTTGTTCATAATCCGACCCGATCAGCGGGCCGACGAAACGGAACAGGACAGTGCCATCACCGTCCACGATGAAGGTTTCAGGTGGCGCTGTCACGCCCCAGTCAATCGCCGACCGACCGCGGAGATCAAAACCGGTGGCAAAGAACGGATCTTCGTAATTGGTCAGATATTCGGACGCCTGCGCCTGCTGATCGCGAAAATTGATTCCCGCAACCCGATAGCCCTGCGCATCCAGATCCAGCAGGATCGGATGTTCAGCCCGGCATGGCGGGCACCAGCTGGCCCAGAAATTCACGATTGTAACCTCGCCCGTGCGCAGATCGGCATCGGTCAGTTGGGCGGTGCCATCGACCGCCTCTGCCGGAACCACCGGTGCTGGCTGGCCAACAAAGGTTGATGGCAGCTCGTCGGCGTTGTCCCGCAGGATACCGGCCAGCGCCAACCCGGCGAAAGCGGCAAAGATCACCGGCGGGAGGATCATCAAAGGGGATATTTTAGCCATTCTTTTCAACCTGTTCCAAGGCAGAGCGCACGCGGACGTACCGTCGCCAGCTCAGACCTACAATGATTGCCAGCAGTGCGATGCTGACCAGATAGGCTGCTGTCACCTCGACCGCGTAATTTCCCAGATCAGGCATGCTGCCCCCTTGCTTGCAGCGCCTTGATCCGGCGCGCGCGGATTTCCGTGCGGGTGCGCATCAGCACCAATGCGATGAACAGCAAAACAAATCCCGCGATACAGATCAACAGCGGGTAGTAAAACACATCGGCCACATTCTGTTCCGCGTCCAGCGACAGGGATGATCCCTGATGCAGACCCTGATTCCAGAAAAACACCGCATAGCGCGACAGGATCGCAAAGATTGATCCGACGATACACAGGATCGCGGTCAGATCGGCGGCGGTGTCGGGATCTTCGATTGCTTCCCACAGGGCGATATAGCCCAGATAGAACAGGAACAGGATCAGGAATGACGTCAGCCGTGGGTCCCAGGCCCAATAGGTGCCCCACATCGGTTGCCCCCAGATGCCACCCGTGAACAGCGCGATCAACGTCATCACCACGCCGACCGGGGCCGCAGCGCGTGCCGCAAGGGCCGAGACATGGTGACGCCGCACGACCCAGATCAGCGAGGCGACCAGCATCATGATCCAGGCGTTGATCGCCATCAGGGCGGAAGGAACATGCAGATAGATGATCTTGACGGTGGACCCTTGCCGGAAATCATCGGGGGTAAAGAAGAACCCCCAGACCAGCCCGACGACAAGGCAAAGCCCGGCCAGCGCAAAGCTCCATGGCAGGACCGGTCGGGTCCAGCTCATGAACAGCCTCGGATTTGCATATTCCCATAGCGACATGGCGTTTATCTATCCTTCTGATACTTCTGTCTCAATCCCCGATCACCGCAGATTGATGCGTAACACAGCCGCAGTGGCAAATGGCAGGATCGCAAAACATCCTGCCGTGATCCCCGCCTGCAAGATCAAGGGCGCGCTGGCGTCCAGTCCGGCAGCGCCGCGCCGCACCGCCTCCGCCCCGAAGATCAAGGTAGGCACATAGAGCGGCAGCACCAGCAGCGACAACAGCAAACCGCCGCGTTTGAGCCCCACCGTCAGCGCCGCACCGAAAGTGCCGATCATCGACAGGGCCGGCGTACCAATCAGCAACGAGACCAGCAGATAACCATAGGCGGTTGTCTCCATGCTGAGCAGGAAGCCGAACAAGGGTGCGGCCAGCGTCAGCGGCAGGCCGGTGGTGATCCAATGCGCCGTCGCCTTGACCAGCCCCGCAGCCTCCAGCGGCAGCGGCGATGTCGCCAGCAGTGCCAGCGAGCCATCCTCAAAATCCAGCGCAAAGATGCGGTCGAGCGACAGCAGCGCCGCCAGCAGCGCCCCGACCCACAGGATACCGGGGGCGATGCGCGTCAGCACATCCGCCTCTGGCCCCACGCCGAAGGGGACCAGCACCACGACGATCAGGAAAAACGCCAGCCCCAGCCCGAAACCACCACCGGCACGCAGGGCCAGGGCAAGGTCGCGTTTGAGCAGGGCGATCATAGAAACGCCTCATCCGTGCCACCGCCAGTGCCGGGGGCGGATTTGAACGGGGTCAGGTCGAGTGCCGGCGCATCAATGCCAAGGTCGATATGGGTGGCGATCACAGCAATGCCGCCTTGTGCCAGATGGCTGTCCTGCAACCAGCGCGCAAACATCGCCACAGATCCGGTATCCAGCGACACGGTCGGTTCATCCAGAAACAGGATTTTCCGCCCGATCACCGCCAGCCGCGCCAAGCCCAACCTGCGCTTTTGCCCGGCAGAAAGCGTCCCCCCTTGCCGGTCGCGCAGATCGGCCAGATCAAAGCGGCGCAGGATCGCGGCATCAAATGTCAGCCCGTAAACTTCGGCCCAGAAACGCAAATTCTCGGTCACTGTGAGGGCAGTCTTGATCCCGTCGGCATGGCTGGCATAGGCGGCGGATTCTTCGGGCATGGTCACGTCACCCGACAGCGCCGGTTGCAGCCCGGCCAAGGTGCGCAGCAGCGTGGTTTTGCCGACACCATTCGGGCCCCGCAAAATCAACGCCTGCCCTGCACGAAGATCAAAGCTGACGTCCCTCAGCACCGCGGCACCGCCGCGCGCACAGCCCAGATTTGTGACGTGCAACATTCAGACCGGGATCAGGGCGACAGCAACGCGGCGCCCTTCGGACAACAGCACGTTATATGTGCGGCAGGCAGCAGGTGAGGCCATGCTTTCGACGCCTATTCCAGCCTCTTCCAATGTGGTGCGGAAGGTGGCCGGCAGATGCGCGATTTCCGCGCCGGTGCCGATAAAAACCACATCGACATCCGCCGCCCGTTCCAGGATCGCCCCGGTATCGCTGAACCCGTCCCAGCCGGTGACACCGGTCGGAAAGACCAGCACCGGTCCACGCAGGACCTTGCCGCCGATGCGGAAGAAGCCCGGACCATAGCCGTCGATCGGGACGGAATCGTTATATCTGATCTCGTTCAGGCGCATGGTTTTCCGCCTATGTGTCGATGTGACCGTATTTTGTACCGGCTGCGGGGTCTTTCTTGGACCAGTCGCGTTTGACACCCAGCATCAGCACGACGTTCTTGGCAACATAGAGCGATGAATAGGTCCCGACAATGATACCCCATGCAATGGCAAAGACAAAGCCACGGATCACATCCCCGCCCAGCACGATCAGCGCGATCAGCGCCAGCAAGGTGGTGCCAGACGTCATCATCGTCCGGCTGAGCGTTTCATTGGCCGAGATATTGAGCACCTCGACCAATGGCTTGGCCTTGTATTTGCGCAGGTTTTCGCGTGCGCGGTCAAAGACGACGACAGTGTCGTTGATCGAATAGCCGACAATGGTCAGCAGTGCCGCGATGATCGCCAGATCGAAACGGATCTGCACCAACGAAAACAAGCCTATCGTCAGCACCACATCATGGATCAGCGCCGCGACCGCACCCACCGCGAATTGCCACTCAAACCGCAGCCAGATGTAGATCACGATAGCGGTCAGCGCCCCCAGCACCGAGAGAATCGCGGTACGGATCAATTCGCCAGAGACTTTTGGTCCGACGCTTTCAACCGACGGAAAGGTGATATCCGGTGCCACGCCGCGCAGCGCTGTCTGGATCTCGGCGATCATTGCGGGAGAAATGCTTTCCTCGCCATCTTGGGCCTGAATGCGGATCATTGCAACATTCTGAGTCTCGCCAAAGGTCGGATCAAAGACCTCTGTAATGCTGACATCGCCCAGATTCATCGGGGCCAGCGCATCGCGGTAGGCGGCGATATCCACCTGTTCCGTCGATTGGGTCCGGATAGAGGTACCGCCCCGGAAATCGATCCCGAAGTTCAGCCCATAGATCAGGAATACCACGATCGACAGCACCATCATCACCGCCGATGCGCCAAAGGTCAGCCAGGCGTAGCGGAAAAAGTTGATGTTGGTCTCGTCCGGGATCAGGCGCAGGCGCATGTGATCAAACCTCGATTGTCTTGGGTCGGCGATATGCGAACCAGATGGAAATCAGTGACCGGGTGACAAAGATCGCGGTGAAGACCGATGTGATGATCCCCAACCCCAGCGTGATGGCGAAACCGCGCACCGGGCCGGACCCTAGCGTGAACAGGATCACCGCGACCATGAAGGTGGTAAAGTTACTGTCCACAATCGCCGAAAGCGCCCGTTCATAGCCCAGTTCAATGGCGCGGGCGGGGCCTTTGGCGGTTTTCATCTCTTCGCGGATCCGTTCAAAGACCAGCACATTGGCATCGACCGCCATACCCACGGTCAGCACGATCCCGGCGATCCCCGGCAAGGTCAGAGTCGCGCCGAGCAACGACAGAGCGCCGAAAATCAGCCCCATATTGATGGCCAGCGCGATATTGGCAAACCAGCCGAACAGCCCGTAAGTCATCGCCATGAACAGGATCACCAGCACCGAACCGACCATCGCGGCCAATTTGCCGGCGTCGATACTGTCCTGCCCCAGTTCCGGGCCGATGGTGCGCTCTTCAAGAAAGGTCAGTTCCGCAGGCAAAGCACCGGCACGCAGCAGAACCGCCAGATTTGTCGCCTCTTCAGTGGTGAAATTGCCGGTGATGATGCCGGACCCGCCGGGAATATGGCTTTGGATCGTGGGGGCAGAGATCACTTCGTTATCCAGCACGATGGCAAAGGGAGAGCCGATATTGGCCAGCGTGTAATCGCCAAAAATCCGCGCGGCCGAGGTGTTGAACCGGAAACCGACGGCGGGCCGCCCGTTCTGGTCAAAATCCAGCTGGGCGTTTTCCAATTGTTCGCCGGTGACGACCGGACGGCGTTCCAGAATATAGTACAGCCCCGGCTCGTCCACCGATGGCACCAGAAAATTGCCGGTGCCAGGTGACTGACCCGCGTCAGAGGTGCGCGCCACAACAGGATTGAATGTCAGCTGTGCGGTGGTACCCAGAAGATCCTTAACATCTTGCGCCGATCCGACGCCGGGCACCTGCACCAGCACGCGGTCAGACCCCTGCCGCTGAATGGTGGGTTCACGGGTGCCGACCTCGTCAATCCGGCGACGGATGATTTCGAGCGTCTGCAGCATCGTGCGTTCGTCCATCGCAGAGACTTCTGCCTCGCTCAGCGTGACGGTCAGCAAGGTGCCATTGATCCGCACATCGATATTGGACGCCGCCGCCCCGGTGAAAGAGGTCACGGGACGGCCCAAGCCCCGCACCAGTTCAAAGGCGCGGTTCGCCCCCGCCGCCTCTGAGATACGTACGCGCAATTCGGTGCCGGGCCCGTCTTCGCGGGTAACGAAACCGACCGTATCACGCTCAGCGGCCAGCACATCACGGACCTGTGGCCAGAAACCTTCGAGGAACGCCTCATGCACATCCTCGACTGCGACCTCGACCAGCAGATGCGCGCCGCCGCGCAAATCAAGGCCAAGATTGACAAGGTTGGACGGCAGAAAACCGGGCCAGCGTCCGGCATCTTCTTCCAGCACAGCATTGCTCTGGCCGCTGTCGATCAGCGCGCGTGCGTCATTGGCGGTTTCGACACGGGCGTAGAATCCGTTCGGCAGTGCCATCATCAGACCGACCACGACGGTCAGCCAGATCATGATCTGCTTGGGATAGGAAATGGTCAGCATAAACGGCGGCCTTTTCGGGCGGATCAGGTTTTGGTCGGTTCGGTTTTGTTCAGCACCGATACAATGGTGCCTTTGATGACACGGACATTGACGCCGGGGGCGATTTCGACATCGACCTCTTCAACCTCATCCTTGACCTTGACGATCTTGCCGATGACACCGCCCTGAGTGACAACCTGATCACCACGGCGCAGGCCAGCCAACAGGGCCTTATGTTCCTTGAGCCGCTTTTGCTGTGGCCGGATCAGCAGGAAATACATGATCCCGAAGATCAGGACTAACATAATCAGGTCGGCAGGTCTCATATCACATCCCTTGTGTTGGTCAGGGCAAGGCTGCCCATAGGTCGCGAGAACCTAGAAGCTGCAAAGATGATTTGCAACAGGATCGGTTCACCCCTGCCATATGGGCCAAGGGCGGGGGTGATGCAATCGGGCAGGCTTTTATTGCGGTGATTTTCGCGGCAGGCGCGGAATCAAGGCCGCAGGCCGCCGCGCCATCGCCGACCCGCCCCCCGGGGCGGCGATTGGCCAGTGCTGTGGCAAGCAATCATGTCCGACCACCGTTGCTGGCATAAATTGCCACGCGCCAGTGTCTGATCGCCTTCCCGCGTGTCGGCGATGGCGCTCCCACTTTCCTCTGCGCGCAAGATGCGGCATATGTGCCGCCAAGCAAATAGCCAAGGACCTGACCCATGCATGATATCCGTTTGATCCGCGACAATCCGGATGCGTTTGATGCGGCTTTGTCCCGCCGTGGGCTGGCCCCGGTGGCGGCACAGGTGCTTGCGCTGGACGAGGCGCGGCGCAAGCTGATCCTCGCAGCGGAAACGGCGCAGGCCGAGGCGAACAAAGCGGCGAAAGAAGTCGGCGCCGCCAAGGCGCGCGGCGATGACGCGGAATTTGACCGGCTGCGCGCTCTTGTCGCGGAAAGCAAGGCGCAGATCGCCGCGATGAATGACGAGGCCAAGGCGCAGGATGCTGCCCTCAATGATCTGCTCGCCACCCTGCCGAACCTGCCTGACGCCAGCATTCCTGATGGCAAGGATGAGGCAGATAATGTCGAAATCCGTCGCCACGGCAATCCGCGCAATTTCGCCTTCACCCCGGTGGAGCATTACGAGATTGCGGGCATCAGGCCGGGCATGGATTTCGAGACGGCGGCGAAACTGTCGGGCAGCCGGTTCGTGCTGCTGTCGGGCGCTGTCGCACGGCTGCACCGGGCGCTGGCGCAATTCATGCTGGACCTGCATGTTGATGAACATGGACTGACGGAAACGATCACCCCGGTGCTGGTGCGCGAAGACATGATGTATGGCACCGGGCAGTTGCCGAAATTCGGCGAGGATTCGTATCAGACCACCAATGGCTGGTGGCTGATCCCCACGGCAGAGGTCACGCTGACCAATATCGTCAACGGCGAAACGGTGGATGAATCCACCCTGCCCCGTCGCCATGTCGCCCATACGCTGTGTTTTCGGTCAGAGGCAGGGTCGGCGGGCCGCGATACATCCGGCATGCTGCGCCAGCACCAGTTCGAAAAGGTCGAGATGGTCAGCGTCACGACGCCTGATGCCTCTGCCGCCGAACATGACCGCATGACCCGCTGCGCCGAAACTGTGCTGGAGCGGTTGGAATTGCCCTATCGCACAGTCGTGCTTTGCGCCGGTGACATGGGCGCGGGTGCCACCAAGACCCATGATATCGAGGTCTGGTTGCCAGGTCAGAACGCTTATCGCGAGATCAGTTCGATTTCCGTCTGCGGCGATTATCAGGCGCGGCGGATGAATGCGCGGTTCCGCCCTGCGGCGGGCGGCAAGCCGGAATTTGTCCATACGCTGAACGGCTCCGGGCTGGCCGTGGGGCGGACCCTGATCGCCGTGGTCGAGAATGGCCAGCAGGAGGATGGGTCGGTCGACTTGCCCGCCGTGCTGCACCCCTATCTGGGTGGCAAGACGCGGATTGATGCGGCCGGGCAATTGGTGTGAAAACATTGACCGCTGGTGGCTGTGTGACGGCAGGAGCCTCCGGCGGGGATATTTATGCTCGGAAGATGTGAAGGTCTGGGTTTTAGCCCTGTGCAAGAAAACAACCTGTGATAGAGTGACATTATGAAAAACATACGCGCCATCCTGACCCTGCTGTTCACCGTGACCTTTGTGGTCTCACCCTATTTCACCAGCCCGTTTTCGGGGTTCCGGGCCGATCAATTGCCGGTCCCGCAAATTGACCCGCCAATCCAGCCTGCGGGCTACGCTTTCGCGATCTGGGGGCTGATCTATGGCTGGCTGCTGGTCTCTGCTGTTTACGGGATCTGGAAACGTCCGCGCAACAATGCGTGGAACCGGGTGCGCACGCCGTTGATCATCTCTCTGGTGCTGGGCACGCCATGGCTGGCGGTGGCGAATACCAGCGCAATCTGGGCAACGATGTTGATATTCGCGATGGCCGCAGCAGCGATTGCAGCGCTTTTGGCAGCTCCCAAGGCAGACCGCTACTGGCTGCGCGCGCCGGTCGCTGTCTATGCGGGCTGGCTGACGGCGGCTGCATTCGTTTCACTGGGCAGCACGGCGGCGGGTTATGGCGTGCTGATGGGCGCGCTTGGCTGGGCCTATGTCGGGATTATCGCAGCCCTTGGCGTGGCCGCTTTCGTGCAGATCCGCAGCCGCGCGCCGGCCTATGGGCCGACCGTGATCTGGGCGCTGTTTGGCATCATCATGGCCAATGGCATGGGCCAGCTGAGCGTTAGCCTGCTGGCCGGTGCAGGGATTGCGGTGATGACCATCTTGACCATCACCAGCGCGGGCCGCCCTATTTCTTGAGGTGTTTTGACAGGCGCGAGGGCTGCGAGGATTTCTTGTCCTTGTAAGGGTTCTTGTCGCCCTGATCGCGCAGATAAAGCCGGATCGGTGTCCCCGGCATATCAAAATCAACCCGCAACCCATTGACCAGATAGCGTTTATAGCTTTCTGGCATCAGGTCGGGATGGGACGTCATCACCACAAATGCGGGCGGACGGGTCTTGACCTGCGTGGCGTAACGCATCTTGATCCGCTTGCCGCCGGGTGCGGGCGGCGGGTGCTGTTCCAGCATACCGATCAGCCAGCGGTTAAGTTGCGCAGTCGTCACACGCCGGTTCCAGACGTCATGCGCGCGCATGATCGCCTGTTGCAGCTTATCCAGCCCCTTGCCGGTCTTGGCCGAAACCGTAACCAAAGGCGCGCCGCGCAATTGCGGCAGCAGACGTTCGAAACTTTCACGGAGTTCGCGCAATTTATCCTGCTTGTCGTCTTCGGTATCCCATTTGTTCACCGCGATGACCACGGCGCGGCCTTCGCGTTCCGCCAGATCGGCGATGCGCAGATCCTGCTGTTCAAAGGGGATTTCCACGTCGAGCAGCACGACCACGACTTCGGCGAATTTCACCGCGCGCAACCCGTCAGAGACCGACAGCTTTTCCAGCTTTTCCTGAATCCGCGCCTTTTTGCGCATCCCTGCGGTGTCGAAAATCCGCATCGGGACACCGTCCCAGACCTGTTTGACGGAAATCGCGTCGCGGGTGATCCCGGCTTCTGGCCCGGTCAGCAGGCGTTCTTCGCCGATGATCTTGTTGATCAGGGTGGATTTGCCCGCATTGGGGCGGCCCACCACGGCGATCTGCAAGGGTTTCGCGATGGTCGGGACGCGCGGGGCGTCTTCGTCATCTTCACCGACGTCGACATCCGTCTCGGGCGCGTCCAATGCAGCGCGTTCCTCGAAAGCATCGGAAATCGGGCGCAGGACGTCCATCAATTCGCCCATGCCTTCGCCATGTTCGGCGGAAATGCGGATTGGCTCGCCCAGACCAAGGGCATAAGCCTCCAGAATCGTGGCGTCAGCGGCGCGGCCTTCGCCCTTGTTCGCGGCGAGGATCACATTGGCATTTTTCTTGCGCAGGATATCGGCAAAGACCTGATCGGCGGGCAAGACCCCTGCCCGCGCGTCGATCATGAACAGGCAAACATCGGCCATTTCCACAGCGCGTTCGGTCAAGCGGCGCATCCGGCCTTGCAGGCTGTCATCTGTCGCCTCTTCCAGGCCCGCGCTGTCGATCACCGTGAACCGCAGATCGGCCAGCCGCCCTTCGCCTTCGCGCAGGTCGCGGGTGACGCCGGGCTGATCATCGACCAAGGCCAGCTTTTTTCCAACCAGACGGTTGAACAAGGTGGATTTGCCCACATTCGGGCGGCCCACGATGGCGAGGGTAAAGGTCATGATAGGGCTCCAGACGGGTCTAAACCCGTCCGCTACACCATTCGCGCGTCAACGGAAAGCGTGCAATTGCCCGGTTTTGCTGATGACATAGAGCGTCTGACCCGCCACTACCGGGGCAGAAGCCGCGCCGCCGGGCAGATCAAGGGTGCCGATCAGCGCGCCGGACGCCGGGTCAAACTGCCGGATCAATCCGTCCGACGAGGCCACGATCAAACGCCCCCCGGCCAGGATCGGGCCGAAATGCGCCACGACGCTGCGCTGGCGGCGGGTGTTTTCGCCCAGGAAATCAGGCAGTTCCGTGCGCCAGACCGGTGCGCCGGTGCTGGCATCAAGCCGGACCAATTCGCTCATGTCATTGACCATAAAGACCGAGCCACCAGCGGGCCACATCGGGCCAACCGCGCCTTCATCAGCGGTCCAGACCCGGCTACCATCGCGCAGATCAAAGGCGACGCTGCGGCCACCGAAGCTGGCAACATAGACACGGTTGCCGTCAATCACCGGCCCGCCTGCAATGTCGCTGATGACGCTGGCTGCGCGCCCGACCCGGTCGCCCGAGACGACGTTGGTCCAGCGGGGCAAACCACCCTGCGGGTTGGTTGCCAGAATTTCACCCGAGGGAAACGGGATTACGACATTTTCACCACTGACCGCGGCAGAGGCGCTTCCGCCGAAAGTCGTGACCGAAGGTGTACCGCTTTGCTGCCAGCGGGTCAGGCCGGTTGCCGCATCCAGCGCCCAAGCGGTGCTGTCGCGGGCGATCACATACAAAACATCACCGTTGAAAGTCGGGGCGGCATTGACCGGAGCATTCAGGTTCTTGTTCCAGATCACTTCGCCAGTGGCGGCGTTCAGCGCGGTGACCTCGCCGAACCCGGTCGTGACATAGACCCGGCCGCCGCCAAATGACACCGCCCCACCAGAGGCGGCGCGCGGGTTGAACCGCTCTGGCGTCAGATTACGGGACCATAACGCTTGCCCATTGGTCGCTGTCGCTGTCACTGTGGCGCGGGCATCGACGGTATAGATTACACCGCCCGCGACAACCGGTTCGCCGGTGATCCGGGCGCGACGGCTGTCACCCTCGCCGATATTCGCAACGAACAACGGTTGCAGCGCGGTGCCGAGTGCAGGATGTGCAATCAGATGCGCCGGGCCGCCGTTGCGATGGGTCCAGTCGGCGTTCACCTGCGCCTGTTGCAGGCCGATCGGGCGCACCTCATTCGAGGTAACCGGGGTGGGGCGCAGATCGAATCTGTCACCCGGCAGAATGACCTGTTCTTCGCCGCAGGCCGCCAGAACCGACAGAACCACTGCGGCACCGATGAATGATCTCAGTTTCATGGTCGGTCCTATCCGGTTATTGCGTTTGCGTCGCGGTGGCAGGCTCTTCACCCAAAGCGATCATCAGCGTTTGTGCACGTTCGCGCAAGCCGCGTGTGACGGCGGCATCTTCTTCGATCTGGCGCAGCACGACAATGGCGCCGGCGGTATCGCCGCTTTCCAGCGTCAGATAGGCAATCTGTTCCAGTGCCAACAGGCGGAACGGTTGGCCGGGTTGGGCCAACGCCTCTAGCGCGGTCAGTCGCGTGGGCAGATCACCGACCGGTAGCATGGCCGCTTTGATAGCCGCCAGATCGCGGTAGATCGGGGACAGATCAGACCGGCTGGCCAGATCACGCAGCGTGGCGGCAGCAGCTGCGTAATCTTCCGCCTCTTCCTGCGTGGCTGCGGTCAGCATCGCCGTGATCACCGCCGAATTTCCACTGGCCGACACATCAGAGATCGCCATCGCGCGGGCTGCGGGGTCGTTTTCGGCCAAAGCGGCAAGCAATGCATCACCCGCAGCCTCTGCTGCGGCACGGTCCTGCGCGCTGCGGTATTCGTTCCAGGCGGTGCCGCCGACGATCCCCAGCACGATGACAACCGCGATCCAGCCATAGCGGCGCAAATAGCCAAACAGCTTTTCACGGCGCATTTCGTCGGTGACTTCATTGATAAAGCTGTCTGAATCGCTCACCCGGACCCCCATTTTGTGCCCAAGCGGCACCCTGTTTGCGGCGTTCATATCGTGAAGCGCGCCCATGGGACAAGAGCCGAGCGCAGATTGCGACCGGGCATGGGTAAATTCATGCTTGTCCAGCGGCCCTGTCCTGACATGATTGTGTCGCACCGTGATCGGATATCGACCGCAGATTGACTGCGCCGCGCTTAAGGCGGGATCGAATCACCGCTGTCGGCTTTTTGATCGGATCGGGCTGGGCTATCCGCCGTAGCATGTTAACTATTGCCCAGACAGTCGCGAAAGGATCTGCCTATGACCCATCCGGACCGGCGGCTGACCGCGGCAGAAACCAAGGGTTTGCGCACCGCCAAAGAACTTGAGGCGCATGTCGCCTGGCTGGATACATTCACCCCGGCGGCCTTGGGCATTCTGGCGATTGCATCGGGCATCTATACCTATCTGGGCGTGTCATCATTGCTGGAAGACACCGGCGCGATGAGCTTTTTTGCCGCTGTCGCCTATTCGGTCGCGGTCTCGGTCGGTATTTTCGTGTTCTGGAGCTTCATGCTGCGGCTTTTACCCGCGATGCGCAGTGCGGCGGGATATACCGGGCTGACGGTGATGATGATCGTTGGATCGATGGCGATCATCGCGATGTCAAGCTGGCTGAACGCGGCGGCCCTTGCCGGGTCAGCGGCAGTCGAACAGCATCTGGACACCACGGTGCGCGATTATCAGTCATCGCTGGAACAGGCGCACAACATCGCCCTGTCGGCGCAATCCCTACGGCAGGAAGTGCGCCGCGCCCGCGAAGCGTTCGAGGCTTTGGCCGAGCAGGAACGGTCCGGTGAATTGTCCGGCACTGCCGGCGAAGGCGCGGTCTATCGTGTCTTGCGGCAGAAAACAGAAGAATTACTAAGCCTTGAAAACCAAATCGGCGAACAGCAACCCCTGATTGAAGCCGCCTATGAACAGGGAAATGCGACATTGGGCCGGATGCGCAGCCTGACTGTGGCCCCCGGCCCGGTCGAACAAAGGTCAGTCACATTTTCCGAAGAAAGCGTACGGCTGGCGGGGGTGATTTCCAACCTCAACCAATATTCGGTGGCCCTGCTGGTCGCACGGGCGGCAGCGGATCTGCCCGCCTCGGTCGTGCTGCCGGAACTTGACGGGCGCACGGCGACGATCAGGGATGCGCAATCCTCGACCATCGGGTCGGTGCTGGATGCACTGGATCAGCGCAGTCAGTCGCTGGGCCGCGCCGCTGCCGAAGTGCTTGCGTTGGAGCCACCACAGGAAACCGCCTATAACCCCATTTCCAGCGCCGATGCGGTGATCCGCTATGCTGGGAATTTTGGGCCAAGCTGGGCCGGGGCGATTGCGATTGACCTTTTGCCGGGCGTGCTGGTCTTCATCCTTGCGATCACACAATCGGCCATCCGCAACGGGCGCGACGGGCTAAGCATCGAAGACACGCTGACACTGGCCGACCTCAAGGCCGCGATCAGCGCGATGAAGGATGTCGAGGCAACCATGGGCGATGCCGATGCGGAAATACTGCGCCGGCTGCGCGATGATGAAAGGCCTGATCCGCCCCGCGATTCAGGACCGACATGACCCAGCCACTGACCGACAAGCCCCGCGGGATGAACGTGGGTCGGGGTCTGCGAATGATCTTTGTCGCGCAGATCGTGATCGCGGGCTTGCTGATCGGCATCGATCTGTCATCGCGCTGGCAGCTTGACGTGACCCGTTCAGACCCTGCGCCAACCGGCCCGGTTGCCCCCGGTGATCAGGTGCGCCGCTATGATCCGTCGCGTCCAACACCGCAATTTTCCAACCCAGGCGCAAGGCCTAACATCACGATGCCCGCCAACCTGCCGCCGCAGTTGGACTTTACGCTGGAGGATGATCCCGACTTTGGCCGGATTCTGATGATGAATGGTGCGATTGATCAGGGCGATGCCGACAGGCTGGCGACCTATCTCGACACGCTGGACACGATTCCCGCAACGATCAGCGTCAACAGCCCCGGCGGCAATGTGGATGAAGCCCTGATCATCGGTCGGTTGATCCGCGAAAAAGCGCTGAACACGCTGATCCTGCCCGGCATGGCCTGCCTGTCCGCCTGCCCCTACCTGCTGGCTGGCGGTATCGAACGGCAGGTTTCGCAGACAGGGGCGGTGGGGCTGCATCAGCATTATTATGAGACGCCGGGCTATATGCCCGCTTATTTTGCGGTCGAGGATATCCAGCGCAGTCAGGGCGCTGTGATGCGCTATCTGATCGAGATGGGGATCGACGCGGGCGTCATGGTACATGGGCTGACCACCCCGCCGAATGAAATCTACGTGTTGGTGGACAGCGAATTGCTGGACAGCCGATTGGCCACCGAAGTGACAGAATAGCGGTGCAGTTCCGTGCCTATCCTGTTAGATCTGGCCCATGCTCAGATTTTTCAACATGTTTGGCCGCTCTTCCGCATTGATTGCCCTTGATGAGGCGTTGCGCGCCACCGGCTTGCATCCGCTGTTGATCCCGGAACCGGTCAAGCTGACAATCCTGCAATTGCACCGGAAATATGGCACGGCACCGGATCCCGAGGCGGGTCTGGCGGCAGCGGCACAGCTGCTGGCCTATTGTGTGCTGGAACCCGCGCAATTCGTGATGGTCAATGGTGACACCGCCGCAGAGGAAACAGAGGCACGGGTCGCGGCAGCCATGACGACCGGCGGTTCGCTGGATGCAAAGCTGATCCTGCTGGCATTTCATTCCGGCGTGATCTCGGAGGCGATGGCGGATCGGTTCGATATGGAGCAGGATGGTGGGTGATGAGAGGCTCGAACTCCCGACATCTTCCGTGTAAAGGAAGCGCTCTACCAACTGAGCTAATCACCCGTGCGCGTGGCTTTAGGCTATTGTGCCGCCCGGTGCAAGAGGCAGCGTCACCGGGAACCAGCCCCTGTCCTTTGTCAAGAAACCGGGGGCCAGCCCCCGGACCCCCGGGATATTTATGCTCGGAAGATGTGACGTCTGGCTTTATTCCAGCAGGACCTGCTGGCCGTCTTTGAGGTGGTAGACACAGCCCTGCCCACCATGCGACGTGACTTCGGCAGTCGCAGCCTCGCCCACGACGATACGGCGCAGCACCCGGCTGGTGATGCTGTGGGTGACTAGAACGGCGGGGCCGGTCAGATCATCCAGAAAAGCGCGGGCGCGGATTTCGAGCCGCGCGAAACCTTCGCCATTCGGGGCCATATCATATTGCTGCGTATAAGGGTCAGGACCATCGGGCAAAGGCAGCGTATCGCGCAACAGGCCCGACCAATCACCGACCCTGATTTCGCGCAGGCGGTCATCGGTGTGGATATCCTGCGCGATCCTGGCAAGGGCAATGGCTGCGGTCTGGATCGCCCTTGCCTGCGGGCTGGACCAGAACCGGAACCCGGTCAGGTCACAGGTGGAAAGGATTGCGGCCTGCCTTGCGGCATCCGCCTCGCCCTTGGGCGTCAGGGGCGAGTTCAGCGCGCCCTGCATCCGATGTTCGGCGTTCCATTCGGTTTCGCCGTGGCGCAGGATGTAAAGCTCTGGAAACGGCATCGGGGCTCCGGTGTCTTGTGACATGCCCCGCCCCGATAGCCGATGCCAGACATGTGGTCTAGGGCCAGGGATAATCAGCGATGCTGACCCCTTCGGCGGCCAGTTCCTGCACCACCAGACGGCGATAGGCGACCACATCCTCGACCGGAATCGCGCGGCGGGCGTTGACCTCTGCCTCTGTATAGGGCGCGGCGTTTCCGTCCGACCATTGCGACAGGATGAAGTTCATCACATCCGCGATTTCGGCATTGCTGAGGCTGGCCGAGATCACACCCGGCACATGCATCATATAGGTGCGGCCAATATCGCTTTCTGCGATATGGCCGACAGAATTGGGGAAGGTCGGGACTTCGCCATCCGGGGTGCCCAGACCGGCCGTACCGTGGCAGCCGGAACAGCGCAGGATGAAATTTGTCTGCGCCGAATAGCTGGGCGGCTCTGTCGGCATCACCGCGCGGGCGACCGGGCGGATGCCATTGCCCGACCAACTGCCGCGTTCAGCATGGGCGGGCAAGGCGAGCGTCAGACCAAGGGTGATGGCCAACGGGCGCAGGATCGTGGAACGGGTCATGATTACTCCTCGGATTGGCGCATGGCCAGAAGATCGGCGTGACTGGGCGGATCGGCGCGCAGCGCCGCCAGCGTGTCAGCCGATAGGGTCTGGTCGCTGTCGGCAAAGCTGGACAGGATATGATCGGCGATCATCGTGATCTCTTCATCGTCCAGATAGGCTTGGTTCGGCATAGACACACCCACAAAGGTCTGCCCCCCATCCGCCACGATCCGCCCGGCCAGACCCGACACGATCACACCGCCCAGGTAACGGGGCGCGTCATCGCCCATCGCCTGCCAGAATGCGGGTCGGTCGAGTTTGGGGGCGAAACCGGGGATGCCTTCGCCCGCTGCCCCGTGGCAGGCACCGCAGGCATCGGTGAAGACTGCGGCGGGATCGGCAAATGCCGGGAGGACGTTGAAAGTCAGGCAGCCCAGAAGGGCTGCCTTTTGCAATATGGGCGAAGTCATTAAGTGGCCTGCCCCACGACAACGGCGACAGTGCAATAATAACCCTGGGCATCACTATTCGCCATGCACCAGTTGATGTCGTTATAAAGCCCCATCCGATAGCCGGGCCGTTCACGCTCGGACCGGAAACAGAAGGTCGCCGTGGTGTTCATCGCCTTACCGCAGCAATCGTTATAGCTGACCAGATAGTCGCGTTCATCCTCGGGGTTGTGGCAGGTGCCGACCCAGGACACGGCAGAGGCTTCGGACCCGACAGGGCAGGATGTCATCGAGCCGCCGGTTTCCTGACACAGGAACCCGTCAAGCGCACAATTGCGCCAGTAAGCGCAGACATCGCCGCCCGCACCTGCCGCAGCATTTGCGCGCCGGTCAAAAGGCAGGATCGGGGTCATGACAGCAGCACCGACGATGGTACCGCCAAGCCGGGCCAGAAAGCTGCGGCGTCCGTGGCTGCGGGCCTGTGCCCGGCTGCCGGATTCAGCGGCGCGGTCAAGGCGGCTGAGAAGTGTGTCGATCAGTTTCGTCATAGGTTTTCTCCGGTTCAGATGGGCTGGGGAAGAGGTTGCTGCGCCTGCACAAGCGCCTGAATCGACGGCATGCGCATTTCAGCAGCGGTAAAGAGGCTTTCAAGCTGTTCGCGGTTGTTCACCAGGCCTTTGGCCCGGATATTGCCGGTCTCATCGATCAGCACCGCAAACGGCAGTTTGGCAACTTTGAACGTCAGGCCAAGGTCGGGCGACAGCACATAAGGAAAATCCGCCAGACCTTCATTCGCGATCAGATCGCGGTGTTTGGCGGCTTTGCCGTCAGAGGCCAGCACGATGTCGAGCCAGTCTTTTTCCGACCCTTTCATCGACCGCAATGCAGGCAGCAACGCCTTGCAGATCGGACAGGATGTGGACAGGAAAAAGAACATCTGGCTGCGCCCGGGGGCGGTTTTTCCCAGAATGATCTCTGCCCCGTTCAGATTGGGCAGGGTCAGGTTGGGCACCTGCGTGCCCATATCGGGGCCTGCATCCGAAATCATCGCACCGACGGGGGTGACCCGTTCAAACAGCACGCCGATCTGGCGCGACAGGGCCAGCGTGACCGCGATCTGCACCAGCATCACGATCCAGAGCGCAATGACCAGAAACAATAGAAGCGTCGTCATATTCAGCCTTTCTTTGCATTTTGTGCCGCGGCCCGGCGCATCTGGCCACGGTTGGCATCAAGGGTTTCCAGCACGATGATCGCAAACCACAGCGTCAGCGCGACCAGTACCGCAGCCCCAGCCTGCACCGGGACCACCTGGCCGGATGGGACAATCGCCACGCCTAACGCGATCAGCGTCAACACGGCATTGCGCCCCAGGGTCACAGCGGAAATGGTCTGTGGCGGGCCGCCGCAGCCGCATTGGATACTGGTCTTGCCCGCCCGCAATGCCGCGAACATGGCCAGCCCGTATCCGGCAAACAGCACCCCCGCCACCAGACCGCCAAAGGGGCGGGTCACCGGCAAAAGCAGCAGCAGGATCGCCACTGCCTCTGCCCCGGCGAGGCCGCGGACGGCGGGTGCGGTCCAGCTTTCGGGGATGAGGTCGTAGTCGCGGGCAAAGCCCACGACCTCCCAGAAGGCGGTTGTCTTGTGCCAGAAGGCCTGCAGCAGGATCACCACGACCAGCGCCGTGCCCGCCAGCCCGAACAGGCCTGTGACATCAGCAAACAGGGTCATTCTGCCGTCGCCATCATGGAAATGGACCCGATGCCGTCAAAACTGTCGACCAGTCGCGCCGCCGAACGTGCAGCCGGATCAATGTCATACACATAGATCGCATTGCCACCTGCACCGTACAGCCGTGGGGTTTCTGTCTGCGCCATCAGCAGTGAATTTTCCCCGTTTGAATTGGACCGATAGAGCAATTCCCTGGCTGCGAAATCATAAGCCCAGATTTCCGTCGAATCGTCCTTGTGCGATCCGTCATAGGCATCGCCATGCATCAGCACGAACAAAACGCCGGTGCCTTCGTGATAGGTGATCAGCTCTGACCCGGTGGGTGCGAAATTACCGTCGATCCCGTCGGTCATGGCAATCGTTTCGGTCAGCACCGGCACATCGCCGCTGTCATCCACGACGAACAGATTGCCTTCGTAGGAGGCGAAGACCATCATCTCGCCGACCCGCGCGCCATTGGTGAACAGGGCATCGCCGTCGGGGTCAAAGATCACTTCGGATTTCGCCGGGTCACCAAAGCTGCCATCGGCGTCAAAGGTAAAGCTGGCAAAAGTGCCGTCGCCGCAGATCGTGGTGAATTTCGGGCCAGTCACAGCGGGGATGATGATCCAGCAGCCGGGTGTCGGGATTTCGGCAAGGACATCGCCTGCTTCCAGATCGACGACGGTAACGGATGTGGCGGGGGTGGCGTTCTGCACCAGCAGATATTTTTCGTCATCGACCAGCGACATCAGGCCGGGCTGCACTTCGACCATGGCGATTTTAGCTGGGATTTCGATTTCGCGGGTGATGCTGGCGGTTTCGACGTCGAATTCATGCACGATGGATGTACGCGGACCATAGGCGATCCGTTCCAGATAATTCGAGGCTGAAAACACCGTTGTGCCAGCCGCGTTCAGCACCATCAGGGCCTGCATGCCGGGGCTGACATTGCCCTTCATCGACAGATCATCGGCGCCGACGATGAAAATATTGCTGACGCCGGACCAAGAGGAATCAATCGCAAAAAGGTTCGGGCCCGGAGCAATCGCTTCTTCGACCGTCAGGGTCTCGGGCTCGATCGGGGGTGGCACGTCCTGGGCCATGACCTGCGCCGCAAGACCGGAAAGGGTCACGGTCAGCGCTGTTCTAAGAATCATCGTCTGTCTCCTGATTGGTATGAGTGAGGTCAGACTAGGCGGTGCAACAGACGGGCGGCTATCCAGCCGGACCCGCGAAATGCGCTAAAAATTTCATCAGTTTGATGACAACAGGGGCCGTCTGCCCCCTTGCCAAACTGGACATCTACCGCGGTGCAGTTCCGATATTGGCCATTCAAGACGAAAGGATATGTCGATGGATGCGCTTTTAGACCCACAAAACGCGACCGCCACGACCGGACCCGACCAGACCACGATCAGTACCGGCCAGTATCACCAGCATGTGCTGCAAGAGGATGCCCTGACCGGCTGGCAACAGGAATATCACCTGCTGCAGGGCGGTGCCTTTCACGGCGAGGTCGCGCAGATCGATTTCGGCGATATCGCGATCTTTCGCGAGAAAACCAATCTGCCGATGATCAACCGTTTTTGCCTGCCGCAGGACAAGGTCTATTTCACGGCAGCCTTGCCGGGCAGTGCCGATGCTTTCAACCATTATGGCGCGTTTCACGGCGGCGAAACCTATCTGATGCATTTCGCTGAAGAACGCGAAGTGATGATCAGCGGGCCTGTAGACATGATCGGCGTCACCTTCACACCGCCGCCCGGAATCACCGAAACCCCACGTTACTGGCAACAGGTCGCCGGGCAGACCAGCGATTTTGTATCATGGATCGCGTTGTTGCTGGGCAGCTTCGCGCGCAACAGCGACACCAAAGACCTGCACCGGATCGCGCCGCTGCTGATAGCCGACCGGCTTAGCTATGTGCTGGACCAGTTGACGGCGGAAGACACCCGGCGCCACATTGTTGTAAGCGCCCGCCGCGGCGACCCGACCGATTTGGTCCGTGCCAGTCTGGACGCACTGCGACATTTGCCGAAAAGCGATATTTCGGTCGTCATGCTGGCAGAAGAAGTCGATCAGCCCCCTGCCACACTACGCAAAGCCTTTCGCGATGCGCTGGATCAGGACCTTGACGCAATGCTGGTTGCCCTGCGGATGTCGCATGTGCATCGCATCCTGACCCACGCCCATCCGCGCGATGTCACCGTTTCGGCCGTGGCGGCGGACCACGGGTTTCTGCATTGGGGCCGTTTCGCGCAACGCTACCGGGCGATGTTCGGCGAACTGCCGGTGGCAACGCTGCGGCGTAGCGACAGTCACAAGCGCGCGGTCGTCGGTTAGCAGGCCATCCATATTTTGCCGTTGACAGCGCCTGTGCCAAGGATCAGCTTGCCGGATTCTAAGATCAGCCGCACAGGATCACGTCATGGCAAAAGAAACCCGAAGCTTCACCGTCATCGGTCTGGGGGCTTTCGGCTCTGCGGTGGCGAGCGAGCTGGCGCGCTTTGGCAATCAGGTTCTGGGCGTCGACACCGATGAGAAGCGCGTGACGCAGATGTCCAACACATTGGATAACTGCGTGATCCTTGACACCACCGATGAAGTTGCGTTGCGCGAGGCAGGCATCGATCAATATGATGTGGCGCTGATCGCGATTGGCCGCGACATTCAGGCCAGTATCCTGACCACGATGAACCTCAAGATGCTGGGGGTCGAGACGATCTGGGTCAAAGCCTCGAACAAGACGCATCACCGGATATTGTCGAAACTGGGGGCAGACCGCGTGATCCTGCCGGAACAGGAAATGGGTCGCCATATCGCGCAGATGCTGAACAATCCGGTGGTGCAGGATTATGTCAGTCTGGGCAATGGCTATAGCGTGGTCAACATCGTCATCCCGGAAAGATTGAAGGGCAAGCCATTGAAATCGCTTGGTATTGGCGAAAGGTTTGATCTACGCCTGCTTGGTTTGATGCGCGGCACCGAATTCCGCGCCGGCGATACCGCAGAAATGACCTTGGAACCTGCTGACAAGTTGATCCTTCTGGGAAAACGGCCCGAACTGCGCCGCTTTGGCGATGCATTGTAACAACCTGCAGGTCTTTGCATGACATTTTCTTCTGTGCGGTTTCTCAAGATTTTTGGGCGACTGCCGCCGCCGCTGATCCTGGCGGCACTTTATGCCGGTTTGATCGTCATAGGCGCCGTGCTGCTGATGCTGCCTGTCGCGCGAACTGTGCCGATTGCGTGGTCCGATGCGATCTTTACCTCCGCCTCGGCCGTCACCGTGACCGGGCTTGTCGTGATAGACACCGGCGCCGATCTGACGGTTTTCGGGCAAGCTGTCGTAGCCTTTCTGATCCAGATGGGCGGGCTGGGGCTGATGACCTTCGCCGTGCTGATCCTTGGCGCGCTGGGAATGCAGGTCGGCATCACTGGCAAGACGTTCCTGCGCGACGATCTGAACCAAAGCTCGGTCAGTCAATTGTCACAGCTGGTGCTGACGATCCTCAAAGTCGTGGTGATCTGCGAAGTCGTCGGTGCCGCCCTGCTCGCCTTTGTCTTTGTGCCCGAATATGGAATTGCCCAAGGGCTATGGGAGGCTGTTTTTCATTCCATCTCTGCCTTCAACAATGCGGGGTTTTCAACCTTTCCCAATGGGCTGGTCCCCTATGCAACCGATGTCATCGTGAACATCGTGATCCCTGCCCTCTTCATCATTGGTGGCATCGGCTATGTGGTGCTGCATGATGTCTTTACGCGCAAAGGCTGGCGGGCCTGGTCGCTGCATAGCAAGATCATGCTGGTCGGCACCGCGGTGTTGATCCCGTGGTCAGTGGCGACATTCGCTGTGCTGGAATGGACCAATCCCGGCACCTTGGGGCAATTCGACAGCGCCGCAGCGAAACTGACCGTCAGCTGGTTTCAGGGCGTGACCACCCGTACCGCAGGTTTCAACACGACCGATATTGGGGCTTTGCATGACAGCACATCAATGATGTTCATTTCGCTGATGCTGATCGGCGGCGGGCCAGCCTCGACCGCTGGCGGGATCAAGGTCACGACCTTTGTGGTGATGATCATCGCAACGGTGGCCTTTTTCCGGCGGCAGAAACAATTGCATGCTTTCGGGCGCAGTATCGGGCTGGAGCAGGTGCTGAAAGTCATGGCGCTGACCGCGATCAGCCTTGTGCTGGTGTTTGTCGGCGTGTTCCTGCTGACCGCTTCGCATGACGGCCATTTCCTTGACATCAGTTTCGAGGTGGCCAGCGCCTTTGGCACCGTCGGCCTGTCGCGCGGCTATACGGCCGAGCTGAACGATTTCGGCCGCTCCGTGATTGTCGCCATCATGTTTCTGGGCCGGGTCGGGCCGCTGACGTTGGGTTTTTTCCTGGCCACCCGCGCGGTACCACGGGTGCGGTATCCGGAAGGTAAACTATATCTGGGATAGATGGTGGGTGATAAGGGATTTGAACCCCTGACATCTTCGATGTTAGATTTCCGACCCAACATATGCTAACCCGAATTATTCATGAGGGGTTGGCGAGGGTAGCTTAAGCGTTTGAAAGGATGTATTTTTTGGTTGTCTCGACCAAAAATGCAAATTCCAAAGCCCGGCACCCTCACCATGAAACACTCTATCTCCACAGCACCAG
>JAFPBO010000031.1 GCA_017390475.1 Loktanella sp.
ATCGACGTCGATATCGGGCGGCTCCTTGCGTTCCTTGCTGATGAAACGCTCGAACAGCAGATCGTTCTTGGCAGGGTCCACGGCAGTGATGCCCAGCACATAACAGACTGCAGAATTGGCGGCTGATCCGCGCCCCTGACATAAGATAGGCGGATTACACTGATGGCGGGCAAAGTCGATGATCTCGTGAATGGTCAGAAAATATTGCGGAATGTCGAGCTTTGCGATCATCGCCAGTTCCTTGATCAGCGTGGCGCGAATTTTCGGCGGTATGCCTGCGGGATAGCGCGTGGCGGCCCCCTGCCAGGTCAGCTCTTCCAGATGATCCTGTGCGCTGCGCCCTTCGGGCACGGTTTCATGCGGATATTCATAGGCCAGGTCGCGCAGATCAAACCGGCAGGCATCGGCCACCTCACGACTGGCGTGGATCGCATGCGGCCAGTCCGCGAATAATTGCACCATCTGGGCGGGTGATTTCAGATAGCGTTCGGCATTGGCGGCCAGTAGAAACCCCGCCTTGGCAATCGTGGTCTTATGCAGGATGCAGGTCATCACATCCTGCAACGGGCGGCGGTCAGGGGCGTGATAATGCACGTCATTGGTGGCAAGGATCGACAACCCGTGCCTGAGCGCCAGCGCATCCAGAAAATTGATCCGCGCGCGATCATCACTGCGATAAAGATAGCTCGCCGCGATATGGCGCAGCCCCGGCAAGGCTCGCAGCAGACGCGGCAGAGCGGATGCGAAATGCGCGAGATCCAACCCCGGCACAGCGATCAGCTGCACGCCCTCAGCATGGCCGGCCAGATCATTAAGGTTTATGTCACAGGCCCCCTTGGCCTGCCACGCGCCATCCACATCATGCATCTTGCCTTTGGACAGCAGCGCACAAAGCCGCCCATAGGCAGCACGATCACGCGGATAAGCCAGAAACACATCGCCCGAGCGTAATTGCAGACGACAACCGATCACCGGCCTGATCTGCGCCTTGCGGGCCGCCGCATGCAGCCGGACCACGCCAGCCATGGAATTGAGATCAGCGCAGCCCAAAGCATCATAGCCCAGAGCCCAGGCCGTGCCTGCCAGATCGACAGCATCAGAGGCCCCGCGCAGAAAGGAAAAACAGGTCGTGACCCCCAGTTCCACGAAATCCGCCCGCGGATTGGGGGCAAAGCCGTCACCTTCCAAGGCTCTTTTCGGGTGCTGATGGTCATTCTGAGGCATGACACCCCGGCTTCTTTTTTCCAAAAATACTCCCGCCGTAGGCAGCGCAACCCAACCGCATCACGCAAACATCCCATGGACAAACCAGCGCGGATCACCGTCGCGCCCGTCTTCATGCAGACCTTCGCGGTAAAGCCATAGCCGCCGTCCCGCCTGATCCTCGACCTTGAAATAATCACGCAGGCGGGTGCCGGGGCGGTCTTTCCACCATTCGGGCGCAATCCGTTCGGGGCCATTATAACGGACGACACGGTGGGTCTGACGACGCCATTGAAATTGCGCGGGCGGGCCTTCGGGAACAGCGTAAAGCACGCGGATTTCCTCGGGATGATCGAGCAGCCGGATCGGGCGTTCATTGGCGGGCACAGGCATCAGCGCGGGGGGTGTCGCCAAGGCGGGCAAGCACGCCTCGGCCCGTTCAGGGATATGGCTTGCGCGCAGGATGGGCCTTGTCACGGCACGATCCCCGAAACGCGCCGTCAGCCGGTCCAGCAATTGCGACAGATGCAGATCGTCATCCGACCCGCCCGTTAGATTGGTCTGGATACCCTGCATCTGCGCCGGATCGCCTGCTTCCAGCGAGATCAGGTCGAAACCGAAACCGGGGTTGATCCGGTCCAGCCTGTCCCGGAACAGGCTGTGCAGATGCACAGGGTCACGTGACGGGGCGGACGTGGCGACATCCAGATGACTGACATCGCCATCGGTGCGATAGATTGTCAGATACAACCGCCGGCAGCCCTGCCCCGCCTGATGCAGCAGGTCACATAGATCGGCACAAAGCGCGGGCAGATAGGGGGTCGGGTCAAAAATCGGCTCGGCCAACCGGGTTTGCACCACAAAACGCGGCGCGGCATCGACGCTAGACACAGGTTCAGCAAGATTGCCCAGCGCCTGATCCAGCCGCAGCACCGGATTGGCCGCCAGCGCCGCCCTGGCGAAACGGCGGGTCAGCGACAGGCGCGGCACATCGATCAGCGCACCGATGGTTTTCAGCCCCAGACGGCGCAATAACAGCACCGTCTGCCCATCCAGCCGCAAACCCGTGACCGGCAGCGCGCCCAGTTTCACCGCCACCTGATCGGCTGCACAGATCGCGCGCACCGACCCGTACCGCGCCAGCGCCCAGGCCGCCCCCCAGGTCGGCGCCACCGCCAAGCGCGATGTCAGACCCAGCAGAGACAATTGCGTCTCCATCTCTATCAGCATCGCGGCCTCACCACCCAGCAGATGGTCCGCCCCGGTGGTGTCCAGAATAATCCCGTCATCACCATCGCGCACTGTCCACGGACACCAGCGCCGCGCCCAGAGCACCAGCCGGTCCAGCGCCGCGCGATCCGCGGCCTGATCGGCATAGGCCACCTGCATGTCCGGGCAGATCGCGCGCATATCCACCACCCGCGATCCCGGCATGACTCCCGCCAACCGTGCCACGCGATTGGTGGCATGGACCACCGGTCCATGCTGCGCCGCGCGCGCCAGCACCATCGGTATATCATCCTGTGGCGCGTTGCCTTGCCGCTCCATCAGCCGCGTCCAGCGTTCGATCGCCAGTTGCGGCAACCAGATCGACACGATCCGCCGCCCGGTCATAGGTGGCGATCCATGCGCCGGGTTTCGACTGTCGCGACCGGAACAGATCGACCGCCCAACGTGGTGCGCCGGGGGCCAGAGCATCCTGCGGATGCTGTGCCGAGGGACAAGCCGCAATGCGCCAGCGGTCGCGCGCCGCACTTAGATTCGGGCTGGCGGCACGGCGGATCAGCCAGCAGGGGACCGCTACCGCCTCTGACCTGAGCGCCAGCCGCTTGGTCGCGGTGAAATCCAGTGCCGCAGGATCGCCCCAAATCTCGCCGATCACAGCGCCTAAGGCCTGACAACGTAGCCCTTCCTCCATCGCCCAAAGCAGATCGGCCGCACGCGACAGGCTGACCATGATCAGCGGCCGCGTCATCCTCATACCTGCCAGAGACGGACCGCCGGTTTCCTTGCGCGACAACCGGTCCTGCACCCATAAAACCGGCCGTTGCCCGGCAGGCAGAGAGGCCAGCACAAATCCCAGCACAGCCGCATCCCAGGCCGTTTCGGCAAAAGCCTCTGACAAAACAGGCTGCGCCAGCGCCGGACGATCCCTCTGCCCTGCCGAAACTTTTGGTATATGAAGCAAACTCATACACGTCAGACCTAATCTTTTGCTAAAATGTTCATGCTTTGTTCTATTTCATCCCAATGATTCTGACAATTGGCCTGCGCGACCTGCCACAGGATGACGCAGGGTTTGCAGTTCCGGCAGATCGCAGAACAAACGACATGACCTGTAATTTCCGCTTGTTCTTGGCGCTTCATTGCTGCTAGACCCCGCGGCGGAGATGTGGCCGAGTGGTCGAAGGCGCTCCCCTGCTAAGGGAGTAGGCGGGAAACCGTCTCGAGGGTTCGAATCCCTTCGTCTCCGCCACCTACCATTTGAACCCCGCTCTGGGTGCCCGCATGCGGCCTTTTCTATCGGAACTAAGCGGTTCCAACGTATCACCTCAGCGTCCTTGTTACTCCGGCCCCTTTGCCTGCTAATCCGGCAATGCTTGTGGCCAAGGCGCAGTTCCCAGCGGCTGCATATCCGGGAAAAACTTCGCCATATTCCAGCTTGATCGGGGGCCGATGTCGCTGATGCGGAGAGACATTCCATCTTGCAGCGGGGCGGTAGTGAGGATGCCGGATATCTCTGCCTGCTCAAACAGCAGCCTGTGCAAATCGGATTCTGACACCCCGCCGTGCAAGCTGAAATCAGCGTGGGTGATCAGCCCATAACCGGACAGGTCCCAGCCCAGTGACTGCCAAAGCGATCCGAATGCTGCGCCTTGTCCGGCAAAGGGCGCGCCGGGCAGTCCGTACCAGCCCGAAAGTGCCGGCAGATTGGCGATCGCCCAGAATCTGCCCGACCAGACAAGATAGCGGCCTATCGCCGGATCAGGCAGGCTGGCCAACAGATGGTATTCCTGAATTTGCCAATCATGCAGCTGCCCGCTGCGCCCGGTGGCAGTGATCCGATGTGGCAGCGCGGCAAGGCCCGCCGGCCGGATGGCGGCAAAGGGATCTCGTGGCCGGATCGGCAAGGCAATGCCACCAAGCGGGTCTCTTGCATAGATGATACCCGGGAACTCCGCGATACCGAAGTAAATCCACTGATCCGACTCGAATACTGCCACCGAGGCGTTGGCAAGCGCGGTATAGCGGTTCTGCGCCCCGGCTAGCCCGGTAAAATCGAGCGTCATGCCCCAGGTTGCCAGACCTTCGGTCGGAATATGGGTCCAGTTGACCTCACCCGGATCAAAGCCATCGGGCATGTTCCAGACAGGATCGCCCGGCATCCGGGCGCTGCGGGTCTGGCCCCAGAATGGCGCGACACCAGCGACCTGCTGCCGGATCAGCCAGTCTGACGATATCTCATCCACATAGAACGGATGGTAGCGCAGGATGCCATTGGTGCTGTCCTCTTGCCCGACGACACCGCTGGAAATGACCATCTCGTATGGTCCTTCAAAAGTGACGGCATCGCGCAACAGCCCCGCGATCCGCGCGGGCACCGAGACACCACTGGCATCCGATATGATATAGGGCGCTGAAAAGCTGGTTTCGTCCACATCAAGATCAGTCCAATCCCAGCCTTCACCTACAGCATCGGTCAGGGCGAGACAGGGTAGCCCGAAACATTGCGCCTCTGCCGCCTCTGCTGCGGGCATGATACGCCGCGCGACCGCAACTGGAGAGGCGGCCATATATTTGTCGCTGAAAAACACCCAACGCCAGGTGACATGCGGTGCGGGATCAGCCTCAGCAGGCGTGAACAGCCCGTCATAATTTGCAGCCACGTCGGCCTGCAGAACCGGGCCGAGATTGAATCGGGTGATCTCGACCAACCGATAGGGCGACAACCAATCCTCATCCGCCGGAACCTCGTAGCTGGTGATCCGGTAGCGAACATGCGGCAGCGGCTGTTCCAGCGCGTCAATCGCCAGGATCGCCTTTTCCGCGTCGGACAGCGGATAATCAGCCTGCAGGATGCTGCCTTGCTCGGGATGAGGAAAGCGGTGCGGACCGTTCCACTCCTCTGTCCAGAAGTAACCCGGTGCAATGGGCAGGAATCCGTCGGCCCGTGCAAAAGTGCCGATTGTGTCGTCCGCCTTGGCCAGGCTGACATTCATCAGACAGGCCAAGACCACTGTCACCGAGCGGATCAGCATTTGTTCTACTCGACCAACCGCGCAACAAAGGGAGTCTGCGTCTTGCATTGCAGGCCGCCAAGGATGGCATTGACGGCGGCGTCACCGGCATTGGATGAAATGCTGTAGTCAAACACGCTGTTGCCCTGCACTTCGGTCGGGCTGACAAGGGTCAGGGTCCAGATCACGCTGGCGGCGGTCGCGCCATCGCTGCTGGACATCGCCTCATCTGCCAGAACACCGCGCCAGCTGCGCCGTCCTGTGCTGGACCAGCGCACCATGCCGGCAGATTCCGCCATCAACTTATCAGGGTGGAAACTGCCGCCCCAGTTGATTTGTCGTACCGCGCTGCTCATCGGTGGTGCGCCGATAAAGGCGCCCAGCATTGGGCAGGCCGAGGCGTCTGTAGCCCCTGCCCTGATCTGCCAATTGCCATCTTGCGGAGTCATTTCATCGAACAATTCCAGCGGGCAACTGCCCTGCCCACCATATAGCAAATCGAGATCAGCGGGGGCCATCGCGGACCAGCCCAGCTTTCCGTCCGGGGTGCGGACGAGTGTCTTATCCTCTGCCCCGTCCTCGATGACCACGGGCGCGGTCGCGGCCACCTCTTCCAGCGTCAGATTGCTGACGCGGCAGGTGCAACCGCTGTTGGTGCAGGTGGCGATCTGGATTTTCTGTCCGGTCTGGGCCATCACTCCGCCTGTCATGGCAGCAAGAATGGCCAGCGAAGATAACATATATCGGCGCATGGTTTACTCCGTATTTGAGGGGCCCATCAAAAGGTCGAGCAATTGGTCAGTGCTCATCCCGTTTTCTGGGGTGATTTCGATAAAGCTGGGGTCGGTCGGGGTTGCTGTCTCGCTTTGGGCCGCCTCTGTCGCACCCTGCACGATGGCGTCGGCCATGAAGCCACCACCATCCGCCAGTTGCATCGGCGCAAAGACGACAGGGGCCGGGCAATCGCGGGTCACGATGCCGTCACCTTCGAAATAGCGGCATTGCGGCGTGGCAAAATCCAGCGTGATACTATCGCAGCGGGCCATCAGCATTAGATCAGCCGTGCTTTGCCCGGTTTTGCCAAAAGATATAATTTCAAACTCCAGCGGCGTCTCGGAATCCGTGACGTTGCGCAGGTCCTGCCCATTCGCCGTCGCTGTGACCGGAGCGATCATCCGATAGTCCCCGCCTTCCGGCCCGGTCAGAGCGGCGGAAATGAAACAACCCGTCTCGAACTGGGTGCGGCCTGTCGGGGTGACCGTGATTTCTGTGGCACCGGCGTCGGGCGCCACTGCCTCAAATTCAGTGGCGCCGAACATTTCGCCATTCAGGTCGAGGAAGCGGACTTCATAGAAACCGGGCTGATCGGGCACCGGCAACACCTGATCCTGTCCGTCCATCATCCTTGCGCCATCGATCGAAAAAATTGCCGGGCCGTCGCGGTCGAAAGTATCATGTACGGATATGGTTCCCCGGAACCCCTCTGGCGCAGTCAGCATCACCGGAAAGTAGCCGCCCGATCCGGCGATGATCGGATCGTCGGGCAGGTCCATTGATACCTCATCGAAGCCGTAGACAGGTGCCAGCACCACCTGCTGCACCGTATTGCCCGGCATGATGGTGACGTTGCGGTTGCGGTATTCGCGGAACAGGGTTTCGGCGCGGATGTCATAGGTGTTGCCGACCCCCAGAGGGTGATCCTGCGCTGACATCTCGCTCATATGGACTTGTCCGTCCCGATAGGCCGCATCCTCGCCTTCAATCAGGATGATCCCCACCTGGCGCATCTCGGACCGGTCCGCACCAGCAATTGACACGCTGACTGGGCGGGTTTGCGCGCCAGTGACCGGCTGGCCGCGTTCGATCAACGGCGCAATCATGCTGGCGGTCAGTTTCGTCGTGATATCGGCATCATTGAAATGGCACAGGCTGCCCAGATCTGAGGTGTCATAGCAGGCCCCGTCGCTGTCGATCCACATCCGTGGGTTCAGGCGCAGTTCTTCCCCGTCGGGGCTAAACAGCGACATGCTGGGCATATCCGTCTGGGTCGGCGTGGCAGACGCACTCTGGAACTCCGGAGCTGTCACGCCCCAGCCTTCCGGCAAGGGCACGGTGACACCGCTGGCGGGATCGGTCCATGAACAGACCATTTCTGCACAGGCAAAGACGATAGTGTCATCCTGTTCCAATGCGCCGTGATCTTCGGGCACTGGGCCGTAAAGCTGGTCTTGCATCATGGCCACGGACGGCAGCGGCAGGGATAACGGCCAAAAGATCACGGGCACGCTGTTAGCGCCCGATGCCATCGTACCGGAAAAGCCGTCCGAAAACGGGGCGAGTGCCAGGACAAAAGGCTCAGGTGCAACAGAAGGCAGGCTGAAGGTGACGAACAGATAGCCTTCCTCCTCGGTCACGTTGTCGAGCGCTGCCTCGCTGCCCGGCGCACCCGTCATCAGCGCAGTAGGGGTAAAGCTACCACCATAGCGGGTGTCCTGCGATGTCACCGTCACATCGACCATGACCATCGGGTCTGTCGGCGCACCGGCAGGCGCATCGCGCGGGGCGACGGCCAGCACCTGCCACGACCCTTCCAGACCCAGCGCACCGTGATCCTCCTCGGCACTGGTGTTGATCCGGACGGTAAAATCATTCACCTGTCCCGGAAAGATCGCGACATCGGCGGATAACGTGACTTCACCTGGCGCATAGGCCGTGACGCGCCAGTTGCCCGGCTCGAACGTGCCGGAAATGACCGGACCAGTATCCATCGGTGCCCAAGCCTCTGGCGACATGTCAGCATCTAGCGGCACCGCGTCCCACGTCACATCCGATTGCGGCACTTCTGGCGGCAGGCGAAAAGTGGCAGGAACGCCCGGCAAGGTGTCGGCCCCTTGCGTTGCAGCAACGGTGGCACCGATCGTTATCGGACGGCGGGTGATGATGGTGTCGCGGTCATCCGGATGGCCACTGCGTCGCAGGACCAGATCATAGACACCCTCACGATCGGGCATCGCCAATGTGACACTCAGGTTCCCGCCGGCACCTTGATAAAGGGCGGCTTCGTTGCCAATTTTCCGACCATCCGCATCAGAGACGCCAAACGCATAATTCACCGCATAGCCACCATCCAGCGCAAGTGCGATCCGCTCTCCCGGCAAGGCGTGGTCTGGTCCCACAATGCTGACGACCGGGTTTTCGACAACCTCGAAACTTTGTTCGTCGATAATGACATAGTTGCTGTTGCGGAGCACCGCGACGGCCAACCGGTACGTACCGGGAGGCAAGGCGTTGAACGCCGCTGCGCGCTGGCCCGGATCCCGGCTGGTGATAAGATCATCGCTGAGAACCTGATCGCGTGTCAGCACCCCTTCTGGCCCTGTGGCGATGATCGTATACGGGGTGCCGCCCAGATTGCCGGTACCGGGATGGGTGATCTGATAGGGCAGTCGCCCCCGCATGCCCGCCTGAACCTGTCCAAGAGGCGGAATGGCGGCAACCATCTCTGTCCCGGTAAATGGCACCTGAATATAGCCACAGCATTTGCTAAGCGATACTTGTCGCTCGGCCCGGCCCTCGGCCCCTTCGGCAATGATCAGCCAATCGCCCAACGGCAGTTCGGTGGACAAGCCCTGCAGGTTCTGCTGCCTGCCCTCTGTCACCCCAAGGTCAAGGACAGTGCCATCCGCCCCCTCAGCCCGCCATATCATCGCCTCGACGGGTCTGCCGCTGCCGGTGTCCTGAAAAACAAAATTCTGTGCAAGCAGGGCGGTCGCCTCTTGTTCCGGTTCAGGCGTCAGCGGAGGGGGCGTGGCCGCGCTGACTTGCTGCAACGCCTCTGCCAGTTCCGCACCCGAATTGGTCTGGAACAGCATCCCGCCAGTCTGGTCAGTGATGCAGGATAAGGATTCCACCTCGACCTCGGTAAGCCCGAAGCCGACGACATGAGCGCGGATGTCGATGCCTTCAGCAGCAAGGCCGGCAGCCAGTGCGCAAGGGTCACCTTCGCAGTTTTCCAACCCGTCAGTGACAAGGATGATATCCGCGGCCTCCGCCGCGGGCGGGATCTGGTCGCGCGCCATGGCCAGGCTGTCAGTCAGCGGCGTCATGCCGCGTGGCATCAGCGCGCGCAGGCGGCTTTCAAGCGATCCTGCTACCTCGCCCATCTGTGCGATTACTTCGATATCGGCGCAATCGCCGCGCCGGTTATGGCCGTAGGCGATGACGGACAAAGGTACCGCCGTGTCGCGACTGGTAAAATAATCACCCATCACGTCGCGAGCGACCTCGATCCGGGTCAGATCGCCTTCTACACGGTTCCACATCGACCCCGAAGCGTCGAAAACAAGCACTGCAACGCGGTCCGCCATTGCAGGCGCGCCAGACAGCATCAAGGCAGTCAAGGCAGGGATCAGGCGGGTCATGTGATGTCTCCTAAAGGTAGCGAAAGGGCAGCGTTGATATAGCGGTTCAGAATGGCAAGGTCGGATGCAAAGGCCGGGATCAGCACGTCAGGGTCGAGCTTTTCCCAATAGGGCGGCGGTTCGAACGCGCCGTCGAACATCGACAAGGGTGTCAGCACGACCAGTTTACCGGGCAGGATCACCACCCAAGGCCGCAACCCTTCGCCTGCGGGCACTTCGGTCAGGGCATTTACGGCACAGCGTGACTCGCGTTCCAGACCCGAGAACCCGTGGCGCAATGCGGGGGTGACGCGCGATATATCGCCAAAAACAGTGTAACGTGCGTCAAAATCGGCATCACCGGTCGGGATCGGTTGCGAAACGTCGGTCAGCTTTTGCGCAGCCTTGGCGATGGCAGAGGCATCTTCCGACATGATCGTGGTAACGCTGTGTGATTGTGCTGTCTCGGGCAACGCGATTTCGACCATCACAAAGGTCAGACCATCGGCTTGCTTTTCTTTGAAATTGCGTTCGGCACCAAACATCAGGCCAATCCGGCTAATCGCGACCATCCGCCCGTCGCGCTGACCGGTCAGGTAAAGATCGACCGTGACCTTGCGGATCTGGTGAAACAGCGTCACCGCCATCAATCCATCACGTGTGACGACAGGATCGGGATCAACGGCAAAGCCCATCAGATGACGGGCCAAGGCATCCACGATCGCGGTTCTGGTGGCGGCGCGCGGTGCCTCGCGGGCTTTGCTGAAGAACAAGAGCAATGCAAAAAACGCCGCACCGGACGCCAGCGCCAGCCCCAGCAGCAAATTCCCCATCAGGCCCCAGCCCAGCGCTAACCCAGCCAAGGCCGCGCCGCCCGCAGCGATCTGCAAAAAACGCTCGGCGCGGGCGACATGCGCCGCGCGGTCCCGGTCCAGGGTGACCAGCACCGGTGCCAACTGCGCCTTAAGAACGTCATGATCCATGCCGGGCAAGGCCGCTACGACTGGGCGCGGCTGATAGGGCTGACCGAACTGCATGCCGCGTTCCAGCGCAGAATAGCGTCCAAGACCGCGGACAATGCTGAACCTTTCTGATGCCATCTGTGCGGTCACGCCTGCGCCTCGGGTGAGACCGGATCAGACATCCCGCGCGCGCCGCTGCGTCGCCCCGTCCAGGCCAAGGCCTTTTCACCGATCTTGCGGAATCTGCCGGATGCATTGGCCAGTTTCGCCTGCCACGCGGGATCAGGCACCTGCCCATCGATCAGTTTGAAGTAAGCCTGCAAGATGCAGGCCAATGCAAAAGGTTCGATCAGGGCAGCCTTCAGCGCCCAAGCGAATAGCAGCGCGAAAACCACCGCCGCGGCGCCCGTTTCGCCCGGCAAAAGCCAGACGACAAGCCCCGCAGGCACCAGCATCAGCAGAAAGATCATAAAACTGACCAACCAGACAATCGCCGTGACCCAGGCCGCATTCACCAGCATCGGGCGCGCATTCTGCGCATAAAGCACCAGGGCGGTGCGGGACCCTTCAAACGGGTTTTCAGCGCGGGTGGCAAAACAATAAGCCAGCATCACCTCGTCCAGCAGACCGACAGCCACCCGCAGATAGGCGCGTACGATCCCCATCAGCTTGTCCAGGCCGGGGATCGGCAGGATGGAAAACAGCCCTTGCAGCAAGCCAGTGACAGCGTTGATCACGCCTTTAACCAGTTGATCGACGCCAAACAGCACAGAGGCGGTGCCAAAACGCTCCGCTACCATGGTCCGGGCATAGGCGATCTGCCCCTGACCCGCCGGAATGTCGCGGCCTTGCAGCAGTTCCACCATGACGGCGATATGGCCCGCCTTGACCATATACAGGATATATTCCCGCAACAGATACAGCACCGCTGCCGTCAGCCCAAAACCGGCAAAAGCACCATAAAAACTATAGGCAAGCGCCGTATCCTGTTCCCAAAAGCCGCCGATCCCATAGCCGATACCTGCCCCGGTACCGGTTGCCAGCACGTAGGCCACAGCAATGCCGATATAAACAGCTAGACGAAAAACAACGAATGGCGCAGTCCGTCGCAGCAGAGATAGAGCGGTGGAAGTCTTGAAATCAGCCATGGATCATCCTTTTCCCTAAGGTTAACGGCGCGAAACTACCGGCCATGCCCACAATAAAAACTACCATCTGGTAGTGTTGGGCATGATTGTGAGCGCCATCCCTCAGGACTTTTCAAAACGGTCGGGACGACAGCATCGGCTGCGCCTGACGTGCTAAATTGGTAGACGCAGAAAACGACCTGTGCCAATATCAGGAAACCCATAGATTTCAGAGGCAAAATGTTTGACTTGCCGCATCCTCGATGATTTTCTTGATGAGTTATCGCAGCTCCGGCCGTCGTCGCAGCAGACGCTGACTGATGGCATATGGGCGTTGACCACTGATCATTTTGCGCAAAACGGGTTCGACAAGCTGATCCTGATCGATCAGCGGGCAGACCATATGATGCTGCTGTCCACACTGCCCGCCGACTGGGTCACCCGCTACCATGAAGAAGGCTATGCACAGATTGATCCGTTTTTTAGCTATTGCGGCACCACATATCACCCGGTCAGCACAGGCGTTGCTTATGCCGACCAGCACCGCGGGCTGAACCAGGCACAACAGAACCTGATCAGCGAAGCAGCAGAATTCGGGATCAAGGCCGGCTTTTCCTCCACGGTGAAACGATTGGGGCCGGATGGCTTTGCCGGGTGGAACATCGGATCGTCATTGTCCCGCAAAGAGGTGGACAGCCTGCGCCGCGATCGCGAGGCCGCATTGCGGCTGGCTGCACATCACGCCTATAATTGTCTTGCGCTGGAACAGAACAACGCTTCGGGTGGCCCGCTGTCAAGCCGGGAACGGCAATGCCTGACGCTGCTGGCGCAGGGCCAACGAACCAAGGAAATCGCGCGCAGCCTGTCCCTGAGCGGGGCAGCGGTCGAGCTTTATACCAGAAACGCCCGGAGCAAATTGGGTGCAACCACACGCGAACAGGCCGTCGCGATTGCGATTGCCCGTGGCTTATTGGGCGATGAATAGGACGGCACCATTATCGCGCCATATCCGTTGACGAAAACAGGGTGATACAAGGATAAAGATCAGGTGGTTTGGGTGTCGCTTAGCCAGAGATGATCAAACATCGTTCACCGCTCGTTTCTCGAACCGTGGATCATGCCACTAGGTGAAAATCAATTGGTCCTGTGCCTAGATGTGTTCAATAGCAACGCAGTCACAAACCAGCGCTGGGCCGAAAACGATCAAATTGATATTACGCAGTGCGCTCCGCTTTTTCCAACATGATTGTGTGCTTTTCCTCGGCGCGCACAGCGACCCAAAGCAGGTCTGCGGCGCTGTCATTGAGCGGAGTATATTCTAGCGGAAGTTCTTTCATGATGGACAGGATTTCAAAGTAGTCGAATTCCTTGCAGGCAAGCAAAAGCCGGTTCAACACCATGGTCAATTCTGCCATCGGAACGGATACTTCTGACGCGGTCATGATCCGCGCATGCTGGGTCGGTCCCGGATGGTTTCCGATCAGCAATTCCTCATAGAGCTTCTCGCCCTTGCGCAGCCCGGTAACACAGATCGGAATATCGCCTTTTTGCGGATGAACCTCGTCCCGGTGATCAACGATATACGGGGTCAGTCCATGCATCTTGACCATGCTCAGCGCCAGATCAAGAATCTTCACCGGATCGCCCATATCCAGCACGAAAACATCGCCGCCTTTTGCCATTGCGCCAGCTTGGATCACCAGTTGCGCAGCTTCGGGGATCGTCATGAAATAGCGGTTGATATCACGGTGCGTGACCGTGATCGGGCCTCCATTTGCGATCTGTTCCTGAAACTTAGGAATGACCGAACCGGATGATCCCAACACATTCCCGAACCGCACCATGGAAAACACGGTTGACTTGCTTTGCTGGGCTTTAGCCTGGCAAATTAGCTCTGCCAGGCGCTTGCTGGCCCCCATGATATTCGTCGGGCGCACTGCTTTGTCTGTCGAAATCAGGATGAAATTCTCAACACCGCATTTTTCTGCAGCAGAGGATATTTCCAGCGTGCCAAAGACATTGTTGCGGATTCCTTCGACCACATTCTCTTCTACCAGTGGAACGTGCTTATAGGCCGCCGCGTGATAGATTGTCTGTACACGGAAAGCCTTGATCACGACTTCCAGCCGCCGCCGGTGCTGGACAGATCCCAGCAAGGGAATGATCCGTGGCTTATGTGTCATCCGCGCGACGCTCGCTGTCAGCTCTGCTTCGATGGCGTAAAGTGCAAATTCCGACATTTCGAAAAGAACCAGCATTTCGGGTTCCTGGGTCAGGATTTGACGGCACAGCTCGCTACCGATCGACCCACCGGCGCCAGAGACCATGACGACCTTACCAGTGATATTCCGCCGTAGCAGCTCGGAGACAGGCTTGACCGGATCACGGCCCAGAAGATCTTCTGCCGAAACAGTCCGTAGCTCAGAGATCTTTGCCTTCCCACTGACGATGTCGGACATGCCGGGAATGGTTTTGAATTCGACCTGAAGAGACGCAGCCTCTGCCAGGACCCGCCGTTTACGCTCCCGCCCCATGCTTGGCGCTGCAAGCAACACGATCTCTGCGCCGGTCTTTGCGACGATTTGAGGAATCTGATCTGGGCAATGGACCTTGAGGCCACCGATGTTGAGATTGTGCAGCTTTTCGTCATCATCCACCAACGCGATCGGCAGATATTCCTTGCCATGTGTCAATGCGTTCAGCACCTGCAGCCCGGCCTCTCCTGCACCGAAGATGATGACAGGACGTTTGACCTGCGTGGACTGGTCCCGGAACAATTGGCGCACAACAAACCGGATTCCCCCCACTGACAAGAAAACAAAAACGGCATTGATAATCGGGGCCGACCGCGGGATCGGCGCAGCAAAAATCAGGCTCGCAATGTAGATGGTCAAACCTGATGCCACCGCACCTTTGAGAACGGTGGCGAGGACGCCCCCGGTCAGATATCGTACCGAATTCCGATACAATCCAAGCATGCTGAACACCGCCAAGGTGGCCGGGACCGACAACATCAGCGTCAGCCAAACCTCTGGCAACTGGAGCAGATGCAGACTTTCCGTACGGAGATACACGGCCGCAATGAAAGAAAATAATATCACACAGGCGTCGACCGTACGTTGCAGGGCAACCTTTTTCCCGCGACTCAAATTCGCAAATCGGGCAGCATAATCAGCCATGACTCTTTACCTCACACATGGTCTTGTTGCCGCCATGCGGGCGGGGTCAGACCGCACAACAGACCTGAATGTTGAAAAAAACGGCAAAAAGGGTATCTGCGGCCGCCCTAAGGTTACATCCATGGTGACTAATGTTATCATAACGTGCATTTCAATCAATTTGCGCAAGCGTTTAACGCGGTTATGGACAACAAACCAGCGGCGAACACCCGCTCTGGTTGACGGAGGTCCTTGGTTTGGAGTGCGGAAATTGTAATTTGCCAAATGATTGGACACCTACGCAACGAGATAGTCTGCGCAAATCACTGGCGTTACCGATAACGATGCAATCCGAACGTAACGTCAAACGCTGCGCAGTCAAGCTCAGTTTCAGGTTGCATAACGGTGATGAAGGCCCTAGCGATCACAGGCAACAGGCGATCATACGGCGCTTTTGCGCTAATTGGGCATGCCCATCCATGACTTATGTTCCCTTTTGACGTGCAAAAAAGGTAGGCACAATGTCAATCGTGAAACAGTACGCCCATGACGACAATCAATGAGGCAACGACAGGCCTAATGGGCGGAATAAGTTAATGAAAAAGATCAATTTCAGTGACCCACGAAACGGAGCCGTCTTGACGATTGCCCTGGCAATTGTTGTGGGAATCGCAACATTGACCCCTTCTCAGACAATGCCATCCGCTCCCGGCAGTGATAAGCTGCACCATTTTGTAGCCTTCGCAGTATTGGCGTTTCCAATGTCCTATGCCCGGCCACGCATCGCCATTTGGGTCGTTATGGCTGCTACAGCTTATGGCGGCGCGATTGAGGTGATCCAACCGTCGGTCGGCCGCTATGGCGATGTCAGCGATGCTGCCGCAAATGCAGCGGGAGCTGCCTGCGGTGCGGTCCTGGGTTGTGCTGTTCACCGCCTGCGGGCATGGAAGCGTGGCCGTCAAGACCCGCGGCGGAACAACCAATAGGCCATTACCCTACACGCAAACCGGTGGCCGAAGCGAAAGGGTGCAAGGCGGACAACGGCACGGATAGGTTGATGCGCGCGCCTTCCAGCACATTCGGCAACCCCTGTACCCGCATCGTGACCGGCTGACTACTGCCAGCGAGAGACACGTAAATATGGCTTTCAGAGCCGGCAGGTTCGAGCAGGACAACATCACCGGTCAACGACAGATGTGGTGCCTCAGGCGCATTCAGCAAAAGGTCGTCAGGCCGCACGCCTATCAGATCGGTCCCTTGTGGCAGTCCCGACAAGCCTTGCGCGGCACCGGTATCCCGCAAATAGGCGACGTCCAACATGTTCATCGCCGGTGATCCGATGAAGCCCGCCACAAAGACGGAAGCCGGTTTGTTGAATACATCCATCGGCGTGCCAACCTGTTCGATCTTGCCGCCATTCAGCACCACTAGCCGGTCAGCCATGGTCAGCGCCTCCAGCTGGTCATGGGTGACATAAAGTGAGGTGGTTTTCAGCCGCTTTTGCAATTGCCGAATTTCCACCCGCATCTGCACGCGCAATTTAGCGTCGAGATTCGACAGAGGTTCATCAAACAAAAACGCCGCCGGTTCACGCACCAAGGCACGGCCCATCGCAACCCGCTGGCGTTGCCCACCGGACAGATTACGCGGTTTGCGATCCAGATATGCTGCGATTTCCAGCATCTCGGCCGCTTCATGAACGCGGCGATTAATTTCATCTTTTGGAAATTTACGATTACGCAGCCCGTAAGCCAGATTATCGAATACCGTCATATGCGGGTAGAGCGCATAGTTCTGAAACACCATCGCAATATCGCGTTCTGCTGGTTCAAGATTATTCACCATCCGGTCGCCGATTTTCAGCGTGCCATCCGAAATTGTCTCCAGCCCCGCAACCATCCGCAGCAAAGTGGATTTGCCACAACCAGAAGGCCCAACCAGCACGATCATTTCGCCATCGGCGATATCCAGACTGATACCTGTCACCGCCTTGACGCCGCCTGCATAGACCTTGTGCAGGTCATCCATCACAATCGTCGCCATCGTTTATTTCTCCGTCTCTGTCAGGCCTTTGACGAAAAGCCTTTGCATAAATAAAATCACAAGGATCGGGGGCAGTGCCGCCAGAACCACGGTCGCCATCACCAGATGCCATAGCGGTTCGCTATCGCCACCCGTCACCATCCGCTGGATGCCCATAACAATGGTGTAGTATTCGGGATCAGTCGTGATCAGCAGCGGCCACAGGTATTGGTTCCAGCCGTAGATGAACATGATCACGAATAAGGCTGCGATGTTAGTGATCGACAGCGGCATCAGGATGTCTTTGAAAAACTTCATCGGTCCTGCGCCATCGACGCGGGCGGCTTCCATCAGTTCCTCTGGTACGGTCATAAAGAATTGCCGGAACAGGAAGGTCGCCGTGGCGCTGGCGATCAACGGGATCGAAAGGCCCGCGAAGCTGTTCAACATGCCCAGATCGGCGACGACCTGAAAGGTCGGCACGATCCGGACTTCTACCGGCAGCATCAGGGTCAGGAAGATGACCCAAAAAAAGAACATTCGGAACGGAAAGCGGAAATAGACAATCGCAAATGCCGACAGGATCGAAATTGACAGCTTCCCCACGGTGATCGCCATCGCCATGACAAAAGAGTTCCACAGCATACCCCCGATGGGCGGTGTACCGGCGCGCGACCGGCCTTCGAATATCACGGTGCGATAGTTTTCGAGCGCATTCGGCCCCGGCAACAAGGGCATGACCCCCCGCACGAATGTGCCGGGCGGATGGGTCGAGGCGATCACGGCCACATAGACCGGGAATATCACCAAGGCGACGCCAAGGATCAGCACCAGATGGGCAAACAAACTGCCCCAGCGGTCATTTTCAACCATTGTCCTGTTTCCTCAATAATTCACACGCCGCTCGATATAGCGGAACTGGATGACGGTCAGGATGATCACGATCCCCATCAGGATCACCGATTGTGCCGCCGATGACCCCATGTTGAGGTTAACGAAACCATCGCGGAACACCTTGTAGACAAGGATATTCGTCGCCTGTGACGGCCCACCCTCGGTTGTGGCGTGGATGACACCGAATGTGTCGAACATCGCATAGACGATATTCACCACCAGTAGAAAGAAGGTGACCGGCGACAATAGTGGGAACACGATGTTCCAGAACCTTTTGAACCGGCTTGCCCCGTCGATGGCCGCTGCCTCCAGCAAGGATTGCGGGATTGATTGCAGCCCGGCCAGAAAGAACAGGAAGTTATATGAAATCTGTTTCCACGCCGCTGCAACGATCACCAGGATCATCGCGTCATTGCTGCTGGACCGGTGGTTCCAGTCATAGCCGACCCCCTCCAGCACATAAGGCAGGATGCCGATATTGGGGTTGAAGATAAACCACCACAACACACCCGCGATGGCAGGCGCGATCGCATAAGGCCAGACCAGGAACGTTGTATAGGTCTCCTTTGATCGGATCATCTTATTGACCATCACCGCAAACAGTAACGCCAGCCCCATCGATAGCACCGTCGTGCCAACTGAAAAGTAAAGCGTGACCTTAAGCGAATTCAGATACAGCGCATCGTCAAATAACATCGCGAAATTGCGGAACCAGACAAAGGTCGGTGGCCGTACGCCAAAGGCATCGCCTTGCCGGTAAAATGACTGCAACAAGGCCTGACCGGCAGGCCAGACAAAAAAGATCAGCGTGATGATAATCTGCGGTGCCAGCAGCGCATAAGGCAGCCAGCTGTTGGAAAAGGTAGAACGTTTGGTCTGCATCTGGGTGCCTGTCCAGCCAAGTGTAAAACGACAAAACCCACCCCCGCCGTAGCGAAGGTGGGTCAGGCTTGGGGGGTCGTTTAGTTCATTGACGCTTCAAACTCACGCAGCAGCACGTTGCCCCGGCGCACAGCATCGTCGGTGGCTTGCTGACCTGTCTTGACCCCGGACATGACCGATTCCATCTCTTCCGAGATGATGTCACGGATCTGGACATAGTTGCCGAAACGCAGACCACTGGAATTCGGCGTCGGCGGGTTCAGGGTCATTTGGCGGATCGAAATGTCCGAACCGGGGTTTTCGTCATAATAGCCCTGTTCGCGAGTCAGATCGAAAGAGGCCTGAGTGATCGGCAGATAGCCGGTATCCTGATGCCATTTTGCCTGTACTTCTGGCTGGGACAGATATTCAAAGAACTGGGCAATACCCTGGTATTCTTCATCTTCATGCCCGGTCAGCACCCACAATGTTGCACCACCGATGATGGTGTTCTGCGGTGCACCTTCGACAGTATCGTAGTAAGGCTGCATGCCGAAACCGACCTCGAAATCAGCATTGTTCAGCACGCCGGCGCGGCTGGCGGATGAGCCGAAGAACATCGCGCATTCACCCGCATAGAACAAGGGTGCGGCATCAGGGCCGGGGCCAGGGCCACCCCAACGGAATGCACCGTCATCTTGCCAAGCTTTGAGGTTGTCCCAATGGGTCGAGACCAGATCAGTATTGAACACGAATTCTGCGTCAAAACCCTCAAAGCCATTCGACTGGGTCGACAGCGGTACGTTGTGCCAAGCGGTGAAGTTTTCCAACATCAGCCAGCTGGGCCACGATGTGGTGAAACCACAGGGTGCAGCACCGGATTCGATGATCTGCAAGGATGCTGCTTCCATTTCAGCCCATGTTGCCGGGGGCACGTCTGCGTCCAGACCAGCCGCTTCAAAGATGTCGCGGTTGTAATACATGATCGGGGTGGAAGAGTTGAACGGGAAAGACAGCATGTTGCCGTCTGGGTCCGTGTAATAGCTGACGATCGTGTCGAGATAGGCGCTCGGGTCGAAATTCACGTCATTGTCGGCCATCAGTTGATAGATCGGATAGATTGCTCCTTCGGCCCCCATCATGGTGCCAGTCCCAACCTCGAATACCTGCAGGATGTGCGGCTGCTGATTGGCACGGAAAGCTGCAATCGCACCGGTCATCGCTTCGGCGTAGGTGCCGCGAAAGCTGGGGATGACTTCGTAGTCAGATTGGCTTTCGTTGAACCCGGCGGCGACACCTTCGAGCAATTCACCCAATTCGCCGCCCATTGCATGCCACCAGTCGATCTGTGTCTGCGCCTGCGCCATAGACGCTGCCATCGTCAGCGTCAGCGCCGTGGCTGTCAGATATGTGCGTTTCAGCATAGAAAACCCCTTTTGTTAAAAACGTGGGACGCGACGCGGCGCAAGCTGGCACCGGATGCATTCCTGTGGGGTGGCGGATAAGTGGCATATGTAACAGCGCCATGAAGGCAGCATAACTTTTTTGCGGCTGCGGCATACTGTCGCCAAATGACGGCAAATTGCGTCAATTTAACGTTCTAATTCGTGCAAAACTGTCCTGAAAAGTGCAGGGAGAACATTAACTCAGGAAACAACTCAGATCGAAACGCGCTGTAGAATATCCTCGCGGCTGACCGCACCCGCAGGTTCTGACAGCACGACTTCGCCCCGGTTCAGCACGCAAAACTGATCGGCAAGGGTATAGGCAAAGTCGAAATATTGTTCGACTAGAACGATTGCAATCTCGCCTTCATCGCGCAGGAGTTCGATAACCTTGCCGATCTGTTTGATGATATTGGGCTGGATGCCTTCGGTGGGTTCGTCCAGCAGCAAAACCTTAGGCCGCGCGATCAAGGCCCGCGCGATGGCCAGCTGCTGTTGCTGCCCGCCCGACAGATCGCCACCGCGGCGGTCTTTCATTTGCTGCAAAACCGGAAACAATTCATAAATCCGGTCGGGGATTTGATGATCCGCGCGCGGCAGGCACGCAAAACCGGTTTGCAGGTTTTCGGTGACCGTCAGCAACGGAAACACCTCGCGCCCTTGCGGGACATAGGCGATGCCTGCCTGCGCCGCCTGCGCCGCCTGCGCCGCTTTCGGGTGATCCAGCACCTGCCCGTCCAATGTGATCGTCCCGCCCGAATAGGGATGCCGCCCCGCGATGGCCCGCAGCAGGCTGGTTTTACCCACGCCATTGGTGCCCATCACCGCCGTCACGGCCCCCGCCTGCGCGTTCAGCGACACGCCCCAAAGGATTTGCGAGGCACCGTAATGCAGGGTCAGATTGTCCACGTTCAGCATTGTTCAGCGCCCCAGATATACATCGATCACCTGCTGGTTTTTGGTGACATGATTCAATGACCCTTCGGCCAGCACGGAGCCTTCATGCAGCACGGTGACCCGGCAATCGAGCCTGCGGATGAATTCCATATCATGTTCGATCACCACCACTGCCCGGGTCTTTGCCGCCCGCTTCAGCAGATCCGTGGTATGCTCCCGCTCTGCCGGAGTCATACCAGCCGCCGGTTCATCAACCAGCAGCAGCCGCGGGTCTTGCGCCAGCAACATGCCGATCTCCAGCCATTGCTTCTGCCCATGACTTAGGTCACCCGCGCGATGCTCCAGCCGTTCGGTCAGCCCGACCTCATCCGCCAATGCCACGATGCGCGCATTATCGGCCTCAGTCGCTTTCCACGCCAGCACTGAAAACGGACCTCGTTTGTTCTTCAACGCCATCGACAGGTTCGCACGAACGCTCTGATCCTCGAAAACGGTAGGTTTCTGGAACTTGCGCCCGATGCCCGCCTTGGCGATCTGGCTTTCGGACATACGGACCAGATCGATGGATTTTTCACCCCAGAGCACCTTGCCTTCATCGGGTCGTGTCTTGCCGGTGACGATATCCATGAAGGTCGTTTTGCCCGCGCCATTCGGCCCGATCACGGCACGCAATTCCGGTTCTCCAATCGCAATCGACAGGTTGTTGATCGCGCGGAACCCGTCGAAGGTGACGCTCACGCCAGAGACTTCCAGCAAGGTGGTCATGGTTGTTTCCTCACCAGATAGTCAAACAGCCCACCGATGCCTTTGGGAAAGAACAGCGTGACGGCGACGAAGCCGAGGCCGAGCAGCACCAGCCACCAATCGGTCCAGACGATGCGGAACAGTCCCAGATCGACATTCGGCGCGCCGCCGCCCGTCAGCCAGCTGGACAAAAGCGACACAAAAGCCGCCCCGATCACAGCACCGTATAGCCGCCCCCGGCCCCCAATCGCGACCCAGACCGCCAGGTAGATCGATGCGATCGGTGCTATTTCAGCAGGGTTGATGATCCCTGCCTGCGGATAGTACAGCGCCCCCGCGATACCGGCGACCACAGCGGTCAGGGTGAAGACGAACAACTTGTAACCTTCGACATTATAGCCAAGGAACCGCACCCGCGCCTCGTTATCGCGGATCGCGCGGATGACAGAGCCGAACTTGCCCGACACGACCCAGGCGAACAGCAGATAACCGAGGCCGAGCGCCAGCGCCGAAGCCCAGAAAAACCAGACCGAGATGACCGCCTGCGGCACCTCCAGCGCACCGGGGATGTTCTGCAAGCCCGACAACCCGTTGTTGCCGCGCAAGCCAGTGTCATTCTGGAACAGATAGAGCGACAAAGCCAAGGTCATCGCCTGCGTCAGGATCGACAGATAGACGCCAGTCACCCGGCTGCGGAAGGCCAGCCAGCCGAACACCAGCGCGAGCACCCCCGGCACCAGCACCACCAGCGCCAGTTGCGCGGGCAGCGATCCGGCGAAACTCCAGATCAGCGGCAATTCGGAACTGCCCACCACACCGAAAATCTGGCTGGCGACGCCTTCGGACACCTCTCGTTCGGTAGGCGGTATCGCACCGCGCCCGAGTGAATCGCGGATCACAATCTCGGTCCGCGCATACATCAGCCACATGCCGATGGCGTAGCCACCAAGGCCGAAAAACGCGAAATGCCCAAGGCTCAGGATACCGCAGTAGCCCCAGACAACATCCATCGCGATGGCGATGAGGCACAAGCACAAGGTCATGCCGAGGATTTTGACAAGGTTGGTGGAAATGACCCCCATCCCCATCCCTTCGGACAACAGTGTCACGATCAGGGTGAACAACCCCAGCAGGCCCATGAACCACAGGACAGAGGGGTTATCGCGCAGGAAACTGCGCCGAGGGGTGATTGTTTCTGGCGAGGTCATGATCGTCATGGCTTCAATCCCCCGCCGCGCGGCCTTTGAGGGCGACAATACCCTTGGGCCGGAATTGGATGAACAGGATGATGAACAGCACCATGAAGGTCTGCGCAGCAAGTGTATTGGCGGGGTTGAACCATTCGATCCCCTTTTGCAACGATCCGATCAGCGCGGCCCCGGCCAGCGTGCCGAACACCGACCCGACACCGCCGACGACAACGGTCATAAAGCTTTGCACGATGTAGTTCGCCCCCATCTCAGACGTGACCTGCGCCACCAGCCCGATGGCAACACCGGCAACTCCGGCGATGCCCGAGCCGAGACCAAAGGTCAGCATGTTGATCCGGTCGGGGTTGATCCCCATGCTGGCCGCCATGCCGGGGTTCTGGGTCACGGCGCGCACCTCCAGACCCAGGCGGGTGCGGTTCAGGATATAGAGCAACAGGAGTAAGAACAGCGCTGCCATCACGAAAATCCCGACACGTACGGCGGCGACCGAGACCAGATCATTGATCTGGATCGCACCGGCCAGCCAGTCAGGTGCCGTGACAGGGCGGGCTTGAGTACCAAAGATGTTCTTGGCCAATTGCTGCAAGGCAATCGAAATGCCAAAAGTCGCCAGCAAGGTTTCCAAAGGGCGCGTGTAAAGGTGCCGGATCACCAGCCGTTCCATCACCACCCCCGCCAAAAAGGTCACCGCAAAGGCCAGCGGCAGGGCCACAGCCAGTGACGCGGTGTAATTGGGAATAATCGTCTGGACAACGTATCCGGTATAGGCCCCCATCATGATGAATTCGCCATGCGCCATATTGATCACCCGCATCACGCCAAAGGTGATGGCAAGGCCAATGGCAGCGAGGAAGAAGATTGACGCCAGCGACAGCGCATCAAGGCTGAGGCTGAGAAACTGGTACCCCGATACCCGCAGGCTGGTACTGCTGCGCGCCGCCTCTGCCGCTGTGGTCACGGCGGCGTCGGGCTCGAGATAGGCATCGAAGAACACATATTGCGACACTGCGTCAGCTACATCAGCCTCGGTCACCAAGGGCGGGACAATTCCTGCATCTTCCAGCGCCTGATAGGCCGCAATCCGGTCTGCATCATTATCCAACTGATGCACCGGCACGCCACCCACCTGCCCATCCACGACATTGGCGCGCAAGGCATCACGGATCGCGTTACGCCCCGGTGCCGCAGGGGCGAGATCAGCACCAACCAGAACAGCGTAAGCCGCGCTCAGCGAAATGTCTTCGCCCGGCGTCTTGATCCGGGCAATATTGACATCCTCAGGCAGGGTTTCCGCAAAATCCGCACGGGTCGCCAGCAATTGGTTCAGGACACTGCGCGCCGGTGTGCTGACGTCGCCCCGCAGGGCACCGATGGCTTCGACCCGCGTCGTGCTGTCCTGATCATAGCGGGCGACCAACAGCGCGATAAGACGATCCATCCTGGCCGCAATGGCACTATCTTCCTCTTCCGCGCGGGCAGCGCGAATGGCGGGCAATTGGTCAGGATCAGGACTGCGCGCGGCAGACGCGAGGGCCGCCATCCGGCGATCCGCATCAGGGTGCGTCAGTTCAAACGCAACCAGTGACGCGCCGATTTCGCGGCGCACACCCGCATTGGGGCGGATCTGACTGACATCGCGCGACGTGACTGTGGCGACCTCTGCCCCGGTGTCGATATCTATCAGGGTCAGGCTGCTGCCCTCGGCCGTGGCATAGAAAAACAGACCATCAGCGGGTCGTTCATAAACCTCGCGGTCCGACCAAGTGCGCAGGAAATCAACAGTGCCAGGCGCATCCGCCGCCATAAGTGCTTGCAAAACCGCAGGCACGGTGCCGCGTGACGGGTTCGCCACCTCGGATTGCACTGTCTGCAAAACATCCTGCAAGGGCGTATCAGACTCATCCTGCGCCATCACAGGGCTAAGGATCAACTGCCAGATCAGGGCAAAAGCACAAAGACGACGCAACATCAGGCAGGCTTTCATAGGGGGGCGCGGCCGGGATGCGAGACAAAGGTCCCGCATCCCGGAAGGCTTAGTAGTTCGAGGTCAGCTGTACACAGGTGTCTGTCGCGGTGTCATACATACCGCATTCCAGTTCCTGCCAGTCGCTGGTCCAGCTGGCGCTTTCTTCCAGGAAGGGCGACCAGGCTTCGCCTGCGACTTCTGGGGTCTGGCTGATGATGTCGAACTGCCCATCAGCGCGGATTTCACCGATCAGCACGGGTTTGGACAGGTGGTGGTTGGTGTTCATTACCGCCATACCACCGGTCAGGTTGGGGAATTCCTGACCCCACATTGCTTCACGCACGGCATCAACATCAGTGGTGCCTGCAGCTTCGACCGCGTTCACCCACATGTTGAAGCCGATGTAATGAGCCTCCATGGGGTCATTGGTCACGCGGTCGGTGCTGCCAATAAATTCATGCCAAGCGGTGATGAACGCCTCGTTTTCAGGCGTATCGGCGGACATGAAATAGTTCCACGCCGCCAGATGGCCGACCAGACGGGATGTATCAAGGCCGGACAATTCCTCTTCCCCGACGGAAAAGGCGACGACGGGGATGTCATCAGCACTAACGCCCTGTGCGGCCAGTTCGGTGTAGAAACCGACATTCGCGTCACCGTTGATGGTGGAGATCACACCAACCTGTTTGCCGCCGGCACCCAGACCCACGACATCAGACACAATGGTCGACCAATCTGCATGACCAAACGGGGTGTAGTTGACGAAGATATCTTCAGCCGCGATGCCTTTCGACAACAGGTAGGATTCCAGAATGGCGTTGGTCGTGCGTGGATAGACGTAATCGGTGCCCAGCAGGGCAAAGCTTTCCACACCCAGTTCGTCGATGAAGTAATCCACAGCCGGGATCGCCTGCTGGTTAGGCGCCGCTCCGGTATAGAATACGTTGCGCGAGCTTTCCTGACCTTCGTACTGGACGGGATAGAAGAACAGACCGTTCAGCTCTTCCAGCACCGGCAGCAGCGCCTTGCGGCTTACCGAGGTCCATGCGCCGAAGATCACGTCAACTTCGTCAACGGTCAGCAATTGCCGCGTCAGTTCGGCAAACAAGGGCCAGTCGGATGCAGGGTCGACGACCACGGCTTCCAGTTCACAGCCAAGCACGCCGCCTTTGGCATTCTGTTCGGCGACCAGCATCTGCATCACGTCGCGCAATGTAGTTTCCGAGATTGCCATACTGCCCGACAGTGAATGCAACACACCTACCTTGATTGGGCAATCGGCCATTGCGGGGGCAGCAGTCATCAGCGCCGTGATGGCAGCAGCCGATAATAAAGTCTTCTTCATCATGAAACATATGCTCCTGAGGTTACGCTGCAGACAACGGGATGTAGCGGGTTGAAAATGTGCAGGTTCAAACCGTATCCTCGATCAGCAGCAGAAATGTTGCGCATGTCCGGTATCGGCGTCTGGGAGGATGAGCCTGCCGGACATGCTTTGGTCGCTTCAGTGATCGGGATCATTGGCCGCGACCGGGATCACGGCAATTGACGTCACCTAAACACGGCTTTGTTATCTGCTGCAAAATGGGCGAATGCTTAAATTGTGAACGACAAGTGCGGAGCATGCCTGTTTTTTACGCTGCGTTGCAGCAAGTCTTAGAGAATGAATCACCCTGGCGGAAAAGGAAAAGCGACGCATCCCGTTTGCAGGGATGCGTCGCTTTATCGAAGAGACAGAGCCTGAGGGCTTAGGCGCGTTTGATCAGGCGGATCAAGAACAACAGGATGACCGCACCAATCGTGGCATGGATGATCGCGCCAGCGATACCAGTGCCGATGCTGATCCCAAGTTGTGGAAACAGCAGGCTGGCGACAAAAGCACCGACGATGCCCACGACGATATTACCCAACAAGCCAAAACCGAACCCCTTGACGATCAGTCCAGCAAGCCAACCTGCAATGGCGCCGATGATCAGGGTAACGAGTAAACTTTCGATAGTCATTCTAATGTCCTTAGCCCGCTGATGAATTTCGCAGACCAGTATCATACTGCCTGTCACGCAACCGGATGGAGAGCGGGCATCTCCACCGATCGTTAACCTCATTTTATCACAGACAGCATGAAAGAGGTGATTCACTTCAGAACCTGCCGCCAAATTTCTCACGCATCCGTGATGACACAAGAGGTACCCGTCAATAACGCGGGATACCGTGATTGGTTCCATAACTGTCCGGGCGGAGCGCGCCAGATACACCTGACGGCAGGTGCTGACAACAGACCATCTGAACTGGCATCTCTGGGCCAATCATGTCACCGATATGGACGGTGGGCTGGCGGCGCTATTGATCACGGCACCAAATGGCAGGGGCAAGGTAGACGCGAATGAAAGAAATCCATGATCTGAAGGGCCTTGAAGTCGGTTATGATATTCCTGCGCTGCCCGGTATGGACGAGGCAGAAATACAGACCCCCTGTCTGGTGCTGGACCTTGACGCATTGGAACGCAACATCCGTAAAATGGGCGATTTCGCGAGATCCCATGGCATGCGCCACCGCGTCCATGGCAAGATGCATAAATCCGTTGATGTAGCGCTGTTGCAGCAAAGACTGGGCGGGGCGGTCGGCGTCTGCTGCCAGAAAGTATCAGAGGCCGAAGCATTCGCCCGCGGCGGGATCACTGATATCATGATCACCAATCAGGTGTGCGACCCAGCCAAGATCGACCGTCTGGCCCGCATGCCCAAGCTGGGCACCCGCGTCATTTGCTGTGTCGATCATCTTGCCAATGTCGCCGATCTGTCGGCAGCCGCGCAGCGCCACGACGCAACAATCGAGTGCCTGGTCGAGATCGACGTGGGTGCAGGGCGCTGCGGCGTGCAATACGGCGCGCCTGTCGTCGCACTGGCCAAAGCAATCGTCGCCGCTCCGGGGCTGAAATATGCCGGCATTCAGGCCTATCAAGGCGCGATGCAGCATCTGCAGACATACCAGGAACGGCGAGCCAAGACCCAGGTCGCAATTGATCAGGTCCGCGCGACGCTGGATGTGCTCATCGCCGAAGGTATTGAATCCGACATCATCGGCGGCGGCGGCACGGGATCGTATTATTTTGAAGCCGCGTCGGGCGTGTTCAACGAATTGCAGTGCGGGTCCTATGCTTTCATGGATGCCGATTATGGCCGGGTGCTGGACAAGGACGGCAACAGGCTGGATCAGGGCGAATGGGAAAACGCCCTGTTCATCCTGACCTCGGTGATGAGCCATGTGAAAGCCGATATCGCCATTGTCGATGCCGGGCTGAAAGTGCAATCTGTCGACAGCGGCCTGCCGTTGATCCATGGTCGCGATGATCTGGAATATGTCCAATGTTCCGACGAACATGGCACGGTCGCTGATCCGCAGGGCGTGCTGAACATCAATGACCGGCTGAAACTGATCCCGGGCCATTGCGACCCGACCTGCAACCTGCATGATTGGTATGTCGGGCTGCGCGACGGCAAGGTCGAGGTGGTCTGGCCGGTTTCTGCACGTGGCAAAGCCTACTGAAGTAGGCGGCTCCCTGCGGGGAGTATTTTGGGAAGAAAGAAGATGGGACGCGGAAGGACAAGTGTCAGCCTGAAATCACCCGGTAGGGGGTAGGGAAATGATGTTCCTCCAGATTAGCCCCTTCCCCAATCCGGTCGATCACGGCGAAAAGGCCGGGTCCTGACAAAGGCGTCAGCACACCATGCCAGATGTTGCGGTGGATATTGATCCCCTCGCCCGGCGCGGTGAGGAAGGCCTGCGGGATGAGATCATCGCCAGCGACCACGACCAGAAAACCATCCATGCTCATCGGGATGAAGGCTTGTGAGCCCAAAGGGTGCCGTTCGATCAGGTCGAGTTGATAGGGTAATTGCCGCAGGTCAGAGCGGAACAGGCTGATCCCGACCTTGCCCTCCGTGACATCCACCCGAGCACGATCATGAAACCGTCCACAAAGCCCGGCATTGATGATCCTGTCTGGCGCGCCATTACAATTCAACACATCGCCGAAAGGAGCAAAGGCAGCGGCAGTCAGCGGCCGGGCGATGATATCTTTCATCGCGGCAGCAGCGCGCGCAACCGGTGCAGCGCGATCCGTTCGACTTGCTGACAGGCCGTGGCCAGTTCAGTGGCGCGGTCGTTTTGCAGACGCGCGGCAAAGGCGGCCATGATCGACGCCTTGTCATGGTCGCGCACGGCGATGATGAAGGGAAAGCCGAATTTTGCGACATAGGCCGCGTTTTGCGCCTGAAACGCCGCCCGTTCCGCATCGGTCAGCGCGTCAAGGCCTGCGCTGGCCTGTTCGGCGGTGCTGTCTGCGGTCAGCCGTTTGGCCGCCGCCAGTTTGCCCGCCAGATCAGGGTGGGCGTTCAGCACGCCAAGCCTCGCCTCATCGCTGGCGGAGCGGAAGATCCGGCAGAGCGCGTTGTGCAGACCAAGGGCAGTATCATGTGCCGGCCCAAGTTCCAGCCCATGCGCGCCTTCGGCGATCCATGGCGAATGCTCAAAGACGCTGCCATAGGCCGCAACGAAAGTCGCAAGGTCCATCTGCGAAGGGCGAGCGATGCGCTGATGCGGATGCTCTGCCGCCCAATGATCGGCGATCTGTTCACGGGTCGCGAACCAGACGCCCTCATGTGACTGCGCGTAGTCGATGAATTGCCGCAACGCCTCTGCCCGGCCCGGACGGCCAATCAGGCGGCAATGCAGGCCGATCGACAGCATCCGCCCGCCTTCGCGGTAGAGCGTATCGAAACTGGCCTTGAGATAATCCAGAAACTGCGCGCCGGCATTGAACCCCTGCGGCGTGGCGAAACGCATGTCATTGGCGTCGAGCGTATAGGGCACGATCAACTGGTCGCGGTCGCCGCATTCCATCCAATAGGGCAGATCATCGGCATAGCTGTCGGCGATATAGGCAAATTGCCCGGTTTCAGCGGCCAGCCGTACGGTATTGACGGAACAACGCCCGGTATACCAGCCGCGCGGCGGGGTGCCGGTGACTTCTTTATGCAGGCGGATCGCTTCCAGCATGTCAGCGCGTTCGACATCCTCCGGCGCATCTTTGTATTCGATCCATTTCAACCCGTGGCTGGCGATCTCCCACCCCGCATCCTGCATCGCGGCGACCTGTTCGGGCGCGCGGGCGAGCGCCGTGGCGACGCCGTAAACCGTCACCGGCAGATCGACCAGCATCCGGTGCAAGCGCCAGAACCCCGCCCGCGCGCCATATTCATAGATGCTTTCCATGTTCCAATGGCGCTGGCCGGGCCAGGGGGCGGCACCGACGATTTCGGACAGGAAGGCTTCAGAGGCGGCATCGCCGTGCAGAATGTTATTCTCGCCGCCTTCCTCGTAATTTAGCACGATCTGCACGGCGATCCGCGCGCCACCAGGCCATTTGGCGGCGGGGGGGCTGGCACCATGGCCGATCATGTCACGAGGATAGCGTTGCATGGAAATGCTCCAAAATCGGGTCTGTCCCGGCTTTGTGCCGGAACATGCGGCACTTGTGCAAGCCGGGATCGGCATTGGGCATTTTCCGCTGGCGCAGCTGCGCGCGGAACGGCAAAGTCTGGTGTCAGCGATGAAAGGGATGGCAGATGTATGATGCGGTGATCTTATGGGAATGGCTGGCTTTTGCTTTGCGCTGGCTGCATGTGATCACGGCGATCGCATGGATCGGGTCATCGTTTTATTTCATCGCCCTCGATCTGGGGCTGAACCGGAATATCGAAGGCCCGGCGGATGGTGAAGAATGGCAGGTCCATGGTGGTGGCTTTTACCATATCCAGAAATATCTGGTCGCACCTGATGCGATGCCCGAACATCTGACATGGTTCAAATGGGAAAGCTATGCGACCTGGCTGTCGGGTGCCGCACTGCTTGCCGTGGTCTATTGGGTCGGGGCGGAATTATATCTGATCGATCCCGCAAAGGCGGATCTGGCGATCTGGCAGGGGGTTTTGATTTCTGCCGCCTCGTTGGGCGTCGGCTGGGTGATCTATGACCTTTTGTGTAAATCGCCTTTGGGCGAGAAGCCCACAACATTGATGATCCTGCTGTTCGTGCTGCTGGTGGTGATGTCATGGGGCTATACCCAGATTTTCACCGGGCGCGCCGCCTTGCTGCATCTGGGTGCTTTCACGGCGACGATCATGACAGCGAATGTGTTCGCGATCATCATGCCGAACCAGCGGATCGTAGTGGCCGATCTCAAGGCCGGGCGCAAGCCGGACCCGAAATATGGCAAGATCGCCAAGCTGCGGTCCACCCATAACAATTACCTCACATTGCCGGTGATTTTTCTAATGCTGTCAAACCATTATCCGCTGGCTTTCGGCACGCAATATGCATGGATCATCGCCGCGCTGGTGTTCCTGATGGGGGTGACGATCCGGCATTATTTCAACTCGATGCACGCGCGCAAAGGCCGGCCCAACTGGACCTGGGCGGTCACGGTGATCATCTTCATCGTGATCGCATGGTTGTCCACCGCGCCGGGTCACGACACCTATGAAGAGGCCGAGACGCGCGCGCTGACCGCCTATGAACAACAATTTGCGGGTGCTGCGGGCTTTGAAGAGGCGCATGATATCGTGATCGGGCGCTGCTCGATGTGCCATGCGCGCGAACCGGTCTGGGGCAATATGCAATGGGCGCCCAAGGGCGTATTCCTTGAAACAGAGTCTGACATCGCCCACCACGCCCGTGCGATCTATGTCCAATCGGGCATCAGCCACGCGATGCCGCCCGCGAACATCACGCAGATCCCGGATGCGGACCGCGCGACGCTCGCCGCCTGGTACCGCGCCGCAACGCAGTAATCATCTTCCGAGCCCGTCAATTCGCGCAAAGCGCGATTTGACGTACATATCCGCCGGGGAGCCCGCAAGGCGGGGGCAGCCAGCCCCCTAGGACGCTTGCGCCGCGTCGCGAATGGCGCGGATATTGGCACCATAAGGGGCAGGATTAGCTACAGACCCACCACGGAACACCGCCGATCCTGCGACCAGCACATCGGCACCCGCCGCAGCGACCAAAGGTGCCGTCGTCGGATCAACGCCGCCATCAATCTCGATATGGATCGGCCGGTCGCCGATCATCGCGCGCAGCTGGCGGACTTTATCGACCTGAGAATGAATGAATTTCTGCCCACCGAAGCCGGGGTTCACCGTCATCACGCAGACCAGATCGACCATGTCGAGCAGATATTCCACGGCTGCAGCGGGCGTTGCGGGGTTCAGGGCCACACCGGCCTTGGCCCCCGCCGCGCGGATCGCCTGCATCGTACGGTGGATATGCGGCCCCGCCTCGACATGGGCGGTGATGATATCGGCACCTGCCTTGGCAAAGGCCTCGACATAGGAATCGACGGGGGCGATCATCAGATGCACATCCATCACCCCCTTTATATGCGGGCGAATCGCGGCGCAGGTCGCAGGGCCAAAAGTGATGTTTGGCACGAAATGCCCATCCATCACATCGACATGGACCCAATCGGCACCCTGCGCCTCGATCGCTTGGCATTCAGCACCGAAATTGGCAAAATCAGCAGACAGAATCGATGGCGCGATCTTGATGGAACGGTCAAAAGACATCGGAAAGGCTCCCTTTCGTGGTTGCCTGCGGCATAAACGGGGCCGGCCCGCTTGTCATCAAAGATCAGCGCAGGAATAAATGCTGCAATGCAGAAAAACCTGTGCTAGTTTGCGCTCATGACCCTGATCCTGCGCCATACCGATATTCTGCGCGCCGATGCGCAAGTTCATCTGACAAGGGCAACCTTGACGGCGCAGCGCCCACGCAGCCTGCATCAACATGATTTCTTTGAACTGTTCTGGGTGCAGAACGGAACAATCCGGCATCATCTGCCACAGGGCACAGAGACGCTTGCAGAAGGCACCATTGTTTTCCTCAGCCCCGGCCAAAGCCATGCGTTGCAAGGGCGCGGCGAACACGCGTTGGTGGTCTCGCTCTGCCTGCATCCGGGCCTGATCGCGGCCTTGGCGGGCCGGCATCCGTCGCTGTCGGGGCATCTGTTCTGGACACAGACTGGCCTTGCCCGGCATCACCGCGATATGCGCGAACTGGCAGTGCTGAACCACGCCGCCGTGCAACTGGAACGCAGCCGCTGCGACACAATCGCAGCAGAGGCGTTTTTGCTGCCGCTTTGCGCCGAACTGACCGGCGAGACCTATCCGCAAGGCGCGCCGGACTGGCTGATCCGTGCCTGCCGAACAGCACAAGACCCGACGGTGTTCCGCGAGGGGGCCGCAGGGCTGGTGGCGCTAACCGGCAAGGCGCATCCGCATGTCAGCCGGAGCATGCGCAAATTCTTTGGCCTGACGCCGTCGGATTATATCAACCGGATTCGGATGCAGCATGCGGCCCGCGCCCTGACAACCGATGCAGACCCGATCAGCCAGATTGCCGCCGATTGCGGTATCCCCAACATGTCGCATTTCCATAAATTGTTTCGCGCTGCCTACGGCGACACCCCATTGCAATATCGGCAAAAGTTGCAACGTCAGGTCGTCCAGCCGTCATAGTGTTTGACCAAACGGTCAAAACTTGCCAAGTCATCTGCAAACTGCCACCTATTATGGGCAATGCAGAAGGCTGATGCGCAGATGACCACAAACCCGACTTTGCCGCGCAATGACGGTATGCCGCTGGACCTTGATTGGGTGATGGCGGTGCAGGCCAACACCTCGGCCATCGAACGGCGCGCGGCTTCATTGCCGGGGCGGCGTAGCGTGAAGAAAGATTATCAAGCCGCGTGGCTTTGCAAAGCGATCAGTCTGATGGACCTGACGACGCTTTCAGGCGACGATAGCGCAGGTCGCGTCCGCCGCCTTTGCGCCAAGGCGCGCCAGCCGGTGCGGGCGGATATTTTGCACGCACTCGGGATGGAGGGCCTGACCACCGGGGCCATCTGCGTTTATCACGATATGGTCGCCACCGCCGTCAATGCGCTGGACGGGTCCGGCATTCCCGTCGCTGCCGTTTCCACCGGCTTTCCCGCAGGCCTGTCGCCCTTTCACCTGCGCATTGCCGAGATCGGCGAAAGCGTTGCCGCCGGTGCGCAGGAAATCGACATCGTCATCAGCCGCCGTCATGTGCTGACCGGCAACTGGCAGGCGCTTTACGATGAAATGCAGCAGATGCGGGCCGCTTGCGGTGACGCGCATGTCAAGGCGATCCTCGCCACGGGCGAGCTTGGAACACTGCGCAATATTGCGCGTGCCAGCTTGGTCTGCATGATGGCGGGCGCAGATTTCATCAAAACCTCGACCGGCAAGGAACCCGTCAATGCCACCCTGCCCGTCACCCTGACGATGATCCGCGCGATCCGCGATTACCATGACCGCACCGGCATCAAGATCGGCTACAAACCCGCAGGCGGGATTTCCAAGGCAAAGGATGCGCTCGTTTACCTGGCAATGATCAAGGACGAATTGGGCGACCGCTGGCTGCAACCGGACCTGTTTCGCTTTGGCGCGTCCAGCCTTTTGGGCGATATCGAACGGCAACTCGACCATCACGTCACCGGGGCCTATTCCGCCCAGTGGCGGCACGCGATTGGATAAGCCATGAATATCAAGGATATCTTCACCACCATGGAATATGGCCCCGCCCCTGAAAGCAACGCCGAAGCCCTTGCCTGGATCGCCGATCATGGCGGGATCGCAGGACATTTCATCAACGGTAAATGGGCCACCAAGCGCGATGATTTCGCCACAAACAACCCTGCGACTGGCGAAAAGCTGGCTGGCGTCACCAAAGGCACGGCAGCGGATGTCGGCGCAGCTGTGACCGCCGCCCGCAAGGCGCAGCCAGCATGGGCCAAATCAGGCCACAAACGCGCCCGTGTTCTATATGCCGTCGCGCGGCTAATGCAGAAACATGCCCGCCTGCTCGCCGTGATGGAGAGCATGGACAACGGCAAGCCGATCCGCGAATCCCGCGATATCGACGTGCCTTTGGCGATCCGGCATTTCTATCATCATGCGGGCTATGCTCAATTGATGCAGGACGAACTGCCTGAGCGTGAGGCGTTGGGCGTCTGTGGCCAGATTATCCCGTGGAATTTCCCGCTGCTGATGCTGGCGTGGAAGATCGCGCCTGCGCTGGCGATGGGCAATACGGTGGTCCTGAAACCCGCTGAATATACACCACTGACTGCTATGGTCTTTGCTGATATCTGCCAGCAGGCCGGTGTGCCCGCCGGTGTGGTCAATATCGTGACCGGCGATGGCGAAACCGGCGCGGCCTTGGTCGATGCAGCCGTCGACAAGATCGCTTTCACTGGGTCTACCGAGGTCGGGCGCAAAATTCGCGTGGCCACCGCAGGATCAGGCAAGGCGCTGTCGCTCGAACTGGGAGGCAAATCACCCTACATCGTGTTCGATGATGCCGATATCGACAGCGCTGTCGAAGGCTTGGTCGATGCGATCTGGTTCAATCAGGGCCAGGTCTGCTGCGCCGGATCGCGCCTGCTGGTGCAGGAAGGGATCGCAGATCGTTTCTATACCAAGCTAAAGGCGCGGATGGACGGGCTGCGTATCGGTGACCCGCTCGATAAATGCATCGACGTCGGTGCCATCGTGGACCCTGTGCAACTGGAACAGATCACAGCGATGGTCAGCGCCAACACCGAAGGCGAAACCTATCAGACCACCGCGCCCGACGGCTGTTTCTATCCCCCCACGCTGATCACCGGCCTGTCGCCCGCATCACATCTGATGCAGGAAGAAATCTTTGGCCCAGTGCTTGTAGCGACGACCTTCCGCACACCGGCAGAGGCTGTCGAGATCGCCAATAACACGCGCTATGGCCTTGCCGCCTCTGTCTGGTCAGAGAATATCAACCTCGCGCTGGATATCGCGCCGAAACTAGCCGCCGGGATCGTCTGGATCAACGGTACCAATATGATGGACGCCGCCGCTGGTTTCGGCGGTGTGCGGGAAAGCGGGTTTGGGCGCGAAGGCGGCTGGGAGGGTCTGACAGGCTACACCAAGCCTAAAGGCACGCCAAAACCACTGAAACCCACCCCAGCCTTTACGACAATGGACGGAACGCCGGCCGACCCACTGGACCGGACGGTGAAGCTCTATATCGGGGGCAAACAGGCACGGCCCGATGGCGGCTATTCCAAGGCGGTTTATAATCCGCGCGGCAAATTGCTGGGCCATGTGTCCGAAGCGAACCGCAAGGACCTGCGCAATGCGGTCGAGGCGATGAATGCCGCCAAGGGTTGGGCCAAAACCACGGGCCATTTGCGCGCCCAAATCCTATACTATATTGCCGAAAACCTTTCTGCCCGCAGCGTTGAACTGGCGAAACGGATCAAGGACCTGACCGGCACATCCGGCAGTGACGAAATCGACTCCACGATCAACGCCCTGTTCACCTATGCCGCCTGGGCCGATAAATATGATGGCAAGATCCACGGTGTGCCCCTGCGTGGCGTGGCGCTGGCGATGCATGAACCGGTCGGTAACATGGCAGTGTTCTGCGCCGATGAAACACCGCTGCTTGGGCTGATCACACCGATGGCGGCCGCGATAAGCATGGGCAACCGGGTGACTTTGGTTGCTTCGGAACCCTTTCCGCTGCTGGTGGCCGAGGTTTACCAGATCCTTGAAACCTCTGATCTGCCTGGTGGCGTCGTGAACATCCTGACAGGCGATCATAAGGACCTGGCCAGCCATGCCGCTAAACATCACGATATTGATGCGGTCTGGTCGTTCTCTGGCGCGGATATTTCCGCGGTTATCGAGAAAGCAAGCGCCAGCAATCTCAAACGTACTTGGGTCAACAATGGTCGGGCTATCACCCCAAGCGCGAGAGACTATCTGGCCGCCGCGACCGAGGTAAAAAACATCTGGATCCCCTACGGCGAGTAACTATTTGCGCCCGAACCAGCGCGCCAGCCTGCTACGGCGTTCGGCCAGCCCAGCCTGCGCCTCATCAACCCGATGGCTGGCCGCATCCAGCACCGGGTCGACCGCGCGTTCCCAAAGCTGCCGCCACATAGCGCGGATGAACATCATTGCGATCAGCAGAAAGATGAAAAACCCAATATTAAACCAAGGGATGATAGTGACATCGGGGCTGTCGACGACCCGCATCCGCACCACATTAGGATAAATGCTCAGCCAGCGGTTACGCCAGCCATAGTGGGTGACGACCACCCAATCATCACCACGCGCGAGATTGGCCGCTACGGCCTGCAGATCAGCTGAATTGAATTTGAAATAAGGTGGCCAGATCCAGCCGGTATCTTCATTGCGGTAAACCATCACGCTGACGCTGTCGCGCCGCACAAAACCCAGCAAAAAGGTGTTCTGTTTCTGCGCATTGATCAGGCGCAAATCGCGGACATCCGGATTGGCAGACCCGCTATCGGCTTGGGCAAAGAAAATCCGGTTGATGGAACTGAAATCGGTGCGGATCACCTCGGTCGAGGTAACTTTTACGATGTCATGCTGCGGCAAGACATAATGCAGGAACAAGGCGAAAAAACTCAGAACCAGCAGACGAAAGACAAATTTGACGCGGGCCATGCAAACCTCAGTTCATGTTGATCAGATAGGTGATAATCGCAATGGTCAGCGTTGGCACGACATAAACCAGGCCGATCAGCCTGGGCCTGATCGAGGAATGATAGTCCTGCATGCCTTGCGCCACATATGCATCACGTGCGGCGCGGTCAGTGCTGCCGGGGTTTTCGGCGTCAAAGGTCTTTTCCAAACGTTCCTTGCGCACAGAACGAGAATAGAGCGCGATTGACCAATAGATCACCGTCAGCGCGATAAAGCCGAAAATGACCAGTTTGATAAATGCCATCAGATCTTCCTCTTGCCTAGGCGTCAGACATATGACGAATGCACACCAGCGTCGATGACCTTGTCGTAGCAACCGCCACTTGCCCGGATCAGCATATCACGCCTGCGCCGGTCTCAATCGAAAGACAGTGCCATGTCCAACACTTTTCAACCTGTCACCAAGACCAACGCCACACCAGAGATATCGCGCCCCGCGCCTGAAAAGCTGATCGCGGGTGATCCCCTGTTCACCACCTGGAACATCGAAGAGTCCGATGGCCTGTTTGCGGGCATCTGGCAGTCAACGCCCGGCAAATGGCGCGTCAGCTATGATGAATGGGAATATTTCACCCTGACGGCGGGTAAATCCATTCTCACCCCGGATGGCGGGCTGCCGGTGGTATTGACCATCGGTGACAGCTATATCATTCGCGCCGGATTCACCGGCACTTGGGAAGTCGTGGAAACAACGGTGAAAGATTACGTCATCCGGCTTTAGATCATGCCGGGAGACAATTCGTCGAAAACCGGTGGCCGATCCATCGCTTCTGCCTCTGGACCCAGCAATTGTTCTGCAGGAATCATCATTGGTGGCAATTCTACACCGCGATTGTAGTTTTCAGGATCAACACGCAACGATTCTGCTGGGCTGCGGATCAGCACGCGCATTGGCGCCTCTATCTGGTCATACAGATGGATGATGTCCTGATTGAACATACGGATACAACCGGCTGATCCGGAATTGCCGATCGAAGGCAGGTCATTGGTGCCGTGAATCCGGTAATAGGTGTCACGCCCGTTGCGGAACAGATACAATGCACGTGCGCCCAACGGGCTGCGCAAACCACCGGGGATACCGGCGCGGAAATCGCCATAAATCTCTGGCTCTGTGCGGATCATATTCTCTGTCGGAGTCCAGCCGGGCCATTTGCGTTTAAATTGCATCGTCGCCTGCCCGCGAATTGACCGGCCTGCGCGGCCCACGCCCACAGGATAGCGGGTTGCAGTGCCATCGGCCTTTACGTGATAAAGAAACTTGGCATAGGGATCGACGTCGATGGTGTTAGGCCCCGCCTCGCCCTGATAAATGCCAGACATCCGGCGGTTCACACCCTCAAGATAGCGGCTCGGAATGCCGGGAAGGTTGTAGCCGGAATCAAAAACCGGCTCGTATCCTTCGACCCATTCTTCGCGGGTGGGCATTTCAGGAACGATCTCTGGCTCTTGCATTTGCGGTGCGCAGGCCGCGGCGGTGCTGCCCAGCAGCATGGCACCAAAGGCGCGACGGCTGAAATCTTTTGACAACATCATCATATCTTCCTTCATGTTTGAATGGGGTGTTAACACCATGCACCCCGGTAACAACACATCAGACATGCGGAATGCTGCAAGTGATCGACAAATTGTGACCGTAAGTGACCGATTTAACGCCGAAACCCGGCCTTGGTTCCGCCACTTTGGCCTGATCAACCGATAATGTTGAATGCAGGCCCGAAAGGATATGCCGTAATGTCCTGATTCCCCGTCTCGGTCATGACCAATATATCGTGTTCGCGGTATCCACCGGCGCCTGGCTGACCAGCCGGAATTGTCAACATCGGCTCCATGGAAATCACCATACCGGGTTCAAGCACCGTGGGGATGTCCTCGCGCAGTTCCAGCCCCGCCTCACGTCCATAATAATGCGACAGCAGGCCGAAGGAATGACCATAGCCGAAGGTGCGGTATTGTAGAAGATCACGCTCTTCAAAGAAGGCATTGATCTTGGCCGTCACCTCGGAACAGACAGCGCCGGGCACCAGCAGCGACATCCCATATTCGTGGGCAGCGACATTGGCCTCCCAGATGGCAAGGCTGGCCGGATCAGCCTCGCCGACGAACAAGGTGCGTTCCAGCGCGGTGTAATAGCCGCTGATCATCGGGAATGTATTCAGCGACAGGATATCGCCATGCTCCAGCTTGCGCGAAGTCACCGGGTTATGCGCACCATCCGTATTGATCCCCGATTGGAACCAGACCCAGGTGTCGCGGTATTCTGCATCGGGGAACCGCGCTGCGATTTCCAGCTCCATCGCGTTGCGCCCGGCCATGGCCACGTCAATTTCCCGCACACCGGGTCTGATCGCATCGCGGATCGCATAGCCACCGACATCGGCCACAGCAGCCCCGGCGCGGATCAGGTCCAGTTCGGCCGGCGATTTGCGCATCCTTTGCGCCATGCTCTGCGCCGCCAGATCGACCAGCCGCGCCGGTTGCAGATTGTCACGCAACGCCAGCCGGATCGCGACGGTCAGGTGATCTGATTCGTAGCCCAGCACCTTGCCCAGTCCCGTTACCGACCGGACCGCACGCCAGAAATTACTGCGATCCCAGTCAGTATAGGTAATCGCATCACCATAAGACCGCCGCCAAGGCTGGGCCGCATCAATCCCCGCGCTGATTGTCACGCAATCAGTTGGCGTAACAACCAACCCATATTGGCGTCCAAAGGCGCAATACAGAAAGCCAGAGTAATAGGCGATATTCTGCATCGAGGTGAGCAGCACCGCCTCTACCCCCGCCTTGGCCATTATCGCGCGCAGGCCTTCCAGCCGCCCCTCATATTCAGCGGGGGCAAAGGGCAGGGTCTTTTCACCTTGGTGGAATTTATAAAATTGCGGACGCGCTGTCATGGCGGGGCCTTTCAGAAAGGTCCCGGCGTTCAGGACGGTTTGTTGCTATGCGACGACGCCATCGTCGCATCCGAACGCTAGACCAGCCTGCCGCCCAGATCCAGCCCGCGCAACACCTCTGCCGCAGGCAGCGCGCGTTTGCCTTCGCGTTGGGCCTTGGTCACTGTGACCGCGCCATCGGCGCAGGCAATCGTGAACCCCGACAGGACAGTGCCCGGGGCGGCATTGCCGTTCGCGACCACAGCGCCAAGCAGTTTCACCCGCTCGCCCGCAACATCGCACCACGCGCCCGGAAACGGCGACAGCCCATTGATCTGCCGCGCGACCGTCATGGCAGGCTGGTGCCAATTCACCCGCGCTTCGGATTTATCGATCTTGCTGGCATAGGTGACGCCCTCTTCCGGCTGCGCTTGCGGCACGAGGTCAGGCAGACTGTTCAGCGCCGCGACCACCAGCCGCGCGCCCAAGGTGGACAGGCGGTCATGCAAATCGCCCGTCGTTTCATCCGGCGCGATATCTATCGCCTCACGCAGCAGCACAGGCCCCGTGTCCAACCCCGCCTCCATCTGCATAATACAAACACCGGTCTGACTATCCCCTGCCATGATCGCCCGGTGGATCGGTGCGGCCCCGCGCCAGCGCGGCAACAATGATGCATGGATATTCAGACAGCCCAACCTTGGCGCATCCAGCACCGGTTGCGGCAGGATCAGGCCATAAGCGACGACCACAGCGATATCAGCATCAAGGGCGGCGAACTCGGTCTGCGCCTCTACATTGCGCAGCGATACCGGATGGCGCACTGGCAGGCCCAAAGCGTCGGCCCGCGCATGCACCGCTTGCGGGCGGTCCTTTTTGCCACGGCCTGCCGGGCGCGGCGGTTGGGTATAGACGGCGGCAATGTCGTGCCCGGCGGCGACCAGCGCGTCCAGTACCGGGACCGAGAATTCAGGCGTGCCCATAAAGATAATCCGCATGATTTACGCTCCCAGTTAATGTATCACCGCATCAAGATACGATTTTGCGTGCTTTCTTGATCAGCATATCGCGGCGTAGCTTGGTCAGGTGGTCAAAGAACATCTTGCCCGCCAGATGATCGACCTGATGCTGGACAGATGTTGCCCAGAGCCCGACGAAATCTCGTTCTTCAATCTCGCCCTGCGCATTTAAAAACCGCACGGTCACAGCGCGCGGGCGGCTCAGCCGCGCCCATACGCCGGGCAGGTTGGGCGAGCCTTCTTCATGCTCACGAAACTCCACCGAACTGTGCAAAATCTCCGGGTTCGCCATGCGCACAGCCTGCCCCCGCGCGGTGGAGGCATCGACAACCGCCAAGGCCAGCCCGATCCCCAATTGCGGCGCCGCCAGCCCGACGCCGGGCATATTATCCATGGCGATGATCATTTCATCCCAGATCGCGCGAACATCATCCGTGATCACGGCGACCGGGCTTGCCGGACTGCGCAAGACAGGATGTGGCCAAGGCACGAACGGACGGTGCGTCATTGCTCTGTCCCGACATCGGTGATCAACACACCGTTCAGATGGTCGAATTCATGGCAGATGCAGATCGCCTCAACCCCGTCAAACCGGCCTTGATGCGCCATGCCGTCCAGATCCTGCCACTCCAGATCGATCCATGTGGGGCGGACCACGGAAAAGGCACGGCCGGGGATCGACAGACAAGCCTCGGTCCCTGCCGCATGATCGCCCGATTGCGCCACGATCTGTGGATTGATGAAGGCCTGCGGAGTAGGTGCCGCCTCTTTCCACGTCGTATCGATCACGAAAACCCGCTGCGACACGCCCACCTGCGGCGCAGCAAGGCCGCGACCGGGGGCGGCATACATAACCGCGAACATATCCTTGACCAGTCCGGCCAGTCCGGAATCGAAAACCGTAATCGGCACCGCCATTGCGCGCAGGACCGGATCGCCGTCGAAACGCAGGTCCAGTGCCATCCTTTATCCCCGCGCCATTTCGCGTTTCAGCTTCTGCATCTTGCGGGTAATCATCTGACGTTTCAGCGGACCCAGATAATCGATAAACAATTTGCCATCCAGGTGGTCGATCTCATGCTGCACGCAGGTCGCCCAAAGACCATCAAACCGTTCACGTTGCAGCTTACCGGACAGGTCGGTCCATGACACCTCGACCTCTGCGGGGCGCTGCACCTCTGCATATTGTTCGGGGATCGACAAACAGCCTTCTTCATAGACGTTCTTGTCTTCCGACGTCCAGATCACTTCAGGATTGATCAGCACCATCGGCTGCGGCGTCGCCTCGGCATTCTTTTCGCAATCCATCACGATCACGCGGCGCATCACCGCCACCTGCGGCGCGGCCAACCCGATGCCCGGCGCATCATACATGGTTTCCAACATATCATCGGCCAGCCGCCGCAGGTCGTCATCAATCGACGCGACCGGGGCGGTCACCTTTTTCAGGCGGGGATCCGGGTGGATCAGGATGTTACGAATGCTCATGGCTGCGCATTTAGGCCGGGCGCAATGAAAATGCAACGCAGAGTGCTTGCAGATGACATCCGGCGCGATAGGCTGGTGCAAATCAAAGGGAAAAGCCATGTCATTCAACACCGCCAACGATCGTCGCAACACCGGCTGCGCAAAATGGGACCTGATGGACACATTGTTCGACGTGCCCAAGGACGGCGGTCTGGCGATGTGGACGGCAGACAGCGATTACCCGACAGCGCCCTGCGTTCTGGCCGCGTTGCAGCGCGCGGTCGATCATGGCGTGTTCGGCTATGGGATCGAGGATGCCAGCTACACCGGTGCGATCACATGGTGGATGCAGAACCGGCATGGCTGGGCGGTGGACCCCGACTGGATTCTGACGACACAGGGGCTTGGCAATGCCATCGCCTTGTCACTGGAGGTCTGGTCAAACCCCGGCGATGCCGCTGCGATCTTTACACCCGTTTACCATGAATTCGCGCATAAGATCGCCCGCGCGGGCCGTGTCGTGACCGCCTGCCCGCTTGTGCGGGATGGCGACACCTATGTGCTGGATCTGGATGATGCGCAGAGCCGCCTGACCGGCACCGAAAAACTGCTGATCTGGTGTTCGCCGCAAAATCCCTCTGGCCGGGTCTGGACAGCGGATGAATTACGCGCTGTCGCCGATTTCGCCCGGCGCAACGGCATGCTGCTGATCTGTGATGAAATTCATCATGATCTGGTCTATCCAGGTCATAAGTTTATCCCAATGGCGATCGCAGCCCCAGATCACATCGACAATATCGTCTTCCTGACTGCCGCTTCGAAAACCTTCAACATCGCAGGCCAGCGCACCGGCAATATGATCATCCCCGATCAGGCCATGCGCACCACGATGCAAAAGCGGCTGACCACGCTGGATTACCGACCATCCAGCCTTGGCGTTGCGATGATCACCGCCGCCTATTCGCCCGCAGGTGCAGCTTGGGCCGATGCGCAGATGGATCATTTGCAAACCAACCGCGATCTGTTCGATCAGGGCATGCAGGCGATCCCCGGTGTCTGGTCGATGCCGCTGCAATCAACCTATCTGGCTTGGGTCGATTTTTCTGGCACCGGCATGGACCCCGAAGAGGTTGCAGCCCGCATTCGCGACGATGCAAAGATCGCGGTGTCGCCAGGCCCGTCCTTCGGCGCAGGCGGTGAAAGCTTTATGCGCATCAACTTCGCCACGCAGCGCCATATCGTCGAAGAGGCTGTACAACGTCTGCAACACGCCTTCCGCGATCTGCAATGACGCCTAGCTTTGCTTTTCCAGAAACCCGGCAGGCACAAAGTCAGGATGCACATAATCCGCCGCGGGCCGGTCCGCGACGGGCGTCAGCCATTTGAATTCGAACACCCGTTCGTCGTCATCCTCGACAGCCGACACGACAAGGCATTGATACAAATGCTTTGGACCATCATATATATCGACGTGGCCCCGCAATTTATCTGACCCGTGCAGGTCAAGGGCAAAGCCACCATCCCACAGCCTCCGGATACGATAGGTGGCATCGCCATCGCGCACCGAAAGCCTATCTTTACGGCGCAAGGCCGCCTTGCGCGCATCTTCCAGCCCCTTGCGCACCGCCTCTGGCAAAAATTCAAGCATCCGATTCCCCCACCGTTAGATTAACTGTGCACCGGCAAACGTAAAATTCAAGTAAAGCTATCCGCCGCAATGCAGCGTGATGTGATCACACATCAGTCATTCGGCTTTCACCCGCGGACGCAGCACATGCGGTTTGGCGGCATCATACAGCGCGGAATCCGGAAACCCGTGGCTATCCGACAGCGCCGGTCCGACCATGATCAGCGCCGTGCGGGTGATTTTGGCCGCCCGCACCTGCATATGAATATCGCCTAAGGTCCCACGCAGGATCAACTGATCGGGCCAGCCGACACGATACACCACCGCCACCGGGCAATCGGCACCGTAAAATGGCACCAACTGCCGCTCGATTTCGCGCAAGGCACGAATCCCCAGATGGATCGCCAAGGTCGCACCCGAACGCGCGAAGTTCTCCAATGTCTCGCCCGCAGGCATGCCGGTCGATTTCATCGACATCCGGGTCAGGATGATGGATTGCGCCACTTCCGGCACGGTCAGCTCCGTGCCCAGCGCCGCCGCCGCTGCCGCATAGGCAGGCACACCGGGGATGATTTGGTAATCGATACCATCCGCCTTCAACCGCCTGATCTGTTCGGCAATCGCGCCATAAAGCGACGGATCACCCGAATGCACACGCGCCACATCCTGCCCCTTGGCGTGGGCGTCCCTTATGATCCCATGCGTCTCATCCAATATCATCGGTGCCGTATCCATCACCATGGCACCCTCCGGCGCACAGGCCACAACTGCCTCTGGCACCAGCGATCCGGCATAGAGACAGACCGGACAGGCCCCGATCAGCCGCGCCGCTTTCAGCGTCAGCAATTCCGGGTCACCCGGCCCCGCACCAATAAAATAAACCGTCATTTTCTTCTTTCCCCAAATACTCTCGCCAACGGCGGAACAGTCAGCCTGCCAGATCGCCATCCATCTTGCGCGCATAGCCGCGCGGCGTATACATCCGCGGGCCGGTGCCCAGTTGCGCCAGCTTTGAATGCGATGACCCAACCAGCACGACCGTCAGCATATCCACTTCATCCACATCCAGCTGATCCAGACGGCGATAGCGGATGTGTTCCTCGGGCCGCCCCAGCGAAGACGCAAGCATCACGGGTGTATCGGCCGGCCGGTGTTGGAGTAGGATATCCCGCGCCTCGGCCAGCAAGGTACGCCTGCGCATCGACACCGGGTTATAAAACGCGATCACGAAATCCCCTACCGCGGCGGCTTCCAAACGCTTGATGATATCCGCGCGCGGCGTCAACAAATCCGACAAGGATATCGCACAGAAATCATGTCCCAGCGGCGCACCCGCCCGCGCTGCAGCCCCCTGCAAGGCCGAAACCCCCGGCGAACAAATCACATCAACCCGGCGCGCGGCATCAGACACGCCCATCTGGTCGGGGCCACGATCCAGCAGTTCGAACACCAGCGCGCCCATCGCATAAATCCCCGCATCACCAGAACAAACCAGCGCGACATTCTTGCCCTTGCCCGCCTGTTCCAGTGCATAGCGACAACGATCCTCTTCACCACCCAGCGGGAAATCGGACCTCTCCTTGCCCACGGCCAGAGGCCCCAGCAAGTCAATGTAAAGCCCGTATCCCACCAGCTCGTCTGCCTCAGCCACCAAGCGGGACACTTCCGGCGTGCGCCATGACGCCTGACCTGGACCGATCCCCACCACCGACAAGCGCCCGCGCGCCCGGCCCGCCAATGCGGTGATCGGCGCAGGGGCGATCGCCAATGCACAGGTCGCATTGGCCGTCTTGCGCTTGGTGATCAGCAATGTCGCGTCCGGCCCGGCCTGCGCCAGCGCCGCAGCCTCGGCCACGCCATGGGTGGCGACCTCGGCGAAAACCACATCGGATGGATTGGCCAGACGCGGCGTCAGCGCCTCCAACGCATCCGCTGCAAACAGGCGCAAAGGAACGCCCAATGCATCCGCCAGATCAATGATCGCAGGTTCATCCGCCTTCAGTGTGATGGTATTGACCGAATGTACCGCCTGCGGCGCGACACCGGCCTCTGCCATGACATCAGCGACCAAGCCAGCCATCTCTGCCGGGTCACAATCACGCGCACAGCCCAGACCCAGCGTCAGCTGCAGCGGCGCGAATTGCAGGTGATCGGGGCCAAGGTCAGCCACGGCCTCCATCCCACAAGTGACGCGCAAGCTGTCGCCCAAAGGCAAATCCGCCAACCACGGTGCATCACCGGAAACCCTTGCACCACCACCGGCCAGCAGCGCCGCCATCGCTCCCTTGGCATCCGCGCGATTGACCAGTCGCCATCCTGCAGGCGGTTCATCCAGTGCAACGCCAAGGGCAACATCCCCCGCCGTCGTGACCGCAGCCACGGCGCCCAAAGCCTGCGCAATCTGCGCCGCAAGCCGGTTCGCCCCGCGGTGCCCGCCCAGCAGCGGGACCACGACAGCGCCATCATCGGACACCGCGATGACCGGTGGTTCCACCGCTTTATCTGCCAGCAAAGGGGCAACCGCACGGATCAGAATACCCGCGGCACAGACCCCCACCACAGGCACGCCCGCAGCAAACAGATCACGGGCATGATCCAGCGCATTGGGGAAAAAGGTATCCGCCTGCGCAACGCGGCCTTCACGGCCATGTACCTGCGCATCCAGAATCGTGGCGACACGGTGCGCCACAGCCTCACCCGACCGGGACAGGGCCAGAACAACAGGTTTCACAGCCATGGATCAGCCCCTTTGGTCAATAAGATCATCGAAAAGTAAGGCGCGCATTCGGGTGCCGCGGCCAGTGGCAGGACCAGTTCATCCGGCAAAGTCGCGCGTTCCACATAAACCGCCAAATCCGTCAGACCCAGATCCGCAATCACCGCACGGATCTTGGGCAGATGCCGCCCGACTTTCATGATCACAACGCTTTCTGCGCCCGCAATCCTGTCGCGCAATTCATCCTCTGGCAAAGGCCCCGGCAGCACCGTCAACCGTTCGTTGCGCGCCACCAGCGGCCTGCCCGCGCGCGCTGCACAGGCGGTCACTGATGTGACACCCGGCACGACCTCGACGCGATACTGCGCGGACAGCCGTGCAAACAGATACATGAACGACCCGTAGAAGAACGGATCACCCTCGCAAAGGCAGACAACATCCTGCCCCGCTTCCAAAGCATCCGCAATCTGGACGGCCCCCGCATCATAGGCCGCCTGCGCCGGAGCACGCTCCACGCTCATCGGCACATCCATGATGATCTCGCGCGCGTCAGGCGCAATCAGCTCGGCAGCGATCGCACGCGCGAAACTCGCCGCCCCGGCCAGTGTCGGATAGGCCACAACCTGCGCACCGGCGATGAGCCGCGCCGCGCGCAAGGTAATCAGGTCGGGCGCACCGGGGCCCACGCCCACACCGTAGAGTGTGCCGCTCATCCTCTTGCCCATCTTCCGAGCCTAAATTTCCCCGCCGGAGGCATAAAAGTCATCTTTTGACCAGGCTCCACTGCGTCACGGGCATCAGCGGTCGCCAGCCGGTCAACCGGCCCACGGGCTCAGCGCGCTGTACAGACAGTTTCACCAGCTCCCCGCCATAGGCTTTATGCAGCGCAATCAGTTCTGCCTCGCTTTCCAGCGTCACCGCATTGGCGACCAACCGACCCAGCGGACGCAAAGCCGCCCAGGCCGCCTCATACGTAGCGCGGCTCAACCCGCCGCCGATGAAAATCGCATCCGGAGCGTCCAACCCGTCCAACGCGGCAGGCACCATCCCGTCGATCAGCTCCAGTTTCGGCGCCCCCAAAGCCAAGGCATTTGCAGCAGCAAATGCACGACGATCCGCGCGCGGCTCGATCCCGATGGCGCGGGCATAGCGCGCCGCGCGCATCCATTCGATCGCGACCGACCCACAACCGCAGCCGATATCCCACAAGAGTGCCCCACGCATCGGCATCAGCTTGGCCAGCGTCACGGCACGCACCTCCTGTTTGGTCATCGTGCCATCGGACTGGAACATATCATCTGCCAACCCCGGCACCCGTGGCAGCAGAGCCGCGTCAGGTGCGGCGATACAATCGACCGCCAAGGTGTTGAAGGCAGGCACCTCATGCGTCCAGCTTTCCGCCAGCCCGTCAAACCGTGCCTCGTCCTTGCCGCCCATCGCTGCCAGCACCGACATCCGCGACGCACCAAAGCCGCGCTCCGTCAGGAAGGCCGCGATCTGGCCGGGGGTTTCCGCCCCGGTGGTCAGGATCAACAGCCGCGCGTCAGGCTGAATAAAGGCGATCATCTGCTCGACCGGGCGGCCATGTACGGTCAGCGTTTCGACATCGGCCAAAGACCAGCCCATCCGTGCGGCGGCCAGTTGGAACGCCGAAAGTTGCGGATGATAAACTATCTGTCCGGGATCAATCGCGCGGCCAATGCGTGCCCCGACCGAAAACCACAATGGATCACCTGTCGCCAGCACGACGACACGCCGCCCGCGCAGGCCTTCAATGGTAGAGATCAACGCATCAAACGGATGCGGCCAAGCCAGCCTTTCGGCACTCAGGTTCTCCGCCAGCACATGATGCCGATCCCCGCCAATGATGACTTCCGCCGCTTCCACCACGGCACGTGTCGCGGGCAAAAGCCCCGCCATCCCGTCTTCGCCGATACCGACAATATGCAACCAAGGATCAGACATCTTCCGGCAACCCCGCAGCCAAAGCATTCACCGCAGCCGAGGCCATGGCCGACCCGCCACGCCTACCGCGCAAGGCCACATAATCACAGCCGCGCGCATCGCGGGCAAGTTCGGCCTTGCTTTGGGCAGCACCGACAAAACCCACCGGGAACCCAAGGATCACCGCCGGCTTCGGCCAGCCCGCATCGAGCAATTCCAGCAGATGGAACAAAGCCGTGGGCGCATTGCCGATAGCCACGACGGCGCCTGCGATCCGGTCGCGCCACAATTCCACGGCAGCGGCAGAGCGGGTGTTGCCGATCTGCTGCGCCAGCCCCGGCACAGCGGGGTCATTCAGTGTCACGACCACATCATTGCCTGCGGGCAGATAGCGCCGGATGATCCCGGCCCCGACCATTTCGCAATCACACAGCACAGGCGCACCGGCGCGCAAAGCCGCCTGCCCGGCCTGCACGACATCGGGGGAATAAACCAGCCTGTCGGCAATCTCGACCATGCCGCAAGCATGGATCAGCCGGGTCATCAGCGGATGCATCGCATCGGGAAAGCGGTCCAGCCGCGCCTCAGCCCGCAGGGTCGCGAAACTTTTCGCATAGATCGCAGCGGGGTCTTTTTCATAGGGGTGCAAGAGCGGGGCCTTTCAGCGGGGCGAGAGGGCAGAGCCCCCGGCGGGAGTATTTGATACAGAGCGATAATCAGGGTTTTGCTTTGCGCGCGCTTTCCGGCCCATGCGGGTGTTTGGCATGGGGGTATGGCGCGTGGTGGTGGTGATCGTGGTCGTGATCATGGCCATGGTGATGATGGTGGTCGTGATGGTCCCGCATGATCAGACGGCACATGCCGGTGCAGAATGTGTCGCAATGGCTGCAATCGGCCACATTGGACCCCGGCGCGCTGGCACCCTGCCCTTCGACATGGTGGTGGTGGCTTTCCTGCACGGCGCCGACTTCACCCTCGAACCCCAAAACCTGCGTGCGGTATTTGCACAACACGCAGGTCGCGGGCGGCACCGCGCCAAAGGCGGGATGGCTGCGGTCCGCGGCGCTGATCTGGTGGCTGTGTTCATCTTCCAGCGCCAGTACCTGCGCGCGATAGCCGCAGATGCCGCAATTGGGCGGCGGGGTGGCGCTGTCTTGCTCCATGATCCGTTCAGCGAAGGTTTCCAGCACCTTGGGGTGATCGCCCAGATAGCCTGCTTTGACGAATTGAATCCCCGGATGCTCTGCCGCGACCTGATCGGTGAAACCATAGATCCGGTCGATCAGAATGCCCGAGAACAGGAAATAGGGGAACACAACGATCCGTTTGTAGGGCAGGCGGGCGGCATGTTGCAGGCAAGGTTCGACCAGCGGGAAAGTCACGCCGGAATAGCCAACCTCGCACCAGCCAAAGCCCATACCTTCCTGAATCATCCGCGCGATCTTGGCGACATTGCCATTGGCGTCAGGGTCCGATGCACCGCGCCCGATCACGACAAGGCAGGTTTCGGTCAGGGGCACCGGCCCATGTTTGACATTGGCGCGGTCCACCGCTTCGCGCACGCGGCCAGCGGCGGCGGCGATCATCTTGGGGTCAATGCCCAATTCGCGGCCATAGTTGATGCTGACGCCATGTTTGGCGGCATAGGTGTTCAGCACCGTCGGGATATCGTTCTTGGCATGCATCGCGGCAAACAGCATCCCCGGCACGGCAAGAATACGATCACAGCCCGCATCACGCAGCCGGTCCAGCCCGTCGCGGATCACCGGATTGGCGAATTCGAGGTAACCATAATCGGTCAGCCAATCATCCGGCAGATAGGCGGGCAGCTTTTGTGCAAGCGTGGCGAATTCATCCACCGCCGACTGGCTGCGCGAGCCATGCCCGCAAATCATCACACCTGTTTTCATCTGGGCGGTCCTTTCGCGGCTGGTCTATAGCTTACAATCACGACCAGAAACCCCGAACACCGGGGATTGACGACGTGACATTCTGGCCCCCGTTTTGGGTCGACCGTCCTGTCTCCAACCGTTCTGGCCCTGAAAGGGCTTCGTCTGGGATGGGTATAGACGGCACGGACGGGCGGGGCAAACTGATAAGCACGTCACAACCTCGTGCCGTCGCATCGGTTCATGTGCGCAGGCGCAGGGTTGCTGCGCCACCAGCGACCTTGGTTCATCGGCGCGAAAGGCTTAGCTAGGCTGTAACAAAAGGAGAATTATCATGGGCCAACTCGTAGATGGCATCTGGCACGACGTCTGGTATGACACCAAGAAATCCGGTGGCAAGTTCGAGCGCACCGAAGCATCGTTTCGTAACTGGATCACCGCAGACGGATCCGCAGGACCATCCGGCGACGGTGGTTTTGAAGCAGAGTCAGGCCGCTACCACCTTTATGTATCATACGCGTGCCCTTGGGCGCATCGGGCGTTGGTCTTCCGTGCGATCAAGGGTCTGGAAGATCACATCTCTTTATCCGCCGTACACCCAGACATGCTGGGCGAAGGCTGGACCTTCAAGACGGACGATCACGGCGCGACCGGCGACACCCTGTTCGGCTATGATTACGCGCGCGAGGTTTATCTGCGTGCCCTGCCCGACATGACCGGTCGCGTCACCGTGCCGATCCTGTGGGACAAAAAGCGCGAAACCATCGTGTCAAACGAATCCTCCGAGATCATCCGCATGTTCAATTCCGCATTCGACGGGATCACCGGCAATACAGATGATTACTGGCCCAAAGAATTGCGCGACGCAATCGCGCCGGTGAATGACCGGGTCTATGACACTGTTAATAACGGCGTCTATAAATCCGGTTTTGCCACCACGCAGGAAGCCTACGAGGACGCGGTCTATCCGTTGTTCGACAGCCTGGACTGGCTGGAAGAACGCCTTGGTGAAAGCCGTTATCTGATGGGCGATCGCCTGACCGAGGCGGATTGGCGACTGTGGACGACGCTGCTGCGGTTTGATCCCGTCTATCACCTGCATTTCAAATGCAACCGCAAACGGATCGCGGATTATCCCAACCTGTCCGGTTTCCTGCGCGAACTCTATCAGGTCCCCGGCGTGGCAGAGACAGTGAATATGGACCATATCGTGCGGCATTATCATTATAGCCACGACACGATTAACCCCAACCGGATCATCCCGATCAATCCGGTGATCGACCTTTCAGAACCGCACGGGCGCGCATGACGCAGTGACTGCCTCGCTCTGCACCTTGCAGAACGAGGCATAATCCGGTTGAACCGTGCTGAACCGATAGGACGGCATGATGACAACCTGGATCACGATCTGCGACACCTGCAAGCGCGAAGGCTGGGATACTGGCGATATGGCGCAAACCGATGGCGAAGCTCTCGCCACACTGATCGAGGCAGCAGCCGCCGGCCAACCCGACATCAAAACCCGCCGCATCTCCTGCCTGATGGGCTGCAAGGGGGGCTGCAATGTCGCGATTCAGGCGCGGGACAAGCTGAATTACACTCTCGGCAATTTTGAACCCGACACCGATTCAGCCAACGGGATCGTCACCTATGCGCTGGCCCATGCGCAAAGTGCGACAGGACAAGTCCCCTACCGCGATTGGCCCCAGGCTATCAAAGGTCATTTCGTCACCCGCCACCCGCCACTGCCCGACAGCAAATGACCACCCAGCGCGATCATGGCGGTGGCATTGATGCGGCGATCCGGCGCTATGGCGGCACGCGCGCAGGCTGGCTTGACCTCTCGACCGGGATCAACCCTGTTCCCTATCCGCTGCCACAATTGCCTGATGATGCATGGAACGCCTTGCCTGATATGGGCGCATTTGCCCGGCTGACTCATCTGGCGCGCCAGTTCTGGAACGTGCCCGCCAAGGCTGCGGTCCTGCCCGCAAACGGGGCATCCGCGATCATCGCCGCCTTGCCGCGCGTGCTGGAAGGGGGCAAAGTCTGCATCCCCACCCCGACCTACAACGAACATGCCGCCGCTTTTCGCACAGCCGGGTGGACAATCAGCGAAACGGTCCATGACGCAATGGTCGTCGTTCACCCCAATAATCCCGATGGCAAAATCTGGTCCACGGCGAAGCTATCCGGCCGGATTACGATCATCGACGAAAGCTTCTGCGACGTGATCGCCGACCAGTCGCTGATCCATCTGGCCGAACGGCCAAACACCATCATACTGAAAAGCTTTGGTAAATTCTGGGGGCTGGCCGGTCTGCGGCTGGGCTTTGCCATCGGTGACCCTGCCCTGATCGCCAGATTGTCCGATTTGCTGGGACCATGGCAAGTTTCTGGTCCTGCCCTGACCATCGGGGCCGCAGCGCTGGCCGACCCGGATTGGGCAGACGCCACACGCGCACGACTGGCCGCAGACAGCGACAGGCTGGACCAGTTAGTCACCACCAAAGGCGCAGAGGTCATCGGCGGGACCACCCTGTTCCGGCTTTACCGCGTGGATGACGCCCCGGCGTGGCAAGACCGGCTCACCCAAGGCCATGTCTGGTCGCGGATCTTCCCCTATGCCGACGACTGGCTGCGCCTCGGCCTGCCTGCCCCGGACCGCTGGGGACAGCTGAAGGCCGCGCTGTGACCCTGATCTTCGGCATGCTGCTCGATGCGATCTTTGGTGAACCCAAATGGCTTTGGTCACGCTTGCCGCATCCCGCAATCCTGATGGGCCGGCTGATCAGCGCCTGCGACCTGCGTTTCAACGCGGGCAAAAGACGCAAGGCCAAAGGCATCGCCGTACTGATCGGGTTGGTGAGCAGCGCAGGGCTGCTGGGTCTGCTGCTGCAGGCGATCCCCGGCCATATCATCGATATCATCGTGGTCGCTGTCATCCTCGCGCAGAAATCGCTGGCCGATCACGTCCGCGCCGTGGCGGATGCGCTGCGCCTTTCCCTCGGCGACGGCAAACGCGCCGTGGCGATGATCGTGGGCCGCGACACGCGCGATATGGACAAAGCCGCCGTCGCCCGCTCTGCCATTGAAAGTGCCGCTGAAAACCTCTCGGACGGCGTCATCGCGCCCGCTTTCTGGTTCCTGATAGGAGGCCTGCCCGGCCTGTTGATCTACAAAATCACCAATACCGCCGACAGCATGATCGGCTACCGCACCCCGCGCCACGAACAGTTCGGCTGGGCCGCCGCCCGGTTTGACGATCTGCTCAACCTGATCCCCGCCCGCCTGACCGCCGCGCTGATTTGGGCCGTTACCACACGCCCCACCCCGCGCAGCATCCTGCAGGATGCCCCCCTGCACCGATCCCCCAACGCAGGCTGGCCAGAGGCGGCAATTGCGCATGGGCTCGACATCGCGCTCAGCGGGCCGCGCAGCTATGACGGCCAGATGCGGGATTACCCCTTCGTCAACGCCACAGGCACACATGATCTGACCCCCGGTGACATCGACCGTGCGGTCAGCGTACTGTGGAAAACATGGGCGCTGATGCTGGGGGGTGTCGCTGTCATCGCGGTTCTGTGAACCGGATTTCCGCCAATGCGCAACACAGCGGCTTGCGGCAAACCCCACCCCTGTTAGGGTTCCAGAAAATCAGAACCGGAGTTCCCATGCGCCTTGCTTTCGCCACTGCCCTTACATTGCTGACAGGGGCCGCCCATGCCCAAACTTGTGGCGGTGACGTCAACAGCTTCATCGCAGGCGTCAAGGCCGAGGCTGTCGCCACAGGCATCCCCGCTGCCACCGCCGACGCATTTTTTCAGGGTGCCCAGATCGACCAAGCCGTGCTCAATGCCGACCGGTCCCAAGGCGTGTTCCAGCAGGATTTCATCCAGTTTTCGCGCAACCTGATCAGCCAAAACCGCGTCGACAACGGCGCGCGCAACAGCCAGCGCTATGACAGCACCTTCCGCGAGATCGAAGCACGCTTTGGCATTCCGCGTGGCGTGCTGCTGGCCTTCTGGGCGTTTGAAACCGACTACGGCGCAGTGCAAGGCAATTTCAATACCCGCAACGCGCTGCTGACATTGGCGCATGATTGCCGCCGCCCGGAATTATTCCGCCCGCAGCTGATCGCCGCGATTGAACTCTATCGTCGTGGCGGCATGGACCCGGCGACCACACAAGGCGCTTGGGCCGGTGAAATCGGGCAATTGCAGAAACTCCCGCGCGAGATCATCGAACGCGGGCTGGACGGCGATGGCGACGGCGTTGTGGACCTGAAAAACTCCGCCCCCGATGCGCTGATGACCGGGGCGAATGTGCTTTCGTCGCTCGGCTGGCGTCCGAACGAACCATGGATGCATGAAATCAATGTTCCGGCCAACCTCGACTGGTCCCAGACCGGGCTGACCAAGAAACGGCCGGTCAGTGAATGGGCCGCAGCCGGTGTCACCGCCCGCCAAGGCAGCCTCGGCCCGTCAAACCTGCAAGCCGCCATCCTGCTGCCGATGGGCCGCAACGGGCCTGCATTCATGACCTATCCCAATTTCGACGTCTATTTCGAATGGAACCGCAGCTTCGTCTATGTCACCACCGCCGCCTATTTTGCCACCCGGCTCAGCGGTGCACCGGTCTATGATGCGGGCAATCCATCTACACCGTTGACAGGCGAGCAGATGCAGCAATTGCAGCAACGGCTGACAGCACGCGGCCATGACGTCGGCGGCATCGACGGTATCCTTGGGGCAATGACACGTAACGCCGTGCAGATCGAGCAAGCGCGCCTTGGCCTGCCTGCCGATGCGTGGCCAACGCTCGACCTGCTCAACCAGCTCTGATCATCTTCCGAGCAAAACATCCCCACAGGTGGCCTGAAAGTTCTTCAGGCCACCATCGCCGCAGCACGTTTCAGATCAACGGAAACGAGCTGTGACACACCCTGCTCACCCATTGTCACACCAAAAAGCCGATCCATCCGGCTCATGGTGACAGCGTGGTGGGTGATGATCAGGAACCGCGTATCGGTGCGGCGGCACATCTCGTCCAGCAGGTCACAGAACCTTGTGACGTTGGCATCATCCAACGGCGCATCGACCTCGTCCAACACACAGATCGGCGCGGGGTTCGCCAGGAATACCGCAAAGATCAGCGCCAGCGCCGTCAGCGTCTGTTCCCCACCCGACAATAGCGACAGGGTGCTCAGTTTCTTGCCGGGCGGCTGACACATGATCTCCAGCCCTGCCTCCAGCGGGTCATCGGATTCCACCAACACCAGCTTGGCCTCACCACCGCCAAACAGATGGGTGAACAACAGCCCAAAACTGGCATTGACCTGTTCGAAGGCGGTCAACAACCGTTCACGGCCTTCTTTGTTCAGGCTGGCAATGCCAGTGCGCAGCGCAGCAATTGCCCCAAGCAAATCAGCTTTTTCCGACACCAGCGCATCGTGTTCGAGCTGCACCTCTTTGGCATCATCCTCGGCGCGCAGATTGACCGCGCCCAAAGCGTCGCGCTGGCGTTTCAGCGCATTGACCTCGGCCTCGATCGTGGCGACAGGCGGCATATCTTCGACCACGACATCCAGACTGGCCAGCAATTGCGCGGGCGTCACCTCCTGCGCTTCCATGATCCGTTCGGACGCATAGGCGATGGTTTCGCGCGCCGCATCGGCGCGGGCTTCTGACCTTGCACGGGCCTCGCGTGCTTCGGATGCCGCGCGTTCGGCATCACGTTCCGCCATGGCAGCATCGCGCAAAGCCGTCTCTGCCACGGCAAGCGCATCGGCAGCCGCACGACGGCGGGTCTCCGCCTCTTCCATCGCATCACTCAATTCAGCACGTTTGGCAGCAATTTCCTCGGGTGCGGCAGAGGCTTCGGCTAGTTCTGTCTCTGACGCCGCCTTACGCTCGGCCAGTTCAACGCTGCGTTTGCTCGCAGTCTCCAACCGATGCCTCCAGCCGCTGATTTCCTTGGTGATTTCCTGACTGCGGCGCAGCCTTGCATCGCCTTCGCGGCGCAGTTCCTCAGCGGCTGACCGGCGCGACATCATCGTGATCCGCGCGGCCTCGACCGTCATTTTCACATTCTCGACCGAGGCCCGCGCCTCTGCCAGATCCCCCAGATCGGCGGCGGCTTTCTCGGCTTCGGCCAAGGCCCGACGCGCCGCTGTCGCCTCTTCCTCGATCCGGCGCAGGGCAAGGCCCAGACTTTCCAGTCTTCCCTGCGACAGGTTCCTGTCCGCCTCGGCCCGGCTGGCGGCACGATTGGCATCCGCCACCGCCCGGTCCGCATCACGGCGGGCCGCGCGGGCGGCCTGATCATCGGCCGTGCGGTCCTGCAACGCCTGCGTCAACGTCTCATGGGCGTCAACAGCCGCTTCGGCCTTGGCCGCAGCCTCGTCCAGATCGCGCTGCAATTCCGCCAGACGGTTCAGCTGTTGCAACCGCAAAGCCGCCGCCGATGGCGTATCCTCCGCGCCTGACCGGAACCCGTCCCAGCGCCATAGATCGCCAGCGCGTGACACCAGCCTTTGCCCCGGCAGCAGATCCGCCTGCAAACGCGCGCCATCATCCACATCGACCAGCCCGACCTGCGCCATGCGGCGGGCCAGCACGGCAGGCACGGTGACAAAATCCGCCAAAGGCGCAACCCCGGCGGGCAGCGCCTGCGCCACCGCATAATCGGGCAGGCTTGCCCATCCGGTCGGCGCATCCGCCGCAACCGCAGGCGCTCGCAGATCATCGGCCAGAGCCGCGCCCAGCGCCTGTTCATAGCCTTTTTGCACCGACAGAAGATCCAGCACCTGCCCGCCCTCGGCCCGGTCACGATCCACCAGACGTGACAAGGCCGTAACCTCGGCACGCAGGGCATTGGCCTCGCCTTCCGCCTCGGAACGGGCCGCGCGGGCATCGCTTTCCTGCGCCTGCGTTTCCGCCCGTGCCGCCTCTGCCGCCATCAAGGCTTCATCCGCCGCATCCGCTGCTACCAATGCAGCGGCCTCGGCCATGCCTGCCGTGGCAAAATCCGCCTCGGCCTTGGCCAAAGCCGCCGCCGCATCCTGGGATGCCGCCTTGGATTTGCCCGCCTCGGCTTCATTCTTGGCCAAGGTCGCGCGATGATCATCGATCAGGCGCTGCGCCGATTGATGCCGCGCTGCCAGACGGGCTACATCTTCGGTCAATTGCGCCGATGCGGCCTCTGCCTCCTGCAACACGGCGGCGGCTTCGCGCGCCGCACTTTGGGCGGATTCCAGCTTTTCGGCGTGCCCGTCGCCCGCCTTGGCAATCTCGCGCGCTTCCCAATCCAACCGGTCGATGGTTTCCCCGGCATCACGGTTCAACCCCGCTTCGCGGTCCATGTCATGGGTCAGCTGATCGATCCGCGCACAAAGCGTCGCGATCATGTTGCGCGCGCGGTCCTCCTGATCCTGCAACGCATCGCGCTGCACCTGCAACCGCTGCAACACCGCCCCGGCAATCGCCTCTTCCTCGCGCAGCGCGGGCAAGGCATCCTCGGCCCCCTGCCGCGCCTTGGTCGCATCGCGCGCGGCACGTTCCGCCACAGATGCCGCCGTGGTGCGATCCCGCAGCAGATTCGTCGCTTCCAGCAAAGCCTCATCGGCTTCTTTCCAGCGGCGGAACAACAACATCCCTTCCGCACGGCGCAAATTCTCACCAATCTCGCGATAGCGCGCCGCCTGCCGCGCCTGACGCGCCAGTTGCGCCAATTGCGCGGCAAGCTGATCGACGACATCATCGACACGGGTCAGGTTGGTCTCTGCGCCTTTCAGCTTCAACTCCGCCTCATGACGGCGCTGATAGAGGCCCGAAATCCCCGCCGCTTCCTCCAATATCCGGCGCCGCGACTTTGGCTTGGCGTTGATCAGTTCCGAAATCATCCCCTGCCGGACCAGCGCGGGTGAATGCGCCCCGGTGGATGCATCGGCAAACAGCATCTGCACATCACGCGCGCGCACATCTTTCGCGCCGACCTTATAGGCGGACCCGGCATCGCGGGTGATCCGGCGCACAATCTCCAGCTGATCGGCATCATTGAACGCGGCAGGGGCCAGCCGTTCAGCATTATCGATGATCAGCGACACTTCCGCAAAATTGCGGGCAGGCCGCGTCGCGGCCCCGGCAAAAATCACATCCTCCATCCCGCCGCCGCGCATGGCCGAGGCGCGATGTTCCCCCATCACCCAGCGCAAGGCTTCCAGCAGATTGGATTTGCCACAGCCATTCGGCCCGACAACCCCGGTCAGACCATCCGCGATGATCAGATCAGTGGGATCGACAAAGCTTTTAAAGCCGTTCAATCGCAGTTTGCTGAAACGCACCTTGGAGTTATCCTTGATTCTCTGCCTGCCGGAAATCCTGACGCCTCACCCCACCCCAAGTCAACGAAACCTCGCTAGATAAGGCCAATTCCTGCCACATATCCACAAGATATTGCGAGATTCGCATCTTCCGAGCCCAAATATCCCCGCCGGAGGCAGCGCCGCAGGCGCTTCAACACCGTTTACGGGCTTGACCACATCCCCACCCAGCAGGCACAACGGTCTGGCATGGTTCCCCGCACGGCGCACAGCGTCAGGGGATCAAATGGGAATGTGGACGGGCCGATCCTGTAAGGGAGGCCCTAAACCACAGCCGCCCCCGCGACTGTATGCGGAGAGTGCCTTGTTATCACGCCACTGGGGTCACCCCCGGGAAGGCAACAAGGTGCCCCGACCCGCAAGCCAGGAGACCAGCCATGCACCGGGGCACAAGCCTTGGCAAACAACAGCGGACGGGGTGTTCCGTGGGGGTTCTGTGCAGGTCGCCTGACCTGTGCCATCCCATGTAATCCCCCCTTTAGTCACGATCCAAAGGGGACAAAATGAAAAGACTTCTGACAATCGCGGGGCTCAGCCTTGCCGCTTCACCTGCCCTCGCGCATCACCCGCTGGGTGGCTTGCCGATGGAAACCTTTGCCCATGGCATCATGTCCGGCATCGGCCATCCGGTGCTGGGCTTTGACCATCTGTTCTTCGTCGCCGCCATGGGTATCGCCGCCCACTTCACCTCAAACCGTCTGCTGACCCCTGCCGCCTATATCGGAGCGATGCTGGTCGGGTGCGGGCTGATGTATGCCGGTATCGCGATGCCCGCCGCCGAAATCATGATCGTGGCGTCGCTGATCGTGCTGGGCGGGATCGTCCTGTCCGGCAAAGCGCTGTCGATGACAAGCGCCCTGCTGGTCTTTGCTGTCTTTGGCCTGTTCCACGGCTCTGCCTTCGGCGAGGCTGTCGCAGGCGCAGAAGGCGCTACCGGTGGCGCGGTCTTGCTGGGTTACCTGATCGGACTGGGCGCAGTGCAATATCTGATCGCCATCGGCGCAGGCTGGGCCGCACAGAAACTGGGTGCAACGGATGCCAGCGCCATCAACGCGCGCCTTGCCGGTGCCATGGTCGCAGGCGTGGGCATCTTCCTTGCGCTCGACATCATCGAAGGCCCGATTGTCGCGGCTTTGACCAGCTAAGATCAATGCAGGCGGTCCCAGCCGGGGCCGCCCCCCTCGTTTCAGACCCAAGGACCTTCCATGCCCGCCAAAATCCCCGCCACCATCGTCACCGGTTTCCTCGGCTCCGGCAAAACCACGCTGATCCGGCACATGCTGCAAAACGCAGGTGGCAAACGGATCGCGCTGATCATCAATGAATTCGGGGATTTGGGCGTTGATGGCGATATCCTCAAAGGCTGCGGCGACGAAGTCTGTTCCAAAGACGATATCGTTGAACTGTCCAACGGCTGCATCTGCTGCACCGTCGCCGATGATTTCATCCCCACGATGGAGGCTTTGCTGGCCCGCAATCCCGCCCCCGATCATATCGTGATCGAAACCTCCGGCCTCGCCCTGCCGCAACCCTTGGTGCGTGCCTTCAACTGGCCCGGCATTTCCACCCGCGTCACCGTGGACGGCGTCGTGACTGTGGTCGATGGCCGCGCCGTGCAGGACGGCCAATTCGCCCATAACATCGCCGCCGTCGATGCCCAGCGCGCCGCCGACGACAACCTTGACCACGAAACGCCGCTGTCGGAATTATTCGAAGACCAGATCGCCTGCGCCGATATGATCGTGGTGAACAAGACCGACCTGATGACCGCCGAAGAGGCCGACAGTCTTGCCGCGACGCTCCGCGCTGACAGCCGCGACGGCGTGCAGGTGGTGAAAACAATGATGGGCGCGCTGCCCATCGACGTTCTGCTGGGCCAGGGTATCGGGGCAGAGGCTGATCTGGCCGCCCGGCACGAAGTACACCACCATCACCACCATGATGACGAAGACGAAGAGGACGATCACCACCACGACCACGGCCATGACGAATTCGAAAGCTTCATCGTGACCCGTGGTGAAATCAGCGATGCCACAGCCTTTGCCGCGCAGGTCAGCGCTGTGATCAAAAACCACAACATCCTGCGCCTGAAAGGTTTCGTCGCTGTCAGCGGCAAACCCATGCGGATGACATTGCAAGCGGTCGGTCCACGCGTGGACACCTATTTCGACCAACCGTTCGGCGATGCCCCCCGCGAAACCAGGCTCGTCGTCATCGGCGAGGCTGGTCTGGACCAGGCCGCCATCACACAGGCCCTGCAAGCATGATCATCGTCGCCATCACAGACCCACACGATCCGCAGGCCACGACGCTTTTGCGGCAAAGTCATGCGTTGATGCAGGAACTCTTCCCGCCCGAAGAAAACTATTACCTCTCCATCGACGACCTGCGCGCTGACGATATTCATTTCTATACCGCCCGGATCGATGAGCGGATTGTCGGTACCGGCGCGTTGCGGGTCTGCGATGGCTATGGCGAGATCAAGTCAATGTTCGTCGACACCGCAGCGCGCGGCAAAGGTGTGGCAGACGCGATTCTGCGGCAGATCGAAGATCAGGCACGCCTGCTTGATCTGCCCATACTGAAACTGGAAACCGGCAACATCCTGCACGCCGCACAAAAGATGTACGCCCGCCATGGCTTTACACCATGCGGGCCATTCGGCAATTACCCAGCGGTGAAAAGCTCTGTTTTCATGGAAAAGACGCTGTGAATTCAGCTTTTCTTTTCTTCAGCGGCTTTCTTCATCCGGGCCAACAGCTCCGCCTTGTCGGGGCGCGCGCCAAACGGCTTCTTCTTCGAACCCGGAGCATTGTGTTCTTCATGTTTGGGGCCTTTTTTAGCCATCTTCGGTGCTCCTGCAGCGTTATAATCCATGGTGTGATCCTTGTGTTTGGACGTCCATTAACACAAGGCAAAAACTGATGCACCTGCTCGCCGCTACCCCCGGTGCGATTTCGGACGGGACGGAACCCGTCGATCTGGGCCAGACCCCCGCCGATGTCGTGATCATCTCTGCCGCCGACACCGAACTCGCCGCCTTGGCCGAGGCACGGGCCGAGATGACCGACCCGCCCACCTTGCGGCTGGCCAATATGCTGCATCTGGCGCATCCGATGTCGGTCGATCTGCATCTGGACGATTGCGCCACAAAATCCCGTCTGGTGATCGCCCGCGTGCTGGGCGGCGCGGGTTACTGGAAATACGGACTGACCCAATATGCCGCCCGCCTGTATGATGCAGGTGTGCCCGTCGCTTTCCTGCCCGGCGACGACAAACCCGACCCCGATTTGCGCGGCCTCTCGACAGTCAGTGGCACAGATTACGACACGCTCTGGTCCTATCTGGTCGAAGGCGGCCCGCAAAACAGCATCAATGCTCTGTCCTATGCCAAGGCGATGCTGGACGGCAGCGAAAAACCCGCCGCCCCGGCCCCTTTGCTGCGCGCCGGTGTATACTGGCCCGGCGCAGGCATCGCCGATCTGACCACTGCACAGGCGGCATGGACCGATGGCGCCCCGATTATCCCGATCATCTTCTACCGCGCGCTGGTGCAGGGCGGCGGCCTCAACCCGATCAACCGCCTGACCCGCAGCCTGTCGCGCGCAGGCCTGAACCCTTTGCCGATCTTCGTGGCCAGCCTGAAAGACCCGGTCAGCACTGCCACGCTTGACCATATCTTCACCGCCGCCCCCCCCGCCGTGATCCTCAACTGCACCGCCTTTGCCGTAGGCTCGCCCCATGACGGCGACGACAGCCCGCAAAACCCGCTGCTCGCCAACAACGCGCCGATCTTTCAGGTGATCCTGTCCGGCGCCTCCGAGGCGTCATGGGCCGAGGGCCTGCATGGCCTCACCGCCCGCGACATCGCGATGAACGTGGCCCTGCCAGAGGTGGATGGCCGTATCCTCTCCCGCGCGATCAGCTTCAAGGGCGAGGCTTTCTTTGACGACGCCACCGAATGCCCCATCGCCACCTATCAGGCGCGCGGCGACCGCGTCGATTTCGTCACGCAACTGACCGCCAATTGGGCCAAACTGCGCCAAACCCCCACCAAAGACAAAAAAGTCGCCCTGATCCTCGCCAATTACCCCAACAAGGACGGACGCCTCGCCAATGGTGTCGGCCTCGACACCCCCGCCGCGACGATCCACACATTGAACCTGCTGGCCAGCGCAGGCTATCAAACCAATCCACCCGCCGATTCTGCCGCCCTGATGGCGCAGATCATGGCAGGCCCCACCAACTGGCTGACCGACCGCGCCGAGAAACAAGGTGGTGAATTCCTCCCCATCGACATCTACCGCCAACACTTCGACGCAATGCCGTGGGATATCAAAGAGCAAATCACCACCCGCTGGGGCCAACCCGAAGACGACCCATTCTTCGCTTTGTCCGAACTACTCCCGCCGGAGGCGCCAAGCCGCGAAAGCGGCGCAGGTTTCGCCCTTTCCATCCACCGCTTCGGCAATGCTGTCGTGGGCCTGCAACCCGCGCGCGGCTACAACATCGACCCGACAGAGACCTATCATTCCCCCGATCTGGTCCCGCCGCACAACTACCTCGCCTTCTATTTCTGGCTGCGCCACCATTGGGGCGCTGACGCCATTGTTCATATGGGCAAACACGGCAACCTCGAATGGCTGCCCGGCAAATCGGTCGCCTTGTCGGAAACATGCTGGCCAGAGGCGGTGTTCGGCCCCACCCCCCATATCTACCCTTTCATCGTGAATGACCCCGGCGAAGGCACCCAAGCCAAGCGCCGCACCTCCGCTGTCATCATCGACCACCTGACACCCCCCCTGACCCGCGCCGAAAGCTACGGCCCCCTGCGCGACCTGGAGGCTTTGGTCGATGAATATTACGAAGCCGCAGGCGTCGATCCGCGCCGCATCACCCATCTGAAGCGCGAAATCCTGTCGCTCTCCGATGTCACCGGCTTGTCCAAAGACGCAGGCTTCACCGGCGACAACGACACCGACCTCGGCAAACTCGACGCATACCTGTGTGAATTGAAGGAGGCCCAGATCCGCGACGGCCTGCATATCTTCGGCCAATCCCCCACGGGACAACAGGAACGCGACCTTGCCATTGCGCTGGCCCGCGTCCCACGCGGCGACGGCAAAGGCCCCAACGCCTCGCTCCTGCGCACCTTGGCGGCAGACCTCGGCATCAGCATCGACCCGCTGGATTGCGATATGGCGGCAACCGCCGCCGAAAAGCCCGCGATCCTCAACGACGACACCACATGGCGCACCAATGGCGACACTGTCGAACGCCTCGAAAACCTGTCCCAAAGCCTGTTGCGGGACGGCGGGTGGGGCGTCGTGGGGTTCACCCCAAGCGCGTCACTCCCCGTCCTAGAGGAAATCCGCGACCGCATCCTGCCCGCCATCCAGACCTGCGGCCCATCCGAGGGCGCGGCCCTGCTCACCGCCCTCGGCGGACATTTCGTCCCCCCCGGGCCCTCTGGCTCGCCCACACGCGGACGGCTAGACGTCCTGCCCACAGGCCGCAATTTCTACAGCGTCGACAGCCGCGCCGTCCCCACGCCGACCGCTTGGGCGCTAGGTTGGAAATCCGCGAACCTTTTGATCGAAAAGCACCTGCAGGACCACGGCGACTGGCCGCGCAGCATGCTGATCACCGCATGGGGCACCGCCAATATGCGCACCGGCGGCGATGATATCGCCCAGGCCCTCGCGCTCATGGGCATCAAACCCACATGGGACAGCGCCAACCGGCGCGTGACAGGGTTCGAAGTGCTACCACAATCCATCCTCGCGCGCCCCCGCGTCGATGTGACCTTGCGCATCTCTGGCTTCTTCCGCGACGCTTTCCCGCAACTGATCGCGCTGGTCGACAGCGCGGCCCGCGCCGTGCAAGACCTCGACGAACCCGCCGACCTCAACCCTGCCGCCGCCCGCGCAAAAGCAGGCGAAGACCAGACCCGCGTTTTTGGGTCCAAACCCGGCGCATATGGCGCAGGCCTGCAAGCGCTGATCGACGAACGCATCTGGTCCGACACATCCGATTTCGCGGCCGCCTATATCGCCTGGGGCAGCTACGCCTATGGTGCCAAAGCCAGCGGCGACCGTGCCGAAGCCGCGTTCAAGGAACGCCTGTCCCAAGTCGAAGCCATCGTGCAAAATCAGGATAACCGCGAACATGATATCCTCGACAGCGACGATTATTACCAATTCGAAGGCGGTGCCGCCGCCGCCGTCAGCACCTTGCAAGGGCGCGACCGGCCGATCTATCACAACGACCATTCCCGCCCCGAACGCCCGGTGATCCGCACGCTTGACGATGAAATCGGCCGCGTCGTGCGGTCGCGCGTGGTGAACCCCAAATGGATCGACGGCGTCAAACGCCACGGCTACAAAGGCGCATTCGAAATCGCGGCCACTGTCGATTACCTCTTCGCCTTCGCCGCCACCACAGGGGCCGTGCGCAACCACCATTTCGATCTGGTCGAACAGGCCTTCCTGCAAGACGACGACACCCGCAATTTCATCGCCGATGCCAACGCGCCTGCCCTGCGCGAGATCGCCCAACGCCTGCAAGAAGCGATCGACCGCAACCTCTGGCAACCCGCCTCGAATTCGGCACGCGCCCGGATCGCGGGTCTGCTATGATCCCCGAAAAGGAGAGCCCGATGACTGACGATCCCGACCGCCACGCGATGAAGATGGCCAAGAAAAAGGCCGCCCGTGACAAGATCATGGCGACCAAAACCGATCAAAAGGGTCTGATCATCGTCCATACCGGCAAGGGCAAAGGCAAATCCTCCGCCGCTTTCGGGATGATCTTCCGCTGCATCGCGCATGATATGAAATGCGCCGTCGTGCAATTCATCAAGGGCGGCATGTCCACCGGTGAACGCGATCTGATCCTCGCGAAATTCAGCGACACCTGCGCCTTTCACACCATGGGCGAAGGCTTCACCTGGGAAACCCAGGACAAATCCCGTGACACCGAAATGGCACAGGCCGCCTGGGCCAAGGCCAAGGAACTGATCCTGGACGAGAGCAACACCATGGTCCTGCTCGATGAAATCAACATCGCGATCCGCTATGACTATGTCGCTATCGGGGATGTCGTCAGCTTCCTACGGGATCACAAACCGCCGATGACCCATGTCGTGCTGACCGGGCGCAACGCGCATGACGATCTGATTGAACTGGCCGACCTCGTGACCGAGATGGAACTGGTCAAACACCCGTTCCGCTCTGGCATCAAGGCGCAGATCGGGGTCGAATTCTAAGACGCCACAATCTTTTCACATTTCTGTTACAACACGCGCCGCCCGTTGAACTGAACTGATCTGTTCATCTACTACATGCCATGGCATTTGCATTGGCTCTTTTAGCAACAGATTTGGTCGCAACGGGTGTGCAGCGGGCAGTCTACCTGCATCCGCTTGACCGAACCAAGCTGATCAAAGTGCTACGCCCGGCGTCATTGTCACCAAAACGGAACAATTTCAACGGTATCATGGACCGGCTGCTGCCCAGCACGCGGCTGCGCCAGATCCAGAAGGAATATGCCGAATATCTGCGGATCATGCTGCGCAACCCCGGCCCGGATTTTCACACCCCCATCGCCCATATGTTCGGCTTCACCCCTACAACAGAGGGACTTGGCTGCGTCACCGAACGCGTCATGCAACCCGGCGGCCAGATCGGTGAAACGCTCGGCGCAAAAGTGCGCGCAAACAGCCTGACGCAGGCCCATATCGATCTGCTCAATGACACGATCAGCCGGATCTACGCCTATGACATCCGCGCCAGCGACATGAACCCCAATAACTTCGTCTTCGGCCAGCGCGACAATGGCACCGGACCGGGGGATGAGGAATGCGTGCTGGTTGATGGTTTCGGCGACATTCATGCGATCCCGGTGCGGTCCATGGCGCGCTGGTCCAACCGGCTGGGACTGAATGACAGCTGCAAACGGCTCGCGCGCAACACCGGCCTGAACTGGCACCCCAAAAGCCAAGAGTTCTCGCTCCCCGCATAGCGCTGGTCTAGGGTGGTGCAAAACCACTGGAAAAGGACCAAAGCCATGCCAAGTGACCGCAATCTGACCGAATCCGGCATCTATGTCGATCTGCACGGCAAATGGCGGCAGGTCTGAATGGACCTGACCCAGTCCCACCGCGACGCCCTGCGGGCGGTGCTGCAATGGCGGCGCGATGTACGACATTTCCTGCCCGATCCGGTCGATCCCGCCGTGCTGGACCGCCTGCGCGCCGCGATGGACCTTGCACCTTCGGTCGGCAATTCCCGGCCTTGGCGGGTGATCGAGGTCGCGTCACCCGAACTGCGCACTGAAATCATCGCGAATTTCGAAGCATCGAACCAAGCAGCCGGGGCGATCTACGACGACAATCAGCAAAGCGATTATTTCGCCCTGAAACTCGCGGGCCTGCGCGACGCGCCCATCCACCTTGCGGTCTTCACTGCGGCTGACCCGGGTGAAGGCCACGGTCTGGGTCGCCAATCCATGCCCGAAATGCTGGCCTATTCCACCGTTTGCGCGATCCACACGCTCTGGCTGGCCGCAAGGGCGGAAAACCTCGGACTCGGCTGGGTGTCGATCCTTGATCCACAGGCCGTTGCCCACACGCTGGACGCACCCGATCACTGGCGGCTGACCGGATACCTCTGCCTTGGGAAAGCCGCGCAGGACGATGACACGCCCCTGCTGCACCGCGTGGACTGGCAACAAAACACCGCCAGCCACTGGCAAAAGCGCTGATGCAGAAACACCGCGCCGCGTCGTCACCCCCAGCTTCTTTTTTCCAAAAGTACTCCTGCCAGAGGCATTTGTCGCGGTTTACCGCGACAAAGCTGCGTCCCGCACTGCACTCAACGTGGCCCCGGTGGACAAAGCCTCCTCATCCACCTTGCAGGCAATGATGGACAGCTTGCCCGAGTCTTGCGCCCGCCCAAACGCCGCCGCAAAATCAGCCGTTGTCGTCACCACCTCGCCATAACCGCCATAGGCCCGCGCCAGCGCCGCGAAATCAGGGTTCACCAACGCCGTGCCGGATACGCGGCCCGGATAGGTCTTTTCCTGATGCATCCGGATCGTGCCATAGCGGCCATTGTCCATCACCACGACAATCGGTGTCGCGCCATGCTGCATCGCAGTCGACAGTTCATTGCAGGTCATCTGGAAACAGCCATCACCGGCAAGGCAAACCACCGTCCGACCCGGATATTCCAAAGACGCGGCAATCGCCGCCGGAAAACCATAGCCCATCGACCCTGATGTCGGTGCAAGCTGCGTGCCATGTTTCTTGTAGACAAAATAGCGATGCAGCCAGGCCGCGTAATTCCCCGCACCATTGGTCACCATCGCATCCTCAGGCAGATTGTCCGACAGCCATTTGATCACTTCCTCCTGTTTCAGCGCACCGGGGCTTTCCTGTGGCGCTATCCAGGCATCATGATCCGCCCGCGCGGCGGCGGTCCATTCCGCCCATTCCCCAACAGGTTCCGCCGCTGCCAGTGCGCGCAGGGCCGCAGGGGCCGTCGCCACCACACCGATATCGGGGGCATAGACGCGGCCAATCTCGTCGCCAGAGGCATGGATATGGATGATGGTTTTCTTCGGATTACCCGGATCGACCAGCGTATAGCCCTGCGTTTCGATATCGCCGAACCTTGTGCCGATCAGCAGTAGCAGATCCGCCTCCCGCACCCGCGCGGCCAGACGCGGATTGACGCCAACATTCAGATCGCCCCCATAACAGGGATGGCGATTATCAATGTAATCCTGCCGGCGCAGCCCGGCCACAGCCGGAACCTGCTGCCGTTCGACAAAGGCCTCCACATCCGCCTGCGCCTGACGGCTCCAATGCGGACCGCCCACAATGACAAGCGGACGTTTCGCCTGCCCCAGCGCCTGCATGATCGCCTCGGTCGCATGTCCCGACAATTCGCCCGGTACCATATTGGGGATGCGTATGTCCGGAACATCCGCCGCCGCACTCAGCATGTTTTCCGGCAAGGCCAGCACAACAGGGCCGGGACGCCCTGACATCGCCACGCGAAACGCGCGACCGATATATTCCGGCAGCCGGTCGGTATCATCAATCTGCGCCACCCATTTGGCGATGCCGCCGAACATCGCCCGGTAATCAACCTCCTGAAACGTCTCGCGGTCGGTGTGGCGATTGTCGATCTGCCCGACGAACAGCACCATCGGCGTGCTGTCCTGCATCGCCACATGAATACCAGCACTGGCATTGGTCGCCCCCGGCCCGCGGGTGACAAAACAGACACCGGGCTGGCCGGTCATCTTGCCATAGGCCTCGGCCATCATTGCGGCACCGCCTTCATGACGGCAGACGATATTGGCGATCCCGCTGTCGTAAAGCCCGTCCAACGCCGCGAGAAAGCTTTCGCCCGGCACCGAAAACACGCGCCGCACCCCCAGTTTCATCAATTGATCGCTGAGTATCTTGCCGCCGTGCCGTTCCATGCTGATCACCTTTGTCATTTCGGGCAGATCATGTGTGAAACGCGCGGGTTGTTCAATCGGGCAAACGGTTTAAGTAGCAAATCGAACAAAGAAAGGTCGCCATATGACAACCCTGCTGGGCATTTCCGGATCGCTGCGCAAAGCCTCTACCAACACGATGCTGATGCGGAACGCGGCTGATATTTTCCATCCCGACACCTTTATCGAAGGCGATATCCGCTTTCCGCTCTATGACGGTGATCTGGAACAGGCTGACGGTATCCCTGCGGCTGTGCAAACCCTCTCAGACCAGATCAAAGCCGCCGATGCGGTGATCATCGCAACGCCGGAATACAACAAGGCGATGTCCGGCGTGCTGAAAAACGCGCTCGACTGGATCAGCCGGACCGAAGGCAACCCATGGAAAAACAAACCATTGGCGATCATGTCCGCCACAGCCGGGCGCTCTGGCGGGGAACGAACCCAATTTTCCCTGCGGCTGGGCATGATGACCTTCCGCCCGCATATCCTGCAAGGCCCCGAAGTTCTGGTGGCCAATTCCAGCAGTGAATTTGACGACAACGGCACGCTGACAGGCGAGCTCTACGTCAAACTGCTGACAGAACTGATGGATGAACTTCGCAGGCTGGTTGAGGTTCAGTAACCCAAGGCGCAGCCATCCTTGCGCGGATCGCTGCCGCCTTCCAGCACGCCATTGTCATGGATCAGGATTGCCTGCGCGCCGCCGATGGCCGTATCCGGTGTGCGGACATCATGACCCAGATCGGCCAGCGCGGCCTTGACCGCATCGCGATAGCCATTCTCGACATTCAGCACCGCACCATCGGCAAAACAGCGCGGCGCATCGATGGCAGCCTGCGGCGCCAGGCCGAAATCAGTGATATTGCTGACGAACCGCGCATGGCCGGTTGATTGATATTGCCCGCCCATCACGCCAAAGGGCATCAGGACCTTCCCATCCTTTTTCAACAGCGCCGGAATGATCGTATGCATCGGGCGCTTGCCCGGACCCACCTCGTTCGGGTGACCTTGTTCAAGCGTGAATCCCGCTCCTCGGTTCTGGAACAGGATGCCAAATTTATCCGACGCAACGCCAGAACCAAAGGAATGGAAAACGGAATAGATCAGCGACACCGCCATCCGGTCCCTATCCACGACAGTGATATATATCGTATCTTTATGGACCGCCTCGGCACCCGGCAAACCTGCGGGCAACGCCCGGCCCGGATCGATCAGCGCCGCCAGTTTTGCTGCGGTTTCCGGTGCGGTCATATAGTCATGCCGGGTCATGTAATCAGGATCAGCCAGAAACCGGTTGCGGGTGTCATAGGCGAGTTTCGTCGCCTCGGCCTCGATATGGGCGCGCTGCGCACCCCAAGGATCCATTGCCTTGATGTCGAAATGTTTCAGGATATTCAGCAACAGGATCGCCGTCGCCCCCTGCCCGTTCGGCGGATGCTCGAACAGCTCCAGCCCACCGTAACCACCCGTTACCGGATCGGTATAATCGCAGGCGGTCTGTGCGAAATCCTCCAGACTGTGGGTACCGCCCTGCGCGCGCAGGGCATCGACCATATCCTCGGCCACCTCACCCTCATAGAAACCGGCGCGACCTTCCATGGCAATACGGCGCAACGCCTCTGCCTGCTGCGGCGCGGCAAAGACCTGCCCCGCGCGCGGTGCCTGCCCAGCGAACAGATACATATCCCGCGCGACACCGGACAGATGATCCGCCTGCCCCCAGTCTTTGGCGACGCGTTCAGCCACCGGCACACCCGTCTCTGCGTAATGGATCGCGGGCGCAAGCACCGCCTTCAGCCCCAGCCTGCCCCAGTCTTTGGACAACCGGCAGAATGCATCCACCGCCCCCGGCACGGTGACAGCATCAGCACTATAAGGCGCAATCACCGACCCTTTGGCGCGCAAGGCATCGGCATCAATACCGCCGGGCGCGCGACCTGACCCGTTCAGCGCCAATACACGATCCTCGCCCGGCGGGGTGAACAGCACGAAACAATCGCCACCGATACCGGTCATCTGCGGCTCGCAAATCCCCAGCAGGACAGCGCCCGCAATCGCCGCGTCCATGGCATTGCCGCCCGATTCCAGCATCTGCACCGCGACCTTGGCCGCCAGCGGATGCGATGTGGCACAGATGCCATTGGTGGCGTAAACGGCCGACCGGCCCGGTATGTGAAAATCGCGCATAAGTCCCCCCTGATGATGGCAGAACCCTAAGGCAATCGCGGGCGGCTGCAACGGCAATCTGGGGCTTTTCCTTTGCGCGCGGCGGGCATAGCCTTGGTGCAGTCAGAGAAAGGTGTGCCAATGCAGAATGTCGTCATCACCGGAGCATCACGCACCGCCATGGGCGGATTTCAGGGCGTCTTTGCCGATGTGGATGCACCCACGCTGGGCGGTGCCGCGATCCGGGCGGCACTGGCCGATGCCGGTGTGACTACGGCGGATGAGGTGCTGATGGGCTGCGTCCTGCCCGCCGGTCTGGGGCAGGCCCCTGCACGACAGGCGGCCTTTCTTGGCGGGCTGGGCGAAGATGTCCCCGCGACGACGCTGAACAAGATGTGCGGATCAGGGATGAAAGCCGCGATGATGGCGTTTGACCAGATCGCGGCAGGTGGCGCCGATACGATCATCGCCGGCGGCATGGAAAGCATGACCAACGCGCCCTATCTTATGCCCAAAATGCGCAGCGGCGCGCGGATCGGCCATGCGCAGGTGATCGACAGCATGTTTCTCGACGGGCTCGAAGACGCCTATGACAAAGGTCGCCTGATGGGTAGTTTCGCCGAAGACTGCGCCACAACCTACCAATTCACCCGCGCGGCGCAGGACGATTATGCGCTGCGATCGCTGTCCAACGCCTTGGCCGCTCAGGACAGCGGTGCATTTGCCGCAGAAATCACCCCGGTCACATTGCAAACCCGCGCAAGCGCGGTGATCATCAGCGCTGACGAACAACCCGGCAAGGCCCGTCCCGACAAAATCCCCACCCTCAAACCCGCCTTCCGGGATGGCGGGACAGTGACTGCCGCCAATGCCTCCAGCATCTCCGACGGGGCTGCTGCCTTGGTGCTGGCACGCGGTGACAGCGCCACCAATATCCGCGCCCGGATCATGGGCCACACCAGCCATGCCCAGGCACCCGGCCTGTTCACCACCGCGCCAGTGCCTGCCGCGCAGAAATTGCTGGCGCGTCTGGGCTGGTCCAAAGACGATGTCGATCTGTGGGAAGTCAACGAAGCCTTCGCCGTGGTCCCCATGGCCTTCATGCGCGAAATGGACATCCCCCGCGACAAGATCAACGTCAACGGCGGGGCCTGCGCGCTCGGTCATCCCATCGGTGCCTCTGGCGCGCGGATCATCGTCACCCTGCTGCATGCGCTTGAAACCCGCGGTCTGAAGCGCGGTATCGCCGCCATCTGCATTGGCGGCGGCGAAGGCACCGCCATTGCGATTGAACGACCATAACATCATCAGAGTATAAATATCCTCCGGGGGAAATGCCGCAGGCATGGGGGGTGGAAAACCCCCTGCACCATTCACAAAAGGACGCAACATGCGCGTTGATTACACGACATTGCAGAAAACCATCACCGCCCTGACGGAAGGTGAAACCGACACAGTCGCGCTGATGGCCACACTCGCCTGCGAGGTGCATCACAGCGACGATCGCTTTGACTGGACCGGCTTTTACCGCGTTGTCGGCCCCGAATTGCTCAAGATCGGGCCATATCAGGGCGGTCATGGATGTCTGGTGATCCCGTTCTCGCGCGGCGTTTGCGGCGCAGCGGCCCGCACCGGCAAGGTGCAATTGGTGCCCGATGTGGACGCTTTCCCCGGCCACATCGCCTGCGCCAGCAGCACAAGATCAGAACTGGTGCTGCCGGTTTTCGACGCCAGCGGCGCATTGATCGGGGTCTTTGATATCGACAGTGATCAACCTGATGCGTTCACGTCGGAAGATGCTACCGCGATGACTGACATCCTGCACAGCGTTTTCGCGCGCTAAGGCTTTTGTCGCGGACATCTTCCGCAAAGAAAGAACACAGGCACCATGCTCGACGATACCATGCAACAGCTGATCGCGCATTTCCCTTTGGGCTTTGTCGCCAGCGTCACACCGGATGGCGGGCCTGCGGTCTCGCCCAAGGGCACATTCCTTGCGCTGGACAACACCACCATCGCCTTTGCCGATATCCGCTCACCGGGCACAAGGCGCAACCTTGCCGCCGATCCACGGATCGAGGTGAATTTCATCGACCCTTTCGCGCGCAAGGCAGTGCGGGCCGCAGGCCGGGCGGTGATCCATCCCAAAGGCAGCGACAGGTTTATCGCATTGCACCCGCGCTGGGTCGATGCCTTTGGTGATCTGGCCAACCGGGCCAGCGCCCTGATCGAAATCCGGCTTGACCATGCATCCCTGATCTGGACCCCGCCCTATGATGATGGCACGACAGAACAGGCGATGATCGCGCATTACAAAACCCGCTTTGCAAAGGTTTACCCATGACACAGATCACTCTTCTCGACGGCGGCATGGGGCAGGAACTGGTCCGGCGATCCGGCCAGACGCCCACTCCGCTCTGGTCCACACAAGTGATGGTCGATCATCCCGGCATGGTCGCGGCCGTCCATGCCGATTACCGCGCCGCTGGGGCGACGGTGCACACCGCCAATACCTATGCGATCCACCGCGACAGGCTCGCCGGAACAGTGTTGGAAGATCAGTTCGAAACCCTGATCGCCTCCGCCCTGCAAGAGGCGCAGGGCACCGGACGGATTGCAGGCTCCATCGGGCCCTTGGTCGCCAGCTACCGACCAGACGTGCATCCCGCGCATGACATCGCCGTCCCACTTTACGCAGAGGTGGCTGGCCTGCTCGCCCCACAGGTCGATCTGATCATCTGCGAAACGGTCGCATCGCTCGCCCATGCGCGGGCCGCATTGAACGGGGCCTTGCCCACCGGCAAACCGGTCTGGTTGTCGGTGACCGTGGATGACGAGGATGGCAGCCGCCTGCGCTCGGGCGAACCCGTCGCCGCCCTGCTGGACATAAGCCAAAGCGCCAGCGCCCTGTTGGCCAATTGCTCAGCACCAGAGGCGATGTCGGCAGCGATGGACGCCTTTGCCAAAGGCGATCTGCCGTTTGGTGCCTATGCCAACGGCTTTACCCAGATCACCAAGGATTTCCTGAAGAACAAACCGACCGTGGATGCATTGAGCGCCCGGCGCGATCTCGGGCCGGATGCTTATGCCGCCTTTGCACTCGGCTGGATTGACCAGGGCGCCAGCATCGTCGGCGGCTGCTGCGAGGTCGGGCCTGCCCATATCGCCCGGCTGGCACAGGCCATCCGCGACGCGGGGCATCAGGTGATCTAGGGCAACAGACCGGCCTGCCGTAAAGGCCGGAACCTCTGCCCTGAATATGGGGTGCGGGCGCTGACAACAGCCGCTATCTCGGCGCGCAGCGCGGGTGGTGACGCTCTGTTGAACGTCATGAACAACGAGGTCGCGTGCAGATCTTCGGTCATCGTGCTGGTCATCCAGCCCGCCTCATGTGGCGGCACCCACAACCATCGCCCGGCCTTGGCCTGCAAATAGGCATGGCGCAGATCGACAAACCCGGCGGCCGTTTCCACCTGATCAAGGCGCGGCAGATGCGCACCCAACTGGCATGTTGTCCCGGTCCCCAGAATATCAACCTTGAACAGAAAGCGGGTCTTTCTGCCAAACATCCAGTTTTTCCATCCAATCACCCCGGTTGCGGCGTCTTTCAGCAAGGCGTGGCCCATATAGCCCAGGACATGTTTCTGCGGGTCCTAGCCGGTCAAAATACTGCAAGGTCGTTTTGACATAATCGGGCGGGTAAAGGATATCGTCGTCAATCGTAAAGACAAAGTCATCGGCCGCGGCCTCAAACGCGAATTTCCCCGCATCCTTGAGATCGCGGTCAGGGATCAGCGTCTCGATCTTCGGCTCTTGCGCCAGCGGTGTCGGCACGTCCTCATATTGATTAAGGCAGATGCACAGCTTATCGACCTGCGGCAGGATCGACTGCACCGTCTGCATCAGGATGCCGGCACGGGCCGGAAAAGTCGCCAGATGGGCGCGGATCATCGGCAACTTTTCCTATCAACTCGGCAACACAACAATCGGCGGATAACTTTGCGCAAACCCCGGCGCGGATCAAGTAGGCAAGGCGTCAAATACTTTTCGCGGCCGGTTTTGTTGCCAGATAAGCCCATCTGAAAAACGCCTCGTCCGACATGGCGCGAATGATCACGGCAATCGCTGCGGTGGCGATGACCGCGAACAGCAGACGACCCAGAAGAACGCCACTGATATCGGCCCCGATCGCCATGACAACCAGCGTATCTTCGATGATACTATGCGCAAACCCCATGAAAACGCAGGATAAAAATACCTGCCGCGCCGATACATTGCCTGAACGCGCCTCGCGGATCAGCAACCCGCCGCCATAGGAAATGCCCAGAAACAGGCCAACGGCGGTCAGATGCCCGGCCTCGCCCTTGATCCCGGCCAGCCGCAGCACCGGTGCCAGCGCTTTCATCAGCAAGGCCAGAATGCCGGTCACCTTCAGCAGATCCAGCCCCCAGGACAACACCAGCAGGATCACCAGCATCCACAGCATCATCACCCCTAATTGCCAAAAGAAGGCCGACCAGGCCAGCATTTCACTGGTCGGAGTCCAGGCCGGGTTGACCGGCTGTGCCAGCCAGCCGGTCGCGGCCAGCACCTGATGCAGGATGAACGCATAAATCACACCACCGCCCACGCGCAGCAAAGTGGTGACGATCATCCGTGGCCCGGCCTTTTCGATGATCTTCTGCTCGACCGGCAGCCCATGCGCGAATAACAGCAAGGCCGAAAACACCGTTACATCCGCAACGGTCAGCGTCTCCATCGGCACCAGCACGAACACCAGCGCCACAGCGCCCCAGATACCCACCAACATCCCGCTCAGCCAGGCCAGGCCCAGTTCCGGCGGCAGGCCGACCAGCGCCATCACCGGCGCAAAAGCGGGCGCAATCGCCTCGATCACGCCCAACCGTGACAAGGCTTCGGTCGCGATGGTGATCGGCACGATGATCCGGGCCAGCAGCCAGTAGATGACCAATGTGTCTTTGGTTTTTTGCAGGGCGGAATCAAGAATGTGCATCGGCTGTCTCCGTTCATATGACCCCGCCCTGCTAACCCGGTCAGCGTCGCATTTGCGGTCAAAGATTGCGGCTTCATGCAATATTGTTGCATTCTCGTCCAGAAAGGAATCGCCGCCATGGACAGGATCGACCGCAAGCTGCTGAACCTGCTGCAACGTGACGCCTCGCGCACCAATGTCGATCTGGCCGATGCGGTCGGTCTCTCGCCGTCAAGCTGCCTGCGCCGGGTCCGACGGCTGCGGCAATCCGGCATCATCGACCGGATTGTGGCTCGGCTTAATCCGGCCAAGACCGGCCGGGTGTTCAAGGCACTGGTGACAGTCGAATTGAAACTGCACGGCGACCAGCATATGCGCCACTTTCTGAAACTGGCAACAGCGGAACCCGCAGTCTCGCAGGCCTATGCCGTCACCGGTGAAACCGATGTCGTCCTGATCCTGTCGCTGCGCGATATGGAAGAATTCGATGCGCTCTGCGATCGGCTGTTCCGCGACCAGACCAATGTTGCAAGGTTCTTTACCATGATGGTGATCCGCACAGCGAAAGATGAAACGGCAATCCCGCTGTGACCGGGCCTTTGTCAAAGCCCGGCCAGTCGCTGGTGTCAGCGCAGCACGAAACCGCTGGGCCAGCGCAGGGTATAGTCCAGCGTGACCTCCTGCTTTGCCCCCGCAGGCACCGACAGGTCCCATTCAACAATGCCGCGCTGGCCTTCGGGGTCGCGGCGTGTCACCTCGGGGCTGGCGGTCACACTCACGTCCAGATCGTCTTGCTCTGAATAGGGCACAGCGTCACGCAACAGCACGCGCCAAGCCTGCCCGGTCAGGTTTTCCACACTCAGGACCGTCTGCTCGACCAGTTGGTTCGCAGATGAGAAAACCCCCACATCCCCCTCTGACCGGTTTGGCGTGATCCGCGTCAGGCGCAAACCATCCAGCGGGCCAAATCCCATATCCATCTCAGCCCCCGCCGCCAGCAATGGCAAATAGCTGAAACCTACCATGGTGCCATCGGCCTGCACCATCACAGGACCCGGCAGCAGGATTTCATCGCTGGTATTGGTGAATTCCGCCATCCGATAGGCATTGGCATCCGACATCGGCGTCGCCTCGGCCCAGACATCCGCGTCGAACGTCAGTTCATCCAGCGGCAGACGAAGATCCTCCACCCCGTTACGGATCGTCACGCGGGTCGGGTAGACATAGGTCACAGCCGCGCCGCTGAAATCAGCCTTGGCTGTGACCGGGCTGGCCTCCATCATCGGGGCCGACAGCATCGGGCCATTGCGTTGCAGCGTCATCATATCCGCCGCGCCCATCGCAGCGGCATTTTCCCGGTCCAGATCCGCCTGAGAGATGATCCGCCGCAGTTGCGCCCAGGCCCCGCCAGGGGCGATCTGTTCGCCGGGCCGTGCCGTGGACAGGATCAATTGCACATCCTGCCAATCCTGACCCGTATTCTGGCTGACCACCACCGCCCGGTCGATATCCACACGCGGCGCATCCCCGGTGGTCAGGTGCATGTCATAGACCGGTGCCCAGTTGGCAAGGTTTTCAGTGGTGGAAATGTCAAACGTCACCTCACCCGCCGCTGCCGCCTCGACCGTGAACGTCAGCACCGAACCCTGTTCCTCTGGTGCCAGCACGGCATCCAGTGCGCGGCGCGCATCTTCCAGCGCATCGACATCATCCTGCCGCGCGCGGGTCGCGTCCTGTGCTTCTTGTTCCGCCGCAAAGGCTGAGGATCGCAGCGCCAGTATTTCGGTTCCCACCATCTGTGCCAGCGCCTGAATATCGCTGATCGCGGCAGTAGTCAGATTATCGCCCGCGCTGGCCTGACTCAGGCTCTGCAGAAAGGCGATCTGATCCTCCGCCGCCTGCACCCGCAGCCGGATTTCCGCAATCGCGACATCCCGTTCACGCAACACGTCTTCCAGCCGTTCGACCTCGGCCCGCGCGGCCTGAACCGCCGGGCTGGCCTGATCCGGCGTCACCGGCAACCGGTCAAACGCCAGATTGACCGCCCCCACACGCACCTGCCCCGGTGCCGCAATCCGCAGCCCGTCAGACCCAAGCGCCTGCGGCAGACCGGGAATCAAAACCTCATGCTGCCCTTCGGGCAGATCAAGCGTCACCTGCCGCGTCACCGTCGCAAGGCCGGGGTAAATCGTCACGCTATCCACCCGCGCCTGCCCGGTGATCGTGTCGGCATAGGCGGGGGCGGAAAGGGCAATCACACTCGTCGTCAGAAAAAGGCGGAACATGGGGCGTCTCCTGTTTGTTTGCCCGGGGTATACAGGGCGGGACGGATTGTCGCACCGGATCAAATCATTCATCAGCGGAAATTTTCGCACAAAAAAAGAGGCGCCGGAACAGCGCCTCTTTGAACCGATCATCGGGCCATCAGCCCTTTTTCAGACACTCACGACCCAGAACTTCCGCGATCTGCACAGCGTTCAACGCGGCACCTTTGCGCAGATTGTCGGACACGCACCACAGGTTCAGCCCGTTATCAATCGTGCTGTCCTGCCGGATGCGGCTGATGAAGGTCGCATAATCGCCGACGCATTCGATCGGCGTGACATAGCCACCATCTTCGCGCTTATCGATCACCATGATACCGGGCGATTCGCGCAGGATGTCGCGGGCTTCATGTTCGTCCAGGAAATCCTCGAACTCGATATTGATCGATTCCGAATGGCCGACAAAGACCGGCACCCGCACGCAGGTCGCGGTGATCTTGATGCTGGAATCAAGGATCTTCTTGGTCTCGGCGACCATTTTCCATTCTTCCTTGGTCGATCCATCATCCAGAAACACATCGATATGCGGGATCACGTTGAAGGCGATCTGCTTGGTAAACTTGCGCGGCGGCTTGCTGTCGGTGGGATTATAGATGCTCTTGGTCTGGTCCCACAGCTCATCAATGCCCTCTTTCCCGGCACCGGAGACGGATTGATAAGTGCTGACCACCACACGCTTGATCCGCGCGCGGTCATGCAGGGGCTTCAGCGCCACAACCATCTGCGCGGTCGAACAATTCGGGTTCGCGATGATGTTTTTCTTGGTGTACCCATGGATCGCATCGGCATTCACCTCTGGCACGATCAGCGGCACATCGGCGTCATAGCGGTAAAGCGATGAATTATCGATCACCACACAGCCCGCTTTCGCGGCTTTGGGCGCATAGATTTTCGTGGCTTCGGAGCCTACTGCAAACAAAGCCATGTCCCAGCCGGTAAAATCAAACGTATCAAGGTCCTTGGTCTTGAGGGTCTTGTCACCAAAGCTGATCTCGGTCCCCAGCGATTTACGGCTGGCAAGTGCGACGATTTCATCCACCGGAAAGGTCCGTTCATGGAGGATATTCAGCATTTCGCGGCCCACGTTGCCCGTGGCGCCGACAACGGCGATTCGATAGCCCATTTGATTGGCTCCTTGATTGCGAGTGGGGCCTCTTACCGTGTCAGGCACCTCAGGGAAAGGGGCAGCGCGAAAGCAGCGAAAGTGTAAATCAAACTGGACACTTTTGTTGCGCCAGGTAAGGTCGCCCCATGACAGTCACCACACCTGATTTCGCCGCCCCCGCCCCGCGCAGCCTCTGCACCGATTGCGGCGTGTCGCGGATGGCCGATTCCAGCGCCTGCGGGACCGCCTGCCAGTTCATCAAACCCGATTATCCGGGGATGGAAACACAGGTCCATGGGCGCGCAGCGGGCAATGACGGGGATGAGGCGTTCTTCGGCGTGACCGGCACCATGTCCCGCGCCGCTCTGACGCCCGCGCGCAAAGGCGCACAATGGACCGGCCTAACCACACGGCTCGCCGAACGCCTGCTGGAAACCGGCACCGTCGATGCCGTCCTGACCATGGTCGCCGACCCCGACGACCGCTGGCGCCCGCGCCCCGCGATCATCACCGCCCCCGCCGATATGGCCGAGGCGCGCGGCATGCGGATGGGCTATGCCCCGCTGCTGGCGCTACTCGAACCCGCCCGCGCGGCGGGTCACAAAAAGATCGCCGTCATCGGCATCCCCTGCCAGATTTACGCCCTTCGCGCGCTGGAAACCAAGCTTGGCTTTGACGCCCTTTACGTCATCGGCACGCCTTGTTCCGACAACACCACGACCGAGAATTTCCACGGCTTCCTGTCCCGTCTCACTGATGCACCCGACACCGTCACCTATCTGGAATTCCGCGCCGATTATCACGTCGAACTCCGCTTCACCGATGGCACCAACCGGCTGATCCCGTTCCTGAAACTGCCGATCTCCGACCTGCCGTCTGATTTCTTCCCCACCACCTGCCGGACCTGCGTGGATTACACCAACCGTCTGGCCGATATCACCGTCGGCTATATGGCGGGCGAAGGCGACCAATGGCTGATCATCCGCAACGCGCGGGGCCAGGCGATGCTCGACAACCTCGGATCAGAAGTCACGCTTGCCAAACCCGGCACGCGCGGCAAACGCGCCAGCGCCGTGAAAGGCTTTGTCGAAAACACGCGCCTCGCCGCAGGCGGCCTGCCCCTGCGCCGGATGCCCGATGTCATGCGCGGGATCATGGGCTGGCTGATGCCAAAGATCGGGCCGCGCGGGCTGGAATTCGCCCGCGCAAGGCTGGAAATGAAAGCGGCGGAAACCGTGCTGCACCTGCGCCGCGAAGAACCGGCGAAGATGAAAAACATGGTCCCCGCCCATGTCTGGAACCTCGCCGCGCCCTATGGACTGACGCCGACGGCGGTAGAGGTGTCAGCGAAACCCAAGGATGATGACCATCAGCAATGAATAAAGCGCGATGCCGCCACCGATCAGCAGATAGTGGAAATTGCCCGCGAACTGCGCCTTGGCCATCGTGCGCATCTGGCTGATCATATCGGGCCATGTGTAGCTGACGAAATCGCCCTGGGTGAACACCGCCTTGATCCGGCCCTGATCATCAACCACCGGCAAACGGCGGAACCGTTCATTCGACATGATCCGCAGCCAGTCCAGCATGTCATCGGTTTCCTTCGCCAGACGCGGGTCGGGGGTCATGATATCGGATAATTTGGTCGTGTTCGGGTCCAGCCCCTTGGCCACCAATTTATTCATGATATCGCGTTCCGTCACGATGCCGATCACCTTCTCGGCAGGATCAGTGATCACGACGCAGCCATAGTTTTTATCCGACATCTTGGCGACCGCCTCTGCCACCATCGCGTCAGGGCCAGAGGTCAGGGGTTTGGGTTTCCCAGGATATTCGCTGCGGTCCATCAAGCGACTGCCCGGGCGTTTGGTATCTGCCATGTGTAACATCCTTCCTGTTGATAGATGCGATGCAGATACAGCTAGGACGATCAGTCGCTGCGTCAAAGTGCTGCGGCGCTAGACCTTTGGCCGGGTCGCAAGCGCATCGCGGATCTCGATCAGGATATCCAGTTCCGACGGGCCGGTCTTGACCTCGGGCGCGATGTCATCAGGCTTTTCGGCAATGGATTTCACCCGGTTCACCATTTTCACCAGAACAAAGACGACAAAGGCAATGATGATGAAATTGATCAGCGCGGTGATGAAACTGCCATACATGAACTGCGCATCACCGACCCCGAAACTGAGCGCACTGAAATCCAGACCACCCACAAACAGCCCGATCAACGGCTGGATCAGATCACCGACAAGGCTGCTGACGATGGCGGTAAAGGCCGCCCCGATGATGATCCCGACTGCAAGGTCCATGACATTGCCCTTGGCGATGAAATCTCTGAATTCGTTGAGCATGGTGTTTTCCTCTGCGCGTGACTGGGTCAGATGTTAGCAAGAGAAATGCAGAAAGCTATTGGTTTTATGCCGGGGCGCCGGGGTAAACCCCGGCCTACGGACGTCGCGCTTCGCCCCGACCCGCCGCGTCAACCGGGGTAAACCCCGGCCTACAGGCATCACAACCGTAGGTCGGGGTTCACCCCGACACCGCCGTCCACCGCATTTACCCCCCGCCCGCGGGCATCGCAACCGTAGGTCGGGGTTCACCCCGACACGCGATGACACCCACTCACCCCGGCAAGCTCCCATTCAACACATATCCCAACACATCCACCACCTGCTGCGGCGTTTCCACCACGGCCAATGCCGCTGCATCCACCTCTTTCAGCGCATGCTGATGATCCGGCCCATGCATCACGATCAACGCCTTGCCCAGCGCAGCCGCATAGCCCGCGTCAAAGGCCGCATTCCATTGCTTGTATTGGTCGCCAAAGCGCACCACCACGATATCCGCCGTTTCAATCCCATGCCTTGTGCGGATCGCATTCAGCTTCGCGCCTTTATGGTCGTGCCAGAATTTATCCGGCTCCGCGCCCATGATCGCGACACCGCAATCGTCGGATGCCGCGTGATCGGTCACCGGCCCCGAAAAGGCCACATCCAGATCAGCGGCCCCTTTGGTGATCTGGTCGCGCCAGTCGGTGTGGATTTCGCCGGAAAGGTAAATCTGCAAGGTCATGGGCTGTCTCCTGTGTTTGCCCCAACCTAACGCCTTATGCCCCGCTGGCCACCCCCGGTTTGCGCGCCACGATATAGCGGGCGGGCACCGCGAAATCGCCGCTCTCGACAATCTCGAACCCGGCATTCCGCACCGCCGTTTCCAACTCCGTCGCGCTGAATTTTCGCAGATAGGGGGCCTTGCCCAGCATCTGTGCGAGCGGGATCACCGCACCGATCAGGGACCATTTCAGGCCCCGCCCCTTCAGCGTCGCCGTCTTGGAGATGAAGTAGCCCCCCGGCGGCAACAGATCAAAAATCCGCGCCATCCGCCGTTCCATATCCGGCACGAGATGAAAGAAGGAATGCGCGAGGATCACATCAAACGGCCCGGTTTCCGGCAAATCCCCCGCCACGTCGAACCGCAGATCAGCCCCCGAGACAGGCAGCTTGCCCCGCGCGATGCGGATCATCTCGGGCGAGATATCGGTGCCCAGATAACTGGCCACAGCCGGGGCCAGCAGCACTGCCGTTGACCCGGTGCCGCAAGCAATTTCCAGCACATTATCGGTCGGGCGCAGATAGCTGCGGGTCCGGCCCAGCGTATATTCATAGGCGGCGGGATTGCCGATGGCAGAGGCTGCGTATTTCTCTGCCTCGCGATCCCAGAAACTGGCGGAATTGGTCATCATCATCTCCATTTGCTCCAAGATACATCTATACGGATCGGCATGGTATTGACTATTTTAGTCACAATCATATGCTTTTTTGCATGGATCGATCTTTTGATTGGAACCGAATGCGCGGCTTTCTGGCGGTGGCGGAAGCGGGCTCTTTGTCTGCGGGGGCGCGGCTTCTGGGGCTGACCCAGCCGACACTTGGGCGCCAGATCACCGCGCTGGAAAAGGAACTGGGGGTCGCCCTGTTCATCCGCGAAGGGCGCGGGTTACGCCTAACCAAAGGCGGGACGGATCTGCTGCAACATGTCCGCACCATGGGCGAGGCTGCTGACCGCATCGCGCTGGCTGCCGCGGGCCAGACGCAGGACATGACCGGCCGGGTGCGGATCACCGCCAGTGATCTGATGTGCGCCGTGCGCCTGCCCGGCGCCCTGCGCCGAATCCACGATCTGGCCCAGCAGCTGGAGGTGGAACTGGTCGCCGCCAATGACATCCGCAACCTCAACCGGCGCGAGGCCGATATCGCCATCCGCCACCTGCGCCCCGATCAGCCCGACCTGATCGCGCGACGTATGAAAGATGGGGCGGCACGGCTTTACGCCAGCCCGGATTATCTGGCGCGCCACCCGGCGATACAATTACCCGATGATCTAAAAACCCATGATTTCATAGGCTACGGAGATGACCCGCGCATGGCGACGCATCTTCAAAGGCATGGTTTGCCGGTCAGCGCGGGCCAGTTTCGGTATTCTTCCGGAAACGGGGCGGTCGCCTGGGCCTTGTGTCAGGCCGGTCTGGGCATCCTGCCGATTGATGTGCTGATCGCCCAAACCTGCCGGGATATGCAGCTGGTGCTGCCTGCGCATGCGCCGATCCGCTTTCCGGTCTGGTTGACCACCCACCGGGAATTGCACACCAGCCCACGGATCAGGCTGGTGTTCGATGTTCTGACCGGACTTTTGTCAACCGCGTAGCGTGCCGCCCGTCGCCTTGGTCACCTTGTCCACGATCTTGGCGCTGACCGCCTCGATATCGGCATCTTTCAGCGTTGCCGTCGTGGGTTGTAGGCGCACAGTGACGGCGAGGGATTTCTTGCCCTCACCCAGGTTGCCGCCGATGAACTGGTCGAACACCCGCACATCACTGATCAAGGCCTTGTCAGCGCCCATCGCGGCATTGACCAGCGTCAGCGCTTCGACGTCCGCATCCACGACAAAGGCAAAGTCACGCTCGACCGCTTGCAGGTCGGTCGCGACCAACGCGGGCCGTGTAGTGGTTTTCGACTTCGGCACCGGCACTTCATCCGGCCAGATGGTGAAGCCGACGGCGGGGCCTTTGATATCCATTTCGCGCAGCACCTTGGGGTGCAATTCGCCGAAGACCGCCAGCACCTTTTTCGGGCCAAGGCAGATTTTGCCATGCCGCCCGGGGTGCCACCAGTCCGCCGCCCCGCGCAGGATTTGCACCTTGGCGGGCGCGCCGATGGCGGCGAGGACGGATTCAGCATCGGCCTTGGCATCGTACAGATCGACCGCGCGGGAGGTGCCATGGACCTCTTTGCTGGCGGTCTTGCCAATCAGGATGCCGGTGATCAGGTTGTGCTGTTCGCCGGGTTCGCCACCGTGGAAACCGGCACCGACCTCGAACAGGGCCATATCCATGAAACCGCGCGCCTGATTGCGCGCGGCGGCACGCAGAAGGGCGGGCAGCAGGTTGGGCCGCATATGCGACAATTCGCTGGAAATCGGGTTTTCCAGCTTCGTCGCATCGTCACCGCCGCCGAACAGGGCTGCGGCCTGTTGATCGACAAAGCTGTAGGTCACGCATTCATTATAGCCCAGCGCCGCCATGGTCCGGCGCGCGGCTTGCTGGCGTTGCTGGCCTTGGGTCAGGATCGGTTTCGGGACACCGGCCTGCATCCGTGGCATCGGCTTGCCTTGCAGCTTGGTCAGCGAGGCGATGCGCGCAACTTCTTCCACCAGATCAGCCTCGCCCTGCACATCGGGGCGCCAGGATGGGACATGGGCCATGTCACCTTCCAGATGGAAGCCGAGTGCGGTCAGCGTCTGGCGCTGGGTGCTTTCGGGAATATCCATGCCGACAAGGCTGATGACGCGCTGCGCGTCCAGCCGGTAGGCGCGGGATGTATCGGGGACCTCGCCCGTGATGATAAGCTCTGACGCTTCACCGCCCGCGTGATCGACGATCATCCGCACGGCATGTTCCAGACCTTCGGGCGTGAAGGCCGGATCAATGCCGCGTTCAAAACGATAGCGGGCGTCGGAATTGATCTTCAACGCGCGGCCGGTATAGGCGATTTGGATCGGGTCCCAATAGGCGCTTTCGACAAAGACATTCACGGTATCCTCGGTGCAGCCTGTCGCAGCGCCGCCCATGATGCCCGCGATGCTTTCCACGCCCTGATCGTCGGAAATCGCGATCTGGCCGGGTTGCAGCGTGTAGGTCTTGTCATCCAGCGCCACGATGGTTTCGCCGCCTTTGGCGCGGTGGACGCGGATGTTGCCCTGCACCTTGTCAGCGTCGAAGACATGCAAAGGCCGGTTCAGATCATAGGTGAACCAATTGGTGACATCGACCAGAAAGCTGATCGGGCGCAGGCCGATGGCGCGCAATTGCGTTTGCAGCCATGCGGGGCTTGGGCCGTTCTTGACGCCACGGATCAGGCGGCCACAGAAGACGGGGCAACCGTCGCGCGTGTCGTCCGCGATGGTGACGTTCAGATCAGCGGTGAAGCTGGCAGGCACCGGATCGACCGTCACGAGTTTCAAAGTGCCAAGGCCGCGCGCGGCCAGATCGCGGGCAATGCCGCGCACACCCAGCGCGTCGGGGCGGTTCGGGGTGATGGCGATTTCGATCACCGGATCGACCTTGTCGGGCTGGTGGGCGGCGAGCCAGTCGGTGAAGCTTTGTCCCACCTCGCCAGAGGGCAGTTCGATGATGCCGTCATGTTCGTCGGACAGTTCCATCTCGCGTTCGGAACACATCATGCCATAGCTTTCGATGCCACGGATCTTGCCCACACCGATGGTGGTGTCGATGCCGGGGACATAGGTGCCGGGGCTGGCGATCACCACGGTGATGCCCGCGCGCGCGTTGTGCGCGCCGCAAATGATCTGGGTGAGACCATCCCTGGTCTGGACCTGACAGACGCGGAGCTTGTCGGCATCGGGGTGTTTTTCGGCGCTTTCGACATAGCCGATGGTGAAATCTGCCAGCTTTGCGGCGGGGTTTTCCACGCCTTCAACCTCCAACCCAAGATCGGTCAGCGTCTCGGTGATCAGATCGACCGAGGCGTCGGTGTCGAGGTGGTGTTTCAACCAGGAAAGCGTGAATTTCATCTGTTCATCCAACAAAACGAGTGTTGGATGCGATCTAACCGATATCGCGGCGATGCGAAAGTCCGCTTGCCCTTATCGCCGCTTATGGGCTGCGGCCCATTTGGCCACGGCCCATGCGGGCAGCAGGATCACCGCCCAGGCACCTGCGTTGATCAGCGTCAGCCGCCACGCCAGGTCGCGTGGCATGTCCGATGTCCACAGCGCGATATGTGCGAGGACGATCAGGATCAGCAGGCAGGCGATCCAGAGACGCACGTTACAATTCGCGCCCGGCGAGGTCTTCGACCAGCACGAAATGTTCGAAGACCAGCATCATTTCGGGGTCAAAGCCACCATTGCGCTTGAAATAGGCTTTGTGATCCTTCCGCCAGCCCAAAAGGCTGTCGTTTTCGCCCTCGGCCAAGGCCATTTCCTCGGTCACGTCGCAATAGCGGATCTGTTCGACCTTGGTGGTGCGGATCACCAATGCGGGTGTGCCATCCCAATTGGCGGCGATGTCGCAGCGGCCGACGACGGGCATGGAGTCGGGGTCATCGGCAAAATCGGAGGCCGCCGCACAGGTCGCGGTTTTCTTGCGCTGCCGGACGAGGCCGATCAGATATTGGCACAGCTCCGGCGTGTCACCGAAACGAAAGGTGCCCGCGCCGGGGTAGGTGTCTTGCAGGTCTTCGGTGTCATCACTCATGGTCTTGGCCTTTCACGGGCTGGGGCGGCAAATCTTCCCCGCGGGGAAGGTCGCATGGTATCTTCCCCGCGGGGAAGGTGAAAGACCGGGCTTTGTGATATCTTCCCCGCGGGGAAGGTTTTGCGTGACGCTGGCGGGGTGCGCGGAGAGTCGCAGGGGTGGTTCAGCGGTGAGGATAGGGGAGAGGTGTTAACGAAAGGTTAACGGCGCGGGGTGTCGATGGCGAATGTTCATGCGGGCGCAACAGAGGGCAGGCCCCGAGCCTGGGGTGGGGGTGAAGCCCCCTCCCCGGGGGGAGGGTCGGGGGCTGCCCGGCGATGCCGGGCGGGTCGTCAAATTTAGCGCGACAACCCGCCATGCAGCGTCGGCACGTCCAGTGACGCAAAGCCGTAATGCCGCAGCCAGCGCAGGTCAGAATCAAAGAACGCCCGCAGATCGGGGATGCCGTATTTCAGCATCGCGATCCGGTCGATGCCCATGCCGAAGGCGAAGCCCTGCCATTGGGCCGGGTCCACGCCTGCGGATTGCAGCACATGCGGATGCACCATGCCGGAGCCCAGCACTTCGAGCCAGCCATCGCCTTCGCCAATCTTGAGCTGACCATCGACCCAGGAACATTGGATATCCACCTCGGCCGAGGGTTCGGTGAAGGGGAAATGCGAGGCGCGGAAACGGGTCTTGATCCCGTCCACCTCGAAAAAGGCGGCGAAGAATTCCTCCAGCACCCATTTGAGATTGGCCATGGAGATGTCCTTGTCGATGGCCAGCCCTTCGACCTGATTGAACATCGGGGTATGGGTCTGGTCGTAATCGGCGCGGTAAACGCGGCCCGGAGCAATGATGCGGCAGGGCGCGCCGAACTTTTCCATATGGCGGATCTGCACCGGGCTAGTGTGGGTGCGCAGCACATGCGGCGGGCGGTTATCGCCCTGCGCGCGGTGCATGTAGAATGTGTCCATCTCGGCCCGCGCGGGGTGGTGGCCGGGGATGTTCAGCGCGTCGAAATTATACCAGTCGGTGTCGATCTGCGGTCCTTCGGCGACGGCAAAGCCCATATCGGCGAAGATCGCGGTGACCTCTTCGGTGACCTGGGAGATCGGGTGGATCGTGCCCTGACGGCGGGGGCGCGATGGCAGGGTCACGTCGAGCCATTCGCCGCGCAGCCGCGCATCAAGGGCGGCATCGCCGAGGGCGGCTTTTTTCGCGGCAAGGGCGCTGTTGATCTCGTCCTTCAGCGCGTTGAGGGCGGGACCGGCGGTTTGGCGTTCCTCGGGCGTCATCTTGCCGAGTTCGCGCATGGCCGCGCTGATTTCGCCCTTTTTGCCGAGGGCAGCGATGCGCAGGTCTTCGATCTGTGCTTCGTCACCGGCTGCGGCGATCAGGGAAAGGTATTTGGCTTTCAGGTCGTCCATGGCGCGCCTCTTGATCTGGTTGTGCAGGGGTTAGCGAAAGGGCGGGGTGGGTGCAAGGTGCTGGGGGGATCACGCGACCAGCCGCATTGAAAAGCGTGGCGGAGATGCGTCTTGGCGTTCAAAGCCAGCGGCGACATAAAAGGCCTGTGCGGTCAGATTGTCGGGATGCGTGCCGACGGTCATGTAGCGGCAGGACAGCGAAACTGCCTTGATCTGGCAGGCCGCAACCAGACCGCGCCCGATGCCGCGCCCACGATGGGTGGGGTCGGTAAAGAGGTGGTGCATGTCCATGCCGCGCGCACCGAAATGCAGCTGGATGCGTCCGCAAAGGGCGGCGTAGCCGACAAGGGTTTCTTTGGTTTCCGCGACAAGGATGGAGATCCAAGGCGCATCACCAAAGGCATCACGCAAAAGGTCGTCGCGTGACAGCGCAGGCGTGTCGCCATGATGCGCGGCGAGTTGGCCGATCATGTCTAACAGGCGGTCGGCATCCGAAGGCCGTGCTTCTCGGATCAGGCCGAAGTCGGTTTTCAGAGGTAGCAGGTGGTTTTCCATTCAAGGCTCCATCCCGCCGTAGGGAGCCAGATCATGTGCCACCATACGGCGGCAACATAAACATGCACCGCGCTCAATCGAGGCGGGTAAAATAGGTGGTGGTTGTGGTGTGGCGGTTGGTCATGATGGTTTTGTGGAAGTGATCGGGTGGATTGTCAATTCTGTGAACGCAAAAGGGCGGGGATCAGTGGCTGGACGATATCACCCCCCAATTCAACAGAAGTTTTGCACGACTGCGCGACCATCGCATTGCATGAATTCGCTCTTCTACGCTCTAAAGATCGGCTTGACCCAGTGGATACTAAACACTACATATTGTATTTAAATTAAATCATAACACATCATAGGGTATACTAGAAGATGAATGTCACCTTTACGAAAGAATCTACATGGCCTGAAATCATGGGACCTATTAGGGCCGCCAAGACCGACGACGAATTGAAAGACTGCATTTGGGAGATTGGAAGAGAGGGGAAGCGCGTGTTTGGCAACGGTTTCACCATTCGCGTGGATGAAACCAGCATGTCGAAACGCATGAATCGTGTTTTTGTTTACGTTCCTGATTGGGATATTGAAGTTCGGAGCTAAGTTTGCAGGTTATTCTGTAAATGATGACTGTTCATATACGCCCAGACAGCATCTTCAACGAACACACCCAAACGCAAAAGGCCGCCCCATCACAGGGCGGCCTTTCCTCATTCCTATCTCAGCAAACCTTACGCAGGCATCGCCGCTTTCGCCTGACCAACGATCGTCGCGAAGGCTTCTGGTTCGTTCACGGCCAGATCGGCGAGGACCTTGCGGTCGACTTCGATGCCGGCCAGCGCCAGACCATTGATGAACTTGGAATAGTTCAGTGTCTCGTCCACCGAACGCACACCGGCGTTGATCCGCTGGATCCACAAAGCGCGGAAGTTGCGCTTGCGGTTGTGCCGGTCGCGGGTGGCATATTGGTTGGCTTTGTCGACGGCCTGTTTGGCGACCTTGAAGGTCTTGGACCGGCGATCATAATAACCTTTTGCCGCATCAAGAACCTTCTTGTGACGACGATGTGTAACTGTTCCGCCTTTAACGCGCATATCTCAAATCCCTCTAATTAACGTGCGTAAGGCATCATCGGCTTGATGATACCCTCGTCTTGCTTGCTCAGCGTCGTGGTGCCACGCGCGTTGCGGAGGAATTTGTTGCTGCGTTTGATCATGCCGTGACGCTTTCCGGCTTGTCCCGCCAGAATGCGGCCAGTGGCCGTCACTTTGAACCGCTTTTTGCAGCTCGACTTCGTTTTCATTTTCGGCATTTCCGTCTCCTTCATAGGTCGGTCGGACGCGCGACTCGGCATGCCATACTGGCCGGACGCGCGGGTGAAGCTGCGCTATAGGATGCAAAAGCCCTGTGTGCAAGCCGATTTAGTTGATGATCATGGCGATCACGTTGAAGACCGGCTGATCCAGACGGTCGATTGCGTAGAGGCCGGGGTTTTCCCGCACCGCATAGGTGATCGCCCCGCCCCCGATGATGAACAGAGCGAGGGCCACCCAAGGCCAGCGCCGGTCCGTAAAGGCGCTGACAAGGGCCGTGATCCCGATGATCACGGTCACCATGCCAGCGACGATGATGATATCAGGGTCCACGCCGGACCGTGTTATTCAGTCTCGGAGGCGAAGATCAGTTTTTCTTCGCAAGGGGCGACGCGCAGGATATTGGTCGTGCCGGGCGTGTTGAAAGGCACACCGGCGGTGACGACGATCATGTCTTCTTTGGTGGCCAGTCCCTGTGCGAGCGTGGCGCGAACGGCGGCGACGACAGCGTCTTTGAAGCGGCTGACCTCGCCCACCACGACGCAATTGGTGCCCCAAGACAGGCAAAGCCGCCGGGCGGTGTGGATATAGCTGGTCAGCGCGATGATCGGCACGCGGGGCCGTTCGCGGGCAACAAGCAATGCTGTCGTACCGGATTGCGAGAAACAGCAGATCGCCTTGATATCGGTGGTTTCGGCGATTTCGCGCGCGGCAGAGACGATGCCGTCAGCGACGGTCGTGCGCACGGCGCGCCGGGAGGCTTCGATGATTTCGGTGTAGGTGGGGTCGGATTCAACCTCGTTCGCGACATTGCTCATCGTTGTGACGGCTTCGATGGGATAAGAGCCTGCGGCGGATTCAGCCGACAACATGATCGCATCGGCGCCTTCATAGATCGCGGTGGCGACGTCAGAGACTTCGGCACGTGTCGGCATCGGGCTGTCGATCATGGATTCGAGCATCTGTGTTGCCACGATCACAGGTTTGCCAGCCGCGCGGCATTTGCGCACCAGACGTTTCTGGATTGGTGGCACGTTCTGGACCGGCAGTTCGACACCCAGATCGCCACGGGCGACCATGATGCCGTCGCTGACAGCAAGGATATCGTCAAAGTTTTTCACCGCTGCGGGTTTTTCGATCTTGGACAGGATCGCGGCGCGGCCTTTGCATAGGTCGCGCGCTTCGTCCACGTCGGCGGGGCGCTGCACGAAGGACAGGGCGAGCCAGTCGACGCCCAATTCGCAGACGAATTCCAGATCCTTGCGGTCCTTGTCGGACAGGGCGGCCAGTGGCAGGACCACGTCAGGGACGTTCACGCCTTTGCGGTTGGAGATGGTGCCACCCACGATGACTTCGCAATCGGCAAAGGTTGCGCCGCAATCCTTGACCCGCAGTTTGATTTTGCCGTCGTTGACCAGAAGATGCGCGCCGGGCTCCAGCGCGTCAAAGATTTCCTTGTGCGGCAGGCAGACGCGGTTCACGTCACCTTCGGCCTTGTCCAGGTCGAGGCGGAAGGAGGCACCGGGCACCAGTTCTTCTTCGCCATTGGCAAAGACGCCGACGCGCAGTTTTGGCCCCTGAAGGTCGGCCAGAATGGCGATCGGGCTGTCGAGGTCTTTTTCCACCTGCCGGATGATCGCATGCCGCGCGCGGATTTCTTCATGATCGCCATGCGACATGTTCAGGCGGAACACATCGGCCCCTGCTTCGTGCAGGGCGCGGATCATGTCGTAATCGTTCGATGCGGGGCCAAGCGTGGCGACGATCTTTACATTGCGGTGGCGTTTCATTTTCGTTCCCTCTGGTCAAAGCCGTTAGCGGTAACACTCCGCTTTGAGCCCTTATTGCGCAATTCCATTCGCACGTAAACTAGCCTAAGTGCAGTGACATGAGAATGACGGATTATGCCGGTTGGGTTGATAAAGGCTGAATGATCCGCATCGACTTGATGACCAGAGGGAGACGCGACATGGATAACCAGACAAAGATCGAGATCGAGGCAGCCGCTTTTCGCCGCTTGCGCCAGCATCTGCTGGAGGACCGCCCCGAGGTGCAGAACATCGATATGATGAATCTGGCCGGGTTTTGCCGGAACTGCCTGTCGCGCTGGTATCAGGAAGCCGCGAATGAACGCGGGATTGATATGAGCAAGGACGAGGGCCGCGAAGCGTTCTATGGCATGCCGTTTGACGATTGGAAAGCAAAGCACCAGACCGAGGCATCGCCCGCCGCGCAAGAGGCATTCAAGAAATCCCATGATTGATCCTGTTGCCCTGACGGCCGATCTGGTCCGGTGTCCATCGGTCACGCCGGAAGAAGGCGGCGCGCTGGTCCTGCTGGAGGATCTTCTGACCAAAGGCGGTTTCACCTGTACCCGCGTGGATCGCGGTGGTGTGTCGAACCTGTTCGCCCGCTGGGGGCGGCAGGGCGCGAACCGGACGTTCGGCTTCAATGGCCATACCGATGTCGTGCCTTTGGGGGATGAAGCCGCCTGGACGGTGTCGCCCTTTGGTGCGGTGATCAAAGATGGCTATCTTTACGGGCGCGGCGCGACGGATATGAAATCGGGTGTCGCGGCCTTTGCGGCGGCCGCGCTTGATTTTGTGGCGGATACCCCGCCTGACGGCGCGATCATTCTGGCGATCACCGGGGATGAGGAAGGCGATGCGCTGGATGGGACCACCGCGCTGCTGGATTGGATGGCGGAGCAGAAGGAAAAGATGTCGGTCTGTCTGGTGGGTGAACCCACCTGCCCTGACGTGATGGGCGAGGCGATGAAGATCGGGCGGCGCGGGTCGCTGAACGCGACCTTCACTGTCACCGGGGTGCAGGGACATTCCGCCTATCCGCATCGCGCGAAGAACCCCCTGCCGGCGGTAGCGCGGTTGGTGGATATTCTGGCCAGCCATGAATTGGATCGGGGGAGTGATCATTTTGATGCCTCCACCCTTGCCGTGGTGACGATTGATACAGGCAATGCGGCAACGAATGTGATCCCAGCGCAGACCAAAGCCGGGGTGAATATCCGTTTTAGTGAGTTGCATTCCGGCGCAAGCCTGACCGAATGGATGCAAGGTGTTGCCGATCAGGTGGCGGCGGATTTCGATGTGCGGATTGCAATGCAGGTGAAGGTCTCGGGGGAGAGCTTTATCACCCCGCCCGGTCCACTGTCCGATCTGGTGGGCAAAGCGGTGAAGGCTGAGACAGGGCGCGATCCGGTGCTGTCGACCTCTGGCGGGACGTCGGATGCGCGGTTTGTGCAGCATCATTGCCCGGTGGTGGAATTCGGGCTGGTGGGCAAGACGATGCATCAGGTCGATGAACGGGTGGCGGTGGACCAGATTGTCCAGCTCAAGGCGATTTATGGGCGGATCTTGGCGGAATATTTCGCGTAGGGTGGATTTACATCCACCTTACCGGCAATTGTGATGACGCTGCTTGCGCGTCATGCTAGGGCTGCTGGATGACACAGATCCCATCGAAATCCGAAATCCTCGCCTTTATCTCTGACAACCCGACCAAGACCGCCAAGCGCGATATCGCCAAGGCGTTCGGGATCAAAGGGGCGGCAAGGATCGACCTCAAACGCATCCTCAAGGAATTGGAGGAAGCGGGCAAGCTGACCAAGCGGCGGTCATCCTATCGCGATGTGGAGGAATTGCCGCCTGTCGCGGTGCTGGAGATTATGGCACCCGATGCCGATGGCGATATCTTCGCGCGGCCATTGGAATGGACCGGGCAAGGGCCGGAACCGCGTGTCTTGATGATGCTGCGGTCGAGCGATCCGGCTTTGGGGGCGGGCGACCGTATTCTGGGTCGTCTGACGGTAGATAAGACCGAAGAACATACCCATACCGCCCGCATGATCCGCCGCATTGGCACCAATCCGATGCGGATATTGGGAGTATTCCGTGCCGGGTCCGAAGGCGGGCGTGTGCTGCCGATTGACAAGGGCGCGGATAAGCAATGGGTGGTTGCTGCCGGTGCCACGGGTGGCGCGAAAGACGGCGAATTGGTCGAGGCGGAGCAGGCCGGACCGAAGGGGCGGCTTGGCTTGCCAAAGGCGCGGATCGTTGCGCGCTTGGGTGATCCGACAGCGCCGCGTGCGGTGTCGCTGATTGCGATTCACCAGCACGGCATCCCTGATCATTTCCCCGATGATGCGGTGGCAGAGGCGGATGCGGCGAAACCTGTGGGGCTGAAAGGCCGCAAGGATCTGCGCGATCTGCCGCTGATCACCATCGACCCGTGGGATGCGCGCGACCATGATGATGCCTGCTTTGTCGAGGCCGACGAGGACCCCGCCAATGCGGGTGGTTTCATCATCTGGGTCGCGATTGCGGATGTGGCTTGCTACGTCAAACCGAACTCCGCGCTGGATCATGAGGCGCGCAGCCGGGGCAATTCCACCTATTTCCCCGACCGTGTCGTGCCGATGCTGCCAGACCGGTTGTCGGGTGATCTGTGTTCACTGCACGAAGGCGTGGACCGCGCCTGTATCGCCGTGGCGATGCGGATCGATGCGCAGGGACAGAAGATCGGGCATCAATTCCATCGCGGGCTGATGAAATCCATCGCCTCGCTGAATTATGAAGAGGTGCAGGACGGGATCGACGGGCAGCCGAATGAAAAGGTTGCGCCCTTGATGGCCGAGGTGATCCGGCCGATTTATGGTGCCTATCATGCCTTGGTCAAAGCGCGTGCCTTGCGGCAACCGTTGGAGCTGGACCTGCCGGAACGCCAGATCATTCTGGATGATGATGGCAAGGTGACGTCCGTGCAGTTCAAGGAACGGCTGGATTCGCACCGGCTAGTCGAGGAATTCATGGTGCTGGCCAATGTCGCCGCCGCCGAGACGTTGATTGCGAAGAAATCACCGCTGTTGTTCCGGGTCCATGAAGAACCCAATGCCGACAAGCTGGATGCTTTGCGCGAGGTGGCGCAGGCCTCGGGCCTCGTGCTGGCCAAGGGGCAGGTGTTGAAAACGGCGCATCTGAACCGGCTATTGATCGCGGCGCGCGAGACAGAACAATCGGAACTGATCAATATGGCGACTTTGCGGTCGATGACGCAGGCCTATTACAGCCCGGAGAATTTCGGGCATTTTGGGCTGGCTTTGCGGTCTTATGCGCATTTCACCTCGCCCATCCGGCGGTATTCGGACCTGATCGTGCATCGCGCGCTGGTGACGGCGCATGGCTGGGGCAAGGATGGGTTGTCGGTCTGGGATATCGAGAACCTGGGCGATACCGGGCAGAAGATTTCCGACACCGAACGCCGGTCGATGGCGGCAGAGCGGGACACGACCGACCGCTATCTGGCGGCATTCCTGTCGGACCGGATTGGCGTGGAGATGGGCGGGCGGATCAGCGGGATTGCCAAGTTCGGTGTCTTCGTGAAGCTGGATGAAACGGGGGCCGATGGGATGATCCCGATCCGCACCTTGGGGCGCGAATATTTCCATTATGACCCCGACAGCCAGACGCTGATGGGGTCAGATACCGGCACGCTGATCCGGCTGGGCGCAAGGGTCACGGTCAAGCTGATCGAAGCAGCCCCGGTCACCGGCGGGCTGATCGTGGAATTGCTGACGCTGGATGACCGCGACATGCCGCGCGGGCCAAGTACCGGGCGCGGTAAACCGGTGCGACGCAAGATCGCCAATGCCAAGACCAAATCGGCACGGATTGCCCGAAAGGTGAAGCGGAGCCGTATCTGAGGCGTGGCACCAAAAAGGTTTGAAGCCTCCGGCGGGGATATTTTGGCTCGGAAGATGACACGGGCGGCGGGAAAATGCGCTGTTTGGGATGGGCAATTTCGCAAAGGGCCGTAATCCGCTATCCTGCCAAAAAACAAGAGCGGGGGAATGGCATGAAACGCAGGCATTTTATGTGGCTGACAGCGAGTGCGGTGACAGCGGGCAGGCCGGGGTGGGCGGATACAGAGGGTTTCGCCGATTGGCTGACCGGATTTCGCAGGCGCGCGCTGGCGGCGGGCGTGACCGACCAGACCTTTAAGGCGGCTTTCGCGCGGGCGCGCTATCTGAATGACAGTATTGAGCGGGACCGTAATCAGGCCGAGTTTGCGCGGTCTTTCGGCGATTACTTGGGCTCTGCTGTTTCTGACACTCGAATTGCAACGGGGCAGGCCAAGCTGCAGGAGCTGGCACCGCTTTTCGCGCAGATCGAGGCACGTTTCGCGGTCGAACCGCAGATTACTGCGGCAATCTGGGGCATGGAAAGCAACTATGGGCAGAACCGCGGCAACGTGCCGCTAATTTCGACCCTGGCGACGCTGGCACATGAGGGAAGGCGCGGCGCGTTCTTTGAAGAACAACTGATCGCCGCCCTGCTGATCCTGCAACGCGGCGACGTCACGCCGGACCAGATGACCGGGTCATGGGCGGGGGCAATGGGACATACCCAGTTCATCCCGACATCCTATCAGGCCTATGCGGTAGATTTCACCGGCAACGGGCGGCGCGATATCTGGGGCGATGATCCCAGTGATGCGCTGGCCTCTGCGGCGGCCTATCTGCGGGCCTTCGGCTGGACTGCCGGGCAACCTTGGGGGGTGGAGGTGCGACTGCCACAGGGTTTCGATTACATGCAGACCGGTCGCCGGGTCAGCCGCGATGTCGATGAATGGGCGCGGCTTGGGGTGACGGGCATCGATGGTCAGGCGGTGCCGGACCATGGCGCGGCGACACTGACCACGCCAACGGGTGCGACCGGCCCTGCTTTTTTATTGTTTTCCAATTACAGTGTAATCGGGCGGTACAACAACGCCGAGGCCTATATCTTTGGCGTCGGGCATCTGGCGGACAGGTTACGGGGTGCCGGGCCCTTTGTTGCGCCCTGGCCCGCGCAGGACCAGCCGCTGCGCTATGCGGAACGGCGTGAATTGCAGGAACGTCTGACAGCGGCGGGCCATGACACCGGCGGTATTGACGGGCTGATCGGGCCGCAGACGCGCGGCGCGATCATGGGGTTTCAGCGCAGCCGGGATCTGGTGCCGGACGGGCATCCGACGCTGGCTTTGCTGCAATTACTCCGCTGAGCAGGGGCCGTCCTGCATGCAGGTGGTCAGCGCCGCGAGCGTGTCAGGCGTCGGTTCATAGAACAGCCGCCCGCCACAAGGGCCAGCCGTCACCGTCAATGGCGAATCGCCGACAGAAACGAAGATGACGGCATCCTGCCCGCTTTGCGCGGTCCCGCACCACGGACCGGCGCAGGTGATCTGCAGGACCACCGGCCCTGCGTAATCAACGGTAAACCCGTCTGCGGTCAGCCCTGTGCCGGTGAATTCCGCCGTGATCGGCGCGGGTTCATCCGCGACGGGATTTTCCTGCAAGACAGGCGGCAGGGCGTTTTCGTCAAAGGTCAGACTGCCATGCAGGACGATGTAATCATCCGGAGCGGCATCCAGCTGCGCGAAAGTGCTGATTGCATCGGTGGCCAGGCAGCTCAGCGCCTGCGCCTGGGCCGAGATTACCACCAGCCCGGCTGCCATAACGGCGGTGCAGGTCATCCGCATCAGAATTTACCCGCGAATTCTGCCAGCACGCGGTCATAGACGGCGCGTTTGAACGGCACGATTCCCGCCACCAGATCGGCAGGCGGCACCCATTTCCAGGCGGAAAATTCCGGATGTTCGGTCTGCAGGTTGACCTGACTGTCCTGGCCGTGGAACCGCATCAGGAACCATTTCTGTTCCTGCCCGCGGTAGCGCCCCTTCCAGACATGGGGCACCAGTTCGGCTGGCAGATCATAGGGGATCAGCCCCGCTGTTTCCGCCTCGATGCTGACCAGATTGGGGGTGATTCCGGTTTCTTCTTCCAATTCGCGCAGGGCGGCGGCGCGGGTGTTTTCGCCCTGATCCACCCCGCCTTGCGGCATTTGCCAGGCATCGCTGTCGCGGTCGATCCTTTGACCGACAAAAACATGCCCGCGCGGATTGATCAGCATCACGCCGACGCAGGGACGATAGGGAAGTTGGGCAATCTCGTCGGGGGTCATGAAAAGGCCTTGATGTTTCATCTGCTGCTCCGTTGTGCTTTGGCCAAACAGATGCACAAGGTCCAGCGGTTATGCGATAACAAGCCGTGTTTTGTAGCGGATCCGGGCCGCGATCCAGCGCAGATCGTCCCGTGCGAGCCCGATGCAGCCCGCCGTCGGCCGCCCCTTTCCGCGCCATTGGTGGATGAAAATCGCAGACCCCCGGCCTTTGACCGTATAGGGCCAGTTCCAGTCAGTCAGGATGATCAGGTCATACATCGGATCAGCACGGCGCAGGCGTTCATGGCTGTAAGGATGTGGCGCGCGCGCCATCATGTTGTAATCGGGGTCGCGGATATCGTCGGACCACAGATCAAAGGGCTTGATCGGCAAAGCCCAATCGGCAGGCCGCGCCATCCGGTCAGGCCGGTAGAGCATGCCGATAAGACGGTGTGTACCACGCGGGGTCGCGCCGTCGCCTTCTTTCTTGCGCGCGGTCAGCCCGCCGCGCCCAATCGTGCAGGGAAACCTGCGGTTCAGGAAACGCAGGTGCGTCGGGGTCAGAACGAGATCTGTGGTTTTCATGTGGTCTGGTCCCCGGCCTTGGCCTGCATCTGCGCCCGACGCATCATATAGAGCCTTTGCAGCAGGATCTGCTGATCTTCCAGCGGCAGCGTCATGGTCGGGCCAGCCTGCATGATTCGTGCGAAAAGGTAAAAGTAATCGGATTGCAGCAACAGCGCGGCAATGCGTGCCTTGCGCCAGCGGACCGATCCGGCATGCAGTTCTGCGATGACCGGATCTGCCAGCAATTCGGCCATGCCTGCCGCTGTCGCATCAGCGTGGCGCAGGATCGAGGTATCTTCGGCCTCGTTCAGATTGCGGTCCAGCCAATAGGCCAGGTCGATTGATTGGTCGGAATGGTTCGGCTTGCCGCGGTCGCATTTCACCAGAAAGCTTTCAGCCGCGCCCAGCGCATAATGATTGATCTGCGCCAGCCCATAGCGCGAGCCGGTGTGAATCATCACCGTGCCCTGGACGCTGTTTGTCACCTTGCCATTGTCATCGACCCAGATTTGGGCAGTGCTGTGGCTTTGCGGCTCATGGACGCCGAGTTTGCGCATCGGCGCGGTGTTGCGGTACAGTGATTTGAACTGAACCGCCCGCCAGGGCCAGATCAGCCGGTCGGGGGCAGCGGCGGTGAACTGGCGCATGACGGGCTGATCCTCAAACCGGCTGCGCCGGTTTGCGCCAAACATCCGCCAGGACAGGCGGAACCCGTCCACCGCCGGGCAGGCCGCGAACAGATCATCCAGCCGGCCAGCGCCGACATGGATATTCAGGAATTCATCGACATCGGCGACGAATATCCAGTCGGACTTTTTGACGACAGGGTGATTGGCGGCACGTTTCAGTGCCGTCCATTGCACCGGCTTTTTGCCGCGGCGCGGGTTGGGGATATGTGTGACAATTCCCATCTGCTGCAGCCTGTCGAGCATCAGATCGGTGCCATCATCACAATCATTGGAAAAGATGACAAAATCAGTGAAGCCAATGGCGCGGTGATAGGCGATCCATTCCAGGATAAAGGGCGCCTCGTTGCGCATTGTGGTGACAATGGTCCGCATGCCCGTCGTTTAATGCAGATCGCCCCCCACCGCTATAGCCATGGCGCCGACAGGCCGGTGGCAATGCCCTGTCCTTGCGGCCTGCCGCGTGATATTGCAGAGCCGTTCAGTTAACAGGTATCTTGATGTTTCAGTATCCCCGCGTCGAAACCCGCAGGCTTTGTGCCATTCCCGTCGCCGTCCAGCACGCGCAGGACATTGTGCAGCTGGACATCCTCGCCGCAGTGCCCTTGGCCAATGACCCTTCGGCCGCCCGCCTTTATCTTCACCAGCTGGCAGATCAGACCTCAATCTTGCCGGAAGGCATCGGCGGTGTGCTTTGGTCGCGCCTGTTCGTGGATGCTGCGGTTATCAATGTCACCCGTGACGCTGCGGGCATGGTCCCTGTGCCTGTGGCAGGATGCACAACCAGTGTCAGCGTGGCCAAGGATGAATCCCAGCTTTTCGCTGACCGCGAGGTATTGGTCGGACATTGCAATGGCGAAACGCCGGACATATTGCGCGACTGGCTGGTCTGGCATCGCCGCCATCATGTGATGACCGGCGCGCTGATCGTCGATCGCGGGGAAGCTGCGGCTGTGGCGCAACGGGCAGAGCACCTGCAGCAGCTGTTGCAACAGGACCCCGATATCGCGGCCCTGCTGGCCGGTGTCAGGATCGTCATCGTCAGCTTTGACCGCCCACTGGGCGACGGGCCCAAAGGCCACGAAGGGCATCTGATGAACGCCCCCGATGCACCCGGCAAAGACCGGATGGCAGCGCCGGACCCGGACCCCTGGCATGCGCCTTTGGCCTATCGTCCCTTGTTCGATCTGCTGCGGCACAAGTTTTTGTCCCGCGCCCGCGCGGTGGCAAGTATCGAAGTGATCGACCTGATCGCCCCGACCACACCGACGATCTTTGCCCAGGTCAGCCAGTCGCAGACAGGGCAACTGACCCTGAAAGGGCGGCAGGTTTACCCCTGGGGTCTGCGCAAAGACGCAGCGCCCGGCTTTGCCGATCACGTCTGTCACCGCTTTGATGAGACCGAGCAACAGACACGCTGGTGCGTGGCACCTGCGCTTTTGCCGGATCAGGCGATCTGGATGCCGATGCGGATTCTGGGCAGTCATGGCACTGATGGTGTCGTACCTTTTCATCGTTTCATGGCGCTGCGCCATGGGCGGGAAAGTGGCGCGAATATCGGCCAGATCGTTCCGAAAACCAGTCTGGTCGAGGATGACACGCTAATCGCGCGGGCGCTGGCGGCTGGCGCAGACCCGCTGCGCCCGGTGGCAGAACTGCCGTCCGAGGCGCGGGTGGACGACAAGGGCGAACCGCTGGGCAACCGGGTGGTTGTGGTGACCACGATGAAAAATGAGGGGCCGTTCATACTGGAATGGATCGCCTATCACCGCGCGATCGGCGTGTCGGATTTTCTGATCTATACCAATGATTGCACAGACGGCACCGACGACCTGTTGCAATTGCTGGACCGCAAGGGCCTGTGCCAGTGGCGCGACAATCCCTACCGCGACGCCGATATGAAGCCGCAGCATGCCGCGCTGGAAACCGCGAATACCGAACCTTTGGTCAAGACTGCGGATTGGGCGCTCTGCATGGATGTCGACGAATATATCGCGATCCATATCGGTGACCGGACCCTGTCCGCCTTGTTCGATGCCATCGGCGACGCCAATATAATTTCGCTGACTTGGCGGCTGTTCGGCAATGCCGATATCGACGCATTCGAGGATGGGTTCATCACCCAGTCATTTACCCGTTGCGCCAGTCCATTCGCGAACAAGCCGCATCAAGCCTGGGGGTTCAAAACCCTGTATCGCAATATCGGGCTGTTCCGTAAATTGGGTGTCCACCGGCCCAAGGGGTTGCTACCGATGGCGGTTGACCGGATCAGATGGGTGAACGGATCAGGCCAGCCGATGCCGAAGAAAGAATGGCGCACGGCATGGCGGTCGCATTCAGGCACCTATGGCTATGATCTGGTGTCGCTTAATCATTATGCGGTGCGGTCGGCGGAAAGTTTTCTTGTCAAACGCGACCGCGGCAGGGTCAACCATGTCGACCGGGATCAGGGCTTCGCCTATTGGTTCAGGATGAACCACAATGTGGTCGAAAACCACGAGATGGCCACAATGCTGCCTTTGCTCCAGGCGGAATATCAAAAGCTGCTTGCCGACCCGGAGATCAAGGCCGCCCACACAGCCTGCGTCGCGGCGCATAAAGCCAAGATCGCCGAGCTGAAAACACAAGCGAAATATCACGAATTCCATGCCGAACTGACCAGTGCGCGGATGCAGAAACTGTCACGGTTGCACGGTCATTTCGGGTCAAATGTCTATCTCGCCGGACCGCAGGTGATCCTCGATGACATCGTGGATAACGCACCCGACAGCACGTTTTTCTTCACTGTCGACAAGGTTGATGAAGCGAACCATTGAACCACGCCAGCCGGTTTACAACAGATGCCCCGATTTGGCGGCCTTTGTTGCAAGATAGCCGATATTATGCCGGTTTTCGCCGACTTTCAGCGGCACGCGTTCGACCACGCTGATGCCGCAGCTTTCCATCCGGGTGACCTTGGCGGGGTTGTTTGTCAGCAGGCGTACTGCGCTGAAGCCCATTTTCTTGAGAATCTCTGCGCCGATGCGGAAATCGCGTTCGTCATCCTCGAAGCCCAGCCGGTGGTTCGCCTCGACCGTATCGAACCCCTGATCCTGCAGGGAATAGGCGCGCATTTTGTTGGCCAGCCCGATGCCGCGCCCTTCCTGATTGAGATAGAGCAGGACCCCTGCCCCTTCGGTCCCCATCTGCGCCAGCGCGCCGCGCAATTGCGGGCCGCAGTCGCATTTCAGCGACCCCAGCAGATCGCCGGTGAAACAGGCCGAATGCAGCCGTGACAGGACTGGCAGCGACCGGTCCGGCTGGCCGATTTCGACCGCATAATGTTCCTCTGCCCCGTCAGCGGGGCGGAAGATGTGCAGGCGCCCTGCCTCGGAGACATCAAGCGGCAGCCGCGCGCTGATCACCGGATGCAGCGGGCTAAGCGCGGTATCAACGGCGGCGGCGGCCGGCACCAAGGTCAGGTCATGCGCCCGGGCAAAACCCACCGGATCGTCCAGCTGCAGGACCAGAGCGGCGGGCAGCAGCCGTGCGGCCTTGGTCAGGGCAATTGCGGCGCGGTGCAGATCGGCCCCGCCGTCACGCGCAGACCGCAGCGGACCTTTCATGGGGGCGCGGAGGTCATCGGCGGGATCGGCCACGGACCGGACCCAAGACAGGCCCACATCGGACGGCAGGATGATCCGTGCCAGATCGCCGTCATAGGCCCGCGCCTTGAGCGTCGCTGCCCGCCATGACGTAATCGCCAGCACTGGCGCACCACCCAGCATGCGCAGATGCGCCAGACGATCCGCATCCAGCGTTTCTGCCGCCAGCACCACCGCGCCGTCATCCAGCACAACGGGCACGCCAAGGCGCAGGTCAGCACGGGCGCGCGCCAGCCTTTCGGTGATATCGGGGGAAAAGCCTGTCATAGAACACCTGTCAATTGTTTCACCTGATAGCCCTTTTCACCGCAAAGTGAAACAAAACCCCGCCAGATCACACGTCCGTGTGAAGGAGGAACCGAAAATCTTGTTCTGAACGTTACTACTTCACAGATCAGTGACGTAACGGAGGTAAACGCCATGCGGCAACTCAAAAAGATTTTATTGGTAGACGATGACGATGACCTGCGCGAGGCCTTGGGTGAGCAATTGCTGATGACCGAGGATTTCGACGTGTTCGAGGCTGATGACGGCGCCAATGCGATCACGAAGGCCAAGGAAAGCTTGTATGACCTGATGATCCTTGATGTCGGCCTGCCCGATACCGATGGCCGCGAGCTATGCCGCCGGTTGCGCAAGCAGGGCACCAAATGCCCGATCATCATGCTGACGGCGCAGGATAGTGACGCTGATACTATCCTTGGCCTTGATGCCGGGGCCAATGATTATGTCAGCAAGCCGTTCAAATTCCCGGTTCTGCTGGCCCGGATCCGCAGCCAGCTGCGCACGCATGAACAATCCGAAGATGCGATATTCCAGCTTGGGCCATATACGTTCAAGCCTGCGCAGAAGATGCTGATCACCGAGGATGACAAAAAGGTGCGCCTGACGGAGAAGGAAACCAATATCCTCAAATATCTGTATCGCGCGACCGATGGTGTCGTGGCCCGCGATGTGCTGTTGCATGAGGTATGGGGCTATAATGCGGGGGTCACGACGCATACTTTGGAGACCCACATTTACCGGCTGCGGCAAAAGATCGAACCTGATCCGTCGAATGCGCGTCTGCTGGTGACGGAACAAGGCGGCTACAGATTAGTTTCGTAACTATCCCGCCGGTGATCGGGTTATATCACCAACCTCCCTGTTGGACTGCCCGGGCTGCGGCCCGGGCGTTTTTTTCAGGCCAGTATCGCAACGAAGGGAAACGACATGAAAAACGCACAGACTTATCTTGATGAAGCCAACGCCGCCGTGCCGCGCATCAGCGCCGAGGAAGCGATTGCAAAATACGAATCCGGCAATGCGACATTCATTGACGTGCGCGACAGCGGCGATATCGCCAAATCTGGCACGATCAAAGGCGCGCATAATGTGCCGCGCGGGTTCATTGAATTCGCGGCTGATCCGGCGACCGATTACCACCATGCCGCGTTTCAGAAAGATGCCGATCTCTATCTGATCTGCGGGGCCGGTGGTCAGGCAGCCTTGGCCGGGAAGACGCTGAAAGACATGGGTTACACCAATGTCACCAATATCGGCGGTTTCAGCGCCTGGAAAGAGGCTGGCGGCCCGGTCGAGGGTTAAGCCAGCGCCTGATCCCAGTCAGCGATCAGGTCATCGATATGTTCGATACCTGTGCTGACGCGGATCAGGTTTTCCGGGATACCGGTATGCGGTTCAATCGTGTGCCGGTGTTCCACCAAACTTTCGACACCGCCAAGCGACGTCGCCCGCAGGAACAGATTCAGCCTCCCGGTCACGCGTAGCGCCTCTTCCCTTCCGCCCTGCACCAGCACCGACAACAAACTGCCAAAGCCGCCGTGCATCTGGCGCAAGGCGACGTCATGGCCTGAATGATGCGGCAGGCCGGGGTAATAGACATCCTCGACTGCGGCATGGGCCATCAGGTGCTGCGCCAGCATCAAGGCATTTTCTGACATCCGTTCCACCCGCAAAGGCAGGGTCCGCATCGCGCGGGTCAAAAGCCATGCTTCGAACGGGCCGAGGATCGCACCGGCCATCTTGCGGTCGGCGCGGATCGCTTGCCAGATCGGGGCCTCGGACTGGATTGTTGACAGCACGCCTGCCAGCACATCGGAATGGCCGTTGATCGCCTTGGTCGCCGAATGCATCACGATATCCGCGCCATGATCCAAGGCACGGGTCAGGATCGGCGTGGCGGCAGTGCCATCGACCAGCAGAATACCGTCGGTGGCATGTTTGACGGCGGCGATATCGACGGTCAGCAACCATGGGTTGGACGGTGTTTCGATCAGCACCAGATCGGCGTGGTTTGCCGCACAGCTGGAGACCAGATCGGCGGCAGGTACTTCGATCAGGGCAATCTCGCGCCGCGCGCAGAAATCGCGGACCCAGGCGGTGGTGCCCCAATAGATGCCCGATTGCACGATGGCGGTCGCCCGGTTCGGCAAAGCCCGGAATACGGCGGCAATCGCGGCCATGCCGGACGGGAACAGCAGCGTATCTTGCGCATTTTCCAGCGCGCGGATCACCGCCTCTGCCTGCCGCAGATTGTCGGAATTGTCGCGCGAATAGATATTGTCGGGCCGGATCAGCGCGTAATCTTCATCGCGCAGATAGGTGGTGGAGGGCTGCAAGGCCGGCACAACGCCGCCCGATTGCAGATCAAGGGCGCCAGCGGCATGCGCGGCAATCGTGGCTTGGTGCAATGGCTTTTTCATCGCGCCATCTGGCGCAGGGAATATGGCTAACGCAAGCCCCTAGTTGATGAAATCTGTCCGGGCATAGCCTTGGATATAGAGCAGTGCCGTCAGATCACCGTAGTTGATGCGGATATCGCATTGCGCCTGCACCGCTGGTTTGGCGTGCAGCGCGACACCCGCGCCCGCACGGCCCAGCATGCCAAGGTCATTGGCCCCATCGCCGACAGCGAGCACGTCAAATTCTGTGATGTTCAGCCGGGCGGTGATGTCTTCCAACGCCGTGACCTTGGCGGCTTTACCAAGGATCGGGCGGGCGACATCGCCGGTCAGTTTGCCATCGGCGACCACCAGCGTGTTGGCGCGGTTTTCGTCAAAACCCAGCGCTTGCGCGACCTGCGCGGTAAAGGCGGTGAACCCGCCGGACACCAATGCCGCATAGGCACCATTCGCTTTCATCGTTTTTACCAATGTCGCGCCGCCGGGCATATAGGTGATCCGGGTTTCCAGAACTTGCCTAATCACCGATTCCGGCAGATCGCGCAGCAGCCCGACACGTTCGATCAAGGCGGTCTCGAAATCCAGCTCACCATTCATCGCGCGGGCGGTGATGTCCGCAACATGGGCGCCGACACCTGCCTCATCCGCGAGTTCATCGATACATTCCTGCTGGATCATCGTGCTGTCCATATCGGCGAGCAGCATCTTTTTGCGGCGGTTCGCTGTAGGCTGGATGACCAGATCGACGCCATGACTTTGCAGGTCTTCCCAGATGTCCCAAGCGTTGTCCGGCACGACTGGCAAGGTAAATTCCGCCGCCTCATCCGGTGCCAGCCAGACCGCGTCACCCCCACCCCAGGCGTTGCGCAGGTTTTCAACCAAAGCCGGGTCAAAACCACGTTTGACGGGATTGGTCAGCAAGGTGGCGGTGAACATCATGGTGGTCCTTTCCGGCGCGCAGTTTCCGATCCGCTGCACGTATGTCGCAAATAACGGGTCAAGCGGCGGTCTAGCGTCATTTTGGCGATTGTGAAAGTGGGCGGCAGGCTCTATCTGCGTCGGTGGGACACCCTTCCCCAACGAAGGGTATATGTCATTGGTATATTTCCTTTTATTTACAGTTTGTTAGTTTGATCTGCCGTTTATCTTGTGTCTATTTTGTGCCAAAAAGTACATCCGTGATGGTCGGATCGTCCAGTGCATGGGCGTAATACTTCATCACAGTGGCAACGTCTTTCCAACCACCCCGAACAGCGACGGTCTTCGCATCTACCCCCGCTTGTAGCATTGAGGTCGCAAACCCATGGCGGCAGCAGTGTGGTGAAAGCTTCTTGATGCCAGCACGTCCTAATACGTTGTTCCAGACCTGACCAACACTTTCACCAGAGGCATACTGAAACACCAGATCATCAGGGTTGCGGTTTGAAGGAATGTTAGCCAGCGCAGCAATAACGGGCGACGACAGGTGTGCTTCCCGCTGTTCGTCAATCTTTGTTTGATTGATCAGCGCTTTCCTCTGAAACAACTCAACGTCGCTCCATTTAAGAGCGCATGCTTCGCCACGGCGCGCGCCAGTACCAAACATAAATAGGCAAAGGGCGGCCAAATGGGGCAAGCCATCTTGAGTTGCCTGCGCGGCAAAAGCTTCTACCCAGACTCTCGTGACAGGCGTTTTTCTCTTGGCGTTCACTTTGAAGCGCTTCACCTTTATCGAGGAACACCAGTCTAGTTCCGCGGCGTAATTTATAATGGCTTGCGCGGGAACGATGCCTTGACGGTTCAGGGTTGCGTTTGCTGCGGCCGGGTATAGCTTTCGCGCCATCTGTCGAATGGCCTCACCTGTGATCTTAGGGACAAGCGTGTCTTTCCAAAAGTCTTCGATGCGTTCCAGAAATCGGGGATCTCGTCCCGCTTGCCGATAAGCAATCGCCGCCTGCGCAAACGTCAACGTTGCGCCTGGCCCATCGAGATGACGTTGCCACGCTTTTGTCTCGACTTCTGCTGCGATCCTTTCCGCAATTTTTTTGTCCGTAGCGCCTGTAGTGCCTCGAAGTCGCCCTCCGGCAACTGTCCCTTGGTAGTGCCATGTTTTGTTGCGCTTGATGACCTTGAGCGGCATTCCATCGCCTCCATAAACGCGACCACGTGATGGTCTAACATAATGACTTTCTGCCCAACTTTGCAAAAGACGCCAAGCGCTCGGACAGTGTCACATACAAAGCGAGGTGACGCGCCAAGTTTCGCTGCTAGTTCTTTTGGCGTGGTGTAGGTTGGAACGATATCAGCCATCGGTTTTTTCTTTGGTGTTGTCGGTCACCGATGTACCGGCAGAAGACTTGATCAGTGCTTCCAGCTGATTTGGTGTCAGCAACATAAGTCTACCAATTTTGTAGAAGTTTCCGGTCTTGTGCGCCCTTGATCTGATCAAACGAGGCGAAACATAAACTCCGTGTTCCTGCAAAGCTTCGCTCCACGCCTCGGGTGTTTGGCCTTTTGTGAGCAGTTCGGACATTGCGCTCTCCGCATAGAATGTAATCTGTTGCAAGTATTGACACGGTACGCGCAGCATGTATATCCGTTCCGGCAAAATAACTAATTACCGGAACATTCGTTCCTAATCTGGAATTGGAGTAACGTTTATGACTGGCTATAAATTAAGAACCGGAACTGACGAAGAATGGTCCCGATTGGAGGCTAGAGAACAGCTTCGATTTGAGGCCGAACAAAAGGATATCGAGAACGCCCCCGGATCGCCGCTCCATGAAAACCTCCGGCACCTCAGACTGCGCATGAAACTCAAGAAGCAGGAGATGGCTGACCTGCTCGAAATTACGCCCCGAACTTATTATACTTATGAGGAAGGCGCGCGACCCATCCCGTCAACCACACTTGTGCGGCTTGCTGTCAGAACGGGCGTCGACCTGAATAAGCTGTTGCTGGGTCGATCAGCCTCAGCCAATCCACAGCTGGTTCAATCCGCCATTGATGACATGTTTCACATCATGAAATATCTGACGCGCGAGTACCCAAAGATGGATATGTCGGACAAACTGGAAATTGCCCGGTTTTCAGTCAGCTTCGATTGGCAAGGTTGGCCGCGCTTACACCCCGACATGATTCGCGATTCGGTAAAGATGGTCACCCGATATCGCTTTCATCCTGAAGATCTTCCTGCTCCTCCAGACCCGGAGCATTATGGCGAAGACACAGAACGCTATCAGGAAGATGAGGCGATGTGGCAAGCGATGGTCGATGAAGATTTTGGTCCTGTGCAAGACGAAGACCCAACCACCGATATCTCACATTGAGTGCCCGTTTGTTTAATCTCAAGAAAATTTTGTTGTGCCCGTCCGCGCGGGGCCGTCAGTGGTAGTGCCGCGATGTACTTCGTCGTTTTCCATGCGCAATTTGTGCGACGCCAGACTGCCAGCAAGGGGTATCCAGATCGGTGCGTTTTGATCAAAGGAACGGCTGCTGCAGTCAGCTGTCGGGGGTCAATTTCGGTGGCGCGGGAAGGTCTGCGGGAAATGCATTCGCCCCCAAGGCCACCCCGCAAAGTTGCTGACAGCGGGCGTCCAGCGCGGCACGGGTCACGCCGATTTCGGCCGACAGTTCGCCTGCGACGTCCCGGTTGATCGAAGTGGTCGGCATCTCGGTCAGGCCCTGACAGACGCTGACCCGCTCCGCTGTCGTCGGCGTGTCGCCCCTGACGATTTCGGAGAACCGTGCGGCTGTGACTTCAGCGTAGCTGGTAGACCCGTGCGCAGCGTATGCCTGCAAGGTCGTCATCAGAGGGCGGGGTGGGGTCGTCATGTTGGTGGTTCCGGATACGTAACAAATTGCGGGGTGTGTTCGCCTTCGTATTGTTCAACAAGGTCCATGAGGATGTCGAGTTCGTCGCCTTCCGGCGAGCCGGGTTGCGCGCCCCACAGTGCATCGATCCGGATCAACGCGGCGGTCAGATCATCGTTCGTCCGGATCTGGCGTGTTGCTGCCTCATCGCTCTGGTTGGGCATATTATCAAAGATCCAAGTCGGACGGCTTGACCGTCTGTTCGCCTGTCAGGGCTTCGATGATCTGGCTGTCCAGTGCTTCGCGGTGCTGGCGGGCCAGATCAAAGTCATCGAGGCGGAACGAGATCGACGTGTTGCCGGGTCCGGTCCCATAGCTGATGACGAACTTGGCGACACAATCCGGGTATAGCTCGCGGGTGCGTGGATAGGCGAACTGGTATTCCGTAGTGGTGTCGAAGGCATCGCCGCCGCTGCGCAGGCAGGGCACGTAGCTGTCTGTCGTCTCAAACCCGCTGCGCAGGAAGGTGATCTCGCGCGGGGTCTGGTCTTCCAGATCGGGGATGAACCCATCCACGCCCCACGCATAGGTGAGCGTCACGCCGCCGCTGCGGGTCTCGACAAGCGACGGCGGGCCGTAGGTCTCTTCCATCTGGGCTTGTAGGGCCTGCGCGGCCGGCAGATCGCCAGAGGGCTGGTTCAGGGACCGTGTGAGCGTCATAGGGCGCTGCTCCATCACATCGGAGGTCAGCACGGCTCTGACGCTCTCTGGCTTGAATATCCGCGCGAGGCGCTCGTTCATGGTCTGACCGCCAATCTCGCGGTGGCGTTCAAAGGTGAACTCGAAGGATCGGCCGTCAGGAGATTGCACCGTGATGACATCACCTTCACTTGTCGGCTCTTCATCGGATCTGCTTGCGAAAACTGCCATCACATCATCAAGACTGTCACCGGGCTGCATCCCAAGGATCTCGTAGGGGTAGGGCCGCTCTGCGAGCGGATCAATCGGTGTCAGGACGTTCTGTGCGGCAGCGAATGTCGGCAGGATAGCGAGACAGGTTGTGGTGATGAAAGCGCGTTTGGGTGTGAGACGCATCGACATCAGCAGAACGCCTCTGGCGATTGTGCATGCAGGGCCTTAAGGTGCGCCAGTGGGTGGCCGGTCGCGAGCTGCTTTTCAATCGGGTATTTGCGCAAGTTCCGAGCTTTGAGGAGGCGGTTCAGCTCTTCGATCAGTCCGGTCGCGGCCGACCTGGCGGACAGCAGATCGGCTTCGGTGTACTCCCCGGCGCCTGATCCTGCTTGAAGCTGATAGAAGCTGCCGTCGATCAGCTGATTTGCGAAGACCTCGCTGCGGGGCAGAGCGTTATTGAGCGTTGGCAATCCGTACAGCGCACTTTTGAAAACTGCTTGATGTGCATCCGTGCCCGTCAGGCCGGTCGCCAAGCCAATCATTTTCTTAATAGGGCAGAGGTTTGACGCGACCCAGTGGCTAACCCAAGTTGCTTCAAAATGGCCGGTGAACGGCATGACAATCAGGTCGCTGTCGAACATTGCGTAGTTGATCAACCTGTTGGGAGCTTTGGGCGTATCGATCAGAATGCGCGTGCAGCCAGCAGCGCAGAACTGTTCTTTCGCATTGTAGAAGCTGTCGGAGTCCCAAGCTGAAGCGGTGACTAACTTGTCCGGTCCGATCCCGGACGCCAGCATGCTGGCCTGCCATTGTTTGATGAAAGACTCGCCTATTTTCGGAGCCAGCCTCGCCTCTTCCGTCATGTTAAGAACACCGACCCGATGGCCAGAGGCGATAAACGCCGATGCGGTCGCCATGACGGCCGTCGTCCGGCCCGCGCCGCCCTTCGGCGCGAAGAAGATGATGGTGTGCATTATCGGTCTCCCTTCGATTAACGTTCTTGAAGCGGCCTGAGACAACGCCAATTACATAATATAGTTGATAACAATAAATTATGTAAAACGCGATCAGTTTGTGCATGGATATGCGCAAACTGGTCGGACGGAATTTTGCCCGCTTACGTAAGGACAAAGGCCTTACGCAGGAGCAGCTCGAAGAGCGCTCCGGGTTTAGTCAGCAATATCTTAGCGGGTTGGAGAGGGGTCAGCGCAACCCGACGGTCATCACGCTGTACGAGCTTTCCGAGGCTTTGGGCGTCAGCTGTGTAGAGCTGATCAGTCCTGATGAGGATGGTGACATAGGTAAATCTCATCAGGGTGACGATTGAGCCTTTAGCTTTTGACCTTCCAAATCAATTGTGATGCCTGTGGGACACTCTCAGGCCTGAAAGTGCGCTTGAATTTTGTCTTTGACCTTGTCTTTCAGCACTTCCTTGAAGCTCGGCCCTTTCGCGGTCTGATCAGTTCCCCCGGCATCTGAAAATAGCTGCCACACTTCAGAAATTGCGTCTGAAACGTCGTCGCTGGAAATTTGATCTTTCAACTTGGAAATTCTATCTGCATTCAAGGAGATGGACTTGGATTTAAGCGCACAAACCCAAAAAAGAACGTAAAATCGAATGTTGTTGCTGTCTCTCGCAACAAGCCCATCCGTTTCCTTAAGCCTCAACTCGATCATGCGGATTGTCGAAGCCGCAACTAAATATGCATCCAAGGCATAAGTGTCTGAAAAAATCGAACTATAAACCGCATCATCTTTAATTAGTGATGAGGGTCGAGCCCTTGCGTTGTCTGGCTCGCCCCGAAACAACGTCATAACGGCTTGAGCCATTAGTGCTATGCTAATAATTTTTGCAGCAGGCTTACCCTCATTTTTATAGAAATTCTTCCTCCGATCATAAAAATATCCATTGGCTTTCAAATGATGCTCAATATCCCTTTGGATTTTGTCAGTCGCCCTGAGAGACGCTAGCGGCACTTGGTTTTGACTATTGGTTGCCTTAATTATCTTATCTCGAACCTCTTCATTTTCTGAGGCAACCACCTTTACCATCACCGATCTTGGATCATCCCTTTCTAGGCTGGAAAAGAATCTACCAATTTCAGAACTTGTTTGCAGGCCATTGACGATCTGGGGATTCTCTATAGTTATAATTGAGCCACCCGAGCTGGCTCGCGATGCAAGTACGGTGACCCCATTGTTAAACCACCAGAAATCATCGGTTCCGCCACTTTCCAGAGTGTTCGAGATCTCTTGGTTTACTTCAGTTGAACCTTGGTAGTCGCGAACGTTAGCCTCAAAAAGGTCAGACCGAATTTCTGTCCCGCCACCCAAGAGAAACTTATAGAAATTCCCTAGCTTCACTAACGCTACGTATCCATTGCTTCCATTAAGGGATTGATCGAAGGTGAGCTCAAAAGTTTGCGTAGGTTTCGTGCGGGCGAGAACCAAGAGTTCCTTCGCCCCCCAAAACTCAAAGTTTACCTTTGCTTCTTCAAACAGACTTCGCACGACATTGACGAGTTCCTGCGCCTTCAATTGAGTGTTCTGATGTACATCTGCGGTCGACTTGGTACATGCGTATATTACTTTGATCTTTAAAGACGGGAATTTTGAGGCAAGTCGTTTGTACGATTTACGAAAAATATCTGCTCGAGATTTTACTTCTGAGTTATACTGTGTCAGCTCATTAAAATCCTGAGAAAGGCTCAAAAGACGCCTGAGTGAAGATATCATCTTATCGATCGGCGTTTCAGAAAATCCGCTTGTCGATTTGCTTTGGATGATCACAAGTTCTAGGTCAGCAGATTTTTTGGGCAGGGTAAAACCGACCTCCTCTCCTACGCACTCGCCATCTAAAAACGTATAAAAGGAATCAATGCCGCCATCGTGTTCACCGTCAACGATCCCGGCTTGTATTTCCTCATAGGAAAGTTCGTACTCTTTTGTGGCCTGTTCTGCGCAAAAAGCTTCGAAGAAGTCCGGAGGAGACATCTCAGGGGCAATCGCTTCGTTTTGATCCTGCAGAACCTGACTAAGGATGATTTCTGAGTTGTCTGCCATTGGCGAATTTCCTTCCCGCTTCTCCATTCACAGAGGTAATGCCCTTCTACAACAACGGCAATGGCGAGTTGTGCTGCGGCAGCATTCTCACCCATGGAAGGCAGGTTTGGGCCGTTGGCTACAGGCTGGGTTTTCCGCACCAGCGAAATGCTGCGGGGCGGCATTTGGTAGAGTGGGCTCGAAGCGGGATTTCGCCGCGCGCTCTACGATCGTCTGCTGTTAGACAAAAACCTATAGTCACAACATGCTGGTCATAAACGGTTCGTTATCGCCGGTGACAGAAACGTATCAGTTTTGTCCAAATTTTCAGCGGAGCTGTTCTTCGCTAGAACCTGCTTTCACTGTTCCCGTGGGGAGATCTTGTTCATTCTGTTGATACTCTTTCCTTTGGCCTACATGCCGAGTTTGTCGGGGACACATCCGACCAATGACGACGCCCCACGGGGCCATGAAGGACCTCGATCCGCGACAGGTCCAGTCAGACTACCCGACGTAACGAGGGCATCATCCTCGGCTTTGGCGTTTTCATGTCCCGGAGAAGATCACGCCGTTACGTGAGTAAGCGATTGAAAAACGAAAGTGGACCCGCGCTCAGCAAGGTCCGGTCGAGAAATCCGTTCCACGCCTCACAACTTGTCTCTGGTAGAAACACACAATTGTGGCACGCAGCATGGTTTCCATTGGAACCGCTTCGCGCCATTCCCTCGGAACAAAGCGGATCGGCCGAGCATAGTTCATGGTCGGCCAACGCCTGTAGCACGAGCTGTTCCATCCGCGCTGGCCGGGCCTGCCGCGAAAGACCGCCCATGGTCCCGTCTGCGTCGGGAGTCGAGGTGTAGATTAACAGTCCCGCCATGTCTGGTCCTACGTAAAGGCGCTCTCGCAACGCACTCGACGAATAACCACTATCGAGTGAGAGTCTTGCTATGAGAGCATGCGCGAGGGTATGGACGAGCATGTATCGTGCGTTCAATTGGGCCGGCGCACCCTCGGTATGCTTTCCTTCGGCCCGGGTCGTATCGAGGAAAGTATTTATTAGCCCTTGAAGGTGATTGGCAACGTGGGGCTTTGTCTCCCACTCGGAAACGGCATCTATGTCCAAGGCAAGAAAAACGCCTTCGCCATGCATTGCAACGGCCGGCAGCCAAGACAGCGCAGAACGCGACAAAGGCACTGCCTCCGGTTTGCCGCCCACCTGTGCCTTCAGCCTTGTAAACCCGGTCAACGCTCGCACTTCCCGCAGGCGTTCAACAGAAGAAATCCACGAGATCATACCGTTGAAGGCGGTTGGCACTGGCTGGCGACGGTTTAGCAGGGTCATCGCGTCCGAACTTGATGCCGACGTATCCGTTAACAGCATCAGAAACTCGTCGAGCCGAAGGTCACCCTCAGCATCAGTGCCGTCCTGTTTCATTTCCCTGAAGCGTCGGGCGATTTCCTCTGCGCTCTCGTCACCGTCCCAAGTCGGCAATATCTTCTTCGTTATGAAAGAGACCATCATGGCCTCATCTTCGAGAAAATCGAGCATTTCGATGAAATCCCCGATCTTTTCCTTGAACGGGACCTTCCAGTCCGGAAGCGTGATCGCGCTCTGCTCAATCGAGAAATATACGTTGCTGGCACCCCGTTGCGTGATCCGCGGTGCCGCCTCACATCCCATTTCACTGCCTCCAAGCCAAGGCCGCCCACCCCGACATGCGTGCTTAGGGATGCCCCTCGGTGAAAACGCTTCTGCCATGGAACGACTGCCACCGCAGGATTTACACGTCAGCATCAGCCCACCAATGCCCGCGCCGGTTGTCTGAAGTGCCAGAACGGGCTGCGAGCAGGACTCCTTGTGTGTCAGCCAGAATATCCACGGAAAATCATCAAGGTGGCCATTCTCGCAAATCGTCACGAAACGGACTGGCACCACAGCAGGCTTGCCACGGCACTTGCCGCAATGAAGGCTGGCGCCGTTGCGTGAAGGCGCCCATTGCCCGGAACGATTGATCACGTGGCACTCCGGGCATGAGAGCCAATCCGGAAAGCGTTCGATCGGCAGTACGCGCTCCCGGGTCTGCCCGTCTTTGAGATAAGTTCCGACCGGAGGTGCCCTGAAATGATCGACACCCAATAGAGCCTCCAGTCGGGGTTCCCTAACAATATCTTGCTTGTAGCCGCCTTTCGTATAAGCCTCCCAAGCTTCCAGACCCTGCATGACCCCTGAAAGAAGTGCGCCACTTCCCGGCAAACGGAAGTCAACAATTGCCCCCGGACCGAAAGTCGAGATGATCTGGCTGCGGCGGACACTGCCAACATTCTTGCTCATTAGATATCCTCAGCCTCTGACAACACAATTTCCTTGATCACGAAGCTCGTCGAAGGCTCAACGGCACGGAGTGTACCGGGGGTGGCGCGCGCCAGCCCCTTGGAAAACCCGGACGCATTCGATGTTGCCTGAGCATCTGCGGAAACCAGCAAGGCATTGTCTGACCAGTTGTCCCAGTATTTCGCCAAAGCACCACGCCGGTGCCAAAGTTTTAGGAATTCGCGAAGCTCTTGACGGGCGGCCGCGGCTTCACCCGCATCCACATTGGATATGCGGGCACATATCAGATCAATCAGCGCATCCAGTTCGGCTTGATGCGATGCCGCATCAGCAGGACTGTTCAACAAACCGGGAACCAAGTGCCTTGCCATGGCAACAAAAGGAGCGTGGAGAGCCTTATCCCTCGCCCTAGGTGCGAACGGGGTAACGCCAGTTGCCTCAACATCCCTATAAAGCGCGCCATGCCAGGTCGGAAAAGTCTCGTAGCGGCTTCGGTCGCGCGATTTGTTCGCATTGTAGAGTGTGACCACCAGCCCGGGCACCTTTCCACGGCCAACGCGGCTCGTTGCCTGGATGTATTCGGCGATGGTCTTTGGTTGGCCGTTAACCAACATCAAGCCGAGGCGACCCACGTCCAGACCGACGGAGATCATATTCGAAGCAAGGACAACGTCTGCAGCTTCGCCCGTGTCACGGCTCGCATCCAGTTCAAGAAGCTTTTCGCGGATTTCGTCTGACTTTACGCGACTGGTGAGTTCGCTTGGTGGCTGAAGATGGCGAGGTGTTTCCTGCCGCCGGGCAGAAACCAGTTCGAGGCTGTGTTTGACGTCGTCCTGCATGATGATCGAGGCGCTTCCAAGTTCGCGCAGCGAATTGAAATATCCCACCAAAGTCCAGTAATGATCTTCCTCTTCCTTCGCGAAAGAGGGGTCGGCAGCTGCTTGGAGGAGCGATGACACAATGGCCTGATAGATGTAACTGGCTGTGCGACCAGCTGTGGTTATACCAAGATAAAGCCGACCGGGACTGTCTTGTTCTACGCAGGCAAAACCCGAATTGGAATGATGCAACCCAGGCGGTGGGAATTGCATGACGGTACGATTGAACAGGTTCAGGACCTGATCAGCGGCGCGCCGAATTGTCGCTGTAGACCCGATGACCTTTGGACGGCGGTTATTTCGAGTGCATAAAGCGTCAATGGCAGTCTCAAAAAGCCCTGCCATGCTGCCCAATGGTCCAGAGATAAGATGCAGTTCATCCTGGATTATGAGGTCGGGCGGCAGGCGCCCAGCATCGCCGAGCCCGAACAGCCGACCTGTTTCCTTTTTTGTAACGATCTGGACGAACTTATCAGCGGTACCCAGAAGGAGCGTAGGAAGTTCACGGTAAATGTCATCGTCCACTGTCCAGAATGGAAAGTGGCTGCGGGCTTTGCCTGATCGGCATCTGCTGTCACTACAGCAGGCATGAATCCTGTCGCCACTTTCAGCTACGTCCCATTCCAGATTTGACCCACAGTCAGGGCAGTGGTCGATCTGGGCAGGAGAGCCCGTCTTTTCTGTTTCGTTTATTTTGTTCGGGGTCGTGTCCCTACCAACCCAGAGACCAATAGAAATGGGTGAACCGTGCGCGAGTGAGGGCGGGACTGTAATGCCGGGGCACTCATAGTCACCCGTGCGCAACATGTCACTTGCGAGGATCATCGCAGCTGCCCGCTGGAACTGCTGCGCCGTTAACAACCGCAGTGTGTATCGCATCAGGACAGTTACGCCTTCGGCTTCCTTGCCACCATGCTGACGCCGGAGGAAAATGGTATAGGCAGTTAGGAGCAGATACGCTTCTGTCTTGCCGCCTCCGGTAGGGAACCAGAGCAAGTCCATGACGCCACGATCCGGGTGATCTTTGTCGCCGGTCGAGGCCATGCAAAGAAGCATAAAGGCCATCTGAAACGGCCGCCAGACCAGTGGTGATAGACGAGAATTCCTCTTTCGCTTCCATTCGTTCTGCAGCCAGAGTGCTCGGTTGGCAAGACGAAAGGCAGTCATTTCGGGGCCATCTTTACGCAGCAAGTCGACACCACCCTGCATCCTCACAAGTGCTTTTCGACATTCATCCATATGACGCCGCGCCGTTTCCTGAAGACCTGATGGCAGGTTTTCCATCTCCTTTTCTCGAGATGAGATCCATTCGGCGTAGCAAACGCAAAGATCATCCAGCGCAGCGCAGACTTCGGCTGACGACGCAATCGAAAGCCACTCTGATCCCAAAGCCCCTTCCAGCCGTGTCTCCACAAGCCTTCCGAAATGGACAGGGTCGCCCAATGGACCAGGGGATCTGACCAAAGAAGACGGAAGCCACTCGGTTGACAATCGTACTGTTCCATCCGGGAGGCGGTCACTTCGGATGGAACAGGTATGGCCTGCGCCGTAGTCCGGCTCTTCGCGATAGAGAAGCGCTGCGGTTGCGCGGTCGTCATCCGCCATCCGATGTACCGGATCCGGGCGTGGAACGATCACCGAGAAATCCGGATCTGCTTCAACGCTGAACCCGACCTGATGCAGGTTCCCGATGTCTCGCAAACCGCGCTCAGCTTTCTCGGGCATCACGTTCTTGTTCAGCATGATGATTGTCACAAGATAAATGTCGCCGTATCTGCGCCCGCGTACCCATAGAGAAAGGTCCGGAATTTCCGGCACGCTATGTTCGCCGTTCAGGTCCCTTGGCAATTCGATTGATTTACGTGCAGTCATTGGCGTTCGAACCCAATCGAAGTGCGCCCGCCCATTCTCAGGCACGGCACACGCACGGGCCTCATACCGGGCAGCAAGAATATCCAGAACAAGTAGAACGTTCTCACCATCTTTTGGGCGCACTGCGAATGACAAACCCGCAGAGCTTGGACGGAATGTGTCCGGCGGAACTCGGGACACGGCCTCATCTTCCTCGTCCGACGCAATATTCGCCTCTTCGGCTTCTTCTGCGCCAAGGGGGTTCTTTTGGGCAAAAAGGACGCCAGTCATGTAGATTTCCGACGGGCTGTCATGCAGAATTTCATCTTCTGTCAGGGGACCCATGATATCCTGCCTCAGACGCGCAACGATCCGCTGACGTGCGGCATCCGCGGAGTTATTGGTCATCGTCATTCGCTTTGCTTCCCTGTCCTCGCGCAACGCCCATAAGGACCGGCAGAAGTGTTACCATGTTGATTTTGCCATCGCTGCGACGGTCAACCACCGTCGTAGCGCCAACGACCCGCATGGTGCCGCTGGCAAGGCTGCTTCGTGTCGCTTCAATATAGTCGAGATCTTCGGCCAGAGTGCTGTCTACGCCCGCAAGAGCTTCACCCGAGGCCGAAACGAGGTGCCAAGGCGATCCCTCTTCAGCTGCGACACGCCGGAAAGAGCAGCTCGGCTGCTGAAATGCCGCCTCCCACACGGAAAGCGCCGGAGCAATCCCGGGAAGAGGGCGCAGTCCCTCTACACCAGACACCAGAAGGCCACCATCGCTGCCTCGGAGCCAACGGCTGCCGTTTCGTCCATCCCGAACAGTGCCTGACTGCGCCCTGCCAAGATAAAGATTCAGCGAAGCCCGTGTTGCGCCAACGAACAGCACCCGGGCTTCCTCTTGCCAGTCAACGTCATCACCGGATGGAACGGGGGGCAGCATGAGCAGGACGTTTGAAGCCTCTCTGCCTTTAGCGCCGTGGATAGAGCCCAACAACGGGCCAGCGGTGCCAACATAATCGCGTGTGTACTGCGCTGGTTTGCGATCGATCATTTCCCCGATGTCTTGAAGACGTGCTGCAGGCCCATTCCCGAGGGCCTGAAGATCGGCCAAAATGTCCTCTTCGGATGCAATCAGGGCTTGAGGATGCAGGTCGGCCAAGCGACGCCGAATATGGTCCGGCCGCACCGAAGCATTTGGGGCAAGCCCGGCGCAAATTGCACCCAACAGGGGATCAAAAACTGACGTCTGGCCCGACAGTTTCATACGATGCACGCGGGCTGCGCGGGTCAGCCGAGCGGAAGCGGCTACCGTTGCAGCGCGTCCCCGAAACAGGATCAGGCTGTCATCCTTCCATGGAAAAACTGGCCCATTCAAGCTCACATGTGCATCCGTCGCGACATCTTCGATCATTTCACGCAGCGAAAAATAAGCCGATCGCGGATCAATACCATCTTCAAGCAGCGCCCGGGCCTCCCGGAAGAACTGTTGCAAGGAAGTCGACCGGGTCCGATGGTTGGCAGTCAATTCGCGGTTTTCCCAACCACGCGCGCCACGAAGTTCGGCATGGAGTGATCCTCCACGCCCTTCGTCGCCGGCCCATGAACCATAAATCGCCTGTGCGCTGTCGCCCAACACCGTCACACCCACGCTTGCTGGCAGGGCGTCAATAAAGGCGCGACAAAAGATGCGCCTGTCACCGACGATGTCCTGCGCTTCATCGATTATAAGGTGCGAGATGCGGGACAATTGATCCAGTATGACTTGGTCACCGTCTGCAATGGACCTGTGCGCAGCGCGGATGATGCGATCATGCCCCCCGGGAGGCGCCTCCCCAAGCGATGTCACGAGGTTCCATGCCATCGAGTCTATGGTTCCGCACATGACACCGGCAGCGTAGGTATGTTCGCTTAATGCCTCCGAAATACGCCGCCCGATTTCTTCGGCTGCCACCCGGGTAAATGTAATGAGCCGGAGACGCGCGGGAGAAATCCCTTGTTGAACTAGATGAATGACACGTTCAGCGGCAGTATGTGTCTTGCCGCTGCCCGGTCCGGCAGTGACGATCTGTCTTGCACTTGCCGGACGCTCGATGACAGCCGACTGTGACAGATCTGGCGTTCTTCCCTCCCTACGGGGCCGCGGAAAATGCTCATGCAGCCAGTTTGAAGCATCTTGGGGGACCGGACTGCCGGGCAGAACGCCTGCGAGGCACAACAAGCGCGTTACGGCATCTGAGCAGGCAGCATTCATAAACCAGACCCTTGCGTCCAGAACCTGCCAAAGTGCAACAAGGTCCGCATCAGAAAGTAGCCCAACCGCGTCGAACAAACCAAAGACATCATTCGGGAGTTCATCAGTGACCCGCAACAGACCATGAGGCTCGCCTTGCGAAGGGTCGCCACCGAGTAGAATACACTGATCGCCACTATATAGAACCGACACCGCCCGCCTCTTCAGCAAAACCTTGTCGCCATATGACTGACCGGAACCGATGTCTCCACATTTGACCAGCGCAGACACCACGATCTTCGCCTGAACCTCCGCTTCAATCTCAGACATTCCGTCTGCGACCGCAGCGGCTACAAGGCTTGTGACTGCGCGTGACTTTGGCACTGCACCGAGGTCATGAAGGTCCCTACGCAGTTGCGCCGCAAGTTTCTGGCTTGGAGCGAGGGCGTCCAGCGTGTCGGTGTCACTGTTTTGCATTTCGCGCTTTGTTCATCCTAAAGTAGTGGTATGCTAATTGAAACGTGCCACGATCCGTACCAAAAATATAGCAATATCATTGGCATCCGCAGACGAAATGAAGAGATGACTGACTTGTTGGCCAGTGAGAACCTGCTGGCAGAGAATTTTGCAGACCTGTCTCAGCAACGGGATGGTGGCGCTGTATACCTTATTGAACACGGCCTTTCCCGTGATCAACTCGAGGAATTATTTTATCTCGTAGGCCATAGGGCCGAGCGGCGGCAGTTTGCAAAGCGGGCGTGGGAAGATTACCCACTGTCGATCTGTGTGGCGGTTACGGAAATCGGCTACCATTACAGAGGTACCGGCACAGACTTCTGGCCAATGCTTGAATCTGCGATGAAAATCGAAATCCCCATCCCCCAACGGAGCGTGATCTCCGATTTATTCCGGTACTGCGCAAAGCACTATGGAACGGCGCGACCGCTTGACGACGCGTGGACTTCGGTCTTCCCGCACATTGCATGGCCCGTCCGCAATGCCATGGTGCCGCGAGAGATACACGGATCATTGGCACGCCTGGTCAGAGAATTTCTGTCCCAGACCCGTGGCATAAGCGTAACCCGCGCCACATTGCCCGGTCTGCGCGAACTTGCGAGGGGCTTCGGGTCCCGAAGGCTGGAGTCATGGCTTCAGGATGAGGACCTTGCGCTCTCGGTGATTGGCTACCTCGTGTCAGGTCGCATTGGCGAATTAAGTAAGGAACAGGGTTTCATGCAGCGCCTTGGAAATGATCTGCGTTCCGAAAGCGAAGTCAGACGCCTTGAACGCATCATCAGGGCCCGACGGCTCGCCATGCATCAGGGGCTGGGCAGCCTTCCAAAGGCAAGATACGAACTCTTGCTTGATGACGCGGAAGCCCGAGGGCTGGCTGTCAGGGGGCCGAACTTGGCACCCGTAGAAATCGAAGCGGTCAGGGCTGAGCTTGATGTTCCATTATCGAGTCTGACAGTTAATGTCGGCGCAAGATCCACAACGCTCGAGCGTTTCCTCGGCGGTGATATTGTGTTTATCGGACGCCCAATTGGCGAGGTTCCCCATCCGCGTCTCATCGAGCTTGATATGCCCGAATGGCTGAAAGCAGCAATCGTTCCTGCTCCCGGGTTGCTTTTTCGAGATGAGGGCGATGATGGTTACCAAACGCAACTGAGACCGTCCGACAGAGTGACAGCAGGAATCTCATTTTACGAACAGGCTCTCGAGGGGCTGACGCCCGACGACTGGGGAGACGGGCTATATCATTTCGTGAGCGGAACGCCGGACGGCGACAAGGCGTTGGCAAGACATGGCCTTCATGTCGAAGCTGGGCAGATTGTCGAATTTCGGGGTGGTCTGACCCTGCATCATGACGGCACCACTGTAGGTCAGGCGTCTGGACGCCCGGCTCAGGCGCTGCCGGGGATCCCCTTGATGATTGTCGCAGAACGCTTGGACGGGTCGGAAACCGTCGAGTTCCCGCTATCGGACAACCGCTGGAATGCGCTCCCCATGACGGAAGGTATCTGGACGCTTTCCTCGGCAGGCACGTCCAAGATCCCGCCGATTGATCTGGTGTTCCGTGAGATAGAACCGCCTGAACCAGTTGCCCTATCCCTTCAGCCAGAAAGCATTGGCCTTTCGGAACTCGCACGAGGGGCGGGCGCGTTGCACATTTCTTCGCCCATCACACTGCATGAGGTCGACATCATTTGCGCGCTCGAGTCCAGTGACGGCCAGTCCAAAGTCGTTTGTGTCCGCGCAACGACTTCGCCGGCCAAGGTTGCTTTTGATGGACCAGAGTTCTTCGAAATGCGCGCTGCCGCACGCCTCTGGAGTGGTGGCGGCATGCGCGCCAGACTGCGGGTCCGCGCGGCAGGGCTGGACGACCGATCTTGGACTTTGAAAGCCCCAGAACTGGAATGGACATATGAGCGCAGCAGCGGTCAATGGACCGGAATAGGCCAAACGCCGCTTGGCTCGCTCGAATGTGATCCGGTGACATCCTGCACAACATTCGTGCAGCGGGATCCTACACCAGCGAGGCCGTCACCAGAATACAGGCTGCTCCGTCCGAATACCCCGAGCGATAGCGCCTTGAGAAATTGCATTCTGGAAGAGCCCACAGCAGACATGTCATTGGCGGAGCTGCCCCGTGCCATCGCGGATCCAATCCTCCGGCTTTCCGAGGCTGGTGCTGGTGGCGGCTCTCTGATGAAAGGGTTGGATGCCTATCTCTGCTGGCGACTGGCGACGGCCGAGACTGCGATTGGCGAAGCCCTTCGAACAAGCGCGAGCAGACGAGTTGAGGACCGACTGGTTGCCGCTCTATGTGGTAACCATTGGATGAAAACGGAAAAGGCCTGTCGTGGACTGGGCACGAGCTTCCATCAGCGCCTTGTAGCGGAAGCCGTCAATGAAGGCCTTGCCTGTGACACCACGGCTTTCTCACCGCTGACCGAGGGTGAGAGACGTGACTTGATCATTCTTTTGGAGGACGGCTTCCGTCGCGCACTGCCTGCGCCGGACTTGATCGTCGTTCCTGACGGCGAGATGTGGCCCGAGTTGGACGATGCCGTGCTTGATGCGTGGGAGAAACTGTCAGAGAAATCTGTTTCAGCGGGAGGATCTGAATTGGAATTCGACGCGGGTAACGCCGATGGTCTCTGGCAGAAGCTTGTGGTGCGTGCCCGCGAAGCAGCACGTCTTCCTGAACTGACTGCGCTCATACTGCCTTCCCTGCGTGCCAACAGCCTTGAAAGGGTGCCGTACGAGTCCAGCCATCTGGATGACCTTATTGCGGCTTTGGTTTCAAGCCATGCAGACGTTCAGTCTCGCAGCGGGCGCTGGATAACTCCTGCTGATCTGCGAACTCTGTTGCACCTGTTCCTTGCGCCGGAACGCGTCATGGATGACCCGGAATGGCGAGGCAGACTGCTACGTTTCGGGGCAGACCGTTTCACTGCACGCGCCGTGCGCTATACAGCCTTGCGCTATCGCGCGACGACAAGTGTTGCCCTTCAATGAAACCCCTTCAACTCATCCAATCAGGCTTTCACGCCCTTGAAAGCCTCGTCGATGCTGAGTCGTGGGAAATGGGCGGCGCACTTGGCGTTGCGGCTGACCCTTACCCACATCAGATCGAGAACCTGCGCCGGATCCTCGCCGATACAGAGATCCGCCATCTGCTTGCCGATGAGGTAGGCATGGGAAAGACGGTGCAGACGCTGATGATTCTTAACATCCTGCGGCGGCGCGATCCATCTTTGCGAGTGGCTATCGTTGCACCGGAACGAATTTGTTACCAGTGGCAGGTTGAACTGTCGGCGCGCGGACACATTGCGGCAAGCATCCTGTCTGACGAAGACGAACGAGAGGAGTGTCCCGAAGGTGAGGGCCATGTCCATATCATAAAGGCCGACATGATCCGTAGGCAGCCTGCGCGGCCGTCCCCGGAAGATTACGATATGCTGATTGTGGACGAAATGCACGCATTGAACTTGGAAGACGCTGCATTCCTTTCCGGCCTTTGTCGCGAACGCCGTGATGCTCCGCGGTTCAGGCATGTCTTGCTGATTACGGCCACGCCGCGGCTTGGCAACCCTGACTGGGCGCGCGCCGTCATTGGGGCAATTGAACCAGAACGCACAGAAATTGCCAACCTTCTTGGTCGCGAACCGCTTGACTATCTTGCTGAAGAGGCCGCCGTCGCTCAGGAACTTGTTTCGGACGGAACCCTTTCCGCCGACTCTTTCAGAACGGCTTTCGCAGCAGATCGCCGGATATTGCGCCAGACACGCAGCCAGTGGCCTGGCATTGCACCAGCACGCAAGGTGCATACGATCCGAACTGCGCCCTCTGACGCCGAGATACCAAGAGTCATGCTCCAAAACGCGGCCTGTCGTGACGGAGGCGACGCCCCGCTCGAACAGGCGCCATGGCTGCAGTGCCGCCAGATGTTTCGGTCCGGGTCGAGCCTTCGCGGCATCCTGCGGCATCGGACCTTCTCAGCTTATTCAGAACTGCGCGATGACGTAGAAACGACGCTTTCCCGCAATCCTGGCAATGCATTGTTCGATGACCTCTGCGACATTCTTCTCGACTTCTGGCAAGGCGACCCGAAGCGACGCATCATCATCGTCGCTGGTGACACACCAACCGTGGACATGTTGGAACGGCGCCTTGCAGAACTTTTTCCGCATCTGGCGAACGACGGTATCGCGACGATGCGAGGTCGGCACAATACAGGCTTGGTGGATGTCGTAGGCGCGATCGAGAGCCAGGCCACTGTCCTGATTATGGAAGAATTCGTCGAAGCAGGCCTCAACCTGCACAACGTGGCTTCAGACATGGTCTTCTACAACCTGCCGTGGCAGGCAGTGCGAATTGACCAGCTTATCGGCCGTCTGGACCGCCTACGTTTCGGTGGGCTAAGGGCCTACCTGAAGGATCGGAGCGTTGGCACAATCGGAATATGGCGTATGGTCGTCGCAGGCTCTGCAGATGAGAGGGTGCTTGAAGCCCTCGATCTGCTCAACGTTTTCGAACATCCTCTGCCGTACCTCGACGAAGCCTTGTCCAAACGTATCGATCGCATCATCACCGAAGCCGCCGCCGGACGGGCTGGTTTCAAGGCAGCTGCGATCGCATTGAAAGACGAATTGTCTTTCGGCCTGAGTGGCACTGCTGAGAGCTCTTCTTCCGTCGGGCAAGACAATCAGGGTCAAATCACAGAGATAATCGAGAAGGTTCGTGCCGCAGATAACAGAGGAAGCATTTGGCTGCGACTTTTACATGGGAGCGGTGGCTTTCACGGGGCATTTCCCAAGGTAAATGACAACGAGCGGGTGGCCTCACTTGCATTGCCGAAGCTTCTTGAAAATTGCCCCTACGACCTTGGTGCAATGACAACGCATGAGCCCGAGATATTCCGGTGGCGTCGCGATCGGCTCGGGCGACCACCAAAAAAAGACGTAATCCTGCCATGGGAGCAAGTTGGGAGACGCGTGCGTTTTTTCTCGACCGGCGACGAATTGCATGACGACCTTGTCCGCCAAGCTTACATCAAGGCAAAGGCACAGCCCCTCTCCCCGGGACCTATCGGAGTTTACCTTTACAATGAAGAAGTGGCATCCGAGTTGACAGGCAAGACGCTTCTTTTCGTCCGGACAGCGTCACGGCCATCGATGTTCCTGGACCGGCAACTCAAAGCTAATGCGTCCGATGCTCCGGCCGTCCGGATTGGTCGACTTTCTGACCGTCGCTGGCTTTCGAACCTATTTCCGGATTCGGTCAAGACGACATGTCTTGTTATATCCGATGATCGCTCTGTCCAAAATGCGCCAGACAAGATCATTCAAGCGTTCCTGAGCGATGACTGCCGGCAAACAACGAACCAGCAAATTCAGCAAACGATCCGACCGATCCGGGAGGCCCAGAACATTGTAGCAGGCTTGGAGCAAGAAATGATCCAAGAGCAACGCGAGCGTCATGCCAGGCAGCGCCAAATGACGTTAAGCGCGTTTCGCGACCGACGGCAAATCCTCACATCCGAGACTGAAACTTACATCAGATGGAAGCAGATGAATATCGAACAGCTGCGGTCACGCAACATTCAGGATCGACAACAAATCCAAATGACAGAGGGGCAAATTGCATCTGAAAAACGACGGATGGAAACGCGGATCACGGGAATGACAGATAGACTACGCACTCTGGAAGACTTGATTCAACGGCTCCCGGAGTACCAAGCTCTGGAAACACTTACGATGCTGGTAAGGGTGCTGCCTTCGGTTCACCTCGATAGTTAAATGGGACTGTTGCACTAACGGCCATCTTGTCGTGAAGTTGTTGATGAAAGAACTTCCACATGCCGAGCAAACAGCCGTTCAAGCACCACCGGTTTCCCGCAGAGATCATCCTGTGTGCGGTTCGGATGTATCTGCGGTATCCACTGTCCTACCAAAATGTGACGAACTTGATGGCGGCGCGCGGTCTGGTGAGTATACACGGGTCCCCTCGCCAACTTTTTCAGTTCCGAGTGTTGATTTTCACTCATAACAGGAGTCCTTCTTAGACTCTGGATTATGCAATCAGCACAGTCCCAGAGGCTCGATATAATGCGTTAAGCCCATCATGGCGAACGCGAAACTGGCTCCGGCGTTTGATCACCGGCTTTGCTGTCCCAACACCTTCAATCTTGATGCCTGGATCGTAGTATACGCTTCCCGCTGAAACCGCCGCCAGCAGCAGGAGAACGTCTGTACCCTCGCAAAGCTGCACCATCGCGCCGTAGCTGTACTCCGGTGGCGGAAACTGCATGAGCGACGGCACATAGACGGCCTTGGCATGCTTGCGGTTCCAGTGGGCGATAATGCCCTTGAATGCCCATGACGCTGCAATGTTGTCGTCCCGGTCGAGCAGGACAATCCCGCCGTCGAGATCGGTGATCTTGCCAGAGGCCACATCGAAACCAGCGAGTCTCAGCATGAGACCGGTTTCTAAATGAAAATTCCGGTTGGCAGCATAGATGCCGCCGAAGTTGATGCGGTCAGCCTTGCCCGATTTGTCCGCATAGCCATAGCGGTGAAGGAATGCGGCAACGCCGTCGTCCCGGTACAACCCGCCGGTCGGTTCCGGTGTCATGAGGGTGACGGGGCTTTTCGCGCGGTAGCCGGTGAAATCATTCACCCCGTATTGCTTGACCTCCCAGCCCATGAAATCGGGATCAGCATAGCCGTTCGGGGAAATGCCCAGTTCAGCCTCAAGCGTGTAGCCGCCGCCGTTGCGGGCGCTGTATGGTTCCGGTATCCCTGCCCTGCCCATCTTCTGCGATCCGATCCAGCCTTTGGCGTGGATGCGCCGGAGTGCGGTCAGCAGCGCCTCTTTCGGATCTGTGCCGCCCTGCCGCAGCTTTTGCAGATCGAGGAAAACGCCGGTCGCATCGAGGCCAGGTGCGGCAGCGTCAAAGGCGCGGGCAACGGGATCGTCACTGGCAACGACATGGCCAAGCACGCGGCCGTCCGGGCAGATGCCGAAAAACAGCACTCGGCCTTCGTCGCGCGATTTCATCAGGGCATTCGGCGCGCGGACTGCCCCGCGCAGAAAGCCGGACATCCGCACTTCGGGATATTTCGGATAAAGTATCAGCTGCGCATCCGGCGCGGGCGTCACGCCCTCATCATCAAGCCAGAAGAAGCGCACCATGGCCTTGGCCCTGTCGCGCACGCTGCCAGCACGGCTGCTGTCGTCACTCTCGACCTCGCCATGCGGAATGATGTTCAGCGCGCCGAAGCCGCCGCCCAGATAAACCTGGTTCTTGGAGTTGTCATTCGGGGCGAGCCGCTTGGCATAGAACCGGGCAGCCCCATGGGCGGCCATCCGGTCAAGCAGTCGGGTGAGTGGCGTTGTCAATCCATTGGCCTTCAATGCAGAATTCTTCTGCACCAGAGGACAGCCAGCAGGCCAGCGAGTCAATGACCTGACCGGACGGCAGACGCCCCCTGCCCTTCAGCGCGCATTCCCAGACCGTGCCACAGCGCCAGCCAGCCGCTCTGGCCGCTGCCCATGTGGCGGCATCCCGTTCCTGGTTGCGTCCGATCTTGGTCTGCCAGAATTCTTCGCGGCTTTTGGGCCAGTGAAACATCGGGCAGTCATGACCGTGCCAGAAGCAACCGTGCACCCAGATCAGCGCTTGATATCTCGGGAAGATCAGATCGGGTCTGCCGGGAAGATCCCGGCCGTGAAGCCGGAACCGGAAGCCACGCGCATGCAGACCCTTGCGGATGATCAGCTCAGGCTTCGTGTCCCGCCCCCGGATTGCGGCCATGTTGCGGCTCCGGGTGGCTGGGTCATGGACATCAGCCAACTTTGCGCAGGCCCGGCCCTTCTGTCAGCGCCAGAATATGCGGTCGCATCAGGCGGGCCACCTCGGCAAAGACCGGCACCGCCACCGAGTTGCCGAACTGCTTGTAGGCCTGTGTGTCAGAGACCGGGATACGGAAGCTGTCATTATAGCCCATGAGGCGCGCGCATTCGCGCGGAGTCAGGCGACGCGGATTGTTGCCCGGCCCCCTGCTGACAAGGATCTCGGATCCGTCTTTGTAGTATCGCGCTGACAGCGTCCGCGAGATACTGTCGCGGTCCACCAATCCAAAGCCAAAGCCGTTGCCCGCCGCTTTGTGCTTTGCCGCGTATCCCTGCAGATACTGCCAGAGCTTATCGCTGAGCGTGTACTTGTCGCTGACCCGCGCATCGCGGCCGACGGTGAAATGACTTTCCGGCGCTTCCGTCCCGTCTTCAGGGTGCAGCACATCGCGCATGCCGCGCCCTGCCCTGCCCGGCAGCACCAGATCGTCATAGGAGAACCCGGTGCTCTCACGAAAGCCGACCATCACGATCCGCTCACGGTGCTGCGGCACGAAATTGGCCGCATCAATGATCCGGGTGTGCAGTGTGTAGCCCAGCTCTTCGGTCAGCTTGCGCCGGATCACATCGAACGTGCGGCCCTTGTCATGGCTTTTGAGGTTCTTGACGTTCTCCAGCAGGAACGCCGCTGGGCGGTGGTGCATCAGGATGCGCAGCACGTCGAAGAACAGCGTGCCTTGGGTTTCATCCTGAAAGCCGTGCAGCCGCCCCAGAGCGTTCTTCTTGGAAACGCCTGCAATGGAAAACGGCTGACACGGGAAGCCCGCGACCAGAACGTCATGCTCCGGTATGTAGGTGGCATCAACTTCGCGGATATCGCCCGCGATAGGTCGGTTGTCTGGGAAGTTGGCGTGATATGTCTTCTGGGCAAACGTGTCCCATTCTGAGGTGAACACGCAGCGCCCACCCGCGCTGGCCATCGCCTTGCGCAACCCGCCGATTCCGGCGAAGAGGTCGATGAAGGTGAATGCCCCTTCAGACTGCGCGGCCTTGTGCGTGTCGATCTGCATCCGCAGCAGGTTGATGACCCCGTCCCGCGGCACTTCTTCGCCGCGCTTCCAGCGGTAAACGTGCCCTTCGGAGTAGCCCAGCACCTTTGCGGCCTCTGGCACAGACCAGCCTGTCTGCTGAATCAGCATCTCAAATTCGGTCATCCTGCCCGCGCTCCTCGTTCCCAGTTATCTGGGAATATTTCTGACATCCTGCATTTAAAATTCCCTTAATGCAAGAACATTATGAAAACAAAATGAAAAATATCTGGCAAGGATTGCTCTCCGGAAGCACTGCCACAACGACACAATCGACTGATGCTAATCCGAAAAATTGCCGTGATCATGACCCCCAGCTAGGACTATTGATCCACTACGAGGCTCAGCCCGGCTGCTTCTGCACGTACCACATGGATGCTGACGCCCACACTACGGTCCAGACGGACCATAACTGGGTTTTTTCGTCAATCGAGCGCGTTCAACCTGCTCACCAGTTGTTGCTGGACTTGCACCAGAGCTCTCGTAGCGGAACCATCTGCCGCTGCTTCTGCCGCTGATGCTCTGCACCAGTCGACCAATCGCAGTTGACACTCGGCCAAAGACTTCACGCATAAGGCCAAAGCTTCTATGTCGCGCCTTGTCGCCCTCTCGATCCTCTCGGCTGAATGCCTGATGGCTATCGCGGATTCGTTGGATTGCTCTGTCAACCGATTGACGGATTTCAGCAATTCGCGCTCCATAGGGGTCATTTCCATAGCTCAATTCTCCGTTCTTGGTGTTCTGACGCAAAGACGATCCCGTGGCGTCATCAGTGGGCAAGGTTGTTGTGTCACGCCTTCCGGCAGTACCAGTACCGTCCCCGCTCCGCCCAGGGCCACCACCCTCACTGATTGCTCCAATCCGTTCTGGGGAGGCCGGATCTCGACCCTTGTCTGAACCGGTCGAGGCATGATCGCGAATACAAGGACCGCTGTTACCACCACCAACGCTGCGCCGATCCCCATCGGCATCACTGTGAAGCGCCAATCCCCCTTGCTCCGCCAAAGTTTGTGCCTGTCCTCCATCTCGCGCATCGTTTTCTGGACCTCTTCCGCCTGCGCGAGGACCTCCTTCTGAAGCATCCGCAAGACGTAGCGCGTGCGATCGGCGGCTTCTTTCATATCTTTCTCGGACAATACCTGAACGCCGATTAACTGCCGCTTGAAGGCTTCGTCGAAGTTCCTCAACTCTTCGCTGATCATCGCTTCGGATTCGCGAATCTCTCTCTCGGTCCTCTCTTGAATTTTTTGCAACAAGGAATTCATCGACGCTCCAATCTGAATGAAACAGCCTGTCAGTCAGGCGGTAGGTTTCTGACGTGCCAGTCGATCCGACGCGTCGCATGACAACTTTCGTTGCAGGTTTTGTCGCCGCTTTCTTAACAGGCCGAGGCGGCTTGATCTCAAGGCCATCCGCCTCAAGCTCAGCCAAGGCGGCAAGAACATCAGCATGATTACGGACCTTGCCTAACTCGATCTTGGTAATCACATGTGCCCGAACCGCATCACGAACTGCTGTTCGGTCTTTGCTCTCGAAGACATGCTTTAACGTGCGCCGCCGGTCGGGATCGTCCGGGCTGGCCCATCCCTTCAACGAATTCCAATAATCGCGAAAGGCATTGAAATAGCTTTCGGATCGGGGCGGGGCAATATTGAAGGCTGCGCCATCATACAGTTCTGTGCGCGGCACTACGAAATGCAGTTCAATGTTGCCCTTGTGCGTGTGCTGCACCCACAAGCAGTCGTATTGATCAGCTTCGAGGCCCGCGCATGCCGTGGCCTCAAATCCGTCCATGACTGCGTCCAATTCTGCCTGCGTTGGTCGATCTTCTGCTGCAAAAGCGACCACACCGCTGGTGTATTTCCACTCGCGGTGAATGCTATCGATCAGGTGGGCAGTGCGTGAAGCGTCGCCTCGCAAAACTAAGGGAAGCGGGTCCCGAATTTCGACCTCACCAGGAATGCGCCGACGCTCGCTGTCGTAGGCAGGTACCTCCTTAGCAAGCAAGTAATTAATCGCTGGGCCGCCACCGCCTTGGCCATGTGGAAAGAAGCGGATCATCATTGGTCGCTTCCTTCTCGCAGAAGCTGCCCAAGTTGCCGCTCGATCACCGTGAGTTGCGTCAAAATGACAACCGCTTGAAGGCGCGCACCTGCCCCGCTGTTGGCGTTCACTACCCGCGAAATCTGCGCAAGGTTGTTGCCCGCGAGGGCCAACTGCCGCAACAGCAAAGGATTGACGGTGGCCAAGGGTCGGCGCGGTCGTGGCGGTAGTTGATCCAGCAGCCGACGTACCATTGCGGACAGGCTCTCGTCATATTCGTCCGCGAGGTCACCCCAGCGCTTCAAATCTGAGACCGTGCACCTCACGCGCAACACGGCATCAAGCTTTTCAGTAGAAATCAGTGAAACCATCTAAGCCTCCACGACTGTTGCTTGGGTTGGGGTTGAGGGGAAGGGGCATGCCCCTTCCCCCACAAGGTGCGGTGCCGTAGGCACACGCGTAACCTTGCTATCTTCCTCTTTCGGCCTCGTGGCAGCGGTCATCCTGTGCCTCCGGTTTTGATAAGCGCGCTGGTGAGTTCACCAATCAGACGATCCAGAACGGCAACTTCTCTGACTTCTTTGGAGGCTAACCCAGCGAAAGCGGCAGCGGGGTTTTTGACGGCGTAGGCCGATGTTCGCTGCGTATTTCTATCTGCTACGATAAGGCAAAGCGCAGTTCGCTGTTCACCGATCTGGACGCACCTCTCACGCCAGACACGGCTCGAAATCCCCAACTCGTGCGCACGATCATGTGCTGCTCGGGTGATCGACAGCCAATCTGGTGGTGCCCCACAGGCATACAGATCAATATACTCGCCCAACTGTGTTCCAGCCAAAAGTCGCGCGTGGGCTGGGCTGGTATTCAGCCTGCCCACTTCTTTCAGCTTCTCAGCCATACGGGTTTTGTGTTTCTTTTCTTTGTTCGTAATGAGTCGGACATTTTTGTCTGACCGGACGGACATTTCTGGCTGACTGACACCGGTCGAAAAATCAGAAAGCACGGCTTCCAGCGCCTCAGCGATCTCCTGCATTTTGCCGATGTCGGTCAACTCGACGGGGCGACGGCGGGGCAAGATACTTGTCGCTGCCTCATCCGCGACGTCGTTTTCGAGCGCTCGTATCTGTCGAAAGAGACCTTGGATGTGCTCCCGCAGCCGCTTTTGATCTTCATCTGCTCGCATCTGGCGACTGACCAGCAAACGAATGTATTCCGCCTGCTCGATCAGTGGTGCCAGATTGATGCCTGCAGCGCGCTTGATCAGACCCTCTGATCGATCACCCGATCTGCTTTTGCGTTCAGGGTAAGTGCGCCTGATCAAGCCAGCATCAACAAGCTCAGCCTCGATCCGTCCGATCTGGCGTCTCGACATGCCAAAGATATTTGCGAGACGCTCTAGCGAATGCCAGATGGCGCAAATCCTGCCGTTCTGGAAGTCGGCTGGCTGGCAGTTCTCTATTGCGAATGCGAGATATCGGACCGCACCAGTCGATAGACCGAGCGCCGTCCTTGATTGCTGCAGCAGGTGTTTCAGCCGGTAAGGCGTTATGTCAGCCGGCAGCCCACGATGGGTTAAAGTTGCACTCATGACACCACCTGACTTGCCAGAGATGGGCCGTATGAGTATTGTTCGATTGCAGAAGACTTTTCGAATAGGCCGTTGAGGTGAGTGCCAGCTCTCTCAACGGTTTTTCTTTGTCCGACACCCCCACGTGAGCAGTCTTCCTGAGGCCAACCGCTCGCAACTCCAGCGCGGCGGCGTAGAACAAAGCAGGACTTTCTTGTGTCAGATTTGTGCCTATCGGAAACATGCGTTCCCGCATCGTTCTGCAAAAGGCTGCATTTACCTGCAGGGCACACACCTTTTCCTATTGCTGATTTTACTGGGGATCCGTATGTCCGGCGGTGGGACACCCTTCCCCAACGAAGGGCATATATCTGAGAGGATACCAGCAATGGTGACGAATAAACCGACCGCGCGGCCTGTTAACCCGCGTTTTTCTTCGGGCCCCTGTGCCAAACCCCCCACATGGAAATTGGATGATCTGCGCGACGCCCCTTTGGGCCGGTCGCACCGTGCCAGCGTTGGTAAATCCAAACTGGCCGAAGCCATCGACCTGACTCGCGAAATCCTTGGCGTGCCGGATGATTACCGGATCGGGATCGTGCCTGCCTCCGACACAGGTGCGTATGAAATGGCGATGTGGTCGCTGCTGGGCGAACGCCCTGCCGAGATGGTGGCTTGGGAAAGTTTTGGTGCAGGCTGGGTCACGGATGTGGTCAAGCAGTTGAAAATCGACGCGACCGTGCATGAAGCGCCTTATGGCGAGATCGTCGATATGGCGGCGCTGAATTATAACAATGACGTCTGCTTTACGTGGAACGGCACGACTTCGGGCGTACGGATGCCCCATGGTGATATGATCCCTGCGGATCGCGCTGGTCTGACGCTCTGCGATGCAACCTCTGCCGCTTTTGCGCAGGAATTGCCGTGGGACAAGCTGGATGTCACCACCTTCAGCTGGCAGAAAGTCATGGGCGGGGAAGCCGCGCATGGGATGCTGATCCTGAGCCCGCGTGCCGTGGAACGGCTGGAAAACTATACCCCCGCCTGGCCTTTGCCCAAGATTTTCCGCCTGACCTCCAAGGGCAAGCTGATCGAAGGCATCTTCAAAGGTGAGACGATCAACACGCCATCCATGCTGGCGGTCGAAGATTATCTGGTCGCGCTGAAATGGGGCCGGTCCATCGGTGGTCTGGATGCGCTGATCCACCGCGCCAATGCCAATGCCCGCGCGATCTTTAATTTCTGCGCGGCGAACGATTGGATCGCCAATCTGGCGGTTGATCCGGCGACGCGGTCCAATACGTCTGTCTGTCTGAAATTCACCGACGACCGGATCACCGATGGTGCGGCCTTTGCCAAAGCTGTCGCGAAACGGCTGGAGGCGGAGAATATCGCGCTTGATATCGGCGCTTACCGCGATGCGCCTGCCGGTCTGCGGATCTGGTGCGGTGCGACGGTGGAAACCTCCGACATCGAGGCCATGCTGCCATGGCTGACATGGGCCTTCGAGACCGAGATCAACGCGTAGGCCGGGGTTAACCCCGGCTTCCCTTCCCCATTCTGAAAGAGGAGCGCCATCATGGCCCCCAAAGTGCTTATTTCCGACGAACTTTCCGAAGCTGCCGTACAGATCTTCAAAGACCGCGGCATTGACGTGGATTTCCAGCCCAAGCTTGGCAAAGACAAGGACAAATTGCTGGAAATCATCGGCAATTACGATGGTCTGGCGATCCGCTCCGCCACCAAGGCGACCGAAAAGATCATCGCCGCCGCCACCAACCTCAAGGTGATTGGCCGTGCGGGCATCGGTGTCGATAACGTCGATATCCCTGCCGCGTCGAAAAAAGGCATCATCGTGATGAACACGCCTTTCGGCAATTCGATCACCACCGCCGAACATGCGATTTCGCTGATGATGGCCGTCGCGCGGCAAATCCCGGAAGCCAATGCATCGACCCATGCCGGGAAATGGGAAAAATCCCGCTTCATGGGCGTGGAGCTGACCAACAAAACCCTCGGCGTGATCGGTGCCGGCAATATCGGGTCCATCGTGATCGACCGTGCCTTGGGTCTGCGGATGAAGGTCGTCGCCTATGATCCCTTCCTCTCCGAAGACCGCGCGACCGAGATCGGTGTCGAAAAGGTCGAACTTAACGATCTGCTGGCCCGCGCCGATTTCATCACCATGCACGTGCCCCTGACCGATCAGACCAAGAACATTCTGTCGCGCGAAAACATTGCCAAGCTCAAGAAAGGCGTACGCATCATCAACTGTGCCCGTGGCGGTCTGGTGGATGAAGAGGCGCTGGCCGATGCTTTGAAGGCTGGTCATGTCGCCGGTGCGGCGTTTGACGTGTTTGCCGTGGAGCCTGCCACCGACAGCCCGCTGTTCAACCTACCCAATGTGGTCGTGACGCCGCATCTGGGTGCTGCGACCACCGAGGCGCAGGAAAATGTGGCCCTGCAGGTCGCGGAACAGATGTCGGACTACCTGCTGACCGGGGCTGTGACCAATGCCCTGAACATGCCATCGGTGACCGCGGAAGAAGCCAAGATCATGGGGCCATGGATCGCTTTGTCTGGCCATCTGGGCAATTTCATCGGCCAGATGACGGATGATCCAATTGTGGCGATCAATATCCTGTTCGACGGCGAAGCGTCGGAAATGAACCTCAAGGCGCTGACGGCTTCGACCGTTGCGGGGATCATGAAGGCCACCAACCCTGACGTGAACATGGTGTCGGCCCCCGTGATGGCCAAAGAACGCGGTGTCAAAATTTCGACCACCAAGCAGGATCAATCCGGCACATTCGACGGCTATATCAAAGTCACCGTTGTCACCGAAAGCCGTGAACGGTCCATCGCAGGCACCGTGTTCAGTGATGGTAAGCCGCGTTTCATCCAGATCAAAGGCATCAATATCGACGCCGAGATCGGGGCGCATATGGCCTATACGACCAACAACGACACGCCCGGTATCATCGGCCTGTTGGGCACGATCCTTGGCAACAATGACGTGAACATCGCCAACTTCACCCTTGGCCGCGCCGAAGCCAAGGCCGAGGCGATTGCGTTGCTCTATCTTGACGAACCCCTGCCAGAGGCCGCGATTGCCGAACTGAAAGCGACTGGCAAGTTCAAACAGGTCAAACCATTGCGGTTCGATATCTGATCTTTGCTCCTGCGCCGCTTATGCCGCGGCGCAGGGGACCTTTCGCGTGACAGGTCGGCAGGATAGAAGGCGGCATGGCATGCAACTTCCAATCACTTGATGACCTTCTGAACCACGGTTATGATACCGTGATCGACGTCCGTTCGCCTGCAGAATTCGCACTGGACCATGTGCCGGGTGCGATCAATCTGCCAGCTCTGTCGAATGAGGAACGGGCAAGGGTCGGAACGATCTATAAACAGATCAGCCCGTTTGACGCGCGTAAGATCGGCGCATCGTTAGTCGCGCGCAATGTCGCTGACCACCTCGCCACTGCTTTGGCGGATAAGGATGGGGCATGGCGTCCCTTGATCTATTGCTGGCGCGGCGGGCAAAGGTCGGGATCATTCGCGTCGATCCTCAGCCAGATCGGCTGGCGCGCTGAAACCGTGCAGGGCGGCTATCAAACGTTCCGCCGCCTCGTGCATGATGCGGTTTATCACACACCGTTGATACACCGGATCATCCTGCTGGATGGCAATACTGGCACGGCGAAAACGGCCCTGTTGGCGCGGCTGGCTGCCAAAGGCGTGCAAGTGATTGATCTGGAAGCGTTTGCCAATCATCGTGGCTCTTTGTTGGGTGGCAGTGACAATGGCCAGCCATCGCAGCGCGCCTTCGAGACCCGTATCGCCCTGGCGCTGCATCATTTTGACCCCGCCCGCCCCGTTTTGATCGAGGCCGAAAGCAGCAAGATCGGCCGCCTTATCATTCCGCCGATGCTGTGGTCGGCGATGTGTGCCGCCCGGCGGATCGCCGTGCGTGCGCCGCTCGCCGCGCGTGCCGCCTATCTGGCGCAGGCCTATGCTGATATCGCCGCTGACCACAATGAGATGGCGCACAGGCTCGCCCCGTTGCGCTATATCCGGGGGCATGACCTGGTGGATGGATGGCTGGGCTTATTGCGGGCGGGTGATCTGACAGGCTTTGCCACGGCGCTGATGGATCAGCATTATGACCCCGCCTATGCGAAATCACGACAGGCAGCGGATCATGATCTGCTGGCAGAGGTGCAAAGCGACTGGCTGGACGACGCGGGACAGGAAAGCCTTGTCACGGAGATCATGCCGCTGGTCAGCGACATCTGATCTTTGACCCTGCAGTGATTTGCCCGATGATTGCGGCGCGGTAACCTGCCGTTCCAAGTTCGGACAGCAGCTTATCCGCACTATCCGCAGCTACCGCCGCCAGCAATCCGCCCGCCGTCTGCGGATCATAGGCCAGATCAGGCACGATGCCGTCAATACGTCCTGCCCCAGCCTGATTATCGGCAAAAAGGCTCGACCTGATCCCATGTGCTGACAGGTCGGCAGCCCCTTGCATCAAGGGCACCTCTGCCCAGTCAAGCACAGCGCCGGTGCCGGATGCATCACATATCCCCCGCAAATGTCCCAACAGGCCAAAGCCGGTCACATCTGTCATCGCATGGGCGGCGTGCAAAATCTGCGCGGCCTCGCCCTGCGGCTGGGTCATCAGATCCAGGCAGGCCACCACATCTGCCCCGCGCGCCTGCCCGGCCATTTCAGCGGCCATTATCGTGCCGCTGCCGATGGGTTTGGTCAGGATCAGTGCATCGCCCGCCTGCGCAGCGGCCAGCGTGATGGGCCGGTCCACCCGCCCGGTCAGGGTAAAACCGATGGTCAGTTCATCCCCGAGCGAGCTATGCCCGCCAACGATCCGCGCACCGGCCCGTGCCATGACTGTGGTTGCGGCGGTCATGATTTCGGCCATTGTCCGTTGCTGTAAATCGGCGCTCATCCTTGGCAGGATGATGCTGGTGGTGACAGCCTGCGGTTTGGCCCCCATCGCCCAGATATCCCCCAAGGCGTGTATTGCAGCGATCCGGGTCATCATCACTGGATCGGCAGTCAGCGCGCGCAGATGGTCAGTGCTGATCACCTGCCCCGGCTGCACTATCGCCGCATCATCGCCAAAGGCATCACCAAGCACCTGTTGCAAGGCGCTGCGCCCAACCTTGGCCCCGCAGCCGCCGCACATGGGTTTGTCGCCCAGCGCCTCGCGCAGGCCAATGGCGGCTGTTGCGGGTAGATCGGGCCGTTTCATCACAGGCAGCTTGTCGAATTGCGTCATGAACTTGCTGTCAATCCGGTTCTTCAGCCGCCACAGTATTGCGCCCTGCCATGTCGTGCCGAATTTTTCCGCCAGAGCGTATTTCCCACCCAAAGAGATTAGCTTGAGGTAATCGCGCTGCGGCGTATAGCGGCGCATTGCGCCACCCGACAAAACCGCACGCAGATTGTCATAAAGCACCGGTGCTTGCCGCACAGCATAGACGCCAGCCTTGGGGCGGGGTGACGCCGACATATGGGCACAATCACCCACGGCAAAGATCACCGGATCGTTGGTTTGCAACTGCGCATTCACCACGATGAAACCGTCACGCAGGGCCAGCCCGGTTTCCGCAATCCAGTCATGCGGCTTGGCTCCGGCCGCCCCGGTGGTGAAATCGCTTTGGATAAGACGCCCATCTTTCAGCAACACGCCTTCGGGAAAGATCTGGATAACTTCTGCATTCTCGACAATCTCGATCCCATAGGCGGTCAGGGCTGCCACCATCCTTTGCCGCGCTTTATAGCCAAGTGCGGCCAAGGCCCGCCCGCGGTCGATCAGATGCAGTTTTGGCGCGATGTCCCGCAAGGCATGGGCCATCGCAAGGGCGAGTTCCGCCCCGGCAACCCCGCCGCCGATGATGGCGATCTGCGGAGATTTTGCTTTCGCGCGATAATGGTCCCATGCGCGAGCATAGACCCCCAAAGGCTTGGCCGGGACACCATGCGCCGCAAAACCCGGCAGGTCCGGCATGTCAGAGGTGATCCCCACATCGATTGCCAGCGCATCATATCCGATCGGCGGACGCCCCGGCACAGTGACTATCCGCGCGTCACGATCAATCACCGTAGCCGCACCGTTGATGAACCGCGCCCCCGCAAAGCGCGCCAGTTTCACCAAATCAATGTCCAGATCATCGCGGCTGTAATGCCCGGCCACGAACCCCGGCAACATGCCGGAATAGGCCGCTGTCGGGCCGGGGTTGATCAATGTCACCCGGACCCCCGCCAACGGCTGCATCCCCCATTTGTGCAGCACCAAAGCATGGGTATGGCCACCACCGATCAGCACAAGGTCGCGGGTCAGGGGGAATTTATCCATGCGCTTTTCCCAAAATCCGGCACATCATGGCGACAGCCATTGTCCGGCCCAGTCATCGCTGCGGACATAGGCGGCGCGCCGGTGCTTTTCGCCCAGATGGACAAGATCGATCCGCATCACCTCACACAGCAGCACCGCAAATGTCGCCGGGTCCGGCGCTTTGACATAGCCAAGTGCGTCGAGGATCGGCACGCCGGGAGGCGGGGTGACGCCATAGCTTTCCCGCGCGTGGTCAGGGATTTTGTCCCAAAGATCGCGGACCGACGCGCCGCTGGCGATAGTGACCTCGGCCTGCAGCCGGATCTGCAAGGCCGCCTCTGCATCCCAGACATGCAGCGCGATGCGTGGGTTACTTTGTAAACTGGCCAGCTTGGTTGAATACAGGTCGGTATGCAGCATCACGACACCCGCCGCCGGATCAGCCGACCGCAGCACCATGGTCCGCGCCTCTGGCCACCCATCGGGGCTGACCGTCGCGACGGTCGGCAAACGGCAGGGATGCGACGCATCGCGCACGCCCTTGCCCAGCAGATCCCATGCCTGCGCATGCAGGCCTTGCAATGTTGCAAACCAGTCACTCATAGCCTGTCATCTCCAGATAGCCGCGCCCCTGATGGCTGCCGGCAAAGGTCACCGGCCCTTCCCAATAGGGCACGCTGGTGGCCATCCACGCATCATCATTGATCGCTGCGACCGTCACATCGACCCCGCGATCAGGCAAGGTCAATTGCCAGCGCACCGGCACATCCGCGTCGTTCAGGCCCAAGGGTTCGACCTGCAACGCGCCGTCAGGGTAAGGTGTCGTTTCACCCTCCGCCGTGATCCATGTGGCCGAGGTGTAATTCATCCCGTCCGTCTGTTGCAGCCGGAACCCCATCAGTTTCGCCCCATCGTCAAACGACAGCGAGAACCAATCCCAGCCGGTCTGGTTTTCCGCGAGAGGCTGCGACGACCATTCACGGTCAAGCCATGCTGACCCGGTCACCGCGATATCACCGTCCGGCAGTTGCAGAATGCCAGAAATGTCAAAGAACGGCTGCGAATAATAGTAAGATGCCTGCCCCGCTGCCGACTTCACCGAATAGCCATCCTGCCCGTGAAAAACCAACGGGCCGTTGGCGGTCAGGTCCATCTGATAGCCGAAATCGGCGCCGCTCGCGCGCATCTGCATATCCTGCCAATCCCCTTCCAATGCCCAATCATCAATCCATGCGATAAAGGGATCAGCCGTCACACCCGCCTGCCCGATCCCACCGCGCGCGAGGCGTTCGGCGACGAAATGGTTCGTTTCAGTCGTCACGGCGGCGTGGCCCATCCAAAGCTGCGGGCTTTGCCAGCCTTCAACATCATAAGGCGCAAGGGCGGATCGGAACAGGGTCCATTGAAGGCCGTAGGGCGTGCCCTCCGCATCTTCCAGATTGGCGGTCAGGTACCACCACTCGATGCGGTAATCCGGGTGTGGCCCGTGATCCGCAGGAAAATCGAACACCGGGTCTGGAGCGGGGGTTGAGAAACCATCGACATCGGTGCCGAGGCCGGCAAAACCCTGCGCACTCGCCGTGACGGGCAGCAGGCAAAGGATCAGCGCTTTAGCGTTCATTGGCAAATACCTTCAACAGATCGCCGGGCGGGGTGCGGGCCAGCCGCCAAGCGGGCCAGCCAGCGGCGAGCACGGCAGCAAGCAGGGCAAAGCCGCCAAGGCGCGCGTAGTCCAGCGGAAACAGATACATCGGCAGCCGCCAACCGAAGGCGGCGACATTGACGACCGCCAGCAGGACCCATGCCAGCGCGAGGCCTAGTGGCAAGGCCAACACGGCGGTCAGGACCGCCAGCATCACCGCGCGCAGCAATTCCAGCCGCCCGAGTTTCGCCCGCGTCATCCCCATCGCCCAGGCCGGGGCGAGTTGCGGCAGGCGCATCGCGGCCAAGGTCAGCAGGCTCATCAGAATGGCGAAACCGGCAACGGCGAGGGTCAGGATGTTAAGCGCCGTCGTGACGGTAAAGGTGCGCTCGAATATCGCAAGCGACACGGCCTTGATCCCGGCCTGATCAATCGTCTGGCCGGGGCCGATGCCGGTCGCCCCGGTCAGATCAGCGACAAAATCGCTGACATCGCCTGACACACGCAGGCCGAACTGGCGGGCTGTGACCTGCGGGAACTCGGCGGCAAAAGCAGCCTCCGCCAGCACGACCTGCCCGATGGGGTTGCCATAATCGCCATAAACCCCAGCCACAGGCAAGGTCAGCGCGCCCACCTGCACCATATCACCCAACGACAGATCACCCCTGCGGGCCAGCTGTTCATTGATCACCACCGCCTGCCCGGCAAAGGTGGCATCCCACGCGCCGGGCGTGCTTTGCAGGAATTGCCAATTGTCGCGATAGGTGGCGTGGTCGCGGGTGCCGAAAACCTCGGTCGGTTGACCGGCAACCTGAATGTCAGCGGACTGGATCGGCAGGACCCCAATATCCCGCGTCGCGGCATAGGTAATCAACGCATCGGTCTGGGTGGCGTTCTCGGTCGTGACATAAAGTTCGGACGCGAGCCTTTGGTCCAGAAATCCGGTAAAGGTCAGCCGGAAGCTCGACACCATCGTTGAGACGCCGATATTGGCCGCAATCGCCAGCATCAGCGCCATCAGCGCCAGCGACAGACCCGGCAATTGCTGGCGGCTGTCAGCCCAGAACCATTGCGCGGTCACGCTTTTGGCACGGGCAGATGCGGCGGCAAGCACGGCATTCAACACCGGCGGCAGTGCAAAGGCCGCCCCCACCAGCAAGGCACCGAGCATGGCAAACCCGGAGACCAGCCCGTCAGCGGTGAAGGCCAGCATTGCCGACAGGCTCAGCAACGTCAGCGCGACTATCAACTGCCAACGTGCCCTGCGCCCCGCCGCCATCGCCAAGGCGCGGGGTTGGGCGGCAGCCAGCAGCGGCATTTTTGCGATGGACCACAAGGCCGATCCGCCCGCGATCAAGGTCCCGGCAAGGGCGATCCCCAGCCCCGATAACCACCAGATCGGGCGCAATTGCAGGTTGCCGGACACATCTGCGCCGTAAAGCCCGCGCAAGGTGGCGGCGACATCGGGCAACAGTAGTGCGGCAATGGCATAGCCCAAGGCGACGCCGATCATGCCCGCGATCAGCGCGAAGACCAACAATTCCGCCAGCATTAGCCCGATCAAATGGCGCAGGGGCAGACCCAAGGCGCGCAGGGTGCGGACCATGCCGCGCCGCTGTTCAAACGCCAGACCGATGGCCCCATGGACGATGAAAATGCCCACCGCAAAGGACAGCAGGCCAAAGGCGGTCAGGTTGAGGTGGAAACTATCGGTCAGCCCCGCGATATCGGTGCCGCCTTGCGCAGCTTGCAGCGTCAGGTCGGGGGCGACCTGTGCCAGTGCGGGCAGATTGCCGGGCTGATCCGGCAAGACCAGCAGGCTGTCGATCAGCCCCGCCTGCCCCAGCAAATCTTGCGCCGTGCCGATATCGGTCACCGCCGTGCCATCTGCGAGATCATCAGCGATCAGCACCTCGACCCCGTCCAACCGTGGTGCAGTCGCGGCATTCGCGAACACCTGCACACCGCCCATCAGGAAAGCGCCGATATCCATGTCACCGCCCAAACTGACCGGCCCCATCCCGCCCGGTGCGGTCAGCGCATCAAGGCCGACCAGCCGCACACCTTCCAGATCACCCGTCACCATCGGGCTGACCTGCCACCCGGCGCGGCGCAAAGAGACGTAGATGTCCTGCGCGAAAGGCCCGCCGTCGCGGCTGACCAGCCGGTCATAGCGCCCTTCGTCGATACTGTTGGCAGCGGCGTCATAGCTGGCCCTTGCCTCGGCATTGATCGCCTGCACCCCGGACCACAGGCCGGTGGCAAGCGCCAGCCCCGCCAGCAGCGTGAACAATTGAAGCGGGTTGCGCCCCCAATGCGACAGCAATGCACGAAAGGCGGCAGCCGTCATGCCACCTGACCCGCACGCAGATGCAACCGGCGTTGCAGCCGCCCCGCCAGGGTTTGCGAATGGGTGACCATGAGCAAGCCTGCAGCTGTTTCACCTACCAGTTCCAGCATCATATCCATGACGGTCGCGGCGGTGCCTTCGTCAAGGTTACCAGTCGGTTCATCAGCGAGAACCAAGGCAGGACGCGGTGCAAGCGTGCGCGCAATCGCGACGCGTTGCTGCTGGCCGCCGGACAGCTGTTCTGGATATTTGCGAAGCTGATCCGTCAGCCCCATCCTTTCCGCCAATGCAGCGCACCAATCCGCATCATAGCGCCCGGCAAGACGCGCCTGAAACGCGATGTTATCAGCGATTTTCAGGCTGGGGATCAGATTGAACTGTTGAAAGACAACGCCGACCGTGCCGCGCCGCAAGGCCGCGCGGCCAGCGTCATCCATCTGGGTGATATCCTGATCCTGCAAGATAATCCGGCCCGCATCGGCGTTATCCAGCCCGCCGATCAGGTGCAGCAAAGTGCTTTTGCCACTGCCCGATTCGCCGGTCAGGGCAAGGCTTTCGCCCGCGTCCAGCGTCAGGCTGACACCGCGCAGCACCGCGAAGGGGCCATCGGCGGTCGCATAGGCCTTGGTCAGGGTATCGACGGTAAGCAATGTCATGCTCCGGACCTAACACGCAAAGGGGCAAAAGAAACGTCCGGCCTTGCGATTTCCCCCGTGCCGCGACGTTGTGGCTTTTGCCAGGGGTCCGATCCGCTATGGTCGATCCAAACCCAAGGGAGGAGCACCATGACCGACATCGTTATTCTGGGCGGCGCACGCACCGCCATCGGCACTTTTGGAGGCGCGCTGGCGGGGACCACGCCGATTGAACTGGGGACTTTGGTGGCCAAGGCGGCGCTGGAACGGTCGGGCGTTACGGGCACACAGATCGGCCATGTCGCCTTTGGCCATGTGATCAACACCGAACCCAAGGATATGTATGTCAGCCGCGTCGCCGCGATGCAGGCGGGTGTGCCCGATTCTGTGCCAGCGATGAACGTTAACCGCCTTTGCGGGTCGGGGGTGCAGGCGATCATCTCGGTCGCGCAATCGCTGATGCTGGGGGACGCCAATTTCGGCCTTGCGGGCGGGTCCGAGAATATGAGCCGGTCGCCCTATATCATCACCGATCAGCGTTGGGGGGCCAAGATGGGTGATATCCGCACGCAGGATATGATGCTGGGCGCGCTGAATTGTCCCTTTGGCACGGGCCATATGGGGATCACGGCAGAGAATGTGGCGGGCGAACATCACGTGACGCGCGCCGAACAGGATGCCTTCGCGCTGCAAAGCCAACAACGAGCAGCGGCGGCGATTGCCGCGGGTTATTTCGACAGTCAGATCACGCCGGTGCAGGTCCGCGTCAAGCGCGACATGGTGGATTTCATCCGCGACGAACATCCTAAAGCAACCACGGCAGAAGCGCTCGCCAGCTTGCGCCCGGTGTTTCAGAGAGACGGGTCAGTGACGGCGGGTAATGCATCCGGTCTGAATGACGGGGCTGCAGCTATCGTGCTGGCCCGCGCCGATGCCGCAGAGGCTGCCGGGCTGACGCCACGGTTTCGCATCCTGGGCTATGCCCATGCCGGGGTGCGGCCAGAGGTGATGGGCATCGGCCCGGTCCCTGCCGTGCGGGCGCTGCTGGAAAAGACCGGGCTGACGGCCGCTGATTTCGACGTCATCGAATCGAATGAGGCTTTCGCGGCGCAGGCGCTGGCGGTCAGCAAGGAACTCGGGCTGGACCCGGCGAAGGTGAACCCGAATGGCGGGGCGATTGCGCTGGGTCATCCGGTGGGCGCGACGGGGGCGATCATCACAGTGAAGGCGATGTATGAACTGGAACGCACCGGCGGCAAGCGCGCATTGATCACGATGTGTATCGGCGGCGGTCAGGGCATCGCGCTGGCGATCGAGCGGATTTAGCTGGGATAGTCACGGGCAAACACCCAAGTTTGCTCGCTGGAAATATCGGGATCGTAGGCATAGCCGCCGCTGGTGAAATCCTTGATCTGATCCGGATGCGTCAGGCGGTTTTCGATGATGAACCGCGCCATGGCACCCCGCGCCCGTTTCGCGAAGAAGCTAACGATGCGGGGTCTGTCGTCCTTCACCTCCATGAAACTCGGCGTAATGACCCGCAGCTTCAGCGCCTTGCGGTCCACTGCGCCGAAATATTCCTGACTGGCGCAATTGATCAGCGTATCGGTGCCAACCTGATCAGCACGCGCATTCAGCGCCTTTGCAATCGTGTCGCCCCAGTAATCATACAAAGACCCACCGCGTCGCGTTTTCAGCTTGCTCCCCATTTCAAGCCGATAGGGCTGGATCGCATCGAGCGGGCGCAGCAACCCGTAAAGCCCCGACAGAATGCCCAGATGGTCCTGCGCCCATGACAGATCATCTTCGGACAGGGTCTTCGCCTCCAGGCCCTGATAGGTGTCACCGTTGAAGGCGAGGGCGGCGGGTTTCACCGCATCGGCGGCAGGTTCGGCAGCAAAGGCTTTGAACCGGTCACGGTTCAGCCGGGCCAGATCATCAGAGATTGACATCAGATCTTTCAACTGTGCCAGCGTCAGGTTGCGTGCGGTCTTTGCCAGCCGCACCGCATCATTCTGATAAGAGGGCCGGGTCGCCCGCACCTGAACTGGGTCCATATCAAGCGATTTGGCGGGGGAAATCACAACGAGCATCGGCACATCCTTTTCGGCTTTGCGCAGGATGTAACACGCAGCACGGAGATGACCAGACCCTAGGTCTGGCGTCAGTTTAACTGCACCTGAAGGGGATAGTGCCCATCTTCGAACGGACCGAACAATTCGTCCAGATCCGGGTGATCCACCGGTTCACCGGATTGATCGGCGACCAGATTCTGTTCGGACACATAGGCCACGTAAAAGCTTTGCTCGTTCTCTGCCAGCAGGTGGTAATAGGGCTGGTTTTTCATCGGACGGCTGTCTTCTGGAATGGCATTGTACCATTCATCGGTGTTGGAAAACATCGCATCGACGTCAAAGATAACGCCGCGAAACGGGTGTTTGCGGTGACGGACGATCTGCCCTAGATGGTATTTTGCGCAGCCTTTAAGCATGTTTGCCAACCTTTCAAACCATTATAGGGCCTTTCGCGTCGGAAAGTCCACGCTTCACCTTGCGCCCGGGGCGTACAAAACTGCAGTGCCTGCACTGCTCGGATTACCGCTGATTGGGGGATTTGTGATCAGATCGGTCCGGGTTTGCCATTTCCAGCCGGGCGAAAACACGCTAGGGTGTAAAAAAACAAAATATGGCGACGGGCGAATGAGCAGATATCTCCGCGCACTGGCACTCTTGGTGTTCCTCGGCAGCTGCGGCGGCGGCGGGAACTTCTCGGCGCCGCGCAACCTCAATGACGCGTGCAGTATTGCAAGCGAAAGACCGCATTACTTCCGCGCCTTCCAGGCAGCAGAACGCAAATATGGCGTACCTGTGCCGACAATGATGGCGATGATGTATCAGGAAAGTAAATTCATCGGGGATATCCGGCCGCCGCATACCTATGCGCTGGGCATTATCCCGATTGGCCGACAATCCTCGGCGTTGGGATATAGTCAGGCGCTGGACGGCACCTGGCGCGAATATCAGCAAGAGGGTGCGGGCAACCGCGTTCGGCGCGACAATATCAACCACGCAACCGATTTCATGGGCTGGTATATGACCAAAACCGTAGCCGAAACCGGTGTGCCGTTGAATGATACCCGCAATCAATATCTGGCCTATCACGACGGTCGGCAAGGCTATCTGCGCGGCACCTGGCGGTCAAAAGCATGGCTGATCCGCATCGCAGGCGAGGTCGAATCACGCGCAGTGATGTATGATTCACAATTGCGGGCCTGCCGCCGCCGCTGACCCGCCGACATAAACACGAGAGCGAATGATGGCTTATTTCAAAATCTTTGCAGCCGCCGTTCTGGGCGTCACGTTGGCCGCACCGGCAATGGCCGCGACGGTCAGTTGCAACGCGAATATTGAAGGACAGCCCTACCAGATCTTCTACGACGATTCAGAACCCTATTATTCGTCGTTCAGGGAACGCATATTCAGCCGCAACACCTGCCCCGGCGCGGTTGTCGTCGCCTTTCTGACACCAGAGCTGACGCCCGAGGAACGGCAGGTGTTCTGTTCCAACTATGATTCAAGCACCCGCAGCCATTCGATGCCCGCCGAAGGGCGGCGCGATGCCTATGGACGTTGCGTGGAACCGTCGCGCACCTGTCGCGTGGTGAACACGACGCGCGATCAGGCAATGAACTTGGTGGGCCTGGGCGAAGAGGTCGAAGATGCCACCGTGACCAGCCGCCTGTCATCGACCGTCTCTGCCGTGACGCATAGCTCCGGTGCGATGGTGCTGTCAGGCACATCCAGCACGATTACGGGTCTGCTGTCCTCTGCGGGCGCTGCCGTTGGTGCGCCTGTCATGTTGGCGGGGGCGGCAGCGAGCGTTGTCGTCATTGGCGGCGCGGTCTATCTTTGCAGTGACGAAGATTGATATCGAAACGGCTGTGCAGTCTGCCCGGCAATTGACGTGATGCTATGTCCGCTCCATGATGACGCATGCAATGAGGTCGGGCATGTACGTTCCAAAACATTTTGAACAGGTCAGCGCCGAGGCGATTGCCGCCATCATCACGGATGCACCGCTGGCATGTATCGTCGCGCAGACCGATGCCGGGTTGATCGCCAATCACCTGCCGCTGTTGCGGACGCCGAAAGGCGAACTTGTCGGGCATGTCGCATCCGGGAATGACATGCACCGCATGATCGCCGACGGACAGGAGGTGCTGGCAATATTCCGGCGTGATGATGCCTATATCTCTCCTAACTTCTATCCGACAAAGCAGGACCATCACCGCCACGTGCCAACTTGGAATTATGAAGTTGTCCATGTCCATGGCACGGTCCGCTTTCAACATGATGATCATGCGAAACGCGCCGCCGTCGGTCTGTTGACGCGGGATCACGAACATCGGCTGAACGGTGCCGATGCATGGCGGATGGCAGACGCACCAGCAGACTACATCGACCAGATGCTGGGCGAAATCGTTGCCTTCAGAATAGCTGTGACAAGAATTCTGGCAAAGTCAAAGCTGAGCCAGAACCGGGACGCCCGTGACTATCAGGGTGTTGTCGACGGACTGCGGTCCTGTGGTAAGGCCGCTATGGCCGAAAGAATGGCCGCACTTAGTACTGACAACCGTTAGCCGGATATCTAGCCAAGAAACAGACTGAAGCAAAGAGCCGGACGACCCTGACGGGCCGTTCTTGATCCGTTCAGTCGAAACCGCGTCGGCGCATTTCAGCACCGATGTTGAACATGATGTCGCCGATAGTTCCACCCGTCTGAAGGTCATTCAGGATCAACGTGGTTTCACTGCCCATGTCATCGGTGATAATCCATTGCCGCAGCTCGACTGGATTGGCGGTGAAGACCATCTGGATATTGCCATATTGCGGGTTTTCCGGGTCCTGCGCAGTCACAGTTGTTGTGGTGCCGTCCGATGTCGTACCGGTCACCATGCGGGCTGCAGTCAAATCTACATTGCGTTGCAGGATGATGTTCAGGGGGGTCTGGTTCAACGGATAACGATCCGGTCCGGCGTTGGAGCGTGGATCGAAGATCGCCAACTGTCCTCCGCTGGCGAGGACCAGCGATTCCTCTGGCGGGTTATATTCAAACCGGATCCGTCCCGGCCGTTTGATATATATCTGGCCGGTGGACAGGGTGCCATCAGCATTGATCTGAGTAAATCCGCCCTGGGCTGTCTGCAACTGGTTAAGATATTCGGAAATCTGCGGCAATGTCAGCTGCTGCGCCGAGGCGGCAACCGCATAGACTGACAGGGCGAAGGTCAGAAAGAAGGAGATGATGCGCTTTTTCATATGCTCTACCTAAGTAACGTCGAGGGCTTTTGCACCCTGTTGATGCCAGCCACAACAGCATGTGAACGTACGCTAAGCGATATCATGCCGGATGTTTCCCGATAACGGCTGCAAAGCCGGCGCCTGACCAAGCAGCATAACATCGCCCAATGCGCGTTATTCGACAGAGCGCAGATGCAGATGCAGATGCGTGACGGCTCGCGCGTCAGCGGCAACAGCTGCGAGGTCTGGCCCAGCCGTCATCCATGATTTGCCTGCCATGCCGCATAGGCCGCGCCGCGCGCGCCACTGACCGCCCCGCCAGCTGCCCGCAGGATCACCGGCGCGGAAAAACCCGCCAGCTGTGCCCGTGCTGTGGCAGCCGTCAGATCGTCCACCAGACCTGCAATATCGGACATGCCGCCACCCAATACGATACAATCGGGATCAAAGGTCAGCGTCAGCACCGTGATCAGGTCGGCGGTCAGGGCACACCAGATATGCCAAGCGGCCTGCATCTGCGGGTCGGTGCCGCGGGTCGCCACAATCTGCGGCGCGGTCAGATCGGCGCCGCTGGTTACCTTTGCGATCCGGGCCAGCCCCGCGCCGCTGATCAAGGTTTCGATACAGCCACGCCTGCCACAGACACAGTCCAGCACCGGGAGATTGTATTGCTGCACCAGATGAGCTGGAGCGGCGACATGTCCGACCTCGCCGCCGATCCCGCTTGCACCGACCTGCAAGATGCCGTTGTGCACAAATCCACCGCCGACCCCAGTACCCAGTACCAGCGCAAAGACCCCGTGAAAAACGCTGCCCGCCCCAAAGACCGATTCAGACAGGGCTAATGCGCGGCTGTCGTTCAGATAGGTGACGGGTCGCGCAAGCGCTGACCCCAGATCGGCCGGCAAAGTCTGGCCATTCGCCACCAGATTGGCAGCCAGCACCCGCCCGTCGCGTGGATTGACCGCGCCCGCCGCGCCGATCCCCACTGGCAGCGACGACCCTGCCAGCGCATCGGCCCACGCGACTAGCTCTATCAGAGCCGCCAGCAATGCCGGATAGCTATCGGGGGTTGCCACCCGCTTGCGATCGACCGATGTCCAGCTGGCATCAAAAACCTGCGCTTCGATCTTTGTCCCGCCCAGGTCCAGGCCAAGCGCGATCATCGCGCAGCGCACAGGCAACAGAGGTGAAAAAGGCGTATCATAGACACGAGTGATGCCGCAAAGCGCTGCACGCATCAAGCGCGGCTTGCTGGTACTTTCTACTTGATCCAGATTTCGACCCGGCCCAACGCAGGGCCGTCAACGAGACTAACGTGACTGTCGTAGCAGGTCGCATGGGACACTGCACCAAAGCCTAGCGTCGACACAATCAGAGTATTGTCTGCCAGAACAGCAAATGCAAAACCGCTGAAAGCGGTAGCAACCTGATCTTCGGCGCGCGCCGATGTTTCGATGGTATCCTGCGGCCCGACGGCACTGCCAGCAAACTGTTAAAGGTCACCGATCACTCCGGAAACGGCCTTGTGACACCCGCAACACCGATGGCACCCCGCCTGGATACAAACCCGAGGAAAATTTTGATGATCGAAAGGATTTGTCGGTTTGGTTTGCCGGAAAGCAGTATTTGCTTGTCCGGCCATACTGAAAGCATAGCAGATTTTTCGGTCAATGCGGGGTTGCACCGCATGCGGTAGTTTCGGAAACCGGGTGATGGATCGTCAGGTCGGGGTGAAATCCTCTTTGACCGATCCGGTTGAAAGCCCTGCAAAATCAAACAGCTTCGGGTCCAGCAGATGCGAAGGTCGCGCGTTCATTAGCGACCTGAACATCACCTGCCTGCGTCCAGGGCTGTTGCGTTCCCAGCCATCGAGGATTTGTTTGACTTGCTGACGCTGCAGCCCGTCTTGCGATCCGCATAGGTCACATGGAATGATCGGATACTGCATCGCCTGCGCGAATTTTTCGCAATCGACCTCGGCCACATGCGCCAGCGGGCGGTAAAGGAACAAATCTCCTTCTTCATTCACGAGCTTTGGCGGCATGGTTGCAAGGCGACCGCCATGGAACAGGTTCATGAAAAAGGTTTCAAGGATATCGTCGCGGTGATGCCCCAGCACAACGGCGGAGCAGCCTTCCTCGCGCGCGATCCGATAGAGATTGCCACGCCGCAACCGGGAACAGAGCGCGCAAAATGTCCGTCCTGCGGGGACCTTGTCGATCACGATTGAATAGGTGTCCTGATATTCGATCCGGTGCGGGACGGACATGCGTTCCAGAAATTCGGGCAGGACTGTCGCGGGAAATCCGGGCTGGCCCTGATCCAGGTTGCAGGCCAGCAGATCGACCGGCAGCAAGCCGCGCCATTTCAACTCGTACAGCACGGCGAGCAATGTATAGGAATCCTTCCCACCCGAAAGACAGACCAGCCATTTCGGTTGGGTTCCATCACTGCGCCGCTCGATCATGGCGTATTGTTCAATCGCCTCTCGGGTCTGGCGCACGATCCGTTTGCGGAGTTTTTTGAACTCCGTCGTGGTCGGTGCGCCCTCGAACAGCGGGTGTATTTCGGTTTCATCCAGCATGGGGCAGGATATGGCAGATGATGACAGCCCTGCCTAGAGGCATCCGAACAGGCTCACGCGCCGTATCAGACTTAAACCGGAGTTTGTTTCATGATGCGCCTGATTGCGTTTGCCACCCTCATCTTTCTTGCAGCCTGCACCGCCAAGCCATCATTCGACGATCCCACGTTGAGCGACCGGCAACTGAACCTTGAAGAGTTCTTTGACGGTGACTTTGTTGCCTATGGTCAGTTTCAGGATATCCTTGGCACCGTCAGACGCAGCTTTGTCGTCACCATCGCAGGCGAATGGGACGGTGAAAGGCTGCGGCTGGTCGAGGATTTTGTTTATGAGGACGGATCGACCGAACAACGCATCTGGACCTTGGTCAAGACTGGCGCCGACACTTGGGAAGGCAGCGCCCCCGGCGTGATCGGTACCGCGACCGGACGTGAACAGGACAATAGGTTCAATTGGCAATATGAGATCGACCTGCCGATCCCATCAGCCGATGGCACGACCGACACATTGCGCGTCACCTTCGATGACTGGATGTGGCTGCTGACCGAAGACCGGTTGCTGAACATCGCTTATGTCAAACGCTTCGGGTTCGATATCGGGACGGTCACGATTTCATTTGAGAAGTTGTAACAAGAAATTTCGACGAAATTTCTTGGTGGAGTGAAGATTTTTTGGCAAAAAATCTTCACTCTGGAACGTTGTCAATTCCAGTGCCCCCCCATGGGTTGCAGCGCAGAATACGGCGGATCGTCAGGTAACCACCTTTAAGCGCGCCATGTTTCTCCAGAGCCTCCAGCGCATAGGCCGAACATGTCGGGTGATACCGGCAATTAAATCCGACCCAGGGCGAAAAGATCAGCCGATAGGCGCGCACCGGCAGTGACAGGATATAGGCGAAGGGCGTCATCCATGCACCCTGCGCAAGGCCCGCCGTAGATCGGCGACCAGCGTATCAAAGGGCAATGTTGTAGTCATCTCGTGCCGTCCGACCAGCACATAATCCCAACCGTCACGCCCATATTCGGGAAGGACAAGCCTTGCCACTTCGCGTAACCGCCGCTTGGCGCGATTACGGGCGACGGCATTGCCAACTTTCTTGGAACAGGTGAAACCGACGCGCAGGCCGTTTGCCTCACCTTCGGCACGTTTGCGTGCTTGCAGGTGAATGCCGGACGTGCCTTGCCGCAGCGCATGCGAGGCGCGGACAAAATCGGCGCGTTTGGTAAGGATCTTCAGACAAACGCAAACCGCCGGAAGCCCTGTATCAGGCGCAACCGGCGGTTTCAAAACGCTCAAGTCGAAAGCAGCGCTTACGCGCTCAGCTTTGCACGGCCTTTGGCGCGGCGTGCGTTCAGGATCTTGCGACCTGCCTTGGTCGCCATCCGTGCGCGAAAGCCGTGGCGGTTCTTGCGAACGCGGTTCGATGGTTGGAACGTACGCTTCATCGCGTGTCCTCCGGTTGAAGGCCAAACCCTGCACAGGATTCGAGGCCGTACTACATTTCAGACTTGCTCCTTAGAGGGGGTGTTGCCCTGTGTCAACGCGCTTGACCCAAGATTTCTGGCGCTGCCGACTGAAACATCCCCACACGTCCCATCAATGCGGCGTGATACGGCTATCGCGAGTGGCATATTGCGGGCATCAAGACACTTATAGCCCATACTTGGAGGCAATCGATGCCTGAAACATCTGAAAATACGCTGGTCCGCAAGCTGCCGCTGCTGATCATCGTGATCGTTGCAGTGGCGGGCGCGATTTATCTGCGTGACTACCTGACCTTTCAGGCGCTGGCCGACAATCGTGAAGCTTTGCTGGCCTTTCGCGATGCCAATTATATGGTCACAGTACTAGCCTTTATCGCCGCTTACATCGTGATCGTCGCATTTTCCTTGCCGGGGGCCACGATTGCGACGCTGACCGGCGGCTTTCTCTTCGCCACATTTCCGGGGGCCTTGTTTAACGTCATCGGTGCCACAATCGGTGCGATGATCATCTTTCAAGCTGCGCGTTGGGGCCTTGGCGAAAAACTGGCGACCAAGATGCAAGCCTCTGACGGAACAGTCAAACGCATCAAGGATGGCATCGATGCCAATCAATGGGAAATGCTGTTCCTGATCCGTCTGGTCCCTGCTGTGCCATTCTTTGTCGCCAATCTGGTACCCGCACTAGTCGGCGTGCCGCTGGTGCGCTTCGCAATCACCACGTTTCTGGGGATCATCCCCGGCAGCGTAGTCTATACGTCGGTCGGGGCCGGGCTGGGCGAGGTATTTGCCCGCGGCGAGACCCCCAACCTTGGCATCATCTTTGAACCCGCAATATTGCTGCCTATCCTCGGGCTCTGTGTGCTGGCGGCCCTCCCTATCGTCATCAAGGCCCTGCGTGGCAAGAAAGGTCTATAAATCATGAACCGGATCAAGACGGATATCTGCATCATCGGCGCAGGCTCTGCCGGATTATCAGTAGCCGCGGGCGCTGTGCAGATGGGTGCGAAAGTCGTGCTGATCGAAGGCCATAAGATGGGCGGAGATTGCCTGAACTATGGCTGTGTGCCGTCCAAGGCGCTGATCGCCTCGGCCAAACAGGCCTATGCGATGGGGCATGGCGCGCCTTTAGGCATCGCCGCGGCCCAGCCGCAGGTGGATTACGCCGCGACCAAGGAACATATCGCCGATGTCATCGCGACCATCGCGCCGGTAGACAGCGTTGAACGGTTTGAAGGGCTGGGCGTGCAGGTCATTCAGGATTTTGCCCGTTTCATTTCTAAAACCGAAGTGCAGGCTGGTGACACGATCATCACCGCCCGCCGGTTTGTCGTGGCGACAGGGTCGGGCCCTTTGGTGCCGCCGATTCCCGGACTGGCGGATGTGACCTATTATACCAACGAAACCCTGTTCGATCTTCGCGACAAACCCGATCATCTGATCATCATTGGCGGCGGTCCGATCGGGATGGAAATGGCGCAGGCGCACAGGCGGTTGGGCTGCGAGGTGACGGTCATTGAGGGGGCCAAGGCGCTTGGCAAGGACGATCCCGAAACGGCTGCCATCGTGCTGGATAGATTGCGCGCCGAAGGCGTCACGATCATCGAGGATGCACAGGCCGACAAGGTCAGCAGCACAGGTGACCAGATCACCGTCCATACGCCAAAAGGCGCGATTACCGGATCACATCTGCTGATCGCCGTCGGACGCAAAGTGAATACCGACAAGCTGGATCTGGACAAGGGCAGCATCGCGCATAATGGCAAAGGTCTGAAAGTCGGCCCCAATCTGCGTTCTGTCACCAATCGCCGCGTCTATGCTGCCGGTGACGTCGCGGGCGGGCTACAATTCACACATGTGGCAGGCTATCATGCGAGCGTGCTGATCCGGTCGCTGGTCCTTGGCCTGCCGTCAAAACAACGCACCGACCATATCCCATGGGCCACCTATACCGACCCCGAACTGGCGCAGGTCGGCCTGACCGAGGTACAGGCAAAAAAACAATATGGACCAAAGCTGGAAGTGATCCGCTTTGACTTTCACCACAATGACCGGCTGATTGCCGAACGCAAGACCAAGGGGCTGGTCAAGGTCATGGTCGCGAAAGGCAGACCAGTCGGCGTATCAATGGCAGGCCCGATGGCGGGTGAACTGATCGGGATGTGGGCGATGGCCATCGCCAACCGGATGAAAATGTCTGCCATCGCCACCACAGTTTTGCCCTATCCCACCGTAAGTGAGGTTAACAAACGCGCTGCAGGTGCTTACTTTAGCCCAAGACTTTTTGAAAACCCCACTGTAAAGCGGGTTGTGGGTCTTGTGCAGCGGTGGTTGCCATGACCTCAGCGAGGCAGGATGATCAATTCTCTTTCAGGACGATTTCTGATCCTTACGATCATCTTCGTGATGATCGCAGAAATTTTCATTTTTGTACCCTCGGTCGCCCGATTCCGCGAAGACTATCTGCTCGCACGGCTTGAACGCGCACAGATCGCATCGCTGGCGACAGAAACTGATGCCATGATCAGCCCCGCGCTGGAAGCAGAGCTGTTGCGTAATGCCGAGGTTTTCAACGTCGTCTTGCGCCGTGACGAAGTCCGGCAACTGGCACTTTCATCACCGATTCCCAAACCGATCAGCGCAACCTATGACATGCGCGCGCCCTCTGGTCTGGTGTTGATCGCGGATGCGTTGCGCACCCTGGTGCAATCAGAGGACCGGATTATCCGTGTGATCGGCAACCCGGTGCGGGATGGTGGCCTGTTGATAGAGGTCACGATGGATGAACGTCCGCTACAGGCGGCGATGCGTGAATTCGGGCGCAACATCCTGATTTTGTCAGCCTTTATTTCGGTCATGACCGCCAGCTTGCTGTTCTTTTCGGTTCAGATCCTGCTGGTCCGCCCGATCAAGGGCGTCGTGGGCCATATGCAGAATTATGCCAAAGCGCCCGAAGACGCCCGCCAGATCATCACCCCCAGCGCAAAGGTGCGCGAATTACGTGACGCCGAAGTCGCGCTGCAAATGATGCAGACTCAGCTGACTGGCGCATTGCGACAAAAGGAACGGCTGGCGCAATTGGGTGGCGCGGTGGCCAAGGTCAGCCACGATCTGCGCAATATCATGACTTCGGCACAGCTGTTCACCGACCGGATCGGCGGGTCGGCTGATCCGCTGGTACAACGTATGGCACCGAAACTGGTGAATTCGATCACCCGCGCGGTCAATCTCTGCGAAACCACGCTAGCCTTTGGCCGGGTTGATGAGCCTGCCCCGGCCTTGTCGCGCGTGAACCTTGCTCTGCTCGTCGAGGACGTGATCGACAGCGAGCGTTTGGCCGCAGGCGATTACCCCTTGTCCTTCGCCGAAGATATCCCCGCCACCATGACCCTGCGCGCCGATGGCGAACAATTGTATCGTGTGATCTTTAACCTTGTGCGCAATGCGCGGCAGGCGATCATGGCCACAGGTGAACCCGGCGAAATAGGCCTACGCGCGGAAGAGGATGAATTGGTCTGGCGCCTGACCGTCAGCGACACCGGTCCGGGCATGCCGCAAAAAGCCCAGGAACACCTGTTTCAACCCTTTCAGGGCGGCGTGCGCAAAGGCGGCGCAGGTCTGGGCCTGGTGATCGCCGCCGATCTGATCCGGGGTCATGGTGGCCGGTTGGAATTACTGGAGACCAGCGACAAAGGTACGACCTTTGTTATCCAACTGCCAAAAGCTGACCTGGCACTGGCGGATGCAACGCAATAGCCAAGAAATCCGTTTTGCCCCTTGCATCACCGCGGCACTGAGTCTAAACGCACCGTCACGCGGATTGGTAGCTCAGTTGGATAGAGTACTTGACTACGAATCAAGGGGTCGGGGGTTCGAATCCTCCCCAGTCCGCCACAAACAGCCTGTCAGATGCCAAGCAAAACCGACTTTTGTGTCACATAGCTGACCCAGTCGGCGGAATTTCCTGAAATCATTGCAGCGTTGCTCAGTTGAGCTTGTGATCGTAAGATCCGGCCAATCCAGCCTTTGTCTGATCTCGGAAGCCTCGCTTGGTCAAAAGCCTACCTGCCACTCCCGGAACGAACTTCCCGCAGTTGCCGCTGACGGTGTCACATGCCGCGTGTGAGCCGGCATCTTCGTTGCTGTCGCGGCTTGCGGCCAGGAACGGCGCCATCTCGATGCAGAGGTTCTGCGGAGACATTGCCTTTCCGATCGACCCGCTCTTTCGTGGTGAGAAGGTCGCTATAGAGCAATTGGCACAGCTTGCAGGGTGTGACGTGGGCGCATTGGAGCGGGTGTCTATCCGCCACCTCGGTAAGGGCCATTTTCGTCTGAGAGAAGAATTCGCCTCCCTTCAGAGCTTTCAGCGCACGCGCATCCGCGTCTGTCCAGAGTGCATACGGTCCGTGATGGCGTCAGCAACGGAGTCGTGGCGCGTGCCGCGTCGTCTCCAGTGGAAATTCTCGTCGATCAGGAGCTGCCCGGAACACGGCAGCATGCTCATATGTCTTCCACCCGAGAAATTTCACAAGGACGCCAGAGACTTCGCAGCGCAGCTGCAAAAACACCACGATTGGATTTTGGATCAGCCGGTGGTCCAGGCAAATTCCAGCCCTTTCGAGGCATACCTCACGAACCGCATCCTGAGCGGGCGGGGCGACCGATGGATCGACCGCCTCGAACTCAACGTGGCGTCTCGCGCATGCGAGGTGCTGGGCCTGCGTATCGCGAAGGGGCCAGATGCTGCGCTGGCGGGGCACAGTGAGCCAGACTGGATGAACTATGGTGTCTTGGGCTACGAAATATTGAAAGAAGGTCCCTTAGCCCTTTCCAGCTGTCTTGCTGATATGGCTCGTGAGGACGGCGTGGACGGCAGGTTTTTCGGTCGACTCTTTGGCCCCTGGATGGCGTGGCTGAAAAGCCGGAGCCTCGGCGATGAGTTCGAGCCCCTCCGTGGCGTTGTGCGGCGACACGTCTTCGACAATTTCTCCGTCAGAAAAGGAGTGTTGGTGCTGGGCCTGCCTTCAGAGGGAACAGCTTCTTCGAACCCAAAGAAGTCGCTTTCGCTGAAAGGGTTTGCCAAGCGCAATGCAGAGGACCTGATTTACCGAGGTCTCGCAGCGCGTGACGCTGTCGGCAATATCGTACCGATGAATTTTGTCACCCAGCAAATACTTGACGCCTACGAGCGCGAGAAGAAGCTCTTTCGAACCAGACAGAGCTCATGTGAAAATGCTGAAACCAGTGCGTATTGTGTCGATAACGCTAGGGCATCAGGGGAGAGCCACCTTTCTGTCGGTGACGCCGCCCGGCAGTTAAGAGTGACAGTAAAAACAGTAGGGTATTTGATCCAGCACGGAATGCTTCGCGGGGAGGATACCTCAGAGCTTTACCGCCGAGGGGCGACTGTTGTTACCGCTGATAGTCTGACGCAGTTCCACGAGAGCTTCATTTCCTTGGGCGAGCTCGCGGAGGTCATTCAGCGCCCACAAGGCGCACTTTCGATGAAACTTAGAAATGCCAACGTGGCCCTGTTGGCGATGCCCCATGATCTAAGCCGGATCTACTGGCGCGTGGACGTGAGTGCCAACGAAACAGCCGAAAAATGACCCTTTTGGCCCATTTCTGTCATTGATGTTTTGCTCCGCGATTGACCGCTTCAGCGTAGAACCAGACCTCCCTTGCAAGGTGCAGGTGCGCTTTAGCAGCCACTCTGTGAGAGGAGGCGTCCAGGACTTTTGCGCCAAGCCCCTGCCTCTTGTTCATTTCTTGGCTGGATCGGTATGTGCCAGAAGCACAGCCGCATATGGTCTGTCCCACTGTTCGGTACTGCGACCGAACACGACGCAGGCCTCAATATTCCCACCTCCGAGAACCTCTGCCGCCAGGTGTTCCATGTTCTGGCGCATGGTGGCGCGCATCACGTCCGGGAACAGGAAGAAAATCACTCGTGCCTTGCGGTCCTCCGGTAGCTGAATCTGCAGCGAGCTTAAGTGCTGCGGGTTGCGGAAAGTCTTGCGGACCATGCCGCGCAGTTCTTCCAGCTTCCGTTCGACCAGTGCCTGTTCGGAAGGATCGGCGCAGGCAAGCAAGTGCAGGCCGATGGTCGTCCAGCCTGGGGGGCGCTTGGCGGCCAAGTGGTCAACGATCTGCGAGAATGTCGGCCGTAGGCTCATCTTCGGCTTGGGGAGGTTAATGCCTGCATCCCGGCTGGTATAGTAGCGGTCGAGCGGCGCGGACATGCCGGATGGCACGAACTGAATGTTCTCGCGCTGCATGGCTGCGAGGTTGAACCCTGTCACGAGGTACAGCCCCAAAAAATCGAGTTCGTCTCCCAGCAGGTCGAAGGCCTTCTGAAAGAACGACCGTTCGGCGAGGTAGTGTAGAACCTGCAGGGGATTATCGAGGATGTCGGTAATGCACCCGAGGTCCGAAATCAGGATCGTTGGCGCGAGGTCATGATCGGCCGGAACCCAGCCGACCGCCTTAAAGTCCGCCTCGGCCGAAGTCAGGGGCGAGAGGTCGTCGAGCGTGACCGACAGGCGGATGACACGGTCGATCCGACCTTGGTCAAGCTTTGTCTCCTTCAAGACCTGCATCGCGGCCGGGTCGCCACTCTGAGCATCCTCGATCAGCTGCGCTAGGCGTGCGGACTGGAGCGAGGGAGCAAGCACCATGTCGGTAACATGGCGGCGGACGCGGTCCGGCGCACCCCGCAGGCCTTCCGGCGTAAGGCGATTGGACTTGGCCTCGGCGATAACGACAGTGCGGTCGATGACCACGAGGAGGTCGGTTTCGAACTGCTGGTCACTGACAGTCCATTTGACCGAGGACCGTATATCCGCGCCGGGGAGCGCACGGCGGAAGGTCTCCTCTAGTTTGTTTTCGAGGAAACGGGACCGGGATTCAGACAGTCGGTCCCTCAGTCCGGCGTCCGCGCATAGGCGGTCCATGATGCGGTGGATGTGGCTGAACGCCATCTGGGGAATTGGAATGAAGAAGAACTCGCCCAGATCAATCACGGGTCGTTCCCAGACGGGATTGCCGAGGAAAAGATGCTCGGCCTTGACCTCGCCTAGGTCTCCCGGCTTCAGTGCAATGGCTTTGAGGGCCACCGTAATTTCAGCTTTGGGAAGGCCGGTCAAGCTTGCAAGGTCAGCCGCGGTGAAAGTCGCGTGTTCAGCCAGTCGCAGATCGAAATGCGACATAATCATTGCCATCATGCCCTTACGGTCAATACCCGTCATTGCCGCGACAAACTCTTCCGGAGTGCCCTGGAGGCCCGGAGCGTACTTGAAGTAGTACCGGGCCATCTGGCGCGGGTTTTTGCCGTTGTAGACCTTCTGAAGGATTTTAAAGTGTTCTGACTGCCTGCGCTCGAACTCGGCGACTATAACGCGTAGGAGTTCCACGAGGTCGCTGGCGGCAAAGCCGAAATGCTCGCGGAACGCTGGATCGAGCGGACTGAACAACTCCTTCGAGAGGCTGACCACGTCGCCGTGGTAGCCCCAGTTCCGCACGCCGTGGGTATGCATGCTGATACGCTCCCGGAGCGAGCTCACGAGTAGCAAGGTCTCGTCGGTGACCTTGGCCCCTTCGAGCAAGTGCTGGAACTGGAAGGCCTCTGTCAATTTCGGGACGGTGTCGAAAACCGTCTGCATAACGGGTGGAATGACCGGATCGTGGCCCCACTGGTTAAGGGGGATGCTGAGCATGATCGCCTGCATCAGCTCCGCGTGATGTTGGAGGATATGCACGCCCTTCTGTTGCTCAACACCGGTATCGGACACGTATGAGCGCAGGCCGTAGGCTGCGAACGACGCCACGATGCCTAGGGGGTCGTGATTGGTCAACTGTTCCTTCACGGTCTTAAGCATGCCGGGGTATTCCGCAACGCCGGCGCGCGCTGCCTCCAACACAGCTGCCTTGAATTTTGCGTGGTGTTCTGGGGGAATGCCAAAGTTTCCGAATTCAAATCCTGAATCCGGCTTCTTCTCGTTCGCCTTCTTGCGCCGTTTTCGATCTCTGGCCATAGAGCAAGATTACCGTGGCTCCTTAGTTAGGATCAAGAAGAACAGAATTGCTTGAACCGCTGATAACATATGGCCAGCTGTTAGTGAGGTTCGCGCATCCGGTGCGAACTGACGTCCGCTGCTCAGCGCTTTGCGGTCATTTGTCCAGGACGCAACGAAAGACCGCATCCTTCCGTCCTTTCTGCGCTATGCATGCCGTTGCGTTACGGCGTTATGCGAGCCCTCGTGCTCCTGAGAGCGTACTGTGCTGCCTTTAGTACGGGCAACTCTGCGACGACGGATGGGAGCAGGAGCAATATCACCACAAACGAGCCTAAAAACATCCAGTCGATTCCGTTGATTTCGAAGCCGAAGGGGAGTTCAAGGGCCAAGGCGATGTTCTGCATCATGAAGTACATTGTCGCGCAGAAATAGACCTCGTCGCGGATCTTCAAAAAAAGCTGTCCGAGCGGTGAATAGTTCCGCTTCCTGAGGCCCTGACTTTCTCTTCGTAATGTTTTCCAGAAACCTTTATCCTTAGCCTTCCGCCCCTTAGCATCGTGCAGGAGGTCCTTGGCTTCAAACCCAAGCTCTTCGGCTAACTGATCGCTGGCCAACGGATCGATCTTAAACTCATGGATGATCGCGAGCCGTGTCTTTTGGGGAAGCTCACGCTCTCCACGCTCATAGCGACGCAGTGCGCGGTCTGACAAACCGATGACCGTCGCGAAATGTGACTGGCTCATGCCTGTAGACGTACGAAGTGCCAACAGATTGGCTGCACCTATCTGCCGAGCAATCGATTCGTAATGTTTGTCCGAGCTGGCCAAATCTCTCGATCCAATGACTGTGTCTCAAAAGGCGACTCAGGAACCTTAGCTGAGAAAGCGTGTCAGCGGTTAAGAAATCAAGGTAGGTGGACCGTTTGGTCCGTGCGGACCAAACGGTCCTAATTTTTTTTGTTTTGCGACAGTGGCTTGCGAGGTTGACTGCTTCTGCTGGAGTTCCTTAGCTGGGGTATGAATCCGGCTCATTTTGCACTCTCACAACCTGGAGATCGCCCCGATGCGCACCCCGACAAAAGCTAATCTGGACGCTCATGAGCGTCTGAAGGCGGAACTTCGAATCCGCGGAACGTCACTGGCGCAGATTTCGCGTGAACTCGGGGTCAGCGACTCCGCGCTGACACTGGTCGGCAAGCGGATGTGCCGATCTCAGCGCATTGAAGAAGCCTTAGCTTTGGCCGTGGGCGAAACGCCGGAGGATTTGTTTCCCGACTTCCAAGAGGAAGGAGCAATCATGACTTAGAAAAGCAAAAGGCCTCGGAGTTGCAGCTCCAGAGGCCCTTCAGGTGTATCAAGTTGAACCCAGATACACCTCATTCATGACCCAACTTTCGGCCTCGGTCAAGCGTGCAGTGGATTCTGTGGGCCGGGGCCCAGTGTCTCAACGAAAGAGGAACCCGTCGCACCGAGAGGCATGCCTTCGGTGCAGGGTGTAACAGCCAATGTATGATGATGATTTCGGGGGACCTTACGTCTCGCCGGAACGAACCCGCGCGACGCGGATGTTTCCGGCGCGATCCCGTGCGAGTGGGCGAGGGTTCGTGATCGCGAAACTGCGTGCGGGAGCCGCTTGGCGGCAGCTCATCTTTGAAAGCGACCTTGAGCGGAAGTGTCTCTTGGTGCTGCTGTCGCAGAAAGCTGTCGTCAATATTTGGGATCAGCCGCCGCAGATCACCTATCGAAACAAAGCGGGGAAGCCCACGTTTCATACGTTCGACTTTCTTGTCACGTTGGAGGACGGGAAAAGAATCGCTATCGCTGTTAAACCGGATGGGTTGGTCGAACGAAATGGGTTCAACCAAGAGTTCGCGTTGATTAAGGCGCAGACCACCAAGCAGTTCGCGGACGACGCGCTACTCGTTACAAACAGTAGCTTCTCCGCGGCGGAAGTGCGCAATGCAGAACTGCTTCATATGTTCCGGCAGGCCGAGGATGTCGAAGCCGATGCGGCGGTCCATCAGATATTCCGAGGCATGAACTGTGAAAGGTCCCTAGGGCACGTCGTCGCTGCAACTGGCTTGAATGGTCGTGCATTTCGTGCGGGGTTCAAGGCGATCTTCGATGGGATCGTCCTGACGGACATGTCAGTTCCGGTGACCGAAGCTAGTATGCTGTCGATACCGGAGGTGCGCTGATGGCAGTAAGGCTTCGCATCAGCAAATCGGATGCGGTGATCTTGGCCGGCACCGTACATGTGGTCAGCGCCGTCTCGGATAGCACGCTGGAACTGCGTCCCTTGGATGGAAGCTCAGACCTACTCTGCTTTAGTCATGCTGACGTCAAGCACATGCTTGACGAGCGCAAGGCATCCATTGAGTACGGGTATTTTTCCAGTGCGCAAGCTGCTCGTCGAGCATTGGCGGGCAGTTCGCTCATCAGCCGGATGAGCGCCGCCGAGAAGGCTCAGGTTTTCCGCAAGCAGCTTTACGTTGAATGCTTTCTCGAAGCGGAAGCAAATGGTGAAGTAAGCCGTTCCAATGACCCATGCGTCGCATTCCTCCCTGAGTTGGGCAAGCGCGTCGAGACCAAGATTCTGGAGCAGATACGCCTTGGCCAGGATGGGGCAGAGCTTGGAAAGCTACTCGCCATGAAGCATCCGGGTCGGACAGCCCTCATGGCCTGGGTGCGGGAGTGGCAGAAAACACATGATCCCATGTGTTTCGTCAAAAAAAGCCGCTTTAACGGTGTCAACGCCAAGCGGGTCTCGTCTCAAGTCGAGAATATCCTGCAGATGGCGATCAAGACATTTCTACACCCGAACCGAGTCTACATTCCTCACGTCGCGGATGAGGCAAATCGGGAAATTCGTGAGTTGAACAAGTCACTCGTGCTGAATGATCAGCTTCCAGAGCGGGAAGTATCCAAGAGAACCGTTTACCGTCGCATAGAGGAGTTGCACCAGTTCGAAACCTTTGCGGCACGGGAGGGGATAGCAAAAGCGAAGAACAAGTTCGGGCCCTATGGTCAGGGGCTCGAAATCGAAGCTCCGATGCAGCGCATCGAAATGGACGAGTGGCAAATCGATCTCCTCGCGTTCTTGGAAGATGCGGGTATCGATGTGAGCGACCCAAAGTTCGACGAACTCCGAACTGGGCGCTTCTGGATGTGTGTCGCTATCGATGCGGCAACACGGGTGATCTTGGCCATCAAGGTAGCAAGAACGCCCAATGTCGAAACGGCATTGGCAACCTTGTGGTTGGCCATGCGGAACAAGAGCGAGATATCAAGGCAGCTCGGGTGCAAGAAGGCCTGGAGCCAGCACGGCCACATCTTCAACGTGGTGGTGGATAACGGGTCTTCCTTCGTCAACCCGGAATTCAAAGCCGCCCTATCAGACCTCGGGATAGGCTATGAAGTCCTGCCAGCAGGCGTGCCGAAGTTGCGGTCGCGCATCGAGCGCGTCTTCCGAACTTTGGGCACCATGCTCATGCCGTTTCTGACGGGCCGAACGTTTGGCAACCCACAAGAACGCGGCGACTATCTGGCTGATCAGTATGTCGTACACACTGCTGACAGCATTGTGGAACTCATGGTGCGTTTCGTCGTCGATGCCTACCACCATCGCACGCATCGCGGCTTAGAGTATGCTACGCCCGCAGATACTTGGGATAGGTTGATGGGGCTATACGGATATAGCCCTCCCAAGTCGCCCCATGTCCTGCGCCATTTCCTTGGTATTCCTCTGAGACGTCAGCTTGGTCGGCACGGCGTACTTGTCTGCGGCATAGCTTACACCAGTCGCAATCTTGCGGACCTTTTTCAGCGTCGCGGTGCGCAACAGATCGACCTACGCATAGACCCAGAGGACATGGGATGTCTGTCCGCCTGGTTTGACGATGCATGGCATACGATTCCTGCGGGCCTACAGAATGCGCACGGAGTGTCACTCTCTGTTTGGGAAGCGACCATCCGGGATCTGCGCCGATCAAACAAGGCCGCGGCGCGTCTCCATATCGAGATTGTCGATGCGGCACTCGAGCGTATTAAGCAAATCGACGATCATCAGCGTGCATGGCGTCAGATCGGCCCTCTGACTGTTTCCGCGAAAGATATTCGACGAGCGGAGCACGAGAGCTTCTTTGGGCTGAGTTTCGGCACTGTTCCGGGCGAGGTGGCCGAGGACTTTCACTCGACAGCGGGGACAAGCCTGACAGGCAATCTCGCCGACATTGCAGCGGCCAAGCCTTCGGACAGTGAGCGTCCGCCCCCAGAAAATGATGCTCCAAACCAATCCCAGCGGTCTGAAGATACCCAACCAGAATGGAGATTCAGCGATGACGATGAACACAAGTAATCCCGAAGTTCGCCAGATCATTCAAGATATAAGATCCGCCTATGTGCCGACGTTAGCCTACGAACGTCTTGATGACTATTTTGGTCAACTGCTCGAACAACGGCGTGCAGACCTCGACGAGGGCATCGTATCCGATCTCAAAAGTATCGCTCTCGTCGGTGGATCAGGGGCCGGGAAGACGACGGCGATCCAGGAGTTGAGGCGGCGCTACCGGAACCGACTGGTCTGTGACGGCCCGGACGGCATCAACGAGATAGTCGGCCTCAAGGTGCCATCGCCAGCGACGATGAAATTCGTGGCGACGGCGGCCCTCCATGCCGCGGGTTACCCGCTCGTCCGCGATCGGTCAGCGGCTGTTATCTGGGGGCTCGTGAAACAGCAGTTCAAGTTGCGAAAAACCCTTTTCTTGCACATAGACGAGGCGCAGGATTTGGCTCAACATCAGACCGACAAGGAGCGGCAGGCCATCGTCAATACGCTCAAGTCCCTGATGGAAAACAGCCAATGGCCGGTCGGCCTGCTTCTGACTGGAATGCCCGGCCTCAAGTCGATCATCAATCAGGATGCGCAGCTAGCGCGTCGGATGTACCCGATCGAAATCGAGCGCCTGTCGCAATTCGCGGGGCAGGATCAGGTCCTTGGCCTTGTGGCGCGATACTGTGACAGGGCCAAGGTGCAGCGCGATGAAGACCTGAAAACACCCGAATTCGCTTCGCGCCTGATGCACGCGGCTGACTACGAATTCGGCCTTTTGGCACAGTTTATTGTTGAAGCCCTTACGCGGGCTCTGCGCTCCGACGGCTTGGAAGCATGCCTTTCCAAACGCCACTTCTCGGAGGTCTACTTCATGCGGACCGCAGTCATGCCGGGGCTCAACCCGTTTCTTGCTGAGGATTTCATCCGGATCAATCCAAGGCAATGTTTCGATGACGGGCGCGATGATGAGTGACGCTGAAAGGCATGAACGGCAACTTGGGCTGACCGTTACCCCCTTTGCAGGAGAGGTCCCTGCAAGCATCGTTTCGCGGATAGCGGCGAGAAACGGGATTTTTCCGCGGGATCTTTGCTCAGATTTTGGTTTGAGGTGGCCGTTTCTTTGCTCGGGCTATCCAGACCAGCTGTCTGGGCTTGCCGATGTTGCAGGCCTCGACCGAGTGAGCTTGGCACGATGGAACCCTGAAAAGATAGGGATCGGACGTTATCGGGTCGGGCAGACCCGAAGCGGTACCGGCGTCTTTCGACGTACGGCAACACGGGTCTGTCCAGTCTGCATCGAAGAGGCGTTAGAAAAGGACGGGCGTCATGGTGCCCACCAGCTTCTGGAGTGGAATGTCATGTGCTTGCACGGCTGCGAGCATCACAAGGTGCCTCTTGTAGAGCTACCTCGTGCTGGGACCTCGCACGAAAGCTATGACGTTGTCGCCCAGATCGACCGGCACAGCGACCTGATGAAGAAGGCCGCAGATGCCGGCCCGAAATATGCTCCTACCGCATTCGATGCGTATGTGAGGGGGAGGATCAACCATGGTCCGCAGGCGGATTGGCTAAGCAAGCTGGAGCTCAGTCAACTACATGGTGCTTGCCTGACCCTTGGAGCGACTATTTGCGAGTCGCCCGTTCACGGACTCGCTCATGTCGATCCTGATCTTGAGCGTGAGTTCTGCGTGGAGGGGCTTAGCGTTCTTTCCGCTGGGCCGGCCAGCCTAATGGCGTGCATGGAGGGGCTGAAATCCCGCCCCCGCGCTCAACGTTCTTATTTTTCGACAGACCTCGGGGCATTTTACGTCTGGCTGCGAGCGGCGCATGGTGATGCGGAGGTCCAATCTATCATCGATTGCGTCCATGCGTTTGCAGTCCAGAACTACACGATGAAACCCAAGAAACGTGTGTTGGGCAGGCCGGTGCCAGACGTTCAACGCATGTCGTTTGAAACCGCCCGTGAACAGTCGGGGCTTAGTGTGGGGTTTCTTAAACGGCTGATCCGTCACATCGATAATCTCTCTGAGGCACAATCCACAGCGCTGACGGAAACGACGCCTGACCAGCTATCCAGAGCGATCGTTTTCTGGGGCGGGTTGAGAAATCTCAAATCCACGGCAATAGCGTTGAATGTGCACCCGACGCAGGTGAAGGGGCTGATTGAAAAAGGGATATTGCGCTCGATCCGGTTTGGAACCGCGTTGCGCTATGTCTTCATTGAGGATGTCGATCGGCTTTTGGCAAAAGCGGCTGCCTTGCCTGAACTGCCCGATGTCGGGGTCTTCCTTCCGCTTCGCGATCATTGCCAAAATCAACGGATCGGACTGGTTCGCATCATCACTCTCTGGCAGGAGGGCAAGGTCGGCGGTTTTGTCCGGGGGGCAGACGCGATAGGACTTCAGGCGATCTATGTGCCGCAAGATGTGGACGTTGGCGTGCGCGACACCCCGACCGCCATGCGAGACCTCACGCCGCTGGAAGCCGCATCCTACCTGAAAATTGGCGTCGGAGCCATTCGGGCGCTTCGGGATGCGGGCTACCTTGGTCACGCGAAACGCCTCAACGCAGATACCAATCATCGTCATTCCCTGATAACCCAATCCAGTATTCGGGAATTTGAGGCGCGTTTTCTGACGCTTGGACAGCTTGCCACGTCGGCGCGGGTTGCCCCAATACATTTGGCGCGGCGGCTGGATAGGGAAGGGGTTCCGACAGTCACCTGCCGTGGCCGACACGTTCGCGCCTACGAGCGATCGCAAGTTGCAGAGCATGAGGTTGTCGCAAGGAGCATCAGCCATGGATGATGAAGTTGAGCGCTTGAAGTCTCTGCTGTTGCGGATGGCCGACGTGGACGTGTCGTCTGATGTGTACAATGACCACCTAAGGACGGTGTTGTTTCATGAACTCCACCGCCTGAAAGCTGAAGAAGACCTGCGCAAACGTCTGCGTTCGCTTCAAGGTCAGGTCGAACGTTTGGGGGCACGAGATCCAGATTTCGATATGAAGCGCTTCATGGATGAAGGTTGGGAGTAGAAAAGCATAACTCTACACTGCGACATCGATGAAGCAGGTATCTAGAGCTGGTGCTGGAAGTTCCGCGACTGTTCAACTAGCCCGTGCTGACGGTGCGAGTTTTTTCTACGCTGTTCCGATCAGGCGAGCCGAGGGAGAAGAAAACTATAGATCGCTCTTTGGTGACGACGGTTTGGTGTCTATTGCCACTCTAAAATGCGAAAGTCATCTGTCGCGCAGCGACCGATGACTCGCGCTGCCAAACCCATGCGTCGAAGCTCCTTCTGGAGACAGACAAAAGATCGGCGGCACAGCAAAAAACAGTCTTCAGGAAATCGTAGTCATCTTCCATGACACCGACCCGCTTCGCAAAAGTTCGGACGTGACGGTCAACTGCGACAGTATCAAGACCGACCAAGCAACTTAAGTAGTCCACGGTCTTGGGGCCGACGCCCCTAACCGACCTAAGAGGTGTCGTGCGGACATCGGCATCCTTCAGGTACGCCTTCAGGTCGCAAACGCTATCAATGGCTTCGTTGTCGAGGAAAAGAACAAGGGCGTTGAAGCGATTTATCTTTTCCCCGTGGGTCCAGTTTAGCAATTCGGATGTCCTCCCAAGCTCAACGATCTCCCGTAGGCCCGAAGTGTTTGACATTGTTGGGTAATTTTCCAAAATTGCCAAGACGCGCGGTCGAACCACCGAGTTGTAGTTCAGCCCCGCCTGGAGCACAGAATCTGCGACCAACGCGCCCATGTGGCCGTACGTAGGCCGGATTTCAAGGTGTGGTAAGTCAGCTCCCAACTCCCTCGCGTAGTTGGCGACGCACCTAGCTGCGACGAGCATCTGAACTGCCGAAGATTGCATGGCTACCCGACCTTTGCTTTGGGATGCGCGAGATCCGCGTCCTGTAGCGCACGGAGCCGCTCAACACAATTGGGACAGGCACCACACGGAAAGCTACTTGCCGCCTGGCATGAGTAAGTCCGTCCGATTGGTACACCTAAGCGGATTGCTGCTTGCGCAACTTCCGTCTTTGAGGAGTGCCGGAAAGGTGAATGGAAGCGAACTGGGCCGATGTTCTCGATCAGCCCATCCAGCTTGTTCATGAACTCGGCTGTGCAGTCGATCTCCTTGGCGTGATTACTGTTGATGAAGCCAGTATACACGTCAGAGATTTCCAGTGTTTGTGCGCGGGCTGCGGCGGCAGCGAAGAACAGCATTGTTCGGTAGGGTACGTACAGGTCATCGTCTGCAACTTCCTCAGTCCATAAATCGGCCTCCTTGATCAGCCGCGATTTCGAGCCAAGGAAAAGATCGGAAAGGTTGCAGCGTTCTGGTTTGCGCATTCCCGTGGGTAGAACTTCGTTCACCCTATTCCACTCCATGTCGATGCAGTGCTGGCCGTAGTCAAAAAAGATAGGAAAAACGTCTACTTTATCTGAAAATAGGGAATATGCTACGGTCGTTGAATCTAGGCCGCCAGAAGCTAGAAGAATGACTTTTTTCATTGCTGCTCCTTGAGTAAATCCGAGAGCGCCACGAACAATGCGTTCAGACACGTATCGAGGTTATCCGAGTAGATAGCGCTTCCGCCGATAACCATAGTATTGTCGTTCTGTCGCCGCGGGTCGAAAGTCACCACCGGCTTCTTGGAAGCCATCGCCATCCCCATTTCGATCAAGGTGCCGGGGTCGCGTTCCAACGGGATCGCGAACACTATTGAGCACACATCCAGCAACGCTATGTCCGCTGCGTAAGTTTTGAGGAGCGTGGGCCCCGAGCTGCCTAGGGGCAGTTCGCCGTTTTCGACGACCGGGCGGCGCACTGTAAAATTGTGGTAGCTTAGAGCTTCGACCGCGTGTTCGATCTCAGGAGTGTTAAGGTAGGAGAAATCAGGCGCGGCGAGATAGATCTGGAAACGCTGTCGTTCATGCCACGGCAGGATAGTTCCTCCGAGGTTACGCATCTCATCGAGGGAGAGTGTGAGTTCCCGCTTCGTGTCTCGCCGGAAGTCGTCAGGAAATGTTGTCAAAGAGTAGACTGTAGCGGCTCTGGCGCCGCGCCATCCCGCCTCGATCCAACCACGGACACGATGGCCAAGCATGACAGCAGAATAGACATCTCCGACGCCGACGGAGTTAACTGTGTTTGACAACGTGGCTGGAATGTTTTCGACGTCATTGGTGCGCAAATCGAATAGGCGACTTCCTCCGCGATTCTCCTTGAGTAGGAAAACTTCGGCACCGAGGCTCTTTGCGCTTTCGAGCATGGCGTTGACAGAAGTGCTACCAGTTCGTTCAAAGAGCGGTGACGACGTTGAGATAATAATCGCACATAGCCGTCCTGAGAATTCATCTAGAACAGAAAAATCGTCCGTGCCATAAGCAATATCGAAGCTGACGCTGGCTGTCTCACTGAAGCAAGCGTGCACTGCGGAGAGATCATAAATACCTGGGAAGACGAGTATGTCTTCGTATATCGACAGTGAACCACCTACATCGCGGATTGTGACAGATTTCTCACTCCTCAGGAGGTCCTCGTATCCCTGAGCAGAAACCTCAGTGGGGTCGCCAATAACCATCACGTTCGGCGCCCCCGAGACTTCTCCTAGCCAGATTAACTCAATACAACCGTGCGCCGCTAGATAGGCTCGGGCCTGTTCAACCATATAGCTCGGGCATATGGCCGCAACTGAATAGGATAGATCGCAGGCCCAAAGCCCGCGCGCTGCATGTACGACGCCGCCAAGGCGTAATTTGCATGGGACATCTTGGCGGGAGGTTGTGAAGTCGACGACAATCTCTCCAACAAGAAGAAGCGGGTAATCTTCGTTCGTGTTCATTGGGGTGTGAAGTCGGCTGTAATGAATGCGAACGGCTGCAAGCCGGACTCTGTCACAACGCCGACATAGGTTTTGCCTTCCTTGAGGCAGCCGGCTAGGTAGTTGAGACTTGTCGGCAAAGCTCCAATTTTCATCCCATTACCGTTTGTAGCAAAGATACGGCCTTCAAGCATAATTGAAAGGACGGTGTCAGCGGCTGGGACGGTGTTGTTTGCTGAAAAAAAATCGCATTGCTCAATCTCTTCTAACTTCGCCGAGAAGGCTTGGCTGCAGCGGTCACTACCGCTCGAGCCGCCTGTGCCATCTGTCTTTTTGGCTCCGCTATAATCCGTAAACTTGCCCGAACCTGAGCTTCCCATCTCAATGCCCCCCTAAGTATGTATTTGGTTTGTCTAACACCTTATGCACTTTGAGGGAGCACGCAATCCCCGCGAACGGCTAGGTGTCGAAAGCAGTGCCGAATCGAGCTGCGGCCAAGTCGCCCTCAACGTCTACCTGATCAAGTAACGGACCTCTGAGTGAGGCGAATGCGTTACCTTTTGGTGAAATGTATGATTGGCTCGTTGGCCGTGATGTCTGAGCTACTCCCCATTTCTTGAACAGATTTCCGAGTGATTTAAGCTAGTGCCTGCACCTGCTGATCGATTTGGGTTGCGTTGAAGTAGACCACGGCGGGCGGTTGACCGCCACTCGGCCTTGGATTACCAGACCCCCGCCGACTACGCGCGAACCCTGACCACCGCAATCGCCCGCCCTGCTGCGCGAGATGAAAGCTCCGCGCGTCGGGCGATTGCTCAACCCGCGCCAAATGGCGTAAACACCAACCAGGCTCAGATCGTGGCTGGATGAAAGTTCAGTGGGAGGTCATTCGTCTTGGGGATCAGCAAACCTCAGATCGTGGCTTCCGTCACTGTCCGATTTTCGGGGAGTAGCTCAGTCTTCTATATTCTCTATGCGAGTCGCTAGGCTGTCCGCAAAGGCCTTAACAAAAGCGCGCGCCATCGCCGAAAACGGTTTGTTTGGTTCGCAGTAACGCTTCAAAGCATCGACACGTCTTAATGCATTTCTTATCGCAAATTCCGATCCGCCATGGGCAGCGTCTTCAGCTAGGTCATTCTCGATTTCTGTAGCCTTCAAGCGCATCTCGCGAAGGACGCCTGATCTCAACTGTACGAGGTGCGTACGGTTCAGGGCGAAGACATTAATTGTAGCAAGAGCACGCCTTGTAGAGGCATAGTCCACCAGAGAGGGGAGCACGATTGAATAAGTTGTGCCCGTTGACCAAGTTAGATACTGCTCGGGGTTGTCGACCGTAGGGTCAAGAATATCGTGATCTTCGCCGGATAAGGAGTCGCTTTGTACGAAAGCTCTGGCTCCTGAAATGGGGAAATGATTTCCTTTCCCTGCTGTCTCAGTCGGTTTTTTTCCCTGCAAGACCGCGTATTCGGCTTCGGTCGTGGTTGTGGTGATAAGATGTTGGCGCCGCCGCTGATTACATCCCGCACATGAAGGCAGCAAATTTTCCCACACCAGCGCTAGCCACCAATACCCGCGGTGTAAGGGTTCACCATCGACTCGTCCCTTAGGCCGGAAATGTTCGACCTCCATTCCATCGCCAAGCTGAAATTCGCAGTAAGCGCATTTATAATCGAAGAGCACGCCGAGAGAAGTTTTCACGTCGAACTCTTTGTATTTCGAGAATTTATATGATGCCGTCCCGGTGCTAGCATAGTGCGCTACGGCCTCGTCCCGTTCTTTCAAAACGGCGGCTGAAGGTTTGCTCAGAGATGCTGGAGGAGTAACCGAACTACGTTTGACGTGCCGCATTAAGGAATTGACCTGAGTGCTGCGACGACCTCTTCGACCGCCTCAGCGCGTAGCTCTGTTCGAGACTTTCCATCGAGTTTCTCCCGCTCTGTAAGATAGCGCTCAAGCGCAGCCTGCATGATCTGCTGAGATGGGGCATATCCCAATGACAGGCGATCAATCATTGCCTTTGTCTGCTCTGATATTTGGATGCCAGTTTCGCCGGTAAGCTTTCGACGAGCGTAGTCGTTGGCTTCCCTCAGCAGGTGTAGTTCCAGGCCCGGATCAGCCGTACTCGCTAGGCCGAAATAGTCTGAAGTCAGCAATTGCTCAGCTGTCATGCCGCGGATGCTCGGAAGGTCTCGAAGCTGGCGGACTTCGCGACCACGGCTGCGCTGAAGCACCACGACTTCCCCATCGTCCATCCCTCTCAAACACAAGGGGTCATGAGTCGTCGCGATGAACTGGACCTTCGGAAGCACACGTCGAAGTGACCCCATGACTTGCATTTTCCAGCGCGGATGCAAGTGCGTTTCTATTTCATCGATCAACACTACCCCCTGTGCTTCTTCGAGATTAACAAAGTACTTCGAGAACTCCCGAAGCATGTCGACTGTCATCGTGAAGACTGATCTATAGCCTTCACTTAGCGCTTCGATGGAGGTCGAGCGCCCATTCGCATTTACTTTGATCGTCTGGCCATCTCTGACAAGTTCATCGTTGTCATCCATCGCAAGAACAATACGCAGCGCGGAAGCGATTTTTTCAAACTGGACATGAGTTCTAGAACTTAACCAGTCGTCCGGATAAGGGATCGCGGCCAACGGATCAAAGAGAGTTTTCACACGAGATGCAGCACCGCCTCGGTAGTCGCGCTTTTTCGGATCAAAGTATCTTCTGGGGCCGTATCCAAGAACGACAGTTGCTTGGTCTGAGCCCTCGAAAGAATTCGAGTTTGGGTCGAATTTGAAGAGCGAGGTTTGCGACGTATGATGAAATCGAATGTGAGCGCCCATGGGTTTTTGGTCAAGTTGGTCAAACCGATCACGTTCGTCACTTCTTACGGCTGCCGGAAGAAATTTTTCGAGTTTTTTGCTTTCCTTTTTCCCAATCAGGGCTAAGGCAATGGCTGAGAGAATGCTTGATTTTCCTGTAGAGTTCTCTCCTAGGATCATCAAGCATGGGGCGCCAGCGCGATCCGACCTGCTCGCGGGTAGCGTCAGTCTTAGTGCGTCGATTACTTTGAAGTCTAGTACCGTAATTTGACGGATTTCTTGGTTCGAAGCGAAGAATTGCTTTGGACGCCTAGCTAAACGGCTGTCGAACGACGGCGCATGCCAATTAATCATGCGCGGAGTTGTCGCTAGGTCTCTATCAAGTAAGCGCTGGAAGCCATCCAGCAGGCGAACGCGTTCATCTAGGCTCAGCCGACGGATATAGGATCTTAAATTATCTGCAAAGCGAGATGGATTGGAGCGTAGCAGTGTTGGAGGTAGGGCACGCTGTTCACGGCCTAGGCGCTTGCATATTTGTGCCAATGCTCCCGCATGGAGCGCACTAGGTTCTTGCTGCGCAAATCCAAGGTCAGTTGAAGATACTAACCTATCCGCTTGGACGAACACGTCATCTAGTACCATTCGCCGGCTAATCACTAGCGAATCCCGGTTGAGTTCGAATATGTCGATGGTTGCGCTGCCCTGGGGAGTGATCGGCTCAACGAGGCCATCGCAGCGGAACATTAGGTGCTTGCTGGGATCGTCTTTACAGGGGTCCAGCAGGAAGCGTCGCTCTTGCCGATTCACAGAATCGTATGTGGCAAGAAAGTCGGCACGCTTGCCGTTAACTGGGAACCTGTTGTCTTTGGCTTTTTCACAATAGGCGCATACTGCATGCAGGTTTCGCCACTCGAACGCAAGCCATAGGTAATAATGACTATCAAGATCGACTGCGTCTCGCACATAGCGGAGGGGCCTGAAATGCGTTACCTTAAGATGGTATTCGCCGCCTTCACTGTCCTTGGTGGTCTGCTCGCAGAAAGCACAAGCTCCATTGAAGGCCTCAATTAAGTCTTGCTTCAGAGAGGTGTCAAAGAATAGGGATTCATCTAGACTGTCGCGTCGAGAACGCCTTTCTATCGGATCGCGCCGGAGGAATTCAAAAAGGCGCTGCTTCTCTGCGAGCACAACTGAAGAAGTAAGAAAAGTGGGCGACTCTCGTCGATATAAGCGTCTCATCCGGCCTTCCTACTCAATCCAAACAGCTTAACGAATAATTCTGCCATCATTCATCGAAAGCGCGTAGTAGCTGGCGTATGCTATGCGCTTTGCAGCGTTCATGTTATTCTTGGCTAGCCTGAATGCAATCAAGCCAGCCTTGGAGGCAGGTCACTCCCGATGGTCTCCGGCTCTGCGCTTTGCCAAGTATCACCTTGGGAGTTTCAATCGCTCACGATACACGCCAATACGCTTTCGGGCACGATCAACCACATCATCATAGTGCAGCAGCTCTGAATATAGTTGACCAATAGCATACTGGGACGTTGGTTCCATAATGTTGTCCGTATTGAACCACCCCTTCCCTCCTGGAAGCGGCTTGTAGCCCCGCAAGCGAACAGTGTTAATCGTATCGCCAATTAGGTACCCGTAAAACTTCTTCAATTTACCATTGGATTTTGCCGCGAGAATGGATGCGTATTCCATTAGATCATTGTCGTGATCATCTAGGCTCACACCTGGTGCCTTAAACTCAACAATCACTACAGAACCTTCCTCATGAAATAAGGCAATGTCGGGCCGACATGCCTTGTTTTCATCCGTGGTGCGAGCTAGCAGCGCATTAATTTGTTCATCAATACCAGCTTCGAATAGAGTATCATTGCCCCACTTGATCTGGCTGAGCGGCTTATCCGAAGCGATGTAGTCGAAATAGTGATACTCTTCGCTCAAGAGCCAAACATCGTGGTCAGCCACTTCGCTGCTATCTTTTCGCATAGGGAAAAAAATGTTGTGAATGAGCGCTTCATTCCTCTTCCGTTTTCCCTGCTGCAAATCAGTTTGCACCCTCAGTAGTTCTTTTACAGCCATAGCTAAAACTTCGATCATATTAGATCGTCGAACCACTAACTGCGAAAGGTTGGCCATATCCACAGTTTTTAGAGATGCCGTGAACTTCCAAGATATGTCATCGACTTTGCGCCGAAAGTCATCACTATCCGGCTCAAGTTGCTCGATGGCTTCTTTCATCGACAACAGGCTGGCAGTTTCATCCACCACCTTGTCTTGCAAGTTCTTTAGCGCCCGCTTTGCTATACTGGACGGCGTGTCACCGAACGTAACTCGTGTATTCGAGTGGGACAGCATTTCTTCCGATACCCCAAAATGGTGGCCAACTTCCGACACGATCTTGTCACGGGACCAGTCAGGAGGCGTTATTAACTCTTGAACCTTGTCATCTAGCTCGGCGTAAATGTCTTCGAAACTGATCAGTGAGCCATCGAATAAGTCAACACTCCCGTTCTCTTGCGGAATTTTGTCAAACCCGTCCCGCTGTTCATTCACACCTTCATCAAGTAACGTTCCTTCGACAAGAATTATGTGATAGGAGCCTTGAATTGCGTTGTTCTCAATTGCCTTTGCCCGAAGGTACCGCTTGGTTATGTCTTCTGCGATTGCAGACTTGGCACACAGTCCGACAACATTCTTCGGCAAAGGATATATGCGCTCATCAAGCTTATAGTGTGTCACGCTCAGCGAAGCGTGAATGGTCTGATCGCCTTCCACATGCACAACGTCTAGACTGCTTACTGAGGTGTGCACAGGTATGTCAGATGCGGTCAAAATCGAGCTCGACTGCACGCCTTCCAGATCGCTCTCAAACTCAATTCTAAAACTCCCAAGAGCGTCTCTAAGGCTCACAAATCTCTGCAGTGCGCTGAACAAAACATATTGCTTGAGCGCAGCGGCTTCAAACCACTCTTGAACGAAGGGAACGGTGAATACCGTATCTCGAACCTTTGGCAATACTCCCGAAAGTTTCATGCTCGTTCCGAGCTCACCGCTTTTATGCAGAGTAATCTGGAAATCGGTCTCTTCGATTTCTTTTCTGTTTTCTTCAGCAGGCAAGTATATGCGGTACTTATTGCCATCTTTAGAATACACAGACGATAATGACAACTTTGAGAAATGATGAAAGAATTGAACTCGACCCGCCCCTTTGCAGTTACCTATACCCGGAATACTTAGGTCATCTTTGTATGACGTGTCCTTTGTAAGAAACGCCTTTAGCTGATCTGGCCCAAGGCCACACCCGTTGTCCACACATTCGATTTCTAAATCGTATTCATGGCCAAGCAGGTCGGTTCTCCGAGCCTTAACCAAAAACTTGATTTCAAGGTTTAGATCGTCCTGTGTGGTTGCGCGTCTAATCAAGAAAGCATCAATAGAGTTTGCCATCAATTCATCAACGACGACCAAGGCATTCTTGCTCTTGCGAGTGTTTTTGAGGCTGCCCCGGATGTCTAAAGTCATGATCTAGCTTTCAATGCCTTACTTTCTTCTGAAAGCCCTTATCAGGGCTGGCACTCACAAGGTCAATCTCGCTAGTCATGTTCGGGGCAACGGGTTGCTTGCGCTGCCTAGAATACCACTTGCCGCGTGCAGTTTGGGTGATCGGCATCTGCTTGCCTTCTCCCCTGACCGAGGTGCTGCACATCCATGGATCGCTGTTGGGCGAGGCATCAGAGATCGTCCTGGGCCACGGCTGGGAGCCAGAGAGCCGAGAGAAACTGCCCAGTCACATCAACGAGGACACGGACACCAGGGTCGCTGGCGGCTACAACCTGATCGACGACTACTTCAGCGAAACCTTCAAGCCGACGGAGAAGATCATCGAGCGCAACCGCGCCTTCTTCGAGAGCTTGCACGATGTGACGGAGGTCTTCGTCCTCGGTCACGGCATGGCCGAATTCGACCGGTTCTACTACTTCGAGATCCTAAACTTCGTTCCTAAGTCAACCCGATGGCCTCCGCCATCCTACCACGGCAACGGGCGCGGCAGGATGGCGGAGGCCGTCAACGAGATCGGGATCCCTATGGAAAGGGCCACGTTCCATGCGCTCGATCGTCTTTGAGGAAATCCCGTTCGTCGTAGGCTTCTCTTGCGCCCTCTCGGCGGGCGGGACGGCTTGTAGGGCGTAGTGGCTGATTAATCGTGGACTGTGTTTTCATGGGTCAGAAATGCTTGGCATTTGGGTCGGAATTGCTTGGCACGGCCCACTGACAAGATTCAGAAAATTTGCCGCCAAGAGTCGGAAATGCGCGGCATTCGACACAGCCTGTCAGATGCCAAGCAAAACCGGCTTTTGTGATAGGTCTATGACCCAGTTGGTATTTCCAGAAATCGTGGAAACGCTGCTCGATTGAGATGGCGGTCTTAAGATAAAGACCGTTACCTGATCCCTTAAGCTTTGCTTGGTCAAAGGTTTACCTGCCATTGCAACGCCACAGGGGAACCCTGCCGCAAAAATCGCAACCCGCTCGGTACCAAATCGGATGCTGCGGTGCGGCCTGCCGATCCGTACATTCGCTGCAATAGCCCGTTTTAGCGCAAGCACCCGGGAGCTTTGTACATGATGTTCGTCACTTCCACCCACCTCAGTATATGCCTTTTGCAACGCAAGCTAACGATGCTTTTTCTCGGTCAAAGCACGCTCTACATCGTCGCGCTGATGCGTGATCCAGAAAAGAAATGAAGGGAAAAAAATTGCAATAATACTGTATAAAGCAAACGAAATGGGTACGCTGATCATCCCCCATTTCACAAAAGGTGCCATAGAGGCCGCGAACTCAGGATCATTGAGCATGAGCCACACGATCCCACCAGCAATAAACCCCGCACCGCCTGCTTTGTATCCCTCACAAACACGTCTTCCATACCATTCTTTCACATAAAGCTTGAACATATGCGGATGCCGCAAAGCTGTTTTCAGGTCGACCCGCATGGGTTTTCCCACGCGAGGCTTCGAGCGACTCCATTGCCCATTTGGTCTCATCGAAACAGCCGCCAGACGCAGTTCTGGGTGGATGAAGTCTGGCTAGGCAGCTCAGGCGTAAAGGTCATCATGGTATCTCCAGTGTGTGTTGGTACGGGATAAACTATGTCCGACGACGTGTAAAACGAGCCAAAGAGCGTGATGAGCCTCAGTTATGCTGCATCGTGTGCAATCTCAGTCGGAAAACACAAACACAGGTTCGCTGTTCATGGCTGGTTTAGATTTTGCTGTGATACCACCTCGCGTGACGTTTCGGCGTCATTGTCGCTGATCATGCCCATTACTGCGCCGTGCTGATAATCCTTGTTTGATCCGGTAACGAACACAACGCGCCCCCCGGCTTGGGCGGCGTCCCGGACAGCCTCCATCTCGTTAATTGAGACGAAGAATGCCAGACCATCCGCAGGCGACAGACCCGTTTTACCAGCAAAGCTTTCCAAGGCTTCGGCATTCCCTTTGGCGACTGTCTTGCGAAAACTCGCAAAAGCCTCCCCCTTGATTTTCAGTGCCTCACCTTCGGCATTGGCTTCTGCGACCTGCAAGGTACGCTTGGCTTCACCCTCGTTCACGGCGGCTTCTTTCAGGCGTTCAGCCGAGATGACCCTGTCAAAGGCCTTGCGCAGTTCCGCCGATGGCTGCGGGTCATCGACCAGCACATTCTCGATCCGAAAACCAAATTCACCCATCCGCGTTGTCAGCGTGGTGGCGACATCCTTTTCAAATGTGTTCCGTGACTGGAACAGATCGTTGAACGACATGCCCGATGCGGTAGATCGCACCTGATTGACAACATAGGACCGGATCTGGTCAGCGGCATTGGACAATTTGTAGAATGCATCCTGCGCTGTCGCCTCATCGACGCGGTACTGCACGCGGATCGGCACGCTGACAAAGGCGTTATCTTTCGATTTGACGTTCACATCCTCAGCGATTTCCTGAATTTTGAGTGAGAAGTTTTCACCCGCGGTCTGGATCGGAAAAGGCAGTTTGAACGACAGCCCAGCTGAACGGATGCTGGAGAACCGCCCGAAAGTTTCGATCAGCCGGACGTTTTGCTGGCGGGTGATCACGATGGTCGATGCCAGTATCGGCAGGGCGACAAGAATGATCGCCGCATAGATGATGATGGTTTCCACAATACTCTCCTTCAATGCATAGATCTGGCGGTCGGACCAGACATTTCCTATCTGACCTATGTTGACTGCCGGATTGTCCAAGCAAAATCACGGGATTGCGAAGACCGTGCCTGCGGTTTGACGTCCTTCACACAGAAAAAAATGGACGAACACCGTCAAGGTTCTGTGTGGCAACACTAGCAACCTCGCAGCTCGCGCTTCGCCTCAAAGGACATAGCCCGCATTCGAAAATGATGCTGCGATGCCGGGCGCTGAACCAGCCATTCGTGCGTCGAACATCATTTCGCGTTGATCAACGCTCATGATCCGCGAGAAATCTTGCGTTATTGCTGGCATGTCCAATGATCACGCCGTGCGGTTAGCACCCTGAGCGATTCATTCATGAGCCAATACAGAGAATATGGCGTTTCGGATGGCGGTGCAGAATGTATCAAGCTCATTTTGGTCCGTCACCAGCCGATGACGCAGCGACCTTGCCAGTTCGAGTTGCGTACCCTCGCCGGACCGCGTCCGGTTGCAAATGTTGGTTTCATGCAGACCGGGCAATCTGCTGTTAACTTCAGCCCCGAAGCCAGCACGCCCCAGCGCAGCACCGATGGCATCGCGCAGCGCAGTCGCGCGACCACCCAACCATACCGTATCGGTTCCGTCGTCCTTTCGGCCATGGATCGCGACGGCGTATTCCGCCTTGCTGACAAGGGCGAGCGCCTTGGGTTCATCGAAACGGTGGGACGTGATGTGAAAGTCGCGGTGCGCCCCAGGCGTCAATGCCTCAAAGGCGTAAAAGGAGAACGTGTTCCCCGCAATCGCCTGCGCGATTTGCAACGTTTCGGGTTCTATAGTGCCACCGTGCGGTGCAAGGATCACGACGAAACTTGAGCGATCCTCGCACTGGATCCGGTAGTCTACCCCGGACCGCATTTCTGCGGCGAGGCTTGCAAAATCAGGATACCGATCAGCCACCCTCGATATCCCAGCACGCCGCAAAATGCCACATTCAGAAGCTGAGCTTGCTGATTGATTTGGAGATGAACCCGTTGGTTCGTTCGAGCGTCACCATCTCACCGAAGGCGATGTGCAACCACGCATCGTCATCATCTGTCAGAGGCTCTGATGCAAAAATGGCTGATGTTGCCTCGCCTTCGGGGCAGACATCGACCTCGTAAGTGCCTTTTTTGTCCTGAAAATTTCTGCCCATCAGTAGATACATCGGCTCCAGCAGCATCGACAGCGCATAATCATGCGTTTCCGACTCCGGGTCGCGTAGGTCTTTCCAATCGCCTTTCATGTCGGTTTCACCATCGCGCCCGCAGCCGAAGTTGACCCCGATGATCTTGTTCGGCGCAACCAGCGCGATCTTCAGCTTGGTCAGTGCCGCCAGATCAAGCGTCTTCATCGCCGCGCGGATCAGTTTCAGCATTTTTTCAAACCCAGTCTTGACCTGTTTGTTACTGTCGCCTTCCAGCAACGACAGAAGCAAGACATAGAGAAACTCTGTATCAGTAGTGCCGCGCATCTGTTTGAGATAACGATCCTCGCAATGCTGCAACAATTCCCTTTGTAAGATATTCCAGTTTGGCAACGCCCCGTTATGCGCGATGATCCAAGGGGTTTCGTCATATGACATGGGGTGACAATTTTCATCGGCGAGGACCACATCAGCGTTGTAATCCGACGCTCTAACATGTGCTAGAACGGTGCTGCCCTGCAGGCTGGGAATGATCCCCCATGCGTTGTCGTCGTAAAAGGCTGCCATCGGCCTGTGATAGAGAAACGGTTCTTCGGGTTTCAGCAGATGTTCGCTCCACGCGCCAAATCCCCAACCGGCAAGCTGCAGCTGTGGGTGAAGTTTTGGGTCAAGGCTCTGGTTGATCAGGCTATTTTCTGGCTCAAGCAGCAAGCTTTCAAGCGGTATTTCTGGCCCGATGTAGGCAAGGACGCGGCACATTTTGTCTCCAGACATGTCAGGTTCGTGTAGTCCGGGCTGCTAAGCAAGACGCGGTTCAAACTGCACAACGATGGATTGCTGACCCTATAGGTATCTGCCGCGTTGTACAGTGAACAGCGATGTGCGTCGCCTTATCCGTTCCCGCTTCAAGAGCTGAAAGAAGCTCTCGGAAACGGCGTTTGCTTCTATGTTTGTAAAGCGGAAGGAACCAAGGCCGGTGGGGCGCAGGGGGTTGGATGGTTGGACACGTCTGCGATGATAAACTCTGATGGTGACCAAAATCCCGTATCAGCGATACTAGAACTGCCAGATAAAAAACCTGATCCAACCACAGAAGCTTTTGGTTGAAAGCTCGCACGAAGTGAGAGGGCGCGGCACGAACTGGACAGACCAGAGGCTGACACGGCGTGGGGCTGCCGACGATCTGGACATTGGGTTTTCGACCTTGAATAGATGGGTGACGGCGCTGCGCCACGGATGGCTCAAACGAGCACGTGGGGCGGCGCAATATGATGACAGGTCCACCCTAAAATGAGCATGTCACCTTGCGCTACGACTAAGACTTGTTCAAAGTTAAAGTCTGTCAAAGAAGATGCAACTATAAGATGAATAAGAAGAACGGTGTCATGGCGACTTTACTCGAAACGTTCCGCGCTCACGATGGTAAGCGGAGTGATAAATGGTTGGCGAATATCGCCGCTTACGAGAGGCTCTTTGCGCCCTATCGTGACCGACCCGTCCGGATCCTCGAAATCGGGATCCAAAACGGTGGTTCGCTCGAGATCTGGTCCAAGTTCTTCCCAAACGCCGTGGCCATCATTGGATGTGATATCGACAAAAAATGCCGGGACTTGACCTACGACGATCCGAGGATCTCGGTGGTCGTGGGCGATGTGAATGAGCCCGCCGTTTTTGAAAAGGTTTCGTCGATCTGCAGCGAGTTCGACATTATCATTGATGATGGCTCCCATGTTTCGGGCGACATCATTCGTGCGTTTGCAAAGTTCTTTCCGGTCGTCTCCGTTGGGGGCATGTTCATTGCCGAAGACCTGCATTGTAGCTACTGGGCAGATTATCAAGGTGGTCTGGAATATCCTGGATCGTCCTTGAACTTCTTTCGACGTCTAGCTGATCTCACCAACAAGGAACATTGGGGAGGGGCGCTTACTGCCGCAGATAGCTTGTCATATTTCTCTGAGCTATATGACTGCAGCTTTGATGAGATGCCCCTTCTGGGTGTAGCAGAAGTTTCATTCATGAACTCGTTGGCGGTGGTTGTCCGCGACACTCCCGAAAAACGCGCCTTGGGACCCCGCTTGGTGGTAGGGCCCGACGCTCAGGTGAGAGATTTATCTCTCGGTCTCGACGGTATGGTGTGCCCAGAGTCGCCGCAGAATGAGAATGCTTACGGACCGGCTAGCCTCCGTAGAGAAACGCTGAACGATATCATCGCTCAACGCGATGCTACGATTGCTACCCGCGACGCTACGATTGCTACCCGCGAAAAGGAACTCAGAGACATTGCGAACGATCTGAATGCGCTGAAACGGGAGCACTCGGCTCTTAACATCCAGCGCCAGCGCCTGGTCGATGATGATTCGGCGCTACGTCGGGATCTCGCCCATGCCCGGTCACGTGCCCTCCGCATTTGGCTGGAATACCTGACCCACAAGGCTCTTCTGAAGCTATCTGCGTCCAGATTGCCTCTTGCTAGTCGAACCAGGGATCGCTTTGCCCGCAGCGCAGCCAAGCGTGATCCCGACCGGTCTCTGAAGGATCCGAACCCCATTTCAGGTAAACCGGCCAAAACGCGTACTGTTCGTCAAAGTAACTTGCGGCGTTTAGCCTTCCATAAAAGTGGTAAGCCGCGCGGCTGGTTCCGGGCGATCGCATTAGAGAACCCAGGTGGAGAAGTGCGTTCTTTTTTCCGCCGTGCCTTCTACAAGAAAAACGGTGACCTGCGGCCCGATGTTGCAGCCTATATGACCTTTTCGCAAAATTATGGCATGTCTGGATTGCCGCGTGACCCTGAGGAAGTCGCCCGAACCCTTTTTGCTAATCAGCAGGCTGAACTGACTCCAGCAGCCGCTGAAACAATGATAGCTAAACTACCGTATCAGCCGCTCGTTTCGATTATCATGCCAGTCTACAATACACCGATTGAATGGCTGAGCCGTGCAGTCGAGTCGCTCCAGGAGCAATATTATGCTAACTGGGAGCTTTGCGTCGTTGACGACTGCTCGCCTAACGAGGATCAGCGCCGCCTCCTAAGAGAAATGGCCAAAGACGATCCGCGGATTCGGCTGGCTGTGATGCCCGCCAACGGTGGTATTTCGGCCGCCTCGAACCTCGCCCTTAAGATGGCGCGAGGCGAGTTTGTCGCACTGGTTGACCATGACGATGAGATTACCCCAGACGCGCTGTTGCGTGTGATGGAGGCGATTAACTCTAACCCAGACACTGATTTCCTCTATACTGACGAATGCAAGATTTGCGACACGTCTGATCGTCGGCTTTTCCATTTCATGCTCAAGCCAGATTGGTCTCCAGAGATCATGTTCAATTCCATGTTGACCGGCCACCTGACTGTCTACCGCACGGTATTGGTGCACCAAATCGGTGGCTTCCGCAGTGATTATGATTTCTCGCAAGATTATGACCTAGCCCTTCGGATGGCAGAAGTGTCGCGAAACGTTATTCATGTCGAACGTATTCTATATCTGTGGCGGGCAATTAGTGGATCTGCGGCTTCGGGGGGCAAAGATTTCGCTAGGGAGACAAATATTGCTGCACTTAGCGATGCCCTGGTGCGGCGTGAAATCAACGGAACAGCAGAAATCGAAGGACACGCAAACCGTGTGCGGTTAACGCTGCCCACGGAGGGAGCAAGAGTATCAATCGTAATCCCATCAGATTCGACAAAAAATCTGCGGCTCGCGCTGGATGCGATCCGCGATGGCACGGATTACAACGACTACGAGGTGTGTGTCGTCTGTAACAGCGAGGTAGCGATCGAACTTGAACGTGACTATGCTGATTGGGTTCCAGCAAAATTCGTTCGCTATGACAAACCCTACAATTTCTCGGACAAGTGCAACGCTGGGGCAGAGGCGGCCGAGGGCGACATTGTCGTCTTCTACAATGACGATGTCTTTCCGATCGGGCGTGACTGGATTGAGCGGCTAATCGAATATCTCTGGATTCCGGGCGTCGGCGCGACTTCACCGCAGCTTCTATACCAAAATGGCGCGATCCAATATTCTGGGATGATCTCGGGGACGCCGGGGATAGCAGGCACGGCTTTTCATCAATTGCCAGTCGATCATTGTGACACCTTCCTCTCGCTGAACCGGATGGTGCGGAACATCTCAGTGCTCTCGGGTGCTTGCTGTGCCATGCGGCGAGAGCTGTTCCTGCGGGTGGGCGGTTTCGACCATGTGAACACGCCCGATGGGCATTCCGATCTCGATCTGAGTTACAAGATTCTCGAGGCGGGGTTACGCTGCGTATACACACCCTATGCGTTGCTGACCCATATCGGCAACCATTCATGGAATTCCAAGCCAAGGAAATACAAGGCGGATATCTTCTGCTTGAAACGCTGGGGACGCTATCTTTCACGCGATCGCTATTTCACCCCCTCGATGTGCAAGGTGCTCTACCACGACTTTACTTTTGACTATCGGATCCATGCTGCGGGAATAGATCCCACCCAAATCTACACGGGCCCCGACGTACTTTTTGTCTCGCATGAGATGACGCACACCGGGGCTCCGCATATGTTACTTGAGGCGGCCAAGACAGTAAAAGCTGCAGGCGGCTTTCCCGTTGTTGTCACACCTGCCGACGGCCCGCTACGCGCAGCCTTTGAACAAGAAGGAATTGTCGTCATCATCGATGCGTCTGTTGCAACGCATCACTTTCTCTTTGAGCGCTTCGCGCGGAACTTCGACGTAGCGGTGGTGAACACCAGTGTTTTGGGAATAGTTGCTGAGCAGCTCGCCGCTATACCGACGCTTCGCACGTTATGGTGGCTGCATGAGAGCCAGATGCTTTCGAAGCAGCTCGCTGATGTGCCTGCACCGATTTGGGACCACGTCACCGCGGTTTGTGTGAGCAGTTATGCTTCGAGTTTCCTTCCCGAAGGTGTGTCTAGCCAGATTCTGCTCAATGGACTGCCGGACCATGCTGCACAAATCTTGCCTTCACCAACGATAAAGCCGGACGGTAAGCTGACGTTCTTGCTCATGGGCACGATTGAGACACGCAAGGGGCAGGATATCTTTGTTGAAGCGATCCTTAGGTTGCCAGAGGCTGTGCGCGCAGACTGCAATTTTGTGATGGTAGGAAAGCTTTGGCCAGGCAATGTCCCATTCTGGGAAAGGCTTGCTGCCAAGATCAATGTACATCCAGAAATCAGTTATTTAGGCGATATGACCCATGATGAGGCGCTCGCATTGATCGCGGCTTGCGACATCCTCGTTAGCAGCTCGCGCGACGACGCCTTCTCCTTAGTTTGTGTTGAGGCTATGCAATTTGGTAAGCCATTAATCATCAGCGATCACGTTGGGGTGAGCGAAGTACTGAACGAGCACGCCTCGTTTGTCTTTCCGTCGGGTGATGTCATGGCGCTTAGCGACTGTATAACCCGAGCTCATCTTTCGCGTGAACATTTGCCAATCATGGGTACGGCGGCTCGAAAAATTTATGAAGAGAAGCTCACAGACGTCAAATTCGCGCGCAATTTCATGGAGTTAGTCGGTAAGTAGATATTCTTTTTCCTGATCAGTGCGTCGGACGGGCATGCCAAGAACTTTAGCCTGCGTCTGGGACGCCGGGCGCGGCTCACGCTTGCACCACTCTATGACATCCTGAGCATCGCGCCAGTCGTGCGCGCCGGACGCTTGCAGCGAAAGCGCTACCGCCTCGCCATGTTGATCGATGGCCATTACGGCATCTACGAGATCGTGCCACGCCACTTCGAGGCCGAGGGGCGCGCTGCCCTTTTACCAAAGGGCCGCGCCTTGGAGCTGTTGCGGGACATGACGGATCGACTTGGTCCTGCGCTGGAGCGGCCGCTTAAGGCGGTCGGTGATCAGGTCCCGGCGGCGATCAGCGAACCGGTGGCAAGCGATGCGACGCAGATGCGGTACCTGCTTTAGGGCTCCGGTATGCGCGTGACCCTGACGGAGTTCAGGGCGCTCATTGCGGAGGGTGTTCTGGTGCCTAGATCACGGCTTCCGAAGATCAAGAGCCCTTGGCATCTGCCTGATGGACGCGCCTTGATCGACGACCTGGTGCATCATGCAGTGGCGTTAGCGCCCGATGCGACGGGATGGGAGTCCTCCTGCGGCAGGCGGATCAACCGCTCATCACGCGTCCAGCGCCGGTCAAAACGGGTGACGGACAATGCGCGCACATCTTCGAAATCGACGATCTCGACTTCCGCCACATCCATTCCCATCGCGCGGCAGAACCTCATGCAAAGGAATTCGTTCTCGACACTGTCCGAGAGATTGATGCCGCTGGGTAGAACGCCAAGCTGTGTTTTCAGGATATGAGTCGTTGGCGTCATGCCAAGCGGCCTGATCCACACGCCGTCCTTGCGCAGCAGCGCCGTTTTTTCCTGCGCACCGGCCAGTGAAATACGAAAATCGTCCTCTTCGATACCGAGAGGCGCCGACGTAAGGTTTTTGAGCAAAGCGGCAATCTGCGCGTCAGAGACAGGCTCGCCTTGCAGACCCTCTGGATCTGCCGGGATGTCACCGGCCACAAATTGCAACGCGCCAACACAGTCGCGGCCGATCTTTTCCAGCATGTTGTAGGCGTCCGTCCCGCCCGCCCCCACCTTGGCGGCTAGCCAGCATCTCTTTTACGGCCTGACCGACGAAGGTTTTGATGTCGTCTGCATGGAAGCCCGCCAGGTGAACGCTGCCCTTTCAGCAATGCGCAACAAGACCGACAAGAACGACGCGCGTGGGATTGCCCATGTCCTGCGCACCGGCTGGTTCAGCCCAGTCCACATGAAGAGTCGGGAAGCGTACGGTGTGCGAGCCTTGCTCAGCACCCGCAAAGCATTGCTCAACAAGACAATTGATCTCGCCTATGAAGTGCGCGGACTGTTGAAGATCTTTGGCCTCCGTCGTCCCAAGACGGTGCAGCATGGCAGCTTTGACGACCTCGTCCGTCCGATGATTGAAATGGATGAGGTGCTGGCACATGCGATTATTCAGCTGCTCGATGCGCGTCTGGTCGTGTAACCCCCACCTGCTGTTGGCCCTCATCACCCAGTTCGCCCAGGACATGTCGACACGGATTTGATAGTAAGGACATTCCCAGGTTTCGGCTGTCATGCGCTCCAGAAGCGGTAGCAGCGCATCGGTCAGAGTGTGACGGGATCCCTGAGTCGATTGGACATTCCCAGATTTTTCCACCTCGTCGATAATCACGATGGGCCCGGCTTGCCGCTCGCGCAATACGGTCTGCATCAGCTTTCCGGGGCTTGCACTGCCCCAGCCGCGTTGTGCGCCGACCAGGGAGAATGCAGCAGGCTCACCCGTTGCATCGATGGATGCTGGTGGGCACCTCGAGATGATGCGCAAGGCGGCGCGCCCAGAAGCTCTTGCCGATCCCGGGTGACCCGACGCGCACAAGCGGATCGAAACGCAGACCGGGCAGCCCTTTGCGGGCGGAAGCTCTCAGGCCATGCCAGACCAATTCCGTCGCCGGGGCCATCCAGAGCATTTCTGCATGAAGCGCCGCCACGATCTCGTCCGCCTCATGTTCGGTCACGATCCGGGCAACCGGCAGGCCACCGCGCAATGGAGTCAGCAACGCCACGTCACGTTGTGGCAGATGCTGGGTCCCAGTCGAGTTGTGCAGCCGCTCCAGATACCGCATGACCCGACGCTTGATCCTAGTGATATCAGTGTGGTTGATCAGGCCATGAATGTTCTGCGCTTTTTCAGCGGCCACCTCGTCGGGACCACAACGGTCCCGCTCCATGCGGATCCCGCGAAGCTTTTGCGTGAGCCTCTCCTGCAAATCTGATGCCCGCAGGATATCGTCAATGAATTTAATTTTGCTGAACGGAATCGTGGTTTTTGCACGAGTCATGGCGGAGTCCTTTCAATGCGTGGCGCGAGGGCCGCGGCGAGTCTCTCGGACGTGTCAGGTCTGAGAGATGTGTATTGAAAGGTTCCGGAACCTTCGTGGTACTCAGTGAAGGGTAATCGATCTGCTTGTCAAATCGGCGCGAAACGTATCCGGAAACGCAAGCTCTTCGACAGCCCGGCTATACCAATAAGTTTCTGTAATTACTGCTTTAATCTGGAGTTTGAGAGCCCTTTCAACATCGTTATGCGCAAGCTATTGCTTGCTTTTGCGCAGACATTGGCTTTTTTTGGCATTTTATTAGTTTTTTTGGTGACCCCGACAGGATTCGAACCTGTAACCTGCCCCTTAGGAGGGATTCATTCATTTTCCTGATCTTTCTTTGTTTTCTTGTGCTTGGGCTTTTCGACAGGGGTCGGCTGTACATAGTTTGTACGAAACCGCGCTCTGACATCGGCCTCGTCAGTCTCTGCGTGGGCATAAATGCGCATCGGCAGATTAGGGTCTGACCAGCGCCCCGCTTTAGCCGCTGTGACCGGATCGACGCCTTGCCTGACCACTAGTTCGGTGAAGAACCCATGCCGCCCGGCGGGGTGCGCCGACAGATACGGGATGCCCGCGCGCTTGCAGATTGTTTTCCAGCGGTTGTTGCAGCCGGTCGGGCTGCCGTACCCGAATACGCGCGGCGACAACAGTTGACCCGTCTTGAGGTTCTTGGGCCGCTTGGGCTTCAGCGCGACCAACTCGGCCATCATCTGCGGCGAAACGGTGATCCATCCCTCGGGATGGCCCTTCTGCGCCTTGACGCGCACCTCACAAGTGGCTGGTCGCAGATCATCTGGTTCGATGGACACTGCCTGATCAATCCGCGCCGCTGTCTCGAACATGAAACGCACCAAGGCCGCGTTGTAGGGATCGGCTGCGGCACAGAAGGCTTCGATCCAGTCACGCGTCGCAGGGATGCGCTCGATCCGGCTGGGCTTGCGCCGCCTCTGGTCCTGCGCGATCCGCTCGAACTTGTCGTAACGTTTCACGCGCAAAAGCGGGGTGCCCTTATGCTCATGCGCGTTGTTTATCACCGCCCGCGCCGGGGTCACGATCTCGCGCCACCACGTATCGGTGCAGGCATTCGGCTTCAGCTTGCGACCAAGGCTTTTCAACAGCGCGCCAGTGATCGCCCCCAGCGGTATATCCCCGATCTCGTCCAGGATCGGCAAAAGCTGCTTCGCGGTCTTGGCAGACGGGTGGTAGAAATCGACCGCATCGGAAAAACGCAGACTGTGTTCTTCGCCGATCAGATACTTACGGACCTGAAGCTGCGTTTCGTCGTTTATCCAGTCCCTTGCGCCAGCTTCAGTAGTCGCTCGCGTGCTTTGGCGGTATGGACCGGCGATCGGGCGGCCATTGTATTCGACCCAGCCCTTGACCCAGAAGACTGAGCCACGCTTGTAGATTTCGAGCGGCATGCCTGTCCTTCCTCGAAGATGGTATCAATTTGCGCAGGCGTGATCAGCATCGTGCGCCCCAGCCGGAAAAACGCGCCGGTGTCGTTGGCCTTCTCGCGCAGCGTCCGCTCTGAAATCTCGATACCGTGTGTGGCCATGATTTCTACCCACTGGGCGGGCGTCTTGCCGATGGTGAGGATTTGGGACTGCTCCGCGTGTTCGGTGTTCATCATCACCTCACCCCCTTTCGGCGGCTGCGGGCAGCCTTGCGCTCTGCCGTGACGGTGAACTGCGAAACGTACTTCTCCCAAGCCCCACTCGGGATTTTCGGATTGCGTTTGCCGGGGGCCGTGAAGATGTGATCCAGCATGTCTTCGCGGATCAGATAACGGATGTTGGTCACCGGAATGCCCACCCGGTCCGCCAGTTCCTTGGGTGTTTCGAGAAGTTTGGTCATGCTTCGCGCCCTTTTGCTTTGCTCACAAATCAAGGCGATAGAATTCGTTTTGCATTCAGAAATAAACAAAACTACGCTGATCTTGAATGAATCATGCGTGTCGCCATCGTTCGTATCACTATCAGATAGATATGATTACAAATGAGGTCAACACAAATACAAACGAAAGTTGCACATGGCTGTTGCTGGCCTTGGAAATCGCCTTGCTGCCGTCAGAAACACGGTGCGACTCTCTCAGGAGGAGATGTCGCAGCGCCTTGGCATCAGCCGCAGCGCCTATCAGAACTACGAACGTGGCCAGCGGGACCTGACCGCGCAGCTGCTTCTGGTCATCTATGAAGAGTTTGACGTGGACCCTCTCTGGATGCTGGAGGGCGACACCGAAACTGGCAAAAGTCGCCACCATGAGGAGGCCGCCGTCGCCTACCGCAAAATCGGTATTTCGGTCGATCACCGGATCATTGAACGCGGCTTGGCTATAACGCCTGAAAAGAAATGGGACGCCATCGAATTTCTATTCGATGAGGCCCTCAACGCTGACGCCTTGAGCACTGAGAGTGAGGGGCCAGACATAACAAGAATCGACAGTATTTTGCGACTGGTGAGCTGATGTTAGACGACGAGTTCCCGGAAGAAGTGAGAAGGCTGAAGCCGCGTAATGTGCGGATCAGTCGACATGTAGAGCGGTTGCTGGGTGATAGGCCCTCAGACCAGATGAGTGAAGTTCACGGCACAGGACATTCTCTGCGCCCTGACTCAGATAGCCTTAACTCAATCTGCTGCGCGGCTTGCGGACAGACTGAGTATCTGTCCCGTGCCCACTGCCGGTGCGGACACTACCTGCACGGTCAAATCGAAGATGAGTACCTCGCATGGGTTTCCAACCTTCGCGATATGCATGAAATGATTGCCCGCGACACAGAACGGAGGCTTAAGCCGGTTCGGCGGCTGTCGCTCTTCGCTATGCCCCTACTTGTGGGACCCATGTTTTTTGTGTTCTTTTCGACGACAACGTCGCTCACTGATTTAATCTGGTTGGTTCCGGGCTTTGCAATCCTAGCCGTCCTTGCTTTGGCCGATATGTTTATCTCTCGGCACACGACCGAGAGTTCAGCCACCCTCGAAACGGTGAGCTTCGAAACGTTCCTCTTAACCCGCAAAGTGTGAGCTATCTGTTGATGCGTTCTTCTCTTAGCGGGTGCCCACCCAACTTACCACCACACGCAGTTCTCCAGTTCGCGATTGGAGCACTTCTCTTCTAGCGCAATGCGCGTTAGTGATAGAGAGAAACGTAACCGATGTGCCTTGATAGGGTCTGCTGATCAGGATTATTTCATGCCTATACTCGAGCACCTACCATCCTTCGATGGACTATTTAGCTGGTTTATTCTCACCGTTCTAGGTCTCTCGAGTGCTATTCTGGTCACTGACAGCGTCGGATTGCTGCCCAAATTTCTTCAAAAAATCATCTTTCGAAATCGTTCAGCTCAAACAATTGAAGTTCTAAAAGAGCTAGGGTTTGATGTTGGTCGAACAAAGCAATTAAATCGTGCATCTAAGATTGCGCAAAATAGGACCCCAGAAAATCTAGAATTTGCTGCTAAAAAACTTACTAATTCTCATAAAATAGTGAAACCAATCTTAGTAGGCAGGATTGATACTGTTGCCACTAACTCGTTTATTGATCTAATGGGCGCTACCTGCAATCACACTAAAGCAATTGACGCTGCTCAGCAGCTCTCGAGCCTGTGGCGTAATTTGATTAGTAGTTCTGGAGCGAATGAAATTCCTGACTTTGACATTGTTGCCGCACCGAAAGCTGGATCCCCTTTTATTGCCTATGAATTTGCAAAGCTGCACGGTAAGCCTCTGATACTTCACAATGAGCATCCAAAGTTTCAGTCAGATGATGCTGATTTCGCAGCTAATTTTGACGCTGAAGTGGAGCCGAAGAGTGGATCTGTCGTGATAATTGTCGATGATAGTACAACAGGTGGGCGAAAAGCTGAGGAGACTATTATTAACCTTCGAAATGCTGGCTTTCAAGTTTCCGACTTTTTGGTAATATTTGAACCTCAGACGAAAAAATCTTTTGGTCGTAATGCCGCTGAGCGACTATCGAACCATCATGTCCGACTCCACTCAATCATAAAAACTGAGTGAGAAAGTTGAAAATTCTTGTCACAGGTGCTTATTCGACAGGCAAATCTATTTTTGTGAATGAGCTTGCTGGAACGCTTCGAAAGAACGGCTATTCTGTGGCAGTGCTACCGGACTCTTCACGAGAGATCACGCTTCCGCTAAATAGGTACCAAGGTCATGACACTACGATGTGGCTTTTGGCGTGGCAGATTTCAAAAGAGAAAATTTCTTCGTCTATGCTGAAAGCCAATTCGATCATTTTATGTGATCGTGGCGTGCCTGATATTTTATCTCATAATCTAGAATCCATAACACGCAATAGTGGGCTTGAGAATGCACATGCTATGTCCACAGCGCAAGACTGGTGCAAGAGCTATGACCTTTCATTTTTTTCATTGATCGATAAGGCTATCCCTATCAATAATGACGGCCTACGAGTCATAGATCCAAGTTTTCGTCAAAAGATGGAAGACTTTGCTTTAGAGACAACCAAGGGTCTGAGGCACTGTTTAGAGCTACCTTTTCCTTCAGCCGATCGCGTTGTATTCGCAATAAATGAAATAAAACGATATCAATCAAGTAGAGGTTTTTCCTGATGCATGGATATATTGCTTAATTTCGGCACAAATTAACGAAGGTGATCGAAGTATGCCTCGATCAGAAACTTCAACCTGAAGCCAGTCAGAAATCAAGTTATTTGATGCTAGATATTTATAATTTTCACGTAGCTTCTCTTGAAGTTGATCATCAGCTTCATGAATGTCGTGAATTAATCCAGTGTAATCTCGCTTGGCTTTTCTTTTGACAAGCTCCCGCGCTGTCGCAACATCAAGATTCAAAAAAACGTTTAGGTCTGGAGCGCGAAGGCCAAGGACGACAAGTTCAAGATTTGCGACCCAATCCATTATAGTGAAGCGGTCTGCATCTTTGACTTTTGCCGCCTGATAAGCGACATTTGAAGCCACATAGCGGTCAAATATAACAAAGTCATTTCTCTCAACCGCAGCATCTATTTCAGTTTTGAACTCCAACCGATCAAGAGCATAAAGAACAGATGCCACCTTTGGAGTAACCGGACGTTTTGTTTTTCCATTCAAAAATTGGGACAGCGCTACGCCAGCAAGTGTGTCTCCATACCGGGGGAAATCGATGACCTCGACTGAATTACCGGCGGTTCGGAGGCTTTCCGCTAGTGCATGTGATATCGTGTTCTTACCAACTCCGTCGCCACCCTCGATGGCGATAATATATGCAGTCAATGGAACAGCCTTTGAATTTGAGGATAGTTAGCTGCTAAATTTTTAACAGTGCATGGTGACGCTTTAAATCTTTCGGATGTGTCGCGCATCCACTGATCTCTATGTACGGAAGGCCAATATAACATGGCATCGGATCGTGCTCGTACGAACGACCACAAGGCGATTAGATCGCTAAGTGATTTATTATTCTTGTCTATATCAGTTTCACTGCCCAATAAAGACAGGCTGATAAATCCGTTGCCGATTATGTCGCGTGGACCAACTTTGTTTGAACTTGACCACTGGTAGCTTAAGGTCAGTTCACCAACCTCAAAACACTCAGTCTTAAAGGTCTTTGGAACTACGCCGAGCAACCCAACCAGCGCCACGTATGCAATTTCATCCAATAACCTTGGCGAAACAGTTTCGTGCTTGCCGAGAAGATTGGCGGAATGTGGCTCAATTTCATCAAGAAGCATGTGGCAAGTCCTCGCACGTGTCTCGGGCTGCATACACCAGTGCTCGGCAAAGTGCCAGTTCCGAGAGCGTGTGATGTGGCTGCCAGCGAATGCCTGCGCGAAAAAACGAGCAGCTAGTGGGGGTCACGATAATCAACGTAGCTGATTTGGGCTGCCAGCTTGAACCCGCGAAGCACTACGCCTCCAAAAATTATTTGAATTCATACAGCTACGCGCACCGCGCGTCCCGAGCAACTACACATTTCGTCCCTTTAGTTCATGTGTTTTATGCTGGCTGGCGCAAGTTCAGCACGCAGTCCATAGCGGTTAAGTCCTCGGTCGAACTCGGCGACGCTCTCCCCGAAGAATTGCTCTTTGAACAAAGAAGACCAACAATGTGCCGGACAAGAAGCTCTGCCATTACAATCGGCACGGCGTTACCAATCTGCTGTCCAGCGGCCATTAGGCCTCCTTCAAAAACGTAGTCATCTGGGAAGGTCTGGATGCGGGCTGCTTGCCTCGCAGTAATGCCATGGTTGTGGGTGGGGTGAACAAACCTCCCTTTCGAGGGATTGACGCAGGCTGTAGTCATAGTCGGTGCTGGCAAGCGAGGATCTATCCTTCCATATACGTCTTTGTGGCCATTGTGGTCGACATGGCACTTTAACTTTCGACCAGATTCGGAGCGACTACCCCCGTTATGTGGAGTATTGGCAAATGCCTCTGTAAGTTCGGGGCCATGCTTCATGTGAACATCGTTTGGATCATCGACGGGTGCCGGTTTAAATACATCATGGCAGGATATCCATGACGCTAAGCCTACATGCTCAGCTAATTCTGGAGGCGCGTGGGTTGGGGGCGGTGGCCAGACAAATGTCGAAAGATCGACGTCCTCCCTCACACCTAAAATGAAAACTCGCCGTCTTCGCTGTGGTGTACCGTAATCTCGAGCATCCAATTTAACTGGGTCAAAAACAGTATAATTGCGTTTCTCTGCCTGATTGTAGAAGCTTTCTAAATACTCTTTGTGCCGAGGCCAAAGCATGCCAGGCACATTCTCCATTAGAAATGCCCGTGGTCGAAGGCGCTCAACAAAATTGAAATAGTCGTGAATCAGTGCATTGCGAGGGTCATTGACGCCCGTCCCGTTTATACGGTGTGTTGAAAAGCCTTGGCATGGTGGTCCTCCAAGCAGCAGATCGCAGTTTTTACCCTGTAGGAAATGTCGCGCAGCCAAATCTGAAGCAGAAAGCTTTCTAATGTCTTCATCATACATGACGACATTCTTGCTACGTCCTTTTTTGGCTAAGTTTTTGGTGTAAGTCTTGGCTGCACTACGATTCATTTCAACTGCAAATACTATTTCTGCACCAGCATGGACTGCAGCCAAGGAAAACCCGCCCGCGCCTGCGAATAGATCCACTACTTTTATCTTCTGATCAGGCAATTAACTTACCAAGCGTGACCGCTGCTGCAAAAGATGCATTCATACGTATGGATCCCATGTGTGGCTTGGAGACAGCGCGTTGGCGCTGTGGCAACAGCACAGCAACCTCAATTTGGATGGGTTGGCCCGTTCAGTCAAGGGCAGGCTTTTGAGCGAGATTTAGAAAAGTTGTGCGCCAACCGAATCTGATATTGGATGGTCACTTGATGAACAGCGGTGGTGTTTAGGCGGTTGTGGAATCGTTTGGCCTCGAGCTGAAAAATAAGGTAGGGCTTGGAGGCAGGCTTCGGCATGCTAATGACTGAAGTCTGAGGAGGTGTTAAGTGTCTGAAGTTGGTCGATTTTGTTGCTTCACGTGTCCCGATTTTGATCAAACACTGAAGCGGCTAGACGATACTTGCACCGAATGCGGAAAGCCATTTGGTTTTCCGCTGCAGGACGTCCCCAGCTGCGTCGGTGACTATGATGTAGAACGGTCACTGGGCCGAGGATTCTATGCAGCGACGTTTGTGGCGCGTTCCCGCAGTGGGTTGAATAGGTCCCCACGTGTCTTAAAAGTTAGTCCGCTAGCGCTGTATCAAAAGTTTGGTAAGAGCTTCTCAGATGAGATGATGCTTCATGCGAGGGTAGCCGAAGGAGCTGATCACGTTGTGGCTGCAGAGGCCATGTTCGACTGCCGTGTCGCATTCGGAGACGTAGTTTTAGACTGCCACGTTGCGGTGTTGGAGTTCGCCAATGGAGACACGCTATCGAAGTACCTCCAAGGTGAACGGAAGCTTTCCGCGGCGCATGCAGCTCAGATTACTTGTGATCTTTTTCGTATGACTGAGGAGTTTGCCTACCATAAACTTTATCATAACGACCTGCACGCATCCAACATCATTGTGCAGGAATTGCTACCTGGACGCCGGCGCGCTGACGCCATAGAGCCAGCCATTCGGGCGATGGCTATCGATTTGGGTTCAGTTGCCGGTGATCGCCGTTCTGGAGGTATTTATCAGGGCGACCTGCATTGGATCGGAAGCCACATCAGCGCAATGGCAGATAGGCTTCTATCACAAGGAGATACTGCACCCGACCTCGACAAGCGAGTGGGTTTACAGCTGCACATCATCGCGCAAGGTTTGGCACCAGTTACCGAGAACCAGCGGACTCCGTCAGCTGATGACATCATTGCGAGTATACGTGAGCAATATCATCGAACGGCCGAGCCTTGGCGGCCCTGGCGAAATCAGGCAGTGCTTAAGACCTTCGCCGCTTCATACAATGCCCAGACGCTCGACGCTTGGTATGTGCCTCAGCTACTCGTTGATCCAGAGGGGACGTGGCTGAGTCGAGTGAGTGCTCCAGGTCCCCTCGTAATGACGGGCATGCGCGGATGCGGTAAGACAATGCTTTTGCATTCACTTCAGTTTCATGCGCGCGCGACAGTTCTGCCTGGCGAAGAGGATGCCAATGCACTTGAGCGCGTTCGTGATGACGGCTACGTAGGACTATTCGTTTCAGCCCAACGTCTTATTCCTGTAGACCCACGGGCCACCAGACCGTCGACGGAGCAATTGCTGGCCCGTTTGCTCGTAGCTTATGCAGTACAGGCCGCTCGGGCCATTGCGCACCTGCAAGACCTAGAACCAGATGCGGTTACATTTAATGCAAACGTACTATTGATTAACGCAGTGGTCGAAAACCTTTCCCCAAGACCTGAAGTCGACGCTTCATCTACCATTGAACAACTTGAGCGAGCCATGAGTGATCTGCTTGTGCAGGTCAGTCGCGCGGATTCTGAAATACGGTTAGCAACTAATCCAAACACCGCGTTCCCCCTTCTCGCCAGTGCAATCCGGAATGCATCTTCAATCTGGCAGGATGCTCAGGTGCTTTTCCTGCTTGATGACGTCTCCACCCGATATCTCGACCCAGAGAGGATTGAGGATCTTCTTTCGTCCTTGCTTTTCCAACATCCAGGATGCGCTTTCAAATTGACGTCTGAGGCGCAAACAATTTTCTTGAGTCTCAAGTCGCCTGGCCAGGTTCATCCTGCAGCAGCAGGACGCGACTTCGCAACTTTCGATTTGGGCGCGGAAGTACAAAACCGCCTCAAGGACCGGCGTGGAAAAACATTCATAAACAAGATTTTGGATGCAAGGGCCAAACTATTTCCGGGACATCCACAACATGGCAGTGCCCAGGTTCTCGGTGATGTTGATTTGGAGACTATCGCTCGAACTATTATTAATACTCGCACTAAGTCTCGTGAACGCAAGCGCCTATATCACGGTGTCCGTGCGCTGGCTGGAGTCTGTGTGGGAGACATAGGTACTGTCATTCAAATTTATCAAGAAATGTTGGCGGGGAGCCAGGCTGATCTACCGATCCCTCCTGAGCGGCAGCATGAGGTCTTTGGTGATTTTTGCGCTAGGCATTTGTACAGCCTCGATAGACGAAGCAGTAGCTTAAAAACGGTTGCGCTCCAGTTTGCCGAAGCGTCACACCATTTACTCGTCGAGTCCGGAAAGGGAAAGCCTACCGGTAGAATTCGTCAATATACTTCTCTTTATGCGAGAGTTACAACCGGGGATGTTCAGGAACAAATGAGCCGTTTGCGTGAGCTCGTAGACGCTGGTGTATTTGTTTTCACTGGTGGAACGGCCCGAACTAAAACTCACGATTCAGATCCAATTCAACAGTTTAAGCTTAGTTTTCGAAAAATATATGGCATTGCCAACCTAATAGGGTTGTCTGACAGAGATCGCTTCGAACTGTCCGGAGAGGACCTAGAAAGATGGCTTAAGGAGCCTGACGCCGGTCGTGAGATACTGCTTCGTAATCTGTCCACACATCCGGATGGCCCCGAAATTGAAGATGTTGAAGCCGCGGATCTCGACGAGGAAGAATTACACGATTTAAATGATTCTGAAGTAATTTCCAAAAGTCAGCAAATGAGCTTTGAGCAGCTGTTCGATACTTCCCATGACTCCTCCGCTACAGGTTCTCAGGCTGGAACGATGGCAGTCTCCGCTGGATCACCAAACGTGGTGGAACTCGACGTCGCACAGCTCTCAGGTCATGTGATCGACAATCTAATTGTAGGCTTAGGCTTTGAGGAGCGGGCACCAGAATCGCTCACTAGGCTCCTTTCAAATGTAACACCGCAGCAAGTTCTCGCTGTACGCTACGAGCACGATGGTAATGCGGACGACATGCTCAAGATTCTTCGTGAGCGCAATGTACGGTACCGCGAGGTGGCCTATTCCGATATCCAGAAGGCGAAATTGCCCAAGCTCGATGGAACAACCTTAGTCGATCTTACCGGATTGGCAAAGCCTGCCTTGTTCCACTTCATAAGATCCGGTTTGGCGAGTTCACAGCAGTTGCTGATAACTTACACGAGCGCATTGAAGTACTATCCGCTCGAGGAATCGCTAGCACAGGTACTTGAAGCTTTTAGAGCGTCAGATGATCATCTTCTTTTAACAAAATTGCGCACTGTTCTGACGGGAGAGGTGGGCCCATATCAGTCTGTGCCATTATCCGAAGCTGAGTCTGATGGCACAAGGCTTAGGGCGCTTTCGGCTTTTGCATCACCGAGACATGAACGACTACTTCATCTGACAAGCGAGCGCGAATATGATGCCCTGCAAATCATAACAGATGAAGCTGAGGATTCTAGAGCGAGTGTCGGTAGTATTGCTGCTCGCGTAGCACTCGAGGATGCGTCTCGCGGAACAATCATTTCAATTGACGCCAAAAACTTATCCGACCTTGTTAGCAATCTTGTTCTGCAGCACGATAATTGGTTCGTGAAGGGTGGGCTTGATTATGAAATCGGGTTAACTGGAAGTAAGTTGCAAGCAGCGGCTGCCGCGATTGTAGCCGCTGTGCTTCCCGTGAGTCAGGTCTGGTACGTTCAGCCAGAATTTTTCGATCAAAAGCACTTTTCGTCTGGCGTCGGGCACTCACGACACTTTCGTGTTGATAGTAAGCATACCCGTCTTGAAGGCTAATCGAAGCTATGCTGCGAGGCTGAGCATACCTTCGGGTGTGGTTGCCTCGGCTCTCACACTCTGCTCGTAAATAGTCCTTGGGCTATATTTTATATTTATATCCCTCTTGCTATATTTACACTGTATCGCCCGTGGGCTATTGTCGCTCCATGAGAGAAAACTCAGTATATTTTATCCGTAGCCTGCGCCAAGCTGGGACTGTCCTTCGCACCCGGCGGGCAGCGTGTGAGATCAGCCAGAAGCAATTGGGCGAAATGACGGGCACTGCGCAGTCGACAATTTCCGACATAGAGAACGGCGTCGTTTCGGTCAGCCTCGATGTATATCTGCGCCTCCTCGAAGCCCTTGGCGCAGAGCTGTCCGTGACAGACCGTCTAACCGATCGGGAACCTTCCTGAGATGGCACGCATCGCTCGTGCTGGCCGCCGTACACGCCAAAACAAGACTGCCGTCTGGTACGAACGATCTAGGGTCGGAAATCTGACGCGTGCGACCGATGGTGCCATCGGCTTCACTTATGATCCCGCATGGCTAGCCTCCGAAACCGCATTTCCCGTCGCCAGTGCCATGCCGCTGTCCAAAGCCAAATGGCGGGGCGATCCCGTCGCCGCGGCTTTCGACAACCTACTGCCGGATGCGGAGGGCGAATTGCGCGAAAAGATCGCTGCACGGGTAGGGGCGCAGGGCAAGGATGTGTTCTCGCTCCTTTCTGTCTTGGGGCGTGATTGCGTTGGCGCGCTGCAGTTTCTGCCGGTAGATGAAGCCCCCGCAGAGCAGGACATGCAGTATCGCATCATGTCGGAAGAGGAGATGGTTGCCGATCTGAATAATCTTGCTGCAGCGCCGCTCGCCCTAAGCGACGACGAGGACTTCAGAATTTCTATCGCAGGCGCGCAGGAAAAGACGGCTTACCTGCGTGTGGACCGCCAATGGGCGAAGCCGCGAGGCATCACACCCACCAGCCATATTTTCAAGACGCCCATGGGAATCCTGCCAGGTCCGGACCAGATCGACCTTAGTGATAGTGTCGAGAACGAGCTGTTCTGCATGACGCTGGCGCGTGAAATCGGGCTGCCTGCAGCGCATGTCGAAAAGATCACCTTCTCCGGGCAGGTGGTGCTATCCGTCGAAAGGTTTGACCGGCTCTGGCAGGGTGAAACACTAAAACGTTTGCCGCAAGAGGATATCTGCCAATCGCTGGGGTACCCTTCCGCCATGAAGTACCAGAAGTTCGGCGGTCCCAGCATCGCACAGATCATGGAACTTTTGCGTGAATCCGACACGCCAATCGAAGATCGGGAGACCTTCTTCCGCACACAGATTTTCTTCTTCTTGATTGGTGCCTCGGATGGGCATGCCAAGAACTTCAGCCTGCGTCTGGGTCGTCGCGGGCGATTCAAGCTTGCACCACTCTATGACATCCTGAGTATCGCTCCAGTCGTGCGGGCTGGGCGGTTGCAACGGAAACGCTACCGCCTCGCCATGTCGGTGGATGGCCATTACGGTATCGATGAGATCGTGCCCCGCCACTTTGAGGCCGAAGGGCGTTCTGCGGGTATGCCGAAGGGTCGCGCACTGGAGCTGTTGCGGTACATGACGGATCGGTTGGGTCTCGCACTGGATCGGGCGTTGCTGGCGGTCGGCGACCAGGTGCCGGAGGCGGTCAGTGAACCGATAGCCACCGATGCTATGCAGCGGGTGGCGCAGATGAAAGAACTGCTTTAGTGATCCGGCCTCTTGGTTGTCAAACCAGCGAGGACTTTGTCGACCTCGCGAGTTTTCGCGGCCCGCTGTGCCTCCCAGAGGATGCGGAACTCTTCGGCGAATTCGACAAAGCCGCCCGCGAAGGCGCGGATCGTTGTCATGTCTTCATCAGTAAACGGGATCGGGCTGCCACGTAGCTTGGCCGCGTTCAGCTTGCGTGCGATGTTGTTGACCGCTGCACCTTGGGTCGCGACTTGCACGCCCCACGCCTGCAAATGGTCGAGAACGACCGGGTCTGCTGGGCGCAATAGAACGTCCGCCGCTTCCATCAGGCGGCGCAGTGCGGCTGGGTGGTCCGTGATGCCCCGCTTTGCCATCCCATCCTTGAAGCCAGCCAGTTCGCGTCTACTGACGCGTAAGCTGATCGTTTGGGTGTGGCCCTGGCGCGCGCGTTGGGCCTTGTTCAACGTGTTGTAGATCGTCCGGCGCGAGACCCCGTATTGGCGGGCAAGCGCCTTGACGGGTGTGCCGTCAGCGCGCGCCTCGATGATCTGGCGGCGTTCTTCGTCGGTCAGTTTGTGGTGATTGCGCATGTGAAGTTTACGTTCCTATTTCTTGCCAACTTCATTCAAACTTCCCGTCTCCCAGCGACAGCGGAGGCGGATCAGAAGTTTGGATTCAATTTCAGTTACTTTGCTTCGTGGGATGGCGTGCCGAGGACGCGATGCGAGAAACACGATGCGCGTGGCCCGGAGCACGAAGCGGGGTGCAAAGGACGTGAAGCGTGGTGCAAAGTGCACGGCGCAAAGGACGTGGGACGCGATGCGCGATGCAACCTGCACAGAACGCGCTCCTCATGCCGCCAGCCCCGCCGCGCGCAACTGACCATCGGTCACCAGCCCAGCCGCCACCAACGCCGTCACCTGCAGGGCGGTGATGTGTTTGCACATCGGGCTGCGGTCGCGCACCCATGCGACCAGCCGTGCGTGGTGATCGGCGGCAAGGACGGTTTGCGCCTGCCGTTCCTCGGCTATCGCCTCAAGGAACCGCTGCCAGCGACGGTCAGCGAACCAATTGTCCGAGAAACAGACCTTGGACCTCGTGAAGCCCTCGCTCTCGGTCGCATAGGCCTCCACGGCGCGCAGCAGGTCGTCGGGGTCGACGCCTTCCTTCACTGCCTCGGCGATCCGGGCGAGGCACGCAGCCTTCCCGCGCTGGCGGTCCTTCGGATAGGCGGCCCAGATTTTCTCAAATCTTTCATCCACCGCCTCCGCGCGCTTGCGCGTAGGTGGTTTATGGATGGTTTTAGGGTGGTTTGGGGTCCACCGTGGACCCCGTACCCCGTCCACGGTGGACCCCGTACCGGGTTCAGGCTGGACGGGGTCCACTGTGACCCCCGTCCCCTCATCGGGTTCGGCCATCGATTCCAGCGCCATCACGCGGGCCAGAACGATCCGGTAGATCACGGTGAAGCCGTTCTTGCAGGGGCGGCGCCCGGTCTCGATCAGGATACCCTCGCGCAGGAAATCGCTGATCGTCCGCTTCACGGTGCTTTCGCCCAGCTCGGTGTGGCGCTGGATCGTGCCCTTGGAACACCAGATGCCTGAGCCGTCGTCGCTCGCCTTGTCGGCCAGGAACATGATGATCTGCTTGCGGGCGGCGCTGCCGAACCGGCGGTCGGCGCATTCGTTCGCGACGCGCCAGCTCATGGCCGGGCCTCAGAGGGGCGGAATCGCGTCCGAGCTTGTACAGGTTTTGTACAGAAATCCCGCTTTGGGCGCCCGATCTCGTTGGAAATCAGACGGGCGCTTTCGCAGTGTCCTTTGCAAGCGACTGACAAAACGCCATATTTTATTGGGTTTTTTGGTGACCCCGACAGGACTCGAACCTGTAACCTGCCCCTTAGGAGGGGGCTGCTCTATCCAGTTGAGCCACGGGGCCAGCCGAGGGTGTTATATCAGGCTGACAGCGACGCGACATATCAAAGTGCGGGATAGCGGACACAATGATTGTCATGCAGGCGGGGTCGCCAGTCTCTCTGGTTTGACCTTGTCCTAGGCGCTCTTCAAGGCAGACGGCTGGGTTGCAGCCGCTCACGGCCCGCCCAACCGTTCTCCTTTCGCAAGATTGGTGCCTAGAAGGCCGAAGATGCCATGATGTGCCGGAACGCACCATGTAGGCCTGCAGTGGAGATATCGCGCAGGCTTGGTGGCTGGAGGCAGGTGATCAACTCGACCGGCTCACTCTTACTATGCACTCAGCGCACCAGGCCTAGCGGATGCGCAAGCCACTCTGATCAAAAATTCGCATATTTTGAGAATCAAGACCAAGTGAGATCACGTCGTGCCGGCGTGGCCGGAAGCCATTGGGCAATTCCAGCGTACAGGCGAGCCCATCACCAATTGTGCCGTAGCAATAGGAGCTACTGCCAAGATATTCTGTGAACTCGACCTGAAACGTCAGCCCATGCGGCGCAGGGCCATCGGTACGGATCTGGTAACGCTCCGGACGCAGGCCGAGCGTCAATGGCGTCCCGGGTGCAGGCGGGTTACTCAGCACGGGTGCCGGGATACGGCTGCCACCCAATTCGATCTGACCACCGTTACCCATCATGGCAGGAAAGAAGTTCATCGCGGGCGATCCGATGAAACCGGCCACAAACATGTTGTCCGGATCCTCATAAAGATCGGCAGGGGCACCCACCTGTTCGACCCGACCCGCGCGCAGCACGACGATCTTGTCGGCCAAAGTCATTGCCTCGGTCTGGTCATGGGTCACGTAGATCATCGTGATCCCCAGTTCCCGGTGCAGCCGCGCGATTTCCAGCCGCATGCCCACGCGCAACTCGGCATCCAGATTGGACAGAGGTTCGTCGAACAGAAAAACATCAGGATTACGCACGATCGCACGCCCGATGGCCACGCGCTGGCGCTGGCCGCCGGACAACTGGCCGGGCTTGCGGTCCAGATAATCTGTCAATTGCAGCACGGCCGCCGCATCATTGACCTTTTGCGCGATCTCGGGCTTTGGCCTGCCGGCTGCCTTCAGCCCGAAACCCATATTCTGTGCCACGCTCAGATGCGGATAAAGCGCATAGGTCTGAAAGACCATGGCGATGCCTCGGTCGGACGGGTCCTTTTCCGTGACATCCGTGTCGCCGATAAAGACATCGCCAGCACTTACCTCTTCCAGCCCGGCGATCAGCCGCAGCAAGGTGGATTTGCCGCAGCCCGAGGGGCCGACGAAAACCACGAATTCACCCGGTTCGATCGTCAGGCTGATATCCTTCAGCACCTCGACCGCGCCAAATGATTTATGCAGCCGCCGCAGCGTGACGCCCGCAGTCTGTCGATTGCCGATATCCTGTAATGCCATATCTCTCATACCTCCCGCCTGACCCATGTCAGCATCGCACCCGGTTCCCGGTTGTCCCAGACATGATAGGGAATCGCGGTCAGATCTGTCTCGCGCCGCCGCGGCGGCATCGCCTGATACAGCGTGTCATTCTGCGCAGTCTCGCGCAGGGCCGGGGCAGACAGGCGGATGATGCCACCAAGCTCGCCCGATGGTGCAGCCGTCAGCGGTGCATCATCGGGCAGAATGACAGAGTTGAGGTCGGCACCATTATCCACCTCTTCCAGACAATAGACGAAAGGCCCGCACATCAATGCGGTGCGGCCCTGATCCACCGATACTTTCGGATAGGCAAAGACCCGGCGCGGCGACAGATCCAGCACAAGCGCGACTTTATCCCCTCCCTGCCAGCACCGGTCGATGCGGATATAGCCCGCCTGCGGTTCTGCGGTGATCGTTTCGCCATTCACGGTGACGCTGGCGGATTTGGCCCAGCCGGGGATACGCAGGGAAAGCGTGAAATGGCGCGGCTGGTCAGCTTCCACCTTGATCATGATCGCGCCGTCGTTAGGATAATCGGTGATCTGTTCCAATGTCACCGGACCGTCAGCCAGAGCGATCTCGGCTCGGCTGGCGTTATACAGATGCACGGCGATCTCATTCTCGGACACGCCATAGAAATAGGACCCGATCGAAGCCACCAGCCGCGAAATATTCGGCGGGCAGCACGGGCAGCGATGCCAGGTCCAGCGGTGATGATCTCCCAGGCTTTCCAACGGGTTATCGTAAAAGAACTTGGTCCCATCCAGCGACAGCCCGGCCAAAGCGTTGTTATACAGCGCCTGTTCCATGATATCGGCAAAGCGCCCATCCGGGCCGCGCCCGAGCATCCGGCTGGCCCAGAACACAAGCGCCACGGCGGCGCAGGTTTCGGCATAGGCGGTCGCATTAGGCAGGTCATAGTCAAAGGTCAGACCTTCGTTCTGCGCCGAGGGACCAAAGCCGCCGTGGATATACAGATTGCGGTCCACCAGATGCGACCAGAGTGTTTCCAAAGGCTTGGTCAGCGTGTCATCGCCAAATTCGGTCGCGACATCGGCCATACCGGCGTAAAGATAGGCGGCGCGCACGGCATGGCCCACGACCTTGTCCTGTTCGCGCACCGGTTTATGCGCCTGGCAATATTCCAGCGTGCCGAAGTGAAAGCCGCCTTCCTTTTCATTGCGCCGCTTGGCCTCTTCTTCGAAATAATTTGGCTGCTGGCCGCGCTGATCGACGAAATATTTCGCCAGATCAAGATAGCGCTGTTCGCCGGTGACCCGGCCCAATTTGACCAAGGCCAGTTCCAGTTCCGGATGGCCGGGATAGCCTTTCAACTGGTTGTCACCCGGCCCAAAAACCTGCCCGATATGATCGGCATAGCGGCACATGATATCGAGAAACTTGCGCTTTCCGGTGGCGTGGAAATAGGCGACCGCGCCTTCGATCAGATGGCCCGCGTTGTAAAGCTCGTGCCGGTCGCGCAGGTTGGTCCAGCGCTGGCCCGGCTCGATCCGGATATACCATGAATTGAGGTATCCATCGTCCTGTTGCAGCCTGCCATAGGCGTCGATCACATCGTCAACCAATGCCTCCAACTCTGCGTCGGGTTTGTGGTTCAGCGCATAGGCGGCGGTTTCGATGGATTTGCCGAAATCGCTGTCCCAGAACATCTGGGTCGTGACGGTGTTGCTGTGCTGGAACGGGATCACCAGACCGGGGTTCGGAAGTTCAGGATCGACCTGATCCAGCATCCAGGCCTCAATGCAGCGCTCAAACAATGTGCGCGCAGTTACAGTGCTGATCGTGTCCATGCGCGGGCCGAAAAAGCCCCCGACCTTTATTTTATCAACGGAAAGCGGGCGGAATTTTGCGCCGGTGGGGTTTTGCTTAGGGGATGTCATGTCAGTCTTTCGGTCTGGTTACTTCACCGCGCCAGCCGTCAGGCCGCGGATGTAAGAGCGTTGCAGGATAAGAAATAGGATCAGGCAGGGGATCATCATGACGGTCACGCCCGCCTGAACGGCACCCCAGTCGATCGCCCCATAGCGGCCAGAGCGTACCGCGGTCATCAGCACCGGTAGGGTGAATTTGTCCTGATCAGAAAGCAGCACAAGGGCCGCCAGAAATTCGTTCCAGGCGTTGAGAAAGGCAAACAGCCCCGATGTGACCATACCTGGAAGGACCAGCGGCACCATCACCTGCCACAGCAGGCGCATACCTTTGATGCCGTCGATGCGGGCGGCCTCTTCAATCTCTTGCGGGACGGAATCGAAGGCGTTCTTCATCATGAAAACGGAAAACGGCAGTTGCAGCGTCGTGTAGACAAGTATTAGGCCGAACAGCGAATTCTGCAGTCCCAGATTGGCCAGCAGCAGAAACAGGGGCGTCAGGATTGACTGGAACGGGATCATGATGGTGGAAAGGATCAGGATAAAGGCCAGCGGTTTGAACGGGAACCGGAACCGCGAAAACCCGTACCCTGCCAGCAACGCCACAGCCACGGTGAGCGCAGCAGTGCCGATGGCGACGATAGCCGAATTGGCCGTATAGTGCAGGATCGACTGGCCGAAGTTTTCCAACCTGATATAGTTTTCAAACGTTGCATTATCGCCCGGCCATGGCGGGATCGGCGGCTGCATCGATACCGCCGTGGGCCGAAAACTGGCGAGCGTGACCCAGATCAGCGGCACCAGAAAGATTGCAGCAACCAACACGGCGGTGACGTGAAACAGGATACGGTGCCCACTGATGCGACCGCCACGGGCGGTGGGTGCAGCTTGTTGCAAATCGATAGCGGTCATTTTGCGGCTCCTTTGTCGCGCAGCAGGCAAAGCTGGATCGCCGACAGCACCATCAGGATCACCAACAAGACCACTGACAGCGCCGAGCCATAGCCCAGCCGGAACGACACGAAGCTTTCGTTGAATATCTTGTAGACAGCTGTGACCGTCTGATTGCGCGGCCCGCCATTGAGGATGATATAAAACTGATCAAAAGCCAGCATCGACCCCGACACACAAAGCACCAGCGCCAGCGCAAAGGGCTGCCGGATCAGTGGCATGGTGATCCAGCGGAACCGCTGGAACCAGCTTGCGCCGTCGATCCGCGCGGCCTCTTCATAATCGGATGGAATGGATTGCAGCCCGCTCATCAGGATGACCATGTAGAACCCGGCCATCTTCCACACCACCATCACCGTGACGGACCAGAACGCCGTATCAAAATGCGCCAGCAGATTGACCCGCCGGTCGGTCATGCCCAGCATCTGCGCTGCGGGTGAAAACAACCCGGCATCCACATTCGACAACCAGGCCCAGAGCAAAGAGGCCGAGGCAAAGCCGGTCACGACCGGCAGGAAATAGATCGTGCGATAAAATGCAATCGCCCGGCCCTGTGACTGCACCATCAGCGCCAGCCCCATGGCCACCCCCAGCAGGCCGATGGTCACCACCACCGTGTAATGCGCTGTGAACCGCATCGCGTTCCAGAAACCGGCATCCCCCCACATCCGGTCATAGTTAGCCAGACCGATCCAGCGCGGATTACCCAACAGCGGCCAGTCATGCAGCGACATCCAGACCGTCATGCCTAGCGGCACCAGAAAGAATACCGCGACCAGCGCCAGCGCGGGCAGGACATAGACCAACCCATGCCACCCGGCGCGTCGTGGCTTGCGCGGGGTCGGGGGAGCATGATCAGCAGTAGAGGTGGAGGTGACAGTCATCACATGATCCTTGGGGAAGTGGCGGGCGCGCAATAGCGCCCGCCGGTATGCTCAATAGGCGGCATCGATGATGGCCTGCATTTCGGCCTGACCGTCTTCGATGGCCTGCATCATTTCTTCTTCACTCTCGGCAAAGAAGGCGCGGTTCAGCGTCGTGATCCACGGCCCGTTGCGCGAATTGATGATATCATTAAAGACGGTGGTATAGGGTGTGCGCCCGTTCGCCATCGCCTCGGCCGAGATCAGATAACGTTCGTCCAGACCTTCGAATACGTCTTCAGCCAGATCGCTGCGCACCGGCACGGCGCCGTTGGCCACAAGGATCTGCTGTCCTTCAAGCGAATAGGCAAATTCAATGAAAGCTTCGATTGCGGGGATCTTGCTGTCATCGGTCCCGGCTGAAATGACAAAGTTGTCACCGCCGGCAAAGCTGGAAAACTGCCCCTCGTCCTGGCCCGGCAGGAAGGCCACACCATAGTTCAGATCGGGGTAATTGTTGTTCAGCGCGCCGATGGCAAACGACCCCGATGGCGAAATCCCGACATTGCCATTGGCAAAGGCGGCAAAGAAATTCGCGCCGCTGTCGGTCTGCGACCCGGCAGGCACCAGCCCTTCGTTCACCATGCCACGGTAAAAATCGATGGCCGCCACGGTTCCATCGGAATCGAGCATCGCGGTACGACCATCTTCGGACAACATGCTGTCGCCAGTAGCCCAGATCAGCGGTGCAAAGGTAAAGATGTTGCAACCGCCGCAATTGCCAGAGAAATAGAAACCATAGGTTTCATCCCCCAGCTCGGAAATCGCGCTGGCATGATCCGCGATCTCGGCCCATGTGGTTGGCCCGGCTTCCGGGTCAAGGCCGACCTGTTCGTACAGGTCCTTGTTCCACAACAAAAAGCTGGCATCGCCCGAAAAGGGAACGCCGAAGATACGGTCATTCACCGTGCCGACCGACAGATGCGCTGGCGACAGGCTGTCAAAATAGGGCAGGCCTTGTGCGAAGTCGGTCATGTCGCGCAATTGCCCGGCTTCGGCAAAGGCAGGTGTATAGATCAGGTCAAGCGAGAGCGCATCAGGGGCGGAGCCGCCCGCGCTGGCGATGGCATAGCGCTGCACCAATTCGTCGACCGGAACAATCTGAAGATTTGCCTCATGTTCGCCCATGGCATTGAACGCCTCGACCAGTGGCGGCATGAATTCGGACCCGTCCGACCGAACCCACAGCGAGAATGTCTCGGCCGCGCCGATCCCTGGCAGGGCCCCCAAGCCAAGTGTCGCAAGTGCGAAACTGCTGGTGAGTGTACGAAAGTTCATTTGTCTTCCTCCCTAAGTGACGCCCCCCAGGATTGAGAGAACGTTTGCGCAAATACGTTAAAAAGTCTCCTCGCTTTTCAACGCAAGTCTTATACAGCGATGTCGGTGCTAAGCGCACCGCATGACTGCCGGATGACAAGGCGGCTTGGCGTGTGCGTCAGGCCGCTTGCGACCTCGCGCCCGTCGATCAGGTCCAGCAGGCACAGGCCCGCCTGCCGCCCCAGTTCCACAAGCCCCATATCAATGGTGGTCAGCGGCGGTCGTGTGGCTGCCGCGAAAATCTCCCAGTTATCAAAACCGACTATAGCGACATCATCGGGAACGCCGACGCCCAGATGGGTCAGCCCATCGATCATGCCCCGCGCAATTTGATCATTGCCGCAAAAGATCGCATCGGGGGCATCCGCGCCCGGCTTGCCATCGAAAAGCTGCAGCGCCAGATCAAAACCATGCTGTTCGGACCATGCACCAAAGATCGGATCACCCCAGTGCGCCGCGCCCATATCGGACAGCGTCCGGACATAGCTTTCCGCGCGGATGCGGGCGGCCGCAAAGGCGGCTGGCCCGGTGACATGTGCAATTCTGCGGCGGCCAAGGTCCAGCAGATGCTGGGTGGCGATCCGCGCACCGCCATCATCATCGGGAACAAAGCCAATCCCATCGTCGTCGCAGGCTGACATCACATGGACCGTCGGGATGCCAGACTTCAACAGGCCGGCATGAGGCGCGCGATCAATACGTTTGCCAGCAAGGATCAACCCATCAACTTGCCGGTCTTCCAGTGATTGCAGGTTGATACGGGCAAGCTCTGGATCATCCTGATATGACGCGAGCAGAACCGACACGCCACGGTCAACCACAGCGTTGGCAAGACCCGCAGCCACAGGCAGGGTGAAGCGGCCATAGGTGTCATTGGTCAGCAGCCCCAAGGTAAATGACCGTCCGCCAACCAGCCCTTTAGCGATGGAATTCGGCCGATATTTCAGGGTCGTAGCCGCATCCTGCACCCGGGTCCGCGTTTCTGCAGCCATCCTGCCTTCGCCATTAAGGGCACGCGAAGCCGTAGTGACACTGACCCCCGCTAATGACGCGACATCGCGAATGGTGACCCGCAAAATGCAATCCTCCCTGTCAATCGTTACCCCGCCTGACAAAAGATCGTCAGATTTGAGATAACGTTTGCGCAATCTGCGCAGATATAACCGGGCCTGTCAACACTTTCGCGCAGGGTTTGATGAATTCACTTTTCTTGACTGGCCCCAATTTGGAGGCCAACAGCACTCGTCACTCACCGGAAAACGCCGCTATTCAGCCGCCGCATAGCGTGCAATAGCGGCTTCTAGCCCGTTCGCCCCAATCCCCGCATAGGCCGCGACAAAGGCTGCGGCAAAGCGCTCTGCTTTTGCCAGATCGCCGTAGATATGCCGCTGCTCCAGCCAGGCAACTGGGCGCTGTTGCGCCTGCATCGCAACCTTTTGCAAGGCGTGCCAATTGGGGTCGTTCGCGTCGATGACGACACCGTCCTGTGTTCTGCCAAGGCAATATCGCGCCCAGATCGCGGACACCAAAGCGAGGCCATCCACAACCATGCCGCGCGCCAGACCGTCGCGGATCGATGGCACGATAAAACCGGTATGTCGGCTGGATCCGTCGAATGCCACACGTCTTGTCGTATCGGCGATTTCGGTATTGGCAAAACGGCGGGCGATCAGATCGATGTAGCCCTCTGGCGTCTGATCCGGCACGGCAGCAACGTGCGGCGCGATCTCCTGACGCGCGATGCGCTGAAACATCGCGCTGATCCCCGGATGCGCCATGGTCGCGGCAATCGTGCCGAGGCCCAGCAATTCGCCTGCACCGCAGATCACCTGATGGCCACCGTTGAGGATGCGGATTTTCATGGCCTCATGTGCATGGACATCATGGGTGAAAGTCGCGCCTGCCCGGTCCCAATCAGGACGACCGGCGCAGAAATCATCCTCGATCACCCATTGGCGAAAGTTTTCATGCGTCACCGGCGCGCTGTCGTTGATGCCGAAATCCTGCGCCAGCGCGATCTCGCGCGGGCCGGTGGCGGGGACGATGCAATCGACCATGGAACTGGGGAAACTGCATTCCGCATCGATCCAGTCAGCCAGCGCGGGGTCGGACAGGCGGGCAAGGCCCACGACAGTCTGGCGCAGGATGGCCCCATTGCCTTGCAGGTTGTCGCAGCACAGGCCGGTGAAGGGGCCTGTGCCTTGCGCCCGGCGTTGCGCCAGTGCGGCGACCATCGCGCCAAATGCAGTGCGCGGCGACTGCGGGTTGTCCGCATCATGCCGGATATCGGGGTGTGTCACATCCAGATCGCCTGACGTGGGGTCGATGTAATAACCGCCTTCAGTCACAGTCAGCGAGACGATACGGATATCGGACGCTGCCATCCGGGCGATCAAGGCGGCGTTGCCGTCCTGCACGGGGAGGAAATCGATCATCGCCCCCGTCACCTCGGCCGATTTGCCGGAAGGGTCGAGTTCGATCAGCGTCGTCAGGCAATCCTGCGCCAACAGCTTGTCGCGCATCACGCTATCGCCGGGCCGCACGCCTGCGCCGATGATTGCCCAATCCTGCGCAAGGCCCTGCTGCATCAGGCGATGCGTATACCACGCCTGATGAGCGCGGTGGAAATTGCCCAGCCCGATATGGACGATACCCGGCGACAGGTCGGACCGCGCATAACGCGGCACCTGCACACCTGCGGGCAGGTTGCCAAGTGTCGCCAACGATAGCTTTGTCAGCTCATCCATTGGCCACCGTCCACGTTATAGGTCTGGGCGAGGATGTAATCCGCCTCGCTTGACGCAAGAAAGATCGCGATGCCGGTCAGGTCCTGCGCGGTTCCCATGCGGCCAAAGGGGACGGCAGCGCCGACTTCGCGCTTTTTCTGCCCCGGTGCTTTGTTTTCATATTTCGCGAAAAACGCATCCACCCCATCCCAATGTTCGCCATCCACCACGCCGGGGGCGATGGCATTCACATTGATCCCGTGTTCAATCAGGTTCAGCGCCGCCGATTGCGTCAGGCTGATCACCGCGGCCTTGGTGGCGCAATAAACGGCAACCAAGGCTTCGCCCCGTCGCCCGGCCTGCGACGCCATGTTGATGATCTTGCCACCCTGCCCGCGCGCGATCATATGTTTGGCAACGGCCTGCATCGTGAACAGCGTACCTGCGACATTGATATCAAAACAACGCGTAAAATCATCGCGGCTGATCTCTGCAATGGGCGCTGCCGTAAATATCGCGGCATTGTTGATCAGGATGTCGATCTGCCCGAAATGCGCGACCGTCGCATCCACCGCCGCATCAATACTGTCCTGCCGGGTCACGTCCATTTCCACCGCAAAGGCAGCATCATCCAGACGCGCGGCCTCGCCCCGCGCGCGGGTGATGTCGATATCGGCCAGCGCCACACGCGCGCCTTCGCGGATATAAGCCTCGGCGAAAGCCAGCCCGATGCCGCGCGCAGCCCCGGTGATCAGCGCGGTTTTTCCGTCCAGTCGTTTCATGCGATCCGTAGTCCTTTGTCGTCAAAGCGGTGAATGACATCCGCGCGCGGTGTCAGGTGAATGCGGTCGCCGTGGCGGAAACCCACCTCGCCATCCGCACGCACGGTGATGACGTCAGCAAGGCCGGTCTGATGGACATGGAAAAACGTGTCGGACCCCAGATGTTCGGACACACCCACGACGCCGGACCAAGGGCCGATATCGGCGGAAACGGCGATATGTTCAGGCCGGATGCCGATGGTATGGGCGTTGTGTTTCGCGGCCTCTGGACCTTCGATGAAATTCATCTTGGGCGATCCGATGAACCCCGCCACAAAAAGGTTGCGCGGTTCCCGGTACAGGTCCAGCGGATTGCCCACCTGTTCGATATGCCCGGCACGCAGCACCACGATCTTGTCGGCCATGGTCATCGCTTCGACCTGATCATGGGTGACGTACACCATCGTCGTCTTCAGACGGGTATGCAATTCGCTGATCTCCAGCCGCATCCCGACGCGCAAAGCGGCATCAAGGTTCGACAAAGGTTCATCAAACAAAAACGCCGACGGTTCGCGCACAATCGCGCGACCAATGGCAACCCGCTGGCGCTGCCCGCCTGACAATTGCCCCGGACGGCGGTCCAGATAATCTGTCAGGTTCAGCACCGAGGCCGCCAGATCGACGCGCCGGTTCTGTTCGGCCTTGTCCATCCCCGCCATGCGCAGCGGGAACATGATATTCTTGCGCACCGACATATGCGGATAAAGCGCGTAGGATTGAAACACCATCGCCAGCCCGCGTTTGGACGGCGGGGCGGCTGTCGCCTCGGTCCCGTCAATCTCGATCCGGCCGGATGTGACATCCTCCAACCCCGCGATCAGACGCAGCAAGGTGGATTTCCCGCAGCCCGAGGGGCCGACAAAGACCGCGAATTCGCCATCCTCGATGGTCAGGTTCAAGGGCGGGATGACAGTGACGTCGCCAAAGGCTTTGGTCACGTCTTTCAGAACGATACGTCCCATAGGTCAGCTTCCTTATTTCACCGCGCCAAATGTCAGGCCGCGCACAAGTTGTTTCTGGCTGAACCAGCCAAGGATCAGGATCGGCGCAATCGCCATGGTCGAAGCAGCCGAAAGTTTGGCGTAAAACAACCCTTCCGGGCTGGAATAGCTGGCGATGAACGCCGTCAGCGGGGCCGCTTTGGCCGCTGTCAGGTTCAGGGTCCAGAACGCCTCGTTCCACGCAAGGATCAGGTTGAGCAATGCGGTGGATGCGATACCGGGCAGGGCCATCGGCAGCAGGACATAGGTGATTTCATCACGCAGGCCCGCGCCATCCATCCGGGCGGCTTCCAGAATTTCGCCGGGGATTTCCTTGAAATAGGTATAAAGCATCCAGATGATGATCGGCAGATTGATCAGCATCAGAATGATCACCAGCCCGGTGCGGGTATCCAGCAGACCCATCTTGATGAAGATCAGATAGATCGGATAGATCACGCCGACCGCAGGCAGCATCTTGGTCGACAGCATCCACAGCAGGATATCCTTGGTCCGGTGCGACGGGACAAAGGCCATCGACCACGCCGCAGGCACCGCGATGATCAGGCCCAGAATGGTGGACCCGCCCGCGATGAACACCGAGTTCCACAGGAACCGGGCATAATCGGACCGGTCCAGCACGGTGCGGTAATTATCCAGCGTCCAGTCGAAAAAGAACCATACCGGCGGGTCGGAAACCGCCTGCCCTTCGGTTTTGAAACTGGTCAGGACCGTCCAGAGGATCGGGAAAAAGATCAGCAATCCGATGGCCCAAGCCAGCGCAGTATTGACCGATTTGCGGGTGGTGGTGACTTTGCGTGCCATATATATTTATGCCCCTCTCAACGGTCCAGGTTCTTGCCGACGATACGCATCAGGAACAGCGCCACGATATTTGCCAGAATGATCGCATAGACACCGCCAGCAGACCCAAGGCCCACGTTCTGGCTTTCCAGCACACGCTGGTAGATCAGATAAGTCAGGGTGCGGCTGCCGAACGATCCTTGGGTGGTGACAAAGATTTCCGCAAAGATCGCCAGCAGGAAAATCGTCTGGATCAGGATCACGATGGTGATGGCGCGCGACAGATGCGGCAGGGTCAGAAACCAGAACCGGCTGAACGGGCCAGCGCCATCCATTTCGGCTGCTTCTTGTTGTTCACTGTCCAGCGACTGAATCGCGGTCAGCAGGATCAGCGTCGCGAACGGCAGCCATTGCCACGATACGATCAGAATGATCGACGGCATCGAAGCCTGAGAAAGCCACAATATCGGATCAGCCCCGAAAAACCGCGACAGATGCGAAAACAGTCCGTTCACCGGGTCCATGAACATATTCTTCCAGACCAGCGCCGAAACGGTGGGCATCACAAAGAAGGGCGCGATCACCAGAATACGCACGATCCCCTGCCCCCACATCGGCTGATCCAGCAGGATCGCCAGCAGAATGCCCAAGGCCACCGTGATCACAAGCACAGAACCCACGATGATCAGCGTCGCCTGCACCGATGGCCAGAACGCGCTGGAGGTCACGAAGCTCCGGTAATTGTCAAAACCGATCCAGCCCTGAAACCCGCCGCGCATCGGCAGATAGCGCTGAAAGGAAAACAGCACCGTCATGGTCAGCGGCACCAGCATCCAGCCCAACAGCAGGATAACAGCAGGCGCCAGCATCAGGCGCGCAGTATAGCGAGAAGCCTTGGTCGACATGGCTCTGACCCTTTTGCATGACAATTAGGAAAAGTCAGAGGGGTGCCGCAGCAACCCCTCTGACAGGGGGAGGAAACTCAGTAGCCGGAAGCTTCCATCGCGTCAGTGGTCAGCGCTTGCGCACGTTCCAAAGCCTGTTCGACCGTTTGCTGGCCTGCCAGCATATTGGCGAACTCTTGCCCGACCTCGGTCGCAATCCCGGCAAATTCGGGGATCGCCACGAATTGCACGCCTGTATAGGGCACGTCCTGAATGCTTGGCGCGGTCGGATTGGCTGCATTGATCGAATTCAGCGTCATCTCGGCAAAGGGCGCGGCGTCCAGATAGTCCTGGTTCTCATAAAGCGAGGTCCGTGTGCCGGGTGGCACATTGGCCCAACCTTCGTTTTCAGCGACCAAAGCGGTGTACTCACTGCTTGTGGCCCAGGCGATAAAGGCCTTTGCCGCATCGGTGGATTGCGATCCGGCAGGTACAGCCAGCGACCAGGCCCAGAGCCAGTTACCGCGACGGCCCAGATCATTATCCGGTGCCAATGCGAAACCGACCTGATCGGCCACGGTGGAATCATCCGGGTTGGTCACGAAACTTGCCGCGACTGTCGCGTCGATCCACATGCCGCAACGGCCTTGCTGGAACAGGGTCAGGTTTTCGTTGAACCCGTTATTCGCCGCACCCGGAGGGCCGTAATTTGTCATCAGGTCTTCGTAGAAGGCCAGCGTTGCTGCCCATTCCTCGCTGTCGAACTGGGCATTCCAATCCATGTCGAACCAGCGCGCACCAAAGCTGTTGGCCATCGCGGTCAGAAACGCCATGTTCTCGCCCCAACCGGCCTTGCCGCGCAGGCAGATGCCATAGACATTATCATTGGTCATCGCCGCTGCCGCTTCGCGGATGAATGCCCAGGATGGATCTTCAGGCATCTCCAGGCCAGCGGCCTCCATCAGGTCGGTGCGATACATCACCATCGAACTTTCGCCGTAGAAGGGTGCCGCATAAAGCTCGCCATCGACGGTCAAACCGTCACGGATCGCAGGCAGCAGGTCATCGGCGTTCCATTCATCAGGCAGGTCGTTCAGTGACACCAGCCAGCCGTTTTCACCCCAGATCGGGACCTCGTATGTGCCGATGGTCATGACATCGAACTGACCGCCGCTTGTGGCAACGTCCTGGGTGACGCGCTGGCGCAGCACGTTTTCTTCCAACGTGACCCATTCCAGCGTAATGTCAGGATATTTTTCGTTAAAATCGGCGGTCAGACCCTGCATGCGGATCATATCGCCATTGTTGACGGTGGCGATGGTGACGGTTCCTGACGGTGACTGCGCAAAGCTGCCTGAAGCGGTAGCAATGGCCAGCGCACTCGCCAGACCGAGTGACGTTTTCATAGACATCCGAACTCCTCCCTGAGATCACATGGATAATGCATCGCAGGCTAATTCAAATGACATCACGCAGTCAATATAAAATTGCCGCGCGTAAACTTTATGCCGAGGCGCGCATGACCAACCTGCCCTCAAACAAGACTTCCAGACGATCATCCGCGGGGGTTTCACCATCGATCATTCGAAAAAGTGTTTCAGTAGCGCGCTTTGACACTGCTTCATAGTCCTGTGCGACTGTGGTCAGGGGCGGGCACGTAAACCGCGAAAACGGGTGGTCGTCGATCCCTGCCACCCGCATTGCGCAGCCTTCGTCAAATCCAATGCGCAGCCCGCGCGCATAGCATGCCGACAAAAAGCCAATGGCCAGACGGTCATTGCTGCACAAAACCGTGTTGGTCATGAATTGATTCGTATCGAGCATTTGCAGCGCTCCTTCACAGGCGATACGTTCGAATTCCCACCCGGTACCCGGCACCCGCAGCACCTGCGGACTATGACCCAACGACTCCATCACCTGAACATAGGCGTTGCGGCGTTTGTTGGCGTTGGGATTGACCGGGTCCATTTCGAAAAAACACGGCGGCGCGCCGGTTCGGCACAGATATTGCACGATCTGTTCAACGAAATGGGCGTTGTCCGACCCGATGAACGCCTTGCCCACCCCGTCGATATTGCTGTCGAACAGGACAGTTGGCACGGCATTGCAAAAGCGTTCAATCGCTGACCGGTCCGACCGGCGCCCCAAAGGCGCAAGCAGCACACCCGCAGGTTTCAGCGACCGCAGACTATCAAGGATATCGTTTTCCAGCTTTTGGTCACCATGCGCGCTGAACAGGATCGGCCAGTAACCGGCATCAAGGCAGCGTTGTTCGATATTCCGGGCAATTTCAGCAAAAAACGGATCAGCCAGATAGGGCACAACCACCCCGATATTGCGGGTCTGCTTGCGGTTCTGATTGATTGCAAAGATATTGGGACGATAATCGAACTCACCCAAAGCCTTTTCAATCTTCTCTCTCGTAGAGGTACGAACGCTGGACGGATCATTGAAGTATTTCGACACAGTCGGGCGTGAAATCCCCGACAACCGGGCGAACTCTTCCATATTCTTGATCTTGGTCATAACGATACCGCCCGATTTTTACGTGATCATAGCCATATGGTAACAATCGAAAACCCAAAAGCGACGCGCGTTAAGAAATCTGCTGATCTGTGCCACTTGCCAGAGCCGCCACAGTCTGCGACAAACTGCACCACCCTAAGAGGCAAAGCCTATGCGCCTGATTGATCCCAGCCACCCGTTCTTTCGCCCCGCCTGGCGCCGCTACCTTGTCGTGGCCGCGCCGCTGATCTGGGCGGGCGTGGAGTGGAGCTTGGGAAATATTCTCTGGGGCAGCATATTCGCCGCGATCAGCGCATATCTGGCCTGGCATCTGGTGGTGAACTGGCGGCAGGACGGCAACGACTAAGGCTTCAGAAGCCATAGTCGTAAATGGTGTCACACACGCTGCTTGTAGTCATACCGGTAGCTATACCCGTACCCGTAACCGCCGCTTGCCTTTTTCGGATCGAACCCGTTCAGCACGGCGCCTGAGAATTTCAGCCCGGCTGCTGCAAAGTTTTTCTGCGCGGCGTTCACTTCGCCCAGCGGTGTTTCATCATGCCGGGCCACAAAGAGGCTGGCACCCGTGATACGCGCCAGAATGACCGGATCGGTGACGGCAAGAACCGGGGGAGCATCAAAAATCGTCAGATCAAAATTTTCAGCACAATAGGCGATCAACTGCGACATCTCGGCCCGCATCAAAAGCTCGGATGGATTTGGCGGATAACGGCCAGCCGGCAGGATGAACAGGTTTTCATGCGGCCCCTGCAGAATAGCGTCCTGAAACGAAATATCGCCGGCCAACACTTCTGCCAGGCCTGGCCCGTTTCGCGGCAGGCCGAAAAAGCGCCGCAACTGCCCGCGCCGCAAATCGGCATCGACCACGCAGATCCGCTGACCTGCCTGTGCCATGACAGCACCCAGATTGACTGACAAAAAGCTTTTACCAGCATAAGGATGCGACGAGGTGACCGTCAGGCTGGGGGTTGCCGCATCCAGCATCCCAAAATGCAAGCTGGTACGCAGCGACCGCAACGCCTCGACCGTCAGATCGGCCTGGCTGGTAAGTGCGAGAATGGGCAACGTCCCTTTGCGGCGACCTGCAGTATCCGCCTCTTTGCTATAATTCACCGTCGCAAAAACCGGCAAGCCCAGTTTTTCCAATTCTGCCGGATCCTGCACGCCTTTGCGCATCCAGTTGGAGATCAGGACCAACCCGATACCAGCAAACATCCCGAGAACCATCCCCAGGCCAAGCAGCAAGGACCGGCGTGGCGCAACAGGATTGGGACTGCTGCTCGCATCATCAACGACGCGGACGTTACCAATGGTACTAGCGCGCAAAACTTCGACTTCCTGCGCACGGGTCAGCAATTCGGTGTAGATCCGCTGTGCCAGCTCAACTTCGCGGGTCAGGTTCAGGATCTGCCGCTGGGTTTCCGGCAATTCAGATATCTGCCCGCGGAGATCTGCCAGCCTTGTTTCAAGCCGCTCACGTTCATCCAAAAGCTGGCGATAGGTCGGATGCGCCGGGGTAAAGCGCTGCGCGATCTCATCTTCACGGCGCTGAAGATCGATCAGTTCGGATTCGACCCGTGTGACCTGCCCTAGGATCGTCTGTGTCTCAAGCGACAGATCAACGGTGACCTGTTCCTGACGGAACGCATTCACCGCGGCCTCAGCCTCGCGCATGGTTGCTTCGGCCTGCGGTAATTGTTCGCGAATGAATGACAGGCTACTTTCGGCCTCAGCCGCGCTGCGCAAGATATTCTGCGCCTGATAGGCCTGAACAATCGCACTCAGGGCGCGGACGGTTTCACTGCGATTCATCCCGGTCAGGCGAACCTCAAGAATGCCAGAGGCGCGGCCAACTTCAGAGACTGACATACGCCCCCGCAGGGCATTGATCGCCCGCCGTTCGTCAATCTGGCGGATAAAGAAACGCCGGCCTGCTGGGGCGTCCAATTGGGCAACCGTCAGAGAAAAACCTGTCTGCTCTACATTCAGCGGCTCGCCAACTCGACCGTCCAGCTGGCTCTCGTCAGGAAATGTCAGTTGATAAGTACCGGGACCCGTCACCAGCATTTCGATATTGGTGTTCAGCATCGCAGGAGGCACGACCAGATTGTTCAGCGCGACCCGGTCAGATGGACGGACAAAACGATCAGGGATAACGGAATCCAGGAATGGGAAATGATAGCGGGCAAACATTGTGCCAAACACCGGCATGACTTCCGGCGCTACCTGCCAATCAAGATTCTGATCAGCTATGGCTCGCCCCAACACCATACGGGAACGAAGAATTTCGATTTCTGTCACGCTGCGAGGATCGTTCTCGATCATATTTGACAAGCTGCTGGGCAAGGCCAGGGCGCCTGAACGTTCTTCCAACTGCAACAGCGCATCTGACTGATACGTGGGATAGGTATTCGCAATACTGAGAAAACCGAATGCGAGCCCCAGAAGCGTCACCAAACCGATCTGCCACCGGCCCCGCCACAGCGTCCCGAGTAATTGACCAAGGTCTATTTCGTCGTCTGCCGTATCTTGTGCCATATTCATACTTATAAATTTTCCTAAGATAATTTGACCGGGCACAACACAAAGGCGACTGATTCATCTATCACTCTTTGGTTTTCCTGTGACTATTTGGCTAGCTTGTCTACCCATGCATTGGCTGCTTTATCAATCTGCATGAACACCTCTTCGTGAAAATCAATCGAACGTCGGAAAGGATCAGCAATTCCTCTGGCACCGGTCCATTGATCAAACAACAATATTCTGCCGGACAGATCAGGCGCCGATTTGATGATACTCTGCTTATGTCCTGCTTCCATCACCAGGATCAAGGCATGCTCTGACCCGATCTGATGGGAAAACTGACGCGCGACATGCCCATCCAGCGATACACCGTGCCCGGCGGCGACAGCGCTGGCATCGGCATCGGCACCATACCCTTCAAGCGCTGCGATACCGGCGGATGATACACTGATATCAAGTCCGCGCTGCGCAAGTCTGGTTGCCAGCAACCGTTCACCGAGCGGCGAACGGCAGATGTTGCCGACACAGACCACCAGAATGGAATCAAACACCATCCACGCGCCCTTAGTTTGCCACATCATCAACGGTGCGTACGGCCTGCACCGATGGCAGCAGGCGCACGATCGTATCGTTCCACCTTTGCAGTGGTGACCGGAGCACATAGACAATGTCACGCGGTTCCAGAACAAACCTTGTCCCCAGTAGCAGACCGGATGGTGTCGACGTATCAAGCTGGAACACGCGCGTGATGTCCCCATCCGCACGGAAAACCAATACGCCACGCGCATTCGCCCGCGGCTGTTGCAAGCCACCACGACGTGTGATGGCCTGGGTCAAGGTGATAGGTTCGCGCGACAGGTCAACAACGTCAGGGCGCGCAACCTCGCCCAGCAGATAGGCTTCTTCGGCACGGCGGCGTGGCACGTTCACGATATCACCGTTACGCAAGATCGGATTGTTCTGCGCGATCCCGCCTTCGAGAAAACCTTGCACATCAATGCTGAACACACGGCCGCCCCGCTGGATGCTGACAATCCGCTGATCGGCAACATCGGCGAAACCTCCTGCAGCGTTAATCGCTTCGATTAAGGTCAGCGCGACCGAGGTTAATGGCTGCCGGTTTGGCTGTTCAACAGCACCGGACACGACCACAGCCTGTGAATTAAACGCAGCAATACGGACTTCAACCTGCGGATTAGGGATGAAATCGGCCAACCGTGACGACAGTTCACTGCGGATCTGGCCCGCAGAACGGCCACTGGCCTGCAAGCTGCCAATATAGGGATAGGTGATCGTGCCATCACTGGCGACCTGAAACCCGCTTTCTTCGGCGCTGCGTTGCGGTCCGGCAGGCAGGGTCAGTTCCGGATGATCGAAAACGATGACAGATAGGATGTCGCCGGGCCCGACGGTATAGGTCCAGTCACGCCCACCGGGCAAAGTTGTCAGCGAAAAACCGCGCGCGGGACTGGCAAAATTGGCGATATTCTGCGCAGTCAGGACGACCACCTCCACGTTTTCGCCCAGCGACTGCTGCGCCTGCTGATCGGTCGGAAACTCAACATAACCATCTGAGCAGGCTGAAACGCCCAACACCATGACAAGCGCGCCGATCAGAGGCATTTTGCGCAGGACATCAGGGCTGGCCCAACTGCTGAAGGTGCTTGTTGTCATGTAAATTTTCCCTGCGACATTGTCATATCATGCCGATCTTGTACGGCTTCTACCGAAAATCCGGCCACTATTTGCTCTGAACACACCCATCCACTGTCAGCGTGTTTACCTTGTGTCTTTTGGTTGTGCATCAGTTTATATCGCAAGGACGACAATTATCCTTTGCGGCAATGAGGTGCGGACCTTGGTATGATCTGTCGTGCTCCAGCCCGTCTCGTCAGGGCGAGAGGTTCTACAGAAACCGGAAAACAAGGGGAATGTGAAAGTCATCAATGCTCTGATGTTGCTGGGACAAGGCGGACTATAGGAACCACAGTCACTGCCCATGATTTGATGGTTAAAACAACAACTAATCAAATACAACCGAAACGTGCACGCACCCACACTACACAGCCAGTAAAGGCGTCCGGCGCGCACCAAAAGTACTATTTAAGAAATGTAACAAAATTTAAGGGCCACATAATCTAAATGTGGCCCTTAATTTACTCAGCCTACAAAGCTGCAAATAATAAGTCTGATCTTTTAACGGCGCTGCAAATAGGCGATGTCAGTTCAACCAAACATATTTCATCGGCTATCAGTTTGTGCCGGAGGTAGCGTTTGTTTCCTGCAGGGCAATACCAGCAACCAATGCAGTGCCAACGGCAATTGCAGCGGCTGCAGTGGCAGCCGCCGCCAAACCACCAACGGCAACAGCACTTGCTGCACCTGCGCCTGCGACGCCAGCAGCACCTGCTGCGCCGGCAGCACCCGCGCCAGCAGCACCTGCACCTGCGCCACCCGCGCCAGCAGCACCTGCACCTGCGCCTGCGCCACCTGTGCCCCCGGCACCGGCACCCGCCGCCTGTGCAGACACAGAAACGGGCGCTGCGACCAATGCAGCGCAGAACGCTGCTGCAATCAGTTTTTTCATCATTTCATTACTCCAAAAAAATAAATCCTCAGGACCGAGTCTGTCCGATTCCAGCCCCAAATGTCAAGAAAAACACCATCAAACTATGATTTCAGCGCCGGAGGTGTTGCACGAACAAGTAGCCGATATTGTCGCTGATCCATTGATTTGACTGCCATAGCTGGCCATCGCTGACTGCGATCCAGTAATCATTGGCAAAGGCAACGATGTCCGTACCGCGGACATAGCAGGTTTCTGAAATCCTCTCGGCCTCGACATTTCGTGAAATCAGATCGACCGTCTCAAACCCGGCCACCGAAATCACGCAATCATATCCGACAGTTACTTCACGGTTTTCACCGTCAAGCCAGCTGTGACTGCGGGTGACATTTCCAGATTTGTCTGCCACGGCAGCACGCACGCCGCCCGCATCGGCCAGAAAAAGATCAGCGCCAAGGCCCCGTGTCGCGATCACGATATCATTCAGCATAACAATGCTGACACCGTCGTCGCCGCGCCAATCGACCCTGTTTCCAGTTGCTGAAAAAACAGTCATTGTTGCACCCGCGTTTAGCTTTGGCAAACCAAACAGCGTGTACGCCTCTTGCAGCGCGGCCACCATCTCTGGTGTCAATCCCGATCTGACCGCATTCACGTCGGCTGGTGGTTCGCTCTTGACCAAAGAGACAAGCGCACCCACCGCTTGATCGAGTGGCCGGGCATCCGTGTTGCCACAGGCAAAAAGCGCCATACTCAGGCCACAGAATATCACCGCCATATGCGGGCGAAATGGATATCCGATCATCGCCAGAAACGCCCCCATTGATCGGTCAGTTCCGGCGCATGCGCCTCGCGGATCGTCGGATAGAGCCGGTTTCTAACATTCAGTCTCGCGCCACCATCGCGCTGCAAGGGCCGCAGCGTCACAGCTGTCGTGTTGCGGTTCGGCTGGCCGAGCGCCCAGGACAAAGGCACGGCGATGCGGATCCCTTTGTCGAATGACCCTTCACCGAAATCCTCGAAAGAGACATCGGTGAATGTCGCAAAGGCACCGACGACCCAGCCATTGCCAAAGCGCCGATCAAGGCTGATCGTCGTGCCCCAATCACCGGCCAAATAACGACCCACATCAACCTGCAGGTCAAAGCCGTTGTCAAAGGCGTAGTATCCAGACAGATGGCCGGTCGTCACAGCGTAATCATAATCACCGAAACCGAATAATTTGTCCGTATCGCGCTGCATCACCTCATTCACTTCCAGACCCAGCGCGAAACGGCTTTCCACCGGTTTCCACAGCAATTCACCGGACACGCCACCAAACATTTGTTCAATGTAGCCCAGCGATGCCCGAGTATAGACATCTGTACCCAGCTTGCCAAAATGGTCAAAAGTCAGCCGTTCGACACCCAAAGAGCCATCGCGGTCATAAAGCGGCTGTTCAGACCGCACACGCTGCAGCACCGAATCTGACTCACGCACAGAACCGTCAGATGTGTCAGCAAGCTTGCCGCGCAACGCACCAGATACCGACAGACTGGGTGTGAAAGCATAGCTCGCCGTCAGTTCCAGCCCCAGATCGGCGCGTACCGGACTATCGGGATCGAAATATGACAACGCGACATAGGGCCCAAGCCCCCATTTGAACTGCGGGTCTGCCAGTGAAACAAGGTCAGCGGTTGATCCCGCCGAACCGATGACCGTGCTGTCCAGGCTTGCGTTGATAAAGTCAGGCTGAAATTCCAACTGCTCCAGTTCAGCGCGCTGCAAAGTGACCCGTGATAACGGCACCCCGTTTGCGACAAGCTCTATGTTGAACTGTTCGATCCGGGCCGGCATGGTCAGGCTCAGCAGCCGCGCGGTGCGACCGATAGCCTGCGCTGGCGAATCGAACCGATCGTTCTTGATCCGTACGACTACCGCATCTGACGACAGCGAGATCGCCTGCAGAACGATCCCTTCCGCAGCAAGCCCTGCAGCCAGTGCCGGTGTGCGTTCATCCTCGGGAATCGCGTCCTGGATCAGCGGCCCTGCCCAGCGTCCGGCGCTGCCATCGCGCAACGCATAGGGCATCGGCGCAGACGACAGATCGCCAGCCGCAGGCGGGTTGCGCGGATTAAGTGCAAAATGCGCAGTCGCACCGAACTTATCACCTTGCAGATATTGAAGACCAAGAGTGATCCCAGGCCGCACAACATAGCTGACACCAATATTCAGCGCAGAACTGTCATCGGCTCGTCGGTTACGTGCTGACAGATCCTGCGCATCGGATGAATATTCCGCCGCCAGCGTCAGCCTGTCGTCAATCTCCCACTCGACGCCACCAAAAAGTGCCGCATCACCACGAAACCATTGCGTCGAGGTCAGCTCTCCCCCCTGGCTTTCGGCACGGATGCGACGGTTAAACCGGTCATCTAGCCGACCCAGAGGGTTCGAAAAACTGTCGCGGGTACCCAAAGTCCCCCACCCGATCCCCGCTGTCGCGGTGATACCTGGTGTGACGTGTTTGGATGCAACGACATATTCGCCGCTATATTGCCCGGTACCGATGAAATCACGCAGCCCAACGGCCACGGACGGAGTTATTCTGGTCTCATGCAGCAACTGATACTGCGCATCAAAACTGCGGTCGAACAATTCGGCTCCACGGCCCAAGTAATTGTCGATCCGGCTATACCGGAAAGCAGCCGTTAGCCGCGGTGTGATCTGGAAGGTCAGCGTGAATTTGCGTTCGTCCTCATCAAGCGCGAATGATGTGACCAGCTCTGCATCATCCAATGGCGCGGCAGAGGGCATGGTCACAATACCAGGCATGCCAAATGTATTCAGATTGTCGGTGGGCTGTGCCTGCGCTACCGCAGCAGACGCCGAGAGGGCACCAATGATCATATAGCCGCAGAAGTGCTGAAGTATTTTTGAGCCGCGCATTGATCCTGTCCGGCGGCTTCTCTGTTCTGACAAGCCCGCTTACTTTAGCAACCTGTCTTGCTTTACGCGAAAGTTCAACCCTGAACGAGTTGTTCGAAGTGCAAGTGTGGCCCTGATACAAGGCCATGCATCGTCACGACACCGCAACGCTTTCTTCGGCGCGGAATTCGGTGCCGTCTTCATGGGTCCAGACAAAAGTGAAATCACCCGGCGCTGCGGCACGCAGATAAAAGGTAAAGGTCGGGTTCGCCGCGCTGCCGTTGCCGAAATCATAGGTAAAAACGGTTTCGCCGTTCATCGTCGCAGTGAAATTCGCCAGCATATCGCGTGGATCGTCAGATGAGACAGCCGTGATCATCGGATGATCGATCAGGGTGCGGACTTCAATCTCTTCTCCGGCAGCGGCAGAACGGGGCAGGCGAACGCGTGGTGTAGACATAGTTAATTCCTCACGTGGCGCAGCCGCCGATGGAGACGATGATGCTGGCAGTCTGCTGCAACACGCGGCCATCGGATAATTCGGCAAGCACAATGATTTCCTGTTCTTCGGCGATGCGGATTCGGGTCATCACCTCGGCCCGGGTCAGGGATGGCGTCAAATGAAATGTACCAATCTCGGGTGCCGGGTTGCGTGTCGCAATGATATGGATTGTGCGGACATGATCGTCCACCGTCATCGGGCTGTCGACGCGGATTGTCAGCGGGACTTGCGCCCCGTTTTCAGCCACTGCGGGCAGGCCCAGCACGATGCCATCACCGACGACCTCTCGCTCATCAAGGATCTGGTCGCGCCAGTCTTGCCATGCGTTCACCTCATCAGCCCGCAAAGGCGCGCTGCCGACCAAGGCCAGCGCAGCAGTTGCCGCACCAGCCTTCAGCAATATCCGCCGTTCAATCGTCATGCAGCGTCCCTTCCGGTAGCGTCAAGAAAACATGTCGCGCGTGATGCTTTCATACCATGCATCGGCATACCCTGCCTCCAGCCGTCGGTTATCAGCCAGTTCCGACAGCGGCCCGCGTGGCGATATACCGCCCGAATCCGGTGTTTCAACAAATCCTTCGTCGGTCGTGCGATAGACACCCACTACCGAGAACCCGTAATCATCACCGCCGTGGCTATAGCAGGTGTTGAAATAGACCGGGTCCGCTGGCGCATCACGCCCTGTCACCTCGGCCAAGGCCGCAGCGACCGCGACCTTTGATGTCGAATTGGCGACGTAGCCTGATTTCGGCAAAGGCGCTGCGATATTCGCATCGCCGATCACGTGCACATCAGAGACGGATGCGGCTGCGAATGTCCGTGCATCGACCGGCACCCAGCCGCTTTCATCCGCCAACCCGGTATCGCGCACAATGGATGCTGCATATTGCGGTGGGATGACATTGCCGACGTCAACGCGGTGCTCTTCGCCAAATTCGCTGATAAACAGTTTGTTTTCAACATCGACCCGCACAATCTGGCCATCACCGCTGGCCGGGATCCATTCGATCATGTCGCCATACAGTTCACCCCATGCATCCTCGAACAGGCCCTGTTTAGAAAACCCTTCCTTGGCATCAAAGGCCATGATCTTTGCAGTCGGATTGGCCTCTTTGAGGTAATGGGCAATCATCGAAATCCGCTCGTAAGGCCCCGGTGGGCAGCGGAACGGGTTGCCGGGGATCGAAATACCCACAACGCCGCCTTGCGGCATGTCTTCAAGTTGCTGGCGCAGGGTCGAGATTTGCGATCCGTCGCCGCCCATCCAGGCATGCGGAAAGATTTGTGCCGCCGACTCGTCATATCCTTCGATGGCGTCCCAGCGCAGACCGATCCCGGGAGAAACAATCAGTTTATCGTAGTCCAGCACTGACCCGCTTTCGAGCGTCACGGTCTTGGCGGTATAATCAATATCAGCCGCGCGGTCCTGCACGACATCAACGCCACGGGCGCGCAGCCCGTCATAGGAATGGGTAATCTGCGGCAGAGTGCGTTTGCCGCCAAGGATCAGGTTGCCATAGGGGCAGGTGATGAAACTGGGCCAGGGCTCGACCAGCGTCACCTCAACCTCTGGATAATTGATCCGGGCAAAACGCGCGGCGGAGGCACCGCCAAAGCCGCCCCCGATTATGACAAGACGGCCCGCGTTCTGAGCGCGCAACAGGCCCGGTGTGGCAAGGCTAGCACTGGTTGCGCCAATCAGAGCGCCAAAGCTACGACGAGTCAGTCTGGACATGGCAAGCTCCTTACTTAATCGATGCAAAATAATCGGCGAGGATGGAAACCTCGTCATCCGTATAGCCGGGCGCAATGCGGTTCATGATCGTGGCCTGACGTTCGTTATTGCGAAACTCCTCCCAGACAGTAATGAACGCATCACGGTCATAGCCAGCAATTGTGGGAATGGCGCCCACACCCTCGCCCGCCTGACCATGACAGCCAGCACAGCTTTGCGCCAGCAGCGGTGTATTTTCTTGCGCAGCAAGGCCGCTTGCCATGCAACCTGCAAACAGAAAGGTAGTCATTTTTTGCGCAAATGTCATAGGCGACCTCCCAAGATTTCTGATCCTCTTGCCCATTGTTAAGGGCAGTTTACCTCGATTGCAATTTTCTTGGCACGGCGCAAAACAGAATGACGTTCTACGATAACTTGAACCAAGGGCGCAGCCAGATCCCGACGAAATTCCCCGGTATCGCCGCAGCGATCCAGACCCAGCCATGGACACTGCCCGAGGCAACGCCCGAAAAGAAGGCAGAGATGTTGCACCCAAAAGCCATCCGCGCACCGTAACCCAGCATCAGCCCGCCCAGTATAGCCGCCAGCAAGGGCCGCCAGCCAATGCGCCAATCGGGGGCGAAGCGCCCTGCCAGACCGGCGGCCAGAAATGCGCCAAGCATCAGCCCGATATTCATCAGATGGGTCGCATCCTGCACCAGCGGGCGGTGAAGCAGGTCAATGCGTGTCGGATCCTCCCAATAGATCCAGAATACCGGATCAGCCCAGCCCACCTGTTCGGCAAACAGCGACCCCCAGGTCGCAAAGGCCTGGGTGATGCCCCACGGCCTGCCTGCGATCACCAGCGTCGCGAAATTCAGGATCGCGAGCGCAAGAGCCGCCCAAGCCAGCGGCCATGGGCCGGACAAAAAACAAGCATCGGGCCTGCGGAACAACGGCTCCACCACGCCAGTGCGCCGTTTTTCACGTTGCGCAAGCGCCCAGGCGATCAGCGCAAACATCGCAAGATTTAACGCCAAGGCAGGCCACAGTCCCAGCGTCTGCGGCAGCGAAATCGCAGGTAACGCAGGCAGGGTTTCCCAGCGCGCAACATCCCACGCGCCCAGCGTCATGCCGGTAACGAAAAATATCAGTGTGATCCCGGTCCGGGTATCGCCGCCGCCGCTGGTGTACAGTGTGCCAGAGGCACAGCCACCGCCCAACTGCATCCCGATTCCGAACAGGAACGCACCGATGGCGACTTCCCAGCCAGCAGGAAAGACAAAGCCGCGCACGGGCTGGCCAAAGACCGTGCCAGCGGCCAATGCCGGAAAGAACAACAGCACCGCGACGGCCAGCATCAGCATCTGCGCGCGCACGGCACCGCTGCGGCCTGTCGTGATGCAGGTCCGGTATGCGCCGGTAAACCCGAAAGCCGCGTGATAGAGCGCGAACCCAAGACCCGCACCCACCACCCACAAGGCAGCCAACCGCCCTGATCCGTTCATCGCCACATAGACGACCCCAACCAACAAGGCTGCAAGTGCCAGCAGCAAAACTGGGCGCTGCGGTCCGAACGACGAAGGTAAGGCGGCAGTGCTGCCGGACATCATAGCATTCCTTATTCTGCGACCCCGTCGTGATAATGGCTTTGCCGCAGACCAGCAAGAAAAGACCGGCGCAGACCCTGCGCCCCGCGCCTAACCCATCCGTTCGGATGCATAGGAGCCGGGGGAAGCCGGGAACACGATTGTCTTGTTGCCATTCAGCATGACTCGGCGATGAATATGAGCGTGGATTGCTCGCGCCAGCACTTGGCTTTCAACGTCACGTCCCAAACTGACGTAGTCTGATGGTGATTGCGCATGAGTGACGCGGGCGATGTCCTGTTCAATAATCGGACCTTCATCCAGATCAGCCGTCACATAATGCGATGTTGCCCCAATCAGTTTCACGCCGCGTTCATAAGCCTGTTTATAAGGGTTTGCCCCTTTGAAGCTGGGCAGAAAGGAATGGTGGATATTGATGATCTTGCCGGACATCTGCTGGCACATCCGATCGGACAGCACCTGCATATAGCGCGCCAGCACGATCAGTTCAGCACCCGTCGAATCGACGACATCCATGATGCGCGCTTCGGCCTCAGGCTTGTTTTCCTTTGTCACCGGGATGCAGTGAAACGGAATATCATGGTTCACCACCACCTTTTGATAATCCATGTGGTTGGAAATCACCGCGACGATATCAATCGGCAAAGCGCCGATTCGCCAGCGATACAGCAAATCATTCAGGCAATGCCCGAAACGAGACACCATGATGATGACCTTCATCCGCTCTGCCTCGTCATGAAAGGCGAATGTCATGCCGAACTGCGCCCCGACAGAGGCAAAGGCTGCCGATACATGATCGAGCGTCGCCCCAGTTTCGCTGGTAAAGCTGACCCGCATAAAAAACTTGCCGGTCACTGTGTCGTCGAATTGCGAACTGTCAGTGATATTGCAGCCGTGGTCAGCCAGAAAACCGGCGATGGCCGCAACAATACCGCGGGCGCTGTCACAGCTGACGGTCAGGGCGAATTTGGTCATGGGTTACTTTCCAGAATGAAACGAAATGGGCGCAACGCGCCCAAACTGATCGTTCACGCGCCCTTGCGCAAGCTGCATCTGACCGCCGACAGCGGCGCCGCGGATGCCGGGCACCAGGCGATACTGAAAGTTACCAATTGCCAAACCGCCAATTTTAGACTTATTATCATAGAGTTAGGTCAAATTCATATCAACCCGAACACGCCCTATTCGATTGTTCGCGCCTCATCCATCAGCATCACCGGAATGCCATTCCTGATGGGGAAAGCCAGATGCGCGTTTTCGCTGATCAGTTCCTGCTTTTCAGCATCATAGCGCAGGGTGGCATGGGTCATCGGGCAGACCAAGGCCTCCAGCATCTTGGGGTCGAATTCTGCGCTGCTCATTGCATCATACCTTCACCATTGCCGCCACGCAGGGAATATTCCATCAACGTCAGCAGGGTTTCGCGCCTTGTGGACAGCGAAGGCGCCTCCAGCAGGGCCTGTTTGTCTTCGGGTGTGAAAGGGCAGAGCATGGACAGTGAATTGATCAGCAACTCATCATCGGCCTCTTTCAGGCTGTCCCAATCTGTGGACAGGCCGCGATCTTCAAGAAAACGGTTCAGCGCTTTCATGAAACTGTCACGATTAAAACTCTCATCCTTTTCCACCGGCCCCAGATCGCGGGAAAATCCCTGCCAGTTTACCTTGCAGCGGCGGTAGGGCGTGAACCCTTCCACTTCTTCCACGATGCGAAAGCGCGATGCCCCCGACAGGGTGATCATATAGCGCCCGTCTTCGGTCTCTGAAAACGCGGTCAGCTTGCCCGCGCAGCCAATACTGTGCAGCTTGCCTGCCGCACCGGGGGCATCGTAAGGTTGCACCATCCCGATCAGCCGCGAGGAGGTTTTCAGCACATCATCCAGCATCGCCAAATAGCGCGGCTCGAACAGATGCAGCGGCAAGCGCGAACGCGGCAAAAGCAGCGCGCCGGGCAGAGGAAACACCGGGATGGTGTCTGGCAGGTCAGTTGATGAAATCATATGCTGATAGTAGCCCGCTGTTGTGATCAGGCAAATATGATCGACGACAGTTTGCGCCGCCCGGCCAGCACAATCGGGTCCTTCGCGTCGCGGGCATCAAATATCTTGAACAATTGCGCTTTTGCGGCCCCATCGTTCCATTCGCGGTCACGGCGGAACAATTCCAGCAACTCGGCAACGGCCTGCTCAACCTCGCCATTTGCATGCAAGGCCACTGCCAGATCAAACCGCGCCTGATGATTGGCAGGGTCGGCATCGACCTTGGCCTGCAATTCGCCGACAGGCCCGGCATTGGCCGCCTCGTGCAACAAGGTGATCTGGGCATGCAAGGCTTCCAGCGCCGGATCGGTCGAGATTTCAGCATGCGCTCCGTTCAGGATCGCCTCGGCCTGACCCAGATCGTTCAGCGCCAGATAGGACCGGACCAGCCCGGCATAAGCGCGGACATTGGTGGCATCTTCCGTCAGAATAGCGGCGAATGTTTCGGCGGCGTCACTGGCTGCCCCTTCCTCCAGCATCTGATCGGCGGCATCCAGCGCCTCGGTCAGCCCGTCGTCTTCCGGGGCACCGGCCAGATTGGCGATCTTTTCAACAAAGGCGTTGATCTCGGACGGTGGCAGCGCGCCTTGGAACCCGTCCACCGGACGACCCTGATAAAATGCATAGACCGTCGGGATCGACTGCACCCGCAACTGGCCCGCATAACCGGGGTTGGCATCCACGTCGATCTTGACCAGCTTGACACGGCCACCAGCCTTGGTCACCGCTGCTTCGATAGCAGGGCCGAGCGTTTTGCACGGGCCGCACCAAGGTGCCCAGAAATCAACGATGACCGGCACTTCCTGCGAGGCTTGGATCACATCAGCCGGGAAACTGGCATCTGTGCCGTCCTTGATGACATCGACAGGGGGTTGCGGTTTTGCGTTCAGTTCCAGCATGGCAGCGCTCCTTGATCGGGATTTCGTCTCTATATGTGTGCAATCATGCCCAGCGCCAAGAGGCAATGCCGCTTTCCCTTATCTGACGCAGGCTCTAATCTGCTCGCATGAGCCAGACTTTCCCAAAACTCGCCGCGATTGCCGTCCTGCGCCATGGCGGTCGTGTGCTGCTGGTGCGGCGCAGGAATCCGCCAGACGCGGGGCGCTGGGGCTTTCCCGGTGGGCATGTCGAAGCGGGTGAGACGGCCATGGCCGCCGCGCTGCGCGAATTGGCGGAGGAAACCGGGGTGCAGGGGCGCGCGCAGGGCTATCTGACCAATCTCGATATCATCCAGCATGATGCAGCGGGGCAATTGCAGTTCCATTTCCTGCTGGCCGTGGTCTTATGCGATTACGTCAGCGGCACGCCTGTTGCGGCGGATGATGTATCTGATGCCGACTGGTTCAGCCCTGATGAGATCCGAGGTCTGGATGTCAGCGCCGATGTGGAACGGATCGCAAGGCTGGCCTATTCGACAACGCCGACCATCGGCCCCAGCTGAAACCCGAAATCGGACCGGCCCAGCGCGGGGGCATGCAACCGCGACACCTTTCCATCGAAATAAAGTGCATTGGGCAACTGCAGATAATCGCGGAAAAAGCTGCCGAATTCGTGAAAACTGACCACGTCATTCGAGATTACGAAAACCGCGCTATCCCCGGCTGCTGTGGTGCCTACACCATTTCGCAGGAAACGTGACGTGCTGTCGGGCAGAAAACGCGGATGCAGGTCGCCGTCGATCACCAGCATCGGGCCCGATTGGGTCGCATCGCGGCAGGCAGGTGCTGTCTCGATATAATCCATGGTTTCATAGACCTGCGCGCTGTCGTCATTGAGGCAAAGCACACCATTGGGCAACAGACCGAAATTGCCGGGGCCAGCGTTAGGGATGACGCGCATCTCTTCGACCCCGTTTTCGATATAGAGCCCTACAGGCGTGCGGTCGGCATGATACATCCCCGCATTCATCGCGAATGGCAGGGCAGTGACATCCGGAAGGTTTTCAATCGCGCGGAAACTGCCCAGTATCTGGCCGCTGTTCTTATGAAATAGTCGCAAATTGTCGCGTGCCGGGTCAACCGTGCAGGCAGTATAGCTTTTACCAAGGTAGGTGATATTCTCGCACAGAACCTCTGACGCCGCGGATGCAGGCAAGCCGAACCACAGCAAAAGAAATGCGTGTACCAGCCTCACTCGTCGAGGTCCTGCCTGACGTGATCCTCCGCCAGCAAAGCGCGGGTTGCGTCCATCTGGTCGAATGTGCCATCGAGCTGGAACCGCAATTCTGGCGCGAATTTCATCGTGCCGCCTTTGACGACCAGATGCCGGACTTCGTGGCGGTTGCGGCGAAGGGCGTCCAGCGCCTCTTCCTTGCCTTCACCGCCCAGCGGCAGGATGAAGGCCGTCGCGATCCGCAGGTCGGGCGACATCCGCACCTCGCCCACGGTGATCGACATGCGCGCGAGGTCGGGGTCGTGGACCTCTCCCCGTTGCAGGATTTCGGACAGGGTCCGGCGGATCATTTCGCCCACCCGCAGCATGCGCTGCGTCGGGGCCTTGCCATCGCGTTGTGTGTTCTTTGCCATAGGTTCCATCTAATCACTCTGACCCATAATGCCAAGCAAGGCTTTGCGTCCCGCGACAGGCAAAGCTAAGACAGCGCAAAGTGAAAGGGACCAATATGACCGACACAGCGGGAATCGTAATCACAGGCGGATCGGGGCGCATGGGTCGAATGCTGATCCGTGCGGTGCTGGCATCGGAAAAATGTCACCTGTCCGGCGTGCTGGAACGGCAGGGGCATGATTGGGTCGGGCAGGATATCGGCAGTGCCATGGGCGGGCAGCCGGTCGGCGTGACAGTGACCGATGACGCCGCAGCGGCCTTTGCCCAGGCGCAGGCGGTGATCGATTTCACTGCCCCCGCCGCGACGGTGGCCTTTGCTGGCCTTGCAGCACAAGCCCGCACGGTGCATGTGATCGGCACCACCGGCCTGTCGGAGGATGACATCGCGGCCATCGACAAAGCCGCGCAACAGGCGGTGATCGTGCGGGCGGGGAATATGTCGCTGGGGGTCAATCTTTTGGTCAAATTGACACAGAAGGTCGCCGCAGCGCTTGATCCCGATTTCGATATCGAGATCGTCGAGGCGCACCACAATCAAAAGGTCGATGCCCCCTCCGGGACCGCCCTTATGCTGGGCGAGGCCGCCGCCGCCGGGCGCGGAGTGGCATTGGCCGATGTCCGCGATTCCGGGCGCGACGGGATGACCGGCGCGCGCCAGCGGGGCGACATTGGCTTCAGCGCAATCAGGGGCGGTGATGTCGTCGGTGAACATGACGTGATATTTGCCGCTGCCGGGGAACGGATTGTCCTGCGACATCTGGCGACAGACCGGGCCATTTTTGCGCGCGGCGCGCTGACGGCTGCCCTTTGGGGGCAGGACAAAGCGCCGGGGGCTTACGACATGATGGATGTGCTTGGCCTGTAGACCCACCGTCATCATTTTCTGAGAAGAAAGTACCCCCGCTGGAGGCTCCCGCCCCCTCCTTCAACGCTTCCGCTTGCAAAATGAACCAAATGTCCCCTCGCGCGTATAAAACATAACGCAAAAGAGGTTTACGATGAAAACACTGGTTCTCTCTATTGGCTTGTCGCTGGCCGCAGGCTCCGCTTATGCAAATTACGTGCCCGTCACCGACGAGGCCGCTTTTTTGCAGCTGGTCGAAAACCGCGAATTGCGGCATCGGTTCTATCCGATCACGCTGCAAGTGTTGAGCGACGGTCAGGTCACGGGCAGCGCCCTTGGCTGGGGCGTCGCCGGGACCTGGAGCTGGGAGGATGGCTATTTCTGTCGAGAATTGAACTGGGGCGGGGATCCGATCCCCTATAACTGCCAGTTGGTCGAGGTTAACAACGACCTGATCCGGTTTACCGTTGATCAGGGTGCAGGCCAGGCTGCAGCTTTTCGGCTGCGGTGATCAACCAAGTTCCTTACTACCATACCGCAGGATGACCGGGACGATCAGTTCCTCCTCATCCACGAGGTGCCGGTTGAGCAGCTTTTGCAGCCGGGTCAGCTCGGCCTGGAAAGCACCCCCCGCATCCTGCAATTTCGTGCGATCTACGCTCGCTTGAAGCGCACCATTGGCGCTGGTCACAAACGACGCCAGGAATTCGTCCAAAGCGTGGTGATCAGCGTCCAGAATGTCGAAACCCTTGCTGATGCGCTTGTCCTTGTGCATTAGCTTGGGGAAATAATAACTATCCTCGATCGTGTGGTGTTCGTGCAATCCGTTTACGAACATGCCGCCGTAACGTGAAATGGTGCTAGCGAATTGATCCGACGCCATCTTGCGGTCCAGCAACAGGTCGGTGGCACCAGACATTTCCTTCATCAACCGGCGGAACATCAGGTGCCGGTCCAGCCAGAACCGGATCAGCCCGTCAAAGCCGGGGTCCCGTTCCCAGCCTTCGCGTGGATATTCGGCCAGAAGCACCCGCAAAGCGTCGGGCAAATGATCGCGGTGGGTCAGGGCAAGTTCGTCGTTCATGGGATATCCTGTCGTGTTGACCAATACCTAATGACCCCGGTGCCACCTGACCAGTGGCAGAACATGTGCGTCACCGCACGACGATGTTGCACCGGCGCAGGCTCTGATCAGTAGTCGCGCTCAAAGAACACCCCGACAGATGTGCCACCATCTTGATCGACCCCGCCTTTGGCCACGATTTCATCGGTGATATCAAGGTTCAGGTTGATTTCTGTGTCGCCGCTGCTGCTGACCGTCACATCTGTATAGACATTCTCTGACAGATAACGTCCCGCGCGGACGGCAGCATTTCCGTCATCGTCAGTGGTTACGTCAAAATCATCCAGGCCAAAGTTCTGCCTTAGCTGATCCATCACCCCGCCACCGCCACGCCCGGCCAAAGTACTGATTGCCGCAGCCAGTTGAACCGCCTGCAACGGGCTGATGCTTTGTAGATCACGGCCAAAGATCAGCTGTGACAGTACTTCATCCTGCGGCAGATCTGGCACAGATTGGAACGTCACCTCGGGTTCGCTTGCCGGACCTTCGACGATGATGCTGATCTGAGTGCCGCCCGCGCTTTGGGTGGTGGCGACAAGCCGGATATAGGGTTCAAAATCCCCCTGTAGCGTGGCACTGCCCTCGGTCAGATCGAAACGTTGTTGCAGAATGTCGATGCGCCCGCGCAACAGCTCAAATCGCCCGACGGGGATTACATTGGCGCTGGTGCCGCCGATGGTCAGTTGCCCGCCAAGTTCAGCGTCAAGGCCCCGGCCCCGGATGAAAATCCGCGATGGTGCATCGATGACTATATTCAGAGGAAAGGCCGCATTTGAGCTACCTCCATTGCCGCCCGATGCTTCTGCCCCATCGGGCAACAATCCCGCACGCGCCAGTGTACGCCGCACCTCTGCCGAGGGGCGCTGATGCGCGACCTCCGGCAAGCTGCCAAGCGTGCTTATACTTGATGACGGCACCTGCACATCGGTCTGGCCCAATCCCAATTGGCCATCGATCCGTGCACCGCCTTGTAGCGGCCCTTGCAGAGTCACCACGCCGCCGATGGTCGTACGATAGAGTTCGGGATCCTGCAGCACCACGTCAGTCAATTGCACAGTCACATTGGCATTATTCGCACCACTCAGCCCGATCGGGCCATTTATCGCTATCGCGCCACCACCTTCGACGTTGGAGCGCAGATCAATTTGCGCGCTGCCATTGTTCAGCCGGATCGCACCGGTGATCCCGCTCAGCGCCTGTGCCAACCCAGGGTCAGCCAGACGACCATTGGCAAAGGTGACCTGCCCACTTAACGCATCCAGGCCCGGCTCGCCTTGGGCGCGCAAGTCGAAATTCGCGGTCCCGCTCAACCGGCGGGGTTCAATCGCATTGTTGACAAGGCCCAACGGTGCCGATCCGACGATATCCAGATCCAGTTGCCCCGATTGTGCTACATTTCCGCGCACCTGCGCTGTCAGCCCGCCGGGGCCAGTACCGGTGGCATCAACGCCCCAATTACCTGCATCATCCAATGAGGCTGCGCCTGTCGCCCGCACCGGCCCGCTGATCTGATCCGTCAACAGCCCGATATCACGCAAACTGGCGTTGAACCGCCCCTGCCCCACACCAGCATTGCCATTCAAAGCGCCCACAACCGATACTTGCGGCGTCGAAATTTCCAGCGTGCGCAACGACAACACCCCATCAGCCTGACCGACATCGGCATTGATCCGCCCGGTTCCCGCCAGCAGTGCGTCGGCGGTCGGATTACCGACGCCAAGGTTTTCACTACGCAGGTTAATTCTTGCGTCAAAGGCGCTGAGATCCGGCAAGAGGTTACCGGCGGCGGACAGCTCAATACTCCCCCGCACCGGCTGGCCGATCAAAGCGGCATAGGCGGAAAGATCGGCTACCTGCGCTGACAGATCGCCGGTGATGGCATAGTCAGCAGATGCATCGGCCACGGTCGCATCCAGGCGCAATTCGGTTCCAGGGCCGTTGATTTGCAGAACAGTGCCGGTTTCACCCTCTTGCGTCGGGTTGGCGTTCAAAGTCAGGCTGAGCGGTCCGGTCAGGGTGCCGTCCACGACACTGGCATCGGGGATAAGCAGAGCCAGATCAGCCGTGATCGGCCCTTCAAGCTGCAGATCAGCCGTGCCGCGCATATCCAGCGCGGGTGTCTGCACCGACAGGTCAGTCAGACGCAGGCTAGTGTCACCGGTACGTTCCATCGCAATGGCCAATTGCCCGGCCCCGGCCAGCAGCGGATCGAGCTGATCAATGCCGGTTACAAGGTCTTGCGTGTCGCCGGAAACATCTAGTGTAAAGCGGGCGGCATCGCTCAGCACAACACCCCGTACATTCAAAGCCACGGCCCCGGCCAGCGGCCGCCCCGCGACACCTGCATAGCGCGACAGATCTGTCACATCGGCAGCAAGATCGAAATTGATCGTCTGGCCGTCCTCAGGCACTGGCACCACAGTGCCTGTTGTCTGGTAACTGGCCGCAGGTCCCGTGCCGGAAAGGTCAAAGGTAATCTGGCCCGTGTCTGACATTGTCACCTGACCGGTCGTGGTTGCCGGGCCTTGCAGGTCCGGCAACACCAGCGCAAGATCGCGCAAGGATGCGGTTACTTCGGCTTCAGACCCGGCACTGGTCAGAGTCACTGCTGCTGTCACCTCCGCCGCATCTGTCGCGATGGCAAAGCCTTCAAGGCGAGTGCCTTCAGTATCGCGCACCAGATCGGCAACCAATGTCCCGGCCCCAGCCAGAACCGCATCGGCCTGTTCAACGCCGACACGCAAATCATTTGTCACACCGTCCAGCACGATGTCGAACAAACCGTCCAACGGGGTCAGATCGGCGGTAATGTCAAAAGACGCATCGCCGCCCAGATCCTGGCCCAACAGCGTTGAAAAACGTTCAAGCCCAGCAACCTGCATCGCGATTGTGGCATCGGTCTGAAACCCAGCTGTTGGCCCCGCGACCAGCGCCCGTGCGTCGATATCAACGCCTGCACCGGACAGGATCAAACGGGAGATTTCTGTCGGGGCTCCTTCGACACGATTCAGGACCAGGGCACCGGTGATGGAATCGCCCAAAGCCTCGGCTGCACCGGTATCATCCAGCGCTAACCCTTCGGCACCATAGGTCAGATCGGCCGTGAAACGGCCCACTGCGTCACCTTCACCCGATTGCAGCAGACCGCCACCACGCAGGCCGAGGCTGTCAATCGATAGGCCGGGCCGGGCCAGCCCGGTCACTGTCAGGTCCATCAACCAGTCATCGGATGACGCCCGATCATAAGCTAAATCCAGCGACACATCATCGACAAAAGTTCGCGGTCCGGGCAATGGCAACAGCACAGGCTCGGCCCCGTCAGACACGATACCGCCGGTGATCTGGATCGTTTCGGGCCAGCCCTGTGGCCCGATCAGCACACCTCCCCGCAGGTTGACGCGCCCAGCCTCCAGCACGATCACGGGGACGTTGATGCTGCCGTCGTCCATCTGGGTCAACGCGACACGCAACGCCGCCTCATTGCCAAAAAATTCCTGATATTCTGCAGCAAACAGGGCCGAGATGTCGCCGCCGACATCCAGTTGCACCTGCCGCGCGCCGTCCACATTTGCGAGTGCGAACGTGCCGGTCAGCCGGTCCTGCCCGTCAGTCGCCAAGGCAAGGGTTGCGGCAAAATCATCCAGCGGCGCATCGCCTTCGACGGTCAGCTTGACAGAGGGGCGGTCCGGCAGATCGAGCAGACGCGCCGCGATGCCGTCCGGCCCTTCTTCAAGGTTCAGCAGAAGGGCGAGTACCCGGCTGTCATTGGCATAGCTACCGTCGATCTGGAAAACGCCTTCTTTCCCATCGAGCCTTGTGGCCAGCACATCAGCCTGGCCTTCACCGCTCGCCAGGGCCGCCGATCCTGACAGGCTGACGACAACGGGTTCACCCAAGAATGACTCGTTCAGTTCGATACGGTCGATCTGCAATACCCCCAGCGACACGCTGACCGGCAGTTCAGGCAGCGAAAACGGCTGCGCTTCTGGCGACGGACCAGAGCTGTCCGAAATCGGGGCACGATCCACGATCACCCGGCCTGCGCGCAGCTGCTGCACGTTGATCGCTCCGCGCAAAAGCGATGTCCGGTTCCATTGCAGCACCAGATCTTCCAATGTCAGCCAGACGCCATCGGCATCGGCAATGGTCATCTGGTCGATCCGCGCCTCTGAGCTCAGCGCGCCACGAAAACCGGTGATCGTGACGGTGCGGTCGTCGCCAGACAGATTGCTTTCAATCAGATTGGTTAGGTAACCACGGTCGTCGTCTTCGGATTGCGCCAGCGCAGCCACAGGCAGGAACAGCAGGATAATCAGGCAAAAAAATCTCAAAACGCTTGTCCTATTCCGATATAAACCTGCACGCTTCCGCCGGCGTCATCGCCGCTGGCCGGTGTGCCGACATCCAGACGGATCGGGCCGATCCCCGTGTTGTAGCGCGCACCAATGCCAGCCCCCGCGTGCCAGTCACCGTTTTCGCCGGGCACGGCCGTTTCGCCGATATAGCCGACGTCATAGAACCCGACGAGTGACAGGTTATTGCGGATCGCATAGCGCGCTTCCAATTGCGCACCCACAAAAGACGTACCACCTGTGGTGATGACATCGGTCCCTTGCAGTGTATCGACGCCCAGAGATTGATAGGGCTGTCCGCGCACAGTGCCGCCACCACCGGAAAAATACAGAAAGTCGGCCGGCGCATCGCCGATACCGGCGCCCACCAGACTGCCGACCATACCACGCGCGGCCAGCGTCAGCCCGTCATCTTCACCAAAACTACGGTAGACCCGCGCATCGCCATAGATGCGTGCCCCGTTCAGATCGCCGTCGATACTGGCAAAGGGCGTCAGCCGCCCATCCAGATAATAACCCGAACTTGCATTGGTCGACACATCGCGGCGGTCCAGCGTGGCCCGCAAAGGCAGAATCAGAAGCGTATAGTCACGCTCGCCCAGCGCGGATTCTTCGCGGGCGGTCAAAACACCGATCCCGGCCTGCACCGTCAACTCGTCAGTCAGGTATCGGGTCAGACCCGTTTCAATCTCAAACTTATCAATCAGGAATGTGGGCTCATCCTGCCGCGAAACCTCCGCATTGATATAGAAATCAGTATCAGGGTTGAAGGTAGCCGGTCGGCTGAAACTGCCGCGCAGGCGATAATCGGTACCGCCGGTTTCACCGTCGATGCCAGAGACACTGGCGTCGACTCGCAGCCTTTCCGCGCCGCCGAGCAGGTTGCGGTGCAACCAGAAAGTAGACACTGCCACCCCCTCGGTCGACGACAGCTCGATGCCAAAACCAATCCGGCGCAGCGCGGCCTCGTTCAACTGAGCACGCACGGGGATCGTCTCATCCGGCCCCGGCGCGTCGCCGATACGCAAAGCGGCGCTGTCGAAGGTCCCGGTGCGGCGCAGGCGGCGTTCGGCGGCATCGACAGCGTCAGGGGAGTAAATCTCGCCCACCGGCAACCCGGCAATTTCGCGCACACGTTCCGGGCGGACCCGTTCATTCCCGGACACGTCCAGCTCGCCGAAACGCAGTTGGGGGCCTGGGTCTATGCCGACGGTCACGTCAAGCTTTTGATCCGTATGACGGGCCACGATCTGCTGTCCGTCGATACTGGCCAACGGAAAGCCAAGATCCCGCCAGGCGCTGACACCGGCATTGGCGGCGGTCCTGATCTCACCCGCCCGGGCGCGCTCAGTCGGCGCCAGATTGGCAGGTAGTTCGGCCTCTGGCGGGACCGGCGCGATGGACACGGCACCAAAGGTGAAGGCCGGGCCAGATTGGACCGTGATGACCACGTCGTTAATGGCGGAAGTCACTGCCAATGGCGAAATATTGGCCGCTTCCGCCCCATCGACCGTGATCGAGACCGTGCCAGCATAATAACCTTCGGCGTATAATGCTGTCAGCAATCGGCGATAATCCGCGCGGGCGGCGGCAACATAGTCCTGTGGGGCGGCGGCCTCGTCGAGGGCGAGCAGCAACGACGCGTCAGTCAAGGGGCCTTGCGCAGCGTCTGCAACCAGCCTGACCTCTTGCGCGGCGACCATACCAGCCCCTAAAACAAGGGCTGTCGTCATCCACAGGTTTGTTTTCACGTCGCGCCCTCGGAACATTTTTCATCAACTTGTCAATAGACCTACCTCATGATCAGCTCGGTGGCCAATCACAACCCGCAACGCATGCAGGTGAATTTGGTTCGATGCCGCAGAAAGCCGTCTATCCGGCAGGATACGCAGCAGCATGTCGGCTCTGCTCGTCCCGCCGACGAAAATCATTCAACAAGCTCACGCGTCTTGGCCGGAAACTGTCGCCATTTTCATATACGGAGATGATGCGGTAGACATGGAAAACGCGGAAGTCCTGCCGCAACAGGCAATGCGCCAGCAGCATCAGCGTATTGTCGCTGTAAGACAGGCCCAGCGGCCAGATCTCGCGCTCTGTGGTGTGATCATTCATATCCAGATAGCGGATGGTCAAGCTGCGTTCATCCCAGCAGGCGTGGCGCAACAGGTTCAGATCAACCGCGACCGGGGGTCTGTTGGCTGTCTTCCGCCAGCTGCGCATGATCGAATGCGACGCCTGCCGCGCCTGTTTGTCAGGCAAAGTGGCAATGATCCGGCTCAGCGCATCCTGCCCCGCGCGCAACAATTCCGCATCCCCTATCTGCGCCAGTCCGCCCATTGCCAACATCAACGCCTCGATCTCTAGACGGGAAAAGCTTTGCGGCGGCAATGCCGGGTCTTCGGTCAGGATGTAGCCAACACCCGCCGCGCCATCGATCAAAGCCCCACCTGCCCTCAGCGTCGCGATGTCGCGGTAAAGCTGGCGTTGCGAAATCCCCGTTTCCTCGGCCAGCCTTTGCGCCGTAACAGGCGCGGGCAGCCGCCGCAGGGCGTCCATCAATCGCATCAAACGGTCGGTCCGGGCCATTAGCTGCTGCCGTATTCTGTCAGGATGGCTCCGGTATAGCGAGAGCGGCAACATAAAGCGAGGTTCCTATGCCCATTCTTTACCATTCACCCAATTCCCGCTCATCCTCTATCCTCACGCTGATCGACGAATTAGGTGCGGATATCGACATCGTCGAGGTCACGATCCCCCGTCAGGACGGGTCGGGCGCGCCAGACCCACGCAACCCGCATCCTGAAAAGAAAGTGCCCTATCTGGTCGATGGCGACGATAAAATCCGCGAACGCGGCGCAATCATCCTACACCTGACCGACAGCTATCCGCAGGCCGGGCTTGGCCCGGTGCATGGCGCGCCGGGGCGAGGCGCGTATCTGTCATGGCTGTTCTATTATCAGGGTGTGATGGAGCCGGTGATCCTCACGCAATGGGCACAGGTCGATCACCCGGTGATCAAGGCAGGCCTGGGCGATTTTGCCACCATGACCAAGCAATTATCATCCGGGTTGCAAGACCAGCCATATCTGCTGGGCGACGGCTATTCCGCCGCTGATCTGCTGTGCAGCAGCCCGTTCATCTGGTTCCCGGAGGCGACGCCGGATGATCCGGCGATCAAATCGTGGGTGCAACGCTGCCGCGACCGTCCTGCCGCAATCAGAACGGCAAAGCGGGAAGGGGTAGCCACCTAAGCGCTTGCTAGCCAAACGGGTCAATCGGATATCGTACCGCCGCAAGGTAAAGCCCCTGCGGCGGGGACACCGGCCCACAGGCAGCGCGGTCGCGCGCCGCCAGCGCGCGAGCCACGTCGTCCGGCTGCCAAGCCCCTGCACCGACGCGTTCCAATGTGCCGACAAAACTACGTACCTGGTTATGTAGAAATGACCTGGCCCGGACGTGAAACCGGTATTCGGTACCGACGGCGCGCGGCACGACTTCAATGCGTAACTCATCCAGCGTTTTGACCGGGCTTTTCGCCTGGCAGATTGATGACCGGAAGGTCGTGAAATCATGGCATCCGATCAGGTGATCCGCGCCTGCCTGCATCGCCTGCGGATCAAGCTGGTGATTGACGCGCCACATCTGTCCCGCTTCTGACGTCAGCGGCGCACGGCGGGCGATCAACCGGAACAGATAGCGCCGTTCCAGCGCGTCAAACCGCGCGTGCCATTCGTCGGCGACGACCGCGCAAGCAAGGATCGCAACCGGCGCAGGCTTCAGATGGTAATTCAACGCCTCTGACAGCCGAAACGGGTCCCAGTCGCGGGTCAGATCGCAATGCGCCACCTGCCCTGTCGCATGGACCCCGGCATCGGTGCGCCCGGCGGCGGCGATGGTATGGGGGCCGGGTTCGAGTTTCGTCAAAGCATCCTCGATGGCGCCCTGCACCGACGGGTGATCATTCTGCCGCTGCCAACCGGCAAAAGGGGCACCATGATATTCAACAAGAAGGGCATAACGCGGCATCCGTCCCGATTAGGCGGCGGCGTCAGCAAAATCAATCCCTACACATATCGCATCGCTGTGCTTATCTGTCTGTGAACACATGGAAAGGTCCCGCCTTGGTTATCGCCGCAATCGCCGATCACATCACACGCCGCGTCGAAGACGTGACCAGCGCGCTGACCGCCCCTTTCAGCGACACGGTGATCCGGCTGGGCGTGACGGGTCTGTCGCGGGCGGGCAAGACGGTGTTCATCACCTCGCTGGTCGCGAACCTGCTGGACCGGGGCCGGATGCCGCAACTGACTGCCGCCAATGGTGCGATACAGGCGGCGTTTCTGCAACCGCAGCCGGATGATACTGTGCCGCGTTTTGCCTATGAAACCCATATCGCCCGGCTGACCGCCCCCGACCCAAGCTGGCCGCAAGGCACAAGGCAGATCAGCGAATTGCGCCTGTCCTTGCGGGTGCAGCCAAGCGGGTTGTTGTCAGGGCTGTCAGGGCCACGCACAATCCATATAGATATCGTGGATTATCCCGGCGAATGGCTGCTGGATCTTGGCCTGCTGGACCTAGGCTATGCGCAATGGGCCAAGGCCGCACTGGCGCGCGCCAAAGGCAGACCGGGCGGCGATGCCTATCTCGCCATGGTGGGCCATACCGATCCCCAAACCGCTTTTGATGAACCGCAGGCACAGGCGCTGGCCGCCAGTTTCACCGCCCATCTGAATGCATCGCGCGAGGCGGGCTTTTCCGATTGCACCCCCGGTCGCTTTCTTCTGCCCGGCGATCTGGCCGGATCGCCCGTGCTGACCTTCGCGCCTTTGCCCGGCGACAGTTTCGCGCGCAAGTCACTGGGGCGCGAGATGGAACGCCGTTTTGACAGCTACAAGGCGCATGTCATCCGCCCTTTCTTTCGCGATCATTTCGCCAAGATCGACCGGCAGATCGTGCTGGTCGATGTGCTGGGCGCGATCCATGCCGGTCCCGCCGCGCTAGAGGATCTGCGCCGCGCCATGGCCGCCGTGCTGGGGGCTTTCAAACCGGGGCGCAACGCCTCCCTGACGCGGATTTTCCAAGGGCGGCGGGTCGAGAAGATCCTTTTTGCCGCGACCAAGGCCGACCACCTGCACCACAGCCAGCACAAACAACTGACCGCGATCACCGAGGCTTTGCTGCGTGACGCCCGCGACCGGGCCGATTTCGCCGGGGCACAGACCGCAGCCATGGCGATCGCCGCCCTGCGCACCACCGTGGAAGATACGGTCGATCATCGCGACGGCCCGCTTGATGTAGTGCGCGGGCGCTTGCTGGATGGCGGCAAGCAGGCAGCCTTCTATCCCGGCAAATTGCCTGATGATCCAGCCCATCTGTTGGCACCTGCGCGCGAAGGGGCGGGAAAATGGCTGGATGCCGATTACAGCGTGATGAATTTCGCACCCGCGCGGCTGACCCTGCGCCCCGGTGACGGGCCACCGCATATCCGGCTGGATAAAGCGGCGCAGTTTCTGCTGGGGGACAGGTTGTGAGCCGTGGACCCATCCTGATCGATCTCAACGATACCGACGAAGCCCGCCCAGACGTGGCCCCCGCCGTGCCCGATATCGACAGCGCCGCAATGCAGCGGATCGCCGTGGTCGCCAGCCAGAAACCATCCCGCCTGTCGCGCTGGTTCTGGTCGCTGGCCGTGTTGCTGACAGGGTTCATCGTGTCGCTTGCCGCGTGGGATTACGTCACCGGCCTGCTCGCCCGGTCCCCTGTGTTGGGCTGGATCGCGACGATTTTGGTGGGACTGTTACTGTTAGTCGTGCTGATCATCGGCTTTCGCGAACTCGCAGCCTTTGGCCGGTTGCGCAAACTCGACCTGGTCCAGACCAAAGCCCGCGACGCGCTGCTCAGCAATGATCTGAAAGCCGCGCATGGCGTGCTCGGCGCGCTCGATACGCTTTATGCCGGGCGCGAAGATGTCGCCTGGGGCAAGGCCGAACTGGCACAGCGCAAGGCGGATATGCTCGACGCCGATGCGCTTTTGGGGCTAGCCGAACGCAGCTTACTCGCCCCGCTCGACACCCGCGCCATGCGCGAGGTGGAAAATGCAGCACGCCAGGTCGCCATGGTCACCGCCTTTGTCCCGCTCGCCTTGGCCGATCTGATCACGGCATTGACCGCCAATCTGCGGATGATCCGCCGGATCGCGGAAATCTATGGCGGGCGTGCTGGCACGCTGGGGTCCTGGCGGCTGACGCGCGGCGTGCTGGCGCATCTGGTGGCGACGGGTGCTTTGGCCGTGGGCGATGACCTGATCGGCACGATTGCAGGTGGCGGCATCCTTGCCAAAGTCTCGCGCCGCTTTGGCGAAGGCATTGTAAACGGCGCCCTGACCGCTCGCGTCGGCGTCGCCGCCATCGAAGTCTGTCGCCCGCTGCCGTTTCACGCGACACCGCGCCCGTCAGTCACAGCTTTGGTGCGGCGCGCGCTGACTGGGTTGTTCGGCACCAGCTAGCGCAGCCGTGGCGCTGGCCCGACGGGAACCGGCCCGACCAGCATCATACCCTCCTGAAACACCAGAGGTACAGTCAGGACTCCGTCTGCATCGGCCATGAAACCTGCGACCCGGGTTATGGCATTCCTGACGCTTGGTTCGATCAGCCCTGCTGCGATCAGAAAATCAAGCAGCAGGCCCCATTGCTGACTGCGCAGGTCGATCCGGCCGGTCGGGATTCCGACAGAATCTATCGCGACATCTCCGCTAGCCTGCAATGTGACACTACCCCAGTCAAACCGCAGATCATGCAGGGTGATCTGATCAAGATCAAGCAGTGCGCCTTGCAGGTCCCGGTCCAATGGCTGCGCAAACACAAGACGCGCCGCGCCCGTGATCGCCTCAATCTCCGGGCCGAGGGTCGCAGCCGGGTCGATCTGGTCGCGCAGCGGGGCAGGCAATACCAGTCGCTCTGCTTTCAGTTCAGCATCATAGCTGGGATCAGGCCCGCCGGCATCTGTAAGTCCGGCGGCCAATTGGCCCAAGTCAAACTGCCAGCCGGCATCCGACACGACCGTCGTCGCCCCCATCCGCAACCATCCCGCATCAAACACCAATAGAGGTGTCGGACGCAGAGCGATATGCACGTGCCAGTTTTCACCGCCAAGCAGCAGGGTTTGGTCAGCCAGTCGCAATACTTGATCTTGTGCAAAACGCATGCCCAGCGACAACGGGCGATAGCTGTCCGCCTGCAGGGTAATCTGTGGCGCGTGCCAAGCCCAATCTGTCCCGGCAAGGTGTAGATCATGCAGGACCGTGTCAAATCGTACAGGATAGCCCGTTGTCGTCACCGATCCGATCGTCAGGTCAGCGCCCTGATCGGCCAAAAGTACGCTTGCCCGGTCGGCCCCTGTTTGCAGTATTTGCGACACAGCAAACCAATATCCACTATAAAGAAGTCCCAGCCAGACCAGGCCCCAAATCAATCGCCGCATGTGCTGTCTTACTCAATCTATCCCCGGCGCATGCAATCGTATCCTCAGATGATGTCAAGTCTGCGCCCGACAACGCAAAAAGCCCGGCGCAATGCACCGGGCTTTTTCTGGAAAAAGAAGGTTTAGCGAATGACGCGTACAATCGCACCAGTTTCCGCATCGACCAGAACAGTTTGGTTGTTCACGTTGAGGTAACGGAACTCTGGCTGTGTCGGGACGTCATACATGACAACTTCAGCCGGAACACCGGCACCAACCACAACTTCGCCGTTCAGATAAACCGTCTCGACCGGATTGCTGGAAACAAAAGTGATCGTCTCTTCTGAAGGTTCGACGGTTGACACGGCGACGGCGGTGCCAAGCATCCCGCCTGCGATGATGCCGCCGACCGGCCCGCCCGCAACAAAGGCGATCATTGACCCGACGGTGGCACCGACAGCGGCAGCAGCATTCTGATCAGTCTGGGTTGCATCATCGTCAGGAACGGTGACGGTCGTCAGCGACAGCGAACCGGGACGATTGATCAAAGCGACAGGTGTCGCGTCTTCTTCAACATAAAGATATTCGCCCGACGCCCAGGCAGTCTGGCCGTCAAAGCTGATTTGGCACCAAGTGATATCCTCAAGACAGCCTTCGATGACGACGGTCTGGTTCAGTTCCAGAATACCAACAGCCGGGGCGAATTCGCTGGGCGTCACACGGGCGGCGATTTCTGCACCGGCGCGCGCTTCGGTGGATTGGGCGAATGATGGCAAAGCAGCAGTGATCGCAATCGCCGAAGCGATGCCAAGGGGTAGAATTTTCATGATAGTCCTCTCGGTCCGCCCGGTGCTGGCCTGATGTTCAGGGGCCACCGCGGCGGTATGCGTTGACTATATGGGTGGGTCTGCGCCCGGGTAAGCCACCTTGGCACTACCTTTGCGGCCTTAGGCCGTATTCCGCCTGACAGCCCTGTGGTTGCACTGCCAGGTCCAGGTCGCTGGCCGGTTCCCCGACGTTATCTTCTGGTTGTGATTGCCATACTTTTGGTGATGTTGGCCTATGGCGTCTGTCTGTGACCCGCCTAGGGTAGTATGACGTCACGCCGCCTTTGCATTGGCTGCATTTTCTTCGATCACGGCGCAATTCTCTGCGGCCCATTGACACAAGGTGAACAGTGGCGGGACCAGAGTCTGGCCCAGATCGGTCAGCCGGTATTCCACCCATGGCGGGTTTTTGTCGGTATATACTTGGCGCGTCACAAGACCGTCGCGTTCCAGCGCGCGCAGGGTCATCGTCAGCATTCGCTGCGAAATATTCTCAACCTCACGCCGGATCTGGCTGTACCGCTTGGGCTGTTCCGACAGGATCAGGATCACCAGCACGGTCCATTTATCACCCACCCGCGACAGGATGGGTGAGATCCTTTCGCAATCGCCGGGCACAGACATGTTCCCTAGTTTCATTCATGTGTCTCCTTGCGGGCGTTTATGCATCCTTTAGATGCCTAGGGCACTAATAGTAACCATAAGGACAAAACACAATGTGTGAGCTTTGCAAGGCCGGTTTCCCGCGCCAACACAACCACCCGACCCGCCGGACATTCCTGCGCAGCGCCATGGCCAGCGCGGCAGCAGCGGCATTCCTGCCGGCCTTCATGACGCGCCCCGCCATTGCGCAGGACCTGCCCGCAGGCGTGGGCGAGGCTGGCCGTCGCACGCTCATCAAAGGCGGCCATATCCTGAGCCAAGATTCGGCCATCGGCGATTTCACTGGCGATCTGCTGCTGGAAGGCAGCCGGATTCTTGAGGTGGCACCAAATATCGACGCAGGCGACGCCGCCGTGATCGACGCCACAGGCCGGATCGTGATGCCGGGTTTTGTGGATACGCATCACCACCAGTTTGAGACCTCGCTGCGGTCCTATCTGCCCAACGGGATCATGTTCGGCGATCCGACACGGCCCGATGAGCCGAATTATCTGGATGATATCCTTGGCAAATTCTCCAAGGTTTACCGGCCCGAGGATGTCTATATCGCGCAGCTTTTCGGCGGGCTGAGCCAGTTGGATGCCGGTGTCACCACCGTCCATGACGTCTCACAGATCCACCATTCGCCCGCCCATTCCGATGCCGTCATCGCGGGGATGCAGGCGGTAGGTCGTCGTGGCGTGTTCGGCTATTTTGAAGGCTACGGTCCCGATCTGGCCTATCCGCAGGATGCCCGCCGTCTGCGGAACGAATATTTCGCCTCCGACGATCAATTGCTGACCATGCTGATGGGTGGCGAAGTCTATCTGCCCGGTGTTGATCCGCTGGAACTCTGGCGACTGGGGCAAGAGCTTGACCTGATGATCGGGCTGCATGTCGTCGGCTCGCTGGGGATGCAGGAGACGATGGATAATCTGATCCCGCATTACACCGACAAGCATCTGTTCATCCATATGACCGGCATGTCCGACGCCGCATGGAACCGTGCGCAGGAAGTCGGCGCGCATATCTCGCTGTCCGTCCCGATCGAAATGCAGATGCGCCACGGCCTGCCGCCGATCCAGAAAGCCATCGACATGGGCATGGCTCCGTCTCTGTCGGTCGATGTCGAATGCACGATGACGGCCGATTTCTTTACCCAGATGCGGGGCGCGATGACAGTGCAACGCATGTTTGCCAATCAGACCGCGCTGGAAGAAGGACCAGAGGCGGCCCCAGCGCTGATGGATGTGCGCGATGCCCTTACCTTTGCCACGATCAACGGCGCAGCCGGTCTGAAGCTGGATCACAAGGTCGGGTCGCTGACGCCGGGCAAAGAGGCCGATATCATCCTGCTGGATGCCGATGCACTGAATGTCGCGCCGCTGAACAATGCGGCTGGCGCGGTTGTCACGCTGATGGAACGGTCCAATGTCGAGACGGTCCTTGTCGCGGGCCAGATCAAAAAGTGGAAAGGTGCCTTGCTGGGCCATGACATCGCCGCATTGCGCGATCAGATCGTAGCCTCGCGCGACTATCTGTTCGAGGCGGCAGAGGTTGATATCCCTCTTTTCGACTGACAAGACAAGCGGCCCTGCCCCAGCGACGGGCAGGGCCGCACAGCTATCTCGTCATGATTCTGTTACATTGACAGACTACCCGCCTTTGCACACAGCGACCGGTATCGCGGATATCCGGGGCGATCCAATGTCAGCAGCCCTTGCCTTGCTGCAGAGATCACCCTGATCAAAGGTGCGACAGATATCGTCGTTCCAATCTGCCCTGATGCTGTGCCCTGTCAGTCATGGCAAAGGGGAGCGCGGATGATGCTCGATTTGAACGACCTGCGGCTGTTCGTGGCCATTGTAGAACATCAGGGTATCCTGAAGGCCGGGCGCGCGCTGAACCTGCCAAAGTCCACGGTGAGCCGCCGCCTCGCCGGGCTGGAGGCGCAGCTGAAAACCCGGCTGATCATCCGCAGCGGCGAAGAATTCACCCTGACCCCCGCCGGTCAAGAGGCTTATGATCTTGGTCAGCGGATGGTGCTGGCGGCCCGGGATGCCGAAGAACGGTTGCTCCGCGCACGCAGCGAAATCGCGGGCGAGGTCGTGTTGAGCACCACCGCATTGATCGCACCGCGCCTGCCGGTTTATCTGGCAACGCTGATGCAACCGCATCCGAACCTGTCCTTCACCCTCGACGTGTCAGAGCGCGACCCCGATCCGGTCAGCGACGCCAGCGATCTGTTGTTGCGCGCCCATGGCTGGAGTCTGCGAGACACGGTGTTGATCCAGCGGCGGATCTGCCGCAATCCGATGATCCTTGTCGCGACGCCCGGCTATCTGGATCGATACGGCATACCTATGACGCCAGCCGATGTGGCAGCACATGACCTACTGGTCTTTGGTATAGATGCCCGCCCGGAAAACACCCATCTGTCTGATGCCGCAGGTCAGGTAGCGGCACTCACCCCGTCGCCGCGCCTGATCACTGCCAATGCGCCGGTGCTGACGCAGGCGGCACTGGATGGGCTGGGGCTTGCGCTGCTGCCGGAATTTGCCGCCCGTGGTCCACTTTCACACGGCGCGCTGCGCCATCTGCTGCCAGACTGGACCGGCCCTGCGGTCGCGGTCACGTTGCTGACACCGTCACGGCAGAACATGAACGCTACCTTGCGTTACTGCGCGGACCAGATCGCAGCACAGGTGAAATCCGATATTCTGGCGCTTGGTCAAGCTGTTCCAAAACAGGAACCGGCTGTTCCAGAATTGCCCCCGGGCCGTGTTACAAAACTGACGCATGGGCAGCTTAGCCGTGACCTGCGCAAGACATCACCCGGCCCTGCGCAGCCCAGCAACAGCACCGAAAGTGACATGCCCATGACCCCATTCAAAACTGTACTCGGCACTGCAGCACTGACCTCTGCGACCATTCTTGGCCTGCCAGTGGCGGCACAGGATGCCGCAGGCCCGCTCGTGCTTTATACCAATGATTTCGAAGGCGCTATCACCGACCGCTTTGAAGCAGACACCGGCCGTGAGGTTGATGTCGTGCAGATGTCCGGCGGCGAGATTCTGGCCCGCATCGCAGCAGAAGCCAGCAATCCCCAATGGGATGTGCTGATTTTCAACGGCTCGTACACGTTCCATATGCTGGATCAGCAAGAGGCCCTACTGCGCGGGGTGGAACCTGCCAACATTGGTAACCTCAACGAAATCGGCCAGGCATATCTGCCAGAGAACCGGTCCTGGTTCCCCATCGGCCTCGCAGCCTCGTGCGTGATGCTTTATCGTACCGATCTGGTAGACACGCCCCCAACCAGCTTTGCCGATCTGGCTGATCCCCGCTTTAACGGCCAGTTCGGCATGGCTGACCCGGCTGTCGCAGCCCCGGCCTACCCTTGTGTCGCGCAATTCTTTGAAGCGCTCGGTAATGACGGCGCGCGCGATCTGTTCACCAGCTTCTTTGAAAATGGCATGCGCGTGTTCCGCACCAATGGGCCGACCGGAGCGGCATTAGCATCGGGCGATATCTCGCTGGCGCTGATCACCTCGCAGGTTGCCTATACCGTCCTGGCAGAAGGCGAAGTGCCTGTCAGCGTGGTCTGGCCCGAGGATGGAGCCCCTGGCGTTGTCCGCGGTGTCGGCATCAGCGCCAATACGTCCCGTCCAGAGGCGGCCAAAGCCTTTGTTGATTGGCTACTGGAACCCGACACGCAAAGCCATCTGGCCGCTGCGATCCCATCAGACGGCAAGTTTGAGCCGACCGTCGCAGGCGCCGTGCGCCGTGCGGATGGGCCGCCCGAGGGGAAGCGCTATCTGGTCGCCTCGGATGCCTTCGCTGTCGAGCATGAAGCGGACATCAAGACCTGGTTCGCCGATCAGGCGCTGAACTGACCGGCTTAGCTGCGTTTTGAGCGGATGGTCGGGTTACCGGCCGTCCCTTCCACAGCCGCCTGCATGTAACAGGAGCCGCCAATGACACTTGTTTCCACCATCGCGACCAGTGCATCCCGCAAGCCACGCCATCGGCTGCTGCCTGAGGATTGGCTGGGCATCACAGTCGTACTGCTGCTCGTCATTCTAGTGCTCGCACCGATGGCCGCTGTTTTGCTGCAGGCCTTCATGCCGGGCGCTTTTTCCGGGCAGAGCCGCGGTATTGGCTTTGGCGGCTTGCTGGAGATTTTTGAGCGTCCGCTCTGGCGGCGTGCCCTGTGGAATTCGCTGTTTCTTGCCAGCATTGCCGCTGTCATCGGCGGGCTGATGGGCAGCGGTTTGGCCATCCTGCGCCACAATTCACGGCTGGCACTGGGTCCGGCGCTGGATATAGCCGCCTGGGCGATCATCATTCTACCCTCATTCATTTTGGCACAGGGCTGGATCCTGTTTGCCAGTCGCGGCGGGTTGGCGAACCAATGGTTCGGGCTGTCTTTTGTGCCTGATCTGGTGTTCAACCCATGGGGCCTTGCGGTGGTGATGAGCCTGAAATCCTTTCCCTTCGCCTATCTGACGGTCTCTGCCGCGCTGCAATGGCGGATGGATGATTATGCCCATGCCGCAAGGCTAAACGGGGCTGGGCCTTTGCGGGTGCTGTTCACCGTACGCCTGCCGATGCTGCTGCCTGCGGTGCTGTCGGGGGCCTTGCTGATCTTTATCGACGTGCTCGGCGATTTCGGCCTGCCCACAGCTTTGGCCACAACATACCGGTTTCCGACGCTGACCTACGCGATCTATGTCGCCATCAACCAATCGCCTATCCGGTTCGATCTAGCGGGGGTGATGGCATTTTATGTCACGGCAATCATGCTGCTGGCGGTCATGGCCTATTTCCGTGTGCTGCGGCGACGGCGGTATGATTTTCTAGGAGCCAAGGCAAAACTGGCCCCGGTCGAGACACGCAATACCGCATGGCTGCCCAATGGGATCGCTTTGGTTGCGCTATCGTTGGCCTTATTCATCCCGATCGGGGCAAGCGTCGTTGTGTCCTTTACCGACCGGATTTCGCAGGGGATCGGTTGGGACAATCTGACCCTGCGCCATTATGGCTATGTGCTGGACACCGGCGGCGCCTTTGTCAGTGCTTTGCGCAATTCAACAGCGATTGCGGCGCAGGCCGCCATCGGATCGGGGCTGATCGCGGCAGCGGCGGCCTATGTGATGACCTTTTCAGGGTTCCGACTGAACCGGCTGATTGATCTGACTTGCACGCTCAGCCTTGCGGTGCCGGGTGTGGTGCTGGGCATCGGTTATATCTTTATCTGGAATGCACCGCTGATGGACCGGGCTGGGTTATCGCTTTATGGACATCCCTTCATCCTTGTTCTGGCAGGCATCGCCGGTGCAGTGCCGATAGCGGTGCGGGTGCTGCTGGGCGCGATGGCGCAGGTGCCGGCGACCATGTTGCAGGCGGCAGCCTTGCAAGGTGCCGGGCTGGGGCGGCGGATTGCCACCATTCTTGTGCCACTGATCGCAGCAGCATTGGTTTCGGCGACGCTGACCGCTTTTGGTTCTGCAATGTTTGACCTGGCGATCACATCCATCCTGCGTCCGCCGCGGCTCGACGTGTTGCCGGTATATGTCAACCGCGCCTTTGAACAAGGCGCATTCGGCGCCGCCACCGCAGCGACCCTGCTTGCCGGGGGGCTGACCGTAGCGATCATCGCGATCATCAGCACGCTGTCCCGGATGATCCTGCTGCGGCTGATACAGACACCCGACATGAAAGGACAAACCCATGCTGACACTTGACAGCTTGAGCCGCAGCTTTCACGGACAGAAAGTACTGAACGCAGTGTCATTGGAGGTGCCGGAAGGTCAGGTCGCCTGCATCGTCGGCCCATCTGGCTGCGGCAAGTCAACGATCCTGCGGCTGGTTGCGGGACTGGATGTCCCGGATGCTGGGCGGATCGTCTTGGCAAACACGGCCTTGTCCGGCCCCGGCTGGGCGCTGGAGGCGCGCAAACGGCGGCTGAACATGGTGTTTCAGGATTATGCGCTCTGGCCGCATATGCGTGTGGCCCAGATCGTGGGCTATGGTCTCACGCATCTGATCCGCGCCGAACGTGATGCCCGCGTCGCGGCCCTGCTGGATCAGATGCAGATCACCGCACTGGCGGACCGGCTGCCGTCACAGATTTCAGGTGGACAGCAACAGCGCGTCGCGATTGCGCGCGCCTTGGCCACGGACCCGGACCTGCTGTTGCTGGATGAACCTTTGTCGAACCTTGATGTGCAGCTGCGGCTCGATATGCGGATGGAATTTGCGGATCTATTTGCACGTGTCGGCAAAACAGTCCTTTACGTCACACATGACCCGCTGGAAGCCTGTTCCTTTGCCGATCTGCTGGTGGTCATGCGCACCGGCGAGATCGAACAATCCGGCCCGCCGCAAGAATTATTCGCGCAGCCACGGTCGGCCTGGATTGCGACGCTGGCAGGATATGACACGCGGATGCCCGGGCGGCTGCTGAACACGCCCGATGCGGACAACATTCTTGTCGATATTGCCGGTCAGCACGTCACCCTGCCACGCAAGGCGCTGGCAGGTGACGCGCGTCCCAACAGCGCGGTGAATGTGATGCTGCACCCGGGCAGTATCACATTGGGCCAGCCCGTCGGAGCGGCGGGTCAGAACCATTTGACCGGCGTGGTCCGTCGCTGCCTGTTTGAAGGGCGTGACTGGCGCGTCACGCTTGATCTGGGTCCGACGGGCACCGCCGCGCTGGCGCTGATGTCACCACAGCGGCTGGTCGAGGGCGAGCAGGTCGATATCTGGTTCCCGCGCGATGCCGCCGTCATCTTTGCCAATGATTAACCAACCTGTCAGCGGAGACGCCCAACCGATGATCCCCGACCGCACCGCCCATGCCTTTCGTCCGTTGCATTTTCCGGGCCATGCCGATGCTTTGGGCGCAGTCTCGCTGCCGGTGGCGGACCACCTGGTGCGGCGTGGCCTGCTGCAGGATGCGCGGCAGCTGCTTCTGACCAGCGGCAATCCGACCATGCGGCTCGAGGATATCCGGCAAGAATTGTTTAATCAGCGCTGGATCGAACCGCAGCGTCATGAACAGATGCCGGTCACGCTTGGCCCACAAGGTCCGGAAATCGCGCGGCTGGATCGGTCAGCGCTGCGCATTCTGGGCTTCTGGGCGCAAAAGGTGCACATCAACGGTCTAGTGCCGACGGAAAAAACGGACGAACCACTGGTCTGGATTTCCCGACGCTCGCGTCAAGCCCCGTCGAATCCAGGCCGCTGGGATACGCTGGTCGCCGGTGGGCGGGCTGCAGGGCACAGCCTTGTGCAAACCGCCCGAAAAGAAAGCTGGGAAGAAGCCGGGATCGGGCCTGTCGCTATGAGGCGACTGCAAAAAGTCGGCGAAATGGCTGTGCAATATGTCTCAACCCGAGGCTTTCATCAGGAACTTCTGGCGATCTATGATCTGGTCCTGCCCGCAGATTTTCGCGCGACCTGCCATGATGACGAGATCGAAGAAAGCCTGCGCGTGCCCCTTAGTGATCTGGTTGCCCGGCTTGCAGAGCCGCGCCAGTTCAAATTCAGCTCTTATCTTGTGCTGAAGGATCTTGCGACGCGGATCCGTGCGGCCCGTTAGGTCAGGGCGCGTTGCGCGCAGGTCGATACGGCGCAGCGCGCAGCACCGGTCACAACCTACCCGCCGCGATGATGCGTTGCAAAAACGCCTGTGTCCGGACCTGTTGTGGCGCGCCAAACAGGCGGTCAGGCGTGTCTTCTTCGAGGATTACGCCGCCATCAAGGAAGGCGACACGATCGGCGCATTCGCGCGCGAAACCCATCTCATGCGTCACGATCATCATCGTCATCCCGTCGTCTTTCAGGCCACGTATGATTGCCAGCACATCACCCACCAGTTCAGGGTCAAGCGCCGCGGTGATTTCATCCAACAGCAGGACATCCGGGCGCGTCATCAGCGCGCGCGCAATGGCCACGCGTTGTTGCTGGCCGCCTGACAACTGTTCGGGATAGGATGCGGCAAAGCCATCCATCCCAAACCGGGCCAGTACGTCACGGCCACGGTCCTCTGCCTCTGTGCGGGACTGCCCGTACACACGGCGCGGGGCCAGCGTGATATTGTCCAGCACGCTCATATGCGGAAACAGGTTATAGGACTGAAATACGATTCCGGCCCGTCTTTGCAGACCGGTCTTGCCGAAGGCCGGATCATCAACGGAAACACTGTCCAGCCGGATCGTACCGTAATCATGTACGACCAACCGGTTGACGCAGCGCAGTAAGGTCGACTTCCCCGATCCGGACGCACCGATCAGACACACCACCTCATGCGGGTTCACTTTCAGGCTGACGCGGTCGAGCACCAGCTTATCACCGAAATATTTGGTGACATTGTCGATATCGATCTTCGGAACCATGTCAGTCCGCCATTTGCAAACGGCGCTGGCGGTCGCGCCGGGTCAGATAATCGGCCAGCCGCGCCATCGGCACTGTCGCCAGCAGAAACAACCCCGCCGCCACGATCAGCGACGAATAGTTAAAGGTCGTGGCAGTGTAAATCTGTGCCTCGCGCACCGCATCGCGTACGCCGATCACCGATAGCAGCGCCACATCCTTTTGCAGGGCCACCACGATATTCATCAGCGCAGGTACCACATTGCGCAAGGCTTGCGGCAGGATCGCATAGCGCAGGGTCTGCCATTCGCTGAGGCCCAGCGATTTCGCCGCTGCGCGCTGCCCCTCATGCACGGCGTCAATGCCGGACCGATAGATTTCCGCAACATAGGCGGCATAGCTTAACACCATGGCGACAGCCCCCCAGAACAGGCCGGAGTTCGGCAATCCCGGCAAGTTCAGCGCCGGAATGCCAAAGCCGAACAGCAGCACCAGCAACAACACCGGCACACCCCGGAAAATGTCGATATAGATCATCACCATCAGCCGGAAGGACGCAAACCATGGCGCGCGCAGCGCGCGGACCACGGCCAGCACCAGCGCCCAGACCAGAATGCAGACCAGCACCGTCAGCCAGACCTGGATATTGACCCAAAACCCCTGCAGCACGCGCGGGAAAGCCGCGATCATCGCATCAAGGTTAAAGAATTGCAGCTTGATCCGCGGCCATTGTTCGGCTGAGGTTACAAACCACGCAAGCGTTCCGAATACGACGACAATGCTCATCGTGCCAATAAGCGCGGGCATCATCGCCTCGCGCCAGTCAAACCCCCGACGTGGCGGCGGCGGGGGTGGCCCCCGCCGCGCCGTATCATTTTCCGCGCGATCCGGCGCGGTACTCGACATTCGGGTCATTCGCTGATGATCGGCAAGTCCGGATCGGCAACCAGATAGGTTGCAATCAAATCATCCACCACACCGCGGTCGATCAACGCGCTCAGGGCAGCATCCACAGGTTCCACCAGCGGATTGCCAAACTCGAAAAGCAGCCCATGTCCATTGTCATTTTCATCAGCAGGCAGCAGAGCCACGATACTGGCATCCGGCACCTGCACGGCAGTCATGAATAAGGCAGTGGGCAGGGCGGCCAACGTCGCGTCGATCTGTCCGGCCTGCAGTGCCTGAAACACATCGGCCTGTTCATTGTAAATCGCTGCATCATCAATTCCGAGGATATTGACCAGATAATCATTATCCGTCGTCCCAATCACCGCGCCCCAGCGCAGTCCTTGCAGATCATCAAAACTGGTCGCAGTTTCGGCATCGGTGCCGGGTAAGGCAATCACGGCCTTTTCAGGCTGGAAATAGACTTGACTGAAACTGACGATCTGTGACCGCGCTTCGGTCACAGAGATTTGCTGGATCGAGAAATCATATGGCTTGGCACCCGGCGCGATGGCCTGATCAAAAGTTTGACCGACCCAAACCACCTGATCGGGGGCAAATCCCAACTCTTCGGCCAGAGCATAAACCAGCCCGTTTTCAAACCCCTCACCACCGGCGGGATCATTGTTCATCATCCAGGGCGGATAGACCGGATCACCAGTGCCGACAGTCAGTACGCCAGGGGTGACCAGCCGCTCATCCATTGTCGAAAACGCCTGTGCGCTGGCAACGACCGGCAGCGCAGCTGCCATCGCCCCCGCCAACAATGTCAGCGCCATACGGCGCGACGCCGTGATCAACTTGTCGGTCATAAGTGCCCCTTTCATGTGAACCGCCTTTGCCCCGGCGGCATTCGCAACACGGCAAATCTCGCTCGTCGGCGCGGGCGGGTCAAGCGCCTAAGCGCGGCACCGCAGCAGGCAAAGCGACATGATCCTGCGGGTACTGCAAGTCATCTGGGCGCCGAAAGGCTGCAACATTGAAGCCTTTCGCACTTCTTTACGCTGATCAGCCCAAAAGATTCAGCGCATACCAGCGATAACCCAGAATGATTGCACCGCCGGATTCTTGCGCATTTGCCGCATATTGTGCCGTCGCGCCACCTTCGAAGAACGCGGCATTGGCGGCGGATTTCCTGACGCTTGCCGCCAGAAGCTGCGAGTCGCGGTCCGACATTACACCACCGGACGAAAAGCAAGGTTTATGCCTCGCGGCATGGCGGCTGTTACACTTGCATCCCGCGTCTTTCTGCCACCTGCGGGCTGGGACGCCTAAACTGCGCAGAGGCAGAACTGGGACCGGATCAAAAAAACCTTGCTCGAATGTATATAATAGTATTTATTTTTTCCAGGCCCGGAGGGGGCCAGTGAGATCTCGGGAGGATTTCCAATGCTTAAACGAACTTTGATGGGCAGCGTCGCTGTCTTTGCTTTTGGTGCCGCTGCGGCACATGCGCAGACAATCGGCTTTTCGCAGATCGGGTCTGAATCCGGCTGGCGCGCCGCCGAAACCACCGTGACGATGCAAGAGGCCGAAGCCCGCGGCATTGATCTGCGGTTCTCGGACGCGCAGCAGCGTCAGGAAAATCAGATTGCGGCCCTGCGGTCGTTCATCGCGCAAGGCGTTGATGCGATCTTGCTGGCACCGGTCGTGGCCACCGGCTGGGATTCCGTGCTGGAAGAAGCTGCAGAGGCTGAAATTCCTGTCGTCCTGCTGGACCGGATGGTCGACAGCGACCCAGACCTTTACCTGACTGCCGTCGGTTCTGACCTTGTGCATGAAGGCCGCGTCGCCGGTGAATGGCTGGTCGGGGCTGTGGATGGCGCGGAATGTCGTGTTGTTGAATTGCAGGGCACAACCGGGTCTTCACCCGCGATCGACCGCAAGAACGGTTTTGAACAGGGTATCGCGGGCGCAGACAATATCGAAATCGTACGCAGCCAGACCGGCGATTTCACCCGCACGCGCGGCAAGGAAGTCATGGAAAGCTTCCTGCAGGCGGAAAATGGCGGCGCGGATATCTGCGCGCTTTACGCCCATAACGACGATATGGCCGTCGGTGCCATTCAGGCGATCAAAGAGGCTGGGCTGAACCCAGGCACCGATATTCTGGTCGTATCCATCGACGCTGTGCCGGATATCTTCCTTGCGCTGGCCGCTGGCGAGGCGAATGCCACGGTCGAGTTGACGCCGAATATGGCAGGCCCCGCCTTTGATGCGCTGGAAGCCTATTTCGCCGATGGCACGGTGCCTGAAAAATTCATTCAGACAGAATCGCGGCTTTATACGCAGGACGATGATCCGGCGGGAGAATATGAAGCCCGCAAAGATCTGGGTTACTGATTTTCAAGCGCCGGGGTGCGGGGAAACCTGTACCCCGGCGTCCCTTTGCTCCTGCCCTGCACGAGGCCCCGGATGCTGCTTGCGACACGCGACCTGACCAAGACTTTTCCCGGGACAAGGGCGCTCGATGCTGTCAGTTTCGGCCTGAAAGCGGGTGAGGTTCATGCCTTACTGGGCGAAAACGGGGCCGGAAAATCGACCCTGATCAAATGCCTGACCGGCGCGTATAAGCGCGATTCCGGTGATATCCTTTTTGAAGGCCAGCCGATTTTCCCGCAAAGCACGCTGGAAGCACAGGCCATCGGGATCGGCACTGTTTATCAAGAGGTTAATTTGCTGCCCAATCTGACGGTGGCGGAAAACCTGACCTTGGGCCATCAGCCGCGCCGTTTTGGCATGATCCGCACGCGCGCGATGATCGCGCAGGCGGATGAAATGTTGGCGGGTTATGGCCTTGATATCGACGTGCGCCGGACGCTGGACCAGTATTCCGTCGCAGTGCAGCAGATCGTGGCAATTGCCCGCGCGGTGCATCTGTCGGGCCGCGTGCTGATCCTTGATGAACCCACCGCCAGCCTTGATGCGCGCGAGGTGCAGATGCTGTTCGATGTCGTGCGTGACTTGCGCGCGCGGGGGCTGGGGATCATCTTTATCTCGCATTTTCTGGATCAGGTGTTTGAGATTTCGGACCGCCTGACCATCTTGCGCAATGGTCAGCATATTGCGACCCGTGATGCGGCGGATGTTGACCGGATGCAGCTGATCACCCTGATGCTGGGACATGAATTACAACAGGAAACCGCCACAAAAGTCCGCCCGATGGCGGACAGCACAGATGCGATCCGCTTTACCGGCGTCGGGCGGCGGGGCCGGATCGCGCCTTTTGATCTGACCGTCCACAAGGGCGAAGTCATCGGCATGGCGGGCCTGCTCGGCTCTGGTCGCACGGAAAGTGCGGAAGTGTTATTTGGCGCGGTCCCCAGCGACAGCGGCACGGCCGAAGACAGCAATGGCACAGTGGATCTGCGCAATCCGCGTGCGGCGATTGCGGCGGGGTTCGCCTTTGCGCCCGAGGATCGCAAGACCGATGGCATTATCGCGGAACTGAGCGTGCGGGAAAATATCATCCTCGCGCTGCAGGCAAGGCGCGGTTGGGCGCGCCCGATCCCGCAGGCGGAACAGATCCGTATGGCGAATGATTACATTGCCCGGCTGGATATCCGGACACCGGATGCCGAAAAACCCGTGGGGCTGTTGTCGGGCGGCAATCAGCAAAAGGTGATCCTTGCCCGCTGGCTCGCGACCAATCCACGGTTCCTGATCCTAGATGAACCGACACGCGGGATCGATGTGGGGGCACATGCCGAAATTCTGCGGCTGATTGAAGAGGTCGTGACACAAGGCATGTCGATCCTCGTGATCTCATCCGAGCTGGATGAACTTGTCGCCGTCTCGCATCGCGTGATCGTTGTGCGGGATCGCCAGCATGTATCCGAATTGACGGGGGAAGCTGTGACCAGCGATACGATTGTCCGCGCGATTGCGGCGCCAGAGGTGGTGGCATGAAATCCGTTCTGCGCCGCATTGCGCCACAATTGCTGACACTGGCCGCCGTGATCGTGTTGGTAAGCATTTATTTCCCCAACTTCTGGCAGATCGTCTATGTGAATGACCGCCTTGTCGGCATCCCGATTGATGTGATCAAACGCGGTGCCCCTGTCGCCCTGCTGGCCATCGGCATGACGCTGGTGATCGCCACACGCGGGATCGACTTGTCGGTCGGCGCGGTAATGGCAATCTGTGGCGCAAGCGCCGCTTGGTCGATTGATCAGGGTTTTGGTCTGTGGGCCGCCCTTGGTATCGCGATATTCGCCGGGCTGGTTTGCGGCCTGTGGAACGGGCTGTTGGTGGCAGTGTTCAACATCCAGCCGATTGTCGCAACGCTGATCCTGATGGTGGCGGGGCGCGGGATAGCGCAATTGATCACCGGCGGCACGATCCTGACCTTTGACAATGATGCGTTTTCCTATCTTGGCTCCGGCACTTTGCTGGGGGTGCCGGTACCGGCGGTGATCTGGGTGCTGACCGGCATCGGCGTCGGTCTATTAGTGCGACGGACCGCGTTGGGGCTGTTGGTGGAATCCATCGGGGTGAACCTGCGCGCCAGCACCTTGACCGGGATCAACAGCCGCGTGCTATTGATCGCTGTCTATATGGGGTCGGGGTTCTGCGCCGCTCTGGCGGGTATCATCGCCACGGCGGATATCCGGGGGGCCGATGCCAATAACGCGGGGCTCTGGCTGGAACTCGATGCGATCCTGGCTGTGGTGATTGGCGGCAATTCACTGTTGGGCGGGCGATTTTCGATCCTCGCTTCGGTGTTGGGGGCGATGATCATCCAGACCATCAATACTGGCATTTTGCTTGCGGGCTTTCCGTCAGAGTTCAATCTGGTGATCAAGGCGGTGCTGGTGATCATCATCCTGGTGCTGCAATCACCCCGCGTGCTGCCGCAACTGGCCTATTTATGGCCGGGGCGGCGTAACACCACCACGCCTGCCAAGACAGCGGCCCCCAACTCCGGGACGGAGACCAAGACATGAGCATCCGCGCGCTACCGCTTTATGCGACGATTGCCATCTTTTTGTTGGCCTATCTGATCTGCTACATCCAGTTCCCTGCAATGCTGTCCACGCGGGTGATCGGCAACCTGCTGACAGATAACGCCTATCTCGGGATCGTCGCGGTCGGTATGACCATCGTGATCGTTTCGGGTGGGATTGATCTATCTGTCGGGTCAGTAATCGCTTTTGCAGGTGTCTTTATCGCCGTCGTACTGCGTGATACCGGACTGCATCCGCTGGTCGCCTTTGCAATGCTGCTGACGATCACAACGGCCTTTGGCGCTGCGATGGGCGGAATGATCTATCTGCTGGCGATGCCGCCATTTATCGTAACGCTGGCGGGGATGTTTCTGGCGCGCGGTGCCAGCTACATGCTGTCGATCGACTCCGTGCCGATTGCCGACCCGTTCTATCAGATGATGCAGCGCGCCTATTTCGTGATGCCGGGCCGTGGACGGTTGACGCTACTGGGACTGATCATGATCGCGGCAGTCATCATCGGGATGATCGTACTGCACCGCACCCGGTTCGGCACCAATGTCTATGCCTTGGGCGGGGGTGAAGCGACAGCAAAGCTGATGGGTGTCGCCGTCGGGCAGACCACTGTGGCAGTTTATGCATTCTCGGGGTTTATGGCCGGGCTGTCTGGGATCGTTTTTTCAATCTACACCTCGGCGGGCTATCCGCTGGCGACAGTCGGTGTGGAACTTAGCGCGATTGCGGCGGTGGTCATTGGTGGGACGCTTTTGACTGGCGGCAGCGGCTATATGTTTGGTACTTTGATCGGCGTGCTGACAATGGGCCTGATCCAGACCTATATTGTCTTTGACGGCAGCTTGTCGAGTTGGTGGACAAAAATCGTGATTGGCGGACTGCTGTTGATGTTCATCCTGCTGCAAAAAGGGTTATTAAAGCTACGTATTCACCAGTAACCAAGGAAACCTGATGTCTGATCTGTTGCGCGATGCCCTGAACGAAACGCTGGTGCGCAATAGCCATGGGCAGGTGGTCGAGGCGATCGGCAGCGCAATCGTCAGCGGGAAATATCCCGAAGGATCCATCCTTCCCCGCGATGACGCTTTGGCCAGCCAGTTCGGCGTGTCGCGCACGGTCTTGCGCGAGGCGATGAAAACCCTCAGTGCCAAAGGCATGATCGTCGCGCGCACCCGTGTCGGGACCAGGGTCTGTGACCGTCAGCGGTGGAACCTGTTTGATGCCGAAGTGCTGGTCTGGCATCTGGATGAATATCCCGACATGGGTTTCCTTGATCAGCTGTTCGAGATGCGCCTGACCATGGAACCCGGCGCCGCGGCAATGGCCGCCACCCGGGCCACGGCAGAAGAGATCACGACGCTCTACAGCCATGCAGAGGCAATGCGGACCGCGGACGATGACAAAGCTTTTGCAATGGCCGATCTCGCATTGCATCGCGCGATTACCAAAGCCTCGGGCAATGTCTTTATGCATTCCGTCGTCACTCTGATCGAGGCTGCCTTGCTGATAATTTTCCGGCTCAGCTCTCCCGCCTCGGAACCGGCAACGCAACAGGATGTTTCCGCAGCGCATCTGCGGATTATCGACGCCATCGCCCGGCGCGACCCTGCTGCTGCTGAACAGGCGATGCGCGACGTGATCCTGTATGGTCAGCGCAGAATATCGGGTGTTGTCCGCTGAACCTGTCAGATTTTAGCGTCAGGCCAAGGCTGACGACAATGCGGGAAATGACAGGCGTTTTATCGGCCGATCTGCGCCCACTCGATCGTGTATCGCCCTCATCGACTGGCTCCGTCAGCGCATCACGCTGTCAACACAGACTGCACACGTGCAACTCCCGCAGCGACCAGATCAACATCCCCGCGGGCCTCGACGTTCAGCCGCACCACTGGTTCTGTATTGGAACTGCGCAGGTTGAACCGCCAATCCCCCAGATCAAACCCAAGGCCGTCGGTTTCATCAATGGCTTTTGCTTCG
>JAFPBO010000032.1 GCA_017390475.1 Loktanella sp.
AAAATTCTCGGATCTGGCAGACATTGCGCACCTCATCAAGAAATTCGGGTGCTCTGAGAAGAATCATAAGTGATTCTTTCGAATCAAGTTTTTTCTGTCGGAAACATCAAATTGATTCAGCTACTTGTGGGTAATCGCAAGCCGGCGAGGGTCATATTCTGGTGACATCTTTGTCGGCACTGGTGCTTTTGTTGCTGATCTCGGCGATGGCGCTGGGGCTGGCGCATCTGGGCGGCCACCCGTGGAAGACGCTTATGCTGGGCGCGGCCCCCGGCGGGGTCACCGAAATGGCGCTGACGGCCAAGTTTCTGGGGGCAGAGGTGGCGCTGGTCACCGCGATCCAGTTAACACGGATTTTCCTGTTCATGCCGAATATCCCCTGGATCGTCCGGCTGATCGACCGACGCGAAACGCGGCGGCGGCGGGACGGTTAGGCCAATCCACATCACCCGCACAGAACCCAGAAATTGCTTGAGCCGACGCCGCCCGCCATCCCATAAAGAGCCAGCAGAAAGGATCGCCATGACCAGCCAGCAACAGCCACCCCAAGGTGAACCGACCATCCGCACCATTGCCATGCCCGCCGACACAAACCCGTCCGGCGATATTTTCGGCGGCTGGTTGATGAGCCAGATGGACCTTGCCGCAGGCAGCGTCGCAGCCCTGACCTCTGGCGGACGCAGCGCCACCATTGCAGTTGATGCGATGATCTTTCACCGTCCGGTCAAGGTTGGGGATGAAGTGTCGCTTTATGCGGCCCTCGTCCGGCTTGGGCGCACTTCGATGACGATCCACGTCGATGCCTGGCGCAGGCCGCGCGCCAGCGACAAAAGCGAAATGGTGACCGAGGCGAATTTCACCTTTGTCGCACTGGATGATGCCGGGAACCCGGTACCGGTGCGCGCGGCGGCACAGGCATAATCGCCCGGGTCGTGAGGCTTTGCTTGTGGGCGTCTACTGGTCAGCCGCCGCCATATACATCGGACCGCCTTTATGGCGCGGAAAGCCAAAGCCGGTGACCATGACAACGTCAATGTCGTCGGCGCTTTCGGCGATACCTTCATCCAGCAGCGCCTGCCCTTCGGTCTGCATGATACGCAGGATGCGCGTCATGATCTCATCTGCGGAAAAATCGCGACGGACACGTCCCGCCCGCGCGCTTTCGGCGATGATGATACTCTCGACCTCAGTATCAGGCTGCGCACTGCCGGTGCTGTAATCATACCAGCCCTTGCCGGTCTTGCGCCCAAGGCGGCCTGCCTCGCACAGCCGGTCGGCAATATATGCATAACGTTCATCGGCGGGGCGGTCTGTGGCGCGGGCCTGGCGTTGTGCCCATGCGATGTCGAGCCCGCTCATATCCTGTACGGCATAGATGCCCATGGCAAAGCCGAAATCCACCATCGCGGCATCAATCTGCTGCGGCAGCGCGCCTTCTTCCAGCATGAATTCACAATCGCGGCGGTAGGCCGACATGATCCGGTTGCCGATAAAGCCATCGCAAACACCGGCGACCACCGCCACCTTGCCCAGACGCTTCGCCAGCGCTGCACCCGCGCCAGATCGCCATTCATCTCTACAGTCACTTGGTCCATCACCCGGCGCTCCTCTTTCTGCGGTTGCTTCGGGTTATAGAAGGGCTGGGTTTAGCCGTGACCTAACAATTGATTGGGCTGCATCACACTACCCATTGTACCCCGGAGGGCCTTTACGGAACGGTGGGCCTGCGCCAAAGGCGGCGCTATTCACTCTTCAATCGAAATGCCCTGTTCGCCAAATTCTATGGTCACGCCGCTCTGGGATTCCTGATAATAGCGATACCCGAAGATCACGGCGGCTGCGGCGAGCACGCCGATTACAAGATAAGCTGTATTCCGGTTCATTCTGGTCAACCTTTTGTTACTGTCGGGAAGAAGGCAGCAGCGCCCTCACCCGGTTTTTCTGCTGTCAGTCTAAGACGGTGAAATCACGCGATATCCACTCTGAGACAGTCGGCCGTCATCTCGAAAATGCTACATCAGGTCAAATGTTCTTTGTCCAGTACGCTTGCTACCGGGGGAGAAACCTTTACCTTTTAACCAGATAACTGGTTTTGGAGGCGCACCAGATGACAAAATACCTGATAGCTCTTGGCGTTCTGATCGTCGCAGTCGTCGCTTATTTCATTTTCGCACCGGCAACCACGCCACCTTCTTCAGAATCCGAACCTGTGACCGTCGCGCCTTCAGTGCCGGAACCTGTTCCTGCCGCAGAAGCGGTTGACGATGACACGCGGCTTGAACAGATCGCTGCAGACACCCGTGAAAATCTGCCATCTGCGTTGACTGATACGTTAACTTGGACCGATGCGTTGTTTCTGCCGCGGATGCGGATCATGGAGTACAGTTATGTAAGCGCAGACACCGACGCGGAGCCGTCTGCCGACAATCTGCGGAATATGATTGCGACGCGCGCCGAAACAATCTGCCTTGATGGACGGGACATGTTCGAGATGGGCACCACGCTGCGCAACAACTTTGAAACCAGCAACGGCGACCTGATCGACCGGGTTTATCTGCTGCCTGAAGATTGCCTACGATTCTATTAATGCTGCCCAGTCCCCGACAACGATCATCGCGCTGTCCGAGGGCACAGCAACAAGCAAAATGGCGATGGTTTTTGGATAGCAAGCCGTATTTGGCTAAGCTTCAAGCAAGTGTTCACATGAGGTGCTGACGTACCTTTGTCATCATTCATGTGGCCGCGCTTTGGCCGGTTACGGCAAATTTAAACGGGTCGTTCACCACTGTATCGACCTGAACTAAAAAGGAAGAAATGATGTCTCTTGCCCCGCTCAAGACCACGACGGCCCTTGTTGCCAGCCTTTCCCTGATGCTCCCGCATTCCTTGCTGGTGACCACCGCCATGGCACAGGAGGCCGCGCTTTTGTGTCTGGACGAAAGCCAGCCACCCTGCCCCGAGGGCGAGCCGGAAGAAGGATCAACCCCAGTCGAGCGCGCCGAGTTCGCCGCCGTGACAGCAGAAACCCTGGCGCAGGAAGCCGTGCAAACGGCCCAGCAACTGGAAGATGCCGCCACCGCCACAGATGAAGAAGCCGCGACTGAGGCCGCTGAAACCGCCCGCGCCGCAGCCGCCGAAGCGCAAGCCAGAGCCGAAGCTCTGCGCGCCGAATATGAAGCGCTGGTAGAGGCGGAGGCACAAGCAGCGGCAGAGGCGGAGGCCGCAGAGGCTGAAGCACAGGCAGCAGCGGAAGCGGAGGCCGCAGAGGCGGAGGCACAAGCAGCGGCAGAGGCGGAGGCCGCAGAGGCTGAAGCACAAGCAGCGGCGGAAGCGGAGGCCGCCGAGGCTGAGGCACAGGCGGCAGCGGAAGCGGAGGCCGCAGAGGCTGAAGCACAGGCAGCGGCAGAGGCGGAGGCCGCAGAGGCTGAAGCA
>JAFPBO010000033.1 GCA_017390475.1 Loktanella sp.
ACTGGTGCTGTGGAGATAGAGTGTTTCATGGTGAGGGTGCCGGGCTTTGGAATTTGCATTTTTGGTCGAGACAACCAAAAAATACATCCTTTCAAACGCTTAAGCTACCCTCGCCAACCCCTCATGAATAATTCGGGTTAACTCCTATGTGGTTTGTGGGACCGGCAGCTTTGCAGCAAAGGACACAGGCCGATGGCTCTGATCACACCACCGATGACCACCACCGCTTTTGCGGAACCGGACCAGACCGCGCCGGTCGATCTGGCGCAGATGATCCGCGTCGTCTGGGTCGGCAAATGGATCATTGCCATGACGACTTTGCTGGCGGTGCTGGCGGCGGGCTATTACGGCTTTGCCATGGCCAGCCCGCGCTATGCCGCCAGCAGCGTGATTGATATCGCGCCGGCGCTGCCCGACAGCGCCGATGACACCGCCAACCCCGGCACTGCAATCGAGGTGCTGTTGGCAACGGCGACCTTGCAGCAGGTGATCGACCGGCTGGATTTGCAGGATGATCCGGCTTTCAACCGCTATCTGACCCCGATGCCCCGGCTGTCGTTGACCGGGCTGCGGACCCGGGCGCGCAACCTGCTGCAAGGGCAGCCCGAACCGGTCCCCGATACGGCGGCGATTGCGGCCAAGCTGGTGCAGAACCTGCGCGCCAGCCTGAATGTCACGCATCCGCGCGACAGCAGCCTGTTGCGGATCACCGCGACATCGGGTGATCCGCAACAAGCGATCAGCATCGCCAATACGCTGGCTGCGGTCTATCTGGCCGATCAACAGGCGCGCAAAGACAGCGCCAAAGCCAGGGCAGAAACCTGGCTGACGGAACGGTCGGAGGATCTGCGCCAGGAACATGGCGCGATCACGGCGGCGATGGCAGCGCTGACCTCCAGCGCCGGGTTGCAGGACCCCGCCAGCCATGACCAGCTGGCGCGCCAGTTGCGCGAGACCGAGGCGCTGCTGGCCACCACAGAGGCCGCCCTTGCCCGCAGCAGTGACCCCGCCAACCGCAACCGGCTGACCGGCCAGAGCACGGCGCTGGCCGCCAGCCGCAGCAATCTGGATGCGCAATTGCAGGCGCTTGGCGCTGCGCGCGACAGATTGGACGATCTGCAATTTGCGCTTGATACCAACCGTGCCGAACAGGCGGCGCATCAGGCCCAGTTGCAGGGCCTGGCGGCACATGCCGGGCAATCCGGGGCGCGGGCGCGGGTACTGAATGCCGCGACACAGGCGCAATATCTGGGGCCACAGAAAATCCTGCTGTTGCAGATCGCGGCGCTGGTGGGGGCGCTGGCCGGGTTGATGCTGGTCGCGCTGCGCCACAGCCTGCGGCACGGCCTGACCGATGCGCAGGCATTGCAGCAACTGACCGGCCTGCCGGTGCTGGCGCAACTGCCCTTGTTGCCGTCGCGCAGGCCAGGGCGGTTGCTGGCAACGCTGGATCGCAGCGCCGCCCATGTCGTCAGCGAAAGCTACCGGCATCTGCGCACCGCGCTGTTGCTGCAAGGGGTCGCAGCACCGCAGGTGATCCTGTCCACCTCTGCCATCCCCGGTGAAGGCAAGACCACGCAGGCGATCGGGCTGGCGCATAGTCTGGCCGCCATCGGCAAACGCGTCCTGCTGGTCGATGCCGATCTGCGGCGGGGATCGTTCGGGCGCTATTTCCACCTGACCGGCACCGATGGTCTGGCCGCTGTGCTGCTTGGCCATATCGCCTTGCCCGCCGCGACAGAGCCCAGCCCCATTCCCGGCGTCGATCTGCTGGCAGGCAGCGCCAGGGACAGCAATGCGGCCGAACTGATGTTCCTGCCAGCGCTGCATGACGTGCTGGTGCAGGCCCGCGGCCTTTATGATTGCATCGTCATCGACACACCGCCCGTGCTGCCGGTGCCCGATACGCTGGCCCTGGCCGGACATGCCGATGCGGTGGTTTTCGCCGTGCACTGGGACAGGACCCCCGCTGCGGTGGTGCTGGCCGCCACGCAAAGGCTGGCGGCAGCGCAGGTGCAGATCAACGGGCTGACGCTGACGCAGGTCCATGGCCGCAAGCAGGCGCAGCGCGGCGGGATCAGTTTCATGCGATATGGGCGTGGTTATTTTCATAGCTGATCCGCCTACGTCACGGCCAGCAGATGCGTGCTGGCAAAGCCGATCACATCGCCCGGTTGCAGCGCGCCCGCCGCAGGCAATTGCGCCGCGACATAGGCTTTGGCGGTCCAGTCCGCCGTACCTGCGGCATCGCGCGCCGCGATATTGGGGCGCAGAAAGCTGCTGGTCCCGGCAATCACATTGCCTGCCAGCGGCGCGACCGTCACCGCGCAACCATAGCGCAGATCGCCGGTCAGCCCGGACCCGGACAGGCCCAGCCGTGTTGCGCTGCCAAGGCTGATATCGGGCGGCAGCTGCCCGGCATGATCGGCCAGCCTGACCCGCCCCCCCCTCGGCGCGATCAGATCGTCAAAGGCCAGCGCCGCGGTTTCCCCATCCCAATGCACCAGCGGCAGCATGCCGATATAGAGCCAGTCGCAGCCTGAAACGGCTGCGGTCACCCGCAGATCGACGTCGTGCTGCACCCGGCCCGGCGTGATCCGGCGCTGCAACCGGCAATCGGCGATATCGCCGCCGCCGGGGGGCTGCCAGACCGTATTTTCCACCATCGCAATCGTCGCACCCACGCGCAGGCCGGTGCCGCCGGTCGCGGGCAGAAAAGGCGCGTCATCCAGCGTGATCTCGCGCGATAGCAACGTTTCATTGCCATGGGTCTGGCCGCCGATTTCGGTCACCGCCCCATCCACCACAAGCCGGGCGGCATATTCCCGTTCAGAGGGGTAATCCACCGCCTGAAACTGCGGATAGGTCGGGCGGTGATCGGCGCGCCAGTCCAGCGCGCCATCGCCTGCGACACCGGTCAGATGCGTCGGGGCCTGACTGCCGCTGACACCGCTGGCCCGCGCGGCATAGAATGTGCCCTGCCATTGCACCTCGTCGCCCATCACATAGGCGGTGGCCGGTTGCCAGACCGGCGGCAGGATCGCGTCATCGCGCAGATCGGCGCTGAGCCCCACCGCCTCGATCATCAGGGTGCTGCCGCCGGGCGTCGCGGCCCCGCCATGCGACAGGGTAACGACATGCGCACCGGTCAGACCTGTCGCGACCCTGATGCTGCGGCGGCGTTGCATATCGGTGGCGCTGTAGGTGGCAAAGGCCTTGAACCCCAGTTCCCCAGGATCATCGATGGCATTGACCAATGTCTGGCTGCCGTCGATATCGACACGGCAATAGGCACCGCTGCTGCGCGCGGTGAAATAGACCCAGAGGTCATAGGGTCTGCTGCGATCCACCCTGACGCGGGCCACCGCCCCGGCAGAGGATGAACTGACCGCGCGGTTGCCGGTATAGCTGGCCGCCAGCCCCGACCCCGAGGTCTGCAATTGCGCCCAGCCGGATGACAGGGCGAAATCTGCCACCGGATAGATCTTGCGCAGCACACAGGTCAGCGTTTCGCGCCAGGACAGGCGGGTTGCGGCATTGCCGCCGTCAAAGCGCAGACAGGCGGCGGTGGACGGCCCGGTTTCGGTCCAGATGTTCAGGCCATTCTGCGGGTCGGTCGCAAGGGCAACATGCGCCCCCGTTCCCGGCGCAAAGAAAGCGGCCAGCGGGTCGCGGGCGACGACGGGGTGGGCCAGATGGGCGGGTGAAAGCTCTAATCCGATCATGGCTTAATACCACGCGACAAGCTGGGCGGTGGTACCGCTGGCCAGTACCCGGACCGGCCGGATCGACAGGATCGCACCAGCGGTCAGATCATAGCTGACCACCTGCCCGCCTTTATCCTGCAACACCGCCACACCGGCGGTCTGCACAAAGACCGCACGCGGCCTGACCGGCAGATCGGCGCTGTCGGATGGGGTGATGACATAATGCGCCACGGCGGGCGATGTCAGATTGACGTAATCGGAACTGAATGGATCAGGCATCGGAAACTCCTTTTGTTTGCGCGGACCAATGTGCCAGCCAGACATGAGGATATGGTTGCGCGACCGTGCGGTGCCCCACGCAACACCGCTCTGGCCAAGACCGGGCGGGCTGCGCTAGACAGCGCCATGCCTGATCCTGCCCTGCCATCCGCCGCCCCGACTGACCATTTTGCCGGTGCCGTGCCTGCGCCTGATACCGCTTTTGTTGCCATCGGCGATGTGCATGGCAGGCTGGATCTGCTGATGCCGCTGCTGGACCGGGTGCAGCAAATGGGCCTGCCTGCGGTGCTGCTGGGCGATTACATCGACCATGGCCCCGACAGCGCGGGCGTGCTGCGCCTGCTGCAGGAAAGCGCGGCACGGATGACGCTGATCTGCCTGCGCGGCAATCACGAAGACCTGCTGATCCGGTTCCTGCATCGGCCCCGGCGGACCGGCAAGACCTGGCTGCGCTTTGGCGGGCGGGCCACGCTGGACAGTTTCGGGCTGGAGCCGCTGCCCGACACCCCCGGCCCGGATGATTATATCCGCGCCCGTGACGGTTTGCTGGCCGCCATGGGCGACAGTGTGACATGGATGAATACCCTGCCCTATTGGTGGCAAAGCGGCAATGTCGCCGCCATGCATGCCGGGGCGGACCCGCATCTGCCGTTGCCCGACCAATTGGCCAAGGCGATGGTCTGGGGCCATCCCGATTTTGGTCAGGTGCCACGCGCCGACGGGATCTGGTGCGTCCATGGGCACCGGATCGTGCGCCGCCTGACGTTGCGCGCTGGGGTGATCTCGGTCGATACCGGGGCCTGGAAAACCAGCCAGCTTTGCGGCGCGCTGATCGGTGACGGCGCGGTGCGTGCGGTTTGACCGATCAGCAAACCTTGTTTTCCGGCCAGATCTGCTATGTCTGGGGGATGCGCATGATCCTTGCTCTTGTCCTGTCTGCCTCTTCCGCTGCGGCGTGGGAATTTTCGCCATCCCCGGTCTGTACCCTGACCGATACAAGCGCTTCGGGCAGTATCACCGTGACCTATGACCCGGCCCTGCCGGAGTACCGCCTGACCGTCACCCTGCCAGAGGGCACCTGGCCCGATGATCCGGCCTTTGCCATGACCTTTGCCGGGGGCCGGCCCGTTGGCATCAGCACCGACCGCCATCAGATCAGCCCGGATGGACGCAGCCTGACGGTGACCGACAGCGGCTTTGGCAATGTGCTGGATGGGTTGCAGTTCAACCAGCGCGCCTATGCCGGTTCCGGCGACACGATGATGGGTCTGTCGCTGGATGGGATCGGCCCCGCGATCACAGCCTTCCGCGCCTGCCCGGAGGCCAATCTGGCATGACGCGGCGCGAACCGGTCAACCCCACGGATGACGCCGCCCGCGCGCTGGTGCGTGATCTGCTGGCAGAGGTCCGTTTTGCCGCGCTGGCCGTGACCCATCCGGACAGCGGCGCACCCCATGTCGCGCGCGTCGGGCTGATCTGGGACGGGCAAGCCGCGCTGACACTGGTATCGACGCTGGCGACCCATACGGCGGCCCTGCTGGCGCATCCCGCCTGCGCAGTGCTGGTGGGCGAGCCGGGCACCAAGGGCGATCCGCTGACCCATCCGCGCCTGACGCTGAGCGCCCTTGCCGCGCAGGTGGACAAGACCGCGCAGAAGGACCGCTGGCTGGCGGCGGTGCCCAAGGCGAAACTTTACTATGATTTCGCCGATTTCGTGATGTTCCGCCTGCGCCCGACCGCGATCGACCTGAACGGCGGTTTCGGCAAGGCCTATCGGCTGTCCGCGGCTGATCTGTAACGGGCGCTATGTGGAACGTCAGATGAGGTTGTCATGCATGGCATAGACTGACGCAAGATGGAAAACCGGAGTTTCGCGCAGAGCGCGGCGAAGGGCGGGAGTGAGCCCACTTTGACCGATGCTGCCACGCAGCGAGCCGCTGGCTACTTTTCGCTTTACAGTTTGCCAGCCCTATGGCTGGCTAGCTAAAAAGTAGAGAGGGATTTTCATGGATTTTCAGGTTTGGTTGGCGTTTGTTGCAGCCTCAATAGCTCTTTTGCTCATTCCCGGACCGACGGTTTTGCTCGTCCTTAGTTATGCGATCAGCCAAGGCAAAAGGGTAGCCATTGCGACGGTCGGGGGCGTAGCTCTCGGCGACTTCATCGCAATGTCTGCTTCATTGGCGGGACTTGGGGCCTTAGTTCTGGCTTCGGCGACGCTGTTCACTGTTCTGAAGTGGGTCGGAGCTGTCTATCTCGTCTATCTGGGGATCAAGCTTTTCCGCAGCGCTTCAACGGCTTCGCTCGATGAGCTGGAGAAGGTTACAGAGACCAGCGCGTCAAGTGTCTTTGGTCACGCTACGGCAGTGACCGCGCTGAATCCGAAATCCATCGTATTCTTTATTGCCTTCGTGCCGCAATTCATTGTGGTGGACAGCCCGCTTCTGCCTCAGTTCGCAATTCTGGTCGTTACCTTCGTAGGCCTGGCAGCAATCAATGCTCTCGCATATGCACTTTTGGCAGATAAGCTACGCGCAAAAATTGCTAAGCCTTCAGTTTTGGCTTGGTTCTCTCGTCTTGGCGGTAGTGCGCTGGTTGCGATGGGCGTTGCGACGGCCGCATTCAAGCGGTCGCAATGAAGATCACCTAAGGTCCGGTTTGTCCCGCTCAACCGACCTTAGTACAGGTCGTGGTGAAGGTCCGGTCCAGGCCAGACTTACTTGACGTTTAGGCCAATATTGCATGATGTGGCCTCTCTCTGGAATTCTGAAAATCAGCTCTCTCGAGTCACAGATGCGCTAGGTTCCACAGGCTAGCGCCGCCAGACCACCGCACCGTCGCGGTAGCTGCCGCGCAGCACGGCACCTTTGCGGTTCAGATGCGGAAACTGCACCCGCCAGTCGCGGTATTGGTCATTGCTGACCACCCGCAGCCCATGACCGGCGGCAAAGGCCAGGATCGCCTGATCGGCGATGACGCCTTTGTCCACGACGCGGACATGGACCGGTGGTACGCCAATCGCGGCGGACATGGTCTTTTCGTCCATATAGCGATCCGACAGGACATAGCCCGCATTAGCGTCGAAAAACACGATGGGGGTATAACCTTGCACCTCCAGCGCGCGCAGCACGCGGGTCAGCACCATGACCGACGGCGCGCCGCCCCAATGCATGACATTGGACCCGTCCACGACGATGGCCTTGCGCGGCAGTTTCGCCTGTGCGGCACCCGGCGCCGCGCGCCTGCGCCGCAGCACGACCAGCACAACAAGGCCGATGGCGGCAGGAAGCAGCAATAAAAGATCGGTGATCATCAGTATGATTCTGTCGGGTTATTTTCCGAAATACAATCCGGCACGGCACGATATCTGCCTGCGTGCGATCTGGTCCTATTGAACCCGCCCCAAGACACGCCACACTGCACCACAATCATGCGCAGCGGATCTGTGATTCGCGCGCCCATCCCAACAGACGGAGCCCCCGCCATGGACACCCAAAGTTTTGCCAATGACCCCGGCCATGTGATCGAGGCTGACCGCGCCCATGTCTGGCACCACCTGAGCCAGCACAAACCCTATGAAACCATCGATCCGCGTATCATCGTCGAAGGGCGCGGTCTGCGGGTCTGGGATATCAAGGGCAAGGAACATATCGATTCAGTTTCGGGTGGCGTCTGGACCGTGAATATCGGCTATGGCCGCGAACGCATGGGCAAGGCGATTTCGGATGCCGTGACCAAGATGTGTTTCTTCGGCGGCTCACTGGGTACCATTCCCGGCGCGCAATTTGCTGAAATGCTGACTGAAAAGATGCCGGGTCTTGACCGGGTCTATTACGCCAATTCCGGGTCAGAAGCGAATGAGAAGGCGTTCAAGATGGTCCGCCAGATCAGCCACAAACATTACGGCGGCAAGAAATACAAAATCCTCTATCGCGACCGCGATTACCACGGCACCACCATTGGCGCGCTTTCTGCCGGTGGGCAGGACGAACGCAACGCGCAATACGGCCCCTTTGCGCCCGGTTTTGTGCGGGTGCCGCATTGTCTGGAATATCGGTCGCAGGACGGCAGCGTCGGCGAAGAATACGCAGCTAAGGCCGCGCAAGCGATCGAGGATGTGATTTTGGCGGAAGGTGCCGACACCATCGGCGCGCTGTGTCTTGAACCGATCACCGCAGGCGGCGGTATCATCGTGCCGCCCAAGGGGTATTGGGAACGCGTGCAAGAGCTGTGCCGCAAATACGACATCCTGCTGCATATTGATGAAGTCGTCTGCGGCCTTGGCCGCACCGGCGCATGGTTCGGCTATCAGCAATTCGGCGTCCAGCCCGATATCGTGACCATGGCGAAAGGTGTGGCCTCCGGCTATGCCGCGATTTCCTGCTGTGTCACGACCAATGCGGTGTTCGAGATGTTCAAGGACGACACCGACAAGCTGTCCTATTTCCGCGATATCTCGACCTTTGGCGGCTGCACCGCGGGGCCAGCGGCAGCCATCGAAAACATGAAAATCATCGAGGAAGAAGACCTGCTGGGCAATTCCACCGCCATGGGCGCGCATCTGAGCGGTAATCTGCACGCATTGATGGACAAGCATAAATGGATCGGCGACGTGCGCGGCATGGGGCTGTTTCAAGGGGCCGAACTGGTTGCGGATCGCGACAGCAAGGAACCGGTGGAGGAAAAGAAAGTGCAGGCGATTGTCGCCGATTGCATGGCACAGGGCATCATCATAGGCGCGACAAACCGGTCCTTGCCCGGCCTGAACAACACCCTTCTGTTCGCACCCGCGCTGATTGCGACAAAGGATGATCTGAACCAGATCACCGATGCCGTGGATCAGGCGATCACCCGCGTGCTGGGGTAGCCACTGCCCTTGCCTTGGCCCTGAGATAAGTCCAGTCTGGACCGATCTTAGGGCCAGTGTATGTCGATATCCGTCGAAACCTTATTCCTTGACCCCGGTGCTGAAGGGACCTTGCAGGCGCGGATCCAGCAGATGGTCGCCCAAGGCATTCTGTCAGGCCGGGTCCGCCCCGGTGAACGTCTGCCGTCATCGCGGATGATGGCGCGGCATCTGGGTGTCAGCCGGATCACCGTGACGCTGGCCTATACCGAACTGGTCGCCGATGATTACCTGACCGCACGCGGCCGGTCTGGGTACTACGTGTCTGGCAATGCCCCGGAACCACCCGCCTTTGCCGCCGCGCGGTCGCAGACAGGCACAGTCGACTGGTCCCGCGTGATCGGGCAAAGGTTCACACCTGGGCTAAGTATCGACAAACCCGCCGATTGGGCCAGCTATCGCTATCCGTTCATCTATGGGCAGTCGGACCGGAGCCTGTTCGATGCCGCCAACTGGCGGCTTTGTGCCCTGCGCGCCCTGGGGATGCGGGATTTCAACGCGCTGACGGCGGATTATTTTGACGGTGACGACCCGCAACTGGTGGAATTCATCGCCCGCCAGATATTGCCCCGGCGCGGCATCCTTGCCAATTCCGATGAAATCCTGATCACCATGGGCGCGCAGAATGCGTTATGGCTGTCGGCGCAGGTCCTGCTGAACAGCCGCCGCCGTGCCGCGATCGAGGACCCTTGCTATCCTGCGCTGCGCAATATTCTGACGCAAGCCCGCTGCCATCTGACGACCGTGCCGGTCGATGCCGACGGCCTGCCGCCCGATGCGCTGCCCGATGACGTCGATGTGGTCTTTACCACCCCCAGCCATCAATGCCCGACGACCGCGACCATGCCGCTGGCCCGGCGCAAGGCCCTGATCGCAAGGGCCGAGGCGCAGGATTTCATCATCGTCGAAGATGATTACGAATTCGAGATGTCGTTTCTCAAATCCCCGTCCCCTTCGCTGAAATCACTCGACCGGCATGGGCGGGTGATCTATGTCGGGTCTTTCTCCAAATCTTTGTTCCCCGGCCTGCGGCTTGGCTATCTGGTCGGCCCTGCGCAGTTTATCCGCGAGGCGCGCCACCGTGCTGCGCCATCCGCCCGGCCATATCCAGCGGACCACCAGCTATTATCTGTCGCTGGGCCATTATGACGCGCTGATCCGCCGGATGGTGCGCGCCTATCACGCAAGGCATGATATGCTGCAAAGCGCCCTGCGCGACAACGGCCTGAACGTCGCGGGGCAAGGATCGTCGGGGGGATCATCGCTTTGGCTGCGGATGCCGGACGGCACCGATACCAGTGCATTGGCGCTGAAACTGCGCGCCCAGGGTGTGCTGATCGAACCCGGCGCGCCGTTTTTCGCGAGCGAGGCACCACCGACAGAATTCATGCGGCTGGCCTATTCCTCGATCCTCGCCAGCAGGATCAGCGAAGGTGTGCGGCTGATTGCCGAGGCTGCGCTGGACTTACCCCCGCAAGCCAACTGGCCCTAACCCCGGTTGCGGCCCAGACCTAGACTGCGCGACGATAAACACCTGTTTTCAAGGACCCAAGCAATGCAGATGACCACCGAAGAAGCCTTTGTCAAAACGCTGCAGGCGCATGGCATCCGCCATGCTTTCGGGATCATCGGGTCCGCCATGATGCCGATATCGGACATTTTCCCTGCCGCTGGCATCACCTTTTGGGATTGCGCGCATGAAGGATCGGCAGGGATGATGGCTGACGGCTATACCCGTGCCACCGGCGAAATGTCGATGATGATCGCGCAGAACGGCCCCGGGATCACCAATTTCGTCACCGCCGTGAAAACCGCCTATTGGAACCACACGCCTTGTTTGCTGGTCACCCCGCAGGCCGCGAACAAGACCATCGGTCAGGGCGGGTTTCAAGAGATGGAACAGATGAACCTGTTCCGCGATTGCGTCGCCTATCAGGAAGAGGTCCGCGATCCGACCCGCATCTGCGAAGTGCTGGCCCGCGTCATCGCCAAGGCCAAACGGCTGTCCGGCCCGGCGCAGATCAACATCCCCCGTGATTTCTGGACCCAGGTCGTGGATATCGACATCCCGCAGCCGGTCGCATTTGAAACCAGCCCCGGCGGGACGGAGTCCATCGGGCAAGCCGCCGCGATGCTGTCAAAGGCGAAATTCCCCGTGATCCTGAACGGTGCCGGTGTCGTGCTGGCACCGGGCGGCATCGCGGCATCACTTATATTGGCCGAAAGGCTCGATGCGCCGGTCTGCGTGGGGTATCAGCATAACGACGCCTTCCCCGGCAGCCATCCGTTGTTTGCCGGGCCTTTGGGATACAACGGGTCGAAGGCCGCGATGGAACTGATCGCGCGGGCCGATGTCGTGCTGGCGCTGGGCACACGGCTGAACCCGTTTTCCACCCTGCCCGGCTACGGGATCGATTATTGGCCGACAGATGCGCAGATCATTCAGGTCGATATCAACCCTGACAGGATCGGACTGACCAAGAAAATCACCGTCGGTATCGTGGGTGACGCGGCCAAGGTCGCGCAGGGGATCACCGCGCAACTGGTTGACACCGCCGGTGATGCGGGTCGCGCTGACCGCCGCGCGCTGATCGCGCAGACCAAATCAGTCTGGGCGCAGGAACTGACATCATTGGATCACGAAGAGGATGATCCGGGCACCACCTGGAACGAACGCGCCCGCGCAGCAAAGCCTGACTGGATGTCACCGCGTCAGGCCTGGCGCGCCATTCAGGCGGCGATGCCGGAGGATGCAATCATCAGTTCCGACATCGGCAATAATTGCGCCATCGGCAATGCCTATCCGACCTTCCCGGCGGGGCGCAAATACCTGGCCCCCGGTCTGTTCGGCCCCTGCGGTTACGGCCTGCCCGCGATCATCGGTGCGAAAATCGGCCAGCCGCAGGTGCCGGTGATCGGCTTTGCCGGTGACGGGGCGTTCGGGATTTCGGTGAACGAACTTACTGCAATCGGCCGCGATGAATGGCCCGCAATCACGCAGATCGTGTTCCGCAATTATCAATGGGGTGCGGAAAAGCGGAATTCGACTCTGTGGTTCGATGACAATTTTGTCGGGACGGAACTGGATATGAAAGTCTCCTACGCCGGGATCGCGCAGGCCTGTGGGCTGAAAGGTGTGCAGGTCAGGACGATGGCTGAACTGACCGCCGCTCTCAACACCGCGATCAATGATCAGATGGAGAAGAATGAGACCACCTTGATCGAAGTCATCCTCAATCAGGAACTGGGCGAGCCGTTCCGCCGTGATGCGATGAAAAAGCCGGTCCGGGTGGCAGGCATTTCCGCCGCTGACATGGCGGCAGGGTAATCTTGCCGTTTGATCTTGGGCCCGGCACGGCGGCGGCGCTGGCCATTGCCTTGCTGGCGGCGGCTTTTGTCAGAGGCTATTCGGGCTTTGGCTTTTCAGCGATCTTTATCGCTTTTGCGGCCCTGTTCACCAACCCGCTGCCGCTGATCCCGGTGGTTTTCGCGTGCGAGATCATGATGACGGCGTTTCAGGCACGCGGCATTCGTGGCCATATCGACTGGCGGCGTATCGGATGGCTGATGCTGGGGGCCGCTGTCGCCTTGCCGTTTTCGGTCGCGGTGATGCTGTCGATAGGTGAAGATACCGCGCGCATCACCATCTCTGGCCTTATTTTGTTGCTGGCTTTGATCCTGCTGTCAGGCTGGACCTTGCAGCGCCGGATCGGCGCGCTGGGGCACGGCAGCGTCGGGATCGTCTCTGGCATGTGCAACAGCGCAGGGATCGGCGGTTTGCCGGTCGCGGCCTTCATGTCGGCGCAACCGATGCAGGCCGCGACTTTCCGGGCGACGATGATCGTCTATCTGACCGGGCTCGACCTGATCACCCTGCCATTGCTCTGGATCGGCGGGCTGGTCACATGGGACACGATGATCGCCGCGCTACTGGCTTTTCCAATCCTTGGCCTTGGGGTCTGGCTGGGCGGGCGGCGGTTTCTGGCCGCATCACCATCGGCATTCCGCAGATCGGCGGTTTTGCTGTTGCTCATGTTGTCCGCACTCGGTCTGATCCGCGCGATGGTTTCCTGAAAGGCACCGCGATGCATGATGATTTTCCGTTCCTCTCACCGATCACGCCGCATTGTCCGCAGGCGCTGCTGGACCGTGCCCGCAATCTGCCGGTGCCGCGTGTTGCCTTGGTCAATGCAGGTGGCGCAATCCCGTTGCAAGGGCTGCGCGAGGCGATGGACCTGGGCCTCGCCACCCCGGTGCTGATCGGCGATACCGCGAAAATTCAGGCCGCCGCCGAACAAATCGGCTGGGATATCACCGGCCTGCCGCTGATCCACGCGCCGGGCGCGGCAGCCGCGCCCAAGGCAGCGGAACTCGCCCGCGATGGTGAAGTGGATATGATCATGAAAGGGCAGGTGCATTCGTCCACTTTCCTGCAAGGGCTGCTGCCCAGCGCCGCCGGTCTGCGCGCCAAAAACACACGCTGCGCGCATATCATGCATATCACGGCACCCCATTCGGACCGCCCCCTGCTCTTGACCGATGCCGCGCTGAACGTGAACCCCGATGTGGCCACCCGCCAGGCCGCGCTGCGCCTTGCCGTGCAACTGGCGCAGCGCCTTGGCGTCACGACGCCGCGCGCCGGTATCCTCGCCCCGACCGAGGATGTGGTGCCCACGATCCCCTTCACCGGTGAGGCCGCGATAATCGCCGCCTGGGCCAAAACCGCGCTGCCGCAGGCGGTGGTCGAAGGGCCGATGGCGCTCGACCTGATCTTTTCGCGCGCGGCGGCGGTGGCGAAAGGCTTTGCCTCGGACGTGGCAGGCAATGCCGATATCCTGCTGGTCCCGAACATCACATCGGGCAACGCGATCTTCAAACTGATGTCTTTGGGTATGGGCTGCTGTGCGGCAGGCATCGTGCTGGGCGCAAAGGTGCCGATCCTGCTGACCAGCCGGTCGCAAACCTCTGCCGACCGGATCGCCTCCGCCGCTTTGGGCATGATCGCGGTGGGGATGGCAGCGTGATACTGGTCGTCAATGCGGGGTCATCCTCGGTCAAGGTGGCGCTCTACGACGCGGGCCTGACGCGGCTGGTGTCAGGGGCCGTGACCGAGATTGGCGGGACGGGGCAACTGACATTGGGCGATGACATATCGCAAATCTCGGCGCAGACCCACACCGCGGCCCTCAATGCCCTGCTGGCCGGTCTGGACACGGGTGACCTGACCGCCGCCGCGCATCGCATCGTGCATGGCGGGGCCGATCTGACAGCCCCCGCCCGCGCGACCCCGGACATCATCGCCCAGATCACCGCCTGCAACCGCCTCGCGCCATTGCATAACCCGCATAATCTGGCCGGGATCGCCGCCATCGCCACGGCCCCGCCCGACCTGCCGCAATATGTCAGTTTCGACACTGCCTTTCACGCGACCAACAGCGCGCTTGCCACCACCTATGCCCTGCCAGAAGCCGAGCGGGCCAAAGGCATCCGCCGCTACGGCTTTCACGGGCTGAGCTATCAGAGCCTTGTGCAAAGCTTCGGCAAAGCCCTGCCCGACCGGCTGCTGGCGCTGCATCTGGGCAATGGCGCATCGCTTTGCGCGATCAAAGGCGGCAAGTCGGTGGCCTCTTCCATGGGCTATTCGCCATTGGACGGGCTGGTTATGGGCACGCGGACCGGTGCCATCGACGGCATGGCCGTGCTGCGACTGGCCGAGGATCACGGCATCGCGCAGGCGGGCAAAATCCTCAACAGCCACAGCGGCCTGCTCGCCTTGGGCGGCACCAGCAACATGGCCGCCCTGCTGGCGACCGACAGCGATGAAGCCCGTTTCGCCGTGGATCATTTCTGCTATTGGGCCGCACGGCAGGCGGGTTCTGCGATTGTCGCGATGGGCGGTCTGGATGCTGTGGCCTTTACCGGCGGGATCGGCGAAAATGCCGGGGAAATCCGCGCCCGGATCATGGACCATCTGGCGTTTCTTGGTAATGTGCCGGTGCATGTGATCGCCGCTGACGAAGAACAGCAGATCGCCCGCGATGCGCTGTCGCTGATGGCGCAAGACTAAGCCCGAAAGGAAGCCCGCCCCATGTCGCTTGACCAGCCCGCGCTCGACACCTCGCCTGCCGTCTCGGACGAAGTGCGCAAGACGACCTGCTATATGTGCGCCTGCCGTTGCGGGATCAATGTGCATATGAAGGCGGGCAAAGTCGCCTATATCGAAGGCAACCGCGACCATCCGGTGAACAAAGGCGTGCTCTGCGCCAAGGGTTCCGCTGGTATCATGCAGCACAACGCGCCCTCGCGCCTGCGCGCGCCCTTGCGCCGTGTGGGCGAGCGTGGGTCTGGTGAGTTCGAGGAAATCTCTTGGGAAGAGGCCCTGCAAACCGCCACCGACTGGCTGGCCCCGATCCGCGAAAAGCACCCAGAAAAACTGGCGTTTTTCACCGGCCGCGACCAATCGCAATCCTTCACCAGCTTCTGGGCGCAGGGTTTCGGCACGCCCAATTACGCGGCCCATGGCGGGTTCTGTTCCGTGAACATGGCCGCTGCGGGCATCTATACGATGGGCGGCGCGTTCTGGGAATTCGGCCAGCCCGATTGGGACCATACCAAGCTGTTCATGCTGTTCGGTGTCGCCGAAGACCATGACAGCAACCCGATCAAGATGGGTATCGGCAAGATCAAGGCGCGCGGCGCGCGGATGATCGGCGTGAACCCGATCCGCACCGGCTATAACGCCGTCGCCGATGATTGGGTGGGCATCACCCCCGGCACCGATGGGCTGTTCATCCTCGCGCTGGTGCATTGCCTGATGCGCGCGGGCAAGGTTGATCTGGAATACCTTGCACGGTTCACCAATGCCTCCGTCCTGATCAACGAAGACCCCAAATCCGATCAGTTCGGCCTGTTCCTGCGTGATGCATCAGGCCAGCCACAGGTGATTGACCGGCGCACCGGCACGCTGGCACCGTGGAACGGGCAAGGCGTCGAACCCGACCTTGCCGCGACCCACCGCGCCGCTGGCATCACGCATCGCCCGGTGTTCCACCTGATGGCCGACCGCTATCTGGATGCCTCCTATGCGCCCGAGGCTGTCACCGACCGCTGCGGCATCCCCGCTGAACGTATCCGCGCCATCGCCGCCGATCTGGCCCGCGTGGCCTTTGACGAACCCGTCATCCTCGACCGCGCATGGACCGATTTCCGTGGTAAAAAGCATGACAAAATGATCGGCCGCCCCGTCAGTTTCCACGCGATGCGCGGCATCTCGGCCCATTCCAACGGTTTCCAGACCTGCCGCGCGTTGCATGTCTTGCAAATCATCCTCGGTGCCGTGGAAACCCCCGGTGGCATGCGGTTCAAACCGCCCTATCCGAAACCGGCCACCGCCCATCCCAAACCGCATGGCAAGGTCACGCCGGGTGCCGCACTCGACGGCCCCCACCTCGGCTATGTCCACGGGCCGGAAGACCTGCTGTTGCACGACGACGGCACCCCTAAACGGATCGACAAGGCGTTTTCATGGGAAAACCCGATGTCCGCGCATGGGTTGATGCATATGGTGATCAGCAATGCCCATGCGGGCGATCCCTATAAGATCGACACGCTGTTCATGTATATGGCCAATATGTCGTGGAATTCCTCGATGAACGTGGGCGGCGTCCACAAGATGCTGACCGACAAGGACGCAAACGGCGATTACGTGATCCCCCGCATCATCTATTCCGATGCCTATTCATCTGAAATGGTGGCCTATGCCGACCTGATCCTGCCCGACACGACCTATCTGGAACGGCATGATTGCATCAGCCTGCTCGACCGCCCGATCTGCGAGGCTGACGGGGTCGCCGACGCGATCCGCTGGCCGGTTGTCGAACCCGACCGCGATGTGCGCGGGTTCCAGTCCGTGCTCTGTGATCTGGGCGCACGGCTGGGCCTGCCGGGGTTTGCGAATGACGATGGCAGCGCCAAATACAAAGACTACGCCGATTATATCACCAACCACATCCGCCGCCCCGGTATCGGGCCTTTGGCCGGGTTCCGCGATGCCGATGGCAGCAGCGAAGGGCGCGGCACCGCCAACCCTGACCAATTGCAAAACTACATCGAGAATGGCGGTTTCTGGATCGCCCATGTCCCGGAAAATTGCGCCTATTACAAACCGTTCAGCGCCGAATATCAGGATTGGGCGGTCAAGATGGGCTTCTACGACGTCGTCCAGCCCTATATCTTCCAGCTTTACGTCGAACCTTTGCGCAAATTCCAAGCCGCCGCCGAAGGCATCGGATCGCGCCAGCCACCAGATCATTTGCGCGGCCAGATCAAGGCGACAATGGACCCGCTGCCGATCTGGTATCCGCCCTTCGAGGATGGCCATAGCGACCCGGTGGAATACCCGATCCACGCCCTGACCCAACGCCCGATGGCGATGTATCATTCATGGGGCAGCCAGAACGCCTGGTTGCGGCAGATCCACGGCCATAACCCGCTCTATGTCCCGACCAAAATCTGGCAGGCGAACGGTTTCAAAGACGGCGACTGGGCGTGCGTCACCTCGGCGCATGGGTCCATCACCGTGCCGGTCGCCCATCAAGCTGCCTTGAACGAAAACACCATCTGGACATGGAACGCCATCGGCAAACGCAAAGGCGCCTGGGCGCTGGACAAGGACGCTCCGGAAGCGACCAAAGGCTTCCTGCTCAACCACCTGATCCACGAACTCTTGCCACCACGCGGCGACGGTCTGCGCTGGGCGAATTCCGATCCGGTCACCGGGCAAGCCGCTTGGTTCGATCTGCGCGTGAAGATCGAAAAATCCGGCGTGCCGAACGAGGCACAGCCCGTGATGCCCGCGATCAAATCCCCGGTGCCGCCCGGCCCGAAAAACCTCGCATGGAAGACCGGCCAATGAGCAAACGACAAATCATGGCTCTGATCGCCGCCTTCATCGTCGTCACCTTGGGCAGTTTCATCTGGTTCATCGCCACATGGGACCCCGCCGCCCGCGCCGCCATCGGACAATAACACCATGCCCCCGCATCTTCCGAGCCTAAATATCCCCGCCGGAGGCCGCGTCTTTCGCCAGAAAGACGCGATCCGCCAGTCAAGGCCAAACACATGACCCAATTGCCCAAAAGCACCGATAAAAAACTCGGCCTTGTCATCGATCTGGACACCTGCGTCGGCTGCCACGCCTGCGTGATCTCCTGCAAAGGCTGGAACACAGAAAACTACGGCGCGCCTTTGTCCGACCAGAACGCCTATGGCGCTGACCCGTCCGGCACCTTCCTCAACCGGGTGCATTCCTATGAGGTGCAACCCGACCAAGGCACCGCGCAACTGATCCATTTCCCCAAATCCTGCCTGCATTGCGAAGACGCGCCCTGCGTCACCGTCTGCCCCACAGGTGCCAGCTATAAACGGGTCGAGGACGGGATCGTGCTGGTGAACGAGAGCGATTGTATCGGTTGCAGCCTCTGCGCCTGGGCCTGCCCTTACGGCGCGCGTGAATTGGACGCCAAGGAAGGTGTCATGAAAAAATGCACCCTCTGCGTCGACCGGATCTACAATGAAAACCTGCCGGTTGAGGACCGCGAACCCGCCTGCGTGCGCACCTGCCCTGCGGGCGCGCGGCATTTCGGCGATCTGGGCGATCCGGATTCGGAGGTGTCGCAACTGGTGGCCGACCGTGGCGGGTTCGATCTGATGCCGGAACAAGGCACCAAGCCGGTGAACAAATACCTGCCGCCACGGCCCAAGGATGTGATGCCAGAATATGACGTGCTGGCCCCGTTTCTGGAGCCTGTTGCCACCACTGGCACGGGTTTCGCGCATTGGCTGGACAAGACCCTTTCCGCCCTGCCCGGAGGGTCGAAATAATGCATCCCGCACCAAGCGTTATCATTTTCACCACATTCTCTGGCCTTGGCTTTGGGCTGCTGTTCTGGCTCGGCATCGGCGCGATCACCCCCAATGGGCTGATGGCCTTCATCTGGTTCACCATCGCCTATCTGGCGGCGGTCGGCGGCCTGCTCGCCTCGACCTTCCACCTTGGCCGGCCCGAACGCGCGATCAAGGCGTTCAGGCAATGGCAAACAAGCTGGCTCAGCCGTGAAGGGATCTGCGCCGTCGCCACCTTGCTGATCATGGCGATCTATGGCGCGGGATTGGTGTTTTTTGACACCCCCCTGCGGCCTTTAGGCTGGATCGGGGCTTTGGGCGCGCTGGGGACCGTTTTCACCACGTCCATGATCTATGCGCAGTTGAAAACCGTGCCGCGCTGGCGGCATTGGACGACGCCTGCCCTGTTTCTGGCCCTGTCCATCGGCGGCGGGGCCTTGCTGGCCGGTCAGGTGACCGAGGCGCTGGTCCTCTTGACCCTCGCCGGGGCCTTGCAAATCTACACATGGAACACCGGCGACACGCGGCTGGCGCAATCAGGCACCGATATGGCCAGCGCCACCGGGCTGGGCCATATCGGCAAAGTCCGCGCGTTCGAGCCGCCCCATACCGGCACCAATTACCTGATGCGCGAATTCATCCATGTCGTCGGGCGCAAACATGCGCGGGTTTTGCGGATCATCGCGCTTGGTTCGGGTTTTGTGTTGCCAATTGTGTTTTTGCTTTTGCCATTCAGCCATATCTGGGGCGGGCTGGCGCTGATCAGCCATATCGCCGGGGTGATCGTCCTGCGCTGGCTGTTTTTTGCACAGGCAGAGCATGTCGTCGGGCTCTATTATGGCAAGCGCTGAGGGGGCGCTGCCCCCGCCCCGGACATGGTCCGGGACCCCCCGGGATATTTTTACTCGGAAGATGGGGGTCAGAGGTCTTGTGCCGTCCGCACCGACAGGCCTGCATCGCGCAAAAGGTCAGTGATCGTGTCGACATGGCGTTGGTCGCGGGCTTCGATCACGATTTCGAGTTCGGCTTTTTTCAGTGACACGCTTTGCATCATCCGCTGGTGGATGACTTCGATCACATTCGCCCCCGCCTCGCCGATAATGCGCGAGATATTGGCGAGCTGGCCGGGCGTGTCGTCAATCTCGAACACCAGCCGGGTGATCCGCCCGTCCCGCATCAAGCCGCGCAGGATCAGTGTGGAGAGCAGGCGGGAATCAATATTGCCGCCGCAGATCACAAGGCCGACCTTTTGGCCTTTGAACTGCGCCAGATTGTTCTTGATCACGGCAAGGCCCGCGCCGGCTGCGCCTTCGGCGACCAGTTTTTCATGGCTGAGCAGGTCGAACACCGCGTCCTCAATCTCGCTTTCGCTGGCGCTGTCGATCCGGTCGACATGGCTTTTCATGATCGCGATATTGGCAGGCGCAGGTTGGCGCACGGCGATGCCTTCGGCCAATGTGGCACCAGCGAAATGCGGCGCGAAACCTTCGATCTGGGCTTTGGCGGCGTCGAACAGATGCGCCTGCGCGCCGATGATCTGGATATCAGGGTTCACGGATTTCGCAGCGACCGCCATGCCTGCGATCAACCCGCCACCGCCGACGGGGATGACGATGCAATCCAGATCAGGCACCTGTTCCAGCATTTCGAGCGCCACGGTGCCCTGCCCCGCCGCGACCACCGGGTCATCGAAAGGGTGGATGAAGGTCAGGCCCTTTTCCGCTGCCATATCAAAGGTGAATTGCACAGAATCATCAAACCCCTTGCCGTGGATGACAACCTCGGCCCCCAGATCGGCGGTGCGCTGGACTTTGTTGAACGGCGTGCCTTCGGGCATCACGATGGTGGAGGGGATGCCAAGCCGGGTCGCGTGATAGGCCAGACCTTGGGCATGATTGCCAGCAGAACAGGCGATCACCCCGGCCTTGCGCGCGTCGGCGTCCAGCGTCAGCAGTTTCGCCAGCGCGCCGCGCGCCTTGAAGGCGTTGGTATGCTGCAGGTTTTCGAGCTTGAGATAAAGATCAATGCCAAGGATATGCGACAGCCGATTGGCGCGGATCGTGGGCGTGCGGATCGTGGCGGGGCTGATCGCCGCATAGGTTTCGGCGATCAGATCGGGGGTCAGCGTCATGGCAAATCTTTCCTGTCAAGGTCGCCTCAATGACGGATGCGCACCTCGGTCTTGGCATCAAACAGGTAAAGCCGGGACTTGTCGATAGTCACGCCGACACGGCCACCAGCGACGGAACGATCATCGCCGCGTTCTTCGACCACGATCTTTTCGCCGTTGTCGGACACCAGATAGACGAAAGAGACACCGCCGAGGCTTTCCGTCATCTCGACACTATGCGTGTCGCCGTCAGGATCGACCGCCAGATGTTCGGCGCGCATGCCGACGGTCACGTCACCGGCATAGGAGACGGGGATCACGCCATCAAAAGCCGCACCCATGCTGGGGACCTGCAAGCTGCCGTTCTGCGCCTGACCGCTGACGAAATTCATCGCGGGTGAGCCGATGAAACCGGCGACGAATTTATTGTCGGGGTCGCGGTAGAGTTCCATCGGTGCGCCAGCCTGTTCGATACGGCCATCGCGCAGGACCACGATCTTGTCGGCCAGGGTCATCGCCTCGACCTGATCATGGGTGACATAGATCATCGTCGCGCCGATTTCCTTGTGCAGGCGCGCGATCTCGACCCGCATTTCGACGCGCAGTTCGGCATCGAGGTTGGACAGGGGTTCGTCGAACAGGAATACTTCCGGCCCGCGGACGATGGCGCGCCCGATGGACACGCGCTGGCGCTGGCCCCCGGACAGGGCGGCGGGTTTGCGGTCAAGATAGGGTTCGAGTTTCAGAATCCGTGTCGCCTCGGCTACTTTTTCGGTGATGACCTTTTTGGGATGGCCGTTCATTTTCAGCCCGAAACCCATATTGTCGCGCACGGTCATATGCGGATAAAGCGCATAGGTCTGGAACACCATCGCCACGCCGCGCAAGGACGGGTCGAGTTTCGTGACGTCGCGGGTGCCGATCACGACCGACCCGCCGGTGGTTTCCTCCAGCCCCGCGACCATGCGCAGCAAGGTGGATTTGCCGCAGCCCGAGGGGCCGACAAAGACACAGAATTCACCATCCGCGATGTCCAGGTCGATCCCATGGATCACCTGCACATCACCGTATTTCTTGACCACATTGTTCAGCGTTACACCTGACATGGCTTAGCTCCCGTTCATTTCTTTGGCGTCATGGTCGGGAAAGCTCCAGCTTTGGGCGTCCCTTGCGATTTTGGCGGCCGTGTCCTGCAGGACAGGCACATAGGATTCGAGCCCGGCCAGGCTGGTGCGGCCGGTGGTGCTGGTCACCGACAAGGCCCCCAGCACGCGGCCTGCATCCGACAGGATCGGCATGGCGATGCAGATGATGCCAGGTTCATGTTCGGCGCGGTCAAAGCCATAGCCATTGACCCTGATCGCGGCCAGTTCCTCGCGCAGGGCGCTGGCCGTGGTCAGCGTCATCGGCGTGAAACGGTGGAAACTTTGCTGGGCGATAACCGCGTCGATCCGGGCCGGGTCGGAAAAGGCCAGCATCACCTTGCCGACACCGGTGCAATAGGCCGGGCCAACCTTGCCGGCCTGCGAAAACATCTGCACCGGATTATTGGCATTGCGTTTGTCGATATACAGCACCTGCGCATGATCCAACTGCGCCAGATGCACGGTTTCGCCCACAGCGGCGGACAGCGCGTCTATATGGGGTCGGGCGATGGGGGCCAATGTGGATTGTTCCCAGGCCGCATGCGCCAGCCGGACCAGCCTGACGCCGGGGGAATAGGTCTGCCGGTCGGGATCATAGGCCAGCATATCCTGATTCGTCAGGGTTTGCAGGAACCGGTACAACGTCGGTTTCGGAAAAGGCGATTGCGCCAGAACCTCGCTGAAGCGGACCGGGCGGCCGAAAGCCGCCACCTGATCCAGCACATCCAGTGCTTTGCCAACCGTGCCGTCGCCTGTCATCTGCTCCCCCTCAAACTGCTGCGGGCAGCGCGCATCCTGATGCGCGGCCCGTCAAGCCTGTTGACAAGGCTAGCGGCTTTGCGATTTAGTATCAATATGCAAAACTTAGTTTCACATAATGAAACTGATTTGACCATAACATGACCTTAGGGAGGATAATATGCGTTCCATTTTCAAGACGTCGTTCGCGGCGCTCGTTGCAGCCGGTATTGCGGCATCTGCCACCACAGCCACTGCGCAATCGCTGACCGGCGATCTGATCATTTTCTCTGACATGCACGATCCGGCACCGCGTGCCGTGATGAATGATATGGCGGCCCGCTTTGGTGAGATGCACCCAGATCTGAATGTGCAGGTCACGATCATCGACCGCGAAGCCTATAAGACCCAGATCCGCAACTTTCTGACCGCCAATGCGCCGGATGTGGCAAACTGGTATGCCGCCAACCGTATGCTGCCCTATGTCGAGGCTGGCCTGTTCGAAGATGTATCCGACATCTGGGACGAGCAGATGAGCGAAGAGCTGGCATCGACGAAAGGCGCTTTGTCCGTCGATGGCGCGCAATATGGTGTGCCTTACACATATTATCAGTGGGGCGTCTATTACCGCAAAGACATCTTTGAAGAGCTTGGCCTGTCCGAGCCCGAGACCTGGGAAGAAGAGCTGGCCAATTGCCAGACCCTGCTGGACAATGGCATCAAATGCTACACTGTCGGTACCCGGTTTCTGTGGACCGCTGGCGGCTGGTTCGACTATATGAACATGCGCACCAATGGCTATGACTTCCACGCCCGTCTGACCAATGGCGAGGAAAGCTGGCTGAGTGATGAGGTCCGTGCGACTTTTGAAAACTGGCGCACGCTGATCGATATGGGGGCGTTTATCGACGACCACCAGAATTACGACTGGCAGGAAGCCCTGCCCTTCATGGTGAACGGGCAGGCTGCCAGCTATCTGATGGGCAACTTTGCTGTCGCACCGATGCGCGAAGCGGGCATGGATGATGACATGCTGGATTTCTATCAGTTCGTGGAGATCACACCAGACCTTCCCCGCGGGGAAGATGCGCCGACCGATACATTCCACATCCCGACAGGGGCGACCAATAAAGAGGCCGCACGCGAGTTTCTGAAATTTGTCGTCTCGGCAGAAAACCAGACGCTGATCAACAACGGTGAAAATCTGGGGCAATTGCCGGTCAATGCGATGTCGTCAGTCGATGATGATAAATTCCTGCAGCAAGGTTTCGATATGTTGTCAAACCGTGCGCCGGGTGGGATCGCGCAATTCTTTGATCGTGATGCACCAGCCGAGATGGCCGCTGCGGGGATGGAAGGGTTTCAGGAGTTCATGGTGTTCCCTGACAATCTGGACAACATTCTGGAGCGGTTGGAAAACACGCGTCTGGATAGTTATTGATCCGTCAAAGGGGGTGCGCGGGAAGCGCACCCCAATTATCGAGGTCGCCCGTAAGGTGCGCATGATGCGCACCTTACCTGCAAACAGGTTTGAGCATGACAATTTCATCCGACAGCTATACCCAACCCCAACGCGGCTGGTATCGGCGCAACGAAATCGCCATCACGCCCTGGTTGTTTCTGGCGCCCGGTGTGTTTTTCTTTTTTGTCTATGTGATCTCTCCGATCTGGCAGAGTTTCGGCATGTCGCTTTATGACTGGAACGGGTTGGGCAGTATCGAGACGAACGGCACCTATGTCGGGCTTGAGAATTATAACAAACTCTTTGGGCTGAATGGCGAAAGGGCCGACCGCAACTTTCAGATTTCGTTATGGAATAACCTGCGCTGGCTGGTGCTGTATCTGCTGGCGATTCCCGCGGGGCTGATGATCGCGCTGTTTCTGAACCAGAATGTGCGCGGGATCAGGCTGTATAAGTCCTTGTTTTTCTTTCCATTTGTGATTTCACAGGTTGTCGTCGGTCTGGTTTTCACATGGTTCTATTTGCCCAATAACGGGTTGTTCACCGTCATCACCAATTGGTTCGGCTTTCAGATCCAAGGCGGCGTGTTGGGCAACCCTAATACCGCGACCTACGGGATCATCATCGCGGGCCTTTGGCCGCAGACCGCCTATTGCATGATCCTTTATCTGACCGGGCTGAACGCCGTTGACCCCGAACAGGTCGAGGCGGCACGGCTGGACGGGGCGAAGGGCCACAAGATGCTGTGGCATGTGATCCTGCCGCAGTTGAAACCTGCGACATTCCTGGCCTTCGTGGTCACGATCATCGGGGCGCTGCGCAGTTTCGATCTGGTGTCGATCATGACCAATGGCGGCCCGTTCGGGTCAACCCGCGTGCTATCGTTCTATGTGTTTGAAAAATCCCTGTCCGAACGCGGGCTGCAATATGGCTATGCTGCGGCGGTCGCTGTCGTGCTGTTCGTCATCATGTTGATCTTCATCTCTTATTTCCTGTGGGTGATGTATAAAGAAGAAAAGGCGGCACGCTGATGTTCCCGACCCCGATCCAGAAAACGTCGCCTGCCATGCGGTTCGGCTATCAGTCGTTCCTGCCTTTGGCGCTGGTGCTGTGGCTGTTGCCACTGATCGCGGTGATGATCTTTTCGATCAAACCCGCGGTGGATTTCACCACCGGCAATTACTGGGGCTGGCCCACGTCATTTGAGGGGTTCAACAATTATTATCGCGTGTTTTTTGAAAGTGACATGCCGCGCTATCTGCTGAATTCCGTGCTGATCACGGTGCCCACTGTCATCGGCACGGTGGCTTTGGCCTGCATGACAGGATTTGCACTGGGGGTTTACAAGTTCAAGGGCAACCTGCTGATCTTCTTCATGTTCATCGCGGGCAATTTCGTGCCATTCCAGATCCTGATGGTGCCGGTGCGCGATCTGACCGTGGATATGGGCCTGTATAATACCAAGACCGGTCTGGTCCTGTTCCACATCGCGTTCCAGACAGGCTTTGCCACGCTGTTCATGCGCAATTTCATCCGCGCCCTGCCCTTTCCGCTGATCGAGGCGGCAAGGGTGGAGGGCGTCGCAGAATGGCGCATCTTCTGGTATGTCGTCCTGCCCTTGATGAAACCCGCGATTGCCGCGATGGCGGTGCTGGTCTTTACCTTCATCTGGAATGATTATTTCTGGGCGGTGGTGCTGACCCAAGGTGTCGAAAGCCAGCCGGTCACTGCCGGGATCACCAGTTTCAATTCGCAGTTCCGCGCCGCCTATCATCTGATGAGCGCCGGTTCTATCGTGGCCGCCCTGCCCCCTGTGGCGATGTTCTTTCTGATGCAAAAACATTTCATCGCCGGTCTGACCCTTGGGGCCGTAAAGTAAAAGATCATGAACAAGACTTACCGCATTGACGACACCCGCCAGACGCTTGTGCTGGCGGCCCGGAATGACCGCCTGCCAGAGGTGGTTTATTGGGGCCCCGCGCTTGGCGCGGATGAAGACCTGAATACGCTGCATGCCGCCCATGCCATCGACGTGACTGGCGGGATGTTGGACGAAAATCCTGACCTGTCGTTGTCGCCCGAGGCGAGCCGGAGTTTCCCCGGCCAGCCGGGGCTGGTCCTGCGGGATGGGGATGGCACGGCCCTGTTGCCGAAATTCTGTTTCGTGGATGCGGTGCAGGATACGGCTTCTCTGGTGCTGACATACCGCGATGCGGACAATCGTCTGGACCTGACGTGCAGTTTCCTGTCGGATGCAGAGACCAATGTTATCACCTGCCAGACCAAGCTGGATGCTGACCGCCCGGTGCATCTGCATTGGCTGGCGGCACCTGTTTTGCCCGGTCCGCAGCAAAGCGATGAGATGATCGACGTGTCGGGCCGCTGGTGTGGCGAATTTCAACTGTCGCGCACGGCCTGGTCGCCGGGCATGCGCTATCGCGAGAACCGCACCGGGCGGACGGGGCATGAGCATTTCCCGGGGCTGATCGTGCCGTGCCGTGGGGCGACCAATACGATGGGCGAGGCTTATGCCTTTCACTATGGTTGGTCCGGCGGACACCGGATGATTGCCGAGGAATTGCCAGATGGCCGTCGCCAGATCCAATGGGGTCATGCCGCGCAGATGGAAACCGAAGCGGCGACGCATTTCAGCACCGCGCCGCTTTATATCGCCTATTCCGACCGGGGGCTGAACGGCTGTGCTGTGGCCTTCCAACGCCATCTGCGCGACCGGATCGTCACATGGCCGAAACCAAACGCGCCGCGCCCGGTGCATTACAATTGCTGGGAAGCGGTCTATTTCGACCATCAACTGCCGGTGCTGAAAGATATCGCCGCCCGTGCCGCAGCGCTTGGCGCAGAACGGTTTGTGCTGGATGACGGCTGGTTCGGGCAGCGCGATGACGACACCCGCAGCCTGTCGGACTGGACTGTGGATACCCGCAAATACCCCGACGGGCTGCATCCGCTGATCGATCATGTGCATGGGTTGGGGATGACATTCGGGATCTGGTTCGAGCCAGAGATGATCAATGAAGACAGCGATATCCACCGCGCCCATCCCGATTGGGTTCTGGGCAGCGAGGATCAGACGCTTGGTCGCCAGCAAAAGGCGCTGAACATGGCGCTGCCTGCGGTGCGGGATTATCTTTATGACCGCATGGCGGCGATCCTGACCGATCATCCGATTGATTACATCAAATGGGACCATAACCGCGTGCTGCCGATGCCTGATGCGTCCCAGACGCGCGGGTCCTATGCGCTGATCGACCGGCTGCGCGCGGATTTCCCGGCAGTCGAGATTGAAAGCTGCGCCTCTGGCGGCGGGCGGATCGATTTCGGCATTCTGCAACGCACGCAGCGTGTCTGGCTGTCCGACAGCAATGATGCGCTGGAACGGCTGCGCATTCAGCATGATGCGGCGCTGTTTTTGCCGATGGCGGTGACCGGCAGCCATGTCGGGCCACGGGTCTGCCATACATCGGGGCGGGTGCTGGATATTTCGTTCCGCGCATGGGTTGCAGCGCAACGGCATATGGGGTTCGAGATGGACCCGCGCGAATTGACCGACCACGAAGCCAGCGTGCTGGCCGAGGTCACAAGCTGGTGGAAACATCACCGCCACTGGCTGCACACCGCCGATATCCTGCGGCTGGATAGCGCCGACCCGGCAGTGATTGCCGAACAGCAGATGGCGCAGGATCAGTCACGTTTCGTCGTTTTTGCCGGCAAGGCCGCGACCAGCGCGCAGATCGTGCCACGCCCTTTGCGGTTGACCGCATTGGACCCGACAGCACGTTATCAGATCACCCTGGTCAACCGCGACAGCGCCACGCATCTGTCGCGCGGCACGCCTTTGCTGAAATCCGATGCGCTGGTTGTGACCGGGGCCTATCTGATGCATCACGGGGTCACGCTGCCATGGTCGTTCCCGGAACGGATGTGGGTGCTGGAGGGGGAGAAGCTATGATCGCCACGTTTCACGATCTGGCCGGTGCGTCGGTGTTCATCACCGGCGGCGGCAATGGGATTGGTGCGGCGCTGACCGATGGGTTTCTGGCGCAGGGGGCCAAGGTGGCGTTTGTCGGGCGATCCGATGCGACCGCTTTCGTGGATGAGATGGAGGCGAAACACGGCAACCGGCCCCTGTTCCTCCAATGCGACATTACCGATACAACGGCTTTGCAGGCTGCTATCGCCACGGCGGCAGATCAGCACGGTCCGCTGAAGGCGCTGGTCAACAATGCCGCCAATGATGCACGGCATGATGCAAGCCAGATCACCCCGCAGCAATGGGATGATCTGCAGGCGGTCAATCTGAAAGCCTATTTCTTTGCCTGCCAGAAAGCGGCAGAGGTCATGAGGCCGCAGGGCGCGATCATCAATTTCACCTCGATCAGCTATATGTTCGGCGCGCCGGATATGATCGCCTATACCACCGCCAATGCCGGGATCATGGGCATGACCCGGTCGCTGGCGCGCGAATGGGGCAAGCGCGGGATCAGGTTCAATGCGATCGCGCCGGGCTGGGTGTTCACCGAGAAACAGGAAAATCTGTGGGCCACACCTGAAAGCAAGGCTGCATTTCTGGCCCGGCAATGCCTGCCGCAACCGATCATGCCGGACGATATGGTCGGGCCGGTGCTGTTTCTGGCGTCACAGGCTTCGGCGATGATGACCGGGCAGACGATGGTTGTGGATGCAGGCGTGGTAGGGACAGGATGACACAGAATATCAAAGCTGCATGGATCGCTGTTGACTGGGGCACCTCGAATATGCGGGCCTGGGCGCTGTCGGCCAGCGGCAGCGTTCTGGCGCAGGCCCGGTCCGACAAGGGCATGGGCGGGCTGACGAAGGCAGAGTTTGAGCCGGCCCTGCTGGCGCTGGTCGATGATTGGCTGGACGGCCCGACGCCTGTCATCGCCTGCGGCATGGTCGGCGCGCGCCAGGGTTGGGTCGAGGCCCCCTATGCCGCCACCCCCTGCCCGCCACTCAGCAGCGGTTTTGCCCGTGTTGCCAGCAATGATCCGCGGCTTGACGTCTATGTCATCCCCGGCGTCAAACAGATGCAGCCCGCCGATGTCATGCGCGGCGAGGAAACCCAGATCGCAGGCTATCTGGCACAGAACCCCAATTGGGACGGCGTGATCTGTCTGCCGGGCACCCATACCAAATGGGCCCATATCAGCGCCGGGGAAATCGTCAGTTTCCAGACGTTCATGACCGGCGAATTTTTCGCGACATTGGCCAGCCACACGGTGCTGCGTCATTCCGTTGCGCAAGACGGCTGGGATGATGCGGCGTTTGAGACTGGCCTGTCGGATGCCTATGCACGGCCGGAAAAGCTGGCCGGACGATTGTTTTCGTTGCGGGCCGAAGGTCTGCTGCATGATCTGCCGGGGTCCAGCGCACGCGCGCGGCTGTCGGGGCTGCTGATCGGGGCAGAGCTCGCCTCGGCCAAGCCTTATTGGCTGGGTCAGCAGATTGCCGTGATCGGCGCGGGCGCTTTGGCCAGCCTTTATGTCAAGGCGCTGGCCATGCAAGCGGTCTTTGCCACCCAAGTCAATGCCGAGGCTGCCACCCTTGCGGGTCTGACAGCCGCCTATCGTCAGTTGAAAGGATAATCCATGCACCGCCCTCTGATCGCCATTCTGCGCGGCATCACCCCGGCCGAGGCCCTGCCGGTAACCGAAGCGCTGATCAAAGCCGGGATCACCCGGATCGAAGTGCCGCTGAATTCGCCGGAACCGTTCGACAGCATCGGCCAGATGGTGCAGGCCTTTGGTGCTGATGCGCTGATCGGCGCGGGCACTGTCCTGTCCACTGATGATGTCGGTCGCGTCGCACAGATCGGTGGCAAGCTGATCGTTTCGCCCAATTGCGACCCGCGCGTGATTGTCGCCACCAAGACAGCCGGTATGCAAAGCTGGCCCGGAGTGATGACCCCGACCGAATGTTTCGCCGCGCTCAAGGCCGGTGCGGATGGGCTGAAGATCTTTCCCGCCAGCCTGATCGGCCCGGACGGGGTCAAGGCGATCCGCGCTGTGCTGCCCAAGGGCACGCAGGTCTATGCAGTGGGTGGCGCGGATGCCAGCAATTTCGCCACCTGGATGGCGGCCAGCGTGGATGGTTTCGGCATCGGGACCGCGATCTATCAACCCGGGCTTTCTGTCGCCGATGTTGCAACCCGCGCACAGAAGATTGTCGCCGCTTTTGATGAGGCCAGCAAATGATCTATGACGATACCCAATGCACCCTTGGCGAAGGCCCGCTGTGGCATCCCTTGCGCGGCGACCTGTTCTGGTTCGATATTCTGGGCAAACGCCTGCATTGCAAGGCGCGGCACTGGCAGTTTGACGAATATGTCTCTGCCGCTGGCTGGGTCGATGCCGATACATTGCTGATTGCCAGCCAGACCGCGCTGTCCCGGTTCGATCTGCGCGATGGCAGTCAGACCAAGCTTTGTGATCTGGAGGCGGATAATCCGGTAACCCGTTCCAATGATGGCCGCGCCGACCCGAAAGGCGGTTTTTGGATCGGCACCATGGGGATTGAGGCCGAAAGTGGTGCAGGTGCGATCTATCGCTATTACAAAGGCGAATTGCGTCGGCTATTCGCCCCGATCTCGATCTCCAATGCGATCTGTTTCGCGCCGGACGGGCAGACCGCCTATTTCTGCGACACACCTCTGCAACAGATCATGCGCGTGGCGCTGGATGCAGAAGGTTGGCCCAAGGGCGACCCAGTCGTGCATATCGACCTGACCGGCACCGATTTCCGCCCCGATGGCGCGGTCGTCGATGCGCAGGGAAATCTGTGGAATGCGCAATGGGGTGCCAGCCGCGTGGCGGGCTATGCGCCGGATGGGACATTCATCGAAAGTTTCAGTTTCCAGGCCAGGCAGACATCCTGCCCCGCTTTCGGGGGTGATGATCTGACGACGCTTTATTGTACCACTGCCGCCACGGGCCTTGATGGCCCGGATGAGGGCAAGACCTACACCACCTCAACATCTTTCAAAGGACAGGCAGAGCATCAGGTGATCCTGTGATCCTGCCCTCGCTTTGTTCCAAATACTCAAAGGCTGACCTATGAAACGCACACTCGGCGTCTGCTATTACCCCGAACATTGGCCCGAAGATCAATGGGCGGAAGATGCCGCGCGCATGGTCGATGCGGGCCTGGCATGGGTGCGGATCGGCGAATTCGCCTGGCAACGGATGGAGGCCGTGCCTGGCACCCTGACATGGGACTGGCTCGACCGCGCGATTGATGTGCTGGGCAGCGCCGGGTTGCAGGTCATCCTTGGCACGCCCACCGCGACACCGCCGCGCTGGATGCTGGATAAATATCCCGACATGCTGGCCGCCGATGCCGAAGGCCGGGCGCGCAAATTCGGATCGCGCAGGCATTATGATTTCAGCCATCAGGGCTATCGCGATGAATGCCGCCGGATCGCGCGGCTGATGGGTGAACGCTATGGCAAGAACCCGCATGTCACCGCCTGGCAGATCGACAATGAATATGATTGCCATGATACCACCCTGTCATATTCCGATACCGCCAAACGCGGGTTTCACGACTGGCTGGCGCAGAAATACCAATCCCCCGATGCGCTGAACCGGGCCTGGGGCAATGTGTTCTGGTCGATGGATTATGATACGTTCGATCAGATCGATTTGCCCAATCTGACGGTGACGGAACCGAACCCGTCGCATGTGCTGGATTTCCGGCGCTATAGTTCGGATCAGGTTGTTGCCTTCAACAAAGTGCAGGCGGATGAATTGCGTCGCCATACATCTGCGCCGTTGATCCACAATTACATGGGCCGGATCACGACATTTGACCATTGGAAGGTCGGTGCCGATCTGGATGTCGCGTCATGGGACAGTTACCCGATCGGCTTTCTTTCAGACCGGCTGGAAGGATCAGCCAAGGAAAAGGCGACATTCCTGCGGCAGGGTCACCCTGATATGCAGGCTTTCCATCATGATCTGTATCGCGCGGTCGGTAAGGGGCGGCTTTGGGTGATGGAACAGCAACCCGGCCCGGTGAACTGGGCGCCCTATAACCCTGCCCCGCTGCCCGGCATGGCCCGGCTCTGGGCTTGGGAGGCGTTTGCCCATGGGGCTGAAACCGTCTGCTATTTCCGCTGGCGGCAGGCCCCTTTCGCGCAGGAACAGAACCACGCGGGATTGCTGCGGCCTGATTCTGCGCCTGCCCCTGCGTTGGGTGAATGCCGTCAGGTGGCCGATGAGATCGCAACGCTGACCGATGTCGGCACGGCACAGGCGCAGGCCGCGCTTGTCTTCGATTACGAAAGCGCCTGGGCTTGGGAGACCCAGCCGCAGGGCGCGGATTTCGAGGCGTTTCGTCTGGCCTTTGCCGCCTATCGCGCGCTGCGCCGGGCCGGGCTGAATATTGACATCCTGCCGCCCGACTGTGCCGATCTGTCCGCCTACAAGCTGGTGCTGGCACCCGGCCTGATGACGATTTCCGACCCTTTGCGCGCCGCGCTGGCCAGTTTCAAAGGCATCGCCCTGATTGGCCCACGTACCGGCACCAAGACTGCTGATCTGGCGATACCCAATCCGCTTGGCCCAGCCCTACCCGATACCGATCTGTCGGTGGTACTGACTGAAAGCATCCCACCCGATGCCAAGATCAAACTGCAAGGCGGCGGCACCTTCCGGCATTGGTTCGAACATCTGGAAGGTCATGCCCCTGTGCATCTGTCCACCAAGTCAGGCCAGCCCGCGATCATGGGCGGCGATCATCTGCGCTATCTGGCGGGCTGGCCGGATGACGCGACCTTTGACGCAATCATCGGCGGGCTGTGTGATGCGGTGGACCTGCCCAGCTATACTTTGCCCGAAGGATTGCGGATCAGGGATAGTGCAACGCATCGTTTCGTGTTCAATTACGCCCCAATTGCCCAGATCTGGAACGGCGCGATCGTGCCAGCGGCAGGGGTGCATTGGGAGGTATTGTGATGCAGGTTTTCGGCACGACAAAAGACGGCAAAGAGGTGCAGGCTATCAAACTGCAAGCGGGCGATCTGACGGTCACTCTGCTGACCTATGGCGCGCGGTTGCAGGATGTCCGGCTGGCGGGTGTTGCTCATTCCCTGACCATCGGGTCAGATGATCTGGCCGATTACGAAGGCGCGATGCTGTATCATGGCGCGCTGGTCGGCCCGATTGCCAACCGGATCGGCAATGCCCGGATCCGGCTTGACGGGATGATGTATGAGCTGGAACGCAATGAAGACGGGCAGCGCCATCTGCATTCCGGCGCGGAAGGTCTGCATGCGCAGGTCTGGGATGTGATTGCGGTGACAGAAAACACCGCCACTTTGACGCTTGATCTGCCCGACGGGATGGCCGGATTGCCCGGCAAGCGGCGGATCACGGCGAGGTTTGCACTTAGCGCACCTGACACGCTGACCATGACAATCACTGGCACAAGCGACACAGCGACGGTGATGAATTTCGCCAATCATGCTTATTGGAACCTCGATGGCGCGGCGACGTGGCATGGCCACCGGATGAAGATCGCGGCGGATCATTACCTGCCGATTGACGCCGCCACCTGCCCCACGGGGGATGTCACGGATGTCACCGGTACCGATATGGATTTCCGCGATGGCCCGGTCATGGGGCCGCAGACGCCCGCGCTAGACCACAACTTCTGCCTGTCAGAGGGAATTGAACCGCAGCGTGACGTGCTGTGGCTGACCGGCCAGAGCGGCGTGAACATGGTGATGGCCACGAATCTGCCCGGCATGCAGGTTTTTGACGGCCGCCCCGGCCATGGCGCGCTGGCGCTGGAAGCACAGCATTGGCCCGACGCACCGAACCATGCGCATTTTCCGCAGATCAAGATCGCGGCGGGTGAGACTTATGAACAGGTCACATCATGGCGGTTTGTGCGATCCTGATTCAACTGCCCCGATAGGTCGAAAACCCGAAAGGCGAAACCAGCAGCGGCACATGGTAATGTGACGCCGGATCGCTGATGCCAAAGCGGATCGGGATATCGTCCAGAAATCGCGGGTCATCGCTGCGGCCAAAATAATCACCCGCCTCAAAAACCAGCTCATACCGGCCAACCGCAAAATCGGCAGCAGGCAGGATAGGGCTGTCCGTGCGGCCATCGGCATTGGTGGTCATGGTAACAAGATGCACCCTGTCGTCCGCATCGTACCGATACAGATTGACCCGCATGCCTGCCGCAGGCACACCATTGGCCGTGTCCAAGACATGAGTCGTCAGAAAGCCGGTCATTTTCACCCTTTCGCCGTTCGGAAATTGCGCCCCAAAGCGGATAAATTGTCATTCATGTCGTGCCGCGATCCGCTGTCGCACCCCAATGACACAAGCATGAAAGTTGCTATATGTAGAGCATCAAAGCGTAAAGGTGCAAAGCCATGATGGAAACACTTCTCCTGTCCCGCATCCAGTTTGCGGCGAATATTTCGTTCCACATTCTGTTCCCGACGATCACCATCGCCCTGGGATGGGTGCTTCTGTTCTTCAAGATCCGCTATAACATGACCGGCCAGGATCGCTGGATGGAGGCGTATCGTTTCTGGGTCAAGATCTTTGCTTTGTCCTTTGCCCTGGGCGTCGTGTCCGGCATCACCATGTCATTCCAGTTCGGTACCAACTGGCCGGGCTTCATGGAAATCGTCGGCAATATCGCCGGTCCGCTGCTGGCCTATGAAATCATGACCGCCTTTTTCCTGGAGGCAGTGTTTCTGGGCATCATGCTGTTCGGGTTCAGCCGGGTGCCGAACTGGCTGCATACGCTGGCGACCTTTCTGGTGGCTTTCGGGACGCTGATGTCGGCGTTCTGGATCATTGTGCTGAATTCATGGATGCATACGCCCCAGGGGTTCGAGATGCGCGACGGCGTGGCACATGCCACAGATTGGTTCGCCATCGTCTTTAACCCGTCGATGCCATACCGCTTTACCCATATGGTGCTGGCAAGTTTCCTGACGGTCAGCTTCCTGATCGCCGGTGTCAGTGCCTTCCGCTGGCTGATCGGCGGGCGCACGGCTGGTGTGCGGGTGGCGCTGAAAACCGCTGTCGTCACGGCGGCGCTGTTGATGCCGGTGCAGATCCTTGTCGGCGATATGCATGGTCTGAACACGAAAGAATACCAGCCTGCCAAAGTCGCCGCGATGGAAGGGCATTGGGAAACCGGTGGCAATGTGCCGCTGATCCTGTTCGCCCTGCCCGATCAAGAGGCGCGCGAAAACCGGTTCGAGATCGGAATACCTAATCTCGCCTCGTACATCCTGACCCATACCTGGGATGGTGAGGTGCAGGGGCTGAACGATTTCGTTGCCGAAGATGGCACGGTCCTGCACCCGCGCGTGGCCCCCGTGTTCTGGTCGTTCCGGGTGATGATCGGCACCGGCGTGGCGATGCTGCTGCTGAGTTGGACCGCCTGTGCCATGATGCTGCGTCGCAGGCGCGGAGTTGAAGGCCTGCCCAAGCCGATGCTTTACGCCTTTGTCGCGATGTCCTTCAGCGGCTGGATCGCCACCCTCGCGGGCTGGTACACGACCGAGATCGGGCGACAACCATGGCTGGTTCAGGGTGTGATGACCACGGCAGAGGCTGTCGCCGATGTCCCCGCGCCGATGGTTCTGGGCACGCTGATCGCCTATCTGGTGGTTTATGCGCTGCTGCTGTCGGCCTATATCTACGTGATTTTCTATCTGGCGCGGAAAATGTCGCGCGGTGAAGATATCGGCACCCGCGTGGCACCTGCCCCCGCAGCTGCCCCCAAAGCCATCCCGGCGGAGTGAATGACATGAATACTTTTGGTGATCCGGCGATCTGGCTACCCTTTGTCTTTGCCGGTCTGATGGGGGTATCCATCCTGATCTATGTGGTTCTGGACGGGTTCGATCTGGGCGTGGGGGTCTTGTTCCCCTTCGCCGATGACGATGAAAAGGACCGCATGATCGCATCGATCGGGCCGTTCTGGGATGCGAACGAAACTTGGCTGGTGCTGGCGGTTGGGCTGTTGCTGGTGGCATTCCCTGTCGCGCATGGTGCGATTCTGACAGCGCTTTACCTGCCGGTAGCGATCATGCTGATCGGGCTGATCCTGCGCGGTGTGGCATTTGAATTCCGCGCCAAGGCCCCGGCCCCGCACAAGCACCTTTGGAACAATGCGTTTTTTGCCGGGTCGCTGATGACATCGCTGTCGCAGGGTTTCATGCTGGGCATGTATATCATGGGTCTGCAATGGACCTGGGCCAATGCCGGTTTTGCGCTGCTGACAGCGGTGTTCCTGACCGTTGGCTATAGTTTCATCGGCGCGACCTGGGTGATCCACAAGACCGATGAATATCTGCAACGCAAAGCGGTGGATTGGGCGAAAGGCGGGATCTGGGGGCTGGTTCTTGGCATCGGGCTGATCTCGATGGCGACACCGCTGGTCTCTGCGCGGATTTTCGACAAATGGTTCAGCTGGCCAGAGGCGCTGTATCTGTCGCCCTTGCCAATCATCTCTGCCTTGCTGGTCATCTGGCTGTGGTGGATGCTGCGACGCATGCCGTATATGAACGACCGCTGGTCATGGTTACCCTTTGCAGCCGCGACATCGTTGTGGGTCATGGCTTTCGGCGGGATGGCTTATAGTTTCTATCCCTATGTTGTGCCGGAACAGCTGACGATCTACGAATCCGCCAGTGCGCCGGAAAGCCTGTTCATCATTCTGATCGGCACGATGTTCGTGTTGCCCACGATCATGGGCTATACGATCCTTGCTTACACCGTGTTTCGCGGCAAGGCGACAGAGCTTCGCTACGACTAGCCGCAGGGTGATGTGTCAAATCGGCAGAATCGGTTTGACACCCCCCCGCCACTTGCGTAATCGGACGCTCATGGTTTGGCGCGGTAGCTCAGTTGGTTAGAGCGATCGACTCATAATCGATAGGTCGGGAGTTCAAGTCTCCCCCACGCCACCACCCTTCCCCTTGCCAACAAACCGCCGTAGCGTGCCGCAAACCGCACGAAAGGCATGCCATGTCCGTCCTCGACAAGATTACAGCCGCTATCGGCGCTGACCGTATCCTGACAGGCAAGGATGCTGCCCCTTATGGCACCGACTGGACCGGTGCCTATACCTCTGCCCCGCTGGCCGTTTTGCGCCCCACGACAACGGCAGAGGTGTCGGCGATCATGCAGATCGCCCATGCCACCCGCACCCCTGTCGTGCCTGCCGCCGGGCGCACCGGGCTGACCGGGGCGACGACAGCCGATGGCGCGCTGGTGCTGTCGGTCGAACGGCTCAACCAGATCACAGAGATCAATGTTGCGGGCCGCACCGCCACGGTGGGCGCGGGTGTGATCTTGTCCAATCTGCATGATGCAGCGGCCAGACATGACCTGATCTTTGCGCTGACCTTGGGCGCACGGGGGTCGGCGATGATCGGCGGGCTGCTGTCCACCAATGCAGGCGGGTCCAATGTGGTGCGCTATGGCAGCACGCGCGGCCTATGTCTGGGGCTGGAGGTCGTGTTGGCCGATGGCCGCGTGATGAATCTGATGTCTGCGCTGCACAAAGATAATTCCGGGCTTGATCTGCGCAATCTGATCATCGGCGCGGAAGGCACATTGGGCATCATCACCGCTGCCGTGCTGAAACTGCACCCCAAACCGCTGGCCTATGCCACCGCCATGGTCGCGGTGCCGTCGCTGGACGATGCTTTGGCCTTGCTGCATCGGTTGCAAGCCGAAACCGGCAACGGGGTCGAAGCGTTTGAATATATGCCGCGCAGCTATATCGCCAAGCACCGCCAGATGTTCCCTGAGATGCCGCCGCCTTTTGACCAAGCCTATGACGTCAACATCATGATCGAAGTCGCCGCCACCATGGCGCGCGATGCCACCCCCGGCCCCGATGGGCAAGTGCCGGTGGTGACGCTGTTGGAGGATATCCTGGGCCAGATGCTGGAAGACGGCACCTTGCTGGACGCGGTAGTCGCGCAGAATGACAGCCAGCGCCAGCAAATCTGGAAACGGCGCGAGGATGCGGGCCATGTGGCGTTTTTCGGCGGGCATTTCGTGAATACCGATGTGGCGCTGCCCTTGGACAAGGTCGCAGCCTTCGAGGTCGCCCTGACCCCAAAACTGAAGGCCATCGACCCGGATGTCGACGAAGTGCTGGTCGCGCATCTGGGCGACGGCAATATCCACCACACCAGCTATATCAGCTGCAATGACCCGGCAGTGATGCAATTGCTGGTCGCAGCGGTCGAGGATGTGGTGCAGGACCTTGGCGGGTCCTTCAGCGCCGAACATGGCGTCGGGATTTCCAAGATCGAGACGATGCGGCGGCGCAAGGACCCGGTGGCACTGGACGTCATGCGCGCGGTCAAGGCGGCGCTTGATCCCCATAACATCCTGAACCCCGGCAAGGTTATTCCGCCTGTCTGACTGTCACCGCGCCTTGTCAGCGCCACCTGCCAGAAAGAACCGCACCATCTGGGTCGAGGCGTCGGGGCCATTGGCATCGGTATATGACCCCGCCACACGACCACCCGACCAGGCGTGACCGGCCCCTTGCAGCAGCCAGAGTTCCAGCGCGCCGGGCGCGCCATCCCCGGAAAATTCGCTGCGGGTATAGCCGACCTTGCGCACCGCATTGCGCGTGATACGGGTGGCTGTCGGGGCGTCGCCCAATGCCGCTGTGACCAGATGGGATGCGTTCGACAGGTGCACCGTACCATCGGCGTCGCCCTGAAAGATGATCCGGCGCACCGGGCTGTGTTTTGCCCGGATCACCGCCGGGGCGGACCCGCCGGGCGCGCCGCTGCGCATCGCCCCCACTGCGGATGACACATCCCGCGCCGCGCCGCGTGCCAGCCCGGAATGAATCCCCGCCGCCGCAAAGACATCGGGATAGACATCGACCAGAATCGCCGCCATCGCCCCGCCCGCCGACAGGCCCGCGACGAAAACCTGGTCGCGTGGAACGTCCAGTTCGCGCATCAGCTTGCGGGTCAGGGATGCCAGAATCGCAGGTTCCCCCATGCCCCGCATCTGATGCCGGGCGACGAACCAGTTCCAGCAACCGCGCGCATTATGGCGTTGCGTCTGCGCCGGATAAGCCACCGCCAGCCCATGCTTTTCAGCCACCGCATTCATATGGGTACCGATCGCGAAATCATCGGGGTTCTGGCCACAGCCATGCAGCATCAAGATCAACCCTCTGGGGGCCTTAGGCGCGCTGGCAGGCAGATAGAGCTGATAGCCGCGCGTGCCCTGCGCGCAACGATGCTGACGCGCCAGATACTGCGCGCCCTGCGGCACACGCGGGGCGACCGGACGCGTGATAGGCGCCTGACGGTTGCCGGGAATCATACCCTGCGCGACACGCATATTCTTGACCATGGTCCCGAAGGCATGGCCGGCAGCGGTTGCCTGACTATTGCCGGCTTTGCCCCGTTTTGGCGTTGCCGCCGTAAACGGCGCAAAGGCAGAGGCGATCAGGATAGATTGGCTTTTCTTGGTCAGTTTGGCCGGGCGCATCATACGCTGCATCCGGCGCATATTGGCGGCAAGTGACTTGGGCATCAGGATTTCCTTAAAAGGGTTTATCCTCCCCTTGTCCTTATAACACGGGTGTTACGAAAACGTTCCTATCAATCGATGCAAGACCCGCAACCTGTGCCCCAATGGCGACAGCTGCGATGAGCAGTCATCCCCGCTTAATCTGTGCTGGTCTCTTGTTCTTCCATCACGGTGACATCCACATGCATCGCGACCAGATCCCCGCCATCATCCGCGAATGATCCGCTGACCGGCATCGCCTGCGACGGACGGCGGGTGGTGGCGACCCGCACCAGATTGCGGCTAGCAATGATCCGGTTGGTCGGGTCAAATTCAATCCATCCGGCCCCGGGCACAAACACATCAGCCCAGGCATGGGTGGCACCGCCGCCGGTCATGTCCTGATCGGGGTTGGCGGCGGCTTCGTCATGCAGATAGCCGGTGACAAAACGCGACGCAAACCCAAGGCTGCGCACCGCATCCATGAAGAAAAGCGCGAAATCACGGCAGGTACCGCTGCCCAGCGCGATGGTTTCAGCGGGGCTTTGCACGCCTTCGGCATCGCGGCTGTTGTAGTGAAAGGCTTTGTGTATCGTTGACGCCAGCCGGGCAAGAACCTCCATGCTGGTAGTGGGCATCTCTTGCATCATCTCGGCGATCCATGCTGCCAGCGCCGCCTGTTCCTGCGCATGTTCCGGCACCATATAGGGGGCAAGATCGATCTGTTCATCCGGGTCATAGACCACGGGATAATCCCCCGCAAATCGCGAAAACCGCGACACAGGTTCGTCCAGTCCATAACGGCGCAGCAAAAGTTCGGATTTGATCAACAACTCTTCAGCGGGCGCGAGGAACGAAAGGAACGCAACGGAGTTACCAAAGGTATCAAAGGCCCAATGTATATCCGCCTGCGGAGACACTGTCAGGCTCGAATCAAGGATACGCATGTCATGCCCGTCGCGGGGCCGGATCATCAGGCGATGTTCGCCGAACGTGACGGGACGGTCATAGACATACCGTGTCTCATGGATGATGCGAAGGGTACGGATGGCGTGATCCTGTCTTGGTTCTGGACTTCGGGGCGGGCGCAGACGGCACGAAACAACAATCGGCTTCATGGCGCAGCGTGCCTGAACCCTAGGTCACGCAAAGGACAGCAGCAATGCGCATTCGCATCGGATACGAAATCGTCATCAACAGCAAAGCCGACACGGTGCTGATACTGGCGCTGTCGCCGCATACCAGCGTCACCGGCAAGATGATCGGCAAGCCACAGGTCCAGACATCGCCCGATCACGCGATGGAGACGTTTATTGATGGTTTCGGCAATGAACTGACTCGGCTGCGCGCCGGAAACGAGGTGGTCGCGCTCTGGTCCGATTGCATTGTCGAGGTGGACGGCACCCCCGATCCCTATGACTGGAACGCGCAGCAGCACAATATCGCCGATCTGCCGTTCGAGACGCTGCAATTCCTGACCCCCAGCCGCTATTGCGATTCCGATCTGATCGCAGAAGAAGCGCGCGATCTGTTCGGCAAGGTCCCGCCCGGCTGGGAATTGGTGCAGACGATCTGCAACCACGTGCATAATCACCTGACCTTTGGCTATGGCTTTGGACGCAGCACCAAGACAGCCACCGATGCACAGCGCGAAAAGACCGGGGTTTGCCGGGATTTCGCCCATCTGGCCGTGGCGTTCTGCCGGGCGATGAATGTGCCCGCCCGCTATGCCAGCGGCTATCTGGGCGATGTCGGCGTGCCGTACAGCGGGCCGGGCGATTTCTGCGCCTGGTTCGAGGCCTATCTGGGCGGGCGCTGGTATACATTCGACGCGCGCTACAACACACCCCGGATCGGGCGGGTGCTGATGGTGCGCGGGCGCGATGCTGCTGACGGCGCGATGATCACATCCTTCGGGGCCTATGACCTGAAATCCTTTCAGGTCTGGACCGATGAGGTGGACAGCAATACGCCAGAGGCGGAGCTGGAAGAGATGCTGATGGAGCGCCCCAAGACACCCGCTCTGACGCTTGCGGGCTAGGTCACTTGTGGTCGAAAAAGCCCGGGCCGGCCTGTTCCAGCAGCTTAATCGCCATGGCCCGGCCCATTTCGGCACCATCCTCGATCACCCCGGTCATATCATCGGTCAGGACCTGACTGCCATCGGTGCGCAAAATCTCACCACGCAGGCGTAGGCTGCCGCCATCAAGCTCCGCCAACCCACCAATCGGCGTTTCGCAGGACCCGTCGAGATGCGCGAGGAAGGCGCGTTCGGCGGCAAGGCGCTGGCCGGTCGGGCCGTCATGCAAAGCCTCCAGCATCGTGGCCGCACGGCTGTCATCACCGCGCCGTTCGATCCCGATGGCCCCTTGGGCGATGGCGGGCAGCATGTCTTCGACCGCAATCGGCGTGCGCGGCACATCATCCATGTTCAGCCGGTTCAGGCCTGCCATGGCCAGAAACGTCGCCTCTGCCACCCCATTGCCCAGCTTCATCAGCCTTGTCTGCACATTGCCGCGGAATTCGACGATCTGCAGATCGGGCCGTTTCGCCAGCAATTGCGACCGGCGGCGCAGCGACGATGTGCCGACGATGGCCCCCTGTTCAAGATCGTCGAACCCTTTGGCGGTCAGTGATACAAAGGCATCGCGGACATCCTCGCGCGGCAGATAGGTGTCGAGCACCAGACCGCCGGGTTGTTCCACCGGCATGTCTTTCATCGAATGAACGGCGATATCGATGGAACCATCCAGCAGCGCCTCTTCGATCTCGCGGGTAAACAGGCCCTTGCCGCCGATATCCTTCAGCGCGCGGTCCTGAATGACGTCACCGGTGACCTTGATGACGCAGATGGCAAAGGCATCTTCGGGCAGATCAAAGGCCGCCATCAGCCTTGCGCGGGTCTCATGCGCTTGGGCGAGAGCGAGGGGCGAACCACGGGTTCCGATATTGAAGGGCGAGACGGGTGTGGGCAGATTTATGTTCATGCGGCGATTGTTAGACGTGTCAACCTAGCCTGACAACTCCCTTGACAAGATGTTCTGCAATTGGGACCACAGGCGGGATCAAAAAGGACAGAATATGGCGCAGCAAAAGACGATCCTTCGGGCCCTTGCGGGCGAAACACTCCCTACTCCACCGATCTGGATGATGCGGCAGGCCGGGCGCTATCTGCCCGAATATCGCGCAACACGGGCGCAGGCGGGGGATTTTCTGAAGCTGTGCTACAATCCCGAACTGGCCGCCGAGGTCACGTTGCAACCCCTGCGGCGCTATGATTTCGATGCGGCGATTCTTTTTGCCGATATCCTGCTGCTACCGCAGGCGCTTGGCGCTGACCTGTGGTTCGTCACCGGCGAAGGACCGCGCCTGTCCACGATCACCACGGCAGAGGAACTGGGGCGGCTGAAACCGGTTGAAGAGATCCATGAGACGCTGAACCCGATCTATGAGACGGTAAAAATCCTGTCCGAGGAATTGCCCAAGGAAACAACGCTGATCGGATTCGCCGGCGCGCCCTGGACGGTGGCGACCTATATGATCGCGGGCCAAGGGACGCCGGACCAAGGTCCAGCGCACGCGCTGAAATCGGCCAATCGCCCTGTGTTTGAAGGGATCATGCACCGGATCACCGAAGGCACCATCGCCTATCTGTCAAAACAGATCGAGGCCGGGGCGGAATGTGTCAAATTGTTCGACAGCTGGGCCGGATCGCTGCAAGGCGACGATTTCACAGAATTTTCAATCAAACCGATGCAGCGGATCACAGCGGCGCTGAAAGAAAAGCACCCCGGTATCCCGGTCATCGCCTTTCCGCGCGGCGCAGGCACAAAATATATCGGCACCCATGCTGCGACTGGCGCTGATTGCATCGCTGTCGATGACGGGGTCGATGCGGCTTGGGTCGCCGAACATGTGCAGCCTGATGGTTGCGTGCAGGGCAATATGAAATCATCGCATATGGTGACCGGCGGTCAGGGCCTGATCGACGAGACCCGCCGCATCCGCGATGCTTTGTCCGGTGGGGCGCATATCTTCAACCTTGGCCATGGGATCACACCCGATGCGGACCCGGCCAATGTGCAATTGATGATCGATACATTGCGCGGCGCCTGATCCCGGCGCCCCCCTCTTCTTTTTTCTAAAAATACTCCGGGGTGAGCCCCGGATTTAATCCGGGGTGAGGGGCGGAGCCCCTTGTTCGGCTCCGCCGAAGCCTCCGGCGGGGATATTTAGGCTCGGAAGATGATGAAGGGCGGTGCATAATTAGCACCGCCGCTTTTCAGACCCATTTGGCCAAAGGTGGCAGGCTCATCAGCACCGCATTGGCGTCATGGCCAGTGGTGAGGCCGAATTTGGTGCCCCGGTCATAGACGAGGTTATATTCGGCATAAAGCCCGCGGTGGATCAGCTGGATATCCTTGTCGGCCTCGTTCCACGGGGTGTTGCAGCGTTTTTCGACAAGCGGCACATAGGCGGGCAGGAAGGCTTTGCCGATATCCTGTGTCAGGGTGAAATCGGCCTGCCAGTCGCCGGTGCAATAATCATCCATGAAAATCCCGCCGACGCCACGCGCGCGGTTGCGGTGCGGGATGTAGAAATACTCATCGGCCCAGGCCTTTAGCTTGGGATAATGATCGGTGCCATGCGGGTCGAGATGCGCCTTTTGCGTTGCGTGGAAATGCGCGGTATCTTCGGCATATTCGATACAGGGGTTCAGGTCGGACCCGCCGCCGAACCACCAGGCATGCGGGGTCCAGAACATGCGCGTGTTCATATGCACCGCAGGCGCGTGCGGGTTCTGCATATGCGCAACCAGCGAAATACCCGCCGCCCAGAACCGCGGATCATCGGCCATCCCCGGCACACCGCGCGCAGCCATGGCGCGTTGCGCGGCATCGCCCAATTGGCCGTAAACGGTAGAGATATTCACGCCGACCTTTTCAAACACGCGGCCCCCGCGCATCACCGACATCAGCCCGCCGCCGGCATCAGACCCATCATCGGCATGGCGCGTGGTCTCTGTCACCTCGAATCGCCCGGCGGGGGCGGTGCTGGCATGGCTGTCTTCGAGCGTTTCAAAGGCTGTCACGATCTCGTCGCGCAATGTGCGGAACCACGCCGATGCCTTTGCTTTCTCTGCCACGAATTCTTCTGCCATAACTACACCTTGCCTCTGATATTGCATAACTGTCCATGTTAGTGTCCCGTAACATAAAGCACATACCCCGATGTGCCAGATCAAAACCGGAGAAGCCAATGCGCCCTGCCCTGATCATTCTGCCCCTGCTGGCGCTTGCCGCCTGTGCGACGCCGCGCGAACAATGTATCAATCAGGCGACCCGCGATCTGCGCGTCCTGAACAATCTGGTGACAGAAACGCAGGGCAATCTGGCACGCGGTTATGCGCTGGCGGAAGAACAGCAGGTCCGCACCGTCAGAAAGACCTGCCGTGGCCAGAACAGCGACGGATCGACGTTCCGCTACCGCTGTGACGAGACTGAAACCTACACCACGACCCGCCCGGTCGCGATTGATCTGAATGTCGAACAGGCGAAGATGAATTCACTGATCCAGCGCCAGCAGCAACAGCGCGCGGCATCTGATCAGGTTGTGCTGCAATGCATTGCCATTCACCCGGAATGATCAATGCGCCGACACGGCCGCCGGATCAATCAGGGTCCGGCCACCATCGACAGTGATGATCTGCCCGGTCACAAAGCCTGCCGCGTCAGAGGCGAGATATTGCACCGCGTCGGACACTTCGCCGGGGCTGGCGATCCGGTGCAGCGGCGTGTTTTCAACAATCGCATCGCGCATCTGGTCATGATCTTTCAGTAGCCCCTTCAGGCTCGCGCTCATGACGCTGCCAAAGGCCACGGCATTCACCCGGATGCCATGCGGGGCCAAAGCCACCGCCATCGACCGCGTCATCTGATCCAATGCAGCACAGCTGACCGAATAGGCCATCAGGTCGGGATGGGTGCGCCGCGCCGCGATCGAGCTGATATTCACGATTGCCCCGGCTGGCCCTTTGGTCTTGTCGGCCTGTTTGATCATGCGCCGCGCCACCGCCTGACTGACCCGCATCGCGGTCAGGGTGTTTTGCTGCAGCAATTCGTCCATAGATGTGTCGTCCGGGTCCAGCGCATCTGTTGTCAGAACCTGGCGCGAGGCGTTGACCAGAATATCCACCCGTTCAAAGGCATCAATCGTCGCTGCGATCAGATTGGTGATCGTCAGTTTCTGGCGCAGATCGCCGGCAAACAGCCGGATATTGGCGGCTTTCTCGGCATCTTCGCTCATCTGCAGGCGCAGGGTTTTTTCATCCATATCGGCGAAAACGACATTGGCTCCCATTTCGACAAAATGCCGGGCAATCGCCAGACCAACGCCATTGGCGGCACCGGTCACAATCGCGGTCTTGCCGCTGATGGAAAAGGACATGTTGCGCTCCTTGTCGTGGTCAGCGTTTGGGTTTGCTGGCATGAAACAGCTTGAATGCGCCGTTACCGCCAATGATCTCGCTGTTGCGGAAATGCTCTGCGATAGTGGTTTCATAAGGCAGATGCCGGTTTGCTACCATCCAGAGCTTGCCATGCGGTGCCAGCAGGCGGGCCGCCGCTGCAATGAAAGCGCGCCCCAGTCCGGCATCCGCTGCACGACCGGTGTGAAACGGAGGGTTCATGACGATCCCGTCATAGCCGGTTTTGGGTGCAAAGCGCAGCGCATCGGCCCAGTGAAACGCGGCACGCGGATCCGTCACGTTCAGGCGCGCGCAGGCCAGCGACTGCGCCTCTGCCTCGATCAGATCAAGCGTGGCGACACCATTGCGGGTCAGCACCGCTTGGGAAAGATACCCCCAGCCAGCGCCCAGATCAGCCATCCGCGCGGGCAATTTGGGCGGCAATGCCGCCGCCAGCAAGGCTGAGCCTGCATCGACCGCCCCGTCAGAGAACACGCCAGCAGCGGTGTAATAGCCATGCGGCCCCTGCGTGGGCGGACCTGCGGCCCAATCGGCAAAGGCATCCGTCGCGGCAAACCAGAACATGCGGCCATGTGCCTTGGTCACAGATGGCAGATCACCCAGGCGTTTGCGGCAGGTCTTGAACAAGCTGTCGACGCCATCGGTGCGCTGGCCATCGACGATGACCAGATCGGCCTTGGCACAGGCTTCGGCAATCATCGCCTGCGCCAAGGCCTTGGCGCGCGGCAGCACGACGATGGCTGCCGGGGAAGAGGTCATGGTCTGGCTGACCTCATGCCCCGCAGCCTGCCAATCGGCGACATCGGGATAAAACCCATGCATGATGCGCAGGTCAGGGCGGGAAAGTGCCGCCACATCATAGGTCGCCGGCGGGCGCATCAATGTGACAACGCCTGCGGGCAAGGCCAAAAGACCGTCTTGAATGGCCGTGCTGAGGCGGGACTGGGACATGAAACTGTGAACAGGGCCGGGGCGCTATTCTTTCTCCATCGTGCATTGCAGCGGGTGCTGGTGGCGTTGGGCAAAATCCATCACCTGCGCCACCTTGGTTTCGGCAATTTCGTGGCTGAAGACACCGACAACGGCGAGGCCTTTTTTGTGAACAGTCAACATCAGTTCAAACGCCTGGGCGTGGGACAGGCCAAAGAACCGTTCCAACACATGCACGACAAATTCCATCGGGGTGAAATCGTCATTCAGGATCAGCACCTTGTACATCGGCGGACGTTTGGTCTTTGGCTTTGTCTCAAGCGTAACACCAAGGTCACCGTCGTCACGGTCCTTTTTGTCAGCCATCATGTGAAACGTTCTGTGCATCAAAAGCCTGTCCTCTTCGGTGATACATATAACCTAAGACCCACAAGAGAAAAGGCCATCCTCGCACAAAGAGGAAACCCGCCTGTCGCCAATCTTGCGGGTTGACTGTGCCGGACCACTAGATGTTCCCTTACCACCTTAGAGCTTGACCAAAAGTCTTTGAATTTAAGGTATTTTCGGGAAACGAAAGTTGTGCTAGCGTTTCGGAATAATAAAAAGACCACCGGAAAAATCCGGGGTCAGAGGCAGCATAAGGCATACGACATGGCAAGTCGTCGGGGACAGTTGGCCCAATTCGGGCTATATATTTGCGTATTGGTTTTCATTCTGGTGTCGGCGCCGGTCCGTGGGGTCGCAGCGCCCTATGCCGCGCTGGTGATGGATGCTCGCACCGGCGAGGTGTTGCATGCGCAAAATGCCGATACCCGGCTGCATCCGGCATCGCTGACCAAGATGATGACGCTTTATGTGGCCTTTCAGGCAATTGAACGCGGCGAGATTTCGCTGGATACTGAAGTCACTGTCACAGCTCAGGCCGCGAATGAACCGCCTTCGAAACTCGGGCTGCGCGCGGGTCAGAAGATCCGGCTGCGTTATCTGATCCGCGCATCTGCCGTACGGTCAACCAATGATGCGGCGACCGCGATTGGCATCGCGATTTCAGGATCGGAAGAAGCCTTTGCCGAACGGATGAACCGCACGGCCGCCGCGATGGGCATGACCAATACAACATTCCGCAATGCCCATGGGCTGACCCAATCGGGCCATCTGTCGACAGCGCGCGATATGTCGATCCTCGGACGGCACGTGATTTATGACTTCCCACAATATTATAACCTGTTTTCACGCCGCACCGCCGATGCCGGCGTGGCCACGGTGCAGCATACCAACCGCCGCTGGCTGGATTCCTATCCCGGCGGGGACGGGATCAAGACCGGCTTTACCAATGCGGCAGGCTTTACATTGGTCGCATCTGCGCAGCGCGGCGATCAGCGGATCATCGCCACCGTCTTTGGCGGTACTTCGCAGGCGGCACGCAACGCCCGGGTCACCGAGTTGATGGATATGGGGTTCAGCACGGCGCCGTCGCGTGCCAATGTGAATCGTCCGACCCCGCCCGGTGCCATGGCCGAGGCCCCTGCCACCAATCAGACGGTTGCCGCTGCCGATAATGTGCGCGGCACTGCTGGCAAAACCATCCGGGTCAACGGTTTGGTCACCCGCAGCTATCGCCCCGTTCTGCGTCCCGGTGAAGAAGAGCCAGCGCTCTTGCTGTCAGCAGCCGAAGCGCGAGCAGCAGAGGTTGATGTCGCCGCGATTGCCGTGGATCAGGACATCATCAACGCTATTCTGGCGGAAACCGTCAACGCGACCCTCGCCGAAGTGCTAGAGCCCGAAACCCCGCCCGCGGCCCCGGAACCCGCAGCAGTGCAGGTCGCAGAAGCCCCGCCCGTGATCACGCCGCAACCCCGGCCCGAACCGCCTGCGGAACTTCAGGTCGCCGCCGCTGCTGTTCCCGCCGCCACCGCCCCGCCAGTCGAAAGTTTTGCACCCGAAGAACCAGAAGTCGTGACCCGGATCTCGACTTCGGGTGGACGGCATTGGGGCGTGAATGTTGGCCGCTACCCCAGCAGGTTTGACGCAGAACGCGTGTTGCTGCAGGTCGCCCTGAACGAGATGACGGCGCTGGACGGGTCCCTGCGCCGGGTTGTGCAACGCTCTGGTGGGTTTGATGCTAATTTCATGGGGCTGACCCGGGAAGGCGCCGATCTGGCTTGCCGCCGGTTGCAGGCGCGCGGCACCACCTGTTTCATGATCGGCGCTGACGGGTAGCCCGGGTCAAGACCCGGGTCACTTCCTCATTGCGGCCATCGGTGTCTGAGGCAAAGACTTTCAGGCCTCCGGCGGGAGCAGTTGCAGAAATAAGAAGCTGGGATCAGGCCGAAATGGCGCGGCCTTCAAAGGCGGCGGCCATCAATTGGCGGGTATAGGGGTCTTTGGGCGCGTCAAAGATCGTATCGGCCGTGCCAGCCTCAACGACGTCGCCTTGTTTCATCACCATCACCTTATGTGACAAGGCGCGCACGACCTTCAGATCATGGCTGATGAAGAGATAGGCCAGCCCGTGTTTTTGCTGCAGGTCCCGCAGCAATTGCACGATCTGCACCTGCACCGTCATATCCAGCGCCGAGGTCGGCTCATCCAGCACCAAGAGTTTCGGACGCAGGATCATCGCGCGCGCGATGGCGATCCGTTGCCGTTGACCACCAGAGAATTCATGCGGATAGCGGTCCATCATCGCCGCATCGAGCCCGACCTCACCCATGATTTCCGCCACCATATCGCGCCGGTTGCGACCGGGGTCGACGCCATGCACGCCCAGACCTTCGGCGATGATCTGTTCCACCGTCATCCGGGGGCTGAGCGAGCCGTAGGGGTCCTGAAACACGATCTGCATCTCGCTGCGCAAAGGGCGCATCTGGCGCTGGCTGAACTGGTGGATGTCCTGACCGTTAAAGGCGATGCGCCCTTCAGAGCGAATGAGCCGCATGACGGCGAGTGCCAGCGTGGTTTTGCCTGAGCCGCTTTCGCCGACAACGCCCAATGTTTCGCCCGCGCGCAGGGTGAGGCTGGCGCTGTTCACGGCCTTGATATGGCCGACAGTGCGTTTCAGCAGACCCGCATCGATCGGGAACCAGATCTTGGCACCTTCCGTTTCCAGCACCACCGGCGCATCCGCTGGTACCGGCACCGGCACCCCGGTCGATTCGGCGGCAAGCAGGGTCTGGGTGTAGGGATGTTGTGGATTGGCGAAAAGGTCGGCTGTTGGCCCCTCTTCCACAATCTCGCCGTTCTTCATCACGCAGACGCGGTCGGCGATCTTGCGCACGATGGTCAGGTCATGGGTGATGAACAGCATCGACATCTGGTCGCGGGTTTTCAGATCAGACAGCAGGTCGAGGATCTGCGCCTGAATGGTCACATCCAGCGCCGTTGTCGGTTCATCGGCGATCAGAAGTTCCGGGCCATTGGCCAGCGCCATCGCGATCATCACCCGCTGGCGTTGCCCACCGGACAATTGATGCGGATAGGCACCAAGGCGGCTTTCGGGGTCGCGGATGCCGACGCGGTTCAAAAGTTCGATGATCCGCGTCCGCACGGCTGGCCCGCGCAGGCCTTGATGCAGTTCGATGCTTTCGGCCAGTTGTTTTTCCAGCGTGTGCAGCGGGTTCAGCGATGTCATCGGTTCCTGAAAGATGAAGCTGATGTCATTGCCGCGTACCTTGCGCAAGGCGGGTTCTTTTGCGCCAACCATCTCTACGCCGTTGTAGGTGATTGACCCCGACATCACCGCGCTGTCGCCCAGCAATTGCACCGTGGACAAAGCCGTCACCGATTTGCCGGACCCGCTTTCGCCGACAATCGCTACGGTTTCGCCGCGCCCGACATGGAAGGACACACCGCGCACGGCATGGGTGGTGGCCCCATCCTGTCGGAAGGCGACCCGCAGGTCGCGCACATCAAGGATTGGTTGGGTCATTTCAGGGCGGCCTTTTGGGCGGTGATCATGTCTTGCGGTGCGACGACCGCCACCGACCCGTCGGCGACAAAAGTCTTGCGTGGGTCAAAGGCATCGCGAATGCCTTCAAAGATGAAGACCAGCAGTGACAACATAATCGCGAAGGTAAAGAAGGCGGTAAAGCCAAGCCACGGTGCTTGCAGGTTCTGTTTCGCTTGCAGCGTCAGTTCCCCCAAGGACGGGGCCGAGGACGGCAAGCCGAAGCCGAGGAAGTCGAGCGATGCCAATGTGCCGATGGCCCCGGTCACCAGAAACGGTAGCATCGTTACCGTCGCGACCATCGCATTGGGCAACATGTGGCGGAACATGATTGTGCGGTCGGGGACCCCCAGCGCCTTGGCAGCGCGGACATATTCCAGATTGCGCGCGCGCAAGAATTCGGCGCGCACCACGCCCACCAAGGCAGGCCAGCCAAACAGCACGGTGAGGAACACCAGTAGCCAGAAACTTCGCCCCAGGATCGCGAAGACGATGATGATCACGTAAAGCGACGGTGTCCCGGTCCAGATTTCGATGAAACGCTGGAATGCCAGGTCGGTCCAACCACCGAAATAGCCCTGCACCGCGCCTGCCGTGATCCCGATGACAGAAGCAGACACCGTGACCAACAGCGCGAAAACAATCGACAGCCGGAAGCCATAGATCACCCGCGCGGTGACATCACGTTTGGTGTCATCGGTGCCCAGCCAGTTGGTGGCAGATGGTGCCGCAGGCGCCACGCCCGGCACATCGACGATGGTGTTGTAGGAATAGGGGATCGGGGGCCAGATCATCCAGCCGCGCTGGAACCCTTCACCCAGATCCTCGCCCGCATCAACGGCGGCGATCAGTTGCTCGGGTTCATAGAAACAATCTTCCATCCCGCCGGTACGGATCAGGCATTGCACCTCGACATCCTGATAGCGGGCTTCGGTCGGGAAATCGCCGCCATAGTCACGCTCGGAATAAAACTGCACGATGGGCATCCGCAATTCACCCTGATAGCTGACCATGATCGGTTTATCATTGGCGATCAGTTCAGCCATCAGCGACAGCCCGAACAGCACACCAAAGATGATCAAGGACCAGACAGCGCGCCGGTTGCGTTTGAAATTACGCCAGCGGCGCTGGTTCAGGGGGGACAGGCGCATCAGTTTCTGGCCTCAAAATCAATGCGCGGGTCGATCAGCACATAGGTGATATCGGTCAGGATGCCGACCACCAGCCCGATCAGCGAAAAGGCGAAAAGCGTGCCGAAGACGACAGGATAGTCGCGGGCCACCGCCGCCTCGAACCCCAGCCGCCCGAGCCCGTCGAGCGAAAACAGCGTTTCGATGATCAGCGATCCGCCGAAGAAGACGCCGATGAACAGAGCCGGAAAGCCCGAAATCACGATCAGCATCGCGTTGCGGAAGACGTGGCCATAAAGCACGCGGGATTCTGACAGGCCCTTGGCCTTGGCGGTGATGACATATTGTTTCTTGATTTCATCCAAAAAGCTGTTCTTGGTCAGCAAGGTTAGAGTGGCAAAGGCCGAAATCGTCGAGGCCAGCACCGGCAGGGTGATGTGCCAGAGGTAATCGAGCACTTTGCCGATCAGCGACAGATCCGCGAAATTGGATGATGTCAGGCCGCGCAGCGGGAAGATGCGGAAATAGGACCCGCCCGCGAACAGCACGATCAGCAGGATCGCGAACAGGAAACCGGGGATCGCATAGCCGATGATGATCGCACCGGACGTCCATGTGTCAAACGGGGTGCCGTCGCGCACGGCCTTTTTGATGCCCAAGGGGATCGAGATCAGATAGGCGATCAGCGTGGACCACAGGCCAAGGGTGATCGACACCGGCATCTTTTCCAGCACCAGATCGAACACGCTGATCGACCGGAAATAGCTGTTGCCAAAATCGAACCGGATATAGTTCCACATCATGTTGAAGAACCGTTCAACCGGTGGTTTGTCAAAACCGAATTCGCGTTCCAGCTGCGCGATGAATTCCGGGGGCAGACCGCGCGCGCCGACATATTCGCTGCTGCCGCCACCGCCGAAATTGGCATCGCCGCCGCCACCGGCAAAGCTCTGGAACACATCGCCGCGCCCTTCGAGATTGGCGAGGATCTGTTCAATCGGGCCGCCGGGCACGAATTGCACCAGCGCAAAGTTGATGATCATGATCCCCAGCAATGTGGGAATGACCAGCAACAGCCGTCGAAAAATATAGGCACCCATATCAGCGTCGCAGCGCGCCGGCGGCGATCAGGGCATCGTGTTTTTCCTGATTGAACCACCAGTAATCCAGATGGCCCAGACCGAATTCCGGCAGATTTTCGGGATATTCAAACATGTCGAAATAGGCGACCCAGTTCTGGCCCAGATACCATGTGGGGACCATGAAATACTCATAGCGCATCACGCGGTCAATGGCCTGCACTGCAGCGGCCATTTCATCGTAATCGCCAGCACCGGTCACGAATTCGGCCAAGGTATCCACAGCGGCAGAACAAAATCCGGCGGGGTTGAATACATCGTCGCGGTCTTCACAGCCATATCTTTGCGTCAGCCCGGTGCCTTCCTGCAATCCTGCGCCATAGACGCCGTAGATCATGTCGAAATCATTCGATTGCGTCCGCGCCTGATATTGCGACGGGTCAACGCGGGTATAGGTGACATTTACCCCCAACCGCTGCAGGTTTTCGATATAGGGCGTGATAATCCGGTCAAACGCTTGGCGGGTTTCCAGAAATTCAACATCCAGCGTGCGGCCGTTTTCATCGCGCAGCAGCCCATCCGCGCCGGGGGTAAAGCCCGCCTGTTCTATCAAGTCCAAGGCACGGCGCAGGTTGGCGCGGTCCAACGGGCGGTCGCCACTGGTATGAGGCATGAATGCGTCTTCGGTAAAAATCTCTTCTGGGAGTTGGTCGCGGACAGTTTCCAGCATTTCCAGCTCGCGCCCTTCGGGCAGGCCGGTGGCGCGCAAGCGGTCATTTTCCCAGAAACTGGTGCGCTGCTGAAACAGACCATATTGCAGATTTTCGTTGGTCCATTCACCGTTATACATCAGGCCCAGCGCCAGCCGGACATTGCGGTCCTGAAATTTCTCACGGCGCAGATTGAACACGAACCCGGACGCGCCGGGTGGCGTGCCATCGTCAAGCGTGTCCTGCACGACCCAGCCATTGCGAATGGCAGGGAAATCGTAAGACGTCGCCCAGTTGATCGATGAGGATTCCCGGCGGAAGGTAAATTCACCGGCCTTGAACGCCTCGAACCCGGCAGAACTGTCGGCGAAATATTCCACCCTGATCCGGTCGAAATTCGCCCGGCCAAGGTTGAGCGGCAGATCGCGCCCCCAGTAATCGGGATTACGCTGATAGATGATCTGACGTCCCGGATCGACATTACCGACCATATAAGGCCCGGTGCCGGGCGATGTCTGCAGGCTGCTTGCATCCATCCGCGCGCCGGTTTCTTCAAACCAGGCCTTCGACATCACGATGGCATTGGCCATCTGGCTGACGCGGCCACGGCGGGGCGACTCCGGGTTGAAGGTAAATTTGACGGTATAATCGTCCAAAGCTTCCCAACCGGTGACCAGTTGGCTGATGCCCGCGCGAAATGACGGAGTCGCCTGTTCGCGGAAAATCTCGTGGGTAAAGACAACGTCTTCGGCGGTCATCGGGGTGCCATCGGAAAAGGTCACGTCATCGCGCAGGTTGAAGATGACCCAGGACTGATCGACAGGGTATTCCAGCGTGGTGCACAGCAGACAATAATAGGAACCAACTTCATCATCGGTTGTATCCATCATCCGTTCATACATGATCGAGGAAAGCGCCCCCGGTGTGCCGGACAGGGTCGCAAACGGGTTCATGCTGTCGAATGACCCATCCGCCGACACGCTGATCTCGCCACCCTTTGGCGCATCAGGGTTCACGTAATCCAGATGCGCGAAATCGGGACCATATTTCAGATCACCATATTCGTTGAAACCATGCGAGATGATCACCTCTGCCGTGTCCTGCGCGCTTGCACCGGCAGCGGCGAAGACAACAGCACATCCGACCAAGGAGCCCGCAAACCAACAGGTCAACCGTGGCGCGGCGCGATCAGGCGTCTGGGCTTTGGCAGGGACCTTGGGGGTCTGGATCATGGCAAACTCCGATCAGAACAAATGTAACGTTTCAATGTAAATTGAGGCTACGGCGCGCAAAGGCAAACATTCAAGTTGAGAATGCGTGATCAGCGGGTGATCACTGCGATTTGCTCATAAAAAAGGCCGCCTGTCACAGGCGGCCCTTGATCAGGCACCGGGTCAGATCAGTCCCCGATGGTTTCCAGATAGGCGATCAGATTGGCGCGGTCCGTCACGCTGCGCATACCGTTATAACCCATCGAGGTGCCGGGCGCGTAGCCGCGGGGATTTTCCAGAAAGGCGTTCAGCGCGTCATGATCCCAGACATCTGTCGCAGCGATCAAAGCACCGGAATAGTTGAAGTCGTCATAAAACTGCACAGGGCGGTCGACGACATCGTAAAGCGCGGGACCGGTACCATGCACGCCCGATTCCAGCGCGTGACAGGCGCGACAGTTGCGCCACAATGTTTCACCATCGGCGGCAGAGGCAGAGGCCATGATCTCGGCAAAGTCGATTTCTTCCGCCACGCCTGTATCATCGTCTTCAGCGCCCTGCACTTCGATCGCATAGGCTTGTTCGGTATGGCCATGTCCGGTACCAAAATAGATTGACGATGCAATCGTCGCCCCCAGCAGGTAAACGAGCAAAGTCGCGCAGAGCGCACCAACGGCTTTTGTAACGGTCATTGTGTCGAACATGTCGCGGTCCATCCAGTTCAAGGTTTGGGGTTATCTATCTGGTTCCCCCCCGCCGTTGCAAGGTATAGTGGCGCGACCAAGTGCCCATTTTTTGCCGTTGCCGTCCGGAGAACACAAACTTGTCACCAAAAATCGCTTTTCAGGGAGAATTGGGCGCCTACGGGCATGAAGCCTGCGCCAGCGCCCGCCCCGACCATAGCCCCCTGCCCTGCGCCACATTTGAAGATGCGATTGACGCCGTGCGTAGCGGTGCCGCCGAACTGGGCATGATCGCAGTGGAAAATTCCACCTATGGCCGTGTCGCCGATGTGCATTCGCTGCTGCCGGAAAGCGGATTGCATATCGTCGATGAAACTTTTGTGCGGGTGCATATCAACCTGTTGGGCAAAAAGGCTGCGCAACTGACAGATATCAAGATCGCCACCGGCCACCCGGTCATTCTGCCGCAATGTGCAGGATTTCTGCGCGCCCATGGTATTGTCGGGCGCACCAGCAGCGACAATGCCCGCGCGGCACGTGAAGTCGCAGAAGGCGATGACCTGCATGTCGCGGCACTGGCGTCGGAACTGGCGGCGGAAATCTATGGCCTGCAGGTTCTGGCCCGCCATATCGAAGACCACGACCGCAACACCACACGTTTTCTGATCATGGCGCGTGATCCTGACCATTCCCGGCGGGGCGATCATGGCATGGTCACCAGTTTCGTGTTCCGGGTGCGCAACATTCCGGCCGCGCTTTATAAGGCGATGGGTGGTTTTGCGACCAATGGCGTGAACATGACCAAGCTGGAAAGCTATATGGTCGGCGGGGCCTTCACCGCCACACAATTCTATGCCGAAATCGAAGGGCATCCGGATGACGCCAATGTCCGGCTTGCGCTAGAGGAATTGGGCTATTTCACCGATCATCTGCTGATCATGGGTGTGTTTCCCGCCGCCGCGCGCCGCCACGAACCGGCAGCAGATCAACCTGCGGTGCGATAGCTGTCCGCGATCACGCTGGCATAATTATGCATCCGGGATTTTAACCTGTCCGACAGGCGGGTCTTGACCAGTTTGAGCGATTGCAACAGCAGCCGCGCGGTCAGGTTGCGCGCTGTGATATCGATTTTCATGATCGCACGGGTCTGGCGCGGCGACAGGGCGACCAGATCCAGTTGTGCGATGCAGACCAGACCATCGCCCATTGCGGTGATCGTATAGCTGTCAGGCGCATGATAGGCGGTCAGCGTACTGGTGAACTGCCGGATGCGCCCGCGCACCGGCACCGCGATATCCCAGGCGGTGCCGATCATGACCGGCCCGTCATGATGCCGGGTCACCTGAGCACCTTCGCGGATGGCGCGGCGTTCGAAAGTGTCAAAATCGCTGGCCTGCGCAAAGACATGGCCAATCGGCGCTGCAATATCTTCGCGGGTGCTAAGTTTCATGCAAGACGTCCTCGTAACTGCGGTCAGCCAACCAATTGTCGATCAGGAAATGCGCAATCGCGCCCTTGCGGGCCGGGCGGATTGTCGGGTGCAGACCAGCAAAGGACAGTGCCATGTCTTCGCGGCTGACCCAGCGCGCATCTTCGATCTCGGTCGTGTCAATGGTCAGATCCATCGTCAGCGCGTCGCCGGCACAGCCGAACATCAAGGATGCGGGAAAAGGCCAGGGCTGGCTGGCAAGATAACGCACGGCACCGACGCGAATACCCGCCTCTTCCCAGACCTCGCGGCGCACCGCCGCCTCGATCGTTTCGCCGGGTTCGACAAAACCTGCCAGCAGCGAATACATCCCCTCTGGCCAGCCCGGAGACCGCCCGACCAGCACGTTATTGCCATGGGTGATCAGCATGATGACAACCGGATCGGTGCGCGGAAAGTGATGCGCACCGCAAGACGGGCAATCGCGCTGCCAGCCTGCCATCGTCATCCTGCTTTGCGTGCCGCAGCGGGCGCAGAACTGATGTGACTGATGCCATCCCAGCACCGCCCTGGCAGTCGCGGCCAGTTCCGCATCGCGCGGAGTCAGCCGGGTCATGATCGCGCGCAATTCGGCGAAACTGGCAGCGGCGGGCATTGCGGGGTGCTTTTGTTCGGACGGGTCAAGGAATGTGTCCAGATGTGTGATGTCCAGATCTGGCGGCGTCCAGCCGGACAGATCAGCCGCAAACACCGGGCCATCGGCATCGCGGCCTAGCAGGATCATATCAGGCGCGGTATCGGCCATCACCGGATGATCCAGCGCCACCCGCAGTAACGCGTCGTCCAGCACGAGGGGTTTGCCACGCCACAGCAAAATCGCACGCGCAGCAGGCATCGCGGCCACCGCAGCGGGGTCGCGCCGCAGCTCTGCGGCCCGGTCCAGGCCCGACCCGCCAAAGGTGACTATTTCTGAGAGCATCATCCTGCCGAAATGACACGCCAAGGCGGAAAATTCAAACATTTCCGGTATGTTGAACTGGCTGGCATCACTTTTCCATCTATGGTTGCAACACGACTTGCGCTGTCGCAGTCAAGGCGCAGTTTACACATCCTGGCCGCCAAGGATCTTCGCTTATAAATCTTGCCATATGATTACCGCCGACCGGTGCGATCTGCGTGCCGGTCTGGCGCAACTGACCGATCGGATCGAGGCGCTGCATTATGTTGCGGTTGCTTTGGGCAATCACGCATTCAACGATGGCCTGCCCCGACCGCCGATTTGCCGTCCAACCGTCCGGCAACCAAGTCGATGCCGTCGGCGGGATAACGGGTGGGATCGGAAAACACATCTTGCAGATGTCCGGTCAGCACCTTGCGACGATTGACCTGTGGTCGCAAAATGTCTGGCGTATCGCCCCAACGGGTTTGACCACCATAAACTGAACCTGTGATATCTTGCACTTGCCCGCCAGCTATCCTATGTTGCGGGTGAGAGGTTGGCGCGGGCGAGTGCCTCGCCAACCTGGTCAGGTCCGGAAGGAAGCAGCCATAACGAGCCCCACTTGGGTCGTTGTCCAACCTCTCACCCAACGTCCAGCCATGAAAGGAAGGACAGAATGACTGCCCTTCCGGTAAGGTTCAGCTGATCGCCGCTGTCGGCAAAGACCCCGCCATGGGTCCGGCTCTGCTGAGCGATCTTGGCTGGCAGGATTGCCACCAGCTACAGATTTCGCCCGACGATGCCACCTTGCTTCCTGCGCGTATCGCCAATGTGCATCGCGACCGCGTGGTCGGGCTGACCGGTCTTGGCCCGCTGGAACTGACATTGGACCCCGGCATCACCACCGGCGCAGTGGCAGTCGGCGATTGGGTGCTCTGCGCACCCGACCAGCACCGGTTGATCCGGGTTCTGGACCGGCAGACCGAACTGTCCCGCGGCACCGAATATCACACCGGCGACAAACAATTGATCGCAGCCAATCTGGACACATTGTTCATCACCACCTCATGCAACGATGATTTCAACCCGGCGCGGCTTGAACGTTATCTGGCACTGGCGCATGACGCCGGAATCACCCCGGTGATCGTGCTCACCAAGGCCGATCAGACCACTGATCCCGACAGCTACAGCGTGCAGGCGCGCGCGCTTGGTCGCGAATTGCCGGTGTTGGCGGTCAATGCCAAAGGGCCGGATGTGGCCCTGCATTTCGCACCATGGTGCGGGCCGGGGCAGACCGTGGCGCTGGCGGGCACCTCTGGCGTGGGCAAGACCACGATTGCCAATGCGCTGACCGGCGGCAATGCGGCCACCCGCGATATCCGCGAAGATGACGCGCGCGGCAGGCATACGACGACGGGCCGGTCGCTGCACAGGATGCTGGCCGGTGGCTGGCTGATCGACACGCCCGGCATGCGCGGTCTGGGTCTAGCCGAGGTCGGGTTCGGCATCGACGCGACCTTCCCCGAAATCTCGGAATTGGCGACGCAATGCAAATTCCGCGATTGCGCACATGAGGGGGAACCCGGATGCGCCGTGCAAAAGGCCGTCAAGGCCGGGCTGATCGACCCTGACCGGCTGGCGCGGTTCAAGAAACTGACATCCGAGAACACTCAGGCGACCCAAGCCATCGCATTGGCACGCGACAAGGTGCGCAAACAGGGGCGGACCGGAAAAGGCAGCAAGAAGCCACGCCAGAAGTCCTGAGAGCGACCGGTTGCATGGGTCAGGACCCATGCGACGCAGTGCAATGCTGCGACGCAATGATGCGCCGCAATGGCAGGAGCCTCCGGCGGGGATATTTGCGGCCTTATGTATCAAGCGAACCAGAGAGGCGCGTGAAATGACTCCACAAGTTCAAATCTTTGCGGCAGTGTGCGCTTCATGCGCTTTGCCTTCCTTCTCATTACTATCGTCATAGGGATTCCTGTCGGAACGATTTACCGGCAGAACATTGAGGACTGGGCCGCAGGGCAAGGTCTCGATAAGCTCATTTCCAATGGTTCAGCCATGATAGTGGCAAATCCGTCGGGGGTGCCGTTGCTCGCCTTGTTCATTTTTGCGCTAGGCGGGACGTGTGCACTCTGGCTTCAACACTTCTTCCGTCAGCGCTTCCCTGCACAATTCAATATCGCAACGAAGACAATTAAAAATCAAACCTTTAGACATCAAGAGATAGTCGTTGATGGGAAAAGATTTTTGGGATGCACTTTCGATGGTGTTACTCTTGTCTACCAAGGCACGGGTTGGTTCCATTTTGAGCAGAACAAATTTATGGGGTCATTTAGCTTAAAGGTAGACAGCAAAGCCGCTGAAGCCGGACTAGCGTTTGGATTATTGAGCCAACAGCTAGGTGCCCCGCTCATATCCGGATCTGATGGACCTCAATCGCAGAAAATGCGTGACTAAAAACGCTGTGCTAAACTTTCCGCACGACAGCTTGCCTTAGTGTCTGCCTTGCCTGCGTAGCGCCTGAAGCGCGTTATCGATGGTCTTGTCCTACATGGAGGCAAAGTAGCAAATCAGTGCCTCTAGGGATTCCCCTTTCTTGGTGCGTTTGATGAATATGGCCGGATATTTGGGCTCGGAAGATGCTGTCTTGTCGTGCCTAACCTTTGGCCCAGGCCAATTGGGCATCGGTTTCCACGGCGCAGGACCGCACGGCGCGCAGGCGGGTCAGGGCGGGGTCGGCCTCTTCGCCTGCGGCGATCATCAGGCGCAGCGCCATCATGCCCGCACGGCCACAGCCACCGCGGCAATGGGTCAGCACCTTGCCGCCCGCGCGCAACACCGCGACCGCCGCATCCTCGATCGCGCGGATGTCTTCCGATCCGGGCGTGCTGTAATCGACCACCGGCAGATGGTGCCACGCCACGCCTGCCGCCTGCAGCACCTGGCCCAGATCACCGCTGCCCAGCTTGTCCATTTCATCCTGCGATGTCATCGACACGACAAGGTCGGGCTGCCAGTCCAGCAGGCTTTGCACCGCTTCCCCCTGTGGCAAGGGTGCCAGCGCCAAGGTACCACCGGCGGCAGGCAGCGCAAAAATTTCAAAATCGGACATGCTGATACTCCTTGATCTGGCGACAGACTGCCCCGGTGCGCGGATGGAGGCAATACCTGTGGTAGACCTCTGGCGCTGGCGGGCCTAGGCTGCACCATCATCCGAATCCCGCCAAAGGCTGCCATGACCGACCAACCCCGCTATCAAGTGCTCGCCCGGAAGTACCGGCCCGAAACCTTTGCCGATCTGGTCGGGCAGGATGCGATGGTGCGCACACTGCGCAATGCCTTTGCCGCCGACCGGATCGCCCAGGCCTTTATGATGACCGGGATCAGGGGCACCGGCAAAACCACCACCGCGCGGATCATCGCCAAGGGGATGAATTGCATTGGTCCCGATGGCACAGGCGGGCCGACAACCGACCCTTGCGGCGTCTGCGAACATTGCCGCGCAATTATGGAAGGCCGCCATGTCGATGTGATGGAAATGGATGCCGCATCCCGCACCGGCGTCGGCGACATCCGGGAGATTATCGATAGCGTACATTACCGCGCGGCCTCTGCCCGCTATAAGATCTATATCATCGACGAAGTACACATGCTGTCGAAGAACGCGTTCAACGCGCTGCTCAAGACATTGGAAGAGCCACCCGCGCATGTGAAATTCATCTTTGCCACCACGGAAATCCGGCAGGTGCCGGTCACGGTGTTGTCACGTTGCCAGCGGTTTGACCTGCGTCGGATCGAACCTGAAACCCAGATCGCCCTACTGCGCAAGATCGCCACCGCCGAAGGCGCAGAAATCAGTGATGACGCGCTGGCGCTGATCACCCGTGCGGCCGAAGGATCGGCGCGTGATGCGCAATCGCTGCTGGATCAGGCGATCAGCCATGGCGCGGGCGAGACCAGCGCCGAACAGGTCCGCGCCATGCTGGGGCTGGCCGACCGTGGCCGTGTGCTGGACCTGTTCGACATGATCCTGCATGGCCGCGCCGCCGATGCGCTGACCGAACTGTCAGGCCAATATGCAGATGGGGCCGACCCGATGGCGGTTTTGCGCGATCTGGCAGAGGTTTGCCATTGGGTCAGCGTCGTGAAAATCACGCCCGATGCCGCCAATGACCCAACGATCAGCCCCGATGAACGCGCCCGCGGGCAGGCCATGGCCGACGGTCTGCCGATGCGGGTGCTGTCACGGATGTGGCAGATGCTGCTGAAAGCATTGGAAGAGGTCGCAATGGCCCCCAACGCCATGATGGCCGCCGAAATGGCGGTGATCCGGCTGACCCATGTCGCCGATCTCCCCAGCCCCGATGATCTGGTGCGCAAGCTGAAGGACGCGACGCCGCCGCAACCGGGCCCGGCACGCACCGCCCCCACGCCGCCCGGCAACGGCCCCATGGCACGCAGCGTCGTGTCCTCTGGTGGTGCGCAGGCAGCGACCGCGCTCGCCCCCGATGGGTTGCAGCATTACGCGCGGTTCGAGGATGTCGTCGAACTGATCCGCCGCAACCGCGACGTCAAACTGCTGGTCGAGGTGGAAACCGGGTTGCAACTGGTATCCTACCAACCCGGCCGGATCGAGGTGACGCTGGCCCCCAACACCGCCACCGACCTGATCGGCAGGCTGGGTGCGCGGCTGCAGCTGTGGACGGGCAACCGCTGGACGATTTCTGTAGTGAACGAAGGCGGCGCGCCGACCATCGCCCAAACCCGCGACGCCGCCGAAACGGCGCTGCGTGATCAGGCGAATGCGCATCCTTTGGTGCAGGCGGTGATCAAAGCGTTTCCAAAGGCCAAAATCACCGATATCCGCACCGCCGAAAGCAAGGCGCTGGAGGCTGGCGAAGACGCCCTGCCCGAGGTCGAAGACGAATGGGACCCGTTTGAAGAAGATTGACCCGGTTGCGGGACGGCCCGCAACGCCCTATTTCAGATAAAATCAGATCAGGAGACAGCAATGCTCAAAGGCTTAGGCGGACTTGGCGATATGGCCAAGATGATGAAACAGGCGCAGGACATGCAGGGCAAAATGGCCCAGATGCAGGAAGAGCTTGAAAATATGCTGGTCGAAGGCGTCAGCGGCGCCGGTCTGGTCAAGGCGACAGCGACAGCCAAGGGCGAATTGAAAAGTCTCGACATCGACCCATCCATCTTCAACGGCGAAGACAAGGAAGTGGTCGAAGACCTGATCCTCGCCGCGATCAAGGATGCGCAATCCAAAGCGACCGAGCGCGCGCAGGAAGAAATGAGCAAGATGGCCGAAGGTCTGGGCCTGCCACCGGGCATGAAACTCCCCTTCTGATCATCTTCAGAGCCTAAATATCCCCGCCGGAGGCATAAAAGTTCTTTTGGCCCCAAACACAAAGGCCCGCATGTCCAACGGCACCGAAGACCTCGACCACCTGATCGCGATGATGGCGAAACTGCCGGGGCTGGGGCCACGCTCTGCCCGGCGGGCGGTGCTGCATATGATCAAGAAACGCAGCCTCGTGCTGCTGCCCTTGGCGGATGTGCTGCACCGGGTCGGGGCCAATGTGCGCGAATGTCTGAATTGTGGCAATATCTGCACCGCCGATCTGTGCGATATCTGCCTGTCGGAAAAACGTGCCAATGGTCAGATCGCGGTGGTCGAAGATGTCGCCGACCTTTGGGCGATGGAACGCTCTGGCGTGTTCAAAGGCCGCTATCACGTGCTGGGCGGCACGCTATCGGCGCTGGATGCCGTGGGCCCGGACGAATTGCGCATTCCCAAATTGCTGGACCGGATCGCCGCCGAAAACGTCAGTGAAGTGATCATCGCGCTGGGGGCCACCATCGACGGGCTGACCACCGCGCATTACATCGCCGATCAATTGCCGGGTGTCACGGTCACCTCTTTGGCACAGGGCGTGCCGGTCGGGGGTGAACTGGATTATCTTGACGACGGTACGATCACCGCCGCGCTGAACGCGCGCAAAGCGCTGTAACGATCCAACCTTGACCTGAATCTGCCGTAAAATCATGTGATACTGAAAGTATCATAGTGACGTTTATCCATTTTCCGGGTTTTCGCATGAGAAAGCCCAAATCGCTCGATGATTTTCGGCGCGCCTGCGATGTATCAAAGAAAACCGCCGGCAATCGCCATCCTGGCCCGGCGCGCGCCACAATGGCGCTCTGGCTGCCGCTCTGAATCAGCCTTGGCATCGGCGGCTATTTTTTGGAAAGGCCTGTTGGCGGTATGACCCCGCAAAACGCAAAACGCGCGCCCGGCAGGACGCGCGTTGATCTGCTGGCGATGACCCGGTTTAGCGGCGGTCATCCTCATCATCATTATCATCATCATCGGGCAGGTTGAAAAAGCTGTCCGCATCCGACACGTCACGCTTGTCTTCGACCTCTTCTTCCTCATCGCGGGGATCGCTCAGGCTGAAGCTTTCCAGCCCGGCCATCGCAGAGGGCATCTTGGGCTCCGGGGCCATGCCAAGAGATGTCTCGGTGCTGACCAGCTTGCGCCGCTCATCATCGCTCATCGCGCCGCCTTCGCGGGCTTTCTTGGCATTGGCTTTTTGCACAGCGGCATCCAGCTCGGATTGTTTGCACAGGCCCAGCGCGACCGGATCAATCGGGTCCAGATTGTTGATGTTCCAATGCGTCCGCTCGCGGATGGCCAGAATGGTGGGCTTGGTCGTGCCGACCAGTTTGGAAATCTGGGCATCGGACAATTCAGGATGGAACTTCACCAGCCAATAGATCGAGGCGGGCCGGTCCTGCCGCTTGGACAAAGGCGTATAACGCGGGCCCCGGCGCTTTTCCTCGCCCGATGCGGCGGCATAGAATTTCAGCTTCAGCTTATATTTGGGGTCAGCCTCGCCTTTGGTGATCTCATCCTGTGTCAACTGGTTGTTTGCAACAGGGTCAAAGCCCTTGACGCCCACGGCCACATCACCATCGGCAATGCCCTGCACTTCCAATTCGTGAAAGCCGCAGAATTCAGCGATCTGCTTGAAGGTCAGCGTGGTGTTATCACAAAGCCAGACGGCGGTCGCCTTGGCCATAATCGGTTTCTCAGTCATCTTGCTCTCCTGATCTGACAGACAAGCCATACCCACGCCCTTGCAGGGGCTGACCGCTGGGGCCGGGTTCGCATTGTCGGGGAACTTGGCCCTTGTATACTTATTGCAACGCCAAGAGGAAAGATCAAAAATCCCGCATCTTCCGAGTATAAATATCCCCGCCGGCGGCTTCATATTCCGCAGGAATGTGAACCTGTTACGCCAGCACCGCGCGGGTCAGGTCGCTGTCAGGATCAGCCAGACCGTCAATCACATCGAAATGATGCCGCTCCGGTGCCACAATCAGCGGCACAGCCCAGGCCCGCGCCAGCAGCTCTGCCTGTTCCAGGAATGCAGGCCGTTCCGCGCCACCGACCCAGAGCGTGACCGGCACTTTCGGTACCGGCAGATGCACCGGGCTTTCACTGGCCACGACATCCGCCGTGATCCCCAGGTCCACATTCATCGCGGTCTGCATCAATGGTGCCAGATCCGCCACCGGTGAAATCGGCACCACCTGCGCCAGCCGGTCCTGCCAGCGCGCCCCCGGGCGCGGCGCTGTCATCCGTGCCACCAATTGCCCGCCCGCCGAATGCCCGACCAACCGCACAGGCCCCGGCACCCGCGCAGCGATCACCGCGATGGCCTGCGCAATCTGATCACCGATTTGTGCGATGTCCACGTCCGGGCACAGATCATAGGACGGCATCGCCACCGCCCAGCCCTCGGCCAAAGGTCCCGCTGCCAGATGCGACCAACAGGATTTGTCAAACCGCAGCCAATAGCCGCCATGGACGAAGATCACGACACCTTTGGCCAGTCTGTCGGGGTGAAACAGGTCAAACCGCTGCCGCGGGGTTTCACCATAGACCAGGTCAATTTCGCTGCGATTCTGCATACGAAACGCCGCCGCCTGCGCGGCCCAGCGGGCGGGATAATCCGCGCCACCAGGAATATAAGCCGCATTCGCATAAGCATCATCCAACTGCATCTGCCTGCCCCCCCCTTTACCTTTGCCCCCCTTAGGGGTCACATTGCGCTCATATCAAAGGAGATTAGCATGCTTGATGAAACCACCAACCTCAAATCCCTGCTCTACCGGCCTGATCTGGTCTGCGAGGCAGCCTTTGTCGGCGGAGAATGGACACAGGCTGCCAGCGGCAAGACCTTTGCCGTCAGCAATCCCGCACGCGGCGATGTGATCGCGCAGATCCCCGACCTGAGCCGCGCCGAAGTCGCCAAGGCGATCGAGATTGCCCAGAAAGCGCAAAAACCCTGGGCCGCGCTGCCCGCCAAGGAACGGTCCAAAGTGCTGCGTAAATGGTTCGATCTGATGATGGCACATCAGGAAGACCTTGCCATCATCATGACCTCGGAACAGGGCAAACCCCTGGCCGAGGCGCGCGGCGAAGTCGCCTATGGCGCATCCTTCGTGGAATGGTTCGGCGAAGAGGCGAAACGCGTCTATGGCCAGACCATCCCCGGCCATATGGCCGATAAACGCATTTCTGTGATCAAACAGCCTATCGGTGTCGCCGCAGGCATCACGCCTTGGAATTTCCCCAATGCGATGATCGCGCGCAAGGTCGCCCCTGCCTTGGCCGCCGGTTGCGCCTTTGTCGTGCGGCCTGCCTCGCTGACACCTTTGTCAGCGCTGGCGATGGCCAAACTGGGCGAAGAGGCGGGAATTCCCAAAGGCTTGTTCTCGGTTGTGACCTCCACTTCGTCCTCTGAAGTCGGCAAGGAATTCTGCGAAAACCCCATCGTGCGCAAACTGACCTTCACCGGGTCCACCGAGGTCGGGCGTATCCTGCTGAAACAGGCCGCCGAGCAGGTGATGAAATGTTCAATGGAACTGGGCGGCAATGCCCCGTTCATCGTGTTCGACGATGCCGATCTGGATGCTGCGGTAGAGGGTGCCATCGCCTGCAAATTCCGCAACAACGGCCAGACCTGCGTCTGCGCCAACCGGATCTATGTGCAGAAAGGCGTCTATGAAGAATTCGCCGCCAAGCTGAAGACCGCCGTTGAAAAACTGCGCGTCGGGGATGGGCTGTCCGATGGCACCACACTTGGCCCGCTGATCGAACCGGCAGCGGTCAAGAAAGTGCAGGAGCATCTCGACGACGCGCTGTCCAAAGGCGGCAAGGTCCTGACAGGTGGCAAACCGCATGATCTGGGCGGGCAGTTCTTTGAACCGACCATCGTCACCCATGCGACCAAGGATATGCTGGTCAGCACCGACGAAACATTCGGCCCCTTTGCGCCGCTCTTCATGTTTGAAGATGAAGATGACGTGATTTTCCAAGCCAATGACACGATCTTCGGTCTGGCCTCCTATTTCTATGCCAAGGATCTGTCGCGCGTCACCAAAGTCGCCGAGGCGCTGGAATATGGCATCGTCGGCGTGAATACCGGCATCATCTCGACCGAGGTCGCGCCTTTCGGCGGCATCAAGCAATCCGGTCTGGGTCGCGAAGGCTCCTCGCACGGCATCGATGATTACATGGAGCTGAAGTATATTTGCACCAGCGTGTAAACCGTAGGGCGGGGCTCGCCCCGCCTTACCCCATCCGACTGCGCGCGACCGGGATCACATCACCTTCGATCAACCGCATGATATCGCCGAAATACCCGCCCGACCGCGCGGGCAAAGTCGGGTCGGACGTCAGCGCCAGCGTCATCTCCAGCTCTGGCACCGTGCAGATCACCTGCCCGCCATAGCCGCGCGCCAAGGCATAGCCGACCCCGTCCGACTGCCCCAGAAACCAGCCATAGCCATAGCTGAGCCCGGAAAATTGCGACCTCGTGCGCGTTGCAAACGACTGCGCCACCCAATCAGCGCTCAGCACCTGCGCGCCGCCATACTGACCACCCATGCGATACATCTCACCAAACCGCGCCATGCCGTCCAGCGTCAGCGCCATCTCATTGCCGCCCAGATAAAACCCCTGCGGATCGCGGGTCCAGGCCGGGATCTCGATCCCCAAAGGCTGGCCCAGACGGCTGCGCGCCAGATCCAGCAAGGATCGCCCCGACACTTCTGACAGCACGGCACCCAATATGTGAAAGGACCCGGTGGAATACAGCATCGGCCCACCCGGTTCTGCCACGAAAGGTCGCGACAAGGCATTGGCAACCCAATTGCGGCTACTGACCCAACCGCCGTAATTGCCGCCCGACGTGCGTTCCAGCCCGGTCTGCATTGTCACCAGATTTTCCACCGTAATGCCCGCGACCCGCGGATCAGCACCCGACGGGATCAGCCGTGGCGCAATCTCGCCGATGGTATCGTTGACCGACGCGATCTCACCCCGGTCAATCGCAGCACCCGTCAGGGCCGCAACAATGGTTTTTGACACCGACTTGACCGGCACAGCCCGACCGAAGGCAGGGCCGCGGAACACCTGCGACACGACATCTGCCCCCGATTGCCTGACAACAAGCGCATGACACTGGTCCAAAGACCGCGCGCGCTCAGTGACAGCGGCCCAAGGGTCGGTTTGTGCGATCAATGGCGTGGCGAGGCTGGCCGCAGCCCCCATTAAAATCGTCCGGCGATGGAAAGATGTCATGACAGGTCCTTACATTTCGTCATGAGAGATAAAGCCCCGCGCCCGACAGACCAGTGACATTCGCGTGTGCGCGCCGACTTCTTGCCCATCTCTCAGGCCTGAATATCCCCGCAGTCCGACCCCAGCCAGCGTGGCCGGATAAACGCGCGGCGTTATGGCAACTCATCCGCCGGAATGATCGGAAAGAACGCACCTTTGGACCGCACGCCGAACCAGCGCGCACCGTCATGGTGCGCCTCTTCGCCCATATCCACCAGACGATAAAACGACTTGCGGTCAATCAACGCCTCCAGATTGGCGCGGACCAGCACATAGGGCGACGGCTCACCGGTTTCACTGTCCCGCACCACCCGGATCGGGTTGTCCGGCCCGGCAGTCACCTTGTCGCCCACATTGGTTTCAAAGGTCAGATCGCCGCCCTGCTGGTCCACATCCACCGCCACAAAAGGCGCATCATCCACCGTGATGCCGACCTTTTCGACCGGCGTGACCAGCACATATTCATCGCCGTCGCGGCGCAGGATGGTCGAAAACAACTTCACCAGCGCAGGCCGCCCGATGGGCGTACCCATGTAAAACCACGTCCCGTCCCGCGCGATCCGCATATCGATCTGGCCGCAATGCGGCGGGTTCCACAGATGCACCGGCGGGATACCGCCTTTTTGTACGGCACGCGCGCTAGATGCGAGGCTTTCCGCCGAAGGCGCTACAATCTTTTGTGTGGTCGTGGATTTTGCCATTGGGGTCACCCGGATTATCTGGTCACATGGTACATATAGCTTATGTGAGGAAAAGTCATGACACAGGATGCTGATCTCGTAGCCCAGATCGAGACACTGGGCGAAAAACTGGGTCAGGCGCGCGACAGCCTGTCCGCGCGTTTCATCGGCCAGACCCGTGTCGTCGACCTGACCCTGTCCGCCCTGATCTGCGGCGGCCATGCCGTGCTGATCGGCCTGCCCGGTCTGGGCAAGACGCGGCTGGTCGAGGCGCTTTCCACCGTCATGGGCCTGCATGGCAACCGCATCCAGTTCACGCCTGATCTGATGCCTGCCGATATCCTCGGCTCCGAAGTGCTTGAAACTGCTGCCGATGGCACCCGCGCGTTCCGGTTCATCGAAGGCCCGGTGTTCTGCCAATTGCTGATGGCGGATGAGATCAACCGCGCCAGCCCCCGCACACAATCGGCGCTGTTGCAGGCGATGCAGGAAAAAGAGGTGACCATCGCAGGCCAGCACCGCCCCTTGGGTGTGCCGTTCCATGTGCTGGCCACGCAGAACCCGCTGGAACAGGAAGGCACCTATCCCCTGCCAGAAGCACAGCTTGACCGTTTCCTTGTCCAGATCGACGTGCCCTACCCCGACCGGCAGACAGAACGCGATATCCTGATCGCCACCACCGGCGTGGAAGATGCACAAGCGACAGCCGTGTTCACCGCGCAGGAATTGCTGGCCGCCCAAGCCCTGCTGCGGCGGATGCCGGTGGGGGAAAACATCCTCGACATGATCCTTGATCTGGTGCGCGCTTGCCGACCCGATGATGCGACCGCGCCGGATATCATCCGTCAAAGCGTCAGCTGGGGCCCCGGCCCGCGTGCCGCACAGGCGCTGATGCTGACGGTGCGCGCATCGGCCCTGCTCGATGGTCGTCTGGTGCCTTCGGCTGAAGATGTGCGCAATATGGCCGTGCCGGTGCTGGAACATCGGATGGCGCTGTCCTTCGCCGCCCGCGCGCGGGGTGAGAATGTGCAATCCGTGATCGATCAGGTCGCAGGTCAGATCACCCAGGTCGTAGCGGCGGCATGACGACACCGCTGACGCTCCGGTCGCAGGCGGAAAGCCTCGCGGCGCATCTGCCGCCTTTGCTGGCAGAGGCCGAACATCTGGCCGCGACCGTCCTTCTGGGCGATCACGGCCGCAGGCGGGCGGGTGTCGGCGATACATTCTGGCAATATCGCCCGGCGCAAAGTCATGACGCCGCACGCAGCATCGACTGGCGACGGTCGGCCCGGTCGGACGCGCGGTTCGTACAGGACAAGGAATGGCAGATCGCGCAATCCATTATTCTGTGGGTGGATCAGGGCGCGTCCATGGGTTTTGCCTCGGGCGATGTGACCAAGGCAGACCGCGCGCGGACCCTGGCGATGGCGCTGGCGATCCTGCTGAACCGGGGCGGGGAACGTGTCGGGCTGACTGGCCTCCGCCTGCCGCCGCGCCGGGGGACGGCGCAATTGCAACAGATGGCCCAGATATTGTCAGAGGATGAACCACGCGACCACGGTTCCCCCGATGCCGAAGGCATGTTGCCGCATTCCCGCGCGCTTTTCGTCAGCGATTTCCTTGGCAATATCGACGGTGTCACCGCCGCCCTGACCCGCGCCGCCGACCGTGGTGTGCGCGGCGCTTTGTTGCAGGTGCTCGACCCGCAGGAAGAGGCGTTTCCTTTCGACGGGCGCACGATTTTTCAATCCATGACCGGCGCTGTCCGTCATGAAACCCTGCGCGCGCGTGATCTGAAAAGCCGCTATCTCGACCGGCTCGCCGCGCGCAAGGATCAGTTGCAGCAATTGGCCCGCACCACCGGCTGGCAGTTTCACAGCCACCACACCGGCCAGCCCGCAACACAAGCGCTGCTGTGGCTTTACGGCGCTTTGGAAAGGCAAGGCTGATGTGGATGCTCGGACCTATCGGCTTTACTGCCCCCTTGCTGCTGATCGGCCTGATCGCCTTGCCGATCCTCTGGGTGCTGCTGCGCGCCGTGCCGCCTGCGCCGGTGCAACGCCGGTTCCCCGGTGTGGCCTTGCTGCTGGGTCTGAAGGACGCCGAAAGCCAATCAGATCGCACCCCTTGGTGGCTGCTTTTGCTGCGCTTGCTGGCCGTGGCCGCCGTGATCATCGGCTTTGCCGGCCCTACGCTGAACCCGCAACAGGTGCGCGATGGGCGCGGTGATCTGGTGATCGCGATTGACGGCACATGGGCCGGTGCCCCTGCTTGGCAAGCCACGATGGACCGCGTTTCGGCGCTGCTGTCAGAGGCTGCGACCAATGACCGGCGTGTTGCCGTCGTCAACCTGACCGACCTGCCCTTGGCGGAACCCTTGCCATTCGCCGCACCCAATACATGGCAGGAACGCATGCCGAATATACAACCGAATCCGTGGCAACCCATTGATCCGGCAGAGTATTTCATCGATCAGGCAGGCAACTTTGAGACCTATTGGATCAGCGACGGGCTGGATTATCCGGGGCGCGAGGATGTGCTGGCAGCTTTTGAATCATCCGGCCCCGTGACCGTTTTCCAGACTCCACGCCAGATCACCGGCCTGCGCCCCGCACGGTTCGAGGATGGCGAGGTGCGCATCAGCGCCACCCGCACGCCGATAGGCGCTGATTCTGAAACAACCGTCACCGCCATCGGCCTTGACCCCGCCGGTGTGGAACGGGCGCTGGCCAGTGTGCCGCTGAATTTTGCAGCGGGCGAGGAGGTGGCCGAAACCGCCATGATCCTGCCGCCCGAATTGCGCAACCGGATCACCCGTTTTGAACTGACCGGCACCCGGTCCGCCGCTGCTGTCAGCCTGACCGATGACGCTTTGCGGCGACGCGAGGTGGCGCTGATCTCGGGCCGCGAAGACCGTGAAGGGCTGGAACTGCTGTCGCAGCTTTTCTACCTGCGCGAGGCGTTGGAACCCACCGCCGACCTGATCGATGGCGATCTGGCAGATATCCTGCTGGCCAATCCCGATGTCATCGTACTGGCCGATGTCGCGATCCTGACCGATATCGAAGCCCAAGGCATCGCCGAATGGGTCGAGGCCGGCGGTCTGCTACTGCGTTTCGCAGGCCCGCGTCTGGCAGCATCCGATGTCGGGCGTGGCTCCGAAGACCCGCTGCTGCCCGTGCGCCTGCGCGAAGGTGGTCGGTCTGTCGGCGGCGCGATGAGTTGGGGGGAACCCAAGACCCTCGCAACTTTCGCCGCAGAAACACCGTTTTTCGGGCTGGACGTGCCGGAAGATGTCACCGTCACCAGTCAGGTGATGGCGCAGCCGGACCCCGCCTTGGCCGACCGCGTCATCGCGCAATTGACCGATGGCACGCCACTGGTCACCCGCAAATTCAGCGGTGACGGGCAGGTCGTGCTGTTCCATGTCACCGCCAATGCGGAATGGTCCAGCCTGCCCTTGTCCGGCCTTTTCGTGCAGATGCTGGAACGGCTGGCCGTCTCGACCCGCCCTGTCGCCCCCGATGCGGCCGAGCTGGAAGGCACGATCTGGCAACCCGACCGGCTGCTGGATGGTTTTGGCCGGTTGCGGGATGCGCGCGATCTGGCCGGTGTCGCCGGTGAACGTCTGGCAGGCGCCACGCCGGGGCCGGATCTGCAGCCGGGGCTTTATGCCGGACGCGACCGGCAGATCGCGGTGAATGTGATCGGGGCCGACACCACGCTGACAGCGGCGCAATGGCCCGCGCGGATCACGGTCGAGGGCATGGAGGTGCTGCGCGCCACCGCGCTCAAAGGCTGGCTGCTGACGGCGGCGCTGGCGCTGCTCCTGGTCGATCTGATCGCCTCTCTGGCCGTCGGTGGCCGGTTGCGCGGGCCGCGCGCCGATGTCGCGGCAGCCTTGCTGCTGGCGCTGTTCATCGCGCCGCAAGCCAAAGCGCAGGATGATTTTGCGATCCGCGCCACATCAGAGGTCGTGCTGGGCCATGTGCTGACCGGCGACCCGGCGGTGGATGACGTCACCGCCGCCGGTTTGCTGGGGTTGTCGCAGACCCTGACCCGGCGGACGTCGATTGAACCGGCCGCCCCGATGGGCGTGAATATCGAAACCGACGAACTGGCGTTCTTTCCTTTCCTCTACTGGCCAATCACCGCCGACGCGCCACTGCCCAGCCGCGAAGCCTATGGCAAGCTGAACCGCTATCTGCGGTCGGGCGGGATGATCCTGTTTGACACCCGCGACGCCGATACCGCGCGGTTCGGTTCAGGCTCGTCCGAGGGCGCGCGGCTGCAGGCCATCGCCCGGTCGCTGGATATCCCGCCGCTTGAACCGATCCCGCCAGATCACGTGCTGACGCGCACGTTTTATCTGTTGCAGGATTTTCCGGGCCGTCATGCCAGCCGTGACGTCTGGGTCGAGGCCGCACCGATTGGTGTCGAAACCATCGATGGCATGCCATTCCGCAACCTCAATGACGGGGTGACGCCGGTCGTCGTGGGCGGCAATGACTGGGCCCGCGCCTGGGCGGTGACGTCAAATGGCGCACCGATGTTCCCTGTCGGGCGCGGTACCGCAGGCGAACAGCAGCGAGAAATTTCACTGCGCTTTGGCGTCAATCTGATCATGCATGTGCTGACCGGGAATTATAAATCCGATCAGGTACATGTGCCGGACCTGTTGGATCGGTTGGGACAATGACTATGGGTTTCATTTTGGTTAATCAGATGTCACGACATCTGATGCCTCCGGCGGAAGTATTTCAAACAAAGCGAGGCAATCTTCCCCGCGGGGAAGGTTTTGCTGTCTTCCCCGCGGGGAAGGTTTTGCGCAGCTGCATGTGGCGGCATGGTCATGAGATGACGCCTCTGGCAGGCGGCAACGGGGACATTTGCCCATGAATGGTACAGTGATTTTTGATCCGCTGATCCCGCTGATCGGGGTCTATGTGCTGGCCGCGCTGGTTGTTCTGGCCGTGATCCTGGCGATCTGGCGGCGGTTGCCGGGCTGGTGGCTGCGCGGTCTGGCGGGGATCGCCTTGCTGGCAGCTATGGCCAATCCGTCGCTGCAACAAGAGGACCGTGTGCCGCTGAGCGATATCGTCATGGTCGTCGTCGATGAAAGCGCCAGCCAGCGGATTGCCGGACGGCCCGACCAGAATGAAACGGCGCTGGCCAATATCACGGCAGAGCTGGACCGGCAGCCAAATACCGAAATGCGCGTGGTCACCTTGGGTGATGCGCCGGGTGATCAGGGCACGGCGCTGATGACCGCCCTGTCGCAGGCGCTGGCCGAAGAACCGCAGGGTCGGATCGCCGGGATCGTGCTGATCAGCGATGGCCGGGTGCATGATATGGAAAACGCACCTGCCCTGCCCGCGCCGATGCATCTGCTGCTGACCGGTGAACCGGATGATTGGGACCGCAGGCTGGTGGTGTCCAACGCCCCGGCCTTTGCCATTCTGGGCGAGACCTTCAACCTGACCCTGCGGATCGAGGATCAGGGCGCAGCCCCGGCGACGGATTCGGTTGATCTGTCGATCTCGATTGATGGCGACGAACCGATGACCCTGCCGGTGCCGGTCGGCCGCGATATCGAATTGCCGGTGCAATTGTCCCATGCCGGGATGAACGTGCTGCAATTCACCGTGCCCGAGGCAGACGGCGAATTGACCAACCGCAACAATGCCGCCGTCGTGCAGATCAACGGTGTGCGTGACCGGCTGCGGGTATTGCTGGTATCGGGCGAGCCGCATCCGGGCGAACGGACCTGGCGCAACCTGCTGAAATCGGATGCCGCTGTCGATCTGGTGCATTTCACCATCCTGCGCCCGCCGGATAAACAGGACGGGGTACCGGTCAATGAATTGTCGCTGATCGCCTTTCCGACCCGCGAGCTGTTTCTGGAAAAGATCGATGAATTCGACCTGATCATCTTTGACCGCTATCGGCGGCGCGGCATCCTGCCGAATGCTTATCTTGAAAATATCCGCAATTATGTCGAACAGGGCGGCGCTGTGCTGATCTCTTCTGGTCCGGAATATGGCGGCGCGGAAAGCATCTATCGTTCGCCTCTGGGTGCAATTCTGCCCGGAACCCCGACCGCACGGGTGTTTGAACAGGGCTATGTGCCGCAAGTCACCGACCTGGGCGCGCGCCATCCGGTGACCGCAGGTCTGGACGCCCTTGCACCGCCTGCCGAGGACGGTGACGGGCCGGGTTGGGGTCGCTGGTTCCGGCTGGTGGATGTCGCTGTCCCCGATGCGGCCAATGTGGTGATGTCCGGGCTTGACGACCGTCCGCTGCTGGTGCTGGACCGGATCGGTGAAGGCCGCGTGGCGCTGATGGCCTCGGATCATTCCTGGCTCTGGGATCGCGGATACGAAGGTGGCGGGCCGCAACTGGAACTGCTGCGTCGTCTTGCGCATTGGATGATGCGCGAACCCGAGCTGGAGGAAGAAGCCCTGTCCGTCACAGCCACCGGCCAGCAGATGCGGATCACCCGCCGGACGCTGGAAGATGTCGCAGGCGATGTGACCATCACCCATCCGGATGGGTCCGAGACAACGCTGCCCTTGACCGAAGCGTCCCCAGGACGGTTCGAAACCCTGTGGGATGCGCCGGAAATCGGGCTTTACCGGCTGGATGACGGCACCGAAACAGCGGTGATCGCCCTTGGCCCTGCAGCACCGCGGGAATTTGAACAGACCATCGCCACCGGTGATGTGCTGGCGCCGTTGATCGACAGCACCCGTGGCGGGATCATGCCGGTATCGGCAGGGTCTGTGGATATCCGTACGGTGCGCGATGGCCGCCTTGCCGCCGGCCGTGGCTGGATCGGGATCACCCCGCGCGAGGCGTTTCAGACCGCCGATCTGCGGATCACGCCGCTGGTGCCCGCCTGGCTGTCCCTGCTGCTGGCCGGTTTGCTGAGCGTGGGTGCCTGGCTGCGCGAAGGGCGGCGTTAAGGTGGCGGCCTTTTCGGCATGAACTGATCATCGCTCAAGCAGGCGAGCCGTGACCGCGGATCATGTCCCGGTTGCGCATGATGCGTCGTTCAATGCAGCACCGGTGGGATCCGCTGCGCCAGCATCTGCGCGATCCGCAGGCCAAAGGCGCTGGCCGCTGCTGTCAGACGCATCGCCATATCAGGGCGCACCAGCAGCATTGCCATCCACAGCGCCTCTTCCCGCTCACCCGTGGCAGCGGTAGCGACGAAATGGGCGAAAGTGGCTTCATCCGCGCCAAGGCATGGGCAGGCGACGGCATGTCGCATCAATTTGCGGCGCTGGTGCCGGCTCAGCAGGCTGATCAGCGTCTCGAACGCCTCGATCGCGGTGGCGGCCCGGCGCGGGCCCAGCCCGTTATCCAGATCACGGCGCACGGCAGCGCGGCCATCCGGACCGTCACACCACAGCCGCAGATAGATCACGCAGCAGGCGTCCAGATCATCCAGCTGGCGGAGGGTCATCGTCGGCTGGTCGGCGATATGCCGGTCGTGGATCGTCATTTTGTCAGGATCAGTTTGCCCGCACGGGTGATGCGCAGGGTATAGACCTGATCATTCAGCACGATATGCGCCTGATCACCGCCTTCGGTCAATTGTGCTGCATCATGGGCGGGAAAACTGCTTTGTTGCGGTTTGGGTTGGGTGTGGATCGTCATCTGCCAAGGTCCTTTCAGAGAGGATGATCGGGCTTGCCTGCACGGGGGCACAGGCTGGCTGGACAGGCATCATCATCCGGCGCAACCAGATAAATGTCAATCCGACTTTTTTAGTCAGGAATAGAAATCTGCTATTTTTCGACCAGCCGGATCAGCTTGCGTTCCAGCACCTGCAACACGGCGCGCAGGTCATTGCCGCGTTTAAGCACCTGACCATCCATTCCGACCACGGCGTATTGCCCCTGCCGCAACCGCAGCCGAGGGTGTTTTTCGATCCGGTAAAGCGGGTTTTCCGCAGTGCGCCGGAAGATCGAAAACACGGCCATGTCACGCAGATTGGAAATGCCATAGTCGCGCCATTCCCCGGCGGCGACCATCCGCCCGTAAAGCCCCAGAATGAGCCCAAGTTCGGTACGGTGAAACGCGACCTGCGCGGTCGCGTGAAAGGGCGTGGGAGGTTGAATGCTCATGGCCAAGGTTCGCGCGATCAGGCGCGAAAATCAAGCCATCAGCCGCAGCGGATATCGCTGATGATTTCGTCTTCGCTGATATAGAAATTGATCCGCTCTGGTCGGAAATCCATCGTCACCATATCGTCGGGCCGGATCACCCGGACCTGATCCATGATCAGCACCCGTTCCAAGGCGGTTGCAGGCGCGCCGATCAGGCCGATATGCTGCGAAAGGTTGCAGGTGTCGGGCAATGATGGCGCAGATGCAGGATCAGTGTCCGGCACAGCGCAGGCGGCAAGCAACAAGAATGGGATCAGATATCGCATGAGCCTATTTGCGCGGTTACGGTAGGCTTTGGCAAGACCAAGGTTGAATTCCTTGCGCTTTTCGCCGATCACAGATTCAAACGCACAGGAGGCAGCGATATGCGCACACGGGCAGCAGTGGCAATGGCAGCGGGCAAACCGCTGGAAGTGATGGAAGTCAACCTCGACGGCCCCCGCGCGGGCGAGGTGCTGGTCGAAATCAAGGCCACAGGCCTGTGCCATACCGATGAATTCACCCGCTCCGGCGACGACCCTGAGGGCGCGTTTCCCGCGATTCTGGGCCATGAAGGCGCTGGCGTCGTGATCGAAGTCGGCGAGGGCGTCACATCGCTGGTGCCCGGTGATCATGTGATCCCGCTTTACACACCCGAATGCCGGGAATGCGAATATTGTCTGAACCCCAAAACCAACCTGTGCCAGAAGATCCGCACGACCCAAGGGGCGGGCGTGATGCCCGACGGGACCAGCCGGTTTTCCATGCTCGATGGCACGCCGATCCTGCATTACATGGGCTGTTCGACATTCGCGAACCATACTGTGCTGCCCGAAATCGCGCTGGCCAAGGTCCGCAAAGACGCGCCGTTCGACAAGATCTGCTATATCGGTTGCGGTGTGACCACCGGCATCGGCGCTGTCATCAACACCGCCAAGGTGGAAATCGGCAGCCGGGCGATTGTATTCGGTCTGGGCGGGATCGGTCTGAACGTCATTCAGGGTCTGCGTCTGGCAGGCGCGGATCAGATCGTCGGCGTTGATCTGAACGACAGCAAATATGAGATGGCGACGCGGTTCGGCATGACCGATTTCGTCAATCCGAAAAAGGTCAGCGGCGATCTGGTCGCGCATCTGGTGGAACTGACCAAAGGCGGTGCCGATTACACATTCGACGCCACTGGCAATGTCAATGTGATGCGTACGGCGCTTGAATCCGCACATAAAGGCTGGGGCGAAAGCATCATCATCGGGGTTGCACCTGCGGGTGCCGAAATCTCCACCCGGCCATTCCAGTTGGTCACCGGGCGCAGCTGGCGCGGCACGGCATTCGGCGGCGCGCGGGGTCGCACGGATGTGCCAAAGATTGTCGATTGGTATATGCAGGGCAAGATCGAGATTGATCCGATGATCACCCACAAGCTGAAGCTTGAGGATATCAACAAAGGTTTCGATCTGATGCATGCGGGCGAAAGCATCCGCGCTGTCGTCGAATTTTAAGCCTTAAGCAGCACGGAAAGGGCGAACATGGCCAAGGATCGTATGTTATTGGCCGTGTTGATTGACGCGGACAACATTCCTGCCAAATACGCGGGGCCTATCCTGCGCGAGGTCACGACCTATGGTGAACCGGCGCTGCGCCGGGTCTATGGCGACTGGTCCAGCCCGGCCTTGGGTGGTTGGAAAAAGGAAGTCGTGGAACTGGGGCTGGTCGCCAATCAGGAAACCGCCAATACCCGTGGCAAGAACGCCAGCGATATCGGTCTGGTGATCGATGCGATGGATATCCTGCATACGGGGCGGTTTGACGGTTTCGTGCTGGTCAGCTCTGACAGCGATTTCACCGCTTTGGCGAACCGGCTGCGCGAAAACGGTGTCGTCGTCATCGGGATCGGCGAAGGCAAGGCACCGGTCAGCCTGCGCAATGTCTGCAACCGGTTCATCCTGATCGAAAACCTGATCGATCAGGACAAGGATCAGCCAGTCGTCGGCGAACCGGCCAAACCTGCGCCTGCCGCCGCCACGACCACGCGCAAACCGCCCTCGGCGGCGATACCGATGGTGATCAAGGCGATGGAAAGCATCGACCCCGAAGGCGAATGGTATTCGCTGGGCCAGATCGGGCAATATATCACCCGCGCCACCCCGGATTTTGACCCGCGCACTTATGGGAGCGCGAAATTGTCCGACCTGCTGGTCAAATCAGGCCGGTTCGAGGTTGAGAAAGGCCAGGGCAACCACCTGGAGGCCCGCAGGCTCGATTAGCCCCCCGGTCATGACGGATATCTCAGCGGTCATCACCCATCAGCACATCCCGCGGAATCGAGGCGAATTCGCGGGACCAGATCATCCAGGCCGCCGCGCCGGTGGCAAGCAACAACGCAAAAGGCCCTGCCAGCCAGGCCAAAGCCGCCAGCGCAAAATACATCGACCGCAGGCCACGGTTGAAATTCAGCGCGGCGCGGATGTTCAGCTCTGCCGCCTGCGCGGCGCGGGGATAGGCGATCGGATCGCTCTGATCCTCAGGCACAGAGGCCATGACGACGGCGCAATAGCCGAACACCCGGTTCGCCCAGACGAATTTCAGAAAGCCATTGGTCAAAAACAGCGCGACCAGCGCCAGTTTCAACTGCCAGATCAGCACCGGAACCTGCGTATCGGTCACCTCTGCCGCGACGCCACGCAACGATTCGGTATTGCCCAGCAGTGCCAGCACACCGCCGATGGCAAACAGGCTGGTCGAGGCGAAAAAAGCGGTGCCTTCGCGCAGCCCGGCCAGAATCTGGCTGTCGAAAATCCGCGGCTGGCGGGTGACGAAAACCTTCATCCAGTCGCGCCGCCGCTGCGACATCAGGATCGTCACCGAGGGATGTTTCGCGCCCGGATGTTCAATGCGCCAGCCAATCGTCAGCCAGACCAGCACGATCAGACCAGCGGCAATCGCATCAAACAGGCCCAGCAGCCCAAGGTGGTTGAACAATGTCATGCAGAATCATTAGCGGGTCACGTTGTGACTTGCCAGATGGCAAAATTGGTCATATATTTTTACCAATGGTAGCGATAGGAGAATGCGCGATGCAAATGCCAGCCCCGAATGCCAGCGTTTTGTCGCGCAAGGACCTGATCGTCGCGCGGCTTGCTGCCGTTCTGCCCGCCGATGCGCTGCTGTCCGATCTGGCAGAAACCCGGGCCTATGAATGCGACGCGCTGACCGCCTATCGCTGCCCGCCTTTGGCAGTGGTCCTGCCCGGCACGACAGCCGAAGTCGCGGCAGTGCTGAAGATCTGCCACGAATTGCGCGTGCCGGTGGTGCCGCGCGGGTCGGGCACATCGCTTGCCGGGGGGGCTTTGCCGACAGCGGATTGCGTGATCATCGGCGTCGCGCGGATGACGCAGGTGATCGAGACGAATTATGACGACCGCTACATCCGGGTGCAGACCGGGCGAACCAATCTGTCGGTGACCGGGGCGGTTGAGGCTGATGGTTTCTTTTATGCGCCCGACCCGTCAAGCCAGCTCGCCTGTGCCATCGCCGGCAATATCGCGATGAATTCCGGCGGCGCGCATTGTCTTAAATACGGTGTAACGACGAATAACCTGTTGGGTGTGACAATGGTCACCATGGACGGCACGGTAATAGAGATCGGTGGCCCGCATCTGGATGCGGGTAACCTGGACCTGCTCGGCGTGATCTGTGGTTCTGAGGGACAGCTGGGCGTCGTGACCGAGGCGACCCTGCGCATCCTGCCCAAACCCGAAGGCGCGCGCCCGGTGCTGATGGGCTATGATTCTTCCGAAGTGGCCGGTCAGGTTGTCACCGATATCATCAAGGCCGGCATCCTGCCGGTCGCCATCGAATTCATGGACCGTCCTTGTATCGAGGCCTGCGAAGCCTTTGCCAAGGCCGGCTATCCGATCTGCGAGGCCCTGTTGATTGTCGAGGTGGAAGGATCGCCTGCCGAAATCGACGCACAACTGGCCCTGATCACCGCGATTGCCCGTAGCCACAATCCGGTGGAACTGCGCGAGGCCAAGGATGCCGAGGAGGCGGGCCGGATCTGGCTCGGCCGCAAATCCGCCTTTGGCGCGATGGGTCAGATCAATGATTACATGTGTCTCGATGGCACGATCCCGGTCTCGGCCCTGCCCTATGTGCTGCGCCGGATCGGCGAGATGTCGCAGGAATACGGTCTGGCGGTGGGCAATGTGTTCCACGCAGGCGATGGCAATATGCACCCGCTGATCCTGTTCGATGCCAATAAACCCGGCGATCTGGAACTCTGCGAGGCGTTTGGTGCGGATATCCTGAAGCTCTGCGTCGAGGTCGGCGGCTGTCTGACCGGCGAACATGGCGTCGGCATTGAAAAGCGCGATCTGATGCATGTGCAATTCGCCGCCGCCGATCTGGAGGCGCAGATGGCGGTCAAGGATGTGTTCGATCCTTTGTGGCTGCTGAACCCGGCCAAGGTGTTTCCACTGGACAGTTCCGCGCCCCGCCGCGCGGCTTGATGGGGGGCTTTGCCCCCGCCCCGGATCAGGTCCGGGGCTCCCCCAGGATATTTATGCTCGGAAGATGATATGACGCCCAAGAGTGAAGAAGAACTTGCCCGGATCGTGGCAGAGGCGGACAGGCCGTTGCGCATTGTCGGCGGCGGCACGCGGCCGGTGGGGCGCAGTACAGGGGCCGCGCTGTCATTGGCGGGGATGTCGGGGGTGACGCTGTACGAACCCGGCGCGCTGACGCTGGTCGCCAAGGCAGGCACGCCTTTGGCCGAGATTACGACGCTGCTGGCGGCGGAAAACCAGCGGCTGGCATTCGAGCCGATGGACCACCGCAAGCTGTTGGGCACCACAGGGGAGCCGACCATCGGTGGCATGGTTGCGTCCAATGTGTCAGGCCCGCGCCGGATTGCCGTCGGGGCCTGCCGCGATTTCATGCTGGGGGTACGGTTTGTCGATGGGTCCGGCAATATCGTCAAGAACGGTAGCCGGGTGATGAAGAATGTCACCGGCTATGATCTGGTGAAGCTGCTGTGCGGGTCCTATGGCACTCTGGGTGTGCTGACCGAAGTATCGTTGAAGGTCCTGCCCGATGTCGAAACACAGGTGACGTTGGTGTTGCAGGGTCTTGATGATGCCCGCGCCGTGGCAGCGATGGCGGCGGCGATGTCATCACCTTTCGAGGTGACAGGGGCGGCGCATGATCCCGCTTTGAGCAGGACGATGCTGCGGCTGGAAGGTTTCGCAGATTCGGTCGCGTATCGTGCGCAGGCCCTGACCGATCTGCTGGAACCATTTGGCGCAGCGCAGGCAATAGACGATCCCGCGATATGGGCGACGATCCGCGATGTGACCGCCTTTGCCGATCAGCCGGGCGATGTCTGGCGGTTGTCTGTCAAGCCTTCCGATGCGCCGGAGCTGGTGGCCAAGGCACAGGCGCGCGGCGTGATCTATGACTGGGCGGGCGGGCTTGTCTGGTTGCTGAGCGAGGGTGACCTGCGCGCCCGGTTGGGCGATTTTACGGGTCACGCGACCCTGATCCGTGGCAATGCCGCTGTGCCCGTGTTCCAGCCGGAACCAGCACCGATTGCGGCTATTGCCGCGGGCCTGCGCGCGAAATTCGACCCGCGTGGCCTTTTCAATCCGGGGATGATGGGCTGATGCAAACTACCTTTACACCAGAACAGTTGCAGGACCCCGATATCCAGCGGTCCAACCAGATTTTGCGGTCCTGCGTCCATTGCGGGTTCTGCACCGCGACCTGTCCGACCTATCAGATATTGGGCGATGAATTGGACAGCCCCCGGGGCCGGATTTATCTGATCAAGGATATGCTGGAAAATGAACGTAAGCCGGATGCAAAGACGGTGCAGCATATCGACCGCTGCCTGTCCTGTCTGGCCTGTATGACCACCTGCCCGTCCGGCGTGCATTACATGCATCTGGTCGATCACGCCCGCGCCTATATCGAAAAGAATTACGACCGGCCATGGTCGGACCGGGCCTTGCGCTGGATATTGGCGCAGGTGCTGCCCTATCCGATGCGGTTCCGGCTGGCGTTGTTTGGGGCGAAACTGGGGCGGCCTTTTGCACGGTTCATGCCCGACCCACGCCTGCGCGCGATGCTGGAAATGGCACCGCGCCAGATCCCGCCGGTCAGCCGCAATGATGATCCGCAGACCTTTGCCGTCGCCGACAAGAAGATGCGCGTCGCGCTGATGACAGGCTGCGCGCAAAAGGCGCTCAATACCGATATCAATGACGCCACGATCCGGCTGCTGACCCGGTTCGGGGCAGAAGTTGTCGTCGCCGAAGGTGCGGGCTGTTGCGGTGCCCTGACCCATCATATGGGCAAGGAAAGTGAAAGCCATAGAGCCGCCGCCGCCAATATCCGCGCCTGGGTGCGGGAAATGGATGAGGGCGGGCTTGATGCCATCGTCATCAATACTTCGGGTTGTGGCACAACGGTCAAGGATTACGGGCATATGTTCCGCAATGATCCCTTGGCGGCCGATGCAGCAAGGGTCAGCGCGATTGCGATGGATGTGTCAGAGGTGTTGATGAAACTCGACCTGCCTACGGGGGCGGATAAAGCAACCAAGGTCGCTTATCACGCGGCCTGTTCGCTGCAACATGGGCAGAAGATCAAGACCTATCCCAAGGATCTGCTGAAAAAGGCCGGATTCACTGTGCTGGAACCCGCTGACAGCCATCTGTGCTGCGGATCGGCGGGGACCTATAATCTGATGCAGCCGGTGATTTCGAAACAGCTGAAGGCGCGCAAGGTCAGGACTTTGGAAGCGCTGACACCTGATATCATCGCCGCAGGCAATATCGGCTGCATGATGCAGATCGGCAGCGGGACCGGCGTGCCTATCGTGCATACGGTCGAACTGCTGGATTGGGCGACAGGCGGACCACAGCCCCCTGCCCTGACCGCGCCGGGCAAGACCACGCCGCAAGTGCCGATCCTGCGCTAGCGTCAGGACAGCGGGCGGTGTATCCTGCCCCGGTAGGGCAGAGGATAGCAGATGCGCCAGATCATCCTTGCAGCGGCAATGGCGCTGGCCAGCCTTGTGCCCGCGCTGGCGCAAAGCGATCTTGTGCCGTTGCAGACGCGGCAGGCCAGCACCGGGTGGGAGGCTGTCGGACGGCTCGATATTGCGGGCAAGGGGTTCTGCACCGCGGCCTTGATCCGTGACCGGCTGATCCTGACGGCGGCGCATTGCCTTTATGACCACGACGGGTCGCTGATCACGCCCGACCGGTTTGCCTTTCGCGCGGGCCTGCGCGACGGACGGGCGGCGGCAACCCGCAATGTCCTGCGCGCTGTGGGGCATCCGGATTATACCCACCGGGGCGACACCACCGATGCGGCCGCTGTGGCGATGGATATTGCGGTGCTGGAACTTGATCGCCCGATTATGGAAAGCCGGTTGCAGCCCTATCAGATCGCCGACCGGCCGCTCGCCGGGGATGAGGTCGGTGTCGTCTCCTACGGCCGTGGCCGTGAAGATGCGCCGAGCCTGCAAGAGGTCTGCACCGTCCTTGGCCGTCAGACCGGGGTGATCGTGCTGACCTGCGATGTGGATTTCGGATCCAGCGGGTCGCCGGTGTTCACCATGCGCGATGGGGCACCGCGCATCGCCTCGGTCGTGTCGGCAATGGCGCAGGTGGACGGGCGCAAAGTGGCGCTTGGCACGTCACTGGAAGGGCCACTGCACGCGTTGCTGACACATTTCGCCACCATGGATCCAGTCCTGCCCGGCGGCAGCGCGCGGGTCATCACGCTGGGCGAACGCCAGGACATCGGGGCGAAATTCATCACCGTCGATTAGGGTCTTGAAACTGCGTTTTTGCTTTCCAATATAAGGCATACCGGGGTGCCAATGATGGGCCCCGGACAGCGGCCTGTCCGGTTTCGGAAGGCCAGACACTTGTTATCGCTTAAGAAAAAGGATGACCAAAATGCGTAGTTTCGATCTGACCCCACTCTACCGTGCCACCGTCGGTTTCGACCAGATTGCCGATCTGCTGGACCGGGCCTTGGCCAGTGATGTCGGCCAGAATTCCTATCCTCCCTATAATATCGAAAAAACCGCCGATGATGGCTGGCGGATTTCCATCGCTGCTGCCGGCTTTGCCGCGGACGAGCTGGCGATCGAGGTGAAAGACCGCGCCCTGCATGTCACCGCCCGCAAGGCCGAGGATGAGGCCGAGCGCAAATTCCTGCATCGCGGGATCGCCACCCGCGCCTTTGAACGCCGGTTCCATCTGGCCGATCATGTGCAGGTGACAGGTGCGCTGCATGAAAACGGCATGCTGCATATCGACCTGATCCGCGAAGTGCCCGAGGCGCTGAAACCGCGCCGGATTGCGATTGCGGCAGGGGAACGGACGCAAGCCAATCTGGTTGACGCCAAGTCGGTGAACTGATCCGCCGCAGCGCTGCGCTCCGCGCGGGAGTATTTGCAGAAATAAGAAGAGGGGGCGCCGGATTGACCGGCGCCTTTTTTAGTGGGCTTTGGCCCAGTTCGGTCCTTGGCCTGCATCGACGGCCAGTCTGACGTCGAGTTTGACCGCCGGGTCGCTGGCGTTTTCCATGACCTGACGCGCGGCATGGATCAGGTCATCGGCGGCACCGGCGTCAACTTCAAAGATCAGTTCGTCATGCACCTGCAGCAGCATTTTCGCAGGCAGACCGGCAATCGCATCCGGCATCCGGATCATCGCCCGGCGGATCACATCGGCGGCGGTGCCTTGGATCGGCGCGTTGATCGCGGCGCGTTTGGCGAAACCGGCCTGTGGGCCTTTGGCGTTGATTTCGGGCGTGTTGATCCGGCGACCGAACAGGGTCTGGACGTAACCGTGGTCCTTGGCGAAAGCCACGGTGTCGTCCATATATTTGCGGATACCGGGGAAACGTTCGAAATAGCGGTCGATGAACCCCTGCGCATCGCCACGCGGGATGCGCAGGTTGCGCGCCAGACCGAAACCGGAAATGCCGTAGATCACCCCGAAATTGATCGCCTTGGCTTGCCTGCGGATATCGGGAGTCATCTGGTCCAGCGGCACATCGAACATTTCCGATGCGGTCATGGCGTGAATGTCGATCCCGTCCAGAAACGCCTGTTTCAGCGCGTCGATCCCGGCGATATGCGCGAGGATGCGCAATTCGATCTGGCTGTAGTCGAGGCTGACGATGACATTGCCCTGATCCGCGACAAAGGCTTCGCGAATGCGCCGCCCTTCCTCGGACCTGACGGGGATGTTCTGCAGGTTCGGATCGGTGGACGCCAGCCGCCCGGTGATCGCGCCTGCGATGGAATAGGATGTGTGCACCCGGCCCGTGTCCGGGTTGATATGAGTTTGCAGCGCATCGGTATAGGTTGATTTCAGCTTCGCCAATTGCCGCCAATCCAGAATCCGCCGTGGCAGATCGTGGATCGTGGCAAGGTCCTCCAGCACATCCGCCCCCGTCGAATAGGCCCCGGTTTTGCCTTTCGCAGGTGTCTTGCCATCAGGCATGGCGAGGCTGAGGTCATCGAACAGGATTTCGCCCAATTGTTTCGGCGATCCGACATTGAACGGGCGACCCGCCATCTGCTGGATCTCATCCTCCAGCCCTGCCATTTTCTGTGCAAAGGCGTTGGACATCCGCGACAGCGTGTCGCGGTCGACCTTGATACCGTGCATTTCCATCTGCGCCAGTACCGGCACCAGCGGCCGTTCCAGCGTTTCATAGACTGTGGTGACGCGGGATTGGTGCAATTGCTGCTTGAACATTTGCCACAAACGCAGGGTGATGTCTGCGTCCTCTGCAGCATATTTTACGGCATCTGCAACTGGCACACGGTCAAAGGTAATTGCAGATTTGCCACTTCCGAGCAATGGCTTGATCGGGATCGGCGTATGACCCAGATAGCGTTCGGACAGCACATCCATGCCGTGATTATGCAGGCCCGCATGCATCGCGTAAGACATCAGCATCGTGTCATCGATAGGCGCGACATGAATGTCCAGCAGCGCGAAAATCTTGGCATCATATTTCATGTTCTGCCCGATTTTCAGGATGCTGGCATCCTCCAGCACGGGTTTGAGCAGGGCCAGACAATCCGTCAGCTTCATCTGCCCCTCGGCACGTTCGTCGGACCCGAACAGATCATCCGATCCCGCCTTATGCGCCAGCGGGATGTAACAGGCCTGCCCCGCGTTCACGCAAAGCGAAATCCCCACCAGATCAGCGCGTATTTCATCCAAGCTGGTGGTTTCGGTATCCACCGCGACATGCCCAGCCTCATAAATCCGGTCGATCCAGATTTGCAGGGCGGCGGCATCACGCACGCATTCATAGCTGTCGGGATCAAACGGCACGACCTCGGGCACGGCACTGCTGGCCACCGGTGCTGCCGCCTCAATCGCCGGGGCTTCGACCCCCAGCTTGTCGGCGATGCGTTTGGTGACGGTGCGGAATTCCATCTCGGCCAGGAAGGCCAGCAGCACCTCGGTCTCGGGCGGGCGGATTTCCAGATCGTCCAGCCCGAAATCCAGCGCCATATCGCAATCCAGCTGCACCAGTTTCTTCGACAGCTCGATCTGCGCGCGGTGATCGATCAGCGTTTCGCGGCGTTTGGGTTGCTTTATCTCGCCCGCGCGGTCCAGCAGGCTTTCCAGATCGCCGAATTCATTGATCAAGAGGGCGGCGGTCTTGATCCCGATGCCCGGCGCGCCCGGCACGTTATCGACCGAATCGCCGGCCAAAGCCTGCACATCGACGACACGGTCCGGGAAAACGCCGAATTTCTCGAACACACCGTCGCGGTCGATGCGTTTGTTCTTCATCGGGTCGAGCATTTCGACACCGTCACCGACCAATTGCATCAGATCCTTGTCGGAACTGACGATGGTCACACGACCCCCGGCATTGCGCGCCTGATGCGCAAGGGTGGCGATGATATCATCCGCCTCGAACCCCTCCACCTCCTCACAGGCGATGTTGAAGGCGCGGGTCGCGGCGCGGGTCAGCGGTATCTGCGGGCGCAGATCCTCTGGCATTGCCTCGCGGTTGGCCTTGTATTGATCATACATATCATTGCGGAATGTATGGCTGCCCTTGTCGAAAATCACCGCCACATGAGTCGCGGCATCAGCCCCGCTGTTATTTTCGACATAGCGTTGCAGCATATTCACAAAGCCGCTGACCGCGCCGACAGGCAAGCCATCAGATTTGCGCGTCAGCGGCGGCAAGGCGTGATAGGCGCGAAAGATGAAGGCGGAACCGTCGATCAGATGCAGATGACAGCCTTTGCCGAATGCGGTGGTCATTGCAGGTCTCCGTTCCGGCAGGGGCGTGGGTAGGGCAAGATCAGACCTTGCCTTCAAAATCCTTGTGGATGATGCGCGCATCGCAATAGGGGCATTCGACCCAGCCACGGTCCTGCGGAATTTGCAGCCATATCCGCGGATGGCCAAGCCCGCCATCGCCACCGTCACAGGACACGCGCCAATCGTCTACAATGCGGGTTTCCGGGGCGGGTGTGGTCATTACTGCTGCCTGTCTGATTGCCGCGGGGCGTTGCCCGCCTTATGTGACACCTATACCGCAGCTGCGGCAAAGGGGAAAGACCAGCATGACCAACAACGCCATCGAAATCACCGGTTTGAAAAAGACCTATGCCGCAACAAGCCGCGCCCCTGCGCATGAGGCGTTGAAGGGTATTGATCTGAACATTCCACGCGGGTCGATCTTTGGCCTGCTGGGGCCGAACGGGGCGGGGAAGTCGACGCTGATCAATATTTTGGCCGGGCTGGTGGTGAAATCTGCCGGGTCAGTGAAAATCTGGGGCTTTGATCAGGACAAGAATCCGCGCCAATCGCGGGCGGCTATCGGGATCATGCCACAGGAACCCAATCTTGACCCGTTTTTCACGCCCGCAGGATCGCTGGATGTGCAGGCCGGGCTATACGGCGTGCCGAAATCCCAACGGCGCACGGCGGAAATCCTTGATCTGATCGGGCTGACGGACAAGGCCGATGCCTATGCAAGGTCCCTGTCCGGCGGGATGCGGCGCAGGTTGCTGCTAGGCAAGGCGCTGGTGCATAGCCCGCAGATTCTGGTGCTGGATGAACCCACCGCTGGGGTCGATATCGCGCTGCGCAATATGCTGTGGGACAATGTGCGCAAGCTGAACGACGATGGGATGACCATCATTCTGACCACCCACTATCTGGAAGAAGCCCAGCAAATGTGCGACGAGATCGCGATCATCAATCATGGCGCGGTGGTCACGCAGGACAGCACCACCAATCTGTTGGGGCGGCTTGACAGCAAGACGCTGGTGATCACCCCTGCCAGCGCCGCCGCCCTGCCCGACCTGCCGACAGGCGTCACCGGTCAGCACAATAGTGACGGCAAGCTCAGCTTTACCTATAGCGCCAGCATCACCACGGCTGATCAAATCCTGTCACTGGTGCGCGATGCTGGCATCATCATCAATGACGTACAAAGCCGCGAGGCTGATCTTGAAGATGTGTTCTTGTCCCTGACATCTTCTGAGTAAAAATATCCCCGCCGGAGGCAAGCCCCTGCATCGCAGGGGCTGTCAATCGTGCAACATCCGGCCGAGTTGTTTGCCGCCAATGATGTGCAAATGGTAATGCGGCACATCCTGCACGCCATGGCTGCGGGCATTGGCAATGGCGCGGAACCCCTGCGCCACATCGGTCAGGCGACAGACCTCTGCCACGGCCTGCATGAAACCCACCTGTTCCGCGGGCGATGCGTCGCGGGCGAAATGATCCAGACTGACATAGGCACCTTTGGGGATCACCAGCACATGCACCGGGGCCTGCGGGTTGATATCATTGAACGCCAAAGCATGGTCATTTTCATAGATTGTCTGGTTGGGGATTTCCCCACGCAGGATTTTGGCAAAGATGTTCTGGTCGTCATAGGCAAAGTCCATCGGTGTTCCTCAATCAGCAAACAAGTAAGGGGCGCGCGCCAGCGTCAGCGCTTTGTCGATATCCACACTCAGGAACCGGGCAATCGCTTCTGCATTCGCGGCGGCAGGGACATCTTCGCGCAGGCAACTGGCATTTTCAAACCCCAGATCACGGATCGCGTTCCGCTCATGGACGATGTCATGGCGGATCGTCGGAAGCAAGCGGGCCACCGCAGCGGCAGATGATTGCGGCCCTGCCAGCCCGATACGGACAGCATGGCCCGCCAGATAGTCATCAGTGAAACTGCAATCGACCTCCAGCAGCCGGATCGTGGCCTGATCATTGAAGAAATCCATGATCAGATCCAGACTGGATGTGTCCAGACAGATGATCAGACGATCACTTTGCGTCTGATCAAACAGCAACCGCATAAAGGCACGGCGATGACGCCCGCGCTTTTCAAGGCTTTTCTCGATCCCGCCCAGATCAGGCAATGCATCGTCTTCTTCGTTGAAGATGTACCCAAAGGCCGGAATATCCGTCTGCGCCCGCACGGCTGCGACGAATCTTTTCGCGACATGCCACTTCTTGCACGAGACGATCAGCAATTCGCGGCCACGGCCCAGCGTCGTATCCGCCTCCCACAGGCGCGGCGCAAAGCGGCGACCCTCGCGACCGCGCTGGGTGAGAAAGCGAAACAGATGACGCCCTTCCTGCGAGATCGCAAAATCTGTCCGGTCGCTCGCATAAAGCACCCCCAGCGCCTGTTTGAGCCGGTCCGCCTCGGCGCTGATCTTGCGCGCAAACAGCGCATCCTGCCCCAGCAGCAGTTCCAGATGATCGTTGTAGAACGTCAGCGGCATTCCGTAATCGGTGAACATCAGAAAGGTCAGCGTGCGGCTTTCAATCTCGTGGCCGGGGATCAGATGGCGCACAAGGGTCTGAAAAAACGTCTCATCCGGAATCCAGGTAGTGCGGAAAAACCGCAGCACATCCGGGCGCTTGTCGATGAAATCCACCACCGCCTCGATCGTGCGGCGGCGCAGGCACCACCATTGGCTGCCGATCATGACCTGCAGATCAGCAGGAATGGCCCGGGTCAGCCCCAGACGTTTCTGCGCAGCAAAAGAGGCGTAGAACCGGCGCTTTTGCGTGCGTTCGTTAAAATAATGGCGATAGATCAGCCGCTCTTCGCGAAATCCGGTCTTGATCCAATAGCTGTCGAAAAAATCAAAGCTTTCGATAAAATCCCGGTCGGTTTCGTCGAGAAACTGATGCGTGTAGCGGGCGGATTTGATCGGCATGCAATCCCCCGACACCATATAGAAATGGGTCGCATGGTCAAAAGCGGCCAGGGCGGCCTTGATCGTGCGCAATGTGGCTTCGACAAGGCTCCATTCGCCCCAGCCGCATCTGACGCGGCGCCGGGCAAAGGTGATATTGGCATTGCCCGCCAGCCCGTCCCTGATCTGGCGATAGTCTTTTGCAGATGCAGAGGCGTCGAAATGGATCGCCACATAATCACCCGCCGCCGTCAGTTGCGCGACCTGTCGCAGGATCGCCTCGGGATTTTTGTGACACAACAGGATGAAAGCAACACGCGCCATGGTAACCAGTCAGAACAATGTAAACGATTGTTGCCTTTTAGCGCAAAGATACATTGCAGTGACAGCCCTTCTTTCTTGTTATAATTCTGTAGTGGTAGATGTGTGTGGGTGAGGAGAGTAGCAGTGGTAAATTTCCCCGGAATATGGATGACGACCAGCGAAAGCATGGTCTACCGGGTCGTCCCCAAATGTGCCTGTTCGACCATCGGTCAGATCATGTATTACAGCGATCACGGCAGTTTTTTCGACGGCGACATCCATGATGCAAAAGCCGGGCTGCACAAATGGGCATTGGACGACAGCCAGCCGCTGATCCGGGACAATGTCACGGCCCATAAAAGCTTTGCTTTTACCTGTGTGCGCAATCCCTATACCCGCATCCTGTCGTCCTTCTTTGACAAGATCTGCGGCGTGCAGCGCAACGGCAATTATTATCGCGGCAGCCTCGTGCCGCAGCTGATCCAGAAATACGGGATCGAAGTCGGCGATCCCGCCAATGGTTTTGAATTCGACCAGATCAAAAGCTTCCGCCGCTTTTTGCTATTTGCGCGCGACACGATCCGTTGGCGCAAACCAATGGAACCTGACATTCACTGGTCTGCCATGTCTGGCCATATCTCGACCTTTGTCGGCAATGGCGGACGCTACGACCATATTTTCTGGACAGAAAAGTTCAACGACGGCATGCAGGTGGTGCTGGACCGGACCGATACGCCCTATAGCATTGATCTTGCGACAATTCCCCGCTTCAACGAAAGCGAAGGCCACGGGCCGAAGCGGCTGCATAAGGTCGAGGATTACTTCGACGATCTATCGATGCATCTGGTTTATGAAATGTACAAACGCGATTTCCGGCTGTTCAAATATGATTTCGAAAACCCGGCCAATAAAATGCCTCTGGCCGAGATTGATCTGGACGAGGTCCATGCCAAGCTTGGCCAATAACTGACAGGGCGGCAGGGGGCTGTCTGCCCCCTCGGCGCTGCGCGCCTCACCCACGAGGATATTTTCACTCGGAAGATGCAATCTTCACAGCCCGTTAAGGTGAATGTGGTCATCTGTCGGGGCGGTACAGGCAGGGATGCCGATGACCGTCGACGAAGATGCCGCCACCTTTTGCGCAGCGCCGGGCGACTGATGCATCAGGTGGCGGTTACCTGTTCATCTTCCGAGTATAAGTATCCCCGCCGGAGGCTTGAAAGTTTTTCTTCGACAATGTCGCGGATCGCGTTACTTCGCAGAGGCAGAATGAAGCGGGAATACGGTCATGTCGGTTGTTTTGATCCTTGGCAGCGGGCCCAATGTCGTGCAGGCGCGTTCTTGGCCGCGCGCCACATTTGACCGGATCGTGGCGATCAATAATGCCTGGGCGGTGCGCCCGGATTGGGATGATCTGATCCATCCCAATGATTTCCCCGATGCCCGCAAACCCCGCGATTTGGGCCAACACCAGCGGATCATCCGCGCGACAGATTACGTGCCATTGCAGAATGATCTGGGGGGCTTTGTCTATGCTGGCGGCACGATGGCCTTTACTGCGGGATATTGGGCGCTGGCCGCCTTGAAACCACGGGTCATCGCGATGATGGGCTGCGATATGGTCTATGCCGCCAGCCAGACACATTTCTATGGCAGCGGCACGGCGGACCCTTTGCGCAAGGATATCACCCTGCGGTCGCTGGAGGCGAAATCAGCTCGGTTGATGATCATGGCCGCACGGCAAGGCTGTGCCATGGTCAACCTGTCGCGCGATGACAGCCGTCTGGTGTTTCCGCGCGGCGGGCCAGAGGTTTTGGGCCATGCCCAGGCGCAAGCCTATGACGCCACAGCCACCGAGGCCGCCCTCGCAGAAGAGGCGCGGCTCGGCTATTACGTGCCGTCCGGCAAATATTGGAAAGAAGAAGACAGGTTCGATCCAGCAGCCATTGACGCGCTGGACCAGCTTTGGCTTACAGCAGCCCGTGTGCCGCAAACAACGCCTTGAGATCGGCCTCGGGCCGGGCACCGATATGGCTGATCACCTCTGAGGCGGCCAGATTGCCCATCTTGCCGCAGCTTTCCAGATCATACCCTTCGGTCAACCCCCAGAGGAACCCGGCAGCGAAAAGATCGCCCGCGCCGGTCGCATCGACGATCTGGGTCGGCACCGCAGGCACATGCCAGCGCGCGCCATCTGAAAGGATATGCACGCCATTGCCGCTGTCGGTGCAGGAAACGATACCGACTTGCGCGGCGGCCTGGCCCAATGCCGCCTCGAAATCTTCCGTCTGATACATCGACAGCATTTCAGAGCGGTTGCAGAACAACAGATCCACATGATCGCGGATCATCGCGGCAAAGGCGTCGCGATTCCGTTCGATACAGAACGGGTCGGACAAGGTGATCGACACGCGGCCCCCCGCCCCTTTGCAGGCATTGATCGCCTTGGCAAAGGCGGCCTGACTGTCGGGTCCGTCGAAACGGTAGCCTTCGAGATAGATCCATTCCGCCTGCGCCATCTGGCCTTCGTCAATATCGTCGGGCGACAGAAATTCCGTGACGCCCAGATAGGTGTTCATCGACCTCTCGCCATCCGGCGTGACGATGACGATGCAACGCCCGGTCTCAGCTTCTTCGGTCCGCGGCGCCATGGCGGTCGCGTAATCCGCCCCCTGCGCGCGCAGGTCATGGGCGAAAATCGCGCCCAATTGGTCATCCTTGACCTTGCCGACATAGGCGGTGCGCCCACCCAGATGCGCGATCCCGGCGATCGTGTTGGCAGCAGACCCGCCGCTGATTTCCTTGGCCGGACCGATCCGGTCATAGAGATCAACCGCGCGATCCATGTCGATCAATTGCATGATGCCTTTCTGCACCCCGGCCTGCGTCAGAAAATCATCCTCGGCGCGGGCCAGCACATCGACCATGGCATTGCCGATCCCGACAACCTGATAGTTTTTCATAAATTCTTTCCCTCAAATTGACACAGATCGCGGATGATACAGACACCGCATTTGGGTTTACGTGCGACACAGACATAGCGCCCGTGCAGGATCATCCAGTGATGCGCATGCAGCTGATAATCGGCGGGAATGTGATCTTCAATCGCGCGTTCGACCTGATCGACATCCTTGCCCGGGGCCACACCGCTGCGATTGCCAAAGCGGAAGATATGGGTATCCACCGCCTGCGCGGGCTGGCCCCACCACATGTTCAGCACCACATTGGCGGTCTTGCGCCCGACACCCGGCAAGGATTGCAGCGCGGCGCGGGAATTGGGCACCTCTCCCCCGTAATCATCGACCAATATCTGGCTCATCTTAATGATGTTCTTCGCCTTCTGACGGAACAGGCCGATGGTCTTGACGTGTTCCGTCACACCATCCAACCCCAGCGCCAGCATCTTTTCCGGCGTATCGGCGACGGCGAACAAAGCGCGTGTCGCCTTGTTCACGCCCGCATCGGTTGCCTGCGCCGACAGCGCCACGGCCACGACGAGCGTATAGACATTGACATGCTCAAGCTCGCCTTTGGGTTCAGGCTCTGCGGCATGAAACCGGGCAAAGATCGCGCGGATCGTGTGATAATCAAGCTGTTTGGCCATGGCATCTCTATGCCGTGCGGCCACAGACAGGGCAAGTGCGGGATGCGCAATATTCGGGTCGCAGGCGCGGCATCTTGGCTTTAGATTGGCCTCATGGATCAGTCAGACACATATCATTATCACGTCATGCGCCGCGCGATTGCGCTGATCGATGCGGCGGGTGATGCGCCCTTGTCGCTGAACACGCTGGCCGCGCATATGCAGATGAGCCCCGCGCATTTTCAGCGGCTGTTTTCGACCTGGGTCGGGGTGTCGCCAAAACGCTATCAACAATATCTGACCCTTGATCACGCCAAGGCGCTGCTGCGCGAGCGGTTCACCACATTGGACACTGCCCATGCTGTCGGGCTGTCCGGATCAGGCCGGTTGCATGATCTGTTCCTGCGCTGGGAAGCGATGAGCCCCGGTGATTATGCCTTGGGCGGTGCGGGCCTGCGGATCAACTGGGGATGGTTCGACAGCGCCTTTGGTCCCGCATTGGTCATGGGCACGGATCGCGGCATCTGCGGAATGGCCTTTGCCGCCGAGGCGGGCGAGGCGGCGACCATGCAGGACCTGCGCCAGCGCTGGCCCAAGGCGGCGTTCAGTGAAAACCCCGATGCTTTGCGGGACTGGGCGACAGCCGCGCTTGGCATGACGGGCCAGACGCAATTGCATATGATCGGCGCGCCGTTTCAACTGAAAGTCTGGGAGGCTTTGCTGACCATCCCGTCCGGCCATGTCACCACCTATGGCGAAATCGCGCAATCCATAGGCAATCCCAAAGCCGTGCGCGCCGTCGGCACCGCCGTGGGGCGCAACCCGGTCAGTTGGCTGATCCCCTGCCACCGGGCCTTGCGTAAATCCGGCGGATTGGGTGGCTATCACTGGGGATTGCCGGTCAAACGGGCGATGCTGGCATGGGAGTCGGCACGCGCCGATGCCGCGTCTGCGGATGAAAATAATTTTATGGAACCAAAGCTGTTGTAAACCGTTATTGGATAGCAGCGCGCTTGTTGTCATAAGAAAGCGTGTAACCCGCGCAGACTTGCGCATCCTAAATAATGGAATCACTGTCATGATCTTCTCGAAATTTCCGCTGGCGATCGCTGCTGTATCGCTCGTCGCTGTGGCCGCCTGTGATCCGGGCGCGCCGAACCAAAGCCAGAACACACGTCAGGGTGCCGTCATCGGCGCGCTGGGTGGTGCCGCTGCTGGCGCGCTGGTCGGCAACGATGGCACCGTGCGTGAACGCAATCAGGCGGCGCTGATCGGCGCTGCATTGGGTGCAGGCGTTGGCGCTGGCGTCGGCAACAGCATGGACCGTCAGGCCGAAGAACTGCGCCGTCAGCTGCGCAGCGATGTGGGCGTATCCAACAACGGCAACAACCTTGTCGTCGTGCTGTCACAGGACCTGCTGTTCGCTACCAACAGCACGCAGGTCGGCGCACAATCGCAGAATGATCTGCTGATCGTCGCACAATCGCTGAACAACTATCCGAACTCGACCGTCAACGTGATCGGCCATACCGATAACGTCGGCTCCGCTGCCTTCAATCAGGACCTGTCCGAACGTCGCGCAGCAGCTGTTGCCGGTGTCCTGCGCAGCGGCGGCGTGTCGCCAGCGCGGATCCGGTCGATCGGTGCCGGCCTGAACCAGCCTGTGGCCTCCAACGCGACAGCGCAGGGCCGTCAGCTGAACCGGCGTGTAGAAATCGTCATCACACCAAACTGATTTTTTCCGATCAGTTTCGTCAAAGGGCCGCAGCATTGCGGCCCTTTTCGTTTGATCATCACCCTGACAATGTGATCATTGTGACCTGACCTGAATAAAGAGACGATCCATGCCGTTCGAGCCGGTCTTACAAGAAAAACTATCCCACGGCGTTGTGCGCCAGATCGAAGGGCTGATTCTGCGCGGTATCCTGCGCCCCGGCGAACGCCTGCCCTCTGAACGCGACCTGAGCGAGACGATGCAGGTTTCGCGCCCGTCCCTGCGCGAGGCTTTGGCCGATCTGCAGAACCGTGGCCTGCTGACCTCGCGCGCGGGGGCCGGGGTATTCGTCGCCGATGTGCTGGGCTCTGCCTTTTCGCCCGCCCTGGTGGCGCTGTTTGCCGCCCATGACGAGGCCTTGTTCGACTACATCAGTTTTCGCCGCGATATGGAGGGGCTGGCCGCCGAACGCGCCGCCCGTCTGGGAAGTGACACCGATCTGAAGGTCATCGACACGATCTTTCAAAAGATGGAAGCCGCGCATCAGAAACGCAACCCGGCCGAAGAGGCCAGCCTTGACGCTGATTTCCACCTTGCCATCATCGAGGCCAGCCATAACATCATCATGCTGCATATGATGCGGTCGATGTATGATCTGCTGCGCGAAGGCGTGTTCTACAACCGCAATATCATGTTCAAACAGCGCACCACCCGCGATGCCTTGCTGGACCAGCACCGCCTGATCAATACCGGCTTGCAGGCGCGCGATCCACAGGCCGCCCGCGCCGCGGTCGAGGCGCATCTGAACTATGTCGAAATGGACCTGACCAACCAGCAAAAGGCCGACCGGAACGAGGAATTTGCCGTCAAACGGTTCCAGCACGAAATCCGCCGCTAAAACAAAGAAAGCCCGGACATCACGCTGATGTCCGGGCTTTCAAATCCGTCAGAAACTTGCTGGATTAATGCAATTTCTCGGCCACAACAGTGATCGATTCATCGATCATCTTGTTGGCGGCAGTTGCGTCCATCTGATTGGCGATCACTTCTTTTGCCACGCTGACGGCAATCGTCACCGCCTGATCACGGATATCCTTGATCGCAGCAGCCTGCGCCGAGGCGATCTGCTCTTCTGCACCGGCCAGGCGGCGGGTGATGGATTTGGCGATATCTTCCTTGGCGGCAGTCGCAGCGGCATTCGCTTCCTGCTTGGCAGCGGCAACGATGCGGTCGGCCTGCGCCTGGACATCTTTTTGCTTACGCTCGTAGGATGCCAGCAGCGCCTGCGCTTCTTCGCGCAATGCCTTGGCTTCGTCGAGTTCGGACCGGATCGTCAGCGCGCGTTTGTCCAACAGGCCGCCGATCAGCGCTGGAACCTTGTAATACAGCAGAATGCCGATGAAGACGACAAAGGCGATGCTGACGACAAAGTCCGTATTGCGCAGCGAAAAGAACGGATAATCAGCCGCCATCGCGGGCGAGGCCGCAAGGGCAAGGAAAGCTGTGGTCAAAATACGCATGGCTTATCCTTTCATCCGCGCCGTAACGGCTGCGGTGATGGTCTTGGCATCGGCGGTCCCGCCCATGGCCAGCACCAGTTCTTTGGCAGTGTCCTTGGCAACGGCAGTGATGCTTTTGACCGAACTCTCGCGGATTTCTGCAATGGCTGCTTCGCTTTCGGCGGTCTTTGCAGCGATTTCAGCATCAGCCTTTTGCAGCTCGATATCAAGCTCGGCCTGAATATCGGCCTTAGCTGTGGCGATGATCGCCTGCGCCTCTGTCCGCGCATCGGCAAGAGCCTGTTCATAGGCGGCTTCGGCCTGTGCGGCTTTGTTTCTGTAATCTTCGGCGGCAGCGATGTCATTGGTGATCGTGCCGGACCGTTCCGCCAGAACCGCCCCGATCCGGGGCAAGGCGATGCGCGACAGCACGAAGAAAATGGCGATAAGCGTGATGATCAGCCAGAAAATCTGGTTTGGCATCCAATCTGCGCAAAGCTGCGGCATCCCAAGGGCGTAACCCCCGGCATCAACGCAAACACCTGCGACTTGGTTTGTTTCTGTTTCCATGCTGGCCCCCGAACACCTTGAATGTTTACCGACCGGCGCGCATCAACGCGCCGGTCGGTCGTAAGGATGTGGGTTCGTTCTTAGACTGCGAACATCAGCAGAAGCGCTGCGAGGAACGAGAAGATCCCCAAAGCTTCTGCGAATGCCAGACCGATGAACAATGTGGCTGTCTGACCAGCCGCAGCGGATGGGTTGCGCAATGCGCCCGACAGATAGCTGCCAGCCACGTTGCCGACGCCGAGTGCGGCAAAGCCTGAACCGAATGCAGCCAGACCAGCCCCGAGATGTGCGAGTTCGCCTTCCATGTGAATTCTCCTTACGATTGGAAGTTGAGTAGAAGGATGGGTGATGTCACCCAACCAATTTAGTGATGCGGGTGAAGTGCGTCCTTGAGATAGACACAGATCAGGATCGTGAAGACATAGGCCTGAATGCCGGCAACCAGCACCTCCAGCCCATAGATGGCGACGATGCCAAGGATCGCTGCCGGGCTTGCCACCGCGATGGCGGCGAAACCGGCGAAGACTTTCAGAACGACGTGACCGGCGGCGATGTTGCCGACCAGACGAATGGACAGGCTGACCGGACGCACGAAGTAGGAAATGATCTCGATCAGCGCGATGACCGGGCGCAGGGCCAAAGGTGCGGCAGAGACCCAGAACAGGCTCAGGAAGCCCATGCCGTTCTTGACGAAACCCAGAATGGTGATCGCAATGAAGGCACCGAAACCCAGCGTCGCAGTGACCGCGATCATCGAGGTCGGGCTATAGGACATCGGGATCAGCGCGAGGTAGTTCGCAAACAGGATGAACAGGAATACCGTCATCACATAGGGGAAATACCGTGTCGCATCCTTGCCGCTGATATCTTCGATCATCTTGTAGATGAAGCCATAGATCATCTCGACAACCGACTGCGTACGCGACGGGATGATCGCCCGGCCCCGGCTGCCCAGAACGAACAACGCGAAGATGCACAGCAGCGTGATACCCATCCAGACAGTCACATTGGTGACTGTATACCAATTGACGACGCCATCCCCAAAAGCCGGTTTGACGATGAACTGGTCCAAAGGATGGAAGACAAGGCCGGGGCCGGATTGTTCTTCAGGTTCCATCTGCATCACCCTTTTCTGCCGCAGCATTCTGCTGCTTGATCTGCACCTCTGCCGCCGAGCGCATCATCGTCTGCACACCGGCCACGAGGCCCAAAATGATAAACAGCACCAAGAATATCGGCATGGTCCCCAGAAGGTGATCCAACCCATATCCGATGCCAAAGCCGATCCCAAGACCGGCAACCAGCTCGACCACCATCCGCCAGGCGAGTTGTGCCTGAGAATAATGTTCTTCCGCATGGTCCTTGACCTTTGCCGGTGCTTTCAGCGCCGCAATCTTCGCGTCCAGCGCCTTGAGGCGGTCTGCGTCTTGCGGGTCCGGCATTGGTTTGGCCCCTTTGGAAGGTTGTGCAGGGTTTAGGGGCAGGTCCGCACAGAGTCAAGTTGTGACGTCAGCCTGTTACTACCCTGTTTTTCTTGAGTATTTTTGGAAATAGGAAGCGGCAAGGGGGGCTGTGATGCGGGCCTTTTGCCCGATATCCATATTCAACCAAACGGTTGCCTTTTTTCTGCGGCTGTGGCGTAAGCGAACCTATGAACACATCGCTCGACATCATCTTTGCCGCCCTTGCGGACCCGACCCGCCGCGCGATCCTCGCGATGTTGCTGGAAGATGACATGGCGGTCACCGATGTGGCAGAGCCGTTTGCCATGTCACTGGCAGCGATTTCCAAGCACCTTGGCGTGCTGACCGCCGCGGGCCTGATCAGTCAGGAAAAGCGGGGCCGCGTGAAATGGTGCAAACTTGAACCCGACGCCCTGCGCGCCGCTTCGGTCTGGATGCAGGGGTTCGGGCAGATGGGCGCGATTGATCTGGATGCGTTCGAGGCGTTTCTGGACCGGGAATTCGATCAGGATGCCTCTGCTTCCTTCAGATAATCCTTCAAAAACCGCAAAAACGCCTGCACCTTGGTCGTGCGGTGCAGATCGACATGGGTGACCAGCCACAAGGGCGCGGTCCAGGCATCCATGCTGGGGATCACCTCTGTCAAACCCGACCCTTCGGTGCATTGCTGGCTCAGCACGAAACCGATCCCGGCACCGGCCATGACGGCATCCTGCATATTGCGCTGGTCCGTGGCACGATAGCTCAGACACTCATCCGGCACCTGCCCGCGCAGCCAGCGTTCAAACGGCGCGCGGGATGTATCGTCATCGCTAGTGACAAAACGGTGGTTGCGCAGATCATCCATACCATCCGGCAGCCCGTGTCGTGCGATATAAGCGGCAGAGGCCACCAGCGACATCCGCTGCGCCATCAGCGGCTGCACGACATTATCGGGCTCTTCGGGCATATTGCCCGCCCGGATCGCGACATGGGCCTCGCCATATTCCAGCCGGAACACACGTACGCCGCTGCGGTATCTGATCCGCACCTCGGGGTAGAGATCCTGAAACGCCACCATCACCGGGGTCAGCCATTGTGACAAAAGATCGACCGAGGTGATCACCAGATCACCCGACACGCCTTCGCCCTGCCCTTTGATCCGGCCCGCAAGCTGGGTGAACTGATCATCCGTCGCCTGTGCGACCTGCAACAGGTCCTGCCCGGCCTCGGTCGCGGTATAGCCGCGCGCATGGCGCTGAAACAGCTTGACCCCCAGCCGCTGTTCCAGCGCATCAATATGCCGGATCACTGTGGCATGATGCACGCCCAGCTCCTCTGCCGCGCCGCTGACGGTGCCCCGACGCGCCACCTGAAAGGCAGTGCGGATTTCATCCCAATTGTCCATGATGCTGTCCGTGCGCTGGCAAACGATTAATGGAAAACCTCTGCCAATCCGTTCATTCATGCAAGGGAATTCGCAAGCCGGTGCTCTTGATAATGACGACAGCGGCCTATCCTTGCCTCATGACCAAGCTCAAAGCCCTGCGCATCGCGCTCACCCTCGCCTTTCTTTACTTCGGGCTGCGCAAGCTGACCGGTCACAGCACCGATGTCACGATCTACGAGGCGATAGGGTTCGGCCAGTTCCCCCGCTATGTGACCGGATCGGTCGAGGTGCTGGGCGCCGCCCTGCTCTGGCGGCGCGGCTGGGAAGGCATCGCCGGGCTTCTTTTGCTGGCCACGGTGATCACCGGCCTCGGCGCTCTGCTGATCTGGGTCGGCCCGCCCTATTGGCATATGCTGGCGCTGATCGCGGGCACCGGCATTATCACCTATGCCTATCGCGCGCAAATCACTGGGCGGTTGACTCGCGGGCTTTCTGCGCCTAAGTGACTGCCAATTCCGGATTGCATCTGCTGTCCGGTCCCCGCTTGGTGGGGATCGCCCTCCGTCAGCGCGTTGCGCCCACGGGGGCCTTCCTGTTTGGCGGTCACCGCAACGACGAAAAGGCGCGCGCCTATGTTTGAAAATCTCTCCGAACGCCTGTCAGGTGTTTTCGACAAGCTGACCAAACAAGGTGCGCTGTCCGAGGATGATGTCAAAACCGCCCTGCGCGAGGTGCGGATCGCGTTGCTGGAGGCTGACGTATCGCTCCCCGTCGCGCGCGATTTCGTCGCCGCGGTGCAGGCCAAAGCAACCGGCCAGGCCGTCACCAAATCCATCACGCCGGGCCAGCAGGTCGTCAAGATCGTCCATGACGAATTGCAACGCGTCCTGACCGGCGACGAAGATCCCGGCGCGCTGAAGATCGACAACCCGCCTGCGCCGATCCTGATGGTCGGCCTGCAAGGGTCGGGGAAAACCACCACCACGGCAAAACTCGCCAAACGGCTGAAGGAACGTGAGGGCAAGAAGGTCCTGATGGCCTCGCTCGACACCAACCGCCCTGCGGCGATGGAACAGCTGGCTATCCTGGGGATGCAGATCGGCGTCGATACGCTGCCTATCGTCAAGGGCGAAACGCCCGTGCAGATCGCCAAACGCGCCAAGGTGCAGGCCAGCATGGGCGGCTATGACGTCTATATGCTGGACACCGCAGGCCGTTTGCATATCGATGCCGAACTGATCGCGCAGGCCGCCGCCGTGCGCGACGTGGCTAACCCACGCGAAACGCTGCTGGTCGTCGATGGCTTGACCGGGCAAGACGCCGTGAATGTCGCGCAGGAATTCGACGACAAGATCGGTGTGACCGGCGTGGTCCTGACCCGGATGGACGGCGACGGGCGCGGCGGTGCCGCCCTGTCGATGCGCGCGATCACCGGCAAGCCGATCCGTTTCGTCGGCCTTGGCGAAAAGATGGACGCCATCGAAACCTTCGAGCCATCACGCATCGCAGGCCGCATCCTCGGCATGGGCGATATCGTCGCCCTCGTCGAAAAGGCGCAGGAGAATATCGAGGCTGAACAAGCCGCGCGGATGATGAAACGGTTCCAGCAGGGCCGGTTCAACATGAACGACCTGAAAATGCAGCTGGAACAGATGCTGAAAATGGGCGGCATGGAAGGCATGATGGGCATGATGCCCGGTGCTGCCAAAATGGGCAAACAGATGGCCGCATCGGGCATGGATGACAGCATCCTGAAACGCCAGATCGCGCTGATCAATTCGATGACCAAAAAAGAACGCGCCAACCCCGATCTGCTCGCCGCCAGCCGCAAGAAACGCATCGCCAAAGGGGCCGGTCTGGAAGTGTCGGAACTGAACAAACTGGTAAAACAGCACCGCCAGATGGCCGATATGATGAAGAAAATGGGCAAAGGCGGCATGCTGAAACAGGCGATCAAAGGCATGTTCGGCAAAGGCGGCGCGCCCGAGGGCATGCCCGACATGAACGACCCCAAGGCCATGGCCGAAGCCGCCAAAGCGCTGCAAGGGCGCGGCGGCCTGCCCGGCTTGGGCGGTGGCGGCATGCAACTGCCCGCGGGCCTGTCGGGTTTTGGCAAAAAGAAATGACATCGTCAGAGCATAAATATCCCCGCCGGAGGCTTCAGGTTTGCCAAAACCTGAAAACCGACCGGCTGATCCTGCGCCGCCCGGTGGCGGATGACTGGCCTGCCTTTCATGATTTCATGATGTCGGACCGGTCCACCGCCTTTGGCGGGCACCGCAATCTGGGCAATGCCTGGCGCACTTTCGCCAGTGAACTCGGCCATTGGGAGATTTTCGGCTATGGCATGTGGGCTGTCACGCTTGACGATGAAGACACCGCCCTCGGGCTGGTCGGCCCATGGACACCGCCTGACTGGCCGGAAACCGAAATCGGCTGGATGATCCTGTCCGACAAGGCCGAGGGCACCGGCATCGCGACCGAAGCCGCGAAAGCCGCCGTGGCCCATGCGTTCGACGTCTTGGGCTGGGAAACGGTCGTCAGCTATATCGCGCCCGACAATGCCCGCTCGATCCGGCTGGCGGAAAAACTGGGCGCAGTGCTGGACACAGCCGCAAAGGGCCCAAAAGCCTACACTCTCGTCTACCGCCACCCGAAAGGACAAGCGCATGTCTGATCCCGTCACCCGCGCCGCCGAGATCCTGAAAGGGCACCGCGCCAGCATCGACCGGCTGGATGCGATCCTTGTCTATACACTGGGCGAGCGTTTCAAACACACACAGGCCGTGGGCAAGCTGAAAGCTGAACATGCCCTGCCCCCGTCCGATCCCGCCCGCGAAGAGGCGCAGATCGCACGGCTCACCGAGCTTGCGGAACAGGCCGATCTGGACCCTGAATTCGCCAAGAAATTCCTGAATTTCATCATTCAGGAAGTGATCCAGCATCACAAACAACACCAATCGTAGGGCGGGGTTCACCCCGCCATCCCCAAAGACATCTTAAAGGAGATACCCAATGTCTATGAAAATCCGGCTCGCCCGTGGCGGCTCCAAGAAACGCCCTTATTACGCGATTGTCGCTGCTGACAGCCGCATGCCACGTGATGGCCGTTTCATCGAAAAACTCGGCACCTATGCGCCCATGCTGCCCAAAGACAGCGAAGACCGCGTGCGCATGGATATGGACCGTATCCAGCACTGGCTGGGTCAAGGCGCACAGCCAACCGACCGCGTCGCCCGTATGCTGGAAACCGCTGGCGTGTTGCCGAAAAAAGACCGTGCCAACCTGAAAAAAGGCACACCCGGCAAAGCCGCCACCAAGCGCGCCGAAGAAAAAGCTGCCAAGGCCGCTGCCGCTGAAGAAGCTGCAAACGCCCCAGCAGAAGACGCCGCCGCCGAATAAGCGATGGTGCGTGGCCCGGGTCAAGGTCCGGGCCACCTTCCCCAACCCAGATGTTTCGCTTGCTCCGCACCTTCATCCTTGTGATGGTCGCCTTCGTGGCGGGCATGCTCTATGAACGGGCTGGCCAGCAGGAAATTTGCGAAAACGGTGGCGGGCTATGGACCTCGAACATCTGTCTCGCAGCGGAGATGATCAATGAATGACCGCGTTATCGTCGGCATGATCGGCGGCTCTTTCGGGGTCAAGGGCGAGGTGCGGCTGAAATCCTTCTGCGCTGACCCTGCGGCCATCGCCGATTACACCCCTCTTTATACCGAAACCGGCGACAGTATCGCGCAGGTGGTGCTGACCGGCCAGCTCAAGGGCGGCTTTACCGCGCGCCTGTCCGGCGTCGTGACGAAAGAAGACGCCGATGCCATGCGCAATATCGCGCTTTACGCCGACCGCGCGGCGATGCCGTCGCTGCCGGACGATGAATATTACTATGCCGATCTGATCGGGCTTGCCGTGCTGGACACCGGCGGCGTGACCTTGGGCAAGATAAAATCGGTGGTCGATCACGGTGCTGGTGCCTTGCTCGAACTGCATGTGCCGGGACAATCCGACACCGTGCTGCTGCCCTTCACCCGCGCCGCGGTGCCAACCGTCGATCTGGCGACCGGACGGATCATTGCAGACCCGCCCGCCGGATTGTTTCCCAGCGATGACGGATAAACCATCCCGCGCCATCGGCCGCAAATCCATCAGCGCGACGCTGAAACCGCGCGAGCTGATGACCGACACGCCCCAGCTTGCGGGCGCATGGATGGCCCAGATCATCACCCTGTTCCCGCAGGCCTTTCCCGGCGTACTGGGCGAAAGCCTGACTGGCCGCGCCCTGCAGGACGGGCTGTGGCAGATGCAAACCTATGACCTGCGCGAATATGGGATCGGCAAGCACCGCAATGTCGATGACACCCCCGCAGGCGGCGGCGCGGGCATGGTCCTGCGCGCCGACGTGCTGGAATCCGCCATCCTCGCCGCCCGCAGCAGCGCCAAAGGCATTATGCCGCTGGTCTATCTGTCGCCACGCGGTCGCCGCTTCGATCAATCCATGGCGCGCAACTGGGCGCGGATGGATGGGATCACCCTGCTCTGCGGACGGTTTGAAGGCGTCGATGAACGGGTGATCCAGCATTTCGGCATCACCGAAGTCTCGCTCGGTGATTTCGTCCTGACCGGGGGCGAGATTGCGGCGCAGGCGATGATCGACGCCACCGTGCGGCTGTTGCCCGGCGTGCTCGGCAATGCTGAAAGCGCTGTCGAGGAAAGCCATTCCAACGGCTTGCTGGAACACCCACAATACACCAAACCCGCCGAATGGCAGGGCCATGCGATCCCCGATGTGCTGATGTCCGGCAATCACGCAAAAATCGCCGCCTGGCGCCGCGCGATGTCGGAACAGATCACCCGCGAACGCAGGCCTGATCTGTGGCAGGCCTATCAAGACAAGCCTTGATCGCAACCCCGCTTGAGCCTATACGCCAGTCAGCTTGGGTCGGTGTCACTGATTCCGGGCCATTGGTTTATGGAACCGCCGGATCATGTGGGGCACTTGCGTTGGTGCTGACTACCCCGGACAGGCCGGACAACCGCGATAAACGATGACGCAATCTCTGACGGGCGCTGCGGCGGACCCGGGTAACGATCAGAGCTATTCGTTATGGAAACAACATTGCGGACCACCGCAAGCATCATAAGGAGCGTTTCAGATGAACCTGATCGCACAGATCGAAGCGGAGCAGATCGCTGCGCTGGGGAAAACCATCCCCGATTTCAAAGCGGGTGACACCATCCGCGTCGGTTACAAAGTGACCGAAGGCACACGCACCCGTGTGCAGGCCTATGAAGGCGTCTGCATCGCCCGCAAGAACGGCAAAGGCATCGCCGGGTCGTTCACCGTGCGCAAGATTTCCTTTGGTGAAGGCGTTGAACGTGTGTTCCCGCTGCATTCCACCAATATCGACAGCATCGAAGTTGTCCGTCGTGGTAAAGTCCGCCGCGCCAAGCTGTATTACCTGCGTGCCCGCCGTGGTAAATCCGCGCGTATCGCCGAAGTCACCAATTACAAGGCCCCTACGGGCGCCAAGGCATAAGGACGGGATCCATGAAAAAAGATATTCACCCCGATTATCACATCATCGACGTGAAATTCACCGATGGTACCGTGGTGCAGATGAAATCCACCTGGGGCAAGGAAGGCGATCAGATGTCGCTGGAAATCGACCCCTCCGTGCACCCTGCATGGACCGGTGGCGGCACGCGTCTGATGGACGCCGGTGGCCGTGTGTCGAAGTTCAAGAACAAATACGCCGGTCTGGGTTTCTGAACCCTGTAGGGTGGATCATGATCCACCCTACGCTGGCCGAAACGCCGCTCCCCCGGGGGCGGCGTTTTGCTTTTGGGGGGTGCTTATCACCCCGAGGAAATGCTCCGCGAAAGTGGCGCTTCACTTTTCCACACGTCCTCGGGAACCATCTGTGATCTGATGGGTTAGTGTCGAAACGTCCCACGTCTGGGAGTTTCAGGAATTGGAGTAAATATGAACAATATCATTTATATCGTTGGCCTCGTCGTCGTGGTTCTGGCTGTGCTGTCATTCTTTGGCATGCGCTAAGACGCCCGCACGCCGCCCGATCTGACTGGCGCCATTGGCGCGAAATGCCGCTCCTTTCGGGGCGGCGTTTTGCGTTTCGTCACTAAATTCTCCGTCCTACCAAAAGTAGCGTAGTACGCGAACTATCCACCTATACTGATTGGCGCAGGTGAAACTTTAAGCCATCAGAGCAACCGGGACCTACTTTACGTGCGTTTTAAAAAAAGGGTCAGGAATGCCTGCCAGAAATTAACAAGTGCTACCAATGAAAAGAAAACGGTGGTGATCCAATGAGGTTCTGTCGCTGTTAAATGCATCCAAGCGGCTGCAACCGCCAATAACGCGACACCGATATGTACAAGGGGATTAATTGCTCGGCGGCTTTGCGCACGCCTCTCTGCTTCCTTCTTGTTAGCATGAACCACATAAGGGAAAGCCGCATCCGACTTGTCAACCACGGTCAGACCACTCCTGATCACGAATACACGCGTAAAATTTTGCAAATTTACAGGTATATTTTAGCAAGAAATTCGGCGATCACCAACAACTTTAGGGCGATCATATAGAAAATATTCGATCGCCCAAACCAAAAATCCCCGGAGTTTCCACCCGGGCTTGTCATTTCAAGCACCGTTTCCCGAAAAACAGCCCCCCCTCACCCCGGCAGCGTCACAATCACTGGCCCGCCGCGCGTTGCCACCACTGTATGTTCATATTGCACACAGGGTGCCGCTGGTGTGCTATAAAGCGTCCAGTCGTCCTTGCCGCTGGACTGAGCCCATTTGCCGCCGCGCGACAGGAAAGGTTCCACTGTCAGCACCAGACCATTGTGCATCCGCCGCCGGTCACCTTTGGTGGGCCAAGTCGGTATCTCTCCGGGCTCTTCATGCAGGGCTTTGCCGACACCGTGGCTGGCAAGATTGCGGATCAGCGTATAGCCGCGCTTTGACGCGAATTTCCCAATCGCATTGCCGATCCCGGCCAGCGGTTTGTCATGGCCAACCTGCGCGATACCGATCTGCATCGCGCGTTTGCCGTCACGGCACAGCTGTGCGACCGATGGCGCAACGGCCCCGAGGCAAAAACTCGCCCCGGTATCGGCGAAATAGCCATTCAGCGAGGCGGATACGTCGATATTCACCAGATCGCCATCGGCAATGCAGCGGCTGCCGGGGATGCCATGGGCGATCTCTTCGTTCACGCTGATGCAGGTGATGCCGGGAAAATCATAGATCGCCTGCGGCGCGGACACCGCCCCTTCCCGTTCCAACAAGCCGCGCCCGATCTCATCAAGCTCTTTGGTGGTCATACCCGGCTCCATCGCTGCCGCCATCTTGTGCATGGTATTGGCGACGATGCTGCCGATTTTGCGCAGCCCATCCAGATCGTCCTGATGCGTGATTGTCACTCTCTGTCTCCTGTCAGTGTTGATATCACCTTAGCAAAAAGCCCCGGCGTTTCCACCGGGGCTTTCCTGTCACTTACGCAGCAGACCGGCTGCGCGACCGGCCACCGCCGCCACCGGCACCGGGTCTGCGGCCACCCTGCGGCTTGCCAGCACCACCGGCAGGTTTGCCACCCGCACGCGGCGCGGCAGAGCGGTTGCCACCGCCACCACCACCGCCACGGCGACCGCCGCCACCGCCACCACCATTGGGGCGCTTTTTCTGACCGGGCATGATTTCCCACGCGCGGCCCGATGCGACAGGAATGGTTTCCTTCATCGCTTTTTCGATGTCCTGCAATTCGATCATCTCATCCGGTGCAACCAAGGCGATGGCCGATCCTTCAGCACCAGCACGTGCGGTCCGGCCGATCCGGTGGACATAGTTTTCCGCCACATTCGGCAGATCGTAGTTATAAACGTGGCGCACGCCGGGGATATCGATGCCACGGGCGGCCACATCGGTTGCGACCAGCACCCGGACCTTGCCGGATTTAAACGCCTCAATCGCGCGTTCACGCTGGCCTTGGGATTTGTTGCCGTGGATTGATGCGGCGGCAAAACCCTTGGCTTCCAGCGTTTTATACAGTTTCTCACAGCCGTGTTTGGTGCGGCCAAAGACCAGCGCCAATTCGTCCCGGTGCTTGTCCAGCAGATCGACCAGCAGATCGGTCTTCGCCGCCTGCGCCACGAAATGCACCGATTGCGCGATCTTCTTGACCGCCTGACCCGGAGGGTTGACCTGCACCCGCACCGCATCGGTCAGGAAAGCATCCGCCAGTTCCGACATCAGCTTCGGCATGGTGGCCGAGAACATCATCGTCTGACGATCCTTCGCCAGCAGCGGCGCAATCCGGCGCAGGGCATGGATGAACCCCATGTCGAGCATCTGGTCAGCTTCATCCAGCACCAGATAAACAGTCTCATCCAGACGCACGGCGCGACGGTCAAGCAAATCAATCAACCGGCCCGGAGTCGCAACCAGCAGGTCCACACCACCCGCCAGACGCTTGGTCTGTGCGGTGATGCCCGCGCCACCAACGACCAAAGCCACTTTCAGATGGCTGCCCTTGGTATAGGCGGTCAGGTTGTCGGCGATCTGTTTGGCCAGTTCGCGTGTCGGTGCCAGCACCAGACCGCGCACGGCCTTGGGGTTGGGTTTCACACCCGCCTTCATCAGCGCGTGAATCATCGGCAGCCCGAAGGCTGCGGTTTTCCCCGTGCCGGTCTGGGCCAGGCCCATCACATCACGGCCATTCATCGCATGCGGGATCGCCTGCGTCTGAATCGGGGTTGGGTCGGTGATGCCTTGTTCTTTCAGAACGGCAATCAATCGGGGCGCAAGGCCCAGCATGTCAAAATCCATAATGGATATCCTTTTCAGCGGACCAGCGGCCCGCGCATATGGGTGTGACCCATGGGCGTTTCCCAAAGGTCATAGCAAGGTTGCGCCATATGCTGACTGCCTGAACCGCATTGTCCGGGCGCCGATGTGGCGCGGGACCCCTGCGTGATCTGGGAACCTGAAAATCAACCGATGCCTTGCGTCAGACCAATCATGGTCCTGCTCTGCTCACGCGGCAGCTTGCATCTGTTGGCCGACACTTGCGCCATCGTCATCCGCTTGTCAAGCACCTGTGGCCGATGTGCAAAAAGCCAACACTGGCTAAAAACCACGGGCCTGCGCGATGCTGCGCTTTCACTCGGGCGGACCACATCATATAGAAGCACCAACCTTGACCAGTAAAAGGATTTGACCGTGGCGCATATCATCGTTGTCGGGAACGAAAAGGGCGGCGCAGGCAAATCCACCGTGTCGATGCATGTGGCCACCGCCCTTGCGCGCTGCGGGCTGAAGGTCGGCGTGCTGGATCTCGACCTGCGGCAGCAGACCCTCGCGCGCTATCTGACGAACCGCACCGCATATCTGGCCAAGGCAGAACTCGATCTGCCATCGCCGGTGTTTCTGGCCCTGCCAGAGGTGGATGAGGCCAGCCTGCAACCCGGCGAACATGCCTCAGACCTGCGGCTGTCGCGGGCTGTCGCGCAGCTGGAAAAAGACTGCGATTTCATCCTGATCGATTGCCCCGGATCACATACGCGGATCTCTCAGGTCGCCCATTCATTGGCCGATACGCTGATCACCCCGCTGAACGACAGTTTCGTCGATTTCGACCTGCTCGCCCATGTCGACAGCGAGGGTGAGGAGATTACCGGCCCCTCCGTCTATTCCGAAATGGTCTGGAACGCCCGGCAATTGCGCGCGCAGGCCGGGCTGAAACCAATCGACTGGGTCGTGGTGCGCAACAGGATGGGCGCGCAGGCCATGGTCAATAAAGAGAAAATGCAGCGCGTCATCGAAAAACTTGCCCGCCGGATCGGGTTCCGCACCGCGCCGGGTTTCAACGAACGGGTGATTTTCCGCGAATTGTTTCCACGCGGGCTAACTTTGCTCGATCTGCGCGATACCGGGGTGAAAGGGTTGAACATTTCCAACATCGCCGCACGTCAGGAATTGCGCGATCTGATCAAATCTTTGGGCCTGCCGGGGGTGAAGTTAAACTTCTGACATCTGGCTGCGATAGGTGTAAGGACGCCCAAATCCTGCAACTCAAGGAAGATATTGTGCCAAGATTATCCTTACCCAACCGTTATACCCCGTTGATCATTGCTGCCGCCCTTGCGGGGTTCAGCGGCGGGCTGGCGCTGTGGTATCCGGGATTCTGGCTGCTGTTCGCGGTTTTCGTGGGCCTGACCCTGCTGGGCATCTCTGATCTGCGCCAGCACAACCATTCCATCCTGCGCAATTACCCGATCATGGGCCATGTCCGGTTCCTGCTGGAAGGGATCAGACCGGAAATCCGGCAATATCTCATCGAAAACGATCAGGACGAACAGCCATTCAGCCGCGAACAACGATCCTTGGTCTATCAACGCGCCAAAGGGGCCGAGGATAAGCGCCCCTTCGGCACGCAAGAAAAGGTGTATGAGGCAGGCTATTCCTGGCTGACCCATTCGGTCCAGCCGGTGCATTTTCCTGACACGGATTTCCGTGTGCGCATCGGCAATGCGGCTTGCAAACAGCCCTATGATGCCTCCCTCTACAACATTTCCGCGATGAGCTTTGGCGCGCTTTCCGCCAATGCGATCCTTGCGCTGAACACCGGGGCCAAAATGGGCGGTTTCGCGCATGACACCGGCGAAGGCGGGATCAGCCGCTATCACCGGCAGGCAGGCGGCGATCTGATCTATGAAATCGGCTCTGGCTATTTCGGCTGCCGGACGGATAACGGGCGGTTCCACCCCGACAAATTCGCCGAAACTGCCGCCGATCCGCAGGTCAAAATGATCGAATTGAAACTCAGCCAGGGGGCAAAACCCGGCCATGGCGGCATGCTCCCCGCCGCCAAGATCACGCCTGAGATTGCAGAGGCGCGGGGTATCCCGATGGGGCAGGATTGCGTGTCCCCCGCCGCCCACCCGGAATTTTCCAACCCGGTTGAGATGATGCAATTCATCGGCAAGCTGCGCGATCTGTCAGGCGGCAAACCTGTGGGTTTCAAACTTTGCATCGGGCATCGGCGCGAATTCATGTGTATCGTCAAGGCGATGCTGGAAACCGGCATCGTGCCTGATTTTATCGTCGTCGACGGCAGCGAAGGCGGCACTGGTGCTGCCCCTTTGGAATTCGCCAACCATGTCGGCATGCCTTTGGTCGAAGGGCTGACCTTTGTCCACAACACCCTGCGCGGTGCGGGCCTGCGCGATCAGGTCAAGATCGGTGCGGCAGGCAAGATCGTCAGCGCCTTTGACATCGCCCGCGCGCTGGCGATTGGGGCAGATTGGTGCAATTCCGCGCGCGGCTATATGTTCGCCGTGGGCTGTATTCAGGCGCAGGCCTGCCACACCAACAAATGCCCGGTCGGTGTCGCGACACAGGACCCGTTGCGCCAGCGCGCGCTGGATGTGGATGACAAATCCCATCGCGTCGCGCGGTTCCACGCCAATACGCTGAAAGCTTTGGGTGAAATGGCAGGGGCCGCTGGCCTGACCGACCCGAATAATTTTGAACCCTATCATTTCATGACCCGGCGTGGCGACGGCCAGATGACCGAAGCCAATGACGTCTATACCTATCTGCGCAACGGTTTCCTGCTGGATGATGGCACCGACAACCCGATCTATCGCGAACGCTGGGCGCGGGCCAATGCCCATAGCTTTGCCCCGCCGGAAGGGCGCTAGTGGCGGCCCTTTTTCTGCCCCGGTAAGGTCTTGCCGCTGACCCGCGCCAGCATGCTGATGCGCGGGACGATCCCGGTTTCCGACCGCGACCTTGTGCGCAGCACTGGCGTATTTTCCGATGCGCCGGACCGGCTTTCGCGCAAGACGATATAAAGCCCGCTGGCAATGATGATACTGGCCCCGATGGCCGTGGTCAGTTCGATGAATTCGCCAAAGAACAGAAAGCCGAAAATCGTCGCCCAGATGATCTGGCTATATTGCATCGGCGCGATGATCGCCGCCTCGCCCGCCTGATAGGCCGAGATGATCATCCGGCCCGCGATCCAGGCAAAGACCGCGATGACCCCCATCATCCCCAGATGCTCAATCGGCATCGGCACATAGACAAAGGGCAGCGCCGCCGCCATCACCACAAAGTTCAGCGCCATGGGATAGAGCAGCATCACAACAGGCCGTTCCTCTGACCCGATCTTGCGCACGATGATGGATGCAATCGAGCCGCCCACCGCCGCCATCAGCGCCGCCAGATGCCCGATCGACAATTCCGCCGATCCCGGGCGCAGCACGACCAGCACGCCGATCAGCCCGACGATGACCGCGGCCCAGCGCCGGATGCGGACCTTTTCACCCAGCACCGGAATCGCCAGCACCGTGATCAGCAAAGGCGAGGCAAAGAGGATCGTATAGACCTGCGCCAAAGGCAGCACAGAAAACGCATAAAACGCCGTAAACCCGGTGATCACCGTGGCCACCGCGCGCAGCGCGATCCACCACGGATGGATCGGCACCAAAGTGCTGGGCTTGCTGTCGCGCATCAGCGTGAAAGTCGCCAAAGGAAACGACAACAGGACCGAGAAGAACACGATCTGCACCGGTGAATAGATCCCACCAAGGATCTTCACCACCACGTCATGCGTGGCAAAAACGCCAAAGGCGGCAAGAGCGATCAAGGCACCTTTGGCATTCGGGGTCATATCACAGGCTTTCGTCGAGGGCGGACAGGATCACATCGCCCATCTGGGTGGTCGACAAGGGCGTGCCACCTTCCGGCCCCATCAGATCGGCGGTGCGGGCACCATCGGCCAGCACTTTTTCAATCGCCGCTTCCAGACGATCCGCCTCTGCCCCTTGATCGAACGAATAGCGCAGCGCCATCGCGAAGGACAGAATACAGGCAATGGGATTCGCCTTGCCCTGCCCCGTGATATCAGGGGCCGAGCCATGCACCGGCTCATACATCGCCTTGGGCCGGCCATTCGCCATCGGCAGGCCGAGCGAGGCAGATGGCAACATCCCCAAAGACCCGGTCAGCATCGCCGCACAATCGGACAGGATATCACCGAACAAATTGTCGGTATAAATCACGTCAAACTGTTTCGGCGCGCGCACCAGCTGCATGGCGCCATTATCGGCATACATATGCGACAGTTCAACCTCGGGGTAATCGCGATGCACCTCTGTCACGACATCGCGCCACAGGATGCCGCTTTCCATCACATTGGCCTTTTCCATCGAACACAGCTTCTTGCCGCGCTTCATCGCCAGTTCAAAGGCCGCGCGCGCGCCGCGTTCGATCTCGGCCTCGGTATAGCGCTGGGTGTTGATGCCCACGCGCATATTGTCTTCCATATGGATGCCGCGCGGCTCACCGAAATAGACGCCAGAGGTCAGTTCGCGCACGATCATGATATCCAGACCGGCGACGATATCCTTTTTCAGCGACGAAAAATCAGCCAAAGCGTCAAAACATTGCGCCGGGCGCAGATTGGCGAACAGGTCCATTTCCTTTCGCAGGCGCAGCAGCCCGCGTTCCGGTTTTACGCTGAAATCCAGATCATCGTATTTCGGCCCGCCAACGGCGCCCAGCAACACGGCATCAACCGACTGCGCCTTGGCCATCGTGTCGTCGTGCAATGGCACACCGTGTTTGTCATAGGCGGCACCGCCCACCAGATCTTCTGACACGTCAAAGGCCAGATCGCGCTTGGCGCCGAACCAGTCGATGATGCGCTTGACCTCGTTCATGACCTCGGGGCCGATGCCGTCACCGGCGAGGATCAGAAGGGATGGGTTAGCCATGTTATTGTCCTTGCAAATATCTGTTACCTTGGCGTAGCGCGCTCCGCCGCAAGGTTCAAGACACCAGTGGCCGCAACCCCGCCGCCAGCAAATCCCACACCCGCCTGATCCGCGGGGTCTGACGCATCGCCTCATGCGCGGTCAGCCAGACTGGCAGCACCGGCAGTGGAAACCCAAGGTCAATCTCACTGACCAGCGGATCACCGCGCCCAACCCCCGCCTGCGCAAAACCGATCCCGCAGCCCGCTCGCACCAATTCCCAATAGGCGATATTGTCATCGCAGCGGGTCTTGAAAAAATCCCGGTCCACAATGACCCCGGCGGCGCGAAACCCGTCGATAATCTCGTTGCTGGCATCGTAACCCACGAAATCATGCGTCAGCAGATCCGCCGCCGATTGCGGCGCACCCCGTTCCGCCAGATAGGTTTTCGCCGCAAACACCCCCAGCGCGATATCCCCGATATGCTGGGTGATCAGCGCCAGCTGCGTCGGGCGATACATCCGCACGGCGATATCAGCCTCGCGATACAGCAGATTGCGGGTGGTGTCGCTGGGCACCAGATCAATCGCGATCTGCGGTTCCAGCCTGCGGATCTGCGCGATGATCGGCGGCAACAACAGTGCCGACGCCGCAACACTGGCGGTGATCCGCACATTGCCTGCAAGGCTCGCCTGCCGCCCCGCCGCTGTCAGCGCGATCTGTTGCACCGCATCACGCATCGCGCGCGCCGGTGCGGTCAGTTCCGCGCCGATATCGGTCAGCGCCAGACCACGCGGCTGGCGGTGAAACAATTCCGCGCCCAATTGCGCCTCGATCTGTTTGATCTGGCGACCCACAGTCGGCTGGCTGGTCCCCAATTGCCGCGCCGCCCCCGACAGGCTGCCGGTTTCCGCGACAGCCAGAAAGGCCTGCACCAGCGCCCAGTCCAAAGATTGCGAAGCCTGACCCATTCACAAATGAATACATGATCTGCAAATTCAGGCAATATCGCACTTCATCTGAATGGGTCAAAATCGCTGCATCAGCATGAAAGGTAACCCCATGACACAAACCGTTTTGATCCTCGGCGGTACCGGCAAGATCGGCAGCCACGCGGCAGAGGCATTCTGGAACGCAGGCTGGACCGTGCGCCTGTTCAACCGCAAGACCGATGACATGACGCAGGCCGCCATCGGCTGCGATGTCATCGTCAACGGGCTGAACCCGCCCGCCTATTACAAATGGAACGTGACGATCCCCGCGATCACCAGCCAGGTCATCGCCGCCGCCAAGGCCAGCGGCGCGACGGTGATCATCCCCGGCAATATCTATAACTACGGCAACCAGCCCGGCACGCTGGATGAAAACACCCCGCATCTGGCCCGCACCCGCAAAGGCCGCGTGCGGATCGACATGGAAGCCGCCTATCGCGATGCAGGCGTGCCAACGATCATCCTGCGCGCGGGCAATTTCATCGACCCGCAGGGCAATGGCGATGTCATGCAGATGTTCATCCTGCGCGAAATCGCCAAAGGCAAAGTCACCTATAGCGATAACCCCGATGCCTTGCAGGCCTATTGCTATCTGCCCGACTGGGCGCGCGCCGCCGTGCAACTGGCCGAAATGCGCGACACGCTGGACAGGTTCGAGGATATCCCCTTCCCCGGCCATGCCTTTACCATCAGCGATCTGGCCGCGCATTTTCAGGGCCGGGGTGAAAAAATCCGCCTTTCAACCTTTCCATGGTGGCTGATGAATCTGCTGGCACCGTTCTGGTCATTGGCGCGGGAAATGCGCGAAATGCGTTATCTCTATTCCATGCCGCATCAGATCAGCGGGGCCAAGCTGGCCCGGCTGCTGCCCGGCTTTCAGCCAACCGATCTTGGCATGGTGATGGACGATACGCTACCGGCGGATATCCACCCAGACAAGGTGATGCGCGCCAGCATGCAGAATCTCGTCGCCTCCTGACGCGGGCCAGTCCACCCCGGCATCCAGCACCTGCCAGCCTTGCGACGGCAGCACATAGCTGACACGCAAGGTGCCAATGCCCAGATTGGTCCAATCCGCTGTCGGTTGCCCCGGCAGCGGGTCCTGCATCAGCGGATGCGCCAGAAAGGCCGCCATCGCAGCCCGGTCGCCGTCACCCGCATCAGGGTCCAGATTGGCATTGCCCGCGATGACGAAATGATCCGGCACCGGGCCGAATGCCCCGTCCAGCACCCATTCCCACAGCCGCAATTCATCGCGGTTGCGCAGCACATTCCGGCGTTCCGGCCCGTCAAAGGCAGGCGGCGTCGCCGAAAACGCCATGATCGCGAATGGCAGCGCATCCGGCGGCAAAACCGGCACGATCCAATGCCCGGTGGTGGAAAGCCGCTGCACATCCAGCACCGCATCATCCCAATACGCCCGCCCATCCAGCACCGGCAACACCGCACCCGGCAGATCGCGCCACAACAGCGCCGACAAATCCACCGCCCCGCCCGCATCTATCGGCAGCCGCGACAGCACCGCCATGCCGCCATTGCCGTTGAACCGGCCATAGCCTTGCGCATCGCGCGCCTCGCCCAACCGGCCATTGCGATCCAGATCCAGCCCGGTCGGCATGCCGGTATTGGGACGCCGTGCAAAATGATACGGATAAGGCGGGTCCACCAAGGCCGCAAAAGCAGCCAGCGCCAGCCCGTCCAGATCATAGTCAAAATCCGTCAGCACCAGCACATCGGGGTTGATCCGCGTAATCACCGCCAGCGCTGCCGCGATCTGTGGATCATCACCGCGCATCAGATCACGCAGCAACAACCCCGGCCCGTCCCGGCCCAGCGGCGCGGCATAGCTTGCAATCCGCCAGGTGTCAGCGCTGGCCAGCACCGGCCAGACCGCCAGGATCAGGGCAAGCGCCATTCCCGCGTCGCATCGAAACCACGGGACTTTTCGCGCTGTGCCGCGATCATATCGGCCACCCGGCTGAGCGCGACACCACGCATCACAATACTTGCTGGCAAATACGCCCATGCAGTCACCATCCAGATCAATGTCAGCGGGCTGGCCAGATTGACCGGTGCCCCCAGATAAGACAGCAGCATCAACGCTGCTGGCACCAGAAATGGCAGCAAAAACCCTAAGATAATGTTAAACTTGGCATCTTTTTGCAGACGCTCCACCACATCACCGCCTGCGTTGGGGTCAAAAGTGGGCAGATTGACCCAGACGTTGAACGCCCCGCCACGCAGCGGCCAGCGGCGCAGGCGCAGCAACAGGATAAACGACACAATCGAAAGCAGGGCGATCAGATAGCTCAGCCCCGCCGCATCACGCATCAGCGCGACCAGTTCCGGGTTGACGTCATCAAGAATTGTCAGCACCAGCAGCCGGACCGGCGAATAAGGGAAATCAATCACCTGCCCGATCTGTTCACCGCTGGCCTGAAACAAACCCGTCATGTCCGACGGGATCTGATAGCCACGAAAAATCATCGACACGCACAGAACCATCGCAAACAGCGCGGAAAATCGCATCCGGTTGAACGGCGGCGCATCGCGGAATTCGACCAGGCTGGGGCTGACGGAAACATATTCAACAAAGGTGAACAAAGCCGCGAATAACGCCACCAGCACAATGATATGTGCCGCGTCTTCCATCCCGCCCGACAATAAAGCAGAGGGCATAACAATCAGTACGACCACAAGAAACGCGCGGCCGATCGCCGCTGGCAGCCTTAACAGCACCTTGTCACCTCTTAACCACTACACGTTTAACCAGCGCGCGTATCGGACGCCCACTTTACACATTACAAACTTTGACCTGAACCGCGACACAGCTGCAAGCGCTGCGCGAATTCTCGTAAAACGTCACAACGATTTGCTGTCCGACTGGTGCGTCGTTGCAACCATCGCGACAATCGGTGCCGTTCTGGAAACAGATAAGGCCGCGATCCGGTCGCGGCCTTATCTTAGATGCGTATCAGACCCAGGGGCGTTCGGCGCTGGCCTTCGCCTCGAATCCGGCGATGGATTCGGATTTCTCCATCGTCAGGCCGATGTCATCCAAGCCGTTCAACAGGCAATGTTTCTTGAAACTATCCACCTCAAAGCTGAACACTTCGCCATCCGAAGACGTGATGGTCTGCGCTTCCAGATCAACCTCGATGCGCGCGTTGGAGCCTTTTTCAGCGTCTTTCATCAGTACATCGACCTGATCCTGCGGCAAAGTGATCGGCAGAATCCCGTTCTTAAAGCAGTTGCTGTAAAAGATATCAGCATAGCTGGGCGCAATCACACAGGTGATCCCGAAATCGGCAATTGCCCAAGGCGCATGTTCCCGGCTGGACCCGCAACCGAAATTTTCGCCCGCAACCAGAATCTGCGCGTCGCGATATTGCGGTTTGTTCAGCACGAAATCAGGGATTTCATTGCGGTCATCATCATAGCGCATCTCGTCAAACAGATTCACCCCAAGGCCAGAGCGTTTGATGGTTTTCAGAAACTGTTTCGGGATGATCATATCAGTGTCGATATTGACCAGAGGCAAAGGGGCCGCAATTCCGCTGAGTTTAGTGAATTTTTGCATTACATCATCTCCCGCACGTCGGTCAGTTTGCCGGTAATCGCCGCCGCCGCCGCCATCGCGGGCGACATCAGATGGGTGCGTCCGCCGCGCCCTTGCCGACCTTCAAAATTGCGGTTGGATGTCGCCGCGCAACGTTCGCCCGGTGCCAATTGGTCGGGGTTCATCGCCAGACACATCGAACACCCGGCCAGTCGCCATTCAAAACCGGCGTCGATGAAAATCTGCGCCAGCCCTTCTTCCTCGGCCTGCGCGCGGACCAGACCAGACCCCGGTACCACCATGGCGCGCAGTCCGTCTTTCTTCTTCTTGCCCTTCAGGACCGCGGCAGCAGCGCGCAGATCCTCGATCCTGCCATTGGTGCAGGACCCGATGAAGACCGTGTCGATGCTGATATCGGTCAGCTTCGTGCCCGGTGTCAGCGCCATATAGTCCAGCGAACGCTGCGCCGCACCGACCTTGCCGCCAGTGAAACTGTCAGCGGCAGGCACCGATGCGGTGATTGGCAGCACGTCTTCGGGCGAGGTGCCCCATGTCACGACAGGCGCGATATCTTCGCCTTTCAGCGTCACGACCTTGTCGAAATGCGCGCCTTCGTCTGTGAACAGGGTTTTCCACCACGCCACAGCCGCCTCCCATTGCGCGCCTTTCGGGGCATGCGGGCGGCCTTTGCAATATTCAAAGGTCTTTTCATCCGGCGCGATGATGCCAGCGCGCGCGCCGCCCTCGATCGCCATGTTGCAGACGGTCATCCGGCCTTCCATCGACAGATCACGGATCGCTTCGCCGCAATATTCGATGACATGGCCATTGCCGCCTGCGGTGCCGGTGGCACCAATGACGGACAGGGTGATATCCTTGGCCGTGACACCGGGGCGGAGCTTGCCGGTGATCTCGACCTTCATGTTCTTCGATTTCTTCTGGATCAGCGTCTGGGTGGCCAGCACATGCTCCACTTCTGACGTGCCGATCCCATGCGCCAGCGCGCCAAAGGCACCATGCGTCGCGGTATGGCTGTCACCACAGACCACGGTCATGCCGGGCAATGTCCAGCCCTGTTCGGGGCCGACGATATGCACGATCCCCTGACGGACATCGGAGACCGGGTAATAATGGATGCCGAATTCCTTGGCATTGGTATCCAAGGCCGCGACCTGAATCGCACTGTCTTCGGTCATGTTCTTGGGGTCATTGCGGCCCGGCGTGGTTGGGACGTTATGATCCGGCACGGCGATGGTCTTGTCCGGAGCATGGACGCCACGGCCTGCCATCCGCAGCCCTTCAAAGGCTTGCGGGCTGGTGACTTCATGCACCAGATGGCGGTCGATATAGAGCAGGCAAGTGCCATCCTCGGCCTCATGCGCCACATGGGCATCCCAGATTTTGTCGTACAGCGTTTTGGGGGACATTGTCCTCTCCCATACTAGAAATTGCGGTGAATTGCAGACGTGCGGAAACGGGCCGCCTCAGCCCCGCGCAAGGACCGAGCAGGTCGCGCCGTAAAACCGCCACGGCAGGCGGGCGCGGTCATCCATGTCAAAGACTTGTTTCATGAGGCTTCAGATACACCCTGCCCCGCATTCCCGCAAGGGCAGCCACACTTGCCAGAGACAAAGGGCCGTGTAACACTTCCATTCACCCCGACGAGCGGAGCGATATGGCCAACCACGACCCGCAACCCGAACTGACAGCCGAGCAAATCCAAGAGCTGGTGTCGATCGGCACGGATATTTACTCTCAGGTGCAGATTTTTGCGATCAGTCTGCTGCGTCCGTGGAACCTCTATCAGATCGGGATCATCATCGGGCTGTTCGTGCTGGCGCATGTGCTGCGCGCCGTGCTGGGGCCGCGTATCCGCAACTGGATGGCCTCGCGCGAAAACTGGCCGAAATGGCGGATGCGTATCCTCGCGGTGATCCATCAGCGGCTGCGGGCGATCTTTTTCGTCGTCCTGATCTGGGTCGTGATCGCGTTCATGCGCGAATATACATGGAACAGCCGCAGCTATCTGCTCAGCATTGTCGGCACGCTTGCCTTTGCATGGCTGATCATCGCCTTCGCCACACGGCTGATCAAAAGCGTGCCCCTGCGCCGCACGATCCGCTATGGCGCGTGGGTCTATGTCACCCTTTACATCATGGGTGTCGTGGATCAGGCCGAACAGGTGCTGGACAATATCGGCTTTCGGCTGGGCGATATCCGTTTCACGCTGCTTTTGCTGATACAGGCGCTAGTCATCCTGACACTGCTTTTGGCCTTGGTGCGCTTTGTGATACGCACAACCACCAGCAAGATCACCAATAACGAAGATATCAGCCCCTCCATGCAGGTGCTGTTGGTCAAGGCTGTGCAGATCGGTCTTTACGCCACCGCGTTTTTCATCGGTGTGCGCGCGCTGGGGATCGATCTGACCGGGCTTGCCGTATTGTCGGGCGCGATTGGCGTTGGCCTTGGCTTTGGCCTGCAAAAGGTGGTGTCGAACCTTGTGTCGGGTGTGATCATCCTGCTGGATAAATCGATCAAACCCGGTGACGTGATCAGCCTTGGCGACACCTTCGGCTGGATCAATTCACTGGGCGCACGTTACGTGTCGGTCGTCACCCGCGACGGGCGCGAATATCTGATCCCGAACGAAGACCTGATCACCGGGCAAGTCGTCAACTGGTCGCATTCCAACGAATTCGTGCGGCTTGATATCCATTTCGGCACCTCTTACGCCGATAACCCGCATGAGGTGCGCAAGATTGCGGTAGAAGCCGCGCAAAGCGTGGACCGCGTGCTGAAATCCCGCCCCACGGTCTGCCATATCGTGGGCTTTGGCGACAGCTCGGTTGATTATATCCTGCGCTTCTGGATCAGCGACCCGACCGGCGGGCTGACCAATATCCGGGGCAATGTGTTTCTGGCCCTGTGGGATGCCTTTGCCGAAAACGGGATCAGCATCCCGTTCCCGCAACGCGAGGTGAAGGTGCTGAAGGACCCGGTGGCAGATTAAGCCGGGAACCCTTGGAAATCGCAGGCGTTATCAATAGGTGAGATACACGACAATAAAAACACCGAAAGGACCGACATGCAGTTCCAACTGAACACCGATTCCAGCATCCAGGGCGATGACCGACTGGCCGAAGTGGCCGAAACCATCGTGACCGGTGCCCTGGGCCATCTGACTGGTCGCCTGACCCGGGTCGAGGTGCATGTCGTCGATGTGAACGCGACCAAAGGCGGGTCCGATGACATTCGCTGCACGATCGAGGCACGGCCCGAAGGCATGCAGCCACAGACGATCACCCATAACGACGCCGATGTCGAAAAAGCCCTGCGCGGTGGCGGCAAGAAAATCCGCGCGCTGCTGGACAGCGAATTCGGGAAACTGGGGCGGCGCTAAAACCTTCCCCGCGGGGAAGGTCGTCTTCCCTGCGGGGAAGATTGGCGCGACCTCTATAAGCCGCCGATACTGCGGATCAGGGCCACGATATCATCCACGCCCTTGCCATGTTTCAGGCTGGCGAAAACCACAGGCAGGTCGCCGCGCATCTTTGCGGCATCTGCCTTCATCACGTCGAGAGAGGCACCAACATAGGGTGCCAGATCGGTTTTATTCACCACCAGAATATCGGACCGCGTGATCGCCGGGCCACCTTTGCGCGGGATATCCTCGCCCGCTGCCGTGTCGATGACATAGATCGTCAGATCGGCCAGTTCCGGGCTATAGGTCGCCGACAGGTTATCCCCGCCGCTTTCAATCAGGATCAGCTCCAGCGCCGGATGCCGCGCGCGCATTTCCGCGACAGCGGCAAGGTTGATCGAGGCATCCTCCCGGATCGCCGTATGCGGACAGCCCCCCGTCTCGACCCCCATCACCCGGTCAGCGGGCAGGATCTGCATCCGCATCAAGGCTTCGGCATCTTCCTGCGTGTAGATGTCATTGGTGATCACGGCGAGGCTGATCTCATCCTTCAACGCGCGCGCCAAGGCGGCGGTCAGCGTGGTTTTACCCGCGCCGACAGGGCCGCCGATACCGATACGCAATGGGCCGTGGGGGGACATGGGGTGACCTTTCATCAGGACCGGAAAATCCGGGTATAGCTGAGTTTATGCTGCATGGATGCGGTATCCACCGCGAAAGTGGCAGAGCCGATATCATCAAGGCTGGCGCTTGTGGCCTGCGCCCCGATGCGAATGCACAGTGGCGCGAGGCCTGCCAGTATGCGCTGCGCCTCGGTCTGGCCCAAGGGCATCAGGCGTTGCGCGGCCTGCACCAGATTGCTGGCGAAGGCCTGCAGCCAGACTTGCGCCACGGGCAGCACCGGCAGGTCCATCAACCGCGCCGCGCGCCCCACGGCGACCGGATAGGCCATATCGGGCAGGTCCAAATGCCAGACAGCGCGGGTGGTCGCGGCAAAGGCAGCCCCTTGTTGCAGCGTTTCCATCCGCCGTTCCACGCTGGGGGCAAGGGCGGCGGCGAGTTCCGCCACGGGGGTCACATCATCAGCCGCATAGGCCGCGCAAAGCAGGATCGCATCGCTGCGCCCCGCGCCATGGGTCAGCACATCACTTAGCCAATCAGATAACTCTGCCGCGTTGCGAATATCCCCCCGCCCCACGGCCCTTTCCAGCCCATGCGACCAAGCGAAAGCCCCCACCGGATAGGCCGGTGACAGCCATTGTGTCAGCGTCAGAAGATCGGCGTCACGCATGGGAATGGCTGTGATCATGCCCCATAGTGCGGCCATGGCCATAGGCCCCGCCTTCCGGCGTGAACGGCCCGTCGAAATCCACAACCTGCGCGCCCAGCTGTTCCAGCATCGCGCGCATCACCTTTTCGCGCTGCACCACCAGCGCATCAGGCAGGATTTCACAAGGGGAATGCCGGTTGCCGATATGCCAGGCCAGTCGGGTCAGATCGCCGGTGACGCGCATCAAGGCCTCATCCGCGGCTTTGACCATGATCTGGCGGCCATCCTCCAGCACGAAAACATGGCCCGCATCGACCGATGTGGTCTGCGGCAGATCGACCATGAACGGCTCGCCCGCATCCGTCACCAGACGTTTGCGGCGCAGCATCCGCGCGTCATAATTCAGGCTGACATGGCCTGCCACCGGGCCATGGGCGTGGTCATGAACGTGCAAGGCGCGCGCGGTCATTCGCCCGGCTCCACCGCTGTGATCGAGATGACGGTATATTCATCGACATCATCGCGGCTGTCAGTTTCAAACCGGGTCAGATAGGCAAGGCCAAGTTCCGGAAGATAATGCAAACCTTCGGTCTGGCGATAACCGATACCGGCATACGTAATCTCGCCGGGCAGCACGGTATAGCTGCATGTGCCATAGGTCATCTGGATGGGTTCGTCCCATTGCGCGCTGATCTTGTCGTCATTCACGCTGTCCACAATCGCCCGGGTGCGCCAGACATCACCTGCGGCAGGGACTGGCATCGCCTCGGGTTTGACCGGATAGACATAGGTGGTTTGGGTGCCCGGTTGCGGCTGCCCGTCCTGCAAGGCGGTGACTTCCAGAAGATAAACACCATGCGCCAGCAGGCTTTGATCGGCATAGCCATCGTCATAGGTGATGGTCAGCTCAACAATATCCGGCGTCTGCGCGACATAGGTTTCCACCGCGCCATCATCGGCTGTCAAACGAATCCCGGTTTGCAGATCATCTGCAACCGGGCAGATCGCCCAGGCCGGACTGGCCAGAACGGAAAAAATCAAAGCACGATACATCAAAAGCCCCTCGCATTATGCTGCGAAAAGCTATCAGATCCGTGCCGGATTGTCAGTCGTGGCGCGACAAAACCAGTTCGAAAGCCTGCGACCGGGTCAGACCGGCGGCTTCCAGCGTGGCGTCGGACATGTTGTTCACTTCGTGCAGCGCACGGGCCTGTGCTGTAGCTTCGGCCAGGTGGACGATAAAACGGCCCACGGCGCGCAGCGGTGTCATCACCAGATCGGCCAGCATTTCGCGGTTGGAGATCAGGGTATTGTCTGTCTGGAAAGTCATGTTGCACCTCTTGAATGCGGTTTTCTTTCCTCCCTGCACCCAAGTTAGGCCCGGCACCCCCGGCCATCAACAGCCCTTTGCGCAATGCCACTATGCGTTTTCTGCAATGCAGCATCAGAAAAGGAAATAGCGCTGCGCCATCGGCAACACCTCCGCCGGTTCGCAGGTCAGCAACACGCCATCGGCGCGGACCTCATAGGTTTCGGGGTTCACCTCGACATGCGGCATGGCATCGTTCAGCTTCAGATCCTTCTTGCCGATGTTGCGGGTGTTGACGACAGGCAGCGTCTGTTTTGCCAGCCCCAGCGTATCCCTGATCCCCGCATCCTGCGCCGCCGCAGAGACGAAAGTGACGGCAGAATGTTCCAGCGACCGCCCGAAAGCGCCGAACATCGGGCGGGTATAGACCGGCTGCGGCGTCGGGATGGAGGCATTGGGATCGCCCATCTGTGCCGCGACAATCGTGCCGCCCATCAGGATCATTTCCGGCTTCACGCCAAAGAAGGCCGGGTTCCACAGCACCAGATCGGCGCGCTTGCCGACCTCGATCGATCCGACATGCGCCGAAATCCCATGCGCAATCGCCGGGTTGATCGTGTATTTCGCGATATAGCGGCGGACGCGCAGGTTGTCGTTATTGCCCTTTTCCTCGGCCAATTGGCCGCGCTGGACTTTCATCTTATGGGCTGTCTGCCAGGTGCGGATGATCACCTCGCCCACACGGCCCATCGCCTGAGAATCCGACGCGATGATCGAAAAGGCCCCCATGTCGTGCAGGATATCCTCTGCCGCAATCGTCTCGCGCCTAATACGGCTTTCGGCAAAGGCGACATCTTCGGGGATCGACTTGTCCAGATGGTGGCAGACCATCAGCATATCCAGATGCTCATCAATCGTATTCACGGTGAAAGGCCGCGTCGGGTTGGTCGATGACGGGATCACATTGGGCTGGCCGCAGATCTTGATGATATCGGGCGCATGGCCGCCGCCCGCCCCTTCGGTATGGAACGCATGGATCGTGCGGCCTTTGAGTGCCGCCACTGTATTCTCGACAAACCCCGCCTCGTTCAGCGTATCGGTGTGGATCATCACCTGCACGTCCATCGCATCCGCGACCGACAGGCAGCAATCAATCGCCGCCGGGGTGGTGCCCCAATCCTCGTGCAGTTTCAGACAGGACGCACCCGCCAGCACCTGTTCCTCTAGCGCCGCTGGCAACGAAGCATTGCCCTTGCCCGCAAAGGCAAGGTTCATCGGAAAGGCATCCGCCGCCTGCAACATCCGCCCGATGTGCCAAGGCCCCGGTGTGCAGGTCGTCGCCAGCGTGCCATGCGCAGGCCCGGTGCCGCCGCCGATCATCGTGGTCAGGCCGGAATAAAGCGCATCCTCGATCTGCTGCGGGCAGATGAAATGGATATGGCTGTCGATCCCACCTGCGGTCAGGATGCGGCCCTCCCCGGCAATCGCCTCGGTGCCGGGTCCGATGATGATATTGACACCTGGCTGGGTATCGGGATTGCCCGCCTTGCCGATGGCAACGATCTTGCCGTCCTTCAGACCCACATCCGCCTTGATGATGCCGGTCCAGTCCACGATCAGCGCATTGGTGATGACCGTATCGACAGCGCCCGCCGCCCGCGTGACCTGCGACTGGCCCATCCCGTCGCGGATCACCTTGCCGCCGCCGAATTTGACCTCTTCGCCGTAGATGGTGAAATCCTGCTCTACCTCGATGAAGAGTTCCGTATCGGCAAGCCGGACCTTATCGCCCACGGTGGGGCCGAACATCGCCGCATAATCGCGGCGGTTGATTGTTGCTGGCATCTTAAAGATCCCCCATCACAGCTTGGTTAAACCCGTAAACCCGGCGCGCACCGGACAACGGGATCAGCGATACATCGCGCCTTTGGCCCGGTTCGAACCGCACAGCGGTGCCAGCGGCGATATCCAGCCGCATGCCGCGCGCTGCCGCGCGGTCGAAATCCAGCGCCGGATTGGCCTCCGCGAAATGGAAATGCGACCCGACCTGCACCGGCCTGTCGCCTGTATTGGCGACCTGCAAGGTCAAAACCTCGGCCCCCGCATTCAGGGTAATGTCACCTTCCGCCACAATCACTTCGCCCGGTTTCATCGCGCAACTCCCCGCTTCTTATTTCCAAAAATACTCACTTTTTCACCGGATCGGATCATGGACCGTCACCAGTTTTGTGCCATCTGGAAAGGTCGCCTCGACCTGGACCTCGTGGATCATCTCGGCGATGCCATCCATCACCTGATCGCGGGTGATGATCTGCGCGCCCGCCTGCATCATATCCGCGACAGAACGGCCATCGCGGGCACCTTCGACCACTGCATCGGTGATCAGGGCAATCGCCTCCGGGTAATTCAGCTTCACGCCGCGCGACAGGCGCTTGCGCGCCACCTCGGCGGCCATGGCGAGCAGGAGTTTATCTTTTTCGCGGGGGGTCAGTTGCATTTGTCACAATCTCCAGACACGGGGGAGGGCTGCGGCAGACAGCGCCTCGATCAAGGGAATAAGGTCGCGGCGCAGGGTAAAGCCATCCGCCGCCAAAAGCCGGATCAGCAGCAGATCATCCGCCAGCAGGCTGGCCCCTGCCGTTGCGGGCAGGTCCAGCGCCCCCGCCAAAGCCGCCGCAGAAGGTGCCGCCAGCAGCAATGTCGCCATCGCCCCTGCTCCGCCCGCAATGGCAGGACGCGCCAGCAAAGCATCGGCATCGCCGATCAGCCGGACGGAATCGGCAAAGATCAAGCGGCCATCGCGCCGGATGCGCCAATGATCGGTCAGGTGCAGTTGATGCACCACCTCACCCATCGCGACCCGGCCAAAGATCACCGGCTCCACAATCAGGCATTGGCCGCTGCCGGTCAGATCAACATCCATCCGCCGGTTCAAAGCGGCAGCATCGAACAGGATGGTTTCCTGCGGTAACCAGTCGATCCGCCCGCCATCCGCCACCTGCAACGTCACATCCACCTGCGCCACCTGATCATCAAGCGCCGCATAACCGCGTTCCGCCGCCTGCGACGACACCACGATCCGCGCATCCGGCCCGGCGGTAATATCGAGCGCCATCCGGTCGCCGCCGGTCAGCCCGCCTGCGGTGTTGAGAAACACAGCCTCCAGCGCGGAACCATAGCTGCGCGGGAACAGTACCTTCAACGCGCCTTGCTGGCGCAGATCACCGATCACGCTGTCGGCGCCCCGCCGCTTGGCGGTCAGATGCAGCGCCCCCTGCGCGCGTGGCTGCAACGGCGTGGCCCGGTCAATGTCGATCTGTGCGGGATAGGTCATCTGATGTCATTCCTCGGCGTCTTTGTGCCAAGAAATGGCAGTGCAGGACCAGTGCAGGCGGCCGAAAACCGGCACCTGTGACGCGATATTTCGGTCACTTGCCCAATAATTGTGCAATCAGCGGGCGACATTCTAATCCGGCCTGTCCATCCGCACCTGATAGCGGACAGAGCCGCGGACGGCCCTGCTCCAGTTCAGGTGAACAGATCGCAGATTGGCCCCCTGTTCGGCCTCGGCCCAGGGCAGTTCCTGCAGCCGCTGGTTGGCGGTGGTGGTGATCGCCCCGGCAGGCATCACGCTGTCGATCTGGCGCGCCCGCCCGCCAAAGGGCAAGGCGGTGCCGGTATCAATCACCCAGGTGGTCGCCGCAGTAGCCTGATCATGCGACAGCGACGCCGGGTTCGCCACCGGAAAGGCCACGTTGTGAAATGTATTGCCGCTAAAGACAAAACTGCGGGTGCGGCTGTGATCCAGATCGGCAAAGGTGGTATCGACATGGTCCACCCGGTCGATCCGCCCGTTGATCGCGCGGAACACATTGCCGACCACAGCAAAGCCATTGATGAAATGGCCCGGACCGTAGGGTTTGATCACGATGAAATTGAACCACGGTGCCACGTCATTGACCGTGAACATATTGCCGGTGATCGTCAGCCCGCCAAAGGAAAACTGCGCCCCCAGTGCTGGGCTACTGGAATGTTCATTGGTCCATTCAATGAAATTATTGTCGCAGTAATTGCCGGTAAAGATGCTTTTGGGGTTGGGCTGGGTCAGGATGATCCCACCCTTGCGCACCGAATTGGATAGATTGTCACCATGAAACCAATGATTGCCGGTGATCAGATTGCCAGACCCGCCCAACACGCAGAAATGCAGGAATTTGCTGGTGCGGTTGTCGCGGATCTTGACGTCATTGGCATTGGCGTTGAACCCGATGGAACGGCGCGCATTCACCGGGGTCGATTGTTCATCAGAGATGAAATTGCAGCGGTCAATCATCATCCCCTGACAGCCATAACCGGGCGAGGTCACACCACGGTCGCGCGGCCGGTTGATGAAACAATCGCGCAGGTGAAAGGTGAAACCATCCGGGGCCAGCATGATGCCGCTGGCGATGCCCAGCCCCTGAAATTCGATATCGGACAAGTTGAACTGGCTCAGCTTTTCATAGCCGGAAAAATCCAGCAGATAGCGGAACCGGGTAAAGGCATAGACCTGCGTCGCATCGGGGGCATAAAGCGCATTGCTCAGCGTCAGGCTGGACTGGGCCACATCGACCGCGGTGACATAGATTTCGCGGCCCACACCATTGCCGCTGACCAATGATCCGACTGCGATATTGGCGATCCCCGCGACATTGGTCAGTTGCCGGTCGCTGGCCCTGGCATAGCTGGCCTGCGCGGTCACGATATAGGGGTCCCAGGCGGGGCCTTCGGCGGGCTGGAACTGCCCATTGCGGATCACCCGGCGGGTTTCGAACCGGCTGCGCGACGGATCGCACCCCTGCATATCGACAGGTTCGGTCAGCAGAATCCGCCGCCCGCACAGATCCAGGGATTCGTGATCGGCAAAGTTAATCAATGCCTGATAGGCCTTTTTGAAGGCCGTTTCCTCGTCTTTGAAGGCATCAAGGTAGGCGTCGTAATGATAGCCTTTCTGCAGGATGAACCGATGCGCCGGGCCCTGACGGATCCGGCCCACGAACCTGACATTGTTCTGCATGGTGACATGCCCGGCCAACAGATAATCACCCGCCGGTACGATCACTGTGCGCCCGTTGGCGTCCGCATCCGCCGCAGCAAAGGCCGGAGCATCATTGCTGATCCCATCGCCGCGCGCGCCGTAATCGCGCACATCGACAAGGCTGACCAGATCGCGGGTGAATTCCGCGCTGACATCTTCAATCGTGATGTCATCGATCCGCACCAGCCCGCCGACCGGCCCGGTCAGATCCAGCCCGATATGGCCATAGCTGGCCCCGAGCCAGGTCAGATCGACACCCCGGCGCGCTGGCGTTGCGATGATCGCCGTCACCGTGACGACCGACCCATAGCGGGTCAATTGTGTGGATGGCCCGCTCAGCGGCAGGCCCGTGATCGCGGACCCATTGGCGCGCCCGGCCCATCCTGCGATCCGCACCGCGGGCAGCGGCCCGGCCACCGCCTTGACCCTTGCGGTGACGCGCAGATAGCAGCCCGGCAGGATCGGTGTCTGCCCCATGTAACGCAGGCGGCTGACCGGGGATTGTTTCAGAACCTCCAGACAACCGGCGAAGTCAGGGTCGGCAGCGACAAAGACGCCCGATCCGCTGACGGCATAAGTATCTGATCCGGGTGTGCCATTGCCACTGGACCAGACGCCAAGCCCGGCGGCAAAGGGCAAAGGGTTAAAGACGACAGCCTCGGTGATGGCCTTGTTCATGGGATAATCCTCTGATGCAAAGCTTCCGCAGGATCGCGGAAACAATTGCAGGAAAATTATCCTACAAGACTGAATAACCCCTGACGTGACCGTTCGGTGGGGGGCGCAACGGCTGGGTCAGGCACCGATATCGGGGGCAGGCAACAACTGTACCCCATTGATCTGCCAGCCATTTTCTGTTTCGATCATCTGATATTCCAGTATATGCAGCACGCCTTGCGCATCACGGATCAGCACCCTTTGAAACAGCATGCCGGACAGGTCACGCAATTCCCCGAACCGCACATCTTCATTGTCCCAGACCATCGGATAGCCTTGCTGGACCATGGCGGCGAAATTGGACTCTGACCCGAACAGCCGTTTGATATTGGGGCTGGCATAGGACCATGCGGCGCTGACATCACGGTCATTGAAGGCCTGTAACTGATCGCCGATCACGCCTTCGATCGCGGCATTGTCCTGCGCGGCAAGGGATGTGGCCGACAGCCAGAGCCCCAGAATAAGGATGGATAAGCGCTGCATCGTCGTCTCCCTGCATATCTTATGTGAAAGATACGCAGGGAAAGGCCAATCAGTTTCAAATGAGCCGAAAACCTTCCCCGCGGGGAAGGTTTCCTCGCTTTGTTGGAAATACTTCCGCGCGGCGCGCTCCGCGTCAGCGGATTTTCAGACCTCGCCGGACAGACGATCCTCGATCAGGGCAATCGTTTCATCCACACCGTAAAGTGCGATGAACCCGCCAAAGCGTGGCCCTTGCGAGGCCCCCAGCAATACTTCGTAAAGCGCTGTGAACCAATTGCGCAAAGGATCAAAGCCGTGGTCGTTGCCGACGGCAAAGACCATGGTTTGCAGGGCTTCATCCTCAACCGGGCCATCCCAGACGCGCAGCCGCGCGACCAGATCCAGCATTGCGGTACGTTCCTGATCACTGGGCGCGCGATAGGTTTTGGTGGGTTTGACGAAGTCATTGTAATAGCGCACGGCAAAACCCGCAGCCTGATCCATCTGCGGATTGTTTTCCGCCGAGGCATCGGGCGCATAGCGGCGGATGAAACCCCAAAGCGTATCCTTGTCTTCCGCGCCGGAGACCGAGGCGATGTTGAGCAGCATTGCGAAAGACACCACCATATCCGAGGCAGGCACATTATGGCCGTGGATGTGATAGACCGGGTTATTGGCACGGCCTGCATCATCCTGCGTCGCATAGGCGCGGAGTTGCTGGTGATATTCATCGACCGCTTTCGGGATGACGTCGAAATGCATCCGTTTCGCAGTTTTGGGCTTGAGATACATGAAATAGCTGAGCGATTCGGTGGAGGCATAGGTCAGCCATTCATCAATCGAAATCCCGTTGCCAGAGGATTTGGAGATTTTCTGGCCGTTCTCATCGAGGAACAATTCATAGGAAAAATGGTTCGGCTTGCGCCCGCCGAGGATTTCGCAAATCCGGTCATAGATCGGGGTGTTGGTGGCGTGTTCTTTGCCATACATCTCGAAATCCACGTCCAGCGCGGCCCAGCGGGCGCCGAAATCGGGCTTCCATTGCAGTTTGACGTTGCCGCCGGTGACAGGCAGCGTCCATTCGCGGCCATCCTCGTCATCGAATGTGATCTCGCCTTTGGCGGCATCGACGTGTTTGATCGGCACATAGAGCACGCGGCCGGTTTCGGGATGGATCGGCAGGAAGATCGAATAGGTTTCCTGACGCTCTTCGCGCAGGGATTTCAGCATCACGGCCATCAATTCGTCATAGCGTTCGGCGGCGCGCAGCAGGATTTCATCGAACTGGCCGGTGCGATAGAATTCGCGGGCAGAATAGAATTCATACTCGAACCCGAAGGTATCCAGAAAACGGCGCAGCATGGCATTGTTGTAATGACCAAAGCTTTCATATTCGCCAAACGGGTCCGGCACGGATGTCAGCGGTTTGTGCATATGCTCTTTCAGCATGTCCTGCTGCGGCACATTGCCCGGCACTTTGCGCATGCCGTCCAGATCGTCGGAGAAACAGATCAGGCGGGTCGGGATATCGGAAATCACCTCGAAGGCGCGGCGGATCATCGTGGTGCGCAACACCTCTCCGAACGTGCCGATATGCGGCAGGCCGGAGGGGCCATAGCCGGTTTCGAACAGCACATAGCCCTTTTCAGGTGGGGCCTTTTCATAGCGTTTGAGCAAGGCGCGCGCTTCTTCAAAGGGCCAGGCCTTGGATGTCATCGCAGCGTCACGCAGATTGCTCATTTTTTCGCTCATATTCAGAAAGGCGGCACCCTGATTGGCGCCCGCATGCCACACTCCCTATTGCGAGACGCGCAAGGCGTCAATAAACCGTCCCTGAAACAAGAGGACAGATCATGTCAGACGCCCCATTGACGGCACAGGATGCGCTGGTCGCACTGATGATTGCGGTTTCCGCTGCGGATGGGAATATCCGCACCTCGGAACTGGTGAAGATCAGCAATGCGATCAACAATCTGCCGGTTTTCGCAGGATATGACGTCGAACGCGTGCCGCAGATGTCGCAGGTGGTGTTTGAATTGCTGGAACCCGAAGATGGGCTGGAGGCCTTGTTCGGCCTGATCCGCGATGCCCTGCCCGCGCGGCTGTTTGAAACCGCCTATGCATTGTCCTGCGATGTCGCCGCCGCCGATGGCAAGATCCTTGGGCAAGAGGCGCGGATGCTGGAAGAAATCCGCGAAGAGCTGGATATTGACCGGCTTTATGCCGCCGCGATCGAACGCGGCGCGCGGGCACGGCATATGACCTTGTAAAGAAAAGATTCTTGCCTCCGGCGGGGATATTTGAGCTCGGAAGATGGGGGCGCGGGTTTAATAGGCGCGCAAGGCCCATTGTTGCAGGATATCCTGTTGCAGGCGGCGGGCCCTTGTGGCCCAAGGCCGTGCCCCGGCAGGAATTTCGTCAGATTGGTTGCGGGTCCGGGCGCGGGTGTCCAGATCGGCGGCGAAGATTGCAAAGCTGAGGTCGCGGCCACCGGCGCTGCGGACATAGCCAGCAAGGGCCGAGACGAAATTCAACGTGCCGGTTTTCGCCTGCACCCGCGCCTGACCGGCGCTGATCGGGTTCTGGTTGCTGTCCACCAGATTGATATTGCGCATCAAGGGCCGCAGCCGCGCCATGACATCGGGGGCTTGCAGAAAGCCGACCATATCGGCAGCGCTGATCCGTGAGCCATCGCCCAGGCCCGAATGATCCACAAAAGCCGGGCTGATGCCGGGCGCGCGCGCCGCAGCCCAGCGCGCCATGCCTGCTGCCGAGGTGGCCAGATCAGGCGGCGGGCTGCCGATCCGGGCGCTGGCGGTCAGGCCCAAAGCCTCTGCCGTGATATTGGTGGAATAGCGCATCATATCGGTCAAAAGGCCGGGCATCAGTTTGCTGTCGATCCGTGCCAGTTCGGTTGTCGCAGGCAGGCTGGCGATGATGCGCGATGTGCCCAGCACAATGCCGTTGCTGCGCGCGAAAGTGGCGAAGACTTCGGCGGCGTAAAGCGCGGGGGACCGGACCGGCAGCCAACGGGAACCAGCCTCGTTCAAGGCAGAGCGCGCGACCGTCCATGCGTCCACGTCGCCATCGCGGGTATAGGTGAAAACCGGCAGGTCGCGGTCGACGATCTGCATCCGCGCCACGGTGACTGGCGGGCGGTGCGTGTCGCTGCGCGCATCCAGCGCAGTGATATAGCTGCCGGCCTCGCGGCGCCATTCGAAATGGACGCGGTTATAGTTCAGGTTCAGCCCGCTGATCGTCGGGTTATAGCCTGCGGTGGGCAATTGCGTCGGGTCGATCTGGTCAAGCCGGGGCAAGGCGGCGTCCCAGATCAGGAAATCACCGGTAACCTCGCGCAGGCCCGCCGCTTGCAGGGATTGCGCCAGTTGTGCCAGCTGATCGGTGGTCAGGTCGGGATCGCCACCACCGGCGAGGATCAGATTACCATTCAAAACACCGTCTATGACGTCGCCCTGCGCAAGAACGCGTGTTGTGAACCGGTGATCTGCCCCCAGCGTTTCCAGCGCGTAAAGCGCTGTGATCGCCTTGGTCACGCTCGCGGGGGGCATCGCTGTGGCGGGGCTATAGCTTTCCAGCACAGCCCCCGTTGCGGGATCGCCCAGCGCGACGCTGACCTGCCCGGTCAGGCCCGCGCGGGCGACGATGCCTTCCAGCGCATTGCGTGGATCGATCCGCGCGACCGGGCGGTAGGAGCGCATGGGTGCTTCGGCGATGGCGCTGGTGCCAAGGCTCGCGATGGCCCCAGCCAGCATCTGGCGGCGTGACAGCATTACCATTCCCCCCGCGCACGGATCGCCGAAGACGAATGATGCGACATCGGCAGGTTGATGAAGGACCATGCCGGGGCCTGCGCGCGGCCCAGAATATGGCTCGCGTTGCCCGGCAATTGGGCTGCGGCATAGATTTTCGCGGTTTTCGACAGGCGGGCGGAAATCCGGTCATCGGGCCGGGCGATCACGCCGACCGGCACGTTGTCCATGATCCAGCGCCAATCCTGCCAGCGATGAAACTGCGCCAGATTATCCGCGCCCATCAGCCAGACAAAGCGCACGCCGGGATAGCGGCGGCGCAAAGCGGTCAGCGTTTGCGCGGTGTAGCGAGTGCCAAGCTGCGCCTCAATATCCGTGACCGTGACGCGGGGATGCTGCATGATGGCGCGCGCGGCCTGCATCCGGTTTTCCAGCGGCGCGGGGCCGTTTTTTTTCAGCGGATTGCCGGGGCTGACCAGCCACCAGATATGATCCAGCCCGAATCTTGTCAGCGCAGAGCGGGTGATATGCACATGGCCGTAATGCGGGGGGTCGAATGACCCGCCCAGCAATCCGATCACCTGACCTGCTTTTGCCACTGGAAAGCTGTGCAATCTGCCGTTCCTTTTCACCTTGGCGCAAGAAGCATTCTGGGTGGAAAAAAGTAAACCCCCGTCAGATCACAAAGCGCATGAAGGCAAAGCGTTTCGCATCCGGCGACCAGCAGGGCACGTTGATCGTGCCTTGGCCGCCGAAGAGCGTCAGCAGATCGCGCGGGGTGCCGCCCGCCGCAGGCATCAGGCGCAGGGTGACATTGAGGTTGGCGGGGTGGCCAAAGGTGCCTTTGGGATAGGCGAGGTAGAGGATATGTTCACCGTCCGGGCTGGGATGCGGGAACCAGTTGACGGATGTGTCGTGGGTCATCTGTTCCAGATCGCTGCCATCGGGGCGGACGCGCCAGAGGTTCACGGTGCCGCCTCGTTCGCCGTTGAACCAGATCCAGTCGCGGTCCGGCGTGTAATCCGGGCCGTCGCAATGGTCGAAAGCATCGGTCAGGCAGGTTTCATCGCCGCCTGTGGCGGGGCAGGTCATCACGCTGAACGGACCGCCGCGTTTGCCGACATAGGCAAGCGTTGCACCATTTGGCGACCAGCCGTGCCAATAAGATGGCACCTGCGCGGTGATCCGTTCCGGGGTGCCGCCGGTGATCGGCAGGGTGTAGATGCAGCTTTGGCCGCTGTCGTCCTTGGCGCTGATCGCCAGCCTCTTGCCATCGGGACTGATGCCGTGGTCATTGTTGCAGGCCGTGGCTAAGCCGGTGTCGATCTGTACGAGCTTGGGATCATCCAGCGCCACGCGGTAGAGCAAGCCGCCGCCGTTGACGATCAGGTAACCATCGGGGTGCCAGTTCGGAGCCTCGATATGGCCTGCGTGGTCAAGGATGACGGTGACCTGATCCTGCGCCAGATCGTAGAGGCAAAGCTGGCTGCGCATCAGGTGGTGCCTTCGGGGGTGTAGTCGAAGCGGGCGAAACGTGCCTCTGCCCCCTGCCCGGTCAGGTCAAACGCGACCATCCCGACGAAAGCCCCTGTGAAGGAGGCATGTTCGCCCCGCCCGCCTTCGTCCGAGATATGCGATGCGTCCAGTTCAGGGCCGAGTTTTTGCCAACCGCCGCCTTGGGTGAACCAGAATTGCTGGGCGGCCCCGTCAACGGTGACTTTCAGGTCAACCGGGCCGTCCGCCAAGGGGACGGGATCAGCGGGGAAATTCAACGCCTCGCCCGGCCAATCGCCGAGGCAGGACATGATCTGCAAGGCGCGGCCATGATCCGGCAGGTCAGTGATCAGGGCGGCGTGGAATTTGGTGCGGTTGTAATAGGTCGTGAGGCCTGCGGCCTGTTGGTAGGTCGTGGGCGTGAAATCGACGTTGGTTTCGGCAACGTAGCTCGCATGTTCCTGCCGCCGCGCGACCAGTGCTTGTTCAAACCAAGAGCCGATGCTTTGGCGGCCGATCAGGACCAAGGCATCGCTGTCCATGCGGAAAATCCGGTCGGGTTCCGGGGTGCGCAGCCATTGGAATTCCAGCGGCAGGGTGGTGCTGAACTGGCGGCGGGTGGCGGTGACAGGTGCAGGGGAGACATCAACCGGCGACGGCACTTGTTCGCGCGGGACCATCCCACCGTCAGCAAGGTAAAGCCAGTCATCGCGCCAGATGACTTCCTCGATCCCTGTTTCACGCCCCATCGGGCAGAAGCGGCCATCCTGCGGGCGGCCCATCAGGAAAGTGTGGTAATGCTTGCCCCAATGGGTTTCCACATATTGGCCGTGGCCGGTGCGCTGAAGCGGGCCATCGGTGCCTGCGGCGGTGATCACATGCAGATCGGGGTGGTTTTCGTAGGGTCCCCAGATATCGCGCGACCGGGCGAGGCTGACGGCATGGTCATAGCCGGTGCCGCCCTCTGCCGTGGTCATGTAGTAGTAACCGTTGCGTTTGAAGATATGCGGTGCCTCGGTCAGGCCGCGGCTAGTGCCGGCATAGACATTGCGCACCGGGCCATAAAGGCCGCGATCCGGCGACCATGCCTGCAACAAGATACCGTCGAAACTGTCATGTTTCGGGTTGCCGCCGGTGCCAGAGCCACGGTGGTTCCATTGCATGTTCATGAAATACTTGGTGCCATCGTCATCGTGAAACAGCGACGGGTCAAAGCCGGATGAATTGACATACCAAGGGTCGGACCAATCGCCGTCAATCGTCTCGCAAGTCGTGATGTAATTCGGCGCATCCTTGAACGCGCCGTCGAGCCTTTTGACATCGGTATAGACCAGCCAGAACTTGCCATCGGCATAGGACAGGCAGGGTGCCCAAATGCCGCAGGAATCAGGATTGCCGCGCATGTCGAGCAGGCCTGCCCGCGCCAAGGGCCGCGATACCAGCGTCCAGTCCACCAGATCGCGCGAATGGTGGATCTGCACGCCGGGGAACCATTCAAAGGTCGAGGTCGCGATATAGTAATCCTCCCCCACCCGGCAAAACGACGGGTCGGGGTTGAAGCCGGGCAGGATCGGGTTCTGGATCATGTGTCGAGTTCCGCCGAGGCCGCCCAGAGGTTAATCTGTTCCTCATCGGCATATTGGTCAATCAGGGCCAGCTCATCGGCGCTGAAATCCAGATTGGCGATGGCCCCGGCGCAATCGGTCACCTGCGACGGTTTCGACGCGCCGATCAGGGCGGTGGTGATGCCGCCATCGCGCAGAACCCAGGCGATGGCCATTTGTGCCAGCGTCTGGCCCCGGCTTTGCGCGATCTCATTGAGTTTGCGGATGTTGCCGATCGCATTCTCGGTCAGCATCGTGGGGGCGAGCGATTTATCCTGCGCCGCGCGGCTGTCGTCAGGAATACCGCCCAGGTATTTATTGGTCAGCATCCCCTGCGCCAGCGGGGTAAAGGCGATGGAGCCGACACCCAATTCCTTCAACGTGTCTTTCAACCCGTCCTTTTCCACCCAACGGTTCAGCATGTTGTAAGATGGCTGATGGATCAGGCAAGGCGTGCCGAGGTCCTTGAGGATCGCCACCGCCTGCCGCGTCCGTTCGGTATTATAGGACGAAATCCCGGCATAAAGCGCGCGGCCCGACCGGACGATATAATCCAGCGCACCCATGGTTTCTTCCAGCGGGGTGTCAGGGTCGAAACGGTGCGAATAGAAGATATCGACGTAGTCCAGCCCCATCCGTTTGAGCGATTGATCGCAGGAGGCGACCAGATATTTGCGGCTGCCCCAATCACCATAAGGGCCGGGCCACATGCCGTATCCGGCCTTGGAGCTGATGATCAGCTCGTCCCGGTAACCATGGAAATCGGTCTTGAGGATGTCACCGAACGCCTCTTCCGCCGATCCGGGGGGCGGGCCGTAATTATTGGCCAGATCGAAATGGGTGATACCGTGATCGAATGCGGTGCGGCAAATGTCACGCTTTGTCTGATGCGGCGTGTCATGGCCGAAATTATGCCATAACCCCAGCGAGATCGCAGGCAGCTTCACCCCCGAGGTGCCGCAACGGCGATAAATCATCTTTTCATAGCGGTCGTCCGCTGGCACGTAAGACATGGATATCCTCCCTAAATCGATTTCGTCGGAGGTCACCATGGGGGCCGCGCGATGTCAACCGGGGGCAGGCAGGGTGGATCATGATCCACCTGACTTGCGTGATGATACCGCCGCGCTATCGTTGGACATATGGTGAGGATCTATCTTCAGGTTGCAGGGCTGTTGGCGGTGATGCTGCTGGTATCGCCTTTCGTGATCTATGCTGCCGATTTCGGGCGCGACGGGCTGCGCGGCAGGCTGGATGCGCCGCATTATCTGTTTTCCGCCAATATCCCGGCCAATACAGGCATGTTTTCGCATATGCTGCTGGGCGCGTTGATCACCCTGCTGGTGCCATTGCAATTGATCCGGCCCTTGCGGCAACGCCTGCCGGGCGTGCATCGCTGGACCGGGCGGTTGATCACGCTGGCAGCGGCGATCACCGCGCTGGGCGGGCTGGCCTATATCGCGCTGCGCGGCACGATTGGTGGCGCGGCGATGGATGCGGGGTTCACGCTTTATGGTGCGCTGATGCTGCTGGCGGCGGTGCAGACCTATCGGCATGCCCGGGCGCGGCGGATCGACAAGCACAAGGCATGGGCTTTGCGGTTGTTCTGGCTGGTGCTGGGGTCGTGGCTGTACCGGGTACAATACGGGCTGTGGTATGTGGCGACCGATGGGCTGTGGTCGACGCCGGAATTCACCGGCGGTTTTGATCTGGTACAGAATTTCGCGTTTTACCTGCCCTATCTGATCGGGGTGGAAATTTACCTACGCCGCTTTTCATCACGCGAAACCCGTGCCAATCTGCGCGCATGACAAAATTAAACACCCTGAACGGCACGCCCGTTTCCCGCCTGACCTTTGGCACGATGCAATTCGGCGGCAAGGCCGATGAGGCGCAAAGCGCTGAAATGTACGATGCTGCCCGTGCTGCGGGCATTAATCATTTTGATACCGCTGTGCGCTATACCGATGGCGCGGCGGAACAGATTCTGGGCCGGTTGATCAAGGGGGAACGCGACAACATCTATCTCGCGACCAAGGTCAGCTATGAGGGCGGGTCAGGCCGCGCCAATATCTTGGCGCAATTCGACATCTGCCGCAGCCAGTTGCAGCAGGATCAGGTCGATCTGCTGTATCTGCATCGGTTCGACGATAACACGCCGCTGGAGGAAACCTTCAGCACCATGGCGGAACTGCAATCATCGGGGGCTGTCCGGCATATCGGCGTGTCGAATTACGCCGCCTGGCAAGTGATGAAGGCGCAGGCTGTGGCGCGCGATATTGGCACACGGATTGATGTGATGCAGCCAATGTATAATCTGGTGAAACGGCAGGCAGAGGTTGAGATTTTTCCGATGGCTGCGGATCAGGGGATACAATTGGTGCCCTATTCGCCCTTGGGTGGCGGGCTGCTGACCGGCAAATATGTCGGTGGCGGCACCGGGCGGCTGACCGATGATCCGCGCTATAACACCCGCTATGGGCAGGATTGGATGCATGATACTGCCGCGCGGCTGAGTGATCTTGCGCGTGAGGTCGGCACGGACCCGTCCACGCTGGCCGTGGCATGGGTCATGGCGCATCCGAACGGGCCATCGCCGATCATCTCGGCCCGGTCCCTGGCGCAGTTGCAGCCGTCGCTGGATGCCGCCGCATTCACGATGACGCCGGAGCTTTACGCGCAGATCACAGCGCTGAGCCCGACGCCGCCACCGGCGACGGACCGTCTGGAGGAGGCGTGATCGATTTCCTGATCATCGGCGGCGGGATTGCCGGGGTCTCTGCCGCCGCGCGCCTGTCCGATCTGGGCAGCGTCACCGTGCTGGAACGCGAGGATACGCTGGCTTACCACGCCTCTGGCCGGTCGGCGGCCCTGTATGAGGCGCATTATGGCAAACCCTCCACCGTGGCGCTGAATGTGGTCGGGTTGGATTTTCACCGCGACGCGGATGTGCTGTCGCCACGCGGGCTGATGCTTGTCGGCAATGCGGCAGAGGCGGATCTGTTCGATGCTGATGTGCAGGCGATGCAGATGCAGCCGATCACGATGGATCAGGCCTTGGCCCTGATCCCGGTGCTGAACACGGACCACGTGGATCGTGCCGCCTATGACCCCGACGCATGGGATATCGATACGGACAAGCTGATCCAGACCTTTGCGAAACAGGCGCGCGGCAATGGCGCGCAGATCGTGACCAAGGCAGAGGTGACGGGGATCACCCGCAGTGCGACGGGCTGGGCCGTCAGCACCAAGGCGGGCGATTATGAGGCGCGCAATCTGGTCAATGCCGCCGGTGCATGGGTGGATGTGATCGCGACCATGGCGGGCGTGGCACCGCTGGGGTTCCAGCCTCTGCGCCGGTCGATGGCGCGTATTCCGGCCCCTGACGGGCATGATCTGCGCGCCTGGCCGATGGTCTTTGGCGCGGGCGAAGGCTGGTATGCCAAACCCGACGCCGGGGCGTTGATCGTTTCCCCCGCCGAGGAAGACCCGGCAGACCCCCACGACGCCTATGCCGATGACATGGTGTTGGCCGAAGGGTTGGCGCGCTACGCTGAAAACGTCACCACCCCGGTCACCCGCCTGCTGGCGTCATGGGCCGGGCTGCGCACCTTTGCGCCGGATCGCAATCTTGTGCTGGGGCCGGACCCGGCGCATCCCGGATTCATCTGGTGCGCGGGGCAAGGCGGATATGGCATGCAATCCTCGCCGGGGGCGAGCCAGTTGCTGGCTGATCTGATCAGCGGCACGCAACCGGCGATTGCCGCCGATATGGTGGCCGCGCTGACACCGGATCGGTTTCGCTAAATATTTCTGCGCGCCACCTTACAAAGCATGCGGGCTTGGCATATCTGCATCCGATGCAACGTCAACGCGACCGTATCCGTGCCCGATTTGATCGACAATATCGCAAGATATCGCCGCATGTGCCGGGTATGGCCCGTATCCGCAAACCGGGCTGGATGGTCGCGCGTATCATCATTGCAGTGATCTTTATCCTTGGCGGGTTTCTGGCGATCCTGCCGGTGTTTGGCCTGTGGATGATCCCGGTGGGTCTGTTGTTGCTGGCGATTGATTTGCCCATGCTACAAGGCCCGGTGTCCCGGATTCTGATCCGGGGCCGTCGCCGGATTGATCTGTGGCGCAGGCGTTAACCGTCCAGCCGGATCGTGGCGTTCTGCGGGTCATAGGGGCTGTCTTCGACAATCACGGCGGGCCAGAGTTGGTCCAGCATCTTGACCTGTAACTGGGTGCCAACCACCGCGACATCGGGTCTGACATAGCCCATGCCGATGGATTGCCCGAAAGCCACCGAATAGCCGCCGGAGGTCAGCCGCCCGACGCGGGTGTCACCGTGATAAAGCGCCTCGCGCCCCCAAGGATCGGCATCGGCGGGTCCGTCGATCAGCAGGGTGACGCATTTGCTGCGGATACCCTTTTCCAGCATCGCATCCTTGCCGTGAAATTCCTTGGACATATCCACGAAACGCGGCAAATCAGCCTCCATCGGGGTGGCATCCCGGCCAAGTTCATTGCCAAAGGCGCGATAGGATTTTTCCTGCCGCAGCCAGTTCTGCGCCCGCGCACCGACGAGTTTCATACCATGCGCCTCACCTGCCTTTTCCAGCAGATCGAACAGGTAGTTCTGCATTTCAATCGGGTGATGCAATTCCCAACCCAGTTCCCCGGTATAGGCAACCCGGATGGCATTGACGGGACACATCCCCAGTTCGATTTGACGCGCCGACAGCCAAGGGAACCGCTTGTTCGACAGGGCGGTTGCCGGATCGGCATCCTTGATCACGCTTGCCAACACATCGCGGGATTTCGGCCCGGCGATGGCGAAAACGCCCCATTGCGTGGTCACGTCCTGCGCGTTGATGCGGCCGAATTCTGCTTCCTTGTCTTCAATCGCTTTGAACAGGTAGTCCTGATCATAGGCCGACCAAGCCCCGGCAGAGACGAGGTAATAATCATTCTCACCGTTGCGCACGATGGTATATTCCGTCCGCGTCGTGCCATGGGCGGTCAGCGCATAGGTCAGGTTGATCCGGCCCACCTTTGGCAATTTGTTGGTGGTAAACCAATCGAGGAAAGCGGTCGCCCCTGCGCCGGTGATCCGGTGCTTGGTAAAGGCGGTGGCGTCGATCAGGCCGACACCTTCACGGATCGCTTTCGCCTCTTCCACCGCATATTGCCACCAGCCGCCGCGTCGGAAGGACCGCGCGTCATGGTCGCTGAAGCCTGCGGGGGCATAGTAGTTGGGCCGTTCCCAGCCGTTCACAAACCCGAATTGTGCGCCGCGTGCGGCTTGCCGGTCATAGGCGGGTGAGGTGCGCAACGGGCGGCAGGCGGGCCGTTCTTCATCCGGGTGGTGCAGGATATAGACGTGGTCGTAGCATTCCTCATTCTTTCGCGCGGCAAATTCGGTCGTCATCCAATTGCCGTAGCGTTTGGGATCGAGGCTCGCCATGTCAATCTCGGCCTCGCCATTTACCATCATCTGGGCGAGGTAATAACCGGTGCCGCCCGCGGCGGTGATGCCGAAGGAAAATCCTTCCGCCAGCCACATATTGCGCAACCCCGGTGCCGGGCCGACGAGCGGGTTGCCATCGGGGGTGTAACAGATCGGGCCGTTGAAATCGTCCTTGAGACCTGAGTTTTCGCAAGACGGAATCCGGTGGATCATCGCCATATATTGATCCTCGATCCGTTCCAGATCGAGCGGGAACAGATCGGCGCGGAAGCTGTCCGGCACACCATATTCAAAGACAGCGGGGGCGTTTTTCTCGTAAACGCCCAGAATCCACCCACCGCGTTCTTCGCGCACATAGGATTGCGCATCGGCGTCGCGGATGACGGGGTGTTCGACATTGCCTTTGGCGCGGAACTCTACCAGCGCGGGGTCTTGGTCCATCACGATGAACTGGTGTTCGACGGGGATCGCGGGGATCTTGATCCCCAGCTTTTTCGCGGTGGTCTGCGCATGGTTGCCGCTGGCGGTAACGACATGCTCGGCGGTGATCACGATCTGTTCGTCGGAAGGCACCAGATTGCCGCCCTTTTCGACCATCTTGGTGCAGGTCACCTCCCACGCTTCACCTTTCCAATGAAACGCATTCGCCTGCCATTTGCGCACGATCTCGACCCCGCGCTGGCGCGCCCCTTTCGCCATCGCCTGCGTTACATCGGCGGGGTTAATATAACCGTCAGTGTGGTGATACAGCGCGCCTTTCAGATCGGACGTCTCGATCAGCGGCCATTTCGCCTTGATCTCCTCCGGGGTCATCCAGACGTAAGGCACATCGCAGGTTTCCGCCGTGGAGGCGTAGAGCATGAATTCATCCATCCGCTCCTGCGTCTGGGCCATGCGCAGGTTCCCGACGACGGCGAAACCGGCGTTTAGCCCAGTTTCCGCCTCAAGCGATTTGTAGAAATCGACGGAATATTTGTGGATATGGGTCGTGGCAAAGGACATGTTGAACAAGGGCAGCAGGCCAGCGGCATGCCAAGTAGAGCCCGAGGTCAGTTCATCGCGTTCCAGCAGCATGACATCATCCCAGCCTGCCTTGGCCAGATGATAGGCAATCGAAGTGCCAACAGCGCCGCCGCCGACCACCAATGCTTTGACTTGCGTTTTCATGCTGCGATTCCCTGTTGCCGCGTTTGCGTCAACTTGCGCGAAAACCAGCCAGTCCGGCAGAACCAGCCGACCGCTTTACGCGCAAATGCGACAAAGAGGATCAGAGCATGGAGGGGACGACCAGATCGGGCGGGCGATGGCCATCGGCGAAGGTCTTGATATTGACGATCACCTTCTCGCCCATCTCGACCCGGCCTTCGAGCGTGGCAGAGCCCATATGCGGCAGAAGGATCGCATTAGGCAGTTCCTTGAGCCGTGGATTGATCAGGTGGCCGCGTTCAAACACATCCAGACCCGCCCCGGCGATTTCACCGGCGCGTAACATCCGGGTCAGGGCGTTTTCGTCAATCACTTCACCCCGCGAGGTGTTCACGATGACGGCGGAAGGTTTCATCAGCTTCAAACGGCGTGCGTTCATCAGATGGAAGGTAGACGGCGTATGCGGGCAATTGATCGACAGGATATCCATCCGCGCGACCATCTGATCGAGGCTTTCCCAATAGGTGGCATCCAACGCTTCTTCCACCTCGGGGCGCAGACGGCGGCGGTTATGGTAATGGACCTGCAGGCCAAAGGCGGCGGCGCGGCGGGCGACGGCCTGCCCGATCCGGCCCATGCCGAGGATACCCAAGCGGCGGCCCTTGATCCGCCCCCCCAGCATGGCAGTGGCGGACCAGCCTTGCCAGGCGTCGGATTCGGCGAGTTTGATCCCCTCACCCATCCGCCGCGTCACGCCCAAAATCAGCGCCATCACCATATCGGCGGTATCTTCGGTCATCACGCCGGGCGTGTTCGAGACATGGATGCCGCGCTGCCGGGCGGTGGCCACGTCAATGTGATCGACACCCGCGCCGTAATTCGCGATCAGCTTGAGCTTGTCACCGGCACGGCCCAGCAATTTCGCATCGATCTGATCGGTGATCGTGCAGACCAGCACATCGGCCGATTGCATCGCATCGGCCAGCTGATCTGGCGTCATCGGCGCATCGGTTTCGCGCAATTGCACGTCGAACAATTCTTTCAGCCGGGTTTCGACCTGTTCAGGTAATTGTCGCGTCACGACAACAGTCAGATGCTTTCCTGGCATGGTCACTCTCTCCCGGGTTTTCAAATCAGCGCTTGCGTGGCAGGTTGCGCGAAAGGGACGCGCAGCACAAGAACCGCGCGCCATAATCGGGCAGCCAAAGGCAATAAAATGAACAGTTTTCTGCGGTGGTGGAATGTCGCACGTCTGGCGCTTTGCGCGCTGCTGCTGGCAGGGGTGGCCATGGCGCAGGAGGCCCCAGCCCTTGGCCCCGAAACCAACCTGCCGGTGCCGCGTTTCGTGTCGCTGAATGCGTCAGAGGCGAATGTGCGGCGCGGCCCGTCGCTGTCACACCGGATCGACTGGGTCTTCACCCGGCGGAATATGCCGCTGCAATTGGTGGCCGAATATGGCCAATGGCGCCGCGTGATCGACCGTGACGGGCAAGGCGGGTGGATTCACTATACGCTGCTGTCCGGCGCGCGCACTGTCGTGATCAATGGCGAAAGCACCGCCCTGCGCAACCGGCCCGATGCAAACGGCACCGAAAACGCGATACTCGAAGGTGGGGTCATCGCGCGGCTGGGCAAGTGTGAACCGGAATGGTGCCAGTTGACCGCAGGCGGCTATCGCGGCTGGGTGCCTAAATCGGTGATCTGGGGCGTCATGGCCGAAGAATTACGTGACTGATGATCGCCGATTGAAAGCCGCGTCCGGAACGCCTAGGTCCGGGATATGAATGCACAGAATGACACACGTCTGAACCTGTCCGCCGGGCTTTTGTCCGTGACGGTCGCTGCCGTGCTGGTCGCGGCCAAGCTTTGGGCGCTGGCGGAAACCGGATCGCTGGCGGTGGCGGCGACGCTGGCCGATTCTGCGCTGGATCTGATGATGTCGCTGGGCGGCCTCGCGGCGATCGCCTATGCGGCGAAACCCGCCGATGATGATCATAATTTCGGCCATACCTCGGCAGAGGATCTGGCGGCGCTGGGGCAATCCCTGTTCATCCTTGTATCCGCCGCCGTGATCGCCATTGCCGCCGTGTTGCGACTGCTGGATGACACAACCGCGATGCCACAAGCCGAAGGTTTCGGGATGGCGGTGATGGTATTTTCCATTGTCGTGACCTTGGGACTGGTGACCTGGCAGCGCCATGTCGCGCGCCGCACCGGCAACAAGGTCGTGCTGGCCGACAGCCTGCATTACATGGGCGATCTGATCCCCAATATCGGGGCGATTGTGGCGCTCTGGGCTTCGTCCCGGCTGGGGTTGTACGAGATCGATTCCGTCGTCGCATTGGGCGCTGCCGCCTTTCTGGCTTTTGGCGCGCTACGGATCGGCAAAAGCGCGCTCGACGCGTTGATGGACCGGCAGGCCGACCCCGAGATGATCGCCGGGATCAGCGCGATAGTGCAGCAATGTGACGGCGTGCAAGGCTATCACGACCTGAAAACCCGCGTCGCGGGCAGCCGGGTTTTCGTCAACCTGCATATCGAACTCGACGGCAGCCAGACGCTGGATCAGGCGCATGCCATCGGCGCAGCTTTGCGCCGGTCGATTGTCGCGGCCTATCCCCGCGCCGATGTGCTGATCCACAAAGACCCGGTCGGGGTGCAGCGCCATCCGTCTGACCCAAGGCCCATTGCATCTTCCGAGTGAAAATATCCCCGCCGGAGGCTTCGACTGCGGCAAAGCCGCAGGAAGATCAGGCAGCCAGACCGCGACCTTTCAGCAAAGCCTCCACTCCTGGCATCCGGCCCCGGAAAGCGGTGTAAAGATCGGCGGCATCGACCGAGCCACCCGATGACAGCACCGTCTTTTCCAGTTTGGCAGCGGTGATCGGATCAAACGGATCGCCTGCTTCATCAAAGGCGGCGAAAGCATCGGCATCCATCACTTCGGACCACATATAGCTGTAATAGCCGCTGGAATAGCCATCGCCCGAGAAGATATGCGCGAAATGCGGCGTGGCATGGCGCATACCAATGGCGCGGGGCATGCCGATGTTTTCAAGGATTTCCGCTTGCCTTTGCATCGGATCGGCGGGTGCCGGGCCATTGTGGAATTCCAGATCGACGAGGGCAGAGGCGATATATTCCACCGTCTGGAACCCCATGTCATAGGTCGCCGCGCCCAGCATCCGTTGCAGTAAATCATCGGGCATTGGCTTGCCGGTATCCGCATGGGTGGCGAATTCGGACAGGACGGCGGGCACCTCCAGCCAATGTTCGTAAAGCTGGCTGGGCAGTTCCACGAAATCGCGCGCGACAGAGGTGCCGCTGATGCTTTCATAGGTCACATCCGACAGCATCTGATGCAGGGCATGGCCGAATTCGTGGAACAGGGTCCGCGCATCGTCATATGAGAGCAGTGCGGGTTTGCCCGCCTCTGGCTTGGCGAAATTGCACACGTTGATCACTTGCGGACGGGTGTCGCCGCCGAGCCGTTTTTGCGACCGCATGGCGGAGCACCATGCGCCCGACCGTTTTGATCCACGCGCGAAGTAATCGCCGATGAAAACGGCGATATGTTCGCCTTTGCGGGTGACCTCCCACAGCCGGACATCGAGGTGATAGACCGGGCCGTCGATAGGCGCAAAATCCAGCCCGAACAGGCGGTTGGCGCAGGCAAAGGCGGCCTCGATCATCCGGTCGAGTTGCAGATAGGGTTTGATTTCGGCCTCATCAAGATCATGCAGATCCCGACGGCGCTTTTCGGCATAATAGCGCCAGTCCCAAGGTTCCAGCGGGCCGTCGAAACCGTCCTGATGCAGCATCCGTTCCAGCACTTTGCCATCGTCCAAGGCTGCGGCTTTCGCGGGTTCCCAGACCTGCATCAACAAGTCGCGGACGGCGGCGGGATTGCCCGCCATTTCGGTTTCCAGTTTGAAATCGGCAAAACTATCATAGCCCAAGAGTTTTGCGCGCTCTTCGCGCAAGGCCAGCGTTTCCGCCGCAATCGCGCGATTATCAGTGGCACCGCCATTGGCACCGCGTGCGCCCCAAGCCTCAAACGCTTTCTTCCGCAGATCGCGCCGGTCGGAAAATTGCAGGAATGGCACGATCAGGGACCGCGACAGGGTGACCACCGGAGCGCCTGCGTCTTTCTCCGCCCCTGCCGCGCGGGCGGTGGCGACGACGAAATCAGGCAACCCGTCCAGATCGTCCGGCCCCAGTTTCATCATCCAGTCGCGTTCATCGGCGAGCAAGTTCTGCACGAATTGCGTGCCCAGCACCGACAGACGCGATTTGACCGCGCGCAGCCGGGTGGCGGCGGGGCCTTCCAGCAAGGCACCAGACCGCACGAAGCTGCGCCTTGTCAGCATCAGCACGCGGGCCTGTTCCTCGGTCAGGTCAAGCTTTTCGCGGTCTTCCCACAGCACCTCGACCCGCGCGAAGAGCGCCTTGTTTTCGGAAATCTCGGATGAATAGGCGCTGAGCATGGGGGCGAAATCGCGCTGCAAAGCCTCGCGCGCCGGGTTGCCGTCAGCATCGGCCAGTGAATAGAATGCGCCCAAGACGCGGTTCAGCGTCTCATCGGCCAGTTCCAGCGCCTCTATCGTATTGGCGAAGCTGGGCTTTTCGGGATGATCCGCGATAGCGGCGATATTGGCGCGGGATTGTTCCAAGGCCGCATCGACCGCCGGGGCGAAATCATCGTCCTTGATCGCGGCAAAGGGCGGCAGGCCAAAGGGCGTGTCCCAGTCGTTCAGCAGCGGATTATTCATGGCGGATCTCCTTTAAGGATCAACTAGGGTCGCCGGGGCCGCTTTGCCAGCGCAGACGGGGCAATCTTTGCGCGGTTTGATCGCGATAGTGCGGGTTTGCGCGTAAAGCGCGTCATAGATCAGCAAGCGCCCGACGAGAGTGTCGCCCGCGCCGGTGATCTGCTTGATCGCCTCCACCGCCATCATCGCGCCGATCACGCCGGGGAGCGGGCCGAGAACGCCAGCCTCGGCGCAGCTGGGGACCAGCGCGGGATCCGGCGCGTTGGGAAAGATGCAGGCATAGCAAGGCGTGCCATGGGCGGGGTCATAGAGGCTGATCTGGCCTTCCCATTGTGTCAGGGCGGCGGCGATCAGGGGGATGCCTTGGGCGACGCAGGTGTCGTTCACCAGATAGCGGGTGGTGAAATTGTCGCTGCCGTCCAGCACCAGATCGTAGTCGGCGAACAGGTCGACGGCGATAGCGGCGGTCAGGCGGCGGTGATAGGGGCGCACGGTGACGAATGGGTTTTGTGCCACCATCGCCAGTTCGGCGGAATGCACCTTGGGCAGGCCGATGTTTCTGTCGGTATGGATGACCTGCCGTTGCAGATTGGCGTTTTCGACGGTGTCATCGTCGATCACGCCGATTGTGCCGACACCCGCCGCCGCCAGATATTGCAAGGCGGGCGCGCCAAGGCCGCCTGCCCCGATCACCAGCACCTTGGCGTCGCGCAGGGCCTTTTGCCCCGGCCCGCCGATTTCACGTAAGACGATATGGCGGGCGTAGCGGTTCAGTTCAGAGTCGGAAAAGGTGCCGGGCTTGGCGATGGACGCCGCAACCGGCCTCGCCCTTGCGCGTAGCCGCGCTAAGACGATGCGGTACCCCCAGACGATGAAGCCAAAGCCGATCAGCAAGCCCCAAAGCCGGGCATCGCCGCCGGTGGCCATGCGCAATTCATGCCCTGCAGGCAGAACGATATGCAGCATCATCACCCCGATGATCAGGATGGCGAGCATCGTCCAGCGCGCAGAATACGGCGCTTTCATCGCGATGCCGATACCCCAAAGGGTGGCAGCCATGGCACCGACCATGATCATGTGCCGGTGGACCCGAAACCGCCGGTGCCGCGTGTGCTGTCAGACAGGGTATCGACCACGGCAAAGCCCATCTGGACCACGGGGGCGATGACCATCTGCGCGATCCGCATCCCGTGGGTGATTGTGGCAGTCTCTGCCCCATGGTTGATCATGATCACCCCGATGGGGCCGCGATAATCGCTGTCGATTGTGCCGGGCGTGTTCAGCAAGGTCAGCCCCTGTTTCAGCGCGAGGCCAGAGCGGGGCCTGATCTGCACCTCAAACCCTTGCGGGATTTCCATCCGCAGGCCGGTGGGGATCAGGGCGCGCGCGCCGGGGGGCAGGTCAATCGCGCCTTTATCCGCGAAATTCGCGCGCAGATCGGCACCGGCGGCACCGGAGGTTTCATAGCTTGGCAGACCCAGCGATTGGTCGGCCCCGTCATCCCACATCATTTTGATCATGCGATCACCTGCGCGATCCGCTGGGCGAGTTGCGCTGCCACCGCATCCTTGGACATGCGCGGCCAGCTTTCGGCGCCCTGATCACTGATCAGAGTCACGGCGTTTTCGCTGCCGCCCATGATCAAGGTGCCGGGCGAGACATCATTGGCGACGATCCAGTCACACCCCTTGCGCAGGCGCTTGGCACTGGCATGGGCGATCACATCGTCAGTCTCGGCGGCGAAACCGATGACCAAGGGCGGGCGGCCCGCGCCCATTTGCGATATGGTCGCCAGAATGTCGGGGTTTTCGGCAAATTCCAGATGCGGCAGGCCGTTGCCATCTTTCTTGATCTTGCTGGCCTCGGCATTCGCGACACGCCAATCGGCGACAGCGGCGGCAAAGATCGCGGCATCGGCGGGGTCAGCCGCTTGCACAGCGGCCAGCATTTCGGCGGCGGTCTGGACCTTGATCAGGTTCACACCGGCAGGCGGCGGCACTTCGGCTGGGCCGGTGATGAAGGTCACGCTCGCGCCAAGGCCCACCAAGGCGCGCGCAATCGCGGTGCCCTGCGCGCCCGACGATCGGTTGGCGATATAGCGCACCGGGTCAATCGGTTCATGCGTCGGACCGGAGGTGACAAGGATATGTTTGTCCTTCAACGGGCCATCGGCGAGGGCGGCGGAAATCGCGCCAATGATATCAGGTACTTCCGCCAAGCGGCCGGGACCAAATTCACCGCAGGCCATCGCGCCCTCATCCGGGCCGACGACCAGCACGCCGTCATCCCGCAAGGTCGCCAGATTGCGCTGTGTTGCCGGATGCTGCCACATCCGCACATTCATCGCAGGCGCGATCAGCACGCGCTTATCCGTCGCCAAAAGCAAGGTAGAGGCCAGATCATTCGCCAAGCCACCCACCATTTTCGCCATCAGATCGGCGGTCGCGGGGGCCACGACGATCAGATCGGCGGCGCGGGACAGCTCGATATGGCCCATTTCGGCCTCGTCAGTCAGATCGAACAGGTCTTGATAGACTTTGGACGCGGCCAGCGCCGACAGGCTGAGCGGGGTGACAAATTCCGCCCCCGCGCGCGTCAGCACCGGCGTCACCCGCGCGCCCTGATCGCGCAACCGGCGCAACAGGTCGAGCGATTTGAACGCGGCGATCCCGCCGCCCACGATCAGCAGAATATGTCGGCCCGCCAGCATCATCTCTCTCCGGTCAATTCTGGCCCGACCTTAGGGCGGAACGGACCGGAAAGACAATGTGGCGTCTTAGGCGAAGAACGACTGCACCTCGGTGCTTTGCGCCTCAAGACTTTTGCGCATCTTGCCAAAGGCTGCGGCCTCCAGCTGCCGCACACGTTCCTTGGAAAGGCCGAGTTCGGACCCAAGGCTTTCCAACGTCCGCGGATCATCGCGCAATTTGCGTTCGCGGACGATGAATTGTTCGCGGTCATTCAGCGCCGACAGGGCGGTCACCAGCCATTGCCGCAATGTATCGGTGTCATGCGAGTTTTCGACTTTTTCGGCGGCCTGCATTGAGTCATCTTCCAGCGCGTCAATCCATTCGCGGCCCTCATCATCCACCGATTGCGTGGCGTTCAGCGAAAAGTCAGAACCGGACAAGCGCCCATCCATCATCTGCACGTCATGCAAAGGCACGCCGACTTCGATGGCGATCATTTCGTGCAGTTCATGGGTTTCCAGCTTGCGGCCTTCTGCCGCCGCCTCGCGTTCCAGACGGGCCTGCACCCGGCGCATGTTGAAAAACAGGGATTTCTGCGACGATGTGGAACCCGTCCGCACCATCGACCAGTTGCGCATGACGTAATCCTGGATCGAGGCTTTGATCCACCAGACCGCATAGGTCGAAAACCGCACGCCACGGTCTGGGTCGAATTTATCGGCGGCTTTCATCAACCCGACCGATGCTTCCTGAATCAAATCATTCATCGGCGCGCCATAGCGTTTGAATTTCGACGCCATGGAAATCGCGAGCCGCATATAGGCGGTGATCAGGCGGTGCAGCGCCTCTTCATCGCGGTCATCGCGCCAGGCATAGGCCAGCCGCAATTCCGTTTCGGCATCCAGCAATTCGGCCCGCATCGCGGTCCGTGACAGCGTTTGATCAGAAAATGCGTTGACGGCCATGTTTCTTCTCCCAAATTGCCGAGCGGCGATTAACTCTTTGTTATGACTTTGCTACGCAGCAGGATGGAAAACGGATCACTCGATATCAGATGAACAGCTTGCCGAAACTGACACTCGTGCTAGGCGGGGCCGCCTCTGGCAAATCCGCCTATGCGGAAGGGCTGATTACAGGCTCGGGTCTGCAAAAGGTCTATATTGCAACGGCGCAGGTCTATGATGCCGAGATGGAGGCCAAGGTCGCCCGCCACCGCGAGATGCGTGGCGAAGGCTGGATCACATATGAGGAACCTTTGGACGTGAGTGCCATTTTGTCGCAGGTGCAGGTGGGTCAGGCGGTACTTTTGGATTGCGCCACGCTGTGGCTGAGTAACGTGATGCTGGCGGATCATGATATCGCCGCCGCCAATGCCGGGTTGGTGCAGGGGTTGGCGGATTGTGCCGCCCCTGTTGTCATTGTCTCTAACGAGGTCGGGCAAGGCATCGTTCCCGATAACGCGCTGGCGCGGCGGTTCCGCAATGCACAGGGGGCACTGAACCAAGCGATTGCAGCACAGGCAGATAGCGTGGTCGCGGTGATGGCAGGCCTGCCTTTGGTGCTCAAATGACGCGGCTCTGGTGGGTGCGGCACGGGCCGACGCATGAAAAATGCTTTACCGGCTGGCGGGATGTGCCTGCGGATTTGTCCGATACCGCACTGATCGGGCGGGTGGCGGATTTTCTGCCAACCGGTGCTGTGATCGTGGCGTCCGATTTGCAACGGGCGTCGGCCACTGCGGATGCGATTGGCCGTGACAGGCAACGCCTGCCCGATGACCCGGCCTTGCGAGAGATGCATTTCGGTGTCTGGGACGGGATGCATCACACAGATGTCGTGGCCCGCGACCCGGTATTAAGCCGCGCTTTCTGGGAATCCCCCGGAGAACTGCGCGCGCCGGGGGGCGAAAGCTGGCATGACGTCAGCGCCCGTGTCGCCCGCGTCGTCGGTGATCTGGTCCTGCGCTTTGCCGGGCGCGATATCGTGCTGGTCGCCCATATGGGCGTGATCATGACCCAAATCCAGCGCGCCGCCGGTTGCACCGCCTATCAGGCGATGGGGCATCAGATTGATAATCTGTCGGTCACGCAGATGACCTGTTATCCGACGGGCTGGGCCTTAGGGGCTGTCAATCATCTGCCGTGATGGATGCGATCACGCAATGTCGTTTGGCGCGGATGCGGATGCCGCATAAGCTCGGCGCATGACATATACATTATACATCGGTGACCGGACATTCAGCAGCTGGTCCTTGCGCGGCTGGCTGATGCTGGAAAAATTCGGCCTGCCCTATCAGACGCGGATGGTGGGTCTCTATTCCGGCACCATGGCCGCCGATCTGGCGCATATTGTGCCTGCGCGCACAGTGCCTGCGATGACCACGCCGGAAAGCTTCGTGCTGACCGACAGTCTCGCCATGGCGGAAACCTTGGTGGAAAACCATCTTGATGTGGCGCTTTATCCGGGCGACAAGGGCGCACGTGCGCTGGCCCGGTCGATCTGTGCGGAAATGCATAGCGGGTTTGCTGCCTTGCGCGGCGAATGCCCCAATATGATCAGCCATGTCTGGGATGGATTTGCGCCCTCGCCCGCCGTGCTGGCCGATCTGGCCCGGATTGAGGAATTGTGGGCTTTGGCCCGCACCCGGCACGGCACAGATAGCCCGTGGCTGTTTGGCGATTATTCGCTGGCGGAAGTCTTCTATGCGCCAGTCGCCTTGCGGATTACCACCTATGGCCTGCCGGTCAGCGCCGCCGCGCAGGAATACGTCGATGCCCATCTGCGCGACGCGGCCTTTCTGGACTGGCGGCAGGAGGCATTGCAGGAAATCCACGATCCATGGCCCTATCCGCTGGATCTGCCGCGCAAACCCTGGCCCGTTAACCTTTCCTAAACCATCACCCGCTACCCGTTAACACAGGAACGGAGAGCAGTGCATGGTCGCCATCGCCTATACAGTGGCCTTTGAAGGGATCGAGGCGCGGCTGGTCGAGGTGCAATGCGCCGTCACACCCGGCATTCCGGCGTTCACAAAAAAATTATCATTGTAAAACCATTTTTGACGCAGAGCCAACCGAGCTTTGTCAGATAATCCATACTTTTCAACATATTCGAGCAGTGCAGCTTCCATCGCTTCCAACTGGTCTTGGTCGTCCATTCCGACCATTCCCTGCCTGATGCACACGTAGCTTGGATAGAGCAGAAAGGTTAACAAATCGTTAAGGTGGGACTGTATTCAATAATTGCGGACCGCCAATGCTATACCGAACTGGCGGTCCGCAAGCACGTTATGACTGAATAGATATCGTGATCGCAGACTCTGGAACATTGAAGTTCACGGCAAGACCAGCCTTTGCCTCTTGGATTGTCAGACCGCGAGGTTTTGCTTCAATCGGCTGGTAATCAAGTGAATCAAGGTCCACATTGAAATGGTCAGTTGGCCAGTAAGCCACTGGATTCCTGCCTTCCCAGACATCATCTAGCCCGTCCACGATAGCGTAATCGCTGATCAGGATCAGCCAACGACCTTTATAATCTGTAGCCGGAACAACATCCTTGACCTTGCCTACCATGAATGCACTTCCATGGAGCTCAGGACCTTCTGCATCCCGTGTCTTGGCGTTCCGATACATTACAACGTAGTCGCACTTCGCAGCACGAGTTCGGTCCAAGACCCAAGACTGTGTGCCACCAACTTCGATGATCGTTTCGACTGACTTGTATGTTAGAACTGCTATCGTTTCACTCATGGGGTGTTCTCCTTTTACCACACGCCAACGTATCTCATACCTTGTCCAATGTATCAAGTATAAAATCCAAAGGTATGTCTATACCCTAGATATTACCTATCGCACTGGTGGAAACGCCCTTTCGATGTGCCAGCCCATTGAACCCTTATGAGGACACCGTTTGCATTTCATGAACCGTTCTAGATGAATGATAGCCGTGAACTCAGGGTAACGCGCTATCAGTTCATGTGGTGCGACCGAAAACAGATGACCACATGAAGGACACCGAATCCGCAACACATCAGATGCAGCCAAGCTACTGATTTTAATGTTGAACTTGAATCCGAGAATCTTGGGTTCGTAAGGCATGATGGAACATAACGTGAACATACGAGAACGCCAAGAGGGACGTAAGATCAATGGGAGCTGTTGCCAACTGTCAGAGACCACGTCTCTCAAACTAAATTGGTGTCAGATGGAAGGCTGAAAACCGATTTTGGTTTAGCCAATGCCCTACACAAACAGCCTTTACAGGTTTGACAGTCACAACTAGCGTTCTCGCCAATTGGTTGTGAAATTACAAAAGTAGGATTATCGAATGCGGAAATATGTTGGCCTCTTCTTATCTTTATGTGTTTTATCTGCGTGTGGCGGCGGCGGTGGCGATTCGGTATCACAATCCGTCAGCATTAATGCAGACCCAATCCGAGTATTTGCTGATGGTTCAGGCGCGGGTCGAGTGGTTGCGCGCTCTGGTGGGGACTCTACGACTGGGTATATTCTCTCACCAGAACTGACTCTGGTTCTTGAGGAACTAAGAAGAACCCGCCAACTAAGCCCAGTTGATGCAGCCTCATTCAGGATTGTAGACACAGGCCCAAACACAACGATCAGAGCGGGGGCATTTACGCAAGATGGCGTGACGATTAACGTGCTCGGTGCAATCACACTTGATGAAGACGCAACATTGGTCCTATTTGAAGAACCTACTTTTGGCGATACAATTTTGCTCTCAGAAGGTAGGCAAGTAACGAACATGCCCACGGGTGGTTCAGCTACTTATTCTGGCGTGCTCGGCTTGTCGCGGTTTAATGGCACTCCCGAGCTGGGTACTTTCTCGGCAACAGCTAGCTTCTCAGGAAACCCAAACATCACGTTGAGCGGCTCAACTGCTAGCTACAATGTAAACGGAACCGCAGCAATTTCGGGTGGTAGCTTTTCGTCATCATCCATGACGATCGGGAATGGCTTTTCAAACACTTCCGCTACCATGAATGGTGACTTTCATGGCGATGGCGCAAATAGCGTAGCTGGCATTGTCTACTCGAATGATTCCTCTGCACAATACCGTGGCGGATTTGTTGGATCGCAGTGATTAAAAATGTGTGGGCTAGGGTGTTTGTACCTAGCCCACAGAATTTAAAAAACAAAACCCCTCTTCAGGTCCACCAGACATCATCAGTGAAGTTGTCAGGTATTGGGTCCATTTCACGCACACTTTTGGCTGCAAAGATGAGATCGGTTTCGACATTTGCAGCGGCCTGACCAAATGCAAAGGCTGTGTGGGCGTCCATGGGGGTTATCGTGTTGTCCATAGCTATCCAACCAAAGTCACGGTCGGGATTTGCCCAACGTAGGTCACCCGGTTGCGCACCAGCACCAACGGCAAAGCCAGCCAATGTCGCTGCGCCCGATATTCTTGTAATACTGACTTGATCCCGCTGATACATTTTGCCCTGAAACTCAAAATCAGCCGCAAGTCGTCGGTCGCGTTCTGAGTTCACTTTATCATGTAACTTCCGCCTGATCTCGTCCACGTCCGGACCCTTAATGAACACCGCTTCACCGCCATCGGGAATGAAACCAGCGATGTCGTCAGGTGTCGCCAGAATGGTGTTTAGAAGAGCACCTTCGTTGTCTCGCAGTTCATAAGTATTAATCATTTCAGGTTTCCTGCTCCGTAATAGATGACGACGATAAGACCGGCACCGCCATTGCCGCCTCTTGCCCACACACCACCGGATTCCTCTCCGTTGGATGCAACGGCACCACCACCGCCGCCCCCGCGACTACTGGAATCCCCAGTGGCAGTAACCATGCTGGCGTTTTGACGACGAGACCGACCTGTGCCGCCGTCAAAATTCGCTACACCGCGTAGTGGGAACCCGCTCACTTCGATGTTTTGAAGATTGCCCGGCAGCATGGGTTTATGACCAGAAGCCCCGTCGATTTGACCACCTCCGGCGCCATCTACAATTCCGTCAGCATTTGGACTCCACCCGTTGATGTTTGCATTCAAAGCGCCGCCGGAACTCATAGACATTTGACCGCCGCTATCTGCCCGCGCCGCGCCACCATTGCCACCTTGGTAGTTGTGATTACCGCTCGCAGCGCCACCCCCAGTGCCGCCAGCGAGCGTGTCACCTGTGTTTCCGTGCGCAAAACCACCGACACCGCCGTATGCGATAGGGCCAATGCCATGACCGTAGAAGTGCGAAGCACCGCCCCATCCGCCGTTTGCAATTCCTCCACCCGCTATATACGCCCCCCCACCGCCTCCACCGACGACCGCGGTGTAGGCATTTCCGATGGATAAATTAGGGATGAACAGCGTGCTCATTCCCCCAGCTCCACCACCTGTCGCGACTTTCCGAGGGTTGTTCTGCGCGGGAGAGCATGCAGCACCGCCGCCGCCGCCGCCGCCAATGACATACACTTGCGCCAGTCCGTTGAATCGCGGCCAGAACGTCCGGGAGGAGTCGATGATATCAACGCCAATCGGGTAAAGCGGGACCTGCAAAACGCCGCTGGAAAACAGGCTGAGCGTCAGGCTGTCTGTGACGATTTTCGATGCATTGATTGCGCCGGCGGCAACCTTGTCAGCCGTGATTGCATTAGCTGCGATCTTATCAGCAGTAATTGCATTGGCAGCTATCTTGTTTGCGGTGACAGCATTTGCCCTCAAGGTTTCTGTTGTCACACTGCCATCAAGCAAAATTGCATCAGCACTGATACGCGCCGTTGATACGTTGATTTCACCATCAGCGTAGGTCGCCAGTTCCAGTTCGCTCGAAGTCGAGTCATCTTTGGCCTGAAGAAACACACTGTCTGTTAGGTACTCTTGCATTGCTTGGAAGGCAGGAAAATCACCAGTCTTAACACCAAGCGTTAAAGCAGATACAAACAAGCTACCGAACATGTTGGCGACTGCGCCATCGTCGCCAACAACGTCAATCCAGAAGTAGTAACTTGCCACAGGCAATGGTGCGACAATCACGGAATTGGTGGTCGAACTTGCCACGCGTGTCGCCATTGCTCTGTCATCGACTGTCGCCTGATAGATATCAAAACGGCGGACAATTTCAGGATTTGGGTAGTTCCAGCTAAATGTGACCGAGTTAATACCGACTGATGTGTTCACGGCAAAATTGATCAGCGGAACAAGTGCAGGCAGTTGATCCAACAGGATGATGGCACCCGGTGACAATCTGCCTGATGCACCTTCGCTTCGAACCAAGAAAAAGTAATTCTTGCCGTCATTCAGTTCTGATGGGATGTCAAAATAGTTCGTTCTGGTTTCGCCGATGGAAACATATTCACCAGAAACTTCGCGATAGTAGACAAGGTATCGTCTGATCGTGTCGTCATTTGGCACCGTCCATGACAGCCAGCCATTGCTCAAGCCGCCAACTCGTGAACCCGCATTCCAGGCCAAATTCAGAACATTCGGCACACCAGAAGGCAGCGTGACCTTTGGATTGGTGACGAATGAGTCACTGACGTTGTAGGCTAGAGTGCGATAGTCGAACCTGACGGCCTTGATCTTGACACTCAGAGTGGACGTGATCGCCATTTCTTCAATGCGGTAAATCTCGTCCTCAATTTTGGCACTCGCACTGTTAATCTTGATCAGGTCACCCTGATCATGAACCAGCGCCTGACGATCAAGTTCAAACTCGATGACCTTAGAAATTCGCGAATTTCGGACAAGTTCTTCAGCCTTAGCCAAGGCACTTCTGCGATGAGTCGCACCCGGAATGAAATATTCAATCTCATTTTCAATTCCGTTGTCATCGCTCAGATATGACTGGTGCTGAGTTGAGGCATAAGCCGGAAACGAAACTGAATCCGTCGCAAAGTCTTGTTCTTCGTTGAGAAACTTAACGACAGCGCGATTGAACTTGTCCTGAACACCCGCCCAAGCAACAGTTATTTCACTGTTGATGATGTCGTCGTCAGTGTAGGTCGCAGTGACCAGACTATTCTGGGCCGCCTCTGAACTTGGGTAATCCAAGACCAGTTTGTATTGGCCTTCACTCCAGATCAGGTCGCTTTGAGACATGGTTTCAAGCAGGCGTTCGATGTTGTCTCGACGTGTCTCGTTGGTATCAAGCGTGATGTTGCATTCGTATAGCTTGATGTCTCTGATCGAACTGCCTGTCACGGCACCTTCTGGCAAAGGTGCAATCCCATTGATGCGACCCTTGACGTTCACATTGGCTGCGACCTTCACATTACAGATTTGGGCAGCATTGAAGAACGACCGAAGATTAATATCCGACATGCCGTAGCCACAGCCGCCAAGTTGCTTCGGTCTAATCAGGTAATCCAGAAGCACGTATGCTGGATTGTTGCTGAAGACCTTCGCCTGTGACAACGCGTAATTGCCACTGGATTCAACAATAGTGTGGATACGATTGCCGCGAACATAGATGGCGACGTCCGGAACCCCATTATAGTTGGGATCTTCCCTGTTCAGCTTGAACATGCTTGTCGCGTAACAGATGCTGGTGAACTTGTTGGCTGCGGGAACACCGGATGCAGACGCACTGGCATTTGCCACGCCACCGTTTCGAGAGATATCAATCACATGGCTGAAAGTTTCGTCGTTCCAGCTTAGACCATTGACCTCGACATCAATGACGCTGTCGATCCCGCCAAAACAGAAGGCTTGTTGGGTCCATAGGAACTGCTTCGTCTGGGCTGAGGCACTATCCGTAGGGATGGCTATACGGAAACGCTGAAAATCGTTCTGGATTGCGCCCAGAGTGTAGGATGATGTTGTGTTGTGAAATGATCGGACGCCGCCTAGCTTTTGATAACCGTAGACCAAGGGAAGATGGATTGGTTCACCTTCAGACGTTACCGTGAAGCCCTTTCGCGTCTCGGCATCGGCATCAATTTTCTTTTGCATTTTCTGTTGGCGGTGTCGTTGGTATGCAAAACTACCAATCGCAATGATGCCTTGTATGATAAAATTAATGAAGGCGAAAATCCACTTCTATTCTGCTAATGTTCCTTTCTCATATTTATGAGTTTGCAGATTTAGACTTGACCCCACTTGAGGGAAAACTCAGTTGAGCCTTCAAAGATTTGGTCAAAGGCTGTGTCGGTTGGGTCAAATGCTTTCAAGGCATCACGTGTCGTGAACAACGTTGACTTAGCATCAAGCGACGACAAAGGTGCTGAACACTCAATATTCAAAGATTGCTCGCCGTCATTTACTTGCTTTTTCGTGTTTGCAACTGTGCCAGAATAGACGTGATACATGTCGTTCAAACCAGTTTGCGCAGCTCCATCAATGACAAACCCCAACTTGATTTCGACTGGCATGTGAATGATGCCATTTTCAACCTCAGCCATCATGACTGGGTCAAGCGCCGAAAGTCTCAGTTTGTATGTTTGCCTATCGACAACTGTTGTTGCTCTTGGCGACTCGAAGTCGATCAGGTTTCGTTCAGTCACATAGATATTGCCATTCCAAGACAGATCGTATGGCAATGTCGTAAAGAAGTGTGGCTGGTTGAAGCCAAAGAATACTAGGAAGAATACACCCAGATCGTCATTCGCTAGTTTTGCCAGTAGTGCCTCGCTGTTGTTTTTCATTGTTACAGGCTTTCTATTAATTTGATTTGGCCGACATCGCTTAGAATGCCGTCGTTAAATTTAATCCCTTGACCGCTTGAAAAATCTAGCTGGTATTTCAAGACTGCATCGTAGCCGATCAAAACGGGGGTTCCATTTGGAACAGCAGTCACCAGATTGGGAAACAGGCTTATGGCTCGGTTATTGGATACAAAGCTCACTGTTTCTTTGACGGCATAGATTTTCTCGTGATTTCCAAACTTGATGAAGTATCCAGCAGGAAGGACACCAATTTGGTTAGTTGATGCGATCACACCAAGTGAACCGCCAATCACTGCTCCTGATGTTACAAGATTATTGGACAAGGTTAGTTTTTTCTTTGGACCAACCAGTTGTGGCATGATCATGGTTTTCTTTTTGAAAAAGTCCCAAGTGTGAGCGCCAAACACGTCACCTTCGTCATCGTTCATCAGTATGTTGAAGCTAAGCTCCCATCGTTGGGCTTCAGTCAAGAACGTGGATTGCTTGAGGCTCAGTGTCTCCATTTGAAATGCCTGACGGTTGCTCGTAATGACAAATGGTGTCTGAATGGCTGATCCGTTGTAGTAGTAAGGCATTAGCTTCCCCCTCTTTCATGGTTCCAGTTGTTTACGCCTCGGCTAATCTCAGGAAGCATCTCGAAAATTTGCTTTTTGGTTTGTCTGCTGATGTCGCCAGTGATGTTGATGTTGTTTACAACTTGGCCAGAACCGGAGTTCATGTAGTTGCCAACTTCACCAACCGGCACGACAAGTTCACCGGGAGTAAGCATTGCAGGAACGCTGTCTCGACCAAGTTTTGAGTATGGCGTGTGAGGTACGATGCCGCCTGTTGCCATGAACAAGGATGCAAAGCTGCCAAGGAGGCCACCAGAGCCACCGCCCATGCCACCCAAGGCGGAACTCAAACTGGCAGATACTGATTTGCCGAAGTTTTCAAAGATGTTGTCAAATGTATTACCGAACAGAGCATCCATCAGGCCAGATGCAGTTTGATCAATGAAACCAGAGGTCAGTCTGTCGGCGAGGCTTAGGCCAAACTCTTTCCAGTCGCCTGTTTTCAAGGCAGTCGAAAATGAGTTTTTCAGATAATCCATGAACTCTGTGCTGACGATTTCAGCAGTATCAATTGAAATATCTGTTGCTACTTCCTTGAGTGCTGCTGGCACTCTTGCTCGACCACCGCCACCACCAGTTCCGGTCAGCCCTGCCTCAAGGTCAGCTAGAGCGTCATCCAGATTTGCCAGTGTAGATGTAAGCTGATCTTCAATGACTGCGGGCGTTGTGTTGAATGGTGCCATAGGCGCAATGCCTGATCCACCATTTCTTATCCAACTCGGACGGGAACCTGGGCCTTCATTATCAGCACCAGCGCGACCGATAGAAACAGGCGCGACAGGATCAAACAACGGAATACGATTGAAAGCACTAATCATGCTGTTCAGTGCAGATTCGAGCCTTTCAAGGACAAAATTGATGCCTGTGGAAATTGCATCCGTGAACACGAAGGCAGCACTTTTCAGCGCCCATTCCATTTGATCCTTGAGGTTATCCCGAAGCAATCTGACAGATATGCCAAAACTGTCGTCAAAGAAGGTGACAACTTCCTGGAAGGCATCTTTCATTTTTCGACCAAAGCCAGCGAAGTCCAAGGTGAACAGGCTGTAAACACTGCTTAGAAGCGTTGACCAAAATCCAATGACAACTTTGATGAAACCCGCGACAAAGCTAAGAGCCTGTGTAAGATTTCTACTCAGCCACTCGCTTGCGTTTTGAATCCATTGCGTGAATGTCTCAATCCAGCCTGTCGCCTCTTGAACGGACACATTGAATGTCGATGACAGGAAGCCTGCGATCTGGCGCATGATGGCATCCCAATTGTTCGACACATAGATGACACCAGCGATGGCACCAGCAATGGCCCCTGCGATAGCGATGGGAATTGCCCCGGCAACCGTGAAGGCGACACCAACGGCGACTACGGCTGCTGCAAGGATGCTCAGTCCAGTGACAGCTCGCGCCATGGTTGGATTACTTGCTGAGAATTGGTTGAAGGCATCCAGACCAGCAGTGACGAATGGGATGATTGTGCCGACAACATTGGTCATTGTTGCCGTCATGTTTTTGTTCATCAGATTCATGGAGTCATTGAAGGTTGCAGCGGCATCAGCAGCAGCACGATCAATTGTCAAAAGGCCAGCGGCAGCACTGTCCAGCGCAGCAGTGTTTAGTTGACGGTCAGCAAATTCCGATCCAAGCATTTTGACTGCCAAGGCTGAGCGAACACCTTGATCGGCAATGCCGTCCAGACCATCGACAATGGCACGAAAACGCTGTTCAGGATTCATTTTCTGAAGGTCTTCAAACGTCAGACCAATCTGTGCAAACTCATTGACAGCAGTAGCAGACCCACGACCAGCAGCAGCCATTGCCTTGTTGACTTTGAGCATCGCAGACTGAAGCGACCCAGATGACAAGCCAGCCTGTTGAAGCCCAAAATCCAATTTCTGGAATGACTCAAAGGCAATGCCAGCACCGTCGGCATTTTTAACCAATGCATCAGCATGGTTTAGCAATGTGGCGACACCAGCAGCGGCAGCGATTGCACCAATCGCTACACTGATCGCACGAAATGCCCTCGTGACAGTATCAGCTTGCTTCTTTGCACGACTGGTGAATGTTTTTGTCGTCTTGCCAGCGCGATCCAAATCCTTCTTAAGACCGACACTGTTTGCACCTAATGCAATATCGAGCGAGGCGATTGTTGCCATGAGTTACCCCTTATTCTTTTTCTTGTTTAGGGCTTTTGCTTTTTTCAAAATTGCAGGGCCTAAAGTGCCTGCAAAATCCTTGATCATCTGATCACGGTGAAGGTCAAAAGCATTGCGCAACGTTGAAGAGCCAGAGACCTTCGTGTTTCCAAACTCCATTGCGAGTGCTTGATTCCAAAGTGATCTCTTAGAACTCCAAGTCCAACCAACACGAGCAGCAATAATCATGTCGCTATGAAAATGATCTGATCGCAACATTGCGCGATTGGGCTTGCCAATTCTTGCTCTAGTTGAGTTTGCAAGTGAGCCAAAATCTTGGGGAGTATTTGCAGCAATAGTTGCTTCAATGGGACGAACTGCTGCGCGAACTGCCGGTCGCATTGCTTGCACACCCGCTTTGGGTCCAAATTCGTCTGATAATTCCAAGAGGGCCTTTTCGAGTTCTCTAAAGCCCTTCACTTCCATTCTTACATCCATGCGGCTGCTGTGTGATCCTGTTCCGTTGCTTTGCTTTATTTAGGCATCAAGCAATTTCTCTTTTGAGCCACACAGGCACATCACCGCCCAAAGCCAGAACCGCCTTGGTCGCCATGCTTTGAGTTTTGCGGATTTTTCTTATCGCTGAACCAGTGCCAAGCGTCTGAGCATCTTCAATTTCGTCAAACAACTCGTGGTAACTAGTGAATGGAGTTGGCTTAAACTTCTTGCCTAGTGCTGTCGCTCGCAAGATTTCAGCAATCTCATTCTGTTTGACCAGATTGTAGTATGTTTGCTGGTAGTCAGCATATGGTCCCCAAAGACCAATGCGGAGTGCTGAGTAAAGGTGCCGATAGTCATCGATGCCAAGGTCGTTGACAGTATCTAGGGACGCGCCATTCGCTAACAGCAGCGTCCTAGTTTGTGTGATCCAGCAGGTTTTTACTTTTTTTCGGAAGCAGTCCCCGGCACAAGAGCGTCTTTAATTGCTTCCGCAAACAGATTGAACTCATCAAGGCTTAGTTTCTCTATGTCCTCATATGTCTTGAACTCATCAAACGGCTCACCATTCTCATCACAAGCCAAGCCAAATAGCTGAGATGTCAGTTTCTCCGAAAGTTCAGAGTCTAGCAGGTCATCCTCCGTCAGGCTTGAATGCGCTCGAACGATTTCCTTGGACTCTGCTATCGTCAATGATCGAATGTAAAAACCTTCAATGCTAGTTTCGATGACTGGTGTCTTTTCCTTAAATTTTCTAATGCTTGCCATTTTTATTCCATCCCTTTTCTGTTGTTGTTCTGCTTATTGGCGTTCCCATGAATGCGGCTTCATTGCTCTCATGTAGAATGTGTCGATAAAATTCTTTGCTGTTTCGATTGCGACATTGACATCTTCCCCCGCAACTACAAGGTCACGAGCAAGTTCGAATGCTAATATTTTCTGATTTGGATACGAGTACCAGAATTCATCTGGTGCTTCAGTTTTACCGTACTGGCTTTTCGAAATCATGTCTAATAATTGCTCTTCAGCAATGCTCATAGCTTCTCCTTCGGTTTTGTTCTGTTCCCCTTATTTATGCTTTTCTGAGTTTACTGAATGCTAAGACCGTCACAGTTGGTTCAAGGCACATCGTTCAAATAATGTTGGCTATGATCACCAGTACCAGCCATACGAGCAGCATCAGCTTTGTTTGGCGTGACATGTCAATCCTGCTGGTCATTCTTATCTCGCCCATCTTTGTTGACGAGATATTTGATCCAGTCCTTGAGCCACTCCTTATCGGCGCTCATTTCGACAATGATTTTCATGATGTTTTCGGCTGATAGGGCAACGATGATGGCGACAGGCACAGACCAGCTTTCTGACAGTCCCAGTAGGTCAACAATCTGTTCGTAGAGAATGACGCCCGTCAGCAATGCGACAATTACCGTTGATGCCGCGCCGAAAAATGTGAGTGTGCTGCTAGTTTGAAGTCTAATGATGACAGCAACGAACGAAGCCAGCCAGATTTCGAGGGGATATCCCAAAAACAATGTCAAAGTTCCTTATTCCTATGGGGGTATTTATCGGAATTAGGATTTCAGTGCTTAGAAGGTGCTCCAGTCAACCAAGGTTATGATCTTGATCGTGCCACTAACATTGATCTTCATCATCACATCACCAGCATCGCCAGACGCGGTTCCATCACTTACCCATGTGACACTATGTCCTGAAGCAGGGTTAGCTGGATCAGCACTTAATGGTCGTTGAGTGATTGCACCTGCTACGTCTAGTGGTGTGGCAGGTGTATTGGTTCCGATACCAAGACGCTTTCCACTATCCATCCATGTTACTGGTCCTGCTGGATCAAGCTTCAGACGGGTATTGTTTGCACCATAGTCGTCGGTGCTAATAATGAAGTCAGTGTCGTTGTGAAATAGGGTTCCATTTGTAAAGTTGCCATCACTATGCTGAAACGTCATGTGTCTGCTTGTAGACCCAATTAGCACATTAGGTGAGACGATAGCCAGTTCATCAGTGCTAGTCAAAAATCCCCGTGTTCCTGTGTTAAACAAACCAAGCTTGCCACCTGCTGCACTTAAATCTCCGAAAACGCCTAAGTCACCAGTAACAGTTAGATCGTTATTATCGCTGATAGTTACACCGGTATCTTTGATTATCTTTCCAGTCTCTCCATCAAATCTTGGTACGCTATCGTTTACAACAAAACTTACGGAACTGGTAACTGCGCTTGGATCAATAGTTCTACCAGCGTCATTTTGTGCGCGATAGTTTACAGCCTGTGAAACCGGCAAGACATTTGCACCGACTGTGTTGAGATAGTCAATAAACTCTTCAAATAATGCTATAGGGTACTCAGTTTCCCTTGTTGGAACAGGAACGACAGCATGGAACACAACGTTGATCCAGTCGCCAGTTGCCATAGCACTATCGACTATCGTCTTCAGAACTTCGACATCCGTTGTAGCACTGACAGTAAATGCGTTAAGTTCTGTTGGCTTGATGTAGGTGATGGGTTGAATTAGACCATTTATCGTTCTTGCACTGCTAAAGTATTTCTGAACTGAATTTTTAACTGCATCATTGTGGCCACCGTTAGGATATGAATAGTGATCTGAGCCACGGTAGCCATGAAGTTTTAGCCATGCTTGGCTTGCTGCAAGATCGGCCTCTCGACCAGCCTCATCTAAGGTTGCTAAGTTAAACTGCCCATGTCCTGAGACATCCCACCCGTCTAGATGCATACGGTCAGTCTGTGCTTGCGTCATGAAGCCACCAACACCTAGTAGATCGTGGATAGCGTACATGCTTCCCTTGTAGCTGTATCTATCCATGATTGGCTTCGCCACTGTGTACGCACTTTCGTTTGAGTCATCAAAATTGATTGAAACAACACCGCGATTGGCGACGCCTTGCTTAGGAAAGCCAAGACCAGCGACGTAAGTGGTCGGTTGCGCATCAGCAAAGTTAACTTGCCGAATAATGATACGGTTAACGGTAGACCAGCTAGGCGTGCCTTCAGAGTTAAATCCCCCCCGTGGAACTACAGCTTCAATCCACTCACCGTTTCTTGGTGCGATGTTAGTCAAAAACTGCTTGAGGTTGACAATATAGAATGAACTAAATCCGTCGGAGGTATCCACAAGTACGTCAACACTTTGTACTTCGTTCCAATTTGAACATTTCACCCAAAGTCGTAAATGCTTGTCACTGAGATCAAGTGACTGACTTTTTGTGACACCAACAAGCTGTGATAATGCCGAACTAGGTATTAGAGATATGGATGTGCTACCTTCAATCGGATCAGTGGTATCTGCCAGATTTACGGTTCCTGCTGCATACCAATCTGACCAATCCGATAAATTGTCATATGTCGCGAACGGTTCTCTTCGGTAAATCTGTCTGGTAAGTGGAGCCTGAATGCCAACGTCACCTTGTGGACCCTGTTGGCCTTGCACACCTTGTGGACCAACTTCACCAGTATCGCCTTTGGGCCCTCTTGAACCAGTAAAACCTATTGGGCCTTGAATGCCTTGCTCACCGGCAGGTCCAACGTCACCAGTTTCGCCTTGAATGCCTTGTGGACCAGTGAAACCAATAGGACCTTCTGGACCTACTTCACCTTGTGGACCTGGTTCACCTTGTACGAAACCGATCCCGATAGATTTCTGTGAATCAATGCTAATCTTTGATATACTCTTTTTTACTTTGACCTGAATAACCATTAAGCATCACCGCCTATGACTACTTCACCTTTAAGAAGGCGGAAGAATCGACCAGTGCTGTCCAAAATATCAATATCATAGATGAAAGTTTGCTCAGCAATATCCTTGCGAATATTGCTCATGTCAGAGACACGCAGTGTGATGATCATTTCACCGGTTGAAGAATTGAATTGAATGTTGTTTGGAGTGCTGACTTCAATCAGGCGCTCTTCAGAACCCATGAAAGACTTCACGTTAAATGAACCATAGGCACCTTCTAGATTTGGAAAAGGATTATCGTCATCGTCTGATAAAATTAGAGGAAGTTCATAGACGATATCATTTGGATCACCGTCATAATTCTCGATGTATAGATTAACTGTGGTTGCTTGTGACATGTCAGGTTCCCGAAAACGAATTGCAATTGAAATGGAGTGACCCGAAGATCACTCCTGTTTTATGAGAAGCTGGATTAAGCTGCGTCTACCCAAGTCACGCCGCCAGAACGGGCAACCGAGATGTCCATTTGGATTCTGTCATCAAGCGGTAGGCCAGCATCAGCCGTAGCAATGTAGCCATCAAATGCGGCATAAGTTGCGTTGTTGCCTTGGGTGAACTTGATGATAAACGTGTGGGGTGTCTTGCCATCGTCGTCACGAAGTGACTTGTGCAAAACATCATCCATGTTGAACGTAATATTGAAATCAAAGGTGCCGGGATCAGCTTGACCGGGTAGCTTAGAAGCAACATCTTCGCCATAAACCGGGATATCGATGATGTTTCTTGTCTTAGACAATGCACCCATATCTGCCACGTCCTTGACTTGAAACTCGGCGTCTGTTGCTGACGCCAGTGCGGTTGCGTCCTTAGTTTCCAGTATGCTTGTTGAAAAATAGAGCTTCGCAATAAAACCTGCTGCTCTTCCTGTTACTGCTGCCATTAAAAATCTCCTTAAGATTATTATTGTTTTTGGTATTTATGAGATTTTTGTTTTCGGACATTTTCAGTTGATGATGTTGAAAACGAAAGTCGTCCGATGAACTTCTTCGAGTGCATCATCAAAGCCGTCAAAGATGTTTGCTATTTCAATCATGCTGACGTTGGTTTCGCGCAAGTCACCCGTGAAACCATGAAACTTGTTCATGATTTGTTTCTTAAGCAATTGTACATCGTCGTAGCTTTTTGAGAAAAGCGTGATTGTGACTTCAGTTTGCTTCAGGCCAAATGAGTCAACGTAGAACAATGTTCTCATGCCATTTCGAACAGAGTAAACTATCGCGGGAAACTTGTAGTATTTGCCAAGTGCCGGACGGATTGTCGCGTTTGGAACAGTTTCTTTCAGTTCTGCTACAAAATCTTTGATCAACTGGCTCATTCGGTTGCCTCCAGTGCATCGACTAGAAACAGCAATTCGCCACGGTTGGTCAGTTTTGGATCAATCCCCAAGACTTCGTAGGTTTTCGTTGATGGACCAGCAAAGCGTACTTGATCACCAACTTTGACCGACAATGTGCGGGGATTTTTGCGGACATAGACATACTGGCGTTCACCATCCAAACTCAGCCCGCCTTGTAGGGCGTCCTTGTAATTCATGGTGGCTGCACGAGCGCCTGTGCTGAAGGCTACCACAGGAGTCTTGATGACCTCACCATAGTGGTTCTCTGTGATTGTCACTGCATAGAAGTCAGCCTTGAGTGGGTACTGCATCAGACCTCAACTCTCTTGTCGGTCATCAACAGGCGGCCAATAGTGATCTGGGCGACCCTTGCTTGTGCGTCAGTTGACTCGCTGCGAACTTCAAACAGTTCGGCTGCTGTCATGAGAATTGCATGGCGGACAACCGGTGGAACGAAGTCCATGCCAGTCGAGTATCGAATGGTGACGGGATGTTTGTAGAGTTTTGACAGCGCTGGCTTCTGGCTAAATGTCAGGCGCGCTTCGTCATCCGTGGGGTCAATCGAGTACCCGGCAGCATCTAAGACCTGAAGTTCATCAGATGCGTCATAATATCGAACGGTGATGTTATTGGGATTCTTGTGATCCAGAGTAACATCACCAAAATTAGGGAAGTTTTTCCCGACTTGAATGGGGGAAATGTGACGACCGATATGGTTGCTTACGTATTCAGTTGCGGTCAGTAGTAGGGAGCCAAGTTCAGCGTCATAACTGTCATCATTCCAAAGCATCAGGTGGCGCTTCAGGTGCTGCACCGATACTGGCGCACTAGATACTGGTTGTAGAATCTTGAAAGTCATGGAGAACCCTTATTGTTTTTGTTTTTGGAGGGTTTGAAAGAGGAAGGGCGGAGAGAACCCTTCCTCTTCAATTCAGCTATTATTGTTTTTATTTTGCTGAATTAAGCTGCTTTAACAGTCAGAGTTTTGACTGCAGGCGCATGCCATTGTGCTGCACCGCTACGCAGAGAAGCATGGTAGGTGTAGTAACCTGGTTTTGTCTGTTCATAGCGACCAACAGTTGCAGAAGCGCGGTTTGCAATCACGAGGCCCTTCTTGAAGTCGCCGTATGCAGCAACAACATTTCCACCATCTATTCCAGCCATGTAAGCATTTTCATAGATTGGCTGACCGAACAGACGGAATGCACCGATTTGAGCATCAAAGATAAGATCACCACCAGTAGAAGCCGTGTTCAAAGTTCTCAGGGTCTTCATTACGTCAGTTGAAACAACGAAGGCACCATTTGCACGGTATTGCGGAGCAACCGCAAAGTGCAGGTCAGCAAGGTCATCAAAGCCAACGGCATCAACACCAGCAGTTTCTACACCTTCAATAGCTTCAACAGCAGTGACATGTGCAGCGGCTTCAATTGCAGCCACTTCATCCAGCATGTCTTGTGCCCAGAAGTTGTCAAAGCCGATGATGTCAGAAGCAGCTTCGATAGTGACGTTAGAAAGCGCCTCAATTGTTTTCACCATGACAGTGACTTCAGCCACACCAGCGTTGCCGTTTGCAGTTGTGTTCTTGTTACCAGCACTTGCTTCAGCAGCACCGTATGCACCAGTACGAACAGGCAGGACCAGAGCCTTGCTTGATGTTTCGATTGTAGATGCCAGAGCGCGGAAAGGGTTAGCAGCAAACATAGAACCTGTAAGGCCAAATGTATCTGTTGGTGCGCCAACCACGTTCTGAGTAGTAGTGATGTTCTTGATCAGAATGTCTGCTTCAGCTTTTCCGCCTTCAGCAAGCGCCTTTTCAAATACTTGGTTTATGTTCATGTTTTGTTCTACCTTTTTTGTAATGACAGCAGGGGATGGGATTGCGTCTAGTTTCGCCTCAAGCGCCTCTAGAGCGGTTTTCAGTTCAGCAACGTCATCGGAAGTGGCTTTGTTTTCCATTGCCTTTTCGATTGCTTTTTCGACATCAGCAGCAAGTGCAGTGCCTTTAAATTTCTCATCAACAGCGCTCTTGATTTCCTCTAGCGCAGCATTTATTTCTGTGTTTAATTCAGTCATGGAAGTTCCTTTACAGTTTGAATTGTTTGAGAGCGGCAACTAGTTCCTCAGTCCCAGCTTGTTCATCTCTAAGATTTTTCAGTCCCTTCCAGCCGTGCTGAAAGAGTGCTTCAATTTCATTTCGGGTTAATCCAGCCTGCTTCAGGACAGACTTGAGTGCCTTAGTTTCAATGAATCCGTCATCGGATTTTACACTAATAACGACTGCGCTTTTGTTGGCTGGGTTTAGAACGATGGATGTTTCGACCAATTCTAGCTGGTGAAACTTACGCCCGCCTTTTGGCAGGATTTCATAATCGTTTGATCGGAAACCTATTGAAACAGCAGCGACAGCCTTACGTCTTAGAAGCGCTTGAATGTCTTTGCCGAGAGTTGTTTCGGTGTATAGGATTCCTGTTCCCTTGACGCCGTGGTCATCTATTTCGAGAGTCTTCCACTCACCGACGATTGACGAAGTGTCATGGTTAAAGAGCATTGGTAGTTTTGCAGAGTCAGGATCGAAAGAATTTACAAACTCGTCCAGTGCGCCAGTTTCTATGATGTCACCAACCTGATCCACGTTTTTAAATGTGGTTAGATAAGCAACTACTTCACCATCGGCGCTTTCCGCTGCCTTCAGGTCAAATTCCTTTATGATCAAATTACTCATTTGAACCTCATTCTTGTTGTTTGCTTTATTTATATGAGTCGAGTTTTCACTCGTTCCGGGCTTCAAAGGTCCAGCCACGGAGTTCCAGTTCTGATCTTGAAAGACCAAGCTGGCCGATCAGAGGTTCGAGTTTTGGAAGGGAGTAAATGTGACCGTGAGGATGTTTGACGATCCAGCAAATTACTCTTTTGGGAATGTTTTTGGAGATGGTTGGCTTCTTACTTCTCATCTGTCGGACCTTTCACCTCTTTGGGTTTCAGTTCCGAAGATTCAGCATAGCCAATGAGGTCGCGGCCTTCGTTGATCGTTAGAAGGCCAGCACCGACCGCTTCAACTGCTACCTTCGTTGCTGTTTGCATGTCGCCTTTGACAATTTCACTTGAGTCAAATTCAATTTCGAGTGACAGATCATCGAGCAGACCTTCACTCATTTTTTGCTGAATGTTCTTTGTCAGCGGAGCAATCGAGTCACGGTAAAAACCAGACTGTCTTTGGCTCAAGTTGTCGTACTTAGAACCATCAGCAATCTCGATTGCATATGCAGGCACACGGAAGATTGCCGCGATGCGGGTCATGGTCTGGGTTTTGAGCGCCATCATGTCGGCATCGGCAGGTGATTGGCTTTCGACCTGAGTGAATGTCGCGCCGCCATCAAGGACAGCTATTGACCCTCTTGAGGACCCTGCCCCGCCAAACTTCTCTACCCAGCCTTGCGCAAAGGCTTTCTTCACTTCGGGTGGTAGATCACCAGGATAGCTAACGACCCCTGAGATAGCAGTACCGTTGCGGAAATAGTCAGCCAGAGTGTTATCAATGGCATTGTCGATTGCGACTAGGTTGGCGCACTGTTTGACCTTTGACAGGCCATCAATACTTGCACCAATGAAGTCTCGAATGTGGATGATGCGTTCGTCGGGATACAGTGTCCCGTCCTCGTGGCGATAAGAACGCTTGCCACTTGCTGACAGAACTGGTGTCATTTGGTCAGCACGAAGCGGGATCAACTCAATGACTTTGCCGGATGATGTTATGACTTTGAGAATGTAGCAGTTGCCGTATGTCAGCAGGTCAACGACAATGGCGTGTTTGAACTCATACTGACCCATTGCCTTGTTCGGGCGGTTCAGCAGTGCTTGTAGAGAATGATCTGTGATTGGGTTGAAGCCAACGGCGTCATGTTGCGAGACACCCCAAGGAAGTTGGGCAATAGTCTGTGCAAGAAAACTGACACAAGCAAAGACGGTGGGGTTTTGAAGTGCGCTTTCAGGAGTAATTGTTTCCCCTGTTCGTGAACTTTTACCGCCGACATATTGAAGCGCGATCGTTCTGTTATTACTAATGCCATCAGTTTTACTTGGAGATATCCAATTGAACCATGAATTTTGTTTGTTTGATGACAAGTTGCTAATCCTTATTAGATTCCATTTCTTTTATTTATGAGAAATGGAAACTGCGGGATCAGCCGAAGTAAAAATTGAATTCCTTTTTATTTTGAAGCGGGCCGTGGCTTGTTGCACGGCCAATTGCCATGATCATTGCAATGATGGCGTCAATCTTTAAAGCAGCATCAGCGCCCTTGCGGACCTTGATGTTTTCATTTGCATCAATGTAGATTTCACAGTTTGACAACTGCCATGCTAAGAATGGATCGCCATAGTGCTTAAGAGTGCCATTCCTTATCAATAGTTCAGTCTCCTTTGATGCAGGAGACATTGCTGATATGGATTGCGGGAACCTGACCATCGTTAGACCAGATTCTTGCAGGAGTGCCGTGATTTGGGATGCGTTCCAGTTATCAAATGCGACTTCACGAAGGTCATAGTCAGCATTCAACTGTTCAATGTGCTGTCGGATCACGGTATGATCGGCAACTTCACCTTCAGTTATGATTAACTTGCCGTAATCAACTGCCCGATTGTAAATCTGGCGGACGTGTTTCGGGACATTTTTAAATGCTTCTTCAGGAATGAAGCACGTTGCATCGAAAAAGAATTCGCCATCCTCTGCCCACACTTGGGATACTGCGGTAAGGTCACTAGTCGAGCCAAGGTCCAGCCCGACATACATCGGCAGGCTTGTTTTGAGTTCAGCAATGCCGTTCTTGTTCCACCTATCGACCTCAATCCATGACGCGCTGGTGCTGATGAACTCGTTCAGATACTTCGTGCGGAAGTTGGCGCGGGCGGCGGGTATTTCCTCAGCCTTTTTGCATTCCTCAAGCAAGAACTCCCTGCTGACAGACACACCCATGTTCGGGTTCGCCTTTGCCCAGTTTTCGGGATCAGCCCAATCGTCATCGTCATCAATCTGGTAGGCCAAGGTGAAAATTCGTTCGTCTTCAATGATGCCATCAAGCACCTTTTTGGCGTAGTCGAGTTGATCATAGAAATAGTTGGACTGTGCGCCTGATTGTCCGGTCGTGATCATGACAGTCTGCGGGGATTTCTGGGCGCCCATCGAACTGGTGATCACGTCGAATAGATCTTGGTTGTTGATCGCGGCAGCCTCATCAACAATCGCCATGCGGATGCTCAGTCCATCTAGTCGCTTGCTTTCCTTGGACAGAGGCGAATAACGGGACCACTTGTCGCTGTTTGACAGGACGTTTGTTATCTTGTTGATGCCCTTTGTCAGGCGCGGGTCACTGACCTGCATCATTCGGGCGCTCATGTTCCAGACAAGCTTTGCCTGTTCCCTCATTGTCGCCAGCGTGACGATTTGAGAACCTTCAGGTGCATACATCAGCTCATAGAGTGCCAATGCCCCCAGCAAGGTAGACTTGCCGTTCTTACGCCCGACGAGAACGATGGCACTTGTGTATCTACGGATTTCGGGATCGGTTTTATCAACCCAGCCATACAGTGAGGCCAGGACGAAGCCTTGCCACGGCTCAAGGACGATGTGTTGACCTGCTACCGTGCCTTCAACGAAGCTGAGTAGTTGGACATAGGCTAAGACATGGGCGGCATGTTTATGACTGAAGGTCCAACGAAACGCTTCCGAGCCTTGGTCAACATCGAGGTTTCGGGTGAAGTTTTTGCATTGTTGGCGGACATAGAAACTGGCCTTGATCTTGCCTTCCACTACGTCCCGCGCATAACCGATCGCGGAGTCCACGCCGACAGTCATTTGCTGACCGTTTTCATGTTCAGGAAGTCGGCAACGGGATCAGCTTCGACCTGCTTGGTCTTGTCTAGGTTCACCGTGCGAGAACTTGGCAGCAGCCTAAACTCACCCATGATGATCCGCACTTCCCTTGACGCTTCAAGTGCAAGATTGAATGCCAGCTTCTTGCCTATCATCGCTTCAGGATCAGACTTGTAGTAAGCCAAGGCCGTGACATACATTGCCTGTGCTTCGACAAGTTGGCTTAACAGGATTGAATCGACTTCCTGAGTCATGCCTTGCTCGTGAAGAACATCAGCAAAGTACTCAAAAATTTCTTTGCGGTTGATTACTGGATTGATTTCCAGAAGGTGCTGTTGTGGTTCAACACGCACACGATTCTTTTCAGGCACCAAAACATTTGCATGTCGGTCTGCCCGATATGATCCTTCAAGTTGGTGCTGTTCAATTGATTTCTTATTACCGCCGCCACTGCGACCTTTTACTCCCGGCATTCTCACTCCATTCCGTTCTGTTCCTAAATATTTATGAGAAACAGGAACTGGGGAGATTGAATGAAACGAGTTAAGAACAGTCACACAGACTCAAGGACGAGCAATGTAATCAAACATCGGCCGCCGGTAGTTGAAAATGAAATTGCTGAGATACATAACCACAAGTGGTATCATCAAAAGAGGTGGACAACGATCAGGCTCATCCAGCTATCAAAGCAGCCATTGTGCCAGCGGTGCTTAAGTTACGATGAAGTCAAGCCCGCGCTTCATGTCGATCACGTTATGCCTCATGCAGGCGATGCCAAGTTGTTTTTCAACACGAGCAACTTGCAAAGCCTCTGTCACAGTTGCCACAGCTTCAAGACCAAGGCAGAACAACGTGGCGAGTACTTGGATTTCCGTTGAAGGTATGGCAACACTATTGACCTAATTGGTCGATTTGTTGACACGTTAAAAAATTACATGGGGGATTGTGTTCCAGTTAACGTCAAGATTATTAACTGTGGACAAATTCTCAATGTTTTTCACATTTAAACTTGAGAATGATCACCATCAGTGTAGAGATACCCTCAAGAATTTACGCTACCTTGAGGGATCAATGTCAAACCTACCTGCAAACAACAGTGACGACGAAGATAAGGTTGTCATTACCCTGACAAGAAAACAGTTTTCTGACTTTGTTTTTACGCATGTTCAAACTCCCAGTGAGGAACTAAGAACAGTTGATATGGGGTTTGACCTAACGAAGGATAAGTTGAAGCATATTGTCGATAAGCTCAACTATTATATTGACAAGAACAACAGGCTGCTCAACAAAGAGTTTTCAGCTACAGTCTATGTTAAAGAAGGACAGTTGATCAAGCGCAACTCATATGATGACTTCTTCAATGTGGACGGCTTTGCTTCTGGTTTTGTGGAGACTGTAAGTGTAACGCTCTCCTATCTCATTGACTTTAACTCAGGCTATGAAAGCTCACAACCCGAGAAACAGGTTATTGTATTGCGATTTATTTGCATAGAAAACAAAGACTCTTCAGTCTGGACTGAAATTCGCACAACAGAGTTTACTTGGCCAGCGCCAATCTTTCAGCTTATCGAAAAAGAGCTAGACGAACTCTCTGCTGAACTTCAGGAAAAGAATCCAATAAGTAGCTCACCATTCTTCTTACCAGTAAAAATCATTTCCACATCCAAATACATTCAAAGCAAATTGGTTGATGTCGCAAGCATTATGGTAATTTCATTCATTCTTGTAATGCTAGGTGCCTTTATTATGAATATAAGGGCCAGCAGCGCCGAGACTCGCATCGTTCAAATATATGACAGCGCCAGTGAAAGCTTCATACCTGTTGAAACAAATGAGTATTTTAGTGAGGATGACTGGCGGGAAAGAGTCGCCCTTGTTCGCGACAGCAGAAATCTCAGGTCGTACTTCAATGAAATTCCAAGCGAAGACTCTCCCAAACTTGGATTATTTTCTCTTATTAAGAATATACTACTTGCCACACCCGCTTGGCTCTACGTTTTAATGACGGCAGTATCAATCTGGACCTTTCTTAACTTGCGAGAATTTTCACGATTTAAGGAGAATAAGGTTGGACGAATTTGGCTTACGAAAAGAGATATTCCAGCCAGACAAGGTCGTTCACATACAGAAGGTATCGCGACATCAATTGCCATTGGGTTTATGGGATCAGCACTCTTTGCGGCATTTCTTGCGTCGCTTACAAGCATTTTGAGTTGAGGCGCTTAACTAAACGAAATCAGCCTACCTTAGCTGCAACTTTTCCCTGTAGAGCACTTGCCGTGTTTCACGGTTGATCACACTCATGAATGATAGGAAGGTTGCCATATAGTTGTTGTTATTGTCGGCGAAAACGTTTGGTCTTGATCTAACCATGGCATTACCAGTTGCAGCACTTTCATTCATACACAAGGATTCGACGATCAGGGATGCGCCTTCATCTAGACTAACAATCACGCTGGCTACGTCGGTCTTGTGACGATCAACACAGTCGTAATATGCGTTCCACTCCTCCTCTTCAGCGCTTGCCATGCTTGCTCCCATTAAAAACATACTTAGTATCAATAGATTTTTCATATGATTGCCAATCTATGACTTCGGTTCTAGTGGTTGATGGCCACAGTTTTACTTGCAGCCATCAAGGCAGGTCATGGAAGTATTGCTTGACGTAATTACCGCCCTTGGATACGTGTCTCTTCGATGTCCTTGCCGGCGGCTTCCCAGTCTTGGACCCACTGTGGCTTTGGACGTACTGGCCCTGCCCATGTCTGCTTCAGATTGTCGGGATTCTGGTACATCGCCTTCAGGCGCTCACGGGTCTTGCCAGACTTGTTGTTGGTGTTCCGGTTGGAGGTAGACAATCCGCCAAACAACTCTTCAATATCATAGCCCATATCACGGGCCATTTTGCTCAGCTTATCCTTTGCTTGAGCCTTGCCTTTTGCATGCTCAATCTGTTTGTCAAGTTCTCGTCTCTGTTGCTCAAGTCTTTCAAGTTCAGCGTCGTTCATTGTGTTTCCTTTTCTGTTGTTCTGGCGTTGTTAGATAGCAATTGCTTCGTGTTGTAAAGTATTTGCACTTGCTAGCTATGCTCATAGGCATACTGAAGCCCATTGAAGTCGTTGTTTGGAATTGCTTCCCGCAGTGTCAGGAACTTCAGATTGCCAAACATCAGCATCAGCAGCCCTACCTTTTGGCTGGCATTATCTAGGTCGCCAATGTTCTTGTAGTCGCGTGCAAGTCCTTTGAGTTGCGCCCGGTATTCCTCGACAGTCATTGTGCTATCAAGATGCAGGTTGGTTCCCAGCTTTTCGGCTTCATCATAGAAGGTCTGGAAAAACTCATCATCCTCGACGCGGTACAAGGTGGCACCAAACCCCCAAGACTTGTCGGAATGCCAGAAGGCAGAGTAGGCAATCAGCTTCTTGTTCATGATACAACCGACGCCAGCAGGTGTTCCCGGTACAGTGCTTCCAGCAGCGCAGACATGGTGTCATAGGTGTCCATTTCCATCAGGTACGAATGCGGCATCTTCTGGATCGTCAGCAGTGTCTGGTCGGGCAGGATCACATGGGCGACATCAGGCGTGTTACATGGGATCGTGAAGTCGAGTGACAGCAGGTCAACAACTTGTTCTTCATTGAAAAGGTTAGGCATATCAGGTCTCCTTGGCTCACCTTAAGTGGTGACAAGCAAGACCCTATTTGGAACTAAAGTACTGTAAACAAAGGATTTTTAGCCACAGAAACTTGAAGGAAATCATGGTCGCCTGATGGGTTGCTTGAAGGGTCACCTACAGGTCGTGACTAGAAGGCGCATAGGATCGACTAGGCGACTGCCTGAGTTCCTTTAGCGTCAATAATTTAGGTGCATGTGGTAGCTGCTAGTGGTGCTTATCCGGCAGTACCAGTAATCTCATGAGGCATTCCTGATGGGTCGCCAAAGATTGAAAAAAGCGTGGCAACTGGAACTTTTCCAGAATCCTGAGGGCTTGCCCGAGGGATTTCACCAGTCGTGCCATATGAAATTCTTGAAGGATAAACTGGATACCCTCTGGTGCCCTCTAGACGCTGCGGGTTTCGGTAAGTCCCGGACAGCGATTACGGTAAGTCCCGGACAGGCATTTCAGTAAGTCGCGGACAGCGATTTCAGTAAGTCCCGGACAGTTCTGGGCGGTTTGACGGTTGGTCATTGCCAGCGATGTCGCGGCAC
>JAFPBO010000034.1 GCA_017390475.1 Loktanella sp.
CATCTTAATCGCTTTTCTGGCAAAGGCCTCAAGATCTACCCATGGTAGCGCTTTTCCATCCCCCCTTAGTTCTTCCAAGACAATCCTTCTGCCTGGCTCTTCGACGGTTTCGAACCCGCGCCGTTTCAGTTCGAGCAGTAGCGTAGATTTCCCACCTCCCGAACACCCAGAAATGATAACGTGCCGACTGGCGCAATTGATTGTCATAGGGCCGTCCTCATCTTTTATGAAACTATTAAAGACAATCGAGTGGCCATAAAGTCCGCTCTGCCGGCCTTCACACTTCGAAAATGCCACAATTTGCACGAATGGTCCCTTCGACAGGCCGCAACGCAGCATCTCGAATGACTGGGGAACGGCAGCAAAGGGCCGTCTCCGCGCTCATCTGCCGATTGTCATATCTTGGGCAGCCGCTTCTCTCACCAAGGCAAGGAATGCCTTAAACCCCGCCGACGGGTTGCGCCGTCCGGGGTAATACAGGCTGAAGCCTGGCCGAGGCGGGGTCCAGTCCTCCAGCAGGCGGACCAACCGCCCGGCGGCGATGTCGTCGGCCACGTCTTGTTCAAGGAAGAAGCCGATGCCAGCGCCGTCCAGCACGGCTGTACGCGCGATGGCAGCTTCGTCTAGGGTCAAGCGGCCCTGAGCCTCAATCTGCACCGCCTCGCCGTCGCGCTGAAACGACCAGCGGAACAGCGCACCGTTTGGCAAGCGCACCCGGATGCAATGGCGCAACGGCAGATCGGCCGGGGTTAGAGGCGTGCCATGTGTCGCCGCCAGTCCGGCGATGCCACCACGGCATATCGCTGCGGTCGCCCGAGGGGTAGGGCGATCATGTCGCGCGGCACCAGATCGGCGGGGCGTAGACCCAGGTCGAACCCCCCGGCCACGATGTCGATCAGCCGCCCCTCGGTGACCAGATCTACCTGCATCTCGGGGTATCGGCGCAGGAAGGTCAGGACCAGTGGCGTGATTTCCCGTCCCGCCTGCACTGAGGCGTTGATCCGCAGCAGGCCTGACGGTGTCAGGCGTTGCGACTGCACAGTCTCCATCGCCCCGCGGATCTCAGCCACGGCAGGGGCGATGCGGTCGACGAAAGCGCGCCCGGCATCGCTCAGTGACACGCTGCGTGTCGTGCGGTTGAACAGCCGTACGCCAAGGCTGCCTTCCAGCCGCGCGATGGTATGCGACAGCGCGGTGGTCGACATGCCCAGATCCAGCGCCGCCGCCCTGAACGATCCGCGCCGCGCGATGGCCAGCACCGCCTCTAGCCCCTTCAACCCGCCATCCATTGTCCCGTTCCTGTCATCTCAAGATACCAATTTATCCTGATTATCCGCATGCCCGTCTAGCGCTATGTTGAAGTCATCAGAACCGGAAAGGACCTACCATGCAGCTGCCCCGCCCCATCCAGACCTACTTCACCGCCCGCGCGCCGCAGGATGGCGGCGTTCTTGCCGCCGCCTTCGCCCCGGATGCCATTGTTCATGATGAGGGCCTCGACCATCGCGGCCCGCAGGCGATCCGCGATTGGTGGTTAGCCGCCAAGGTCAAATATCGCCATAATGCAAAGCCGATCAACATGACCGACACGGCAGGAAAGACCGTGGTCCTGGCGACCGTGACCGGCGATTTTCCGGGTAGCCCGGCGGTGCTGACCTTCACCTTTGGGTTGGCCGCCGACCTCATCACCGATCTGGAGATTGGCTGATGCCGGGGTTTCTGACTTTGAAGGGCAAGCCTGTCGATCTGCCCGAAGACATGTTCGTCGCCGCGGATATGACCACCCCGGAAGGATGCGAAGCTGTCGCCACGGCCTTGCAGGACCGGATGGGCGGCACCGACACCATCGTCCACATGCTGGGCGGCTCTTCCGCTCCCGGTGGCGTCTTCGCGGAATTAGTTGATGCGGAATGGCAGTCCGAACTGGCGCTGAACCTGATGCCTGCCCTGCGGATGGACCGGGCGTTTGTGTCGGGAATGGTCGCGCAGGGGGCGGGGGTGGTGATCCATGTTACCTCGATCCAAGCCCGCCTACCGCTGCCCGAGGCGACGATTGCCTATGCGAGCGCAAAGGCCGCGCTTTCGGTCGACAGCAAGAGCCTGTCGAAGGAGGTCTCGCCCAAAGGCGTGCGCGTGGTCCGCGTGGCCCCCGGCTGGATCGAGACAGAGGCATCGGTCCGACTAGCTGAGTGCGTGGCTTCCGATGCGGCACAAATCTGGACGGAGGAGGCCGCATCATAATCGACAGTCTCGGCGGCGTCCCCATCGGCCGCCCACGAAGCCGGCTGAGATCGCCAACCTGATTGCCTTCTTCGTCTCGGATCGCGCAGCCACCATCACTGGGACCGAATATGTAGTCGATGGTGGGACGATGCCGACGGCATAGCGACCGCTGTAAATGGTTGTTTGCTACCAGCTTGAATGGCAGGTTTGGCGACGCTGCACTGCGGCGTCCCACGCTGATGGACTGACCGCTTTGGTGAAGGTTTCCTAGCGCTGGTCGTTGTCGCGCGAGTGCGATGCTTTCCGCCGAGACTCGCAATAGAAAACCTTCACTTAAGTGGACGGTCAAAACCAGAACGAGTTGTCTGGGCCGCGCAGCTTGCGGTGCGGCCCAGACTTGCATCACCCGTGTTGCTTCAGGCCGAACGCCGGGTGATGGATCACTTCGCCTCGCGGCTCCGCAACACCGAACGTCAAGGCCTGCACAAACTCGGGAGGAATGGCACCCACGCCCAGCTCCGGATACGCCCTGAATCCGAACCTGCCATAATATCGGGGATCGCCAACGAGAACCGCCCCTTGGAAGGTCATCCGCAATCGCCGGATCGTTTCGGCAATCAGGGTGCTACCGATCCCTTGGCCGTGCCTAGACGGCAAGACTGCAAGTGGCCCAATCAGACCCCAACTATCCTGTGCCCCTACCAGGGCTTGAGATACGGCGAGATAGCCAACCACCTTGCCATCGTCTTCCGCCACAAGTGACAGGGCGAGGGCTTTGTCTTCCCTTAACCTATCAATAATCTGCGCCTCAGTGCCGGTCGATTGCGCCAGCATCGTCATGGCCTCTGTCACTACCGCGCGGATTTCGGGGATGTCATCTACAGTTTCATTTCGGATCAGCATATCATGCCCCTTGATTGTCGAGTTGGGCGCGGACCGACAGGCGCCCGCGTTTGGAGATTTTGTAAGGGCTGCCTGATCGGGATTCGATCAGCCGCTTGCGCCGCAACCCGATGAACGTTTCCAGAGAGAATTCGGACAGGATCATCCCGTCGCGGGTCACGCAGGTGACAGTCCTAATTTTACGGTGGTCGTCGCGCTCATGCAGGATGTGGCCACCAAGAGCCAGAACGTGCAGCGCACGTTGTTCATTTCGTGAGATATTCATTGGAGTCTCGTGTTCAGGTGTGAATCAACACTCAGGCGCTTTCGCGCCTGGCAACTTTTGTTTCACGAGGCTCTCTGATCTTCAGAGAGCCTTATCACACAAGCTCTGACATCCAGTCTCCGTTGTCCGAGAGCCGATCTCTATCGTCCCTCAACCCGAAAGATAGCTACTTTCAAAATCAAGCGCAACCGATGCAAATAATATCTGCTGACCGGCAGCTTCGTCCCGCCCTGACGTTATTGGCCGGTCAAAAACGCTGCGTGGGGCATCAATGGCCGCTTCGACGGGCCGCACCGCCGCAACAAAGATAACGGACGAACGGCAATTTGGCCCGTCCTCGCCGATGATAAGATCCCTCGCTGAGGCGACGCCGCACCACATACGCGCCATGTGTCTTGCGCTTACTCTTGCTCCAAGCGACCATTCGACAATGGTGGTCTAATCCCATATTTCCTTATAGGGTTGTGGATATCTCAGCCAAAGGGTTTCAATGTGCCTAGCTCAATAATTGAAGAAGATCTGACAATCGAAGGCAACATTAGTTCAAGCGAGGGAAGTGTCGATGTCAAAGGCCGTGTGGTTGGGGATGTCATCGCCGAGACGATCAAGGTTCACGTGAGCGGGTCGGTGGACGGGGCATTGTCGGCGAATAAGATCACGGTTGAAGGTAAGCACAAAGGTAGCTTGAGTTGCGACTATCTAAAGCTTGCTTCGATGTCACAGGTCGAGGCTGATGTCGTGGCCAAGGAGATGGAAACGGAAAGCGGCGCCAAGATTAAGGGCAAGGTCGATATCACGGGACGGCAATAGCACTTCCGGTTCTGCTTCGGTCCATACGCATAAGTGGTAATGCCCCTCAATCGTTCCAAATACTGCAGAATGCTCCAATGGCCTGTTCAGCGACGCTGCGATGTAGCTTCTGATCAGACGACCTGGGTCTGCTATGGACCGACGCCGGCCAAACAGCTTAAGACTTACTAATCTTCACGCCATTTAACGGCAGTCATCTGGAGCCAGCTGGGCAATAGCGGTTTCAAGGTTTGCGTTAGATCATCATTGGCGGCGTTCCGGATCAGATTGAGGACCCGCTTATCGTCGCGGCTCAGTGCTCGTTTCGGCCAGGCTCCCTTGATGCCATCGACCGCTTGGGAGAAGCCCTTGACCCAGGCAACGAAGCGCTTTGGAGGCAGGTTTCGGACCTCTGCGCCGATCTCGCCGAGGATCACGGCCTCGTCCAGCGCGCCATAGCGCAGCATAAGGATGTCGAGGATGCGCTGAATGGAACCGTGGCCCTTGACCTCGACGCCGCCCAAAAGCGGCATTAGCCATTCATTGGGTGATACGAATTCCGGCGCGATCAGAACAGCGGTCAGGTAGCCATCAATCTGATCCGGCTTGAGCGGACTGCCTTTGAGCAATCTGGCCAACTCGCCGTGTCGCTCAGGTTCGATGTCAGGTGGCTCAAACCCGCCGTTGCCCCACTCTAGGTCGTCTCCGGGATCATCTATCGTGCGCGCTCTGGCCACCTCCAGCGTTAGCCCGAGGATATCCTCAAAGACGGGTATTTTCTTGATGTCCCGTCCAGCCTCGAGAGCCTGGGCGACAGCGGCAAAGCTCATCCATGCGTCAGGCGGGGCGTTTTGATCGTTGCGCAGGATAAGCGCTGATCGGGCAAAGCATTTTGCCCAGCGATCACGTTTTTCCCCGAGATGCGCCGCGACGATTTTTCTCGCGCTGGCGGCGGTTGACGCCTCTTCAAGCACGACCATCAGAGTGTCGTCCGACACGAACCAACTAGTGGAAATATCATGCTCCGAGAACCAGTCCCGACTCTTGCCGATCAACCGGCTTCGGTGCGTTTCTGAAAGAGCCGCAAGCTTTCCTTCCGGATCAACAGCGCCAAGAAGTGCCCCGTGTCCCCCGGTATTTGGCGTCAGATCGCCAATGCCGAACATTGCTGCGACATCCAAAAAGCCCGGTGTTGTCACCGCACCGTGCGCCAGCCCATCGCCAAGGGCGAAGCCAATTGCTGGAGCAAGGTAGGACGGCGACACATCATGCATGGTCATCGCCTGTCCAATCTGCTCGACGATGGTTTTCTGATCACTCCTGCTGGAGCACGGAATGACATACGCGTCCTTTATCCCGTGGCCTTCCTTGATCATTGCGGCGGCTACCGCGCGCGTGCTTCCGCGGCTACAAACGCCCATAATGCTTTGCGAGCCTGTTCCGTCGGGAAGCGATGTCATAATCCGGTGAAGCTGCCAGGGTTGCGGGACAGACCCACCTGACGGTTCCTTCCGCAGCGCAGTCTTTATCAATCTGTCGAGCATTTTGCCGTTTGGTAGCCAGTTGCGTATCTGGATGAGATCGGACAGCAGTGTCGCATCCACATTTGCGCCTTCCACAAGCAGTTCGAACCCGGCAATGGCGGCATCGCGCATCTCCGCAACCGGATCGAGCAAAAAGTACCGCCCCACGGCAATCATGCGTGGATCACCTTGCCCAATCATCTGCGTCAGAAATGCAGTTGTCACCTGAGCCGGCATGGCGCCGACAACGTCGCGAAGCCCTGTATAGGTTTCAAAAGGCGAGGCCTTGTTCAGGACAAGCCCTTCCGCAAGATCCGCGACGTTTGGAAGCTCGGGCACATCGTCGCCCAAAAGCGACTCAATGGCGTTGGGTGCAATGCGCATTTGGTCTGGGGGAGTGAGACCGGCGCGAAGGTAAGCTTGGCAAAGTCCGAAACAAATCTCGTCATCAAGCTCACCTGCCTCGGTGCGTTCTGACAGGCCCAGTTCAAAGACGTGGAAAAAGTCGCTTGCCCCCGGCTCCTCATTTTCTTGGTTCATTCGCGCATCGTCAAAGATGCGCGCCATGAGTGTAAGACAGTCACCGGTGGTCTCTGTGTCAGCGCCAGACATTGTGTCGACGAGCTCCAGAACCGTTTCCGGATCATCTGAAAACGACGCCGCCCATCGATCCACCCACAACAGCCTTCCTCTTGAATCACCGATTGTGGGTCGGTCCATAAGACAAGTATTGACAATCCCTGTCACTAATGCCCCCAAATTCTGGCATCTGCTTACCGCATCAGGCTTTTGCGCGCCGCCGTTCAGGGTAAGGTTTAACATCAGCAAGTGGTGTGCGAAAGTGGTCTTCGAGCGTGCCATGAGAATTCGAAGCGGCTGGAATTTGGCAGGCGTGGCGAATGTCTCCTTCGACGGGCCGCGCTGCAGCATCTCGGCCTAATGTTGAATGTCGGCTTCGGGCCGTCCGTGAAAACGGCCCATGCGTTTAGATTTCGATCGCTTCGGCGATATCCAGCGCATCCTCTGGTTCAACCCCGAGGTATCTGACTATGCTGTCCATCTTGGCATGGCCCAACAACAGTTGGACTGCCCGCAGG
>JAFPBO010000035.1 GCA_017390475.1 Loktanella sp.
ATCTGGACAGCGGCAGAGCTGGGCATCACGCTGGAATTCACTGGCGATGGTGTTGATGAGGTTGCTGTCGTTGCTGCTGTGACTGGCGATCATGCGCCTGCGGTCAAATCTGGCGATGTGATCATGCGGATCGACCCGCGCTATTTCCGACCCGCAGAGGTGGAAACGCTGCTGGGTGACCCGACCAAAGCCAAAGAGAAACTCGGCTGGGTGCCAGAGATTTCGGCGCAAGAGATGTGTGCTGAAATGGTTGTCGAGGATCTGAAGACCGCGCGCCGTCATGCTTTGTTACGTCAGCATGGTATGGATCTGCCCATGGCACTGGAAGGATAAGACATGAAACGGATCTTTGTGGCCGGGCACCGCGGCATGGTGGGTGGTGCCATTCTGCGAAAACTGGAAGCCGCGCAAGCTGCGGGCGAAGAGATCGAGATGATTACCCGGTCGCGCACCGAACTCGACCTGAGTGACCAGCAAGCGGTCCGTGACTTTATGCAGACAGAACGCCCTGACATTGTGATACTGGCGGCGGCCAAGGTCGGCGGCATCTATGCCAACAACACCTATCCGGCAGATTTCATTTACGAAAATCTGATGATCGAATGCAATGTCATCCATCAGGCCTTTGCTGCAGGCGTCACACGGCTGTTGCAGCTTGGCTCATCCTGCATCTATCCGCGTGCAGTGGCGCAGCCGATGCGCGAAGATGCCTTGCTGACCGGCGTGCTTGAACCAACCAATGAGCCCTATGCCATCGCCAAGATCGCCGGGATCAAGCTCTGCGAAAGCTATAACCGCCAGCATGGCACCGATTATCGCAGTGTGATGCCGACCAATCTGTACGGGCCCGGGGATAATTTCCACCCAGAGAACAGCCATGTCCTGCCCGCCCTGATCCGCCGCTTTCACGAGGCGGCGCAAAGCGGCGTCGAAAGCGTGACGATCTGGGGGTCCGGCCAGCCACGCAGAGAGTTCCTGCACGTCGATGACATGGCCGATGCCAGCCTGTTCGTGCTGAACCTGGCCAAGGATGAATATGAAGCGCAGACGCAGCCGATGCTCAGCCATCTGAACGTCGGGTCAGGCACCGACATCCCGATCCTTGAGCTGGCGGAGATGGTGGCGGATGTCACGGGTTTCACCGGCCAGATCATGACTGACCCATCGAAACCGGATGGGGCGATGCGCAAATTGATGGATGTCAGTCGGCTTGCTGCGCTGGGGTGGCGTGCAAAAATTGACCTGCGGGCAGGGGTCGAGAATACTTATCAATGGTACCTGTCCAATCATGCCGAAGCGCGTCAGTGACCTAAAAGGAAGTAACTCCCATGTCGACACTTATTCATCCGGTCGTGCTGTGCGGCGGTTCGGGCACCCGTCTCTGGCCGCTGTCGCGCAAAAGCTACCCCAAACAGTTTGCGCGTATTCTGGGCGACGAAAGCCTGTTTCAGGCGTCGGCCAAACGGCTGTCCGATACGATGTTTGCGCCGCCGGTGGTGATCACCGGGGCCGATTTCCGCTTTATCGTCACTGAACAGCTGGCCGCCGTCGAAATTGCCCCGGCCTCGATTATGATTGAACCGCAAGCGCGTAATACTGCACCCGCTATTTGTGCAGCGGCGCTGAAACTTCAGCAGGACATGGGCGATGCGGTGATGCTGGTCGCGCCATCCGATCATGTGATCCCCGATGATGTGGCTTTTCGCAAGGCCGTGGCCGACGCTCTGCCCGCTGCGCAGGACGGCAGGTTGATCACTTTCGGTATCCGCCCTGATCGCGCCGCAACTGGTTATGGCTGGCTTGAACTGGGGCCAGAGTTTGACACCGGCCAGACCCCGACAGCCCTGCAGCGGTTCGTCGAAAAGCCCGAGGCGGATGTGGCGCAAGCTATGCTGGAAGGCGGGCGGCACCTTTGGAATGCCGGGATTTTCCTTTTTTCCGTCTCTGCCATCCTGCGCGCATTCGCACGTTTCCAGCCTGAAATGCTGGCCACTGCACAGGCCGCAGTGGAAGGCGCAGAGCAGGACCTTGGCTTCACCCGGCTCGCGGCGGCACCTTGGGCCAATTTGCCGGACATCTCGATCGATTACGCCGTGATGGAAAAGGCCGACAATCTGTCGGTCATGCCCTATAACGGTGCTTGGTCCGACCTTGGCGGCTGGGAAGCTGTCTGGCGCGAGGCTGGGCCAGATGCGCAGGGTGTGGTGACGCATGGCCCGGCGCATGCGCTTGAATGCGAAAATACCTTGCTGCGGGCCGAGTCTGACGCGCAGCAGCTGGTTGGCATCGGCCTGCATGACATCATTGCGGTCGCCATGCCCGATGCGGTGCTGATCGCACACAAGGATCGGGCGCAGGATGTGAAACTTGCCGTCGTCGCGCTCAAGGCAAAAGGGATTTCCCAGGCCGAAACGCTGCCGCGCGATTACCGGCCCTGGGGCTGGTACGAAAGCCTTGTCATGGGGTCGCGGTTTCAGGTCAAGCGTATCGTGGTGCATCCTGGGGCCGCGCTGTCATTGCAAAGTCACCACCACCGGGCCGAACATTGGATTGTCGTTGAAGGCACGGCAAAGGTCACGGTCGATGAAAGCGTGACACTGGTGACCGAAAACCAGTCAGTCTATATCCCGCTCGGCGCAGTCCATCGTATGGAAAACCCCGGAAAGGTGCCGCTGACATTGATTGAAGTGCAGACCGGTAGCTACCTCGGTGAAGACGATATCATTCGATATGAAGATGTCTATGCCCGCAGCTGACACCAGACCGGTTCTGCTTGTCGGGGCCTCGGGGCGCGTTGGCCGGATGGTGTTGTACCACTGGCAGCGCCTTGCTGATCCGGCAGCGGTCGTGCCGCAGTTTCGTGCTTCTGGCACGTCGGGTGCTTTGGTCTGGGACCCATTGGCCGGGCCGCAACCCTTGCTGGATGCTGTTTCAGCATCTGGTGGGTTTCAGGCGATTGTCATTCTAGCTGGCGTCACGCCGGGGCCGGGCAAGGACCTTGGGCTGAACCGAACCCTCGCAGAGGCTTGTCTGGCGGCTGCATCCGGCGCAGGCATCCCGCGGGTCCTGCTTGCCTCATCCTCGGCGGTCTATGGTGCGGGTACAGGCACACCGATGCCCGAAACCGCGCCTTGCAACCCGGCGAATGCCTATGGTGCCGCCAAGCTGGAGATGGAACAGGCCTGCGCGGCCTGGCGCGATGACGGAATAGACCTGTGCATGTTGCGGATCGGAAATGTGGCCGGCGCTGATGCCCTGCTTCTGAACGTGGCGAAATCGGCCGCCGACGAAGCTATCGAGATTGATGTTTTCGATGACGGGCGCGGTCCGGTCCGGTCCTATATCGGGGTGCAGACGCTGGCATCTGTGCTGCAATCTTTGTGCCAACAGCCTGCCTTTCTGCCTGATATCCTGAATATCGGCACGCCAGACCCCGTCTCGATGGACGCTCTTGCCGATGCCGCGCATCATCCTTGGAATAAACGCATGCCCGCCGGGCCGACGCCCCAGACCATCACCCTTGATTGCAGCCTGTTGTCATCGCTCTATGACTTCACGCCGCTGGACTCGCGGCCCGGTGACATGGTCCGGCAATGGAAAGAAACCTTACCGTCATGACATTCTCGAAACGACTTCTGGACCTTGTGTGCGGGCTGATCCTGCTGATCATCCTTGGCCCGGTCATTGCGATCACCGCGTTGATCGTTCTGTTGCTGGATGGTCGTCCGGTCTTTTACATTTCCGAACGGATGAAATCCCCGACCGAAGGGTTCAATCTGATCAAGTTCCGTACCATGAAACCGGTCGCAGAAGACAGCGGTGTGTCCGGTGGCGACAAAAGCGACCGCATCACCCG
>JAFPBO010000036.1 GCA_017390475.1 Loktanella sp.
AACAACGTCGACCCCGAAGCGTGGCTCACATGGGTCCTCCAGCGCTTGCCTGATCACAAGATCAATCGCATCGAAAATCTCATGCCGTGGAACTGGCAGGCCGAAAACGCCTGAAACCGCGCCGACACCGGACGGATACGCCGCACCCGACAAAAACGCTACATCTTCAAGGGTTTCGGCCCGGACCGAGGTGACCCAGGAGGGCATCCGGGGTATGGTCTCAGGGTCGCTGATGTGATCCGGTCGGGCAAGTTTCACGCCCTGAGCCTACACTTGCGCGGCGCTTTGGACCAGACATTATTGCAAAAACCGCCGCGCTTTGACGTTCCACTTTATGTCCAATAATCTTGCATTATCGGACGTAAAGAAGCACAGTACAAATCAACCGCAAATCGTAGGGGTTTTCAGCCAGAAATGCCGTCACACAGGGTCAATCAGGATGTCCAAAGCCCGTTTCAGCACGTCGCGGTGATCTGCCAGCGACCCGACAGTTTCCGCCTCCGCCTGACAAAGGCGGCGGGGGTTTCGCCCCCCCCCTGCCCCGCTCTTTGCCGAACGATCCGCGAATAGGTTTTCGCGCACCACACCGGTCAGCGCAAAATCAGGCACGGTACTGGTCATAACACCAGCACCATGATGCAGCGCGGTGGCCGCAAGATGTGGCGCGCTGTCAGACTGGCAGCAGCATCACTCCCCCAGCGCGATCCCCTCGCGGCGTGGGTCGGCACCGCCACGCAGCGTATCACCCAGCGAGATCGCATGCAGGCCAGATGTCATCGCGGTCACATTCGTCTCGAACCCCAGATCGGATAATGGCGCAGTCAGATCCTCGGCCCAGGTACCAGCCTCGATCTGATAAGTGCCAAAGCTGTTGATCAGATGCGGCATCGACACCGCCTCTTGCACATCCTTGCCCCAGTCCAGATGCGCGATGATCGCCTGCGCGGTGAAACCGATGATCGTGGCACCTCCCGGGCTGCCAATGGCCAGCACCGGCGCACCATCACGCAAAACGATGGTCGGCGACATCGACGACCGGGGCCGCTTGCCCGGCTCTACCCGGTTGGCGATGGGCCAACCATCAGCATGGGTGCGGAAGGAAAAATCAGTCAGCTCGTTGTTCAGCAGGAAACCACGCACGAAAATCCGCGATCCAAAACCGCCTTCGATCGTCGTGGTCATCGACAGCACGTTGCCGTCCCCATCCACGATGGAAATATGCGACGTGGCCGGGCGTTCTTCGTGCAGGTCATCGCCCCAAAGAAAAGCGTGGTTCCATTCCGGAGTGCCCGCCGACACCTCTGGCAAAGCGTCATCGCCGCGCAGCAGATCGGCACGGCCGGCCAGATAGTCGCGGTCGATCAATCCCTGTACCGGCACCGGAACAAAATCGCTGTCAGCCAGATACCGCCCCCGATCAGCAAAGGCGAGCCGCGTCGCGTCACCCATCAGACGCCGCGCCTCGGCATCCTGCGGACCCATACCGGCGATGTCGAAACTCTCCAACATGCCCAGGATCTGCGCAATCGCCACCGCCCCGGATGACGGCGGCCCCATGCCGCACACCTCTGCATCGTGGTAATCATAGCAGATTGCGGGCCGTTCGATCACCTCATACCGGGCCAGATCAGTCATCGACAACAGGCCGGGATGGTCGTCGGTGCGGGTCGCCGCGACGATATCAGCCGCGATTTGCCCCGTATAGAAAGCCGCCGTGCCTTGTGCCGCGATCTGACGCAAAGTGTCGGCATAAGCAGGGTTGACCAACGTGTCACCGGCGGCAAGCGGTGCCCCGTCGGGCAGGAAATAATCCGCTGTCGCGGCAAAGGTCGCGAGGCTTTCTTCGGCGGCTGCCACCGATTCTGACATCCGGGTCGAGACGATGAAACCATCCTCGGCATGCCCGATCGCGTCGTCAAAAAGCCCGCGCCAGTTGGCCTGCCCCCAGCGGCGATGCGCCTCTTCCATTAACCTTGGCGTGCCCGGTGTCCCAACCGACCGGCCACTGACCACGGCAGTCATGAAATCCAGAGGCGCGCCGTCTTCATCCTGAAAATAGCGCGGATCAGCGGCCAGCGGCGCGGTTTCGCGTGCATCAAGGGTCGTGATCTCGCCGGTTGCAGCATCATACCAGACCAGAAATGCCCCGCCGCCAAGGCCTGACGATTGCGGTTCCACCAGCCCCAGCACCGCCTGCACGGCGACCATGGCATCGGCCGCGTTGCCGCCCTCTCGCAGCACCCGTGCGCCAGCATCAACGGCCAGCGGATGGGCTGCGGCGACCATCCAATCCTCTGCTTCGACCGGCCTGCCCTCGCGCTTTGCCTCCAGCGCTGTTGCTGCTGCGTCAGAAATACCGGGGAAATCCTGCGTGACCTGCGTTTCGGGTTCCGGCACGATCACGTCAGAGGCCTGCTGCGCCATGACGGGTGCGGCCAAAAGAAAGGCCATAATGGCGGTGGATGTTGATCGATGCATGTGAATTCCCCCTGCGTTGCATTGCGGGCCAGACGCGTACCTGTCGTTCAGGTTGCGCCGCGCGGCCCGCTGCTCAATCTTAAAAGGGCATGACTGGGCGGGAAGATCAAGTGTTTGCCGACCCGGGGCTTGTCTTAGCTATCCTTGTCCAGTGACGCCAAAAGCGCCTCTATCCCCTCTTGCAGCCTTGATCGGGAAATGGCGGAAAAATCCCGGTTCAGCCGCAGTTCGATCTTGCCATCCGATGCGATCACGCGCGCCTCGCCTTCAGGCCGCCCCAACCGGAGCGAGGTTTTGGACACGGTTTTCGGGGGCATCTCGCGTCGTGGCTTTTTTGGCGCAGCAAGGCTGTCACGCAACAGCTGCATTTCCTGATCCGCATCCCGGCCCGGCAGATCATTCAGCGCCGCAATGATGCTACCCGGGCGGTCAGGCTCTGCCTCGATCAGCTTGTACAGATCCAGCCCGAGCGCACGCGGAATCGCCTCCGGGTGACGGACAGCACCATCCAAAGCCTCAAGCACGCGGGCAAATTGCCGGATATAGGTGCGCTTCTGCTTGAGCGCCGAGGCATAGAGGGTCGAGACGGCATCACCGGATGACACACCTTCATCGCGCGCGTAGGAAAGCGCCAATTGTGCCATTTCACCAAAAGAAAGATCTTTGCGGATCAGGTTTTCATCGACCATCTTGCGGTACAATGTGACCAGTGGTTCCCCGCGGGGAACCATCGCCGCAGGAATGCGGGTATAACGCGGATCGCCGGTTTCCTCTGCCAGTTCACGAAACGCCATCAGGCGGCGATAGCCCTGAATAAGCTCGAACCGATCACCGGTCTGCTCAACACGGATCGGGTTGGAAAGGCCGACCGATTTGATGGATTCCTTCAACTCTGCCAGATCGGGGTCCGCATTCGCCGATCTGTCGCGTGTCAGCTTTGACATCAGCACGTCAGAGGTCTGGATCAGATCAGTGATCAGCCCCAGCTTTTTCAGCCGCACATGTTCATGCGCCAGCGCGTCATTTTCTGCCCGGATCGCGGCCTCTGCCGAGGCGCGTTCTGCCGTCGCATCGGCGGTTTCGGCAATCGCGCTGGCCATCGGGCCACGACGCGGCGGCACCGGTTCGCGGTTCTGCAACGGATGACCTTGCACGTTGAACGATTTGGTTTCCAGCGGTGGCATGTTCTCCGCGGGGAACTCTTCATCGTCTTCGGGTTCAAAATTGATATCAAAGACGGAGCGTTTCTTAACCATTCATCAATCCTCCAGCTTGTCCCATGCATCGACCAATGTGGCCTGAAATTCGTCATAGGCGCGATCAAACGACATCCGCGCGCGCCGCCAAGTTTCGCGTGTCATCTGACGATAATCCATTTCATAGATCGACGACAGGAACCGCCCGGATTGTTCAACCGCGCGGGTCATCTCAATCGGGTTTGCGGTGACATGTGATTTGAAAACCTGCGCAAAGGCTTTCTGCATCGCCCGGTGCAAATCATTGTTCGGTTCAAACCGTGTCAGCAGGAAACGGATATCGGCAAAGACCTTTTCCGGATTAGTGCCGGACGGCAGACGCCCGCGGAACCGGCCAAGATCCTCCAGTGCTTCGGATAGCTGACCGATGAAACTGGTGGTGCTGTCATATTCCCAATACCCGGGGCCGGACGGCACATAAAGCACATCTGCCGCGAACACCGCGTTCATCGACTGATACCCAATCGCTGGCGGGCAATCAAAGATGATCAGGTCATAGGCGTCTGCGGGGATCTGATCGAGGTAACGCGCCACCGCCGCAAAGAACGACCATTCAGGGTTCAGGTGCCGGTATTGCGCAGAGGCAAATTCGACGAAGGCGGCATTGGCGCAGCTAGGGATGATGTCAATTGTCGGCCAGCTGGTGGATTTGATGAAATCCGTCACGCGCAATTCGTTCAGGCCCATGCCAGTGACAGCGGCAGGCAGTTTGCGCTGGGGCAGGGCGGTGCCGCTTTCAGCACCGGCGGATTGAGCGTTCATCCGTTCCGTCTCTCTGATCAGGTCGCGGGCCATGATACCCCAGACGGTCACTTCCTCCGAGACATCGGACAGGCCCATGGAATGGCTGAGCGTCGCTTGCGGGTCGAAATCGACAGCAAGCACGCGATAGCCATTCAGCGCCGCCGCATGGGCGAAATGCAGTGCAACAGTAGACTTGCCAGCGCCACCTTTGAAATTCGCGATGGCTGCGCGGATTGCACGCTTGCCAGCAGGGCGCGGCGGCATCAGGGATTTGCCTTTGATCTTCACTTTGCGGCGCAGCTCATTGATCTCTTCCAGGGTGTACCAGCGCTGGCGGCCGTCTTCTTCGACCAGACCTTCGGGCAGGGCAGGGTCTGCCGCCAGCCGCCCGCGGAATGTGGACGGATTGATCTTGAGGATCAGTTCCGCGACCTCCCAACTGGAAAACCGGCGCAGCGTTTTTTCCAGCTCTGGGGAATAGGTTTGCTGGCGGATGAAACCCTGCATCTTAAGCGACTGCGCTTGCAGTTTTGCCAGATCATCGTGTGTGTACATAAACGGACCTCGGTCGTTGAACCTTGTGGAGGGTGGACTGGTTCCCCGCGGGGAACCGATGCCAGAAAACAAATCGAACGTTAATTCTTCTTCTTTCTTGATTTACGCCGAAACTGTGCGAGAAAGAAAGTGAAATTTTCAAGACTTGGCAATTCTGCAGGACGGCCCCATCGAATCGCAGGTGCGGAGGATCAGCCGGCGCCATAAGGTGATGGCAGATTGCGCAAGGCACCATGATATAGCGGGACAGCACGACGGCTATCGCTAAGTATTGGGGGACAAAATGCGCCGATTAGGGGACGATCAGGATGGCCCCTTATACCTATATACCTGAAAATCTAAATTGAATGAGGGGGTTTGCAGGGCGATGCCGAAACAGGGCCTTGACAGAATCGCATTCTTGGACGCAAATCACGGAACAGGACGGAAAGGCGTTGTCGCTTTTCATCGCCGCTGATGATCCACCAAGAGATCATAGCAAGAGATAGAGCAAAGCTGCGCAATCTGTGCAGTAGAGGGCAGCCATGCAGATTGTCAAATATGCGCGTCAACGCGATGCTGCGCAAAAATATGATATCATCACCGCTTTGGGCACCTATGCGCTGGCGCGCGACAAACATGACCAACGCCTCATCCTGCGGCTAATCACATTGATCACTGCGCGTTACAATTGGGCCCATGATGATCTGGCGGTAGGGCAACGCGAAATTGCCCGGCTGTGGACCGTCGATGAACGCACCGTGAAACGCGAAATGGCCAAGCTGCGCGGGCTGGGGTGGCTGGTGGTCAAACGGCAGGGCGCGCGTGGGCGGGTCACCGAATATGGTCTGAACCTCGACCGCATATTGGAAATGACGCAAGAGAACTGGTGCAACGTCGGCCCGGATTTTGACCTGCGAATGAACGGCAAGCCGGACACATCCGATGTGGTGCCCTTGCCGGTGAAAGGCACGCTGCCGCCGCCGGATGTCAGTTCTGGGACGGAATGGGCGCTGGCCCAGGCGATTTTGCATGTCGAGGCACCGGATAAATATGGCAGTTGGCTGCGCAACTTGGTGCGCGTTGACAGGGCAGGGGGGCGGTTGACGCTGAAGGCGCCGAGCCGGTTTCACTGTAATTATGTCCAGACGCATCTGGTCAAACATGTGCTGCTTGCCTGCCAGGCGGTCGATCCCGATGTGACGGATATTGCGCTGGTGATCTGATATGGGCGATATTTCGATAGAAGATGCTAAGAAAAAATGTTTTTTTTCAGATAGTTACTGAAAATCCCACATGTTTTGACTGATCGGATCAGGGGGGATTCATCATGGAACAGACGGCCCGCATGGATGCGCATCAGCATTTCTGGCAGATCGCGCGCGGTGATTATCATTGGATGAATGATGATGTCGCCGCAATCCGGCACGATATTCTGCCGCCCGACCTGGTCCCTGTGCTGCGCCGCCATGCGATCGCAGGCACGATTGTCGTGCAGGCTGCCGCGACTCTGGCAGAGACTGAATTCCTGCTGCAGCTGGCGCAGGACAATGCCTTTATCAAAGGCGTTGTCGGTTGGGTCGATCTGCGCGATCCGGCAACCCCGGACACATTGAACCGTCTGGCCGGTTCTGCCGTCTTCAAGGGCGTGCGCCCGATGTTGCAGGATATTGCTGACACGCGCTGGATTGCACAGCCCGAGGTGATTGCCAATCTACAGGCGCTGGCCGATGCCGGATTGCGGCTGGATGCGCTGGTCACGCCGCGGCATCTGGCGGTGCTGGCAGAGGTTGCCGCACAGGTGCCGTCGTTGCCGATTGTCATCGATCATTGCGCCAAGCCGGTCATTGCTGACAGTGCCGATCCGGGCGAGGACTGGCGGCAAGGGATGACCCGGCTGGCTGGACTGCCGCAGGTGATGTGCAAAGTATCGGGCCTTGCGAATGAGGCCGGGCGGGGCTGGTCGGCGGAAAGTCTGCGCCCGGTGGTGGATCATGTGCTGGCCACCTTCGGCCCGGAACGGGTGATGTGGGGCAGCGACTGGCCCGTGTTGAACCTTGCCGGGGATTATGATGCCTGGGTTGCGGCGTCAGATCAGCTTTTCCTCGGCCTGTCAGCCCCTGAGCGGGCGGCGGTCTATGGCGGTACCGCGCGGGCTTTCTATGGGATCACGTCCCGATGACGCCTTTTTTCAGGATGATATTGCCATAAAGCCGGGTTTCCCCGGTCTGAACGATGGCAAAGGCGTCCTTGGCCCGGGCATAGAAATCGAACCGGTCGATCCGTGACAGGGTCACAGGCTGCGCGGCCCGGTTATTGAGGATGGTCTGAAACGCCGCAGTGACCGGCGGCACCGCGTCGGGATCATCCACCACCTGCATCACGATGGCGGGGTCGGGCACGAATGTATCTAGCGGCAGCAGGGTCAGGATCGCATTCAGCAGATCGGTGGCGCTGATCCCGTCAAGCCGGTAGCAGCGCTGCGCCAGGCTGGTGGCGGGGAAATTGGCATCGGCGATGACGATGTCATCACCATGGCCCATCGCCCGAAGGCTATGCAGCAGGTCGGGTGACAGGATCGGGGGGATATTATGCAGCATCTGGGGCCTCTTGCGGGATGGGGGCGTCGGATCTGATCAGCCCTTCGGATTTCAGGTCACGCCACAGGGCGTGGGGGATCGCGGTTTCAAAGATTGCGACGTTCTGGCCGACCTCTTGCGGGGTCGCGGCACCGGGGATCACGGTCTTGACCGCCGGATGTGCCAGCGGGAATTGCAGCGCCGCGGCGATCAGATCGGTATCATGCGCAGCACAGATGGCGGCGATCCGGTCGACGCGGGTGCAGATATCCGGCGGGGCAGGGGTGTAATTGTACCGCGCGCCGGGCACCGCACCGGTGGCGAGGATGCCGGAATTATACGGACCGCCCAGAATGATCCCGACATCCCGTGCCAAACAGAGCGGCAGAAAGCTGTCGAGTGGGTCCTGTTCGAGCAACGTATAGCGGCCTGCGATCAGGAAACCGTCAAAATCGGCCTCTTGCAGCAGCCTTTCGCAGATCTGCCAGGTATTGACCCCGGCACCGATGGCGCTGATCTGGCCGCTGCTGCGCAATTCGGTCAGGGCGCGGTAACCGCCGTGGGTGAAAAGCTCCCGCAGCTTATCCTCGACCCCGGTATCGCCATGGGTGGCGGCGTCAATGTCATGCAACAGCAGGATATCGATCCGGTCGGTGCCCAGCCGGGTGCGGCTATCGGCAAGGCTGCGCATGATCCCGTCATAGGTATAGTCAAAGATGATGCGCTTCTGTGGCACATCGACAAAAGATTGTGGGTCGACCTCTGCTGCAGTGCAGTCCAGCAGTATCCGGCCTGCCTTGGTCGACAGGACCAATGTGTCGGGGTCAAATTGCGGCAGGGCCTGGGCGAAACGCAGTTCTGACCGGCCCAGCCCGTATTGCGGTGCGGTGTCGAAATAGCGGATGCCTGCATCCCAGGCCGCCTGCAGGGTTGCCTGCGCTTCGGTGTCCGACCATTTGCGGTAAAGATTGCCCACCGATGCGCCGCCAAAGCCCAGACGGGTCAGCATGACCGGATCGGTGGTGCGGCCGTTCAAACGACAGGTCGGGATCAATGGCATGCGGGCATCCTTGTCAGCTTGGGCGGAAATAGGTCGGGTGCTGCTGTTCCAGCGGTGTCAGCCGGGTAATCAACTGGCCCAGATGCGCCGACATCGCGGCGCGTGCGGCCTGCTGGTCCTGCGCCCGGATCGCATCGAGGATGGCCTGATGTTCCTGCACGGTTTCTTCTGGCCTTCCTTCCTTGGGCAAAAGCAGGATCCGCGCGCGGCGCAGTTGCAGTGATAGCTGGCCTGCGGCGGCGGCGACTTTCGGATAGCCGGTGAATTCCATGATCAGGCTGTGAAAATCGACATCCGCTTCGAAGAAGCCCTGATAATCGCGATCCTCGGCCAGCAGGGCCTGAAGTCGCAGATTACGTGACAGGCGGGTCAATTGGTCATCGTTTCGGTCGGCGGCCACCTTGGCGACGGCTGCAACCTCGACCGCTTCGCGCAGGAAACTTTCTTCGCGCAATTCGCTTAGCGAGAGCTGCGATACACGGGTGGCGGATTGGGGGATGATATCTACCAATCCTTCGGAGGACAGTTTGCCCAAGGCTTCTGCCACGGGGGATCTTGAGACACCCAGCTGTTCACAGAGCGCCCCCTTGCGCAAAATCATGCCGGGATGAAACGTCAGATCAAGAATGCCGTTGCGCAGCACGCTGTAGACGCGGTGCCCCAAAGGGCCATCAAGACTGTCGATATCGACGACAAGATTTTCCACGGTCATTCATTGCTCCTTCAACTGGCATGTTAGTTGACAGGTGTGTTTAGTCAAGCTACCGTTCGATCATACCGCAGGGTCGTTTGTTGACCAGAGGAGAGCGATCGATGTCCCAGAGTCCACGGCTGATTCATCTACATCCACAGGATAATGTGGCCATTGCCCTGGCCGATATCGCGGCAGGCGAGTCGGTGCCGCAGCCGGGGGTGACGGTGCTGCAATCGGTCAAGCAGGGCCACAAGATCGCGTTGCAGCAGATTGATGCGGGCAGCAATGTCATTCGCTATGGGCAGATCATCGGTCAGGCGAAGACAGAGATTGCAGCGGGTGAACATGTGCATGTCCAAAATCTTGGCATGGGCGAGCACGCGCAGGATTATGCCTATGCCAGCCAGGCGATTGCGCTGGCACCAGTGGCAGAGACCCGGACATTCAACGGCTATCATCGCGCGGATGGCAGGGTCGGGACGCGCAATTATCTGGGCATTCTGACCTCGGTGAATTGTTCCGGGTCAGTTGCGAAATTCATTGCCGAGGCGGCGGAGAAATCCGGCCTGTTGGATGAATTCCCCAATATCGATGGGATCGTGCCGATCACCCATGGCACCGGCTGTGGGATGGCCAGCGACAACGAAGGCTATGCCACATTGATGCGGACCCTGTCGGGCTATGCGCAGCATCCGAATTTTGGCGGCATTCTGCTGATCGGGCTGGGCTGTGAGGTGATGCAGGTATCGGCCCTTGTCGGCGGACGCCCGATCCGTGCGGATGGCGCTTTACGCTATATGACGATCCAGCAGGAAGGCGGCACGCGCAAGACGATTGAAAAGGGTCTGGAGGAATTGCGCGGCATCGCGGAACTGGCGAACAAGGCGACCCGCCGGCCTGCGCCGGTCTCGCAGCTGATGCTGGGGATGCAATGTGGCGGGTCTGACGGCTATTCCGGGATCACGGCGAACCCAGCATTGGGCAAGGCGTCGGATCTGTTGGTGCAGCATGGTGCGACCACCATCCTGTCGGAAACATCCGAGATCTATGGCGCGGAACATCTGCTGACCCGACGCGCCGCATCAGAGGATGTCGGCCGCAAGCTGATCGACCGCATTCATTGGTGGGAAGATTACACCGCCCGCAATCAAGGCGAGATGGACAATAACCCCAGCCCTGGCAACAAACGTGGTGGGCTGACGACGATCCTTGAAAAATCGCTGGGTGCTGTTGCCAAGAGCGGCGCTGCACCACTGGCAGAGGTTTACCTGTTCGGCGAGCAGATCAAGACCAAGGGGTTCGTGTTTATGGACAGCCCCGGCTTTGATCCCTGTTCGGTGACTGGTCAGATCGCATCAGGTGCCAATCTGATTGCCTTCACCACCGGGCGCGGGTCGGTGTCGGGCTATATGCCCACCCCCTGCATCAAGCTGGCCACCAATTCCGAGATGTATGGTCGGATGTCCGAGGATATGGACATCAATTGCGGCGATATCATCACTGACGGTGTCAGTCTGGATGACAAAGGCCACGAGATTTTCGAGATGTTTATCCGCATCGCCTCGGGTGAGCAGACCAAAAGCGAGGAACTCGGCTATGGCGGGGTTGAATTCGTGCCCTGGCAGATTGGTGCGGTGATGTAGATGGAGCATATATTGCAAAACAAGGTCATTCTGATCACGGCGGCGGGGCAGGGTATTGGGGCGGCCAGTGCGCGCGCCTGTGCCGCCGCGGGTGCGCGGGTGATCGCCACCGATGTGAATGCTGGTTTGCTGACGGCGCTTGATGGTGTGCCTGGCATTGAGACCCGGCAGTTAGACGTGACTGATGCGGGCGCGATTGCGGCGCTGGCGGCTGATCTGCCGGACCTTGACGGTTTGTTCAATTGCGCGGGTGTCGTGCATCACGGTTCTATTCTGGAGCTGAGTGATGATGATTGGGCCTTTGCCCTGGATCTGAATGTCACCGCGATGGTGCGGATGTGCCGCGCCTTTGTGCCGGGGCTGCTGCGGCAGGCGGATCAGACCGGCTCTGCCGCGATCCTGAACATGTCCTCGATGGCGTCTTCGGTGAAAGGATTTCAGAACCGGACCGCCTATGGCGCGACCAAGGCGGCGGTGATCGGGCTGACGAAGGCGATTGCCGCCGATTTCGTGACGCGGAACTTGCGCTGCAACGCGCTTTGCCCCGGCACGGTGGATACGCCGTCCTTGCAAGGGCGGATTGCGGCGGCACCGGACCCGGTGCAGGCGGAAAAGGATTTCATCGCGCGTCAGCCGATGGGTCGGTTGGCGACGGTCGATGATCTGACGCCGACGATCGTGCATCTGTTGTCGGATGGCAGCCGTTTCGTGACGGGCCAAGCGGTACTTGTGGATGGTGGCGTGACGATCTGACGGCAAAGCGGGAGGAGGTAAGGCTTGGGAGGGCCGCAGAACATGACATTTCTGGTCGAGATGCGGGGGATCGAAAAACGCTTTCCGGGTGTTCACGCGCTCAAAGGCGTGCAGTTCGATCTGCGCGCGGGTGAAGTCCATGCCCTGATGGGCGAAAACGGTGCTGGCAAGTCGACCTTGATGAAGATCATGGCCGGTATCTATACCCCCGACGGTGGCGAGATATTCGTGGATGGTGCAGCCGTGACCCCCGACAGCCCACGCGCGGCGCAGGATCTGGGGATCGGGATCATCCATCAGGAACTCAGCCTAATGAATGACCTGACAGCGGCGCAGAATGTGCTGATCGGGCGCGAACCACGCCGCAGTTTCGGCCGGCTCGATGAGGCGGCGCTGAACCGGCAGACGGCAGAGATTTTCGCCTCGCTCAGCCTGGCGCTGGACCCGCGCACCATGGTCGGCACCCAGACCATCGCGCGCCAGCAATTGATCGAGATTGCCAAGGCCTTGTCCTATAACCCCCGCGTGCTGGTGATGGATGAACCGACCGCCGCGCTGAACGATGCCGAAATTGCCGAGCTGTTCGCGGTGATCAACAAGCTGAAGGCGGATGGCGTTGGCATCGTCTATATCAGCCACCGGATGGATGAGATCAAACGCATCGCCGACCGTGTCACCGTGCTGCGCGACGGGGCCTATATTGATACGGTGGATGCGGCGACGACACCTTTGGACAAGATCATTCAACTGATGGTTGGCCGCGATCTGGCGCATGTGATCCCCGATTTTCCCGATACCAGCCGGAACGCGGTCGCGCTGGAAGTTCGCAACCTGTCGCGCGGCCGGGATGTACGCGGCGTCAGCTTTGATGTGCGCAAGGGCGAAATCCTTGGCTTTGCCGGGCTGATGGGCGCGGGCCGGACCGAGGTGGCACGGATCATCTTTGGCGCGGATAAACGCGACGCGGGCGAGATTTTGGTGGGCGGTCAGCCGGTCGATATCCGCAGCCCCTGCGACGCTGTTGCCGCCGGGATCGGTTATCTGTCGGAGGATCGCAAACATCTGGGGCTTGCCGTAGATATGTCGGTGCGGGCCAATATTGCAATGTCGAGCCTTTCGACATTCACCAGCAAGGCAGGCATCCTGAACGAAGCCGCCATGCAGAAAACTGCGCTGTCCTATATCGACAAGTTGCGTATCCGCACGCCGTCTGACCTGCAGGATGTGCGGCTGTTGTCGGGGGGTAATCAGCAAAAGGTGGTCATCGCAAAATGGTTGTTGCGTGATTGCGATGTGCTGATCTTTGATGAGCCGACGCGCGGCATTGACGTGGGCGCAAAGTCCGAAATCTACGCCCTGCTGGAAGAACTCGCCGCGCAAGGTCGCGCGATCATCGTCATCTCATCGGAATTGCCGGAGGTGATGCGCCTGTCGCACCGGATCGCGGTGATGTGCGAGGGACGTCTGACTGGCATTCTGCCCGGCGGCGCAGGCACCAGTCAGCAGGACATCATGACATTGGCCACGCAGCGCGAAAGTGCTGTGGTCGAAGCGGAGGACGCATAATGAGCATATCAACCCAGGACGCCCCGAAATCTGTCGCCGCAAGGATGATCGCGACGGGGACGCATCAGCGGGTGCTGGCCTTTGCCAGTTTGATCATCCTGCTGATCGGTTTCTCGATAGCCTCGCCGAATTTCATGCAGACGTCGAATATGATTGCGATCCTGCAGGCGACATCGGTCAACGGGGTGTTGGCCATTGCGGTGACGCTGGTGATCATCACCGGCGGGATTGATCTGTCGGTCGGGACGATGATGACCTTTTGCGCGGTGATCACCGGGGTGGTGCTGACCTATGCGGGGCTGCCGCTGTGGCTGGGCGTGATAGCGGCGATTGCCACGGGTGCGGGCTGCGGGCTGTGTTCCGGCACATTTGTCGCCAAGATGAAGATCCCGCCGTTCATTGCCACATTGGGGATGATGCTGATCCTCAAGGGGCTGAGCCTTGTGATCTCCGGCACCCGCCCGATCTATTTCAACGATACGCCGGGATTCAGTGAAATCTCGCGCGGGTCGTTGATTGGGCAGATATTCCCCGCCGTGCCCATCCCCAATGGCGTGCTGATCTTGTTCGTCGTGGCCGGTGTCACCGCCTATATCCTGAACCGCACGGTGCTGGGGCGCTATTGTTTTGCACTGGGATCGAACGAGGAATCGGTGCGCCTGTCGGGTGTGAATACCGACCGGTGGAAGATCGCTATTTACGCCTTGTCCGGTGCCATTGTCGGCATCGCGGGACTGCTGATCGCATCGCGGCTGAATTCGGCGCAACCGGCGTTGGGGCTGGGCTATGAGCTGGAAGCGATCGCCGCTGTCGTCATCGGCGGGACGTCGCTGTCCGGTGGGCGCGGGTCCATCCTTGGGTCGCTGATCGGCGCCTTGATCATGGCGGTGCTGACCAACGGCCTGCGGGTCCTGTCCGTCGCGCAGGAATGGCAGACCGTTGTCACCGGCGCGATCATTATTCTGGCGGTCTATGCGGATATGCTGCGCCGCAGACGGTCGGCCTGACCACCAGTTTACCACGAACCCCGGCCAGGAGGAGGCCGGGACAACCGACAACCAAGGGAGGAAACCACATGTTGTCACGTCGCGTATTATTCGGCGCTTTTGCCGCCGGTTTGACCATGAGCACGGCACCCGCTGCCTTTGCCCAAGACGAAATCTACATCCCGCTGATCTCGAAAGGCTTTCAGCACCAGTTCTGGCAGGCGGTAAAAGCCGGTGCCGATCAGGCTGCCGCCGAAGAAGGGGTAAGGATCACCTTTGAAGGGCCGGATAACGAGACCATGGTGGACCGCCAGATCGACATGCTGTCTGCCGCTTTGGCCAATAACCCCTCTGCCATCGGCTTTGCCGCATTGGACAGTCAGGCCGCTATTCCGTTGCTGCGTCAGGCCGCCGATGCGGGGATCGCGGTTGTTGCTTTTGACAGCGGTGTAGACAGCGATATCCCTGTCACCACGGCCACAACAGATAACGTCGCTGCCGCCGCTTTGGCTGCCGACAAGATGGCCGAACTGATCGGCGGATCGGGCACTGTCGCAGTTGTGGCGCATGATCAGACCAGCCGTACCGGGATTGACCGGCGCGACGGGTTTCTGAACCAGATGGCGGCTGCCTATCCCAATATCACCATTGTCAGTGTGCAATATGGGGCAGGCGATCAGCTGCAATCGACCGAAGTCGCCAAGGCGATGCTGACCGCCAATCCTGATCTGGACGGGATGTTCGGCACCAATGAAGGATCAGCCATCGGGATCGTGAATGCGGTTCGCGAGATGGGCACAGAAGGTGTCACCATCATCGGCTATGATTCCGGCAAGGCGCAGACTGATGCGATCCGCGATGGGCTGATGGCCGGGGCGATCACGCAGAACCCGGTGGGGATCGGCTATGAGACGGTGAAGGCTGCGATTGCGGCGATGAACGGAGAAGAATTGCCGGAAATCATCGACACGGGCTTTTACTACTACGATCAGTCCAATATCGATGATGCTGAAATTCAGGCGGTTCTTTACGATTGATCTGAAACAGCGGTGAGGCCCCGGATCAGGTCCGGGGCTGCGCCACATGAAATGAAGAAAGAGAGCAGATGAAACTATTGCGATACGGCCCGCGTGGTCAGGAAAAACCCGGATATCTGGATACGGATGGCCGCGTCCGCGATCTGTCTGCTCATGTGCCAGATATCGCCGGTGCGGCGTTGCTGCCCGATACGATTGCGCGGCTGAAGGCGCTGGATATCGACAGCCTGCCGGTTGTTGCTGGCACGCCGCAGGATGATCTGCGCCTTGGGCCGTGCGTCGGGCAGGTGGGTAAATTTATCTGCATCGGCTTGAACTATGCCGATCATGCCGCCGAAAGCGGTCTTGACGTGCCGCCGGAGCCAGTGATTTTCAACAAATGGACCTCGGCCATCTGCGGGCCTGACGATGATATCCAGATCCCGCGTGGATCGGTCAAAACCGATTGGGAGGTCGAACTGGGTGTCGTGATCGGGCAGGGCGGTGCCTATATTGAAGAAGCCGATGCGATGAACCACGTCGCCGGTTTCTGCGTGATTAATGACGTGTCTGAACGCGAATATCAGATCGAACGCGCCGGCACCTGGGACAAGGGCAAGGGCTGCGATACTTTCGGGCCGACAGGGCCGTGGTTGGTGACGCCGGATGAAATCGCTGATCATGACGCCCTGGGGCTGTGGCTGGAGGTGGACGGCAAGCGCTATCAGGACGGCAGCACCGCGACGATGGTCTACAAGGTGCCGCATTTGATCGCCTATTGTTCACGGTTCATGAGCCTGCAACCGGGTGATATCATCTCAACCGGGACGCCGCCCGGCGTCGGGATGGGGCAAAAGCCGCCACATTACCTCAAAGGCGGCGAGGTTCTGCGCCTTGGCATCGACGGGTTGGGCGTGCAGACGCAAAAGGTCAGACCGGGTTTGTGATCTCGCCCGATGATGCGGCACCGGGGCGGATCGGGACCACAGTGGCCTGCCCGGTCATGACCCCGGCGCGGTAGATTTCCGGCTGCACCTGTTCAATGACAGGCGGGCTGTTGGATTCAAGCAGGGCAAAGGCGCGTTGCACCAGCATCTTGTGGCGTTGCCGGATCATATGCACCGGGAACCGCAGCAATTGGCCGAATGGTTCATAGTCGAAACAGCCGAAGGCGCAGGCGTTCAGTTCATCCTCTGGCAGGGTGGCCAGAAACCGCAGAGCGCCTTCAAAGACGGAATCGGAATTGATGAACAGCCCGCGTGGCAGGCCGCCAAGACGCTCGTAAAGGTCCGATATCGTCTGCGTCGCCACATCCATGTCATAGGTCGTCGCCAGCACCTGACCGGGATCGAGCCGACCGAATTGTGCAATCATTTCGTCGCTGAACCCTGCCACCCTGTTGCGAGTCGAGGGCAGCGACCGGTCACCACCCAGAAAATAGATCGTGTCACGCGGTCCGGTGCCAATACCACCGGCAAGCCGCATCATGGAACGGCTGATTTCCTGCGTCAGAATGCGCGCGCCATTGCGGTTATCGGTGATGACCGAAGGGGCCAGGGCGCAGGGTTGGTCGACAAAGACATGCGGAATTTCGGCGGCCTGACATTGCAGGCTCAGCTCTTCTGGCGCGACAGAACCGACAAAGAACAGGGCGTCGATGGACCATGATGTCAGATCCGCCACCGTTGCCCTTTCTTCGTCTGGGTTGCGTTCGGTCGAGATGATGATCGGGCATTGGTTGCGGGCGCGTACTTCACGCGAAAACGTCTGCGCGATATTCGAGAAGAAACGGTTATATTCCGGCATCAGCAATGCCACCAGACCGGACCGCGATGTGCGCAGGGCGCGGGCCTGAAGGTTGGCGGAATAGCCGTCGTCGTTGGCGATTCCGATGATCCGTTCGGCGGTGGCCTGTGCGATGCGTCGCTTTTTCCACGTGCCATTGAGCGCCGCGCTGACCGTAGAGGGTGAGGCCCCGGCGCGCAGGGCGATGTCATAGATGGTCTTTTTGTTTTTTTCCGTCATATGCCAAGCGGCCCCAAACAGCAGTTACAAAAATTATATAAAGGTATGTTGACAGAATGCGCAGAAGGCACAATGGTGTGCAACATCGATTGTGCAAACTCCTGAAAACCGCATCTCTTCAGACATGCGATTCCTTTCGGACAAGCTGCACAATCGGTTGTGCTATGGGATGAGATCGCGCAGGGATTCTGCGTATAGGGAGGAAATGATGAATAGAATGACTGGATTGGTCAGCGCGCTGGCGTTGACTGTTGGTTTTGCCTCGGCAGCCACCGCCGAAACGACAATGGGCATCGTCGTCAAGATCGGCGGTATTCCGTGGTTCAACGCTATGGAAGACGGCATCACCCGCCGCGCCGCCGAACTGGGCGTCACGGCCGAGATGATCGGCCCGGTGTCGGCTGACCCGGCGCTGCAGGTGCAGGCGATCGAGGATCTGATCGCGAAAGGTGTCGATGTGATTGGCGTCGTGCCAAATGATGAGGCCGCTCTGGAACCAGTGCTGGCCAAGGCGCGTGAAGCGGGGATCATCGTGATCTCGCATGAAGGGCCGGGTTTGCAGAATGTGGACTGGAACTTTGAACTGGCCTCGGCCGAAGGGTTTGGCGAAGCCCATGCCAGGCTGCTGTCCGAGCGGACCGAAGAAGGCGGCACCTATGCGGTCTATGTCGGTTCGCTGACGGTGCCGCTGCATAATGCCTGGGCCGATGCTGCCATCGCCTGGATGGAAGAAAACCGTCCTGATCTGGTGCCGGTCGGTGACCGTTACGGTGTGGCGGAAAACGTTGATAACAGCCGGTCCACCGCGCTGGACCTGATCGGGGCGAATGCGGATCTGCGGGGCTTTCTGGCCTTTGGCAGTCAGGGCCCCATCGGTGCCGGCCGTGCTGTCGAAGAGCGCCGCAAGACCGGTGAGATCCATGTGATGGGGCCGTTTTCACCGGGGCAGGGGCGTTCTATGATCCATAGCGGCGTGCTGACTGGTGGCTATATGTGGAACCCGGCGCAGGCTGGTGAAGTCTTTGTCACCCTGGGACAGATGCTCGCTGATGGCGAAGCCATTGAGGCGGGTATGGATATCCCCGGTCTGGGCGTTATTGAGCCTGATTTCGACAACAAGGATATCATCACTGATAACCTGTTGGAAATCAACGCAGAGACCGTTGATAATCTGGCTGAAATGGGTCTCTGATCCGGCCATTGGGCGGGTGTTTTTGAACGCCCGCCCAGTTTTTTCATGCAACAGAGGTGTCCCATGACAGCTGCCCCGGCAGAGCGGTTTGCGCTGCGTCTTCACAAAGTGTCCAAGGCCTTTGGTGGCGTGCAGGCCTTGAACAAGGTCGATTTCGAGGTGCGGGCGGGTGAAATTCATTGCCTTGCCGGTGAAAATGGTTGCGGCAAGTCGACCCTGATCAAAGTGGTTACAGGTGTGCATCAGCCCGAAACGGCAGAGCTGATCGAATTGTTCGGTGAAGCTGTTGATCGGATCAATCCGGTGCAGGCCCGTCAGATGGGTGTTTCGGTGATCTGGCAGGACCTTGCGCTGTTCCCGCATATGAGTGTCGCTGAAAACATTGCCTTTGACAGTCTGGTCGGGCTGAAACCCCGGACTGTCAGCTATCGCGACATGACGGACCGGTCGAAAGCGGTGCTGGACAGTCTGGGTGTGCAGTTGGACCTGTCAGCGCCGTTGCAGGATCTGCAGATCGCACAGCGGCAGGTGGTGGCAATCGCGCGGGCGCTGATGAATGACGCGAAGCTGATTTTCATGGATGAACCGACGGCGTCCTTGACCCAGTCGGAAACCGACCGGCTGCTGGATATTGTGCGCAAACTGTCGGCCAATGGTGTCGCCATCGTTTTTGTCAGCCACCGTCTGGCCGAAGTGCTGGATATTGCCGAACGTGTCACCGTCGTGCGGGATGGCAATCTTGTCGGGGTATATCCCACTGCCGGAATGACGCAGGCTCGTCTGGGCGAATTGATGACCGGCCAGTTGATCGAAGCCGAGGTAACCGCCCGCGACCGGTCTGACGGGCCGGTTGTATTCGCGGCAGAGGGTTTGTCGCGGCATGGGGAATTCACTGATGTATCATTCCAGATCCGCGCCGGTGAGGTGCTGGGCCTGACGGGGCTGATCGGGGCCGGGCGCACCGAGCTGGCGCATGTGATGATGGGAATGCGCCGGTCTGACGCTGGCCAGATGTGGCTGAATGGGGCCAGCTATCGCCCCGCATCAATCCGCAAGGCGATTGCGCAGGGTATGGCCTATGTGTCCGAGGATCGGCTTTCGCTGGGACTGCTGCAAAAACAACCTATCGCCGATAACACGGTGATTTCGGTGCTGCGCAAGCTAACAACAGCGACAGGCCTGATTTCAGAGCGACGCAAGGCCGATATGGTGCAGCATTGGATCCGGGAACTTGGCGTCAAAATCGGGTCACCTGATGATGCGATTTCGACATTATCGGGAGGCAATCAGCAAAAGGTCGTTCTGGCCAAATGGCTTGCCACCGAGCCGAAGCTTTTGATCCTCGACAGCCCGACGGTCGGCGTTGATGTCGGCGCGCGTGCCGGGATTTTCCGCATTGTGCGCGCGTTGGCGGATCAGGGGCTGGCGATCCTGCTGATCTCTGACGAGGTCACCGAGGTGATGTTCAACGCTGACCGCATCCTGCACATGGCCGATGGGCGGCTGATCGAGGAATACGATCCCCGCAAAATCAAGGTCACCGAACTGGAGGAGCAGATCTATGCGTAATGTCATGCGAAGCTACACGATCGAACTGCGGCTGGCTGTCGTGCTGGCCACGATCTGCATCGTCTTGTCGCTGACCGCGCCTCAATTTGCGACGCTGTCCAACGCGACATCGCTGCTGAACAATTCCTCGGTCAATTTGATCTGGGCCGTGGGCCTGCTGGTGGTGTTAATCGCAGGTGGGATCGACATCTCTTTTGCGGTGGCGTCGTCTGTCGTGCAATATCTGGCCGCAAAGCTGCTGCTGGGCATGGGCGGCGGCAATTGGGTGCTTGGCTTTTTGTTCTGCGGATCGCTTGGCATCTTGCTGGGGCTCCTGAATGCCTGGCTGATCCACGGGTTTCGCATCATTTCCATCGTGGTGACGATTGCGACGTTTAACGCATTCTTTGGGCTGCTGATGTATTTCAGCGGCGGTCGGAATATCTACGGCCTGCCAGATTGGTGGACGGCGCGTATCTTTATCTTTGAATATCAGAATGCGCAGGGGGTCTGGTCGGAACTGACCCTGGCAGTCGCGGTGATGGTGGCCTGCGTTTTCGCCACTTGGGTGCTGATCCAGCGCAGTAACATCGGCCGCCAGCTTTATGCTTTTGGCGACAACCCCGAAGGGGCGCGCCGTGCCGGTGTCAATATCGCCGTCATGCAGGGCGTGGCCTTTGGCTGGATGGGTCTGATGGCGGGGATCGCCGGGCTGATGCAGGTCAATATCGTCAAGGAAGTGGTGCCCAACGCCCTGTATGGGCGCGAGTTGGAAGTGCTGGCCGCCGTGGTTCTGGGCGGTGCCCGGCTGGGCGGGGGCAAAGGCACGATACTGGGTTGCATTCTGGGGGTGATGTTCGTGGCGATCACGCAGAACGGGCTGAACCTGTTGGGCGTGTCGCCCTTTGCCTTCCAGATGATCATCGGTGCCGCGATCCTGATTGCCATCTCGACATCAAACATTGACCTGTCGCAGATCCTGCGCAGCAAGGAGGCCCGCTCATGACTGCGCTGACCGAACGTCTGGCCCGGCTGAAAAACGGCCCGACCGCAGAGAATATCGGCCTGCTGATCATGCTGGCCGTGCTGGTGGTGGGCTTTTCGATCCTGTCGCCGCGCTTTTTGACGGCGGCCAATCTGGGGTCCATGGGGTTTCAGATGCCACTGCTGGGGCTTTTGACGCTGGCGATGCTGGCACCGATCCTGTCGGGCGGGCTGAATCTGGCGATTGTGTATACCGCCAATATCTGCGGGCTGACGCTGGCCTGGACGATGATGCAATTCGGCGGCGCCGAGGCGGGGATTGCCGCTTTTATCCTGGGGGCTGTGCTGGCCCTGATCGTTGGCGCGCTGTCGGGTGCGGTAATGGGGGCCGTGGTGGCCTATGTCGGCGCGCATCCTATTCTGGTATCGCTGGCGATGATGATTTTCCTGCGTGGGTTGGGCGAATTTCTGACCCGCGGCGGCGATATTTCGGGATTTCCTGATTATATGCGGGTGCTTGGCCATGGTTCCCTGTGGGGAATTCCGGTGCCGCTGGTGCTGTTTGCCGTCGTGGCATTTGCCTGGCATGTCCTGTTGCGGCGTACGCCACATGGCTTTTCCGTCTATATGACCGGATCAAACCAGCGCGCGGCGCAATATGCCGGGCTGGATGCGAAACGGACGCTGGTTCTGATCTATGCGCTGTCCGGGGTGCTGTGCGCCATCGCCGGAATCCTGATGGCGGCCCGGTTCAATTCTGTCCGCGTTGGCCATGGAGAGGCGATGTTGCTGATCACCGTGCTGGCCTGTTTTCTTGGTGGGATCGACCCGTTCGGCGGGCATGGCCGGGTCGTTCCGGTGATCATCGCGCTGGTCATCCTGCAGGTGCTGTCATCGGGGCTTAATCTGATCGGGGCGAACCAGCATCTGGCGACAGCTGTCTGGGGCCTGTTTCTGATTGGCGTGATGGTTTTGCGATCAGGGCGGCTCGGACAATTGATATCTCTCATCACTCGAAAGGATAAATGATGGAAGGCTTTGGCGTACACACAAGCATGTGGACAATGAACTGGGACCGTGAGGGGGCTGAACGCGCTGTCGCCGCCGCCAAAGGCTATGGGCTGGATTTCATCGAAATCCCTATGCTGCGCCCATCGGAAATTGATACCGCCCATACCGCCAAGCTGATCGAACAGAACGATCTGTGCGCGGTCTGTTCGCTGGGTTTGCCGGAACAATATTGGGCGTCGGTCAACCCCGAAGGTGCGATCGACTATCTGAAACTGGCGATCGACAAGACCAAGGCCTGCGGCGCAGAGGCCCTGTCCGGTGTGACCTTCGGTGGCATTGGTCAGCGCACTGGCACATGGCCGTCTGAGGGCGAGTATGACAATGTCGCCCGCGTGCTGGATGCAGGTGCGACCTATGCGAAATCGGTTGGCCTGCTGTTTGGGATTGAGCCGGTCAATCGCTATGAGAACCATCTGATCAACACCGGCTGGCAGGCGCGGGACATGATCGAAAGGGTCGGGTCTGACAATATCTTTATTCACCTTGATACCTACCACATGAATATCGAGGAAAAGGGAGCAGGGAATGGTATCCTTGATGCCCGCGAGTACCTGCGCTATATCCATTTGTCGGAAAGCGACCGTGGCACGCCGGGTGAAGGCTGCTGCGACTGGGATGAAATTTTCGCGACACTCAAGGCGATTGATTTCAAAGGCGGGCTGGCGATGGAAAGCTTTATCAACATGCCTCCAGAGATTGGCTTTGGCCTTGCGGTCTGGCGTCCTGTTGCCAAGGATCAGGAAGAGGTCATGTCCAAAGGTCTACCATTCCTGCGCAACAAGGCCGCGCAGTACCGGTTGATCTGATGCTGCCGCAGCCTACAACAATGGAGGGTCTGGTGCGCCAGGCCCTGTCCTTACTGGATCAGCCCGGCCGCCGGTGTCTTGCCATGGCCGGGGCACCCGGATCGGGCAAAAGCACGAGTGCGGCAACCTTGCAGGACGCAGTGAATGCGACGGCCCCCGGTGCGGCAGCGATCCTGCCGATGGACGGGTTCCACTTTGACGATGCCGTGCTGGAGGATCGCCGCCGCCGCCCGTGGAAAGGTGCGCCTGACACCTTTGATGTGGGTGGTCTGATCTCTGTCATCATGCGGTTGCGCCAGCAGGATGATATCGTCGCGGTACCGGTCTTTGACCGCGATCTGGAGATTTCGCGCGGCTCTGCCCGGCTGATCCCACAGGACACGCGGCTGATTATCGTTGAGGGTAATTATCTGTTGCTGGACGAGGCACCCTGGTCCAGTCTTGCCCCGTTGTTTGATCTGACGGTGATGATCGATGTCCCAGAGATTGTTTTGGCCGAACGGCTGCGGGCCCGTTGGGCGCATTACGACATGAGCAGCGACCAGATCATGCAGAAACTGGAAGACAACGATCTGCCTAATGGACGCCGGGTGCGCCAGCACAGCCGACCCGCTGATTTTATCTTGCAGCAGTGAATGACGTTAGTGCCATGCCGCAAGTCGTTCGCGGCACAAATCCAGCATCTGCTCTGCCTTGGTCAGTATGTCTTTTCCAAGGTTTGGAACCTGCGGAATCACAACCTGATCCAGCGCATTGGCAAATCTGCTGGTGAGTTCATCAATCGCGGCATCGGCGGCGTGCGCGGGAATGCCAGCGATTGCCGCCATGCGCAGGAAATCGGCACGCCGCAGTCGGTCATCTTTGCCATCCAGCTTGAGCGCCATGCGGTCATGTCCCAGCCCGGGAAAGATACGGGTGGTTACGGCGTCATATAGTGGCGCGATCCGCACGCTTTCAAAACCGCCCGCACCGGCGGGCGCGATTTTGAGCAAGGACAGGTTCTTGAGATGCATGTCGCCATCGGCAATGAGCCAGGCAAACAGCGCGCGTTTGAGAAGCATCAGCAGATCTGCTTGCGGCGCGGTCGAAAGCGGGCGCAGAGCGCGCGCGATCCTTTCGATTGTGCCGTCATATTTGGCCTCTGGCGGCAGATCGAGAACAGAACACATATCTTCCAGAGCAATGCGATGACCGTCGTTTTCGCCGTCGCGGATATCAAATCGTTCCACAATCAATGCAGGCGGCATGCCATCGGGCATATGGGTCAATGCAATGGCGGGCACGTCAAGTCCTGTGGCGCGTCCCAAGGTCATCGCCAGATATTCGATCAGCGGTAAGGCCTGAAAGCCACTTGTCCCCGCAGGTTTCAGAATATGTGTGAAAGGCGCAGTGGTACTGGGAACAAGGCGCCCTTGCGGGTCAAGAAACATCGGTGCCTTGATCTGCACGCCGGACAGGCGCGGTGTCTGGGTATCTGTGAACAGGCGCGCAAGGTTGTCTTCAAAGCCTTGCTCGATATCACCGCGGCCCGGCCCGGCATAGCGACCGGTAAAGACACCTGCCGTGCAGAATGTATCCAGCCGGGTTGATAGGTGATCAGCGGGCAGATTTGTTATCTCGGCGGGGTCTGTGCTGATGGTGATATTCGACATGTAGCGCTTGCCGGATTGTAGCAGCGCGCGTTCATCGTTTTGGTTCAGTACGCGTTCCAGCCAGCCTTCGGGCAAGAGCGAAAGGATGAAGGCGGGCAGTTTTCCCGGGCTGCGCTGCTGGACCAATGGCAGATCGAAACCCTTGTCCGGCTGCCAGCGCCATTCAAAACCGTCATGACGTAACGCGCCGATCCTTTGACCATGCCAGGCCACGACGCATTCAAAGGCGGCTTCGTTGTGCAGTGCAATCAGCGATGGCGATTTCAGCAGGTAACGTTCTGCCTGTTCACCTTCGCGGTACCATTCATTTTCACGTGCAAGCGCCCAGAGTGCGTCAGCAGCGCCTTTGGGGCCGCCATAATCTGCGATCAGTCGGTCCGCCAGTGAGGCGCGCATCTCTTCACTGATCGAAGCGGCATGTTCGCTGCGCAGACGAAAGGCTTCAAGGAAACGCTGACGCGGAGAGGAAATATTGACCCTGAACTCCCCCAACCCATCTGCGACAAATGCCTGCGCGGTTGAAGGGCGGGTCGGCGCTGCGTTCTGAATGATCTCCAGCGTCCTGATACGGGTGCGCTGCGAGCGCGGACCGCTGAGGAATAACCGTCCGTCGCGGGTCGGTGTCAGCTGGCTCGCGCTGGCCGCAGACAAATAGGCGCGGGGATAAAGATAATGGGCAATGCGCACGGCGTGCCGCAGCAATGTGCCATCGACATCGTCATCTGCATCGGCGTAGATCCCGCGCATTAGCTGCACGATCCGGCCTTTTTCAGCCTGATAATGCGCGCGCGCCTTGTCCAGATTCTCGCCAACGAGGTAGAGCATGATCTAACCTTTGCGTATTTAAGATACGCGAAAGTTAGATTTATTCACTGTCAGTGTCAATATTTTATAACTTTTGCGTATTTTAAGAGCGCGATCGTCACATTCCCTGTGCTGTTGGGCCAGCTTCCAGCAGGGGGAGCCGTCAAAGGCATCCATCGTAATTATCCAGTCTCTCGATCGGTCAAATTGGGTTCTGGATTGCTTGCTTGTGATCATCTGTTCCAAAACATCATGACAACGGGCCTCTTGGGTGCGGATCACGGGGAAAAGCAATGCCGCAGTATCAACGACCATCAAGACACATATGAATGCTGGATCGCAATTTCACTGAACCTGCTTGACCTGCTTTGGTTGACCGGGCCATCTCTGGCACCGAACGATCTGATCAGGGGAAAGAACCATGGCCTATGTTCTGGGGCTGGATGCCGGTTCAACCGTCGTCAAGGCTGCGTGTTTTCATACCGATGGCAGATTGGTGTCGGTGGCGTCGCAGCGTACACCGCTGCTGCGATCCGGTGCCGGGCGGGTCGAGGCGGACCCGGAACTCTGTTGGCAGGCGACCTGCGCCGTTTTGCGCGAGGCAGTGGCGCGCAGTGGCGTGGCCTCGGATCAGATCATCGGGCTGGGCATCACTGCGGCGATGGTGGGGCTGTGGCTGCTGGATGAAAACGGCGCCCCGCTGCGCCCTGGCATCAATTGGGAAGACAGCCGCAGCCAGCCGATGCTGGACCGGATGATCGCGGCACAGCCCGGGCTGATGTCGGATATCTTTGCGGTTTCGGGGTCGGTTATGCAACAAGGCTGCACCTTGCCGCTGCTTGCTACATTGGCGCAGGAAGAACCGGCGATTGTGGCCCGGGCCAGCGCCGCAGTGTCGTATAAGGACTTTCTGCGCGCCCGTCTGACCGGGGTGATCGCCATCGACCGGACCGAGGCTGCCGTGGCCCCCGGCGATGCAGCCGCACAAAGCGGCAGCGACAAGATACGCCGTCTGTTCGGGCTGGATCATCTGGCGCATCTGTTCCCCAGTCCATCGGACAGCACCGATCACGCTGGACAACTGACGGCAGAGGCCGCCGCCGTGACTGGTCTGCCCGTGGGTCTGCCGGTGGCGGTCGGTGCTGGCGATGTGCCCGCGACGGTGATCGGGGCCGGGGGGCTGCTGGCGGGATCGGCAACGGCGGTACTGGGCACCACCTGCATGGTGGGCCGGGTATCGGACGGGCCGGTGTTCACCCCGGTTGATCTCGGGCTATTGTTTTCGCTGCCCGGGCAGATGTGGTATCGGGCGATGGTAAATGTGGCGGGGACTCTGAACCTTGACTGGGCGATGCAGCTGCTGGCGCCTGATCTGGTCGCGGCGCCGGATGGGTTTGACCGACTGAATGCCGAAGTTGCGGCGGTGCCGGTCGGCGCGCGGGGCGTGACCTATCTGCCGTATCTGAGCGAAAGCGGCATCATCGCCCCGGTGGCCGATCCGGCTGCGCGGGCCCAGTTCGTCGGGTTGGCACCGGGTCATGGGCGTGCGGACTTGCTGCGCGCCGTTTTTGAAGGCGTGGCCTTTGCCATTGCCGATCTGACTGATGCGCTGGCGCTTGCCCCTGATGCGCAGGTCACGCTGACCGGTGGCGGCAGCAACAGCCATCTGTGGTGTGATATGATTGCGCAGGTTCTGGGTCGCCGTATCGCGGTGCCGGAAGGGTCTGAATTCGGGGCGCGCGGTGCGGCGATGCTGGCTGCGGTCATGGCGGGCGCGCATCCGGATATCGCGACAGCCAGCCTGGGATTGCGGCAATTGGGTGCGCGGGTTCATACGCCGACGCCCGGTCAGAATGCAGCCTGGCAAGAGGCACGTGGCCGGTTTGCTGCGCATCGAAAGGCTCTTTTGGGCCGCTGAACCACTTCTTTGTCATGGCATCCAGAAAAATCCATGCAGGGGAAAGAAAGATGCTTGCAGTTTTTAAATTGGTAGGTACCAATATTTAAATGGACAGGACCGATCAACCGACTTTGCCCCGCTACCTAGCCGTGGCCCGCGATATCGAGGCGGATATCCGCGCCGGGCGGCTGACCGATGGTGAACGCTTGCCGTCGGAACGTGACATGGCCCGCGACCGGCAGATCAGCCGGACCACCGCCCGGCTGGCGATCCAGCAGCTGACCCAACGCGGATTGCTGGAGGCGCAGGTGGGCCGGGGGACTTTTGTCCGGTCAGGGGCAATTCAGCAGGTGTTGACCACGCTGACGGGTTTTTCCGAAGAGATGGAACGTCAGGGGCGCGAAACCGCATCCATCGTGATCGAGGCGGCAACCCGCGTGGCAGAGCCGGAGATCGCGATCGCGCTTGGCCTGGCGCAGGGCGTTTTGGTGCATCGTCTGACGCGGGTCCGGCTGGTGGACGGGGCCCCGGTCGCGATTGAGATCAGCGAAATAGACGCAGCGGTCACGCCCGGATTTTTTGACGGCGCCGATTTCAGCAGACAATCGACCTATGCCTTTCTGCGCGAACGGTTCGGCATTGTGCCGACCAGTGCCGAACAGACGCTGGAGGCCGCCGCCGCAGAAGGTGAAACCGCGCATCGGCTGGGCCTGCCCGAAGGCGCGCCGATCCTGCGCCTGACCCGCCTGACCCGCGATGCCGATGGCCGCGCGTTTGAATTTGTCCGTTCACTGTACCGGGGTGACGCATTCAACATGAAGGTTCACCTGACACTGGAGCATCCGAGCCAATGACTGGGGCCAATACCTATCTGTCGCTGTTGGGCGATTATCTTGACCGGCTCCAAAGTGGCGAGACCGCCGCAGCGATTCAATCTGCGGCCAGCGCTGTGATACAGGCGGCGCGCGCTGACCGGCAGTTGTTTGTCTTTGGTACGGGGCATTCGCATATGCTGGCCGAAGAAGTGCTGTATCGCGCCGGTGGGCTGGCCTGTGCAGTGCCGATCCTGTCGGCGGCTACCATGCTGCATGAGGGCGCGGTGTCGGGATCAGCGCTGGAACGGACCGAAGGGCTGGTTGCACCGATTATCGGCCGCTACGGGCTGGGTGCGGGCGATGTGCTGATGGTGATATCCAACAGCGGCGTTAACGCGGCCCCGCTTGAAGCAGCACGTGCCGGGCGCGCTGAGGGGGCGACCATTATCGCGCTGACATCGCTGGCCTATTCGACATCTGCCGCGCAGGGTGGAACCCGGCTGGCCGATCTGGCCGATATCGTGATCGACAACGGGATAGAAGCGGGCGATGCGATCACGGCGCTGCCCGGGTCTGATTTGCGGGCGGGGCCTGCCTCGACCGTTGTCGGGGCGGCTATCGTCAATGCCATCGTTGTCGAAGTTGCCCATGCCCTTGCCAAGGACGGCGATCCGCCGGTGTTTCGCAGCGCCAATATGGCGGGCGCAAAAGAAAATAACGCGCGGCTTGTTGCCCGCTTCCGCGACCGCAATCCGCATTTGAGATAATACCAAGGGCCAGCAAGAGCCCCCATCCCAACGCAGAGAGGAAAGACAATGATGACCTACCGGAAACATTATTTACTTGCCACCATCGCATCTGCCACGTTGCTGCCATTTGCCGCTGCGGCACAGACCGAACTGACGCTGTGGCATATGGAACAGCCGCCCCACCGGGTGGAACGCGTACAGATGCTGCTGGACGAATTCAACGCAAGCCATCCAGAGATTCAGGTCCGCCAGGAACCCCAGAACTGGGGCGAGGTCTATGCTAAGGCCCCGGCTGCGCTGGCGGCCGGGATCGGCCCGGACCTGCTGTTCGCGATCCCAGATTTCACCCCGGTCCTGAAGGATATGGGCGCGCTAAGCAATATCAGCGATTTCGTGGCAGAGCTGGATGAAGCCCATGATTTCATCCCATCGGCTGTCGAAGCTTATTCCTATGATGACGGCGTCTGGGCCGTGCCGTTGTACAATATGTCGATGAACCTTTGGTACCGTCCATCGGTGCTGGAGGCTGCCGGGATCGCGGTGCCGCAGACATGGGATGACTGGCAGGCCGCCGCTGCAGCGCTGACCGGGGACGGCAGCTATGGCATGGGTCTGCCCGCAAACAAGCAGCTGTATACGGACCAGACAGTCTATTCTGTCATGGTGAATGGCGACGCGGCCGAGATTTACAATGCCGACGGTACATTGCGTTTCGATAATCCGCAGACGGTCGAGGCTTACCGTTTCTATAACGACATGTTGCAATATTCGCCGCCGGATGCCCCTTCCTGGACCTGGGGTGAGGCTGAAGCCTGTTTTGCATCGCAGGCTTGCGGTATGATCATGCAATTCTCGGTCATTTCAACCTATGAAACCCAGGCTGGTGGCGATGCAGATGATCTGGGTGTGGCACCTATCCCGTCGCAGTCCGGTGATGAGCATAATGCCATCGCCTATGCCAATGCCGTTATGCTTCTGAGCCGCGATGAGGAAAAGACTGAAGCGTCGAAAACCTTTGTACGCTGGTTGTTGCAGCCTGAAAACTATGGACGGTTTCTGAATATGGAACCCGGCCTGTTCATGCCAGTCACCGCCGATGGGGCCGAGGCAGAAAGTTTCTGGTCTGATCCGATTGTCGAAAAATACCGCAGCCAGATCGAAACGGTGATCGACAATTCGCAAAATGGGATGTTGTTCGGTTTCACCTCTGGGCGCGTTTTCCCGGCAATCGGTGCGATTTCGGCGCAGAACGTGCTGGCAGAGACGCTGCAGACCGTTGCGATTTCCGGCGTTGATCCGGCGCAGGCCGTGGCTGATGGGCAGACCCGGATGCAGCAGCTGACCGAATGAACTGATCGGAGCCGGGGCCATGAAATCGCCAAAGAATATCCTTCCTTTTGCATTCATCGCCCCGGCCATTTTGTTCCTGTCGGCGCTGCTGATCTGGCCATTGGTGCAGGCGGTCATTCTGTCGCTGCAGGATGTCCGGTCTGTCGGCACATCAGGCAGCTGGGTTGGACTGGCCAATTACCGCAAGCTGTTGACCAGTCCGATGTTCTGGGATTCCGCCTGGCTTAGCCTGGTGTGGGTTCTGACCAATGCCGTCTTGCAGACGCTGCTGGCGCTGGGGGCCGCATTGGCGCTGAACCAGTCCTTCCCCGGAGTGCGGATCGCCCGGACCTGGATCGTGCTGACATGGATCATTCCGACTGTCGTCGTGGTGATGATCTGGCGCTGGCTGTTTTCGACATCTGGCGGCATCGTTATTCCGGTGCTGATGCAGACCGGGGTGATTGATCAGCCGGTTGGCTTTTTCGCGCAGCCCAACATGGCTTTTGCCACGCTGGTATTCATCAATTCATGGCGGTGGTTTCCGTTCATCACCCTGATGATGCTGGCGGGGCTGACCCGGATCCCGCGTGATCTGTATGAGGCGGCGCGGATTGATGGGGCAGGCGCGTGGAAACGGTTCACGCGGATCACCTGGCCGCTGCTGGCACCGACGCTGGGTGTCTTGCTGGTGATCGGCACATTGCTGAGCTTCAATGTCTTTGACATCATCTGGCTGTTGACCGCTGGCGGTCCGGCAGGTGGCAGCCGCACCCTGCCGGTCTTGATCTATGAAACCGCGTTCAAATCTTACCGGATGTCCGAAGCCGCGGCGATTGCGGTGATGGCAACCCTGTTCCTGATGGCCTTTGCGGTGATCGCGACCCGCTGGCTGGCCCGTCCGCCGGAGGCAAGATGAAACGTCCCTTGCGCTGGAACCTGATACTTGTCGCGGTGCTGCTGTTGCTGGTCGCGCTGATTGCGCTGCCGTTCTGGTTCGTGCTGACCGGATCGATCAAAGCTCCCGCCGAGATCATTGCCCGCGAACCCACGCTGGTGCCGCAAAGCTTTACGCTGGAACATTATGTCAAGCTGCTGGCCGCATCCGACTATCCGCTTTACATGATGAACAGTCTTATCGTGGCCTCTGTGTCGACAGTGCTGACGCTGGCCCTGGCGATCCCGGCGGGCTATGCATTTTTTCGCATGTCCTTTCGCGGTCGCGAGACATTGTATCGCGCGATCCTGTTGGCCTATGCGTTTCCATCCATCGTGATCCTGATCCCGTTGTTCGGGATTTTTGCCAAACTTGGGCTGGTGGACAGCCGTGTTGCGCTGGTGCTGGTGAATGTGGCGTTTTCGCTACCTTTTGCGATCTGGCTGCTGCGGTCGTTTTTCGCAGGTATTCCTACCGAGATTGAAGAGGCCGCGCGGCTGGATGGCGGTGCCCCGTTCACGGTGCTGCGTCGGATCATGATCCCACTGGCGGCACCGGGCATTGCCGCCGTCGCGGTCTTTGCCTTCGTCACCGCCTGGACGGAATATGTTTTTGCCTCGGTGATGATCCTGTCGGATGCGAAACGTACTGTGCCGGTCGGGTTTTCGGGGATCATTGGGCAATATCAGATCGACTGGGGTTTGCTTTTGGCGGGGGCAAGCCTGTCGATCCTGCCAGTGGTGATCCTGTTTGCCTTTGTCGGGCGCTGGTTTGTGGCAGGGTTGACCGAGGGCGCAGTGAAATGAGAAAGGTCCAAGATGGGTAACGTGACATTGCGCGGCTTGCGCAAATCCTTTGACAAAACCGAAGTGATCCCGCCATTGGATCTGTCGATCAATCCGGGTGAATTCGTCGTTTTTGTCGGACCGTCGGGCTGTGGTAAATCCACCTTGCTGCGGTTGATTGCGGGGCTGGAGGCACCGTCCGGTGGCACGATAGAGATTGCCGGACGCGATGTCACAACAGCTGAACCCGCCGACCGGGGGCTGGCGATGGTGTTCCAGACCTATGCGCTTTATCCGCATATGAATGTGGCCGACAATATGGCCTTTGGGCTGGAAATGGCCAAGGTGCCCAAAGCCGGGCGCGATGCTGCCGTGCAGCGGGCCGCCGAAATCTTGCAGATTACCGACCTGTTGCACCGCAAACCGCGCGAGTTGTCCGGGGGGCAGCGGCAACGTGTGGCGATTGGCCGTGCCATCGTGCGTGAACCGGTGCTGTTCCTGTTCGACGAACCTTTGTCAAATCTTGATGCCGAATTACGGGTGCAGATGCGGCTTGAGATCGCCCGCCTGCATGCACGGCTGGCAGCGACGATGATCTATGTCACCCACGACCAGACCGAAGCGATGACCATGGCTGACCGGATCGTGGTGCTGCGCAAAGGGCTGATTGAACAGGTCGGTCGCCCGGCTGATCTGTACCGTGACCCCGACAATATTTTCGTCGCCGGTTTCATCGGCAGCCCGCGGATGAATTTTCTGCCTGCACGGATCACTGGATATGGTTCGGACGACACTGCGCTGGTCGATGTGCCACGACTGGGCCTGACCGGGCTTTCGGTACCGCTGCGCCATGTCGGAAAGGACCTGCCTGCCGATGTCACGCTTGGCTTGCGGCCCGAAGATTTCATGACCCCCGCCGAGGGCGATCAGCAGCTTGCGCTGACGGCGCAGGTTGTCGAAAATCTGGGCGGGACGGTCTATATCTATGCAGATGTCGGCGGTGATGATCCCGTCGTGGCCGAAGTGCCGCGCCGTGAACTGCCCGCGGTCGGCGACAATGTTCCGGTCGGGGTGCGCGGCGCGGATTGTTTCGTTTTCGGTGCGGATGGGGCCCGGCTCTGATGCGCGTATTGATCTGCGAAGATGGGGCAGCGGCGGCGCAACGCACGGCTGATATCCTGTGCGCCAGTGTTGCCAACCGGCCTGATGCTGTGCTTGGGCTTGCTACCGGTGGCACGATGGAACCTGTCTATGCTGTATTGCGCAACCGGATCGCGGCGGGTTCGCTGGATCTGTCGGGTGTGACCACATTCAACCTTGATGAATATGTCGGCCTGGCTGTGACCCATCCGCAAAGTTACCGCGCGACGATGCAGCGGCTGTTGTTTGATGCCGCAGGATTACCCCCGGCCCGCTGTCACTTGCCTGACGGCAGCGCCGCCGACCCGGTCGCAGAGGCGCGGGCTTATGAGGCGGCGATCGAGGCGGCGGGCGGGATTGACCTGCAATTGCTGGGTATCGGACATAACGGCCATATCGGATTTAACGAACCGACATCCAGCCTTGGGTCGCGCACGAGGGTGAAAACCCTGACCGGGGAAACCCGCCGTGCCAATGCACGGTTCTTTGGCCCGGATGAGGAGGCACCGCAATTCGCCATCACCATGGGGATCAAAACGGTACTGGAAACCCGTGCCTGTGTCCTGCTGGCGACCGGGCCGAGAAAAGCTGCGGTCGTGGCCGCCGCCATCGAGGGGCCGCTGGCCGCTGCCTGCCCGGCCTCGGCGCTGCAATTGCACCCCCAGGCGACATTCGTCCTTGATCCTGCAGCGGCGGCAGGGCTTAAGCTGCGCGATTATTACGAAACGGTGCATCCCGGCGGCGGCGAGGCCCGACTGTGACCGTCCGTTTCATTCATGCAGATGTCCTTTACGATGGTAGCGGGGCTGCGCCGCGCCGCGATTGTCTGATTGAAATCCGCGAGGGACGTATCCGCAGCGTAACCCGTGCTGCCGCACCGAAAGGCGCAAGGCGGGTCGAGATTGCGGCCCCCGGCTTTATTGATCTGCAGATCAACGGTGCCGCTGACGTTCAGTTCAATGACGACCCTTCGGTCGCGGCGCTGACCCGGATCGCGGAAGGGGCCCGCCGGGGTGGCACGACTCATCTGTTGCCAACCTTCATCACCGCAGCGGATGACGCCTATCGTCAGGCGCTGCATGCTGTGCGCGAGGCGCTGGCGCAAAAAGTGCCGGGCGTACTGGGCCTACATCTTGAAGGGCCGTTCCTATCGCCACACCGGCCAGGCATTCACCCGGCAGCCGCCATTCGCCCTGCAACGGCGACCGATCTTGCCGCGCTGGAACAGGCGGACATTCCGCTGCTGCTGACACTGGCCCCAGAAGAACACCCCGCCGGGACGGTTCAGCGGCTGACGGACGCGGGGGTGGTGGTTTTTGTCGGCCATAGCGTGGCGACCGCACAAGAGTTGAACGCCGCAGTTGCAGAAGGCCTGCGCGGGGTCACCCATCTATGGAATGCAATGCCGCCGCCACAGGGCCGGGCACCCGGGATCGTCGGCCGGGTGCTGACACATCCGCAATTATTCGCGGGGATCATCGCCGATGGATACCATGTCGATCCGCTGAACCTAACCCTCGCCGCCAGAATGATGCCTGACCGGTTGTTTCTTGTCAGCGATGCAATGCGGACATTTGCAGGCAAGGTCACGGCGTTTGATCTGATGGGCACCGATGTCAGGCTTTGTGATGGCAGGCTGACAGGGCCTGACGGAACGCTTGCCGGTGCGCATCTGGGGATGGATCAGGCGGTGCGGGTGATGGTCAAGGCTGCGGGGATCAGCCCACAAATGGCGCTGATCATGGCGAGCACCACACCGGCGCGGGTTATGGGGCTGGACAGAGAGCTGGGGCGCATTGCGGCTGGGTTTCGCGCCAGCCTGACCTTTCTAAGCGCGGATTTCAGGGCGCAGGGTGGCATGGTTGACGGGATCGCCTTTGGCTGACGGACATCTGCGGTCGGGGTCCGTGTGGAATTCCCTTGTTTGGCAGGCGTAGCTGTCCCGGGTCCGGATTTCGGTGCTTTTTCCTTTCGCGGGTTCAGGTCACACCATCCGTTATTTTCCTGCTTTGTTGAAACTGGCCAGATCATCGGGGCAACTACAAAGGTCGCTAGTGGTTGATGCACCCCACCGCCAAGGGTAATGTTTCCAGGATTTTAGAGCAAAGAGATGGGATGAATAATGGCACTTCTCCGGCGATTGGACCGCAGCGGAAACAAGAGTGAAATGTTATTGGCAACGCATAATTTCTATCAAATCCGGATCAACGAGGTGTTGGTATGAATCTAGATCTTCCTGAGCATGGCACATTTGTGGGTCGGGTTTTGCGCCCTGATATCGGGCCCGCAGTTGTCGTGTTGCGCGACGGCGTGCTGGTCGACATTACATGTCGCGATATGCCGACATTGCGTGACCTCATCGAACGGGACGATCCTGTCGGCTTCGTGCGTGAGGCGCAGGGCGAGGCGTTGGATACATCTGATGTGACGTTCCTGGCACCTTGCGATTTGCAGGCAGTCAAGGCCGCCGGTGTGACCTTTGCTGCATCCATGGTGGAACGCGTGATCGAAGAGCAAGCCGCAGGCGATCCGGCGCGAGCGGCGGAGGTGCGTGCCCGCGTCTCGCAGGCAATCGGTGACAGTTTGTCGGGGCTGGTGCCGGGTTCGCCGCAAGCCGCCAAAGCCAAACGTGCCTTGCAGGCAGAAGGGTTGTGGTCACAATACCTGGAAGTTGGCATTGGCCCAGATGCCGAAGTTTTCACAAAGTGCCAGCCTTTGGCGGCCGTCGGGCATGGCGCGCAGATCGGGTTGCATCCTGACTCCCACTGGAACAATCCTGAACCCGAAGTTGTGCTGGCGGTCAGCTCTGCCGGAGAAATCAAGGGTGCTACGCTGGGCAATGATGTCAATCTGCGCGATTTCGAGGGACGTTCAGCCCTGCTGTTGAGCAAAGCCAAGGACAATAACGCATCCTGCGCGATTGGCCCGATGTTGCGCCTGTTCGACGAGACATACGGCATCGAAGATGTGCGCGATGCAGAGGTGCGACTGCGGGTCGAGGGGGCAGATGGGTTCAGCCTTGATGGGGTTTCGTCGATGCGACAGATCAGCCGGGATCCGACGGATATCGTCGCCCAGACGATTGGTCGACATCACCAATACCCTGATGGTTTCATGCTGTTTCTGGGAACGCTTTTCGCACCGACCCAGGATCGCGATGCACCTTCTGCAGGGTTTACGCATAAGGTCGGCGATATCGTGACGATCAGTGAATCCCGGCTGGGCAGTCTGCAGAACGTGGTCACACTGTCGACGCAAGCACCTGAATGGGTGTTCGGCACCGGTGCCTTGATGCGAAATCTGGCGACGCGGGACCTGCTTTAGTGTTGCGGACGCGCCAAGCCCCCCACCGGGGGCTTGGCGCAACGGTAGTTTCAGCGTCCGTAACTAGCGGATGTCGGTGTTTGGCAGGTCTGGAACATCTACCAGTTGGCAATTGTGCCGTCGGGTAGACGGGCGTCTAGCGCTGGGATGATTTCGGGTTCAAAGGGGTGGCGGGCGGCGGCGGCTTCATTGATTTCGACCCCAAATCCGACGCCCTGAGGGATTTCCCAGTGGCCATCCACCAGCCGCATAGGATGCGTGAAAATGTCGTCAAACCAAGGAACAAGGCCGACGGCCTCTTCCTGGATAACAAAGTTTGGCGTCGCGGCGTCAAAGTGCAATGCGACGGCACCGGCAACCGGGCCCATCGGATTGTGCGGGGCGATCCCCATTTGCGCAGCTTCCGCAATGGCTGCAATCTTGCGCCCGCCAGTCAGCCCGCCGCAGTGGCTGAGGTCTGGCTGGATATGGGCGACGGCCCGGAGTTCGGCGAGTTCTGCAAATTCGCGAGGCGTGAACAGCCGTTCGCCAGTGGCTAAGGGGCAATCAACGCGGCGTGCAAGTGCGGCCATGGCCGTCGCGTTGCCCGGTTGGATCGGTTCTTCGACAAACAAGGGCTGGATCGGCGCTATGACATCAATGTAGGCCTTCGCAACCTCAGGAGAGGCTGGCCGGCCGTGAAAGTCGGTCATGATTGCGACATCCGGTCCGACCCGTTCGCGCACAGCATGGGCGAGCTTTTCGACGTGCAGAATATCAGGCAGTGGTGCGTCGTAGCCCGAGTAGGGCACAAAACCCAGTTTGACGGCACCATATCCCATCTCGACCGTTTCTTGGACGGCGTCGCAGAAGGCGGTGATATCCGCTGTCCCCACCTGCGCGCCGATCTGCGCGCGGCGCAGATGTGTGTAGACCCTGACCTTGTCGCGTACCTGCCCGCCCAGCAATTGCCATACCGGCACGCCCAGATCCTTGGCCTTGATGTCCCAAAGCGCCTGATCAATGGCTGAGACAGCCGTCATCCCGATTGACCCTAGCGGCCAGAAGCTGAACTTCGTTAATTTGCCGAAAATATGTTCGATCCTGCGCGGGTCTTCACCCACAGCGAATTGCGCCAGATCCTCAATCGCACCAAGCACAGCACGGGTCTTCCACTCCAGGGTTGCCTCGCCCCAGCCATGCAGGCCGGGCTGATCGGTCTGGACTTTGACGAAGATCCAGTTCCGGTGAATGGCATTCACGACGACCGTAGTGATAGCAGTGATTTTCATGGTCAGTTCTTACCTTGGTTATGTCCGGCGCGGTCGGGACATCAGTTTAAAAGATTGGGCAAATAGCTGGAAATCCCGGGGATCAGACAAATCAGCCCAATGACCACAAGCTGGGCCAGTAGAAACGGGATCAATGCGCGGATCAACGGGAAGAGCCGGACGTTTCCGACACGCATCATGACAAAAAGCACAACCCCGACTGGCGGCGTCACCAGCCCCATGGCGAGGGTCAGCATGATCACCATGCTGGCCTGCATCGGATCAATGCCCAGCTGATAGACGACGGGCATCAGGATCGGCGCGAAGATCAGGATTGCCGCTCCGATGTCAAGGAACGTGCCCAGTATCAGCATCAAACCCGCCACAGCGAACAAGAACAGCAAGGGATTTTGCTGAAAGATGCCCGCTGCTGACGACACCCAGGATGCAATTCCCAGAAGGTTAAGCGCATAGGACAAGATCGTCGCTGCGGCGACCAGTAAATAGATCGTCGCCGAGGTGCGTGCCGCTCGCAGGAAGGCAAGCCACAGGCCTTTCATATCCATCACCCTGAATACGAAGACAGACAGGAAAATCGCATAAGCGACTGCGACGCCGCCCCCTTCTGTTGCGGTGTAGATACCAGCCAGCATGCCGCCGATGATGATCACCGGTAGGGTCAGGACTGCGATACCTTCGATGATCATTCTGGGTATGCCACTGCGGTCGATGGCCATGCGTCGCGGTTTTGGGACCCGCTTGCGCAGGGCGTCTATGGCGACGACGGCGGCACAGGCACCGCCCAGTAGCAGGCCGGGCAGAATGCCTGCAAGAAACAGGTCAATCACCGACAACCCCGTCACAGCGGCCATGATGATGGCAAGCCCGGATGGTGGGATGATCGGGCCCACGATTGACGACGCAGCTGTCACGGCGGCGGAATATTCTTTGGTATAGCCTTCCTTGGGCATTTCCTCGGTGAAGACGCGCCCCAAGGCGGCCGCATCAGCGACTGCCGATCCCGAGATACCGGCAAACAGGACCGAGGTGCCGATATTGGCAAATGCCGTGCCGCCACGTAGCCAGCTTGTCATGGCTGAGGCGATCGAGATCAGTCGGGCGGTGATGCCGCCCTGGCTCATGATCTCTGCGGCGAGGATGTAAAACGGCACAGCCAGAAAGACGAATGAATCCACACCGGTAAAGAGCCGTGTCGCGGTGACGGACAGCGGGATACCGGTCATCCAGACACCGAGCATTCCGGCAAGTCCGATGGCGAAAGCGACGGGGATGCCGATGAACAAAAGTCCCAGGCCAAGAATTGCAACCCAGATCATTTGCTCGATCCATTCAGTTCAGTATCGGTGCCAAGGGCGTTGATGCTCGTGGTGCCATGGGTATCAGGCTCGAAACCCGACACCCAACTGAGCGCGATCTGCACCAGCATCAATGCTGATCCGACAGGCAGGGCGGCATAGGGGATAATCATCGGGATACCCGATGCAGGGGCCGTCTGCGCCGCGTTGCGCAGGGTCAGCGGCAATCCGTAATAAAGGATGATCACACAAAAAACCGCCGCTACGGTATAAAGCGCGGATTTGACATAGCGGGCGTAATCATCGGGCACCAATCCTTCCAGCGCCTCGATCCCCATATGTTCAACCCGGAAGATGCAGGCGACACTGCCCAGCATCATCAGCCAGATCATGGCATAGCGCATGACCTCTTCGGTCCAGGAAAAACCGGTACTGAAAAAATAGCGGCCCCCCACCTGCATCAGATTGAGCAGGGTGACTGTAATCATCAGCAGGGCGGCGGAAATCTCTGTGCTCCGGGCTAGTCCCCGGGCAGCCATCAGGGCGGTGCGCCTCATCTGAGCCTCTCTGGTTATACTCTTGCAGTGCCAGCCTTGTCTTGGGCAACGACGTCGCGTGGTCCGGTTGCTTTGCGTGCAGCAACCGGATCACGCGTGTCACGATCACTCGCCGTAAAGCTGCGATCGCGCCTCATCCACTGTCGCGAAAAGTTCATCGACCAGTTCATCACCGACATTGCCACGGATGAAGTCCAGAACAACAGGTTGCGTGGCGTCCCGGAACGCTGCCTTTTCTTCAGGGGTCGAGACGTGGACCTGCATGCCCAGTTCTTCTTCCAGCATGCGGCTGAACCGCCAGTCACCTTCGGTTTTCTGCAGGTTCTCGGTCCAGGCCATCAGATAGGCCGCATCTTGGATCACTTGCTGGTGGCCGGGTTCAAGCGAGTTGAACCAATCATCGTTCGCGATAATGACATGCAGACCGAATGTATGTTCGTTCAGCGTGTAGTAATCCTGCACCTCGCCATGGCCACCGCCATAAACAACCGCGGGTGGGTTTTCCTGCCCGTCGACCACACCCTGCCGCAGGGCCATGACCACCTCTGCGCCGCTGATTGGCACGGCGGTTGCGCCAAGGGCGTTCACCAGTTCCATATAGACTGGACTTTCCATCGTGCGGATTTTCAATCCGGCCATATCTTCGGGGTTGATCACCGGACGCACATTATTCGTGAACGAACGGAAACCATTCTGCGAAAAGGCCAGCGCACGGATGCCGGTCTGTTCCAGAATATCGTTTCGCATATTGCTGGCGAAATCGCTTTCGAGGACGCGCCAGGCCAGCGGGGCAGATTCAAAGAGATAGGGAATCGACCAGACCTGCATCGGGGCATAAAATCCGGACATCGCGCCATCGGCGGGAAAGCTGAGTTCCAGACTGCCCTGCTGGACCATCTCGATCATCTCGCGTTCGCCGCCCAGCTGGTTGTTGGGGAACAGGCGGACGGTGATTTCGCCGTTTGTTTTGAATTCAACATAGTCCTTGAACCGGACAAGGGCGTTGTATTCGGGGAAGTCACCCTCGGGGATGCCGATGCCGAATTTTATCTCCATCGCGTCTGCATCAGTCGCGCTCAGGCTGAACGTCAATGTCGCCAGCGCAGCAGCGCAAATTGCACTTTTCATATTCATTTGATCCTCCTCCAATCACGGCAGGGAACCTGAGCATAAACTGGTGTCCTCTCCAGCCCAGGCGTTGCCAGTGTAGGCCGAGTGGCGCTACATAGGATGTAGACTGCCTATCTCTAGATCATATGTAAAGGAAAATCAGACCTGTGGAAATGACTCCCTCTGACAATGGCAGCCCATCGCGCCGATACCTTAATCTGACGATACCGCATGAATTCGACTCTTCTTTGCCAAAGGGGGCCGCTAGACGGACGGTCGAGACCTTGGGCCGCAGGATTACCAGCGACATCTATCCTCCTGGCGAGGTCATGCCGACCGAAGAGGAATTGGCGGCCTCACTAGAGGTCAGCCGCGCGACTGTTCGGGATGCGATCAAGGTTTTGTCTGGAAAGGGTTTGGTGCGGACCGCGAGAAGATATGGCACGCGGGTCCGGCCAGTTGAGGAATGGAGCCTTCTTGACGGTGATGTCATCACCTGGCACGAGCCATCCCATCCCAGGATCAAACGGATTTTCGCCGAAACCACCGAATTGCGGACCCTGATTGAACCGGCGGCGGCTGAAATGTCGGCCCGACGGGCGACCGATGAGCAGGTGCAAGAATTGCTTGCAGCCGCCTATGCCATTCATCCCAGTGAATTGGACGTTGAAGCATTATTTGCCGCTGACTGCCAATTCCACGTGACTTTGTTCGACATGACCCAAAACAATGTTCTGCGCCAGATGCGTCAAATCATCCTGACGATGTTGCGCGTATCGTATGAATTTGGTGTTGTGAATCCCGAGAACGACAAGGTCAGTCGGGAAGGGCACATTGCGGTCGCTGAAGCGATAGCGGCCCGTGACCCCGAAGGTGCCCGGCAAGCTATGGCAGAGATGCTTGAACTCAACCGGTCAATCGCGGCCGATTACTGGGTTGGCTCTTGAGGCGATCTTTCATCATCATGTGTGGCGGCCTTGCTGCCGACGGCGATCTGAGGTGGCGGGGTTCGCCTGGCCAATGATCGCAGGCGTGGTGATCGCGACGGCATCATCGCTCTTTGTTGCAGGACCGGTACTGGCTTGGTTGGCAAACAAGGCAGGCTGGGCGTCAATGCGATTTTTTGAAAGTTTGTGGATGCGCATGCATGCGATGGTGGGGACGCAAGGGTAAAGACCTATGCGTCCGATCATGGTTTACAACAGCGCTCAGACCAATCCTTCCCGTTGCGCGACATGCATGATTGCGTCCACGAATCCCTTGACGGAACCGCAGTCAAAACGCTGCCCCTTCAATGTGACAGCCTCGACATTGCCCCTGCTGGCCTGCGTATTGATTGCATCAGCCAGCTGAATCTCACCGCCGGCACCGGGTGGCTGGTTGCGGAGAATATCAAAGATGTCCGGTGTCAAAACATAGCGGCCAATTGATGCGAGGTTCGAAGGTGCATCAGCAAAATCTGGTTTTTCGACCAATCCAGCGACACTGCCGGCAACCTTCCCATGCCGCACGACACCATATTTGGAAATCTCTGGCGAGTTCACTTCCATCACAGAAAGCTGAGTGAGACCCGAGTTTTCATAACTTCTGACGAGATCAGCGGTTACGCCAGCACCTTCATAGGTCAGGAAATCATCGGCCAGAAGTACGGCAAACGGTGAATCGCCCACAGCGCGTTCAGCACATAATACTGCATGCCCCAGTCCAAGCTGTTCGGGCTGACGCACAAAGATACATTCCACCCCCCGCGGCAGGATAGTGTGTACCATGTCGGCCTGTTCGTTCTTGCCCTTTGCGCGCAACGCAGCTTCTAGCTCCTGATTGCTGTCAAAGTGATCCTCGATTGCGCGTTTGTTGCGCCCAGTCACGAAAATAAGTGTATCAATACCCGCCAAAATCGCTTCTTCTGCAGCATATTGGATCAGGGGCTTGTCAACGATGGGCAGCAGTTCTTTCGGCATTGCCTTTGTTGCGGGCAGAAAGCGTGTGCCAAATCCTGCAACGGGAAAAACGGCTTTACGAACAGTTCTCATATCAAATTTCCTTTTGGTCAGACTTCGTTCTTGTATCGTATCCGGCAGATGCTGGCTGTAGCAAAGATGGCCTTGGTCGAATTTCTGCGGGATGCCAGGTCGTATGAGCCCAGCAGAGCGCCGCTATTGTGGGCTACTTTTCCAGGCGTCACCATCCTATAGGCCAAAGATATCACTGGTGAGTGACATGGCCTTTTCAAGCCGTGGATCAGGTTCCTCGATCATCGAGAGATTTTCGATTATCGCGCCTGCTTCCCGCCGGAGTTCATCAAAATTTTCAGTCGATTGTATCCCTATGGATGACAAGGCCAGCAACACTGCCAGCTGATCAGCCAAACTGGCTGACATCAAAAGGTCAGGGTTGGTACGTAATTCATCAAGCCGCTGTTGTGCTGCCGCATCCGGCGCGCTTAATCTTGGCGAATCCAGTGTAGAGAGGCGCGACCCCAGTTCCAGCCTTTCAAGCTGAATAACAACACCAGTCGATACCAGAAGTCCTAAAATCCAGGCGATCTGGCCGCGCGCCAAAACCCATCCATCACTTAGCATCATGCTGATACGTCTCCATCACGGGCACATCAAACTCGGAATCCGGGGACCACAGAGCCGCCCGGATGATCACTCCAAGCGACATCATATTATTAAGACTCCAGAACGTGTTCACGATCATTGCTCCAAGCGTGTACCCGGACACTTGTTGCGTATACAGCCCCCAACCATAGATCAGCGCCACAAGGTTCAATACGACGATGAATATCTGCCATCGCACCAGTTTAAGATAGCGACCTGATGCGCGATCTTTCGGGGTAACAGTAAATGAAATCCGCTTACCTTGTACAACCGCCCATAATGCACTGAGCGTCAGTGGGAACATTGCCAGATACCATCGTCGCCCTTTCATGACCGGTGTGCCCCATAATCCGACCATTTGAGAAAATTCATTGAGCAATAGAAAAGGGATGATATGCAGGAAAAAATCCAAAGAATAGGTCGCCACCGGGGCTATACCTGAAAACAGAAAAATGATCGGTGCAATCAAAAATATTATATTCCACAATGGAGACAAATATGAATAAAATGTTGCACCATACATAAGTTTTTGAGGGAGAGTCAGGCCACGACGAAACAGCGGGTTGTCATTGCGCAGAATGTCCAGCGTGCCACCGGCATATTTATACCTTTGGATTGTCCAGCTCAGAAGATCTGTGGGCGAGATCATGCGTGACACCACGTCGGGATGCATCACCGATTTCCAGCCCCGCTCGCGATCACTATGCAAAACAATTGAAGTATAGAGATCTTCGGAGACGTGTAGCTTGAAAGGTGTAAATTCAATCTCACGGGCCCTGCTCAGGCGGGAGGTTTGGCGTACAGATTCAAATAGTGAGGTTTCCCCCGTCATGGACATCACGCGCTTGTCTTCGCGTGCAGACATGGCTTCAATCTCACCTGTCCAGGACCGGATTGCGACTTCCATAATCGCTTCACGCCGGTGAATCGAGCCAGCTCCACAACAAAAAGAAGCATTTGCCCAGTTTCGACGATGCTGGACGAAATCGTAAAACATCTGCGGATCGTTGCCAAATGGGTCTTCGCCAAGACGGACAGGGCCAAGAACATTTTCAACCCGCCGCCCGATCCAGCCGCCAAACCGGCCTAGCCGACGCTGCAAAGATGCCTCTAGTGGTACACCGGGGGGTATGTCCCAGAACCATTGCGGGGTTTGCACCCAAGCGACCTTTGGATCTGTGAAATACCCTAATGTCTGTGACAGGAAGTCAGGGAAAGGGCGGGTATCGGCATCCAAGATTACAACGAAGTCACCGCTGGTAAGATCCATAGCATTCCGCAGATTGCCCGCCTTGTAGCCTATATTATTGTTACGGGTGATATAGTTCACATTCTCGTCGGCCGCGACAGCGGCCATGGCCGGCCGCCGCCCATCGTCGAGAACGTGGATTCTCAAATCCAACTTGTGCGGATATTGGATGTTTCTGGCATCTTGTAGGCCTAGGCGGACAAGCTCCGGGTCTTCGTTATAGGTTGCGAAGAAAATATCGACAACAATTGGTCTGTCTTGTTCCGGTGGCTCGATCAATGTTTGTGAAATCAACTTTGGTGGCGGGACGCGTTTGGGCGACTTTGGTGACCATAAATTTACCGTGAACAGCACCAATCCGAAGAACGCTGTTGTTTCAGCAACAACCAACGTTACCGAAAACCATGCAGCGTCCCAGTTAATCGAAACTGTCCAGCGCCACCAAAGGTACCACAACCCGAAAACCAGGCTGGACGTGCCCAGAAACTGCCATATAGCGACATGCAAAGGCCCATGATTTGCATGTGGCCACGGCACCTGGCGATCAAAACGCGTGCCGTTCTGGCGGGGAGGTTGATGTTCTGACATGGTACTTTGCTGACGCCGCCAAGGCTCTATTAAGGATTCATCGTGATGCGCCAGGGCCAGTAGTCATTTGATTAAGCGCAGGTTTGACGGTTACGGTACGGCAGGCGTACTTCAAAAAGAAGCCCTTTAGTTAGGTGGTCGATTGATATGTAATCACGACATCGGGAGCGTTATCAACATGAATAATCTTGCGATATGGTCAGCTGGGATTGTCGCTTTCACAACAGTACTGTCCAGTGCCGCCCCAGCGATGGCTGATGGAGAGTTCCTCCAGTTTGATCTTTCACCGGACTCGAGCACCCTGGTTGGGAGCGTTGTTCGGGGCGATATCGGCACAGCTTTGAGTTTGTCCCTATTTGACGGAGGTGGCGCACTTAGCGCAAACACGACTTACAGCTGGAACTTTCCTGCGTTGGGAGAGGGGGCCTTGATCCGCCTTGGTCCCACGGCGCGGCTGGATCAAAGTGATGATTTCAATCTGGGTGCCAAGGTTGTCTTTGAACGTTGGTCCCCGACAGATTGGGGCGGCGTTTTTATGTTGGCCGACTACAACACCATTCAAAACGAATACCTTCTTCTGACCGAGGTGTCGGGCGGACAAAATGGGCTGAGCGCTTCATTTGCCATTCAGGGGGATGATGACAGTTTTCGCGAAAACACTTTGATGTTTGGATACAATATTATGGGATCCGATCTGAGGCTTAGACTGGGGTATAAATTTGAATCTGAACAGGTCGTCTTTGGCTTCTCGATCAACACATTTTAAGGCCAGATCGTACCGGCGTCAGTGGTTAATATATTTCACCATGCTCAAGACATATTGGTCATTGGCCGTGTGCAATGTCACCTCATCCATGGCCAGAACCATGATGGACAGACCACGACCGTCTTCCTCAAGCGAGGCAATGTTGTCGATATCGAGCGGAAATGGCTGCAGCTTTGCCCTGTCGAGTCTTTCTTGCGGAACCATTGGCAGGGTATCAACCAACTCAACCACGAACGATTGATCATCTGCGCGGGCCGTTACCGTTATTTGACCATGCGCACGTCCACGGATACTTCCGTGTTTGATCGCATTGGTCAAAGCTTCGACAAACGCAAGTTCGACTGCCGCCGCGCTGTTTTCATCAAGGATCGTTGCGGCGAAGTCTTTCACTTGCATTGCGATATCTGAAACTGCATTCAGGTCGCGATCAACTTTTTGATGAATGACTTTTGGCTGAATGTTCACTCTTTCGACACCATTTCGATTAAAGCGGCATCTGCTGAAGGATAAAGTCGAAAGACCTTATCCATCCGCGTTAATTGCATGAGCTGCGACACCGCACCAGATGCACCAGCAAGCGCCAAAACTCCCAAGGGACCGATTTTTTTCAATCCCCCAATCAAGGCGCCAAGTGCAGAACTATCCATGAATTTCACATGCTTCAGATCAAGAATAATCTGTTCCTGGCCATTCTCTATCCGCCCAAGGAGCAACTCTCTCAGATCAGGGGCGTTGCTTGCCTCCAACCGCGGCTCTGCGATTTCAAGGACGAGAACAGCTCCTTCAAGTTTTTCTGAAAATTTCATGATTGTTTATAACCTTTCGACCACCATGAGGCTGACGTCATCTGACAGATTGTCGATGCCGCTCCAAGCCTTCAACAGCTCACGAACATTATGCACCAAGTTATTCGTGTCGCAAGCCACGTTGTCAGTCAGGAATTGAAGAAATCGTTCTTCAGTATATATCTCGTTGTTTTTGTTAGCATTCTCATATGCACCGTCTGTGAATATGATCAATCTGTCACCCGGGTGGAAGGGGAATTCAATCTCTTCAAACTCGGCGTCCGAGACCACCCCGACGGGCAGTCCTCCGTTCCCAAGACGGGTTAATGGCCCGTCTTTCTTAAGTAAAAGAGGATGTGGATGCCCAGCTTGCACCAGTTTGCCGGTGTTGGACGTGGCATCCAGCTCGGCCATGACCATTGTAAAGTAAGTCAGTTCCGAGTTCCAATGGGCGTTGAGGGTGCTCATAGCGTCAGCCAGGTTGATATGTGGCTTTAGGCTGCGCAAAGCTCTGCGCGCGGCGATCTGGGCGGCAACTGAGACCAAACCAGCAGCGGCGCCGTGGCCGGCGACATCAATCTGGAACAACCCGACGCGGTTCTCTGAAAGCCGAAAATGATCGAATGTGTCCCCAGCCAACATCTTTGACGGTTCGAAGAATGTCGAAAAGTAAAAGTCCGCGATCTTCCCCGGTCTCGGTAACAGCGCTAGCTGCACTTGCGCTGCCGACTTCATATCTGATTGAAGCATCTGATGTGTTTCAGATATCTGTGCGTATAATTTGAGCTGTGTATGCCTAGAGCGATCCCGTTGAACTTCTGCAATCCGAAAGACTCTGAGCGCATCTGCAATCGCATGAATGTCTTTCAGTAAGAAGTCGCCCTTGGCGAAGGGTTTCAGATTACCGTCAACGATGTTCTGCATCCTGCCGCGCAGTTCATCGAGCGGTGAGACAATGTGCCTGACAATAAAGAAAAGAGAAAATCCAAGCGTAAGGAACACAAAAAACGAGATGGCCAAAGATCTTCGCAACGTCGAAAGCGCATCATTGCGGTCACTGGTGAGGGTCATCTGAGACCGCTCAAAGATCGAAACAAGCGCGTTCTCAATGAGCTGATCGACCTGTTCCGTTGCACCAAGCCACGCGTCCTGCACCGCTTCCAACTCGGCCGATGTTTCCAACCCAAGAAGCAATCTGTCCTGTGCTGGAACGTAGAAGGTGGTGAGAGTGTCTGACAGACTCTCCGCTGACCTCCGAATGTCATCATCAACCAACTCAACAACATTGGAATACATGATATCAAAAGCTAACAAAGATTGCGTTTGGTCTCTGATGTTTTCAATTCCGCGGGCCCGCAAACCAATATCTTCTTGTAGCTCTTGCAGAATACCTACCCGGATATCATGAAAGTAGCTGTTTACTGTCACAACGTAAGTGCGCACCAAATGCAGGCTTGCCATGGTCGTGGTAGTGAACCCGGCTTCTTGAAGCAGGGCCTGTCGAATATCCAATAGTCTGTTTCGAACAAGGTCCAGTTTTGCCAGTAGCTGAAAAAGTTGAACTGACTGAATGTCACGATCCTGCAATGCAACGGTGTTTGCAAACTCAGCAGCGTAAAGAGATATGATATCGACTTCGCGAAGTAGTGCCGCACTCAATCTACGCAGTTCCACATCGCCGGTTTCATTCAGAACCCGGGCCACATTCCGTAGCTGATCAGCTGCTGCATTCAATATGACATCTGACGAAGAAAATTCAGATACAGCGCTACCAAGCTGGGCGATCTTGTAGCTATCATCCTGAAGTCGGACAGTCGCGGCCAACAATGAATTTCGCGCAGAATCAATCGTCAGCTGTTCCGAGACCCGTTGATAATTTTTGTATGCAACGGTGCCTTGAGACCAAGAAAACAAAACCAGCGACAAGCTAAAAAACGCCAGTACCACTGAAAGAGCGTTACGAATATTCATAAAATTTTGCTAACCGTATATTCTAAATTTTACGTTTGCTGCTGAAACTCTTACCGTGCTCACTTTCAAATCGTGGTGTCGATGACATCACTTGTGACGTTGTAAGCTTAACCCGCAGAGCGGTTTTCGTCTCCCATATTTTAAAAAGTAACTAATTTTCAATCATTCTGGACAAGCTGTTCGACCATTATCTGAACGGCTTGGTCTGCGTAATCCGTCAGCTCGGCCATATCACCGCGGCTAAAGTCTGCCCGTGGGTTGCTATCCAGCAGACAGAAAGCTCCGAGGTGAACGTCGGTAAGGTAGGTTAAAGGCGCACCGGCGTAAAAGCGGATGAACGGGTCATTTTTCGTGTAGGGATGCTCGTTGAACCGTTCGTCATTGAGGGTGTCCAAAACAACAAAAACCCTGTCCTCAAGGATGGTGTAGTTACAGAATGCAAGGTTGCGTGGTGTCTGATCCACATCAATTCCGATCCGGGACTTCAGTACCTGGATATCCTTGGTCAGCAATGTCACAGCTGCCATTGAGGTCCCAAAATGGGCTTTTGCTTCTATACACAGCTCATCCAAAGCCGGTATCTTGACGGAAGAGGCAAAGCCCGCTTCAGCAAGCTTTCGTAGTCTTGTATCTTCTCGCGGTCCCAGTGGCGGTATGATATCGTCGTCCAATATGGTACCTTACCCGTCTGTGCTGCAAAGAAATATTTGGTCAGCCTCTTCAAAGGTTATCGGTCGTTGGTGCGGAATAGTCAAGAAATGGCAGAAGATGTCCTGGAGCCGGAAAGCCGCACATTTTGTCTTGATGAAGCGGCTATGGTTCAAGTCCCTGCTTGTACTATTTGTGTTGATTTTCAGCCTCAACACACCTGTTTTTGCTGATATGCAAGTAAAGCGGTGCTTGAACTTGGGCAACGCACTTGATGCCCCCTTTGAAGGGGCATGGGGCCCAAGCATTACCGAATATGATCTGGAATGGATTGCAGGTGCTGGTTTTGACACGGTCAGATTGCCCGTACGTTTTGGCGGACACTGGAACGGCATGATCTGGCCTGGTTTTTTGGCCCGCGTCGAACAAGTGATAGGTTGGGCCTATGATAACGATCTCAAGGTCATCTTGGATTTGCACCATTTTGATGAGCTGATGGCCGACCCCGAGACCTATGGCCCTGTCTTTATTGCAATTTGGACCGAGTTGTCAGAACGGTTTGCAAGCCACGATGACCGACTGATCTTTGAACTGCTCAATGAGCCTCATGGCGCTGTTACAACGAACCGGGCTGTTGCGCTCTACCAGGATGTTCTGCCGATCATTCGCGCCAAGCATCCAGAGCGGTGGATCATCCTGGGTGGAGGCAATATGAACAGTCTTGATGAAATGCTTACCCTTCCAGATTTTGGCCCTCGAATTGCTCTGACATTTCATTACTACGATCCCATACACTTCACCCACCAACAATCAGAATGGACGCAAAGATATTATCCTGCGACCGAATGGGGGCTTGAGTTTGAGAAAGCGCGTGTCCGTGCTGACATCGCGCGGGCGGGCCAAGCCGACCGACCTATATTTCTGGGGGAGTTCGGGGTGGTACGAGATGCTGACAGTCTCAGCCGGAACGCTTGGATCGAAACGGTGCGCCGCGCTGCGGAAGAGCATGATATTAGCTGGTGCTATTGGGCTTATGCAGCAGGTTTTGATCTGCGCGACTTTGGCGGATATGAATGGTATCCGGGATTATTCAGCGCACTGATGGAGTGATGTCCACCACAGGATAGTGGACATCATTGCTGTTTGATCGCGCTTTAGGCAAAGCGGCATTGAAACGACGTAACGGATTGACCGATCGTCTGCAGAGTGCGGTAGCCGATGTATTCGTTGCGAGCGAGCCGCAACGATCCACATTTATTCCTCGGCGGGAGTATCATTCGGTGCCGTTTCGGTGGCCGGCGCTTCAGCAGCCGGGGTAGGGGACGTTTCGATGTTCACGGAAACGTCTCCGCCAGCTGGTGTTGGCGAAGCGCTTGATGGCATGCCGTCGCCCATGACGAAATAGCCGACAACGACGATTGCAACAACCAAGCCACCCACCAGGAACCAGATCATGGAGCCCGCACCTGTCGGCTTGGCCTCTGTGTGGTTGATTGTGGTATGTGTAGATGTTGGGTTCTTATCTGTCTTTACTTCATCCATGTTTTTTCCTTTGGGTTCTTTATATTGAAATACTGGTCCGTAGAAGCCTGCCACTATGCCTGTTTCGAGCAGACGATGACGAAAGGCTTTGGGCGCTTGTGCAAACGAGGGCGCGGCCGCAGACAAAAGTATCGCCGAAGCGATAGCCAGCGCGGGCCTAAGATGTCACAGAACGTCCTTTCGAGACGCGGTGCGCTGACCTGACTTTCAGGGGCTGCACGGCGATCTATCCCCTTGTTATCAGGAACAAGGCGAGAAATACTCGATACATTGCACGTGCTTTTGGCGACGGCCATTTTCCGCCTGTTGGCTGGATATCTAGATCAACGCAGCAGCCACAAGCGCAACGGCTCATTTGTGAGCCTTCTTACCAGAAATTTAGGGTTTTCAAGGCTGATTGCGTCGCCCCTGCTTATGGCGATTGATGATCCAAATTTTGGACAAGCTTGTCTGCATCAACAATCTGCGGGCGGCTTTGCCAAGGTGCACTTGGCGGTTATCGGATTTGCTTCATCCTAGACGCGTCTGTCAACAATACAGGTGTGGCTGGTTTGCCCGCCGACAACGTCGCATCATCGCTGCCTAGCACAAGAAGTGTATACCGCATGATCCCGGCGCGGTAGCTTTCGGTCAGTGCATTGCCACCGATCATGTTGTCGAAAAACGGCTGACCAGACAGCCCGGCCCTGTCCGCAAGCGGGCCAATCACGCGCAAGGCATGGTCACGCCACCGGTTCAACCGCAGCAGGGGTGTCAAGTCCGCAGTGTCCAGATGAACATATCCAAGTGCTTGCGCCTGCAAAATGAGCCCGTCCCGCGTTGGCACATGACCAAGCCGCCAACCGCGCCGGAAGGCGGCAATCAGGTGTGACTGTGCTTGTGTCAGCCGCGCATCGGGATGTGAAAGCAGATCATCGACCACGATCAACACACCGCCGGGGCGGAGATGGCGACGCGCAGCGGTCAGAAATGTGGCCGCATCCGGTGCGTGGACATGGCTTTCGACGGCGATGACGAGATCAGCGCCAGATACTTTCATGGGCTGTGTGAAGTCTGCGCAGAGAAATTGACATCGGGCGTCCAACCCGCTGCCTGCGGCAAATTTGCGGGCAAGTGCTATCTGTTCTGCGCTGATGGTCACGCCGCAAAATGTGGCCTTCGGCCACCGGCGGGCAAGCTGAAAAACCGTGCCCCCAACCCCGCAGCCCAGATCATGGACACGCGATGGCGGTTGGCCGATTGCCTGTTCAGCAGCCAGCGCGATCAATGTATTGACATGACCTGCGGCTTGTTCGGCGTTTGTTACCCCTTCAGCCCAAAGCGGGCGGTGGATCGCCAATGCGGCACCGCTGCCGCCGGTTGCAAGAAACCGCCGCGTGCTGGCATTGTAATAATCCGCAACGGTATTGGCGGCACGGGGGCGGTCAAACCACCGATAAAGCAAAGGGGCAACGACCAAGGGCAGCACGATCGGCATTACCAACAGCCCTGACAGCAGCGCATTGGTGCTGGTGCCAATCAGCGCTTGTGGCAGTGTCACCGCCAGAAGAATGCCCATGCCGACACTGCTTTCCATCCATCCGGCTGGACCCAAACCGCCAGCGCTCTGCCCCGACGGGACCCAACCGCTGGTCCGCCCCACCAGGACAGACACCACGAACCCCGTTCGCCGGACCATGCTAATCGGGGCAAACAATGTCGTCAGTGCAAGCTCTGCCGTGAAGGCCCGCTGCAAGACACGCTTTTGGTTTGCAGAGCGGTACTTTATCCCGCGTGCTCGTAGCCCCGCAAATTTCGGCATCAGTAGCGCCAAAAGCACCCCGAACAGAGGAATGAGTACGCCCGCCGTTGCATGCACCGCACCTGAACCCGTCAGCACAACCAACGTCAGCCAGATGGGTGCGGACAGATAAGATTGAATACCAGCGATCAGATGCATCCGGCTGACCGCATAAAGACCACGCGCACCGACCAGCCGCAGATGCTGCAAATTGCCCTGTGCCCATCGCCGGTCGCGCCGCAAATGCGCCCCGATGGTTTCGGGCGCATCCTCGAAACTGCCTTTGCCGGACGGGTCGATGACGACCTTCCATCCGGCCCGGCGCAAGAAAGCGGCCTCGACAAAATCGTGGCTCAGGATAGGTCCGCCGAATGGGGGAGGCCCAGACAAGACCGGCAGCGGCGTCACTTGTTGAAATGCGGTGACACGGATCAGCGCATTATGGCCCCAATAGTTCCCGTTGTCGCCTGTCAATGCGGCCATGCCACGCTCGAACACAGGGCCGGATATGCGTGCGGACAGGCGCTGCATCTGGCCAAAACGGGTTTGCGAGGGGCGCAGACGGATGGCCGATTGAATCAATCCCAGCCTGTCATCTGCCGCCACGCGTGCCCGCATGCTGGCAAGCCGCCGGGCGCTGAAACCGCTGTCGGCATCCAGAACCAACATTGAATCGAACTGCGCACCATGCGCTGTCAGCCAATCGCCTATGTTGCCGTTCTTGCGCCCTGTTGGCTCTGGCCGGTTGCGATAGATGATACGGCCATCAAGCCGCGCCAGCGCCGCTGCTTCTTGTTGTCGTTCCACTTTGCCTTGGGTATCAGACAGCACAAACACAGTCGCGTGGGGTGTCAGGTTATATGCTTCCTGATCATCGAGGAACTGGCTGATCCGTCGCGCCAACGGTCCTGGGGGTTCGCCGCAGACAAGCCACAGGACTGCGCATCTATCGGTCAGCTGTTCTGTCGGATCATCCGGCGCCTGCGCCACTGTTGCGCCAATGATCGCAATTCCTGCCGCAGAAATCAGAGTATAGGTGCTAATGCCGAACAGAACCAGAAGAACGGCCGCCAGTGCAGGCGCGGTGGCGGTGGTATCTAGGCCGAGCCACAGCAGAACAGTCATCAACGCTGTCAGCAATGCCGATATTACGATATGCGCAAGCGGGGCCTGAAACATCGGCGTCTGCGTCTAAGTCACGGTATGCGGCGGGATGGTCGCGGCATGGGCGGCTTCTGTCAGCCCGCAATCAAAAACGACGTCCGTGCCAAGCCCGAACACGCGTGTATCGGGCCGTAGACAATCAGCCAGCCTGGCATGCTGAACATTGCGGGTCAGCGCGATTGGTCCGCTACCGATGACCAAAGGTGACACTGCGACCTGCAGCCGAACAAGCGTGTCGGCATCAAGGAAATTGGCAATCGTGATCCCGCCGCCTTCGATGAGAAGGCTATTCAACCCGGCCTCGCGCAAGCCTTGCAAGATCTCCCTCGGGTCGAACTTGCCGTCAATCAGTTGCAGCTGCAACACTTCGACATGGGCCGGACGCGGTTGTTTCACAGCCTGAATGATCATGCTGCGTGTGCCATCTTCCCGCAGGATGGGTGCATCATCCGCCAATCGACCTTTGGGATCAATCACGATCCGCGCCGGGCTTTGGCCTGAGCAAAGCCGGACAGTCAGGCGGGGAAGGTCGTGAAGCGCCGTGCCAATACCGATGACGACACCATCCACCAAGGCCCGCATCCGGTGCAGATGTGCGTGGCCGTCAGGGCCAGATACGTCGCTTGCATCACCCGCGAGGGTAGCAACCCGGCCATCAAGTGACTGCCCAATCTGAGCCACAACTGCCGGTCCCAGATCGCGGCGCGCCAGAGGCGCGTAAAGATCCAGTGCGCCACGCTCGCCTGTCGACCAAGGCCCACCGCAACATGCGCAGGCTTTGCCCGCACGAATAGCTAGAAGATGGTCCCAGACCCTGTCGGTGACATCCACATTCTGCATTCATTCACTCCTGTTAGGCATCACTGGTAGCCGGGCGGCAGGGCCAGAAAATCCCGATGTCCGATGTGGCAATGGCCGTCCCCGACAAGGGCGTGCCGCCGTGCCGCCCATTGCTGTGCGCCCGCGATGCCCATCTCCGCTGCGGCATTGGCGATACCGGCGCATAATTGTTGTTGCAGCTCAGCCTGATCGGGGCCAAGCACCCAGACGCTGTCAGCCTGGGTCACTGTGAATCCAGCTTTGGCAAACACATCAGCAGCGCTGCTCGCGCAGTCAGGCCCAAGCGCTGGCCCGAACCCTTTGTCGCCGCGTTGGTGGCGGTTGAATGCTGCGGTAATCGTTTCGTCGTCATCGTCAGGTGACGTCCATGTCATCACACCGTCGTAGTTCAGCGCGGCATAGAACGCGACCGGTTGTTCTGTAAGACGGGCAGCCAATCGCGTCAGCCAATCGCGAGAACACAGGTCCAGCAAGGCCGATGCTGTCACAAGGCTCGCCCCCTGCAACGGCAGGGCGGCGAGTGTTCTGAGGTCAAGTCTATGCAGCGCAACTTCTGGCCCGGCACTCAACGCGGCCTGCGCCAGAAGTGCAGGATCGCTATCAACCAAGCGCCATGCGGCAGTCCCGCCAAGCACCGGCGCAAAAGCTCGTAACGTCGAACCCGTGCCTGACCCAAGATCAACGATCACTGGCAATGGACCGGCGGCTCTCACCGCTGCGGCCAGCAAGCCATCATCGCGTGCGGCAAGGTCTGCCGGTTCACGCAGGGCCAGCCATGAGGCAGTAAACCCCATTGATCAGATCTCTGCCTCGAACCAGCCGCGCGCCAGATGGCTTTCATGCAGCGTGATTCGCAAACGCTTGACGCGACCTGCATCCTTCAGTTCGCCCGCCCGGACCTTTTCGGCCAAAGTCCGGAAGACATGGCCGGACAAAAATTCAGTTGTCGTGAAAATGCCCTTGAACTGGCTTTCATCATCAAGGTTTTTATAGCGCAATGGTTCCAGAACCTGTGCCAATGCGTCAATCGCCAAACCGATATCAACAACCAGCCCGTGTTCATCGATGTCATTAGCGAAAAACGCCGCATCCACGGTGAAGGTGGCACCATGCACGCCCTGTGCCGGCCCAAAAAGTGGCGACGGGAAAGAGTGAGCAATCATGATGTGGTCACGAACTTCTACAGCGTACATTTGGGGTCCTTTAGATTACTGGGGAGGGGACAGAGAGCATCGATCAATATCTGATCCGGTGACACAGCGTATCAGGGTCGGCGAGGATGTCGGCATAGTGGTCCGGCAGATGTGCGAACGCAGTTTCGCCCGAAATCAAGGCGTCAAGGCGGTCGTCACACAGCAGATCCAACGCTTTTGCCATGCGTCTGGCATAAGACCAGCGCGGCAGGCGGTCAGGCGGCAGATGACCCACCTGCGATGCGATCAGGCGCAGACGGCGGCTGTGAAACGCACCGCCCAATGCGACAGGGATGGTTTTGTCGCCATACCAGCTTGCCTCGACAATCGTGGCATTGTTCCCGGCAATCGACAGGCCAAGCGCCAGTCCCGCAGGATTTGCGCTGGCATGGATCACGACATCGCAATCGTGCTGGGCGGTATCCGGTGCAGCAAAGCCAACCCCCAAAGTCGCTGCCAGTTTTGCCCGCGCAGGGTTGATGTCAATCAGAACCACCTCTGCGCCCGGCATCCGTGCAGCAAGATACCCGACAAGCGCGCCGACGACACCCGCGCCGATCACGGCGATCCTGTCGCCTGCGCCTGCGCCGCTGTCCCAAAGGATGTTCAGTGCAGTTTCCATGTTGGCCCCAAGAACAGCCCGTTGCGCAGGCAAGCCATCGGGAAGGATATTGAGGTTTTCCTGCGCCAGCCGGAAATGGGTCTGATGTGGAAACAGGCTGAACACATGCTGCCCCGCCAGCGGACCGTCCTGCACTTCGCCGACGTTGCAATATCCGTATTTCACCGGAAACGGGAACGCGCCTTCCATGTTGGGGCCGGTCATCCTGTCATATTCTGATACCGGCACGCTACCTTCGGATACCAACCGTTCTGTGCCGCGGCTGATCGCCGAAAACAGCGTCGTGACAGGCACACCGGTGCTGGTCAGCGCGGGCCGGATTTCAACCTGTCCGGGTCCCACGAACCAGAGTGCCTCTGCGCTCATGTCAACAGGTGTCCCGACTTTACCGCCTTGGTTGTCAGATAGCGGGTATTCTGCACGGTCTTGCCGACCTGCAATGGTACTCTTTGCGTCACATCAATGCCTTGCGCCTTCAGTATCGCCATTTTGGCGGGGTTGTTCGTCAGCAGCCGAACGGCGCCGATCCCCAGTTGTTTCAAAATCGCTGCGCCATTGCGGAAATCACGTTCATCGTCATTGAAACCAAGGTGGTTATTGGCGTCGACCGTGTCAAAACCCTGATCCTGCAACGCGTAGGCCCGCATCTTGTTGGCCATACCGATCCCGCGACCTTCCTGATTCAGATACAGCAATACACCGCCGCCTGCCGCCGCCATTGTCGTACAGGTCGTCTGCAGTTGTGCGCCACAATCACATTTCAGGCTGCCCAGAACGTCACCAGTGAAACAGGCCGAATGAAGCCGCGTCAGAACGGGTTGGGACAGGTCAGGGCTGCCGATCTCGATGGCGTAATGTTCGATGCCACCATCGTCTGGCCGGAAAACGTGCACGCGCCCAGCGGCATGAGCCGACATCGGCAGGCTCGCCGAGGAGACCAACGCCTGAAAACGCTCTGCCGAAAGTTCAGCGACAACGTCCGTGGCTTCGACGAGACATAGCTCATTGTCGCGGGCAAAGGCATGGCCATCGTCGATAGCAACGACCAGCGCAGCGGGTAGAAGCTGCGCTGATTTGGCCAGTGCGATGGCGGCGTCATGTATCGGATCGGATGATCTCGGATCAGCAGCGTGTTTGGGCAACTCGGACGGTTGGGCAGGGTCCGCCAGGGAAATGAGCCAATCCAGCCCGGCATCTTGCGGCAGCGTCATCGCCACCACAGAACTGCCGGTCTTGTGCCCTTCGACGGCAAGTGCATCTGCCCGGTGCCGCGTCAGCAGCAATTGCGCTTGCTGCGCGCCCCCTGTCAGCGCTGTGAAACGCGCATCCGTCAGCGTTTCAACCGCGACCATCGCGACAAATGCGCCTTGATACGACAAAATGACAGGTACGCCGATCCTGACGTCGCCTCTGGCCCGCATGACGCGTTCCATGCTGCACGGCGAAATCGCAGAAGCCAGCGGGTCTTGGGTTCCAAAGGCAGGTTTCAGATTATTCATGATGCTCCCAGAAAAACGTCCCAAGGAGTTTAGCGCGCCACTGCGAAGGGCAAGCTGCCACATGTCTTTGCGGGCATTGTTCGATGCACGATAGCGATTTTATTCGCCACACATGAAATTTGCTTTAGATATAACGCGCTGCGTCGTTTTGGCGCTTTTGTTAAGTGAATAAGATTGGAATACCGGTTTTGACCATTGGAAAGTGGCTTGGATTTTTCCGCTCGGTTGTGATTTATCACAATCCTGTGAATTCGGCCCCGATACGCAAGTTTTACCGCAATCTTCTGAAACCGGGTGACCTTGCTTTTGATGTGGGTGCCCATGTTGGCACGCGCGCCCGCGCAATGCGGGCCGCTGGCGCACGGGTTGTTGCGCTTGAACCGCAGGCACCATTTTCGACCTATCTGCGTCTGACATTGCCGCGCGATGTCCGACTGGTCGAAGCGGCCGCAGGGGGCAGCCAGTCAACCGCGCAGATGGCCGTATCATCGCGTCATCCCACCGTGTCGTCGCTCAAGCCCGGATTTGTGGCGGCGGCGGGGGCCGCACCCGGTTTTGAAATGGTGAAATGGGACACGGTGCAGAATGTGCAGGTGACAACGCTGGACGCGCTCATCGCAGAGGAAGGCGTGCCGCGCTACATCAAGATCGATGTCGAGGGTTTCGAGCTTGATGTCCTGGCTGGCCTGTCGCAGCCCGTTGCGATTATCTCGGTGGAATATCTGCCGGGATTGCCAGATCTGACAAACGCGGTGATCGACCGGTTACTGGAACTGGGGCCGTATCAGTTCAACCCCGTGCGCGGTGAGGAAGGTGAATTCCTATGGGAACAATGGGCTGACGCCGCGACTGCCAGACACTGGCTTGCCAGCCTTTCCGCTGACGACAAATCAGGTGACCTTTACGCCATGTTGCCGGATTCCGCCTGACCGCGCAGCGCTTCGGTAAAGGCAGCGAACAAAGGTTCTGGCGCGGCCAGAACCGTGCCGGAAACCTCTGGCTGATCGTCCTTGTCAAACGCGGTGACATGCGCCCCTGCCTCGCGCAGGATCACAAGGCCAGCGGCTATATCCCACTGCTGCAGGCGGCGTTCCCAGAACCCGTCCAGCCGCCCCGCCGCCACATAGGCCAGATCAAGCGCGGCTGCCCCCATACGGCGCACACCGGCGCAATGTGGCATCAGATTGGCGATATCAGCGGCATGTGCGTCGATGTCCTTCATGCCACCAAACGGGATACCCGTACCAAACAGCGCATCCGACAGCTGTGTCGTATCGGATACCACAATCGCCGATCCGTTCAGAAAAGCACCCCCGCCAAGGATCGCTGTGAATGTTTCACCCTTCAGAGGGTCATGGATTACGCCCAAGCGGCGGGTTCCGTCTACTTCAAGTGCGATGGAAATGGCCCAATGCGGGATGCCGCGCAGAAAATTTGTCGTGCCGTCCAAAGGATCAACGATCCAGCGCCGGGACGATTGGTGAGAGGCCGGCGTTTCCTCGCCAAGCCAGCCATCATCTGGACGCGCGGTCAGCAGCAGGTCGCGCAGGCACATTTCTGACGCAACATCAGCCTGCGACACGAAATCACCTGCGCGTTTGTTGCTGACGGTCAGCGATGTTTTGTCGTGCCAATACCGGGTCAGAATGTCGCCAGCGGCCTGCGCCGCCGCAACTGCAAGATCCATATCGGGCAAATCCTGCGCATTCATATCGCCACCTGTGCTGCATCAATAGCCTGCATAGCGACGCGTGCTGTGTCTTGCCAGGTTGGCAATGCCTTGCCAGCCACTCGCGCTGCATTGTGCATTTCGGTGGCAATGGCTTTGTCGGTCAAAACCTTTGCCATGGCAGCGCCAAATGCCGCAGGATCATCACAAGCGGTCAGCAGACCGGCAGCTTGCGGCACCGTGTCCGGCACCGCCCCCGTGGCACAGGACACGATCGGCAAGCCGTGAAGCAATGCTTCGTTGAATACCATGCCGTAGCCTTCGTATCGCGTCGCCAGCGCAAACAAGCTGGCCTGTTGATAGAGTGTTAATAGCGTGTCCGAGTCCACACGCCCCGCTAAATGAACACGCCCGGTCAGCCCCAGCTGGTCGATCCGGTCTTGCAAGGCGACATCATACCCGTCTTGCCAAAGGCTACCGACAATGCAGGCATTCCATTCCAGCTGTGCAATCCGGTCAAGCGCATCAATCAACACATCATGGCCTTTGCGCGGATGCAAAATCCCGACCGACAGGATCAACGGCACAGCCGGGGGCGGTACACTGGCTGCATTCTGCGGCAGTTGCGCGATACCGGGCAGGGCGATGTGGATACGGTCTGCGCCAACCCCGTAATGTTTGATCAGCGTTGCTTTGGTATGGGGGCTTGGGACCAGGACCTGCGCGGCATAGCGCAGATTTTCACGTTCATTCAGCAACAGCTGCGCCTGCTGATCCTTTGGCAACGCACTTTCGAAAGCAAGTGGATGATGCACTAGCGCGATGATCCGGGCATTGATCTTTGCCACCTCTTGCGGCGGCAGCGCGCCAAAGGCCAGACCGTCGACAATGACTGTCGTTGCTGCTGGCAAGGTCTGCAATTGTTCGCAGGCAAGCAACATATCGGCCGCTGGTGGAAAGGGGAAACCGTCTGGCAACGTCACCAGTGTCACGTCCCGTCCTGCGTCGCGCAATTCCTGAAACAGGCGACGGTCGTAGATATAACCTCCTGTCAGGGTCGCTATGTCGCCCGGAACGGCCAAGGCAATCGGTGGCTGCGTCATGTGATATTCCCTGCGCCAGAATGGCGGAACGCCATATCTGATGCATCCATTTAGTCCGGAGGTCACTCTTGTCGATTTGTTTCATCGCTGCGCAGATATCGCGCAGCGCATGACGAGGCAAAATAGCTTTTGGTCAGCACGATACATACGATCGCCCTTGCTGTAATACGACGAATTATGAGGGCGGTGATACATCCGTCTCTGCTTTGCCAAAGGGCCATGGGGCTGTGTTGATGGCGCAGGATGATCCGGATATCGCACCACGTTTGTTGCCGTGATATGAGCCCATCCTTCACCGGGTGTATCAATTTTCGCAGCGCTGCCGAATCAGATGTCATAACTGCAATGTTCGTTTTGACAATATTCTGCATCGCAGCGAACAGATGGAGGGGAACAAAATAGAAACAAAGCGCTTTAATTTTTTCGTTTACAAAGAAACGAATATTTTTAACCCCTAAAACGAAAAAACTTGCGCATCAACGCTGGTGCCGTCTAGCTTTTCCAACGACACAGTGATGACCCTGACGGACAGAACAATCATGCCACAATCTGCGCAAAATCTATCAGCGACACAGCACGTGCATGACTTGCTTGTGATCGGTGGCGGCATCAATGGCTGCGGCATTGCGCGCGATGCTGTGGGGCGTGGGTTGTCGGTGGTGCTGGCGGAAAAGGGCGATTTGGCGGGGGCGACGTCATCCTCGTCAACCAAGCTGTTTCATGGTGGTCTGCGCTATCTGGAATATTTCGAATTCCGGCTGGTCCGCGAGGCATTGATCGAACGCGAGACACTGCTGCGCGCGATGCCGCACATTTCCTGGCCGATGCGTTTTGTGCTGCCTTATCATAAGGATATGCGGTTCGACAGCGACACGCCAACGTCGCGCTTGCTGGGGATTTTCATGCCCTGGATGAAGGGGCGCAGACCAGCCTGGCTGATCCGACTGGGCCTGTTCCTTTACGATAATCTGGGTGGTCGCAAGATTCTGCCCGGCACGGCGACGCTCGCGCTGGATGGCAATGAAGGCACACCGCTGCATGATCGTTTTGCCAAAGCCTATGAATATTCCGACGCATGGGTCGAGGATTCACGCCTTGTCGTGCTGAACGCCCGCGATGCCGAGGCGCGCGGTGCGACGATCATGACCAGGTCAGAGGTTGCGTCGGCCGCTGTCGTCGATGGCATCTGGCATGCCACGATCCGGACCGATAACGGCGAAAAGACAATTGCAGCGAAGATGCTGGTCAATGCCGCAGGTCCTTGGGTCGGTGATATCATTCACGGCAAGCTGCGCCTGAACAGCCGCGAGGATGTGCGGCTGGTGCGTGGCAGCCATATCGTGACGCGCAAGCTTTATGATCACGATAAATGCTATTTCTTCCAAGGTACCGACGGACGGATCATTTTCGCCATTCCCTATGAGCAGGATTTCACCCTGATCGGCACGACCGATGCGGAACATGATGATCCTAACGTCAAACCCGTCTGCACGGATGAAGAACGGGATTACTTGTGCAATTTCGCCAGCCAGTATTTCAAACAACCCGTCACGACAGATGATATCGTCTGGACCTACTCCGGTGTGCGTCCGTTGTATGATGATGGTGCCAGTTCCGCGACGGCGGCGACCCGTGACTACACCTTGAAGGTTGATAAATCTGCCGGTGCGCCGGTGCTCAATATCTTTGGTGGCAAGATCACGACCTATCGGCGGCTGGCGGAATCAGCGCTCGAAAAGATCGGTGCGGTGCTGCCGCTGGACAAAGGCAAATGGACCGCAGGGGTGGCCTTGCCGGGGGGAGATTTTCCACATGACGGTGTGGTTGCACTCGTGGAGGGATTGCAGCGTGACTACCCGTTTCTGTCCGATTTCTGGGCGCGCCGCTTGGTCCGCGCTTATGGGACAGAAGGCCGCGCTATTCTGGGCGACGCCAAAACCGCTGCCGATCTGGGCCGCGATTTCGGATCGACCCTGACCGAGGCCGAGGTCAACTGGCTGATCACCCGCGAATATGCCCGCAGTGCCGAGGATATTCTTTGGCGACGGTCAAAACTCGGGCTGCGGCTCGACAAGGATCAGGTGGCGGTTCTGGAGGAGTGGATCGCCAACCATGCAAAGGAAGTCATCCGCGCCGCTGAATAGCAGCGCAATTTGGGAGGAGAAAATATGTCGCTCGTCTTGGACGGGGTCAGTAAGGTGGTGGATGGTCAAAACCATATCTACCCGACTGACCTGACGCTGGAACGTGGCACGATGAACGTGCTGTTGGGGCCGACCCTGTCGGGTAAAACCACGCTGATGCGCCTGATGGCCGGGCTGGATGTGCCTGCAACCGGGCGTATCCTGTGGGAAGATCGCGATGTCACCGGTATGCGCGTACAGGACCGCAAGGTCGCGATGGTTTACCAGCAATTCATCAATTACCCGTCGATGAGCGTCTATGACAATATCGCCTCTCCCTTGAAACTGATAGGGCTGAACCGGGCCGAGATTGACCGCAAAGTCCGCGAAACCGCTGATCTGATGCAATTGGGTTCGATGCTGGACCGCAAGCCGCTGGAATTGTCGGGCGGCCAGCAGCAACGCTGTGCACTGGCGCGCGCCTTGGTCAAAGATGCGGGGCTGGTGTTGCTGGACGAACCGCTGGCGAACCTTGATTATAAACTGCGCGAGGAATTGCGCGCCGAAATCCCCCGGATATTCGAAGAATCCGGTGCGATTTTCGTCTACGCCACGACAGAACCGGAAGAAGCCTTGTTGCTGGGCGGCAATGTCGCGACCATGTGGGAAGGCAAAATCACCCAATTCGGCCCGACCCCATCGGTTTATCGCCAGCCCAAAGATGCGACCACCGCACGGGTGTTTTCCGACCCGCCGATGAACTTCACCAAGATCGTCAAAGCAGGCAACGGGATCAGTTTTGGCGCGGGCCAGACGGCGGCCGCGACCGGCGCTTTTGCACAATTGCCCGATGGCACCTATCGCGCGGGTTTCCGGCCTGACCATTTGCACCTGACAGCGCAGGCGCGGGACGGTCTGCAATTCGCCTGTACCTTGCGGGTGACGGAAATCACCGGGTCGGAAACCTTTGTGCATCTGGATCATGCCGGCGACCGCTGGGTCGGGTTGATCCATGGTGTGCATCATCTGGAATTTGGGACGCCGATCCATGTTTGGCTGGACGCAGCGCATGTCTACGTCTTTTCCGAAACCGGCGAACTGATCGCCCCCGCGTCCTATGCGGCAGCGGCCTGAGGGGGGACAAATGGCACAGATCACACTTGATAACCTGGCACATTCCTATTTTCCCAATCCGCAGTCAGAGGATGATTTTGCCCTCAAACAGCTCGACCATGTCTGGAAAGATGGCGAGGCTTATGCCCTGTTGGGCGCGTCCGGCTGTGGGAAATCAACGCTGCTCAACATTATCTCGGGCCTTGTGGTGCCGTCGCGCGGGCGCATCCTGTTCGGCGATCAGGATGTCACCCATCAGGACACGGTGGCGCGCAATATCGCGCAGGTATTCCAGTTCCCGGTCGTCTACGACACGATGACCGTGGGCGATAACCTGGCCTTTCCTTTGCGTAATCGTGGCATGGACCCTGCCTATATCGCAGAGCGCGTACAAAAGATCGCAGCCATGATCGGCATGGAGGATCTGCTGAAACGCAAGGCGCGCGGGCTGACCGCAGACGCCAAGCAAAAGATCAGCCTTGGCCGCGGTATGGTCCGTGAGGATGTGAATGCGATCCTGTTCGACGAACCGCTGACGGTCATCGACCCGCATATGAAATGGGAATTGCGCACGCAATTGAAGGCGCTGCACAACGAATTCGGTCATACGATGATCTACGTCACCCATGACCAGACAGAGGCGCTGACCTTTGCCGACAAGGTCGTGGTGATGCATGACGGCCGCGTCGTGCAGCTTGGCACGCCGGAAGAATTGTTCGACACCCCCGAACATACATTCGTCGGCTATTTCATCGGATCACCCGGCATGAACCTGATCGAGGCAGAGGTCGCAGGCGATACCGCCCATTGTGCAGGTCATGCGATTGATCTTGGCGGGCATTACCGCGCACCCAAAGGCCGGGTGCAGATTGGCATTCGCCCCGAGTTCGTGACGCTATCGGACGGCAATCATGGTCTGCCCGTCACCATCAAACGGGTAGAGGATGTCGGCCGTCACCAGATCCTGCGCGCCGAATTCGCGGGCAAGCCGGTGAACGCGATCCTGCCCGAAGGGTTCAGCATCCCCGCCGGTGCCAACCGTCTGCATTTCGCCCCTGAACGGATCAATGTCTATGCCGATGACTGGCGGGTGGGGCCTTTGCAGGCTGTCGCCACCACAGAACGAAAGGCCGTGTGATGGATAAGGTACAAAACAACAAAGCGTGGTTTCTGGTCCTACCGGTGCTGGTGCTGGTCGCCTTTTCCGCCGTCATCCCTTTGATGACTGTGGTCAATTATTCGGTGCAGGACACATTCGGCAGCAACGTGTTTTTCTGGGAAGGTCTGGGTTGGTTCGAACAGGTGCTGACTGACAGCCGGGTGCATGCAGCACTGGGGCGGCAGCTGGCGTTTTCTGGGATCATTCTGGCGATCCAGATCCCGCTAGGTATCGCAATCGCGGTCTGTATGCCGAAACGTGGTTTCTGGGCCTCGGTCTGTCTGGTGTTAATGGCCCTTCCCTTGCTGATCCCGTGGAACGTGGTCGGTACGATCTGGCAGATCATGGGCCGTACAGATATCGGGCTGGTGGGCTATACGCTTGATCAGGTCGGGATTAGCTGGAACTACGCCCGCAACCCTGTTCATGCCTGGGTCATGGTGGTGATGATGGATGTCTGGCACTGGACGTCACTTGTTGCTTTGCTGGCCTATGCCGGTCTGCAATCCATCCCGCAGGCCTATTATCAGGCCGCCAAGATCGATCAGGCGAGCCGTTGGAAAGTGTTCCGCTACATCGAATTGCCCAAGATGCAGGGCGTGCTGTTGATCGCGATCCTGCTGCGTTTCATGGACAGTTTCATGATCTATACCGAGCCTTTCGTCGTCACCGGCGGCGGCCCCGGATCGGCGACAAGTTTCCTGTCCATCGATCTGGTGAAAATGGCGCTGGGACAGTTCGACCTTGGACCTGCGGCGGCATTCTCGCTGATGTATTTCCTCGTGATCCTGTTGGTGTCCTGGGTTTTCTACACCGTGATGACCAACCTTGATAAAGCGGAGGGCCGGTAACATGGTCGCAACATCCGAAACATTCACGGCCACCACGCGCAAGGCCACCTTGCCAAAGATCCGCGCCCGCCATGTCGTGATGGTCGCCTACCTGCTGTTCATGCTGGTTCCGATCTATTGGCTGACCAAGATGAGCCTGCAAACCAATCGTGAGATTTTGGGCGGCTTCACCCTTTGGCCGCAGAACCCGACGTTGGACAATTACCGCGTCATCCTCACCGACCGGTCATGGTACATCGGCTATATCAACTCGATCACTTACGTGGTGATGAACACGATAATGTCGCTGGCTGTGGCGCTGCCTGCTGCCTATGCGTTCAGCCGCTACCGGTTTCTGGGCGACAAACATCTGTTCTTCTGGCTGTTGACCAACCGTATGGCGCCGCCTGCCGTTTTCGCGCTGCCCTTCTTTCAGCTTTATTCATCCGTCGGGCTGTTCGACACCCATATCGCTGTGGCGCTGGCGCATACGCTGTTCAACGTGCCGCTGGCTGTGTGGATCTTGGAAGGCTTCATGCGCGGTGTGCCAAAGGAAATCGATGAGACCGCCTATATCGACGGCTATTCCTTTCCGCGCTTTTTCGTCAAGATTTTCACCCCGCTGATCGCCAGCGGCATCGGCGTCGCGGCTTTCTTCTGCTTCATGTTTTCATGGGTCGAACTGCTGCTGTCACGCACGCTGACGGCGGTCGATGCGCAGCCCATCGCATCAATCATGACGCGCACGGTGTCGGCCTCCGGGCTTGACTGGGGCGTGCTTTGTGCGGCGGGGGTGCTGACCATCGTGCCGGGTGCCTTGGTGATCTATTTTGTCCGCAACTACATCGCCAAGGGCTTTGCCCTGGGCCGCGTGTAAAGGGAGGAAACGCAATGTCATTGGCATGGATGGCCTGGACCGGACCGACAGCAATTTTCTTTGGCGTGATCGCCACGCTTTTGGTGATCTTCACCATTCTGGGCATCAGATACCCGGAAACGCCGCGGCGCGGCATTCTGACGATTGAAACCACACGCGGTGACCGGTTGTTCATCACGCTGCTGGGATCGGCCTTTATCAACGCAGGCTGGCTCGCGATGAGCGGGCAGCCGCAATACTGGGCTTTGGGAATTTGCGCGTTTTACGCCGCAGCGGTGTTCCGCTGGGTGTGACACGACGCAAGTAGGCGCAGGGGGCGCCGCCGGAGGTGCGGCAAACCTTGCAAGACGACAACGACAGTTCAATCCATGGGAGGATTTACATAATGAACGGTATTTTAAAGACATCCACAGCGCTCGCCTTGGCGCTATCGGTGACGGGGGTCCCGGCATTCGCCGATATGGACGCCGCCATTGCGTTTCTTGATGAACATATCGGCGATATGTCCGCCCTGACGCGCGAAGAACAAGAAGCAGAAGTACAATGGTTCATTGACGCCGCAGAACCTTTGCGCGGGATGTCGATCAATGTCGTCTCTGAGACGATCACGACGCATGAGTTCGAATCCAGCGTCCTTGCCCCTGCCTTCAGCGCAATCACCGGTATCAACGTGACCCATACGCTCATTGGCGAAGGTGACGTGGTCGAACGCCTGCAGACACAGTTGCAGACAGGCGAGAACGTGTTCGACCTGTACATCAACGATGCCGACCTGATCGGGACACATTGGCGCTATCAACAGACCCGCAACCTGACCGATTTCATGGAAGGTGACGGTGCAGATTTCACCAACCCCGGGCTTGATCTGGATGATTTCATGGGCACCAGCATGGCGACCGGACCGGATGGCAAGCTGTACCAATTGCCAGTCCAGCAGTTCGCCAACCTTTACTGGTTCCGCCACGATTGGTTCACTGACCCTGAAATCATGGCCGCCTTTGAAGAGGAATACGGCTATCCTTTGGGCGTGCCGGTGAACTGGTCCGCCTATGAAGATATCGCCGCATTCTTTACCGGGCGCGAAATCGACGGAACCACCGTCTATGGTCATATGGATTACGGGCGTCGTGACCCAAGCCTTGGCTGGCGTTTCACCGATGCATGGCTGTCGATGGCCGGGGCATCCGACCTTGGTCTGCCCAATGGGGTACCAGTCGATGAATGGGGTTTGCGGGTCAACGATAATTTTCAGACCGTCGGGTCGTGCATGGCGCGCGGTGGTGCAACCAACAGCCCTGCTGCTGTCTATTCCATCGAGAAATATGTCGACTGGCTGCAGAACTATGCTCCGCCAGAGGCCAATGGCATGAACTTTTCGGAATCCGGGCCAGTGCCATCACAAGGCAACATCGCCCAGCAGATTTTCTGGTACACGACGTTCACCGCCGATATGGTCGCCCCTGACCTGCCGGTGATGAATGAAGACGGCACACCGAAATGGCGCATGGCCCCCAGCCCGCATGGTGCTTATTGGCAGGAAGGCATGAAGGTCGGTTATCAGGATGTAGGCTCTGCCACCATTCTGGAATCCACGCCGCTGGACCGCGCACAGGCCGCCTGGCTTTACGCGCAATTCATTTCGTCCAAGACAGTGGATGTGGCCAAATCCCACTACGGCCTGACCTTCATCCGCGAATCCACCGTTAACCACGACAGTTTCACCGAACGTGCGCCGCAATTGGGCGGTCTGGTGGAATTCTATCGTTCCCCCGAGCGTGACTTGTGGACCGACACCGGGTTCAACGTGCCCGACTATCCCCGTCTGGCGCAGCTGTGGTGGCAGAATATCGGTAACGCATCATCAGGTGCGGCTACCGCTCAGGAAGCCATGGATGCGCTTTGCGCTGAACAAGAAGCGGTGATGGAACGTCTGGGTCGGTCCGGCGTACAGGGCGAATTCGGCCCGGCGCTGAACGAGGAACAGGATGCGGAATACTGGCTGTCGCAGCCCGGCGCACCTTGGCCAGCGCTTGAAGATGAAAAGGGCGAACCACAGACCATCGCCTATGAAGAACTGATCCGCCGCTGGACGGAGTAAGTGAATATCAGGGGCGGCGCGGCTGCCCCTGATACCCCCGCTGGCGAAGTGGCCCACTGGCTGCTTCGCCAGTTTTATGACAGGCTGCCAAGCAAAGCAGAGGAGCGACAAAATGGGTTACATTCTGGCACTGGATCAAGGCACGACATCCAGCCGGGGGATCGTCTTTGGTCCCGATATGAAAATTGTCGCCACCGCACAGGAAGAATTCACCCAGCATTATCCCAAATCAGGCTGGGTGGAACATGACCCGTCGGACCTCTGGGCCTCGACCGCCGCGACAGCACGCGCAGCGATTGAAAAGGCTGGGCTGAAAGCCACGGATATTGCCGCCATCGGCATCACCAACCAGCGCGAAACCACGCTGGTCTGGGACCGCAAGACAGGCAAACCCATTCACAATGCCATCGTCTGGCAGGACCGCCGCACCGCTGATTTCTGCGCCAAACTGCGTGATGACGGGCATGCGGACATGATCACCGCCCGCACTGGTCTGCTGGTGGACCCTTACTTCTCGGCGACAAAGCTGAAGTACATTCTCGACACCGTCGATGGCGCGCGTGATCGGGCCCGCAACGGGGAACTGGCCTTTGGCACTGTCGACAGCTGGTTGATCTGGAACCTGACCGGCGGGCGCAGCCATGTCACCGATGCGACCAATGCCGCGCGCACGATGCTTTATGACATCCACAAGGGGCGGTGGAGCCAGACCATCTGCGATCTGTTCGACATCCCGCGCGACATGCTGCCTGAGGTTAAGGATTGCGCTGCCGATTTCGGGATGACCCGCGCCGATCTGTTCGGCCATGAAATCCCAATCCTTGGGGTAGCAGGTGATCAGCAGGCCGCGACCATCGGGCAGGCCTGTTTTGAACCCGGCATGGTGAAATCCACCTATGGAACCGGTTGTTTCGTTGTTTTGAATACTGGCGATAGCCCCGTCACCTCGACCAACAAATTGCTGACGACCATCGCCTATCAGCTGGACGGCAAACCGACCTATGCGCTGGAGGGGTCGATCTTCATCGCCGGGGCCGTGGTGCAATGGCTGCGCGACGGGATCAAGATTATCCGCGCCGCCCCTGAAACCCAAGGGCTTGCGGAAACAGCCGACGACAGTCAGGACCTGATCCTTGTGCCTGCTTTCGTGGGCCTTGGCGCACCGTATTGGGCGCCCGAGGCGCGCGGTGCGATTTTCGGCATGACCCGCAATTCCGGCCCCGCGGAATTTGCCCGCGCGGCGCTGGAATCCGTCGGCTATCAGACCCGCGACCTGCTGGAGGCGATGCAGGCCGATTGGTCCCGCGATGCGGCAGAACCGAGTTTGCGCGTCGATGGCGGTATGGCCGCGAATGATTACGCGATGCAATTCCTGTCCGATATCATCGGCGCGCCGGTGGACCGGCCGCAGGTTCTGGAAACCACGGCACTAGGGGCAGCGTGGCTGGCTGGCATGCGTGCAGGCGTCTGGCCGGATATGAAGGAATTCGCGAAAGGCTGGGCGATTGATCGTCAGTTCACTGCAAAGATGGACGAGGATCAGCGCGACAGCCGCTATGCCCGTTGGGGACGTGCCGTCAACGCCGTGCTGGGCGTCTGATGATCGCGCCTTTCGGTTTTGCCACGGCGGGAACGATCCGCTTTGGCCGGGGAGTGATGGCAGAGGCCGCACCTTTTGCAGGGTCTTATCTTCGTGTTCTGCTGGTACGCTCTGCATCTGTCGCGGCAGCGGATAGTCTGGCGCGCGACCTGCGCAAGTCAGGTGAGGTGCTGGAACTGATCGCCAAGGGCGAACCTGACTTGCCAGCAATCTTCGCGCATCTAGAAGACGCCCGCCCCTTCGCCCCCGACCTGATTATCGCCATCGGCGGCGGTGCCGTGATTGATCTGGGCAAGGCGCTTGCCGCGCTGATTCCCGCCCCCCATGGTCCGCTGCGCTATCTGGAGGTGGTGGGCGAAGGTAAACCGCTCGACAAAGCTCCTCTGCCGTTGATCGCCATCCCAACGACTGCCGGCACCGGCACCGAGGTCACACGCAACGCCGTAATCGGGGTGCCAGATGCTGCGCGCAAGGTTAGCCTGCGCGACCCGCGGCTTTATCCGACACTGGCGTTGATCGACCCCGATCTGTGCCAGTCCTGTCCGCGCAGTGTGATCCTTGCCTCTGGTCTTGATGCGATCACCCAGGTCATCGAACCCTTCATCAGTAGTCGCGCCAATCCGATGACAGACGCACTCTGTCGTGATGCGATCCCACGCGGTTTGGCGGCTTTGCGCCGGTTGATGGATCATAACGACAGTGGTGCCTGGGACGACATGACGCTGACCAGCGTCTATGGCGGGCTGGCGCTGGCCAATGCTGGGCTGGGGGCCGTGCATGGTTTTGCTGGGGTGATCGGCGGGCAAACCGGGGCGGCACATGGCGCGATATGCGGCGCGCTTTTGGTGCCGGTCTTGCAGGCAAATCTTGCTGCGGCACAAGGCGACACTGCCACGCGCATTGAATGGGTGATTGACCGCATCTCTGATGAATTCGGCAGCATGTCAGCACTGCAGTCCTGGGCGCGGGGACACGGATTGCCGCAGTTGCAAAACTGCGGTGTGGCACCTGACAGCCACCAACAAATTGCAGAGGATGCGCGCGGGTCATCCTCGTACAAGGCCAATCCGGTTGATCTGGATCTGGACGCTTTGCTGGGCATATTGGCAAATGCATGACGGTGTCTATACTTTGGATGTTGGTCAAAAATTGTAAATCAAAACCATATCTTTGCATGACCAGCGAGGCATGACGCATGACGTCATGATCTGCACAACGTTCGCCGCGCATGCGGGTGAGATCATATGCCGCGGCTGGTGAGATATCGATCTGACATCGTCAACGTATCGTGGTCGCCAGCCTCGAAAATATCCCGACCACGCCACAAGACAGGTCATCTGTCGGCTCATGCGATTCTTGGTTTGTCATGGAATTGTCATAGGGCATCGTTTAATGCAGGTAAAACTGGACGTCAGGATAGCTGAAAAGATGCGTGACACGATCATAGAAGCCCCGAATGTATATGACGCAGAGCCGATCCCTGCGGGCGCAATGGAAGAGGTCGCGCGGCTTTTGGCGACAGGTGATCTCTTTCGCTACACTGCGACTGATAATTCGCCCGTTGCACTGCTGGAGACCGAGTTCGCTGAACTACTCGGCGCACGTTATGCCCTTGCGGTGTCGTCATGTTCCGCAGCATTGTTCCTGTCTCTGAAAGCGCTTGATTTACCCCGCGATGCGCGCGTCATGATACCTGCCTTCACCTTCGCCGCTGTGCCCTCTGCTGTGATCCATGCTGGATGCATGCCCGTGCTGTGTGAATGCGGCGATGATTACCGGATCAATCTTGATGATTTTGCAGCCCGTCTGCCGGATGTGCAGGCGGTGATCATCAGCCATATGCGCGGTCACACGTCGGATATGGATGCTATCATGTCGCTCTGCCAGGCAGCAGGTACCCCGGTGGTCGAAGACGCCGCGCATTCGCTTGGTACAACGTGGCGCGACCGCAATATCGGCACAATCGGCGCGATCGGCTGTTTCAGTTTCCAGTCCTATAAACTGATAAATGCCGGCGAAGGCGGGATCATGATCAGCGACGATCCTGATCTTATCGCCCGCGCAGTGATCATGTCGGGTGCCTACGAGCATAATTGGAAAAAGCATCCGGTTTTGCAGAAAAGTTTCGCGCGCTGGCAGAACCAGTTGCCGCTGTATAATCTACGGCTCAACAACCTTTCCGCCGCCGTGATCCGCCCTCAGCTGGCTGAATTGCCGCGGCGCGTGCGCGATGGTCGCGCCAATCATGACCGCGTCGCCGCCGCGCTGCATGCTATGCCTTGGTTCGATGTGCCGCAGAAACTTGCACCCGAGCAACGCGCGCCGGACTCGATACAATTCAATCTTGTGAATGTGGATGCTGGTCAAACAGCTCGTTTTGTCAGCTTCGCCGCCGAACAAGGCATTAAGGTGCAAGTCTTCGGGCAGAGCACGGACAATGCCCGCGCCTTTTGGAATTGGGGTTTCCTGGGTGACACGCCTGACCTACCGCAAACCCGTGCTATGCTGATGCGCGCCTGCGACGTGCGTCTGCCTGCCCGTTTGACGTCATCCGACTGTGATAGAGTGTCCGACATTCTTATCGCGGCCGTACAGGATGCTGTTGCCGACTAAATTATACCACGATCCGGCAAGGTGGCTTGTAGACGTGGCAAGGCAGCTATGTATGCTGCCTTGCCACAAAGTGTTGTCAGCGTGGGAGCAGCACGCCGTCAACAACATGGATCACGCCATTCGACTGCATCACATCCGCGATGCTGACCCGATAGGCGTTGCTGTTTTCGTCAAAAATGAAAACATTACCTGATGGGGCCACTTGGGCAGAAAGCGCAGCCCCTGACACTGTGCTGAAATGGTAAAAGCCATCTGAAGAAGCACGCGCCCGCGACACAAGATCAGCAGCTGTGATATTGCCTGCAACCACGTGGCTGGTCAGGATTTTTGTCAGCGTGTCACGATTTTCTTCCAGCAGCAGTGTTTCAACCGTGCCTTCTGGCAATGCGTCAAAGGCCGCATTCGTTGGGGCAAACACGGTGAATGGACCTTCACTTTGCAGCGTGTCCACCAGCCCGGCTGCCTGAACAGCTGCAACCAATGTGGTGTGATCCGCAGAATTGACGGCGTTTTCAATGATGTTGCGTTCTACAAGCATTGGCGCGCCACCCACCATCGGATTGGCGCTTGGTGCCATGCCAGTTTCCATTGGGGCATCTTCAGCGCCTGGAAGTAGCACTGCATCGATGACATGGATGACGCCGTTTGACTGCATCACATCGGCGATGGTGACTGTTGCTGTGCCGCCCGTCTCATCGGTCAGGGTGATCATGCCGTTTGCTGCCCGCACTTCGAGCATGCAGCCGCCCAAGGTTTCTACCATATGGACACCATTGCCATCGGCAATCATACCGCCGATGATATCAGACGTCGCATTGGCACCAAGAACGTGACAGGTCAGAACCTCTGTCAGAGCACCGATGTTTTCGGGCATCAGCAAGGTTTCAACCGTGCCATCAGGCAATGCTGCAAAAGCCGAATTCACGGGCGCGAAGACCGTAAAAGGGCCCTCGGTCTGCAGTGTGTCCACCAGCCCGGCTGCCTGAACAGCTGCAACCAATGTGGTGTGATCCGCAGAATTAACGGCGTTTTCAATGATGTTGCGTTCGGCAAGCATCGGCGCGCCGCCAACCATCGGGTTCTCGGCCATCTGCGCCGCGGCAGGTGCGGCGGCAAGAATTGTTGCGGTCATCAGAGCCGCGCGAATTGAAAGTGTCATATCATATTCTCCCTTTGGCGCCGGTGTTGGCGCAATGTGTTAAAGGGACGAAACAACCACAGAAAAAGTTTCAACAGAGCGTAGGCGGCATGACAGCGAGCCTCTTCTTACCCTCGGCGAGGGCATGCCGTTTGCCGGTCAAAAGATCCAGCATTTCGGGCAGGATGATGAACCTGATGCGACAGGATCACCTGAACCAATCCTGAATTGATTCGTCGTATTGCCTGAGCTTTCAGCAATACCACACATGGGAATCGCTGAAACTTTCGCCGCCACGTCAGCTTTCTAAACGATAAACGCCCAAATTAGCCCAATAATTGCAATCTGGATCTCTGCAACAAGGAAAAGATTGACATGTTTGAGATGCTGTAGACCCATTGTAACAATACGAAATTGGTTTGCCCATGGACTCTGACCTTCGCCCTAATCCACGTCCGAATACTACCGCAGAGCCTGCGGCCATGGTCGTCCGTCGGGTGAAGGCCTTCATTGAAACCGGTGTTCAGTCGGCCGACGGCCGGCTCCCATGTGAACGGGATTTGACCGAGGTGATCGGCGTCAGTCGCAGGCAATTGCGCCGTGCTCTTGATGTGCTTGAATCCGAGGGTCTGATCTGGCGCAAGCAGGGAAAAGGCACTTTTGTCGGGCAGCCACCGGATTCGACACAGGTTCTTGCGGCCGAACTGGTCGGCGACACGACAATAATGCAGGTCATGGATGCGCGGTTGTGTATTGAACCTGCGCTGGCAGCGATGTGCGCACGCACAGCGCTGCCAGCAGATATAGAACAGTTACGCAATCTGGCGGCCCGCACCTTTTCTGCACCCGACCTTGATTCCATCGAACTATGGGACAGCGCCTTGCATCGTCTGATTGCTCGGGTGGCTGCCAATCCGCCGCTGTTGACGGCCTTTTCGATGCTTGATGAAATTCGCAGCAACCAGAACTGGCGGGCTCTGCGATCAAGTGCGCGCAACAAACAGACCCTGATCGTCAGCGATCAGCAGCACCGCGCGATCATTGACCGGATCGAAGCGGGCGATTCTGCCGGTGCCGAGGCTGCAATGCGCAGACATTTGTCAACGCTGGCAGATAACCTGCGCCGCATCCTACCCAAACCCCCGACCGACAATCCGAAAGAGGGCTAATTTGACCGATATCATGATCACCACAGAAACAATTGCCGCCGCCGAAGCCGTGATGGGTGTCACCTACACACCAGAAGAACGGGCACAGATGGTCGGCAATCTGGAAGGGCAGATCCTGCAGGCGCAGCAGCGCCGAAATGTGACGCTTGCGAATGAAGTGCCGATGGCCAGCCGCTTTGACCCGCGTCTGCCGGGATTTGCGATGCCACATGGTGCTGACAAGCTGGTCTTGTCCGAGGTGACAGCAACACTGCCGCAAGATGACGAAGACATCGCCTTTGCGCCACTGACGCATTTGGCCCATTGGATCCGAACCGAACAGATCACAAGTCTGCGGCTGACGCAGATTTATCTGGGCCGGATTACAGAGCTCAACCAAAAGCTGGAATGCTTTGCCACAGTGACCACCGAATTGGCGCTGGCCGAAGCCGAAGCAGCCGATGCCTTGACCCGCGCAGGTGTGAACCTTGGGCCGCTACACGGCATTCCTTATGGGGTCAAAGATCTGTTTGATACCAACGGAATCGTCACAGGCTGGGGTGCCGAACCGTTCCGCGACCGCGTGCCGGACAGTGACGCGGCTATCGTCAAACGACTGCGCGCGGCGGGGGCCGTGCTGTTGGGTAAAACGACCGTCGGAGCTTTGGCCTATAACGACATCTGGTATGGCGGGGTGACCCGCAATCCGTTCAACCTGAACGAAGGATCATCGGGGTCCAGTGCGGGGTCGGCAAGCGCGACGGCGGCGGGATTATGTGCCTTTGCCATCGGGACAGAAACGCTGGGCTCGATCACCTCACCATCGCAGCGATGTGGGACGACAGGGTTGCGCCCGACCTTTGGCAGGGTTAGCCGGGCAGGGGGCATGGCGTTGTGTAACAGCCTTGATAAGGTCGGCCCGATTTGTCGCGCCGTGGAAGACACCGCCATCGTGCTGGCTGCCATGAATGGTTATGACCCAGCCGACAGATCATCGATTGGCGCGCCTTTCGTCTTTGACGCTGGCGTAGATATCGCAGGCCTGACCATCGGCTACCTGCCAGAGGCGTTCGGCGAGGGGGCCACATCTGTCGATCATGCGGCCTTGGCCGCTGTGCGCAATCTTGGGCTGGATGTCCGCGAGGTGAGCCTGCCCGACCTGCCTTATGGCGCACTGATGAACATCCTTTACGCCGAAGCCGCCGCCAGTTTCGAAGGGCTGACACTGTCTGATCTCGACGATACGCTGACCTGGCAAGAGGATGGTGCTTGGCCCAACACGATGCGCAAGGCACGATTCCTGTCGGCTGTTGATCACGTCCAGTTGGATCGTCTGCGCTATGTCGTCATGCAGGCGCTTGACGGTCTTTTTCAGCAATGTGACGTGCTGATCGGTCCGTTCATGACGGGGCCGATGCTGGTTGCCTCCAATTACACAGGTCACCCTTGCTTGCATCTGCGAGCGGGCTTCGAGGATCTAGGGACGCGCAGCAAAGCCTCTCTCGGGTCGGGCAAGCTGACAACGGGGGAGGCTGACAGCGCGGGCCAGACCTTCACCGTGCCGCAGGGTATTTCGCTTTGGGGTCGGCTTTATGACGAAGGGCCGATCCTGAACCTTGGCATCGCGCTGGAACGCGTACTGGACGTGGCCCACCGGCGGCCGACTTTTCCAAAGTAACGAAAACCCTGCATCAGACAGGGACCATTATTAACGCAAACCTGACCTTTTTGAGGTCGTTCAACAGAAGGATTTTCCAATGAAACGCAGAGATTTTCTTCGTAACAGTACCGCCCTCATCGGCGGGTCCGTGGTTGTCAGTTCCGCGATGTTCATGCCGACAGCTCTGCTGGCACAAGACACACCGGTCACTGGCGGCACGCTGATCTGGGGTCATTCAGAGACGACACAGAACCTTGATATTCATCAGACCGGGACGGCCTCATCGTCACGGGTCCTGCAAAATATCCATAATTCGCTGGTGACGGTGGATGAAAATCTGGGCGTCATCCCACAGCTTGCTGAAAGCATTGATGTGTCCGACGATGGCCTGACCTATACTTTTACTCTGCGGTCCGGTGTGCTTTTTCATGACGGTTCGCCGATGACATCGACCGATGTGAAGTATTCCTTCGAACGGGTGAAAGACCCCGCGACCGGCGCAGTCAGCTTTGAGGTGTTCAACAATGTTGCCAGTATCGACACGCCTGATGATCTGACCGTGGTCATCACCATGTCATCGGTCAACGCGCCGTTTCTGTCGCGGCTGGCCGAAAATGGTGCTGGTGCCATCATTCCGGTAGGGTCGGGCGACACCCAAGGCACCACGCCGATGGGTTGCGGCCCGTTCAAATTCGCCCGCTACGAAGTCGGCAATGTGGTCGAAATGGAACGCTTCGACGAATACTGGGACGGCCCCGCCTATCTGGACCGTGTTTTGGCACGTGAGATCAGCGAATCCACCACCCGCCTGACCGGTCTGCGAACAGGTGAGCTACACATGATCAACGATATCCCGCTTGACCGTGTCGGTGAGATTGAAGCCGATCCGAACCTTCAGGTCGTGTCATGGTTCCCGCTCAACTTTGATTTCGTGAATATGAACCACAATTATGAGCCGTTTCAGGATGCGCGGGTCCGCATCGCCTTTGACATGATCATCGACAAAGAGGCGCTGATGCAAGGCGCGCTGTGGGGGCAGGGGGCAACATCGCCCAGTGCGGGTTATCCTTCGGCGGCCTCTTACAATACCGACCTTGTCCAGCGCCCGCAGGATATAGAAGGGGCAAAGGCCCTGCTCGCCGAGGCAGGTTATCCTGAAGGATCGTTGAACATCGTGTTCAAGGCGACGACGAACTATCCCTATCACATCGAAACAGCACAGATCCTTGTCGAATGGTTCCGCATGGCAGGGGTCAATCTGACTATCGAACAGCTGACATGGGCGGACTGGCTGTCGCAATGCTGGATCGACCGCGACTACCAGATGACGATGATGAACTTCTTCGCGCTCTGGGAACCGGATTACCTGTTCTACAGCGTCTGGAACTCTACCGGTGCTTTCAACTATCGCGGCGTCAATGATCCGGTGATTGACGAACTTACCGAACGTGCCCGTGGCACGGTGGATGATGCCGAACGGGCCGAGGTGTACAAAGCTGTGCAGCAGCAAATCTTTGACGAAGCGCATGACATCGTCCTGTGGTTCCGCAATGGCACCATTGGCGCACAGCCCAATGTCATGGGGCTGGATACGGTGGTCCATCCTAATGGGTCGAACCTGAACTTCCACAAGGTGTGGCTCGCGGCCTGATCGACCCAGCAGGGGCGGTGTTAGCACCGCCTTTGCTCTCTCTGTCACTGGAAGGGTATGTCCTTGACCTATGTGCTGAACCGGCTCTTGTCGGTGATCCTGACCTTATTCTTGATCACACTGGTCACCTTCGGTGTGACCAACATCCTGCCCGGTGATGTGGCGATGATGATCATGGGCACCCAATCCAACCCCGAGGCAATGGCCGGCCTGCGGGCCAGCCTTGGTCTGGATGACCCGCTGATCGTGCAATACGGGCGTTGGGTCGGCGGCATGCTGACCGGCGACTGGGGCAATAGCCTGATCTTCCGCCAGCCCATTGCGGTGCTTTTGGGCGAAAAGATTGCCGCCAGTGCGATCATCGTGGTGATGTCGATGACGATTGCCTTGTCGCTGGCTGTGCCGTTGGGTGTCTGGGCGGCAGTGCATCGTGACAAATGGCAGGACACCACCAGTTCCTCGGCCGCCTTGCTGGGTGTCAGCCTGCCGGATTTCTTCTGGGGGATCGTCATGATCCTTGTTTTCGCGCGCTGGCTGGGGTGGTTTCCATCATCGGGGTTCGTCGATCCGGCCGAGGATTTCATGGGTGCCTTGCGCCATGCCTTCCTGCCGTCGCTGGCGCTTGGGCTGGGGCTGATGGCGCATCTGACACGGATGACCCGGTCGACCATGACCGGCATTCTGGAACAGGAATTCATCCGCGTCGCTCGAGCCAAGGGGTTGGCAGAACGCGTTGTCGTCTGGCGCTATGGTCTCGCCAATGCCATCGGGCCGGTGATCACGATTGCCGGGTTGCAGGTCGGCTATCTGTTCGGGTCGATCATCGTGATGGAAAGCCTGTTCAACTATACCGGCATGGGCTGGCTGACCTATCAGGCACTGCTGAACCGCGACATGCCGCTTATACAAGCCACCGTCTTTGTCATTGCAGCTGTGGTGATGTTGACCAACCTGCTGGTCGATCTGCTTTACCTCGCGATCGACCCGCGTATCAGGCTGGATTGAGCGATGAAGAAATTCCGCACATCCAAAGGTCTGATCGGCGTGGTGCTGGTGGCGCTGATCCTGATTGTCGGTCTGTTTGCCCCGGTGTTTATCCCGCCGGAGGCTGCGACGGCAATGAACATGACAGCACGCCTGTCACCACCGACATGGGACCACCCCTTCGGTACTGACCAACTGGGGCGCGACCTGTTCTATCGCGTGATGCTGGGGACCCAGACATCGCTCAAGATTGCCGGGGCTGCGGTGTTGATGAGCATCGTCATCGGCCTGCCATTGGGGATGATCTCGGGTTATGCGGGGGGGCGCACCGACAATGTGCTGATGCGGCTGGTCGATACATTGCTGGCTTTTCCTGCGCTGCTTCTGGCGCTGACAATCAGCGCGATCCTGGGTCCGAACCTGCAAAACACGATCATTGCCATTGGCATCGCCTTCACCCCTTATCTCGCGCGGATCGTGCGGGGTGAGGCACTGCGCGTCGCCCAGATGCCCTATGTGGAAGCGGCACGATCATCCGGCACCACCGATGTCATGATTCTGACCCGGCATATCCTGCCCAACATCATGCCTGCGGTGATTGTACAGGGCACTATCAGCCTTGCTTTTGCGATCTTGGCTGAGGCGGGATTGTCCTTCCTTGGCCTCGGCACCCAGCCGCCAGCCGCAAGCTGGGGGCTCATGATCCAGGCGTCCCGCGATTATCTGGATATCGCGCCCTGGACGGCGCTGGTGCCAGGGTTGGCCGTCGCGCTGACGGTTCTGGGTCTGAACATGTTTGGTGACGTTTTGCGCGACGTTCTTGATCCACGGTCGAAATAATGGAGGCTGTGATGAATGCATTGGTTTCAGTTGATCATCTAAGGGTCGAATTTCCGACCGATGGCGGCACGGTCGTCGCCGTTCAGGACGTGTCCTTTGCGATTGAGCCGGGAGAGACCTTGTGCGTCGTCGGTGAAAGCGGGTCGGGAAAATCGGTCACCTCATTGTCGGTGATGCGGCTAGTCGAATTTGGCGGCGGCACCATCGCATCTGGCAGTTTGTCATTCACCCGCACTGATGGCACGCAGCTCGATGTGGCCAAAGCCAGTCCACAGGTCATGCGTCGCCTGCGCGGCAATGAAATCGGGATGATCTTTCAGGAGCCGATGACCGCGCTGAACCCGGTTTTCACCATCGAACGACAGTTGACCGACGGGTTGATCCTGCACAAAGGGTTAACCCGCGAAGCCGCGCGTGCCCGTGCGCTGGAACTGCTGCAATCGGTCCGTATCCCTGAACCGGAACGCCGGCTGCGGCAATATCCGCATGAATTGTCCGGCGGGATGCGACAGCGCGTTGTCATCGCCATGGCCATGGCCTGCGAGCCGCGGCTGCTGATAGCAGATGAACCCACGACGGCGCTTGACGTAACGATTCAGGCCGAAATTCTTGCCCTGATCAACCGGCTGAAGCGGGAAAAGGGGATGGCGGTTTTGTTCATCACCCATGACATGGCTGTGGTCGCGCAGATGGCTGACCGGGTGGTCGTGATGAACGCCGGCAAGATCGTGGAGACAGGGACGGTCGCGGATATCTTCGAGAAGCCACAGGAAGATTACACCAAATCGCTGTTGGCCGCTGTGCCGAAACTCGGCGAGATGGCGGGCAAGGCGGTACCCGAAAAAATGCGCTTGATCGGTGATGCCGATGCCCGCGCGGTCGAGGCTGCCAAAACCCCTGTCGCACGCAAGCCTGAGGTGCTGCTGGACGTGCGCAACCTGACCACTCGCTTTCCGGTCAAGGGAGGTATCTTGCGTCGGACAGTGGCAAATGTGCATGCGGTTGAGGACGTCAGCTTTACCATCAACGTTGGTGAGACGCTGGCGTTGGTCGGTGAATCTGGTTGCGGCAAGTCATCGTGCGGGCGCTCTATCCTGCGGCTGATCGAGCCGGAATCGGGTGAGGTGTGGCTGGGAGGACGCGATATCGGCGCGCTCAACGCGTTTGACTTGCGCCGCGCGCGGGCGGATATGCAGATGGTCTTTCAGGACCCTTTTGCCTCATTGAACCCGTACCGGCGCCTAAAGGACCAGGTTGCCGAGCCATTGACTAATTTTGGCATTGCTAAAGGGCCTGCACTGAAGGCACGTGTCCTTGACCTTTTCGACAGAGTGCAGCTACCGCGCGCTTTTCTGAACCGCTTTCCGCATGAGTTATCGGGCGGGCAACGCCAGCGCGTAGCCATTGCCCGCGCATTGGCCGTGAACCCCAAGCTGATCGTCGCGGACGAGGCGGTATCGGCCCTCGACGTTTCGGTGCAGGCACAGGTGCTGAACCTGATGATGGATCTGCAGACCGATCTGGGCCTGTCTTATCTGTTCATCAGCCATGATATGGCCGTGGTTGAACGTGTGTCGCATTATGTCGGCGTGATGTATCTGGGACGTATCGTTGAAATCGGGCCGCGTGCGGCGATTTTTGGCAACCCACAACACGCCTATACTCAGGCGTTGTTGTCCGCAGTGCCTGTTGCCGACCCAAGACAGCGCAAATTCCGTGATGATGTTCGGTTTAAGCCAATCACATCACCGATTTTTCCGACCGGTCACGCAGCAGAACCATCGGTCTATTTTGAAGTCGCGCCAAGCCATCTTGTTTTACAGAACTGAAAAAAGGAAAGATCCGATGCCGATCAAGAACCGTCTGGCAGAAAGGCATGATCTAGTCACCGCATGGCGGCGCGATCTGCATGAAAATCCTGAATTAATGTATGATACACACCGAACATCAGGAATCGTGGCCGAAAAATTGTGCGCTTTTGGCTGCGATGAGGTGGTGGAACGGATCGGGCGGACTGGCGTCGTGGGCGTGATCAAAGGGCGGACCGATACACGCGGTCATGTCGTCGGGCTGCGCGCTGATATGGACGCGTGCCGCATTTCAGGCAATGGGGCTGTTGATGACAACACAACCGCCATCATGGGGGGCGAGGATTTTGCGTATATGCTGAAGGTTGTGCCGGGTGCCTATATCCAGATTGGCAATGGTGATACCGCAGAGGTCCATCACCCCCTTTATAACTTCAACGACGAGGCGATCCCCGCAGGCGCATCATATTGGGCCGAACTTGTCGAAAACCGGATGCTAGTCGCCTCCGGCGGGAAGGAATGATGATGTCGTGGTCCGATTATCTTGACGCACATCAGCTGCGCTTTGTCGAAGAACTGGCAGACTTTGTTCGTATCCCGTCAGTCTCGGCATCCGATGCGCATATCGCAGATGTGCAACGCGCGGGTGATTGGGTCGTGGCACGGATGCACACCGCGGGGATCGAAAATGTGCGGATGATGCCCACCGCAGGCCATCCTGTCGTCTATGGCGACTGGCTTAATGCGGGTACCGACAAGCCGACCGTGTTGATCTATGGTCACTTCGACGTACAACCTGCGGAACCGTTTGATCTGTGGGACACGCCACCCTTTGCGGCTGAAATCCGCGACGGAAAGCTGTTCGGGCGCGGCGCATCCGACGACAAGGGCGGCATGTTCATCCCGATTGTGGCCGCCGAAGCTCTGCTGAAGACGACCGGAAAGCTGCCCGTAAACGTCAAATTCTTCTTTGAAGGGCAAGAAGAAATCGGTTCTCCGCACCTGCCGCCGTTCATTGCCGCCCATGGTGCTTTGCTGAAAGCGGATATGATTTTTTCCGCCGACGGTAGCCAATGGGCCGAGGATCAACCGCAACTAATTACTGGCCTCAAAGGTTTGGTCGCCTGCGAGGTCATTGTAACCGGCGCGCGATCTGACCAGCATTCCGGGCAGCAGGGCGGCGGAGTCGCCAACCCTATTCAGGGCCTGTCGCGCATCATCGCGTCGATGAAGGACGCTGATGGCAAGATCGCGGTTGCGGGGTTCTATGACGATGTCATCGACCTGACAGCAGAAGATCGCGTCGCCATTGCCCGCGCGCCTTTCGACGAAATGGCCTATATCGCAGAACTCGGCGTGCCCGAGGTCTTTGGCGAGCCAGGCTATACCACACGCGAAAGGCTCTGGGCGCGCCCAACACTGGAACTTAACGGGATCACTGGCGGGTGGCAGGGCAACGGGATCAAGACCGTCCTTCCAGCCGAGGCGCGGGCAAAAATCACATGCCGTCTGGTCGCGGATCAGACGCCCGATGCGATCTATGATCTGCTGGAGGCGCATGTCACAGCGCATTGCCCAAAGGGATTGCGGGCGCGGGTTGAACGTTTGGCAGGCAGCGCCGATCCTTTCCTTCTGCCATCAGGTCACAATTCCAGCAGTATCGCCGCATCCGTTCTAACCGAGGTATATGGCCGTGAACCTTTCATCACTCGTACAGGCGGATCAATTCCGGTGATGACGATGTTGCTCAAAGAACTGGGCGTTCATGCGACATTGTTTGCCTTCGGTCTGCCAGACGAAAACCTGCATGCGCCAAATGAATTCTTTCGCCTGTCAAGTTTTCGTACTGGCCAGACAGCATATTGCCGCCTTTTGGAAAGGCTGGGAGACTAGGCACAAACGAACCAGTTTTCGCCGATGCCAGGCCTCATCTGCGCGGGACTTACGACGGCTGCCTTGACAGTACGGCCGCTTGCTTGTCCCGTTCCTTGCCTGTCCACGTGGTGCAGTAAGCCACAGGGGTGGCAAATGTCTCAGGATTTTTAAGTTACATAAGACGGATTATGCGCCTTAAAGGTGTAGGCGGGGCACATTCTAAACTGGGTTGCGGCACCTCCCCTATCTTGCTGAAAAGTAGGGAGAACAGACATGGCGCTGCGACCGATCATGTGTAATCTTTTCGCAGGTATCCAGCTTGCCTGCCATCACACAGCCCATCCGCATCGATGACGCCGTCATCGTGCATGGCGAAGCGGGCAATATCGAAGAGATCACATCGACCGATGTCGTTGTCAGAATCTGGGACACGCGCGGGATGGTCGTGCCACTAACCTATTTCATCGAAGAATCGTTCGAAAACTGGCCCCGTAAAGATGCCACGATGATCGGCATGGTGTAGACTTATCTCGATTATTCCGTCTCGGTGGATGACATCAGAGACAGTCTGCGTGCGTTTCTGGAACAAAACCCGCTTTGGGATCGTGATGTATTCGCCGTGCAAGTCACCGATTTCCGCGAATTCGCAGTGGAGATCCGCCTTCTGGCAACCAACAGCAGAGCGCCGCGTGTTTTCACTCCGCGCTGTGAAATTCGTGAATATCTGGCCGCCTGACTGCAGGCGACTTATCGCGCATCACTGCCATAGATGCGCAGATCACTGAATATCACCAGCTCTGACGCTTAGGCGCGGCACGCTGGCCTTGCTCAGCCCGCGTTGCTTTGTACCCCACCGACATGCGCCAGACGCACAAGTTCTGGCAGCGATGCCGCCCCTGTTTTCCGCATAACGGACGCGCGGTGGTTTTCCACAGTCCGCTGATTGATGCCCAGATCGCTGGCGATGATTTTGTTGGGCGCGCCTTGCAGCACACCTGCCAGCACATCAGTTTCGCGTGGTGTCAGGCTGGTGAACCTTTTGCGCGCTGACGCCGCTGCTTTGCTTTGCCCGCTGTCACCGGTTTTGACAGCGATCGCGCGCCGCAGGCTGGCCAGCAGGTCTGCGGCACTTGCCGGTTTTTCAATCAGATCCGATGCACCGGCCTTGAAAGCCTCGACAGCGATGGAAACATCACCGTGACCGGTCAGCATGACCATCGGCAGGTTCAAGCCCTCATGGCGTAAGGTTGCAATCAAAGTCACACCGTTCATTCGCGGCAAGTTGTTGTCTATTAACAGGCAATCACTTTCGCTTGGGCGCGCCGCAGCCAGCAGATCCTCGCTTGAGGCATAAGTTCTGACGCCCCAGCCTTCGACCTCGAACAAACGCCGCATGGTTTCACGGACCATCAGATCGTCATCAACGACATGCACCGTCGTGATACTGTCGCGCTGCCCGTTCTGTGGCCGCTTGGTGCCCATTGTTGACGTCAAAAGGCTGGATATCTGCCCCAGCAGCACGTCAGGCATCACCGGTTTGATCACTTGCGCAAATCCGGCACCGTCAATGGCTTGCAAGGTTGGGGTCGTTATGTCGCCGGTCAGGATGATCGTCGGCAGATCATTGCCAAGCAGTTCGGCCAGATTCTGCGCCAAACTCAGGCCGTCGTCGTCATCGTCAAGATCATAGTCTGTCAACAACAGATCCGGTCCTTCGGGGTGATCCTTGACCCAAGCCAATGCAGATTCAGCTCCTGGCATGGCGATAACTGTGTGACCTGATTTGGTCAGCACCTTGGTCATCAATACACGCAGGGGGTCTTCATCCTCGACCAGCAGGATCGTACCGGTCTTGTGTTTAACTTTGGCATCCGGTTTTGGGGTCGTGGCCAGCGCGGCCTTGTCAACGACATCCATCGCCATGCTGAAACACGACCCTTTCCCCAGCTTGGATTTCACCGTCACAGGATGTTCCAGCAGCATCGCCAGCCGCTGTACAATGGCAAGGCCGAGCCCCATCCCGTGTTCAGTCATGACCGTATCGGTATCGAGGCGGTGATAGGCGTTGAAAATCGCGGTGGTATCCGTGTCGGCAATGCCGATCCCGCTGTCGCACACCTGCACGATGACCTGATCCTTGCGCCTGCGACAGCCCAAGACAATACCGCCTTTTTTTGTGTATTTCACTGCATTGGACAAAAGATTGCGCAGCATCTGTTCAAGAAGTTGCGGATCAGTCAGCACCCAAAGCGAACAAGGCACCGTGCGCAAACGCAGACCCTTGAGGCCCGCATGCGGTGAAAATTCATCCGCAAGCCGCTGCATCAGGCGGCCAATCTCGACCGGTTGGATGTTGGGCCGTACTGTGCCGGATTCGATCCGGTTCACATCCAGCATGGAATCCAGCATCCGCGTCATGGAATTCAATGTCTGATCCAAAATTACCGTCAGGCGCAACGCCTCGGCCGAGGGGCGGTGACGCGCCAGAAGTTTGTGTAGCAACGCCATGGATTGGAGCGGCTGGCGCAAATCGTGGCTGGCCGATGCCAGAAACCGCGATTTCGCTTTGGTTGCACGCTGCGCTTCGTCCATGGCGGTGACCAGCGCGACAGTGGCGCGCTTGCGTTCGGTGATGTCGATATATGTTATGACCAGCCCTTCGACCTTGTCACCTTCGGCGCGGTATGGCTGGATACGGCGCAAGAACCATTTGTCGCTTGCACCTTGGGCTTCGGTTTCGATGGGGACTTTGTTGGTCAGAACGGTTTGTGTGTCGTGGATCAGGTCATCGTCGCGCGCCACACTGGCAAGATCGGTGAAGGGCCGTCCGACATCGGACGGGATCACCCGGAAAATCTGCCGTGCGGCGGGTGTGAAAAACCGGATCGTCAGGTCAAGATCCAGAAATAATGTGGCGACATCGGTACTATACAAGACGTTTTGTAAATCATTCGCGGTGGTCCGGTGCCGTTCCAACGTTTCCTGCAACTGGACATTCAGGGCGGTCAGTTCTTCGTTCAACGATTGTAGTTCTTCTTTGGACGCCAGCAATTCTTCATTGGTGGATTGGAATTCTTCATGGATCGACCGCGATTCAGCGGCATCATTGCCATGCGCTTCAATTTCCTGTTCCAGATCACGCAACGCTTCGGAAAGATCACTGCGGGTTGTGGCAAGCTCCAGTTCCAGATCGGCACTATCCTGCGTGGTCTTGGCACCAGTCACGTCAACATCCGACGCCATCGGCACGCGGTCGATGAAACAGGCCAAAAGCATCGGCTGCGCCCCGCCAGACACGCGGCGGATCACGATATCAAAACTGGGCTGCCCTGGCATCCGGCTGCCTGCGACCTTGGCCAGCGGACTGGCCGGATTGCAGGACGCAACGGCAGCGCGGAACCTTGCGTGGATCGCCTTGGGCAAAAAGCCAACCAGATCGGTGGACGGATGACCTTGGGTGAATTTCAGGTACCGTTCGGTTGGCCCCAAAAGATACAGCGTTTCAAACTGCGGATTGAACAGCACCGCAGCAGGCGCATGGTATTCCAACACGATCCGGCGGCACAAATTGGCCAGCGACGCGTTCTGCGCTGGCGTTGGAACGCTGCGCGCAGGTGCATCGTCGCGCAAACCTGCGGCAAAATCCAGATCCTGCGCTTGGCTGTGGCCAGTGCGCCGCCACAGGCGGGCGCTTTTGTCGGCCATAGTGAAACAATTGTCGCTGACGCCGGGCATTTCTGCCGCACCCAGCAACAAAAACCCGTTTTCGCGCAAGGCAAAGCACGACCGCGCGATCACGCGTTTCTGCGCGTCGGGTGTCAGATAAATCAGCACATTCCGGCAGGACACCAGATCAATCTTGGAAAATGGTGGGTCGGTCAGCAGGTCGGCGACGGTAAAGACGATAATGTCGCGCAGTCGCGACGTGACGCGCCAACCACCATCTTCGGCGATAAAAAACCGCTTCAGCCGGGCGGGGGACACGCAGGTTTCGATATCGGCGGAATAATAGCCTGCCCTTGCGGTCGTAATCGCCTCGGAGTCGATGTCAGAGGCAAGGACTTGCACCTGCCCGGTAAATCCGCTGGCTTCGATCGCTTCGGTGCAGGCGATGGCAAGGCTATACGCCTCTTCGCCAGTGCTGCAACCTGCCACCCAGACACGCAAAGGCCGGTCGCCGGGCTGGGCTGCCAGCAGATCGGGCAGGGCTGTGGTCGACAAATGTTCAAATACCGCGGGGTCGCGGAAAAAGCTGGTGACATGGATCAAAAGATCAGCCGACAATTGGCTGCGCTCATCATTGTCTGCGCGCAAGATATCCAGATAGCGCGCATTCTCGTCCGGCCCCAGCCCGATCAGCGCCATGCGCCGCGCGATCCGCCGTTCCAGCGTGCCGCGTTTATAAAGTGAAAAATCCTGCGTGCCGTGGGTCCGGATGAAGTCAAGCACATCATTGCTGCATGGTTCTGGCGCATCACTGGCCACATCATGCTGGTCGGTCGCGGCAAAGGCGATGATGGCATCGTGAAATGCGTTGGTGGCAAGGGTTTGCCCGACATGGCCTGTGTCAATCGCGCTTTGCGGCATGCTGGGATAGCGCGCATCGGCAGGGTCTTGCGCCATAATCAGACCACCTGCGTTGGCGAAATTGGCAAGGGCCGCACTGCCGTCTTTTCCGTTGCCAGACAGGATAACGCATGCGGCCTGCACGCTTTTGTCCTTGGCCAAGGATTCCAGACAAACGTCAAAAGGCAATCGCACCGCTTTGCCGGTGTCTGGCTTGAACAGATGCACCGTGCGTGTCTTGACCTGCAAAAAAACACCGGGCGGGATCACGTGCAGGGTACCCGCGCGCAATGCCATGCCATCGGTCGCCTGCACGACATGCAAGCCTGTATGCTCTTGCAGCAGATCAACCATCATCCCACTATGCTCAGGGTCAAGGTGCAGGATCAGGACAAAGGCTGCCTGCATTGTCGCAGGTATGTCATGCAGCACAGCGCGACACACCTCCAGCCCGCCAGCAGAAGCGCCGATGGCAATGACATGCAGTGTTTTATCTATCTCGTCTTTTGGCAATTCATGCTCCTGAGCAAGGTGATCTTGGTACGATACGCGTCGCTGAGAACATTCTGCCGACTTAGGGCCTGCTCTTTTACTGTAGCATATTTCTGAACAATCACATCCACCAAATAACAGGCGAACTGCCGCCGTCAGGCCGTCTGCCTAGGTAGATTCCGATCCTATTGGCACGAAACCCGACCGCGTATGCAGTTTGTACGGGTGCGGATATCTCGTTTGCACCGCATGACCGGATGATCGCGACCTTGCAAGTGCTTCAAAGGAATCCCCGAGCCTCTTTAGGCATGTCGAATTGCATCACTGATTGATCGTCCGGTCGCCCCAAGACCGACATCGGGCTTAGCTGCTCGGTTCTAACGACACGTGAAATTCGTCCTCTGCGCCAGAGATTACGCGCCGGGGGCAGCAACCAACAAGGAATTCCCATGAACCAGATCATTTACATCGTTGGCGCCATCGTCGTCATCATGGCCATTCTCAGCTTTGTCGGAATGCGTTGAGCTATTAGAAATACAAGGAAAATTGCCATGACACCCATGATGACACCCCCTCATGTGACGGATGAATCCGGCGCATCGACCCATTCCTATGTCGATTGGCCTGCAATTCTGGCTGGTACGATCATAGCATTGGCGATTTCATTCGTGTTGACCAGTTTTGGCGCCGGGCTGGGCCTTTCGCTGACATCGCCCTACCGTGGTGAAGGTGTCTCTGCATCTTGGCTGGCTATAGCCGCAGGTATCTGGCTTGCCTGGGTTATGGTCACAGGCTTTGGTGCCGGTGGCTATCTGGCAGGCCGCATGCGCCGCCCGATTGGTGGCACCGTTGGTGAAGAAGTCGAAGTGCGCGACGGATCGCACGGCCTGATCGTCTGGGCCACTGGCACAGTATTGGGCGCGTTTCTGTCGATTTCCGGTACAGGCGGGCTGATTTCCGCTGGAAGCAACGCTACCGGAACTGCCGCTGACATCGTGACAGAGGCAGTATCATCCGATTATTTCGCCAGTCTGATGCTGCGTGGCAGTGCGGGCATCGACCCTGATAGCCAGCAAGAGATTGCGAGCCTGATCACCCGCGCCGCCGTCGAAGGCGAAATGGTCGAACGTGACCGGGACTATCTGGCGCAAATCGTCGCCGCCAATACCGCGATGTCAGAGTCCGATGCCCGCGCCCGCGTCGATGAAGTCACGACCGAAATCGATACTGCGATGACATCGGCCACCGACGCGATCGAGGATGCCCGCATCGCCGGGATTATCTTTGGCTTCATCGCAGCCGCGACTTTGCTGCTTGGCGCGGTTGCCGCGTTCCTTGCTGCGATCGCAGGTGGCCATCACCGTAACGCGAAACTTGGCTTCTCGACAGTCATGCCAACACGCTGACCCATTCCTGATGTTTGAAAGGACCACACCATGCCCGCAATCATTGCTTGGCTACTAGGCGCACCTCTTTTGGTCGTCATCATCATCGCCATTCTTTTGTAACTTACGTTTCCCACGCCCAGCCGATGCAACATCCCCCGTCAACGAAGGAGTTTCATATGCCACAAGAGAACCAGTCACAGCTATTTATCCGCCTGCTCAAGGACGCGCGCAGAACGGATCGCATGCTTAACAAGATCAAACGCTCGGTCCACTCGCGGGCCTATGCCAAGCGGTTCAAGGAAATGTTCATGTCTGACCAGCCAAGGGGACACAATGCCGCCCTGCCGATGGATTGCGTTCAGATGATGGACAACCCTGTACGGCCAAGCACCCGCAACTAGGCGCTGCGAACATCACACGCGACAAAAGGAACACAAGATGACAATCGAAACTTTCGACGACCTGTTTCTGCACACGCTCAAGGATGTTCTGTACGCAGAACGCAAGATCCTCAAGGCGCTGCCGAAGATGGAAAAGAACGCGACCAACGCAAAGCTGAAACTGGCGTTGACGACGCACAAGGACGAAACCGAAGACCATATCCTGCGTCTGGAAGAAGTGTTCGACCTCTTGGGCAAGCCCGCGCGCGGCGCGAAATGCGATGCGATGCTCGGCCTGCTCGAAGAGGCCGAGGGCCTGATGAGCGAGATTGAAGACCCAGAGACCATGGACGCCGCGATCATCTCGCTTGCGCAAGCGGTCGAGCATTACGAAATCGCGCGCTACGGCACTTTGGTGCAATGGGCCAAGCAACTGGGCCATATCAAGGCCGCAGAGCTGCTGAAAGAAACGCTGGATCAGGAATATGCGACAGACAAGTCGCTGTCGAAACTGGCCGAAAAAACTGTGAACGCCGCGGCAACGGCCTGATCCGCGATTTCGTTACGGCAAACCCCATGCGCAGCCTGAATGCGGCGCATGGCCCCCATCCTCGGATGGCCATACCCGCGTGGCAGTCACGCCTACAAGCGAGCCTCATCATGATTAAACGACACGCTTTCCATGTCCTACTTCCGCAGCAAACATTAGCACTGCAACGACGCGCCCTTAAGCTGACATCGAACCCGCATCGCGCTGATGATCTGGTGCAAGAAACCTTGCTTAAGGCATGGACAAAACGCGACAGTTTTCGCCCGGATTCGCACCTGCGGGCCTGGCTGTTCACCATTCTGCGCAACACCTTCTTTTCGGATCTGCGCAAGTACCGGCGCGAAGTTGAAGATGCCGATGGCAAATTTGCCGAGACCCTGTACGAACTTCCAAGACAGGACCACGCCGTCGCCATGACCGAACTGGTGTCGGCCATCGCAAAGCTACCTGATGTACAGCGTAAGCCATTGGTGATGATGGGGGTCTACGGCTATTCCCAGCTGGAAACGGCGATTGCCTGCGGCTGCACGGTTGGCACGGTCAAAAGCCGCGTCAGCCGTGGCCGCAGCTTGCTGAGCCATGCTGTCGCCCATGATGCCAATCGCAGGTCGCCGCTTGCACGGTCGGTCACACAGTCAGCGACCGGATCATCCTGAGCGAACATTTTGCCTTGGTCTAGCCATCGTCGCAGGCAAGCTGCCGGGGTGCCGGATCGCAGGACCCGTCCGCCGCAGACAAGGCGATTTTTACCAAGGTTGCGCAAGGCAGCCGCCCTTTTTCGCAAGACGTCTATGCTGCAGGAAAAATCACAGCATTTCGCGCGATGCGTCCGGTCGGGTCGGTATAGCTGCCGCCCGATTGCCCGCCAGCCCATGCATGACCTGCGTTGTCAATTTTCCAATGCTCTACCATGCTGCGCCCGTTGTCATCCTCGTGGCTGGTTCGATCGTAACTGCGCCCTGCGTTGGAACCGCTTTTGGTGTGCTGTTCGTCCAGCCCTTTGGGTGCAAATTGGGCGGCAACCGCTGCGCCGTTGTCTGGCAGATCGGGTTCCGCCGAATGCCGGACGTTGTGCCCCGCTAGACCACCGGTTTTCAGGCCGCGCAGCATGTCGCGTGTCCCCGTGGCTGGTTTCGCCTTTGCCTGCGGCTTTGTTGCCTGATCATCGTCAAGCGCGACAAAATCACCCTCGGTCACGTCCTGATCAAGGGTGGCATCCTGTGCTTTGGTCTGACCTTGCATCAGAAACTGGATCAGCTCCGTCGCCTCGATCAGCTTGCCCGCGCGGGTCAGTTCTGTGGCGCGGGGCATGCCTCGCTCGAAAGGAGTTGTCATATTGGTTCTTCGAAGTTGAGGCTGATGTGGCAACGAAAGACCTTCGTCATGCGACAAACAAAGACTCTCTATCCCAAAACCGCAATGCACGGCAGGCATCAAGGAACGTCTTTGCAGAAGCCGCGTCCGACAGGGTATAGATCCCATCGTCGTCATCTTGTGACAGCCCGCAGGCTTCGACAAGGTCGTCGGACCCCGCGCCAAGGCTGATGAACTTGCAATGAACAAAGGCATCATTCAGAAAATCGACCGCCGCTGGCCAGGTTGCAAGGCTATCCTGACCGGGCAGGATGGCAATCGCGTCGAACAGCACCGACGGCGCACCGCCGATCTGGTCCGTCACCGGATGCCAATCAAGCTTGCTACAGGTGGCACCACCAATCCGAGGTGCTAAGATCCGCAGTGTCGCCCCTGCATCCTTCACAGCGTCACCAAGAAACTGCAACGCGGCCCCGTCAAAACCATCGCTGATCATGACGCCGACAATCCTGCCCTTGAAATTATTCGCGGGCGTCAGCTGGATGCTCAGCGCCGGTGACGCTGAAAGGTCTGTCTGCGTCGGTTGCGCCGCAGGGGCAGGAGCTGGTATTTCGGTGATACCCAACCTGTCGCAGGCA
>JAFPBO010000037.1 GCA_017390475.1 Loktanella sp.
AAACTAGGTGCGCCACACTGGCGCGGGATGGAGCAGCCCGGTAGCTCGTCAGGCTCATAACCTGAAGGTCGTAGGTTCAAATCCTACTCCCGCAACCATTGTAACCGACCCGACCCGTGCAAATCGCGCGGGTTTTGTCGTCTCGGACACACCCAATGCCAGAATACCCGCCAATTCCCCTGCCAGTTCAATGTGATGACCCTGCGGCGCGTCTGCGTCCGGGATCATCCGGATCTCGGAAACCAGCCCGCGCAGCGCCTCCGTCGCCTCTGTCTTGAGGTCTGGATCTTGCAGCGCTGACGACAGATTGCGGATCTTCGTCCGGTATCTGACGGGGCGCTGACCCGGTTTTAGTATTCTCGCTACCAGAAATATACCCTCGCACCTGAAGTAAAAGTTCAGCTTCGCCTCCCTCGGACTCCAGTAGTTCCACTGCCGTTGGATCGTCGGGGCGCAAATAGGCACGAGCAAATTTCGTGTCGCCCAAGGTTACCGCGCGTGCAGGCATAGGCATCGCGTTGATCGTTGCCTTGGTGACCGCCGTCGTGGATTTCGTTAGACCCCATCCGATTGCGTTAAAATTGACAAACGGCCGGGGCCGTGTGGAAACTCTCGAGCGACGGCCATCGCGCGATGTGTTGGGTTTGCAGCAGGTCTTTCGGCCTGCTTGGGTTTATGCAACCGGCCAGACGCGCGCATATCAGGCTGATGAAGGCACTTTTGCAGCTTATGGGGACGATTTCCACCCTGTCAGGGGGATAGCCGCCATCAGCCGCTTGATCCCGACTAGGGCGACCATGCGTTTGATGATGTAGGCCAGCACGTTCAGCGCCATCTCGGTGCGCACGTTTTTCAGGCGGCGCATTAGGAAATGGGTGGTCCCCATCCAGGCCTTGATCGTCCCGAAGGGATGCTCGACCGTGCTGCGGCGCAGGGTCATCGGATCAGCGGCGCTGCGCAGCCGGTCGTGCATCTCGTCCACCAGATGCTCGTATTCCCAGCGGGTGACCCGGCGCTCCTTGCCCGTGGTGCAGTGTGATTTTACCGGGCAGTGCTGGCATTCATTTGTCCAGTATCGGCGGACCTGCAGTCCGTCTTCCTCGTGCGTGTAGCGGTAGGTCAGTTCGTCCCCTGTCGGGCAGATATAGACATCACGCGCGGCGTCATATTTGAAGTCGGCCTTCACATACAGGCCCTTGCTGCGGTTTCCGGATGTCTCCGGGAGCGGCATGGTCACCGTGATGCCGGCCTTGTCGCAGGCAGCGATCTCGACACCACTGAAATAGCCCTTGTCGGCCAGGACATGCAGTTTGTCGCGCCCGAGCGCCGCCTTGGCGGAAAGCGCCATCGGGCTGAGCTGGTCGCGGTCGAAACCCTTGTTGGTGACGTCATGGGTGACGATGATGTGGGTCTCGGTGTCCACGGCGCATTGCGCATTGTAGCCCACCAGTCCGCTGTTGCGGGCCCTGGTGGCCATGGCGCGAGCATCGGGATCGGTCATGGAGATCTGGCCGTCCGGCGCATCGGCCAAGGCCTTGTCCATCGCCTTCAGTTTCTCTATTTCCTGCTTGAGCCGCCCGTATCGCTGCGCCACATGTGCAACCTTCTCGGTTCGCACCGCGCCTTCTTCCTGCCGGTCGATGCGCACCATCTCGGTGATGTAGTGTTCGACATCGGCCTCCAGATGCGCAAGGCGGCTGGCGATCTTGCCCTTGGTGAAGTTCTTGTCGCGGTTATTGACCGCCTTGAACTTGCTGCCATCGATGGCCACGCAGTCGCCCTTCAGCGTGCCGATCCGGCGGCAGAGTTGTATCCGTCCGGTTTCCCCGCTCTGACGGGGTGATGGAGTGCCTGCTAGATGTCCACCATCGGAAGTGGACATCTTGAGGTGAGCGATGGCGGGCAAGAAGGGCCAGAAGAAGCGGGTCTGGTCAGACGATGAGAAGCTGT
>JAFPBO010000038.1 GCA_017390475.1 Loktanella sp.
ACCGCGCCCACCACGGCGCAGGCCGGCATCAGACGCAGATGCATCGGTCCAACGAGATAGCGCGCGGCATGGGGAACGACCAAGCCGACGAACCCAATGGTGCCCACCATGCTGACGATTGTCGCCGTCATCAGAGCCGTATCCCACCGATGCCAGGCTCTACGAGAAGGCGAGGGCCAAGCTCGTCGCCTTGGCCCAAGAGGCTGGGATCACGCTGCGCCAGACTTATGCGCGTAAAGCCCCTGCTTTGGCGATGCAGGTTGGACGGTATGCCCATGCGCGCCAGTTCAAGCGCATGCGTAAAGCATTGCGCACACTGAAGGGTTATACCGGTCGGGTCATGCGTGACGTGCGTCGCCAACTCAGTCTGATACCGGATGGCACCTTACGGCAAACCGTTCTCGACACATTGGTGCTGGTCTCGCGTCTGCTGCACCAGCCTCCCAAAGGCAGTGGCAAAATCTACGCCCTTCATGAGCCTGACGTTGACTGCATCTCCAAGGGCAAAGCCCGTGTGCGCTATGAGTTTGGCACCAAGGTCAGCGTCGCCACGACGATTGAGGAAGGTTTTGTGCTCGGCATCCGTGCCATGCCCGGCAATCCTTACGACGGGCACACGCTGGCAGAGGCCTTGGAACAGGTTGAAATCCTGACCAACCAGCGTCCTGAACTCGCTATTGTCGATCGCGGCTACCGTGGTCATGGCGTCGAAAAAACCAAGGTTCTGATCTCAGGAACCCGACGCGGACTGACGCCCAAACTCAAGAAATTACTCCGACGGCGCAGCGCCATCGAACCCGAGATAGGTCACATGAAAAGTGATGGTCGCTTGGCAAGATGCTCGCTCAAGGGGCTGCGTGGCGATGCCATCTTCGCCGTCCTATGCGGGTGCGGCCACAACATCCGCAAGATCCTCAGGTACCTGAGGTCGCTTTTTGCCTATCTGCTCGCGGCACTCATTACCGTCATGCAATCGAACACAGACAAAGCCGCCAAAAATCACGCGCAATACTCAGCTACCGCAGCCTAAAGCATGTTGTTCAAGGTCGACCCAGTACAGTTATTACTGCAGGATCAATAGAAATCACGTGTTCAGTCAAAAACCTTACGTGTGAAGCTCCTTGAGGATCGCGGTGTAGACTTTTCGAAGCTCGCCGAGTTCTTCGATGTCGCAAGATTCATCAGCTGCACCCAGATTGTTGGGCGTTAATCCAATAGCAACGCATGGGTATCCGGCACGACGCCAAAGTCTTGAATCTGATCCGCCAATCCGGCTGTCTGTCCAGCTGATCCGCCCAAGTGCGCGAGCGGCACCTTTCAGACAGGCTTTGGTCAGTGAGGTAGACGATTCTGTCCACGTCGGCTCATAGCAGCGGGTTACTTGCCACAAAACATCTGGGTGGTCCGCCATCAGCTTTTGGATCACTGCTTTTACCTGAGCAGTTGTCAGGCCAAGCGGAATACGGATGTCGAGGCCCGCACTTGCCTCCGATGGAACAAGATTTGCGCTGAGGCCGCCATGGAGCGTGCCAAGATTCATTGTCACCCGCGTCATTACTGCTCGCGCCGCTGAGCCATCCGCTTGTTCCAAGGTTGATGCTGCACTGATCACCGCAGTCACATCGTCGGATGGCATTGGGCATAATTCTTCGATTTGGCGTAGTGCTGTAACCGCATCAATCAGACGGTCAATCGCATTCTCTCCCGCATAGACATGGGCACCATGCGCTTGTCGTCCCTTCGCGTGAAGGTCGATCCAGAGCATCCCCTTTTCGCCGATACGCACCGCGCTGGGACCGCCGACATCCGCAACCAGCACACCATCCCCATGAATTTCGGGGGCATTGTCGATGAGCCATTGGGTCCCCAGTTCACCCATCCGTTCTTCGTCTCCAGCCAACGCCAGCACAAGGCTTCCTTTGAAGGGACCACTATCCGCAAAATCGCGCATCACCGCAATCAGCACTGCGACCGCGCCTTTCATGTCTGCGGAACCGCGTCCGTAGAGACGCCCGTCTTTAACTTCTCCACCCAAAGGGTCGAAGGCCCAGTCCGCGACCTGACCGATGGGATAAGTGTCGATATGGCCGCTGAGTATAGTCCGGGGACCGGGCAAGCCGCCATCAAGTTCCGCGACCAGATTCATCACTGGTGCCTGACCTTCGTGGCGGGTGAGTTTGATCTGGGGATGGTGTTTGAAATAGCCCGCAGCGAGATCAGCAATGGCGCGCGTATCGCTGGGCGGCGTCTGACTGTCCAGCCGCACTAGAGCTTGTGTCATTTCAACAATATCTGCTTGTTGCTCATCCTGTGCCAAAGTCGCTTGCGTCATTTACCATCACTCCGCGCACGCCAGATCAGCATCAGGATTTCATGGGTCACAGCCGCTGCGAGAAAAGCTGTCATCCCGTTGATGTCATGTGGCGGGCTCACTGTATTTACGTCTGCGCCCACGATGTTCAGCCCCTCAAGGCTTCGTATGATATCCAGACCTTCGCGGGCTGAGAAGCCACCCCAGGCGGGGGTGCAGACGCCTGGTGCGCAAGACGGATCAAAGACGTCCATATCCCATGACAGGTAGACCGGCCTACCCTCGAGAGTTTCACGGATCCGGTTTATCGCCTCTGCCTGGCCAATGGACTGAAATTCGCGCATCGTCATGATGTTGTAGCCCAAATCGCTGGTATAGGCATAAACATCCGGGCGGGTCGTCGTTCCACGTAGTCCGACATGCCATGAGGCGGTCGCCAGAACCTTTTGTTCCTGCGCTGCATGGGTGAATTGCGTGGCGGCGTCATAACGATGCACCGGGTCGACCGGATAGGCATCGGTATGGCTGTCGACGTGAAGAACCACGAGCCCAGGGTGAACCCGACCCGCGGCTCTTATCAGTGGCAGAGAGACGCTGCCGTCGCCGCCGAATCCGATGGGCGTGGTGCCTGCGGCGGCCAGGCGGAACGCTGCCTCTTCGATCGCTTCAAATGCTTCTTGCATGCGTGAGGGTGTCAGCACCACATCGCCAGCGTCGATCACGCCAATTTCGGAGAGGATATCAGTATCGGCGAGTTCTGATTGGTAGCGCCTGATCAGCCGCGATTGTTCGCGGATGGCTGCAGGCCCTTGCCGTGATCCCACCCTGAAGGCATGCGTGCCACAGTCGAAAGGGCACCCAAGTATTGCTGCGCTTGCCGCAGACGCATCGGTGCTTGCAGGGACGCCCATAAAGGTCAGCGGGCCAGAATACAGATCTGCTGATGCTGTTGATTTGTCGATGTTCATGTCATTTATACTTTCTGTGCAACAGCGGGATCAGCGGCGCGACATCCGTCTTTCCCAAATCCGTATGCTCATCGCGAGCGGCCAGCAGATCAGGAAATAGACGATGGCGATGAAGGTGAATATTTCCAGCGGGCGAAATGTTGATGCTGACAATTCCATGCCGCGTCGGGTTATCTCAGTCACGGAAATGACGGCACCAAGAGAGGAATACTTGATCAACTGGACAAAGTTTGCAGCCAAAGGCGGAAGGGTCAGCCGGATCGCCTGTGGCAGAACGATGCGAGAAAAGCTTTGCATCGGTGAAAGGCCAAGAACTTGTGCTGCCTCTCGGTGTCCCACGGGGACCGCTTGAATCCCGGCGCGATAGACTTCCGCGATAAATGCCGAGGAATAGATGCTCAACCCGATGACCAGAGCCGTCCAGGAATCCAGATTAATCCCGAGCGCCATCGGCAACACATAGTAGATCCACAACAGCTGAACCAAAATGGGCGTATTGCGGACAACCTCGCCGATTGCGACGCCGACAAAGCGCAGCAATCCAAAGCGCGACATATCCAAAAGCGCGATAACCAACCCGCCGAGCATGGCAAGACAGAGCGTGATTGCGGAAATCGTGAGAGTCTGTTGCAGACCGGTCATCAAGAAGTCGAGGTTCTGCGGGATGATATCCCACCGGAAGCGATAATCGCCCATCGGTATTGTCCTTGTAAAGGGCCCAGCACATCCCGTTCAGACGCGCCGGGCGTATCGCAATCAGGGTGCTACGATCGGTCCGAGTTGATTTTTTTCAGCCAATTCAACCAGCCGTCCATCCAGCTTGATTGTGTCGATGAACTGATTCACAAAGTTGAGCCAAACCTGATCGCCATGCGGAACGACATAGGCATATGGGGTCAGTCGCAGTGGTTCGTCGGGTTCGATTGATGCCGCCCAGTCGAATTCGTCTGTGACTTTGATCGCGGTCGGATAATCTGTCATGATCACATCTACCCGGTTTGCGACCAGTTCAGATTCGCGTGTTGCAGGGGGTGCCACAACAACAAGCTCGGCGTTCTGAAGATAGTCACGCATGAAGGGTTCGATGTAGCTGCCTAAGGAAACCGCAACTTTGCGACCGGGTTGATCGATATCTGCCCAAGTGGTGATTTCACCACCGCTGCGGGTGACTGCATATATACTTGTGATCAGATAGGGCTGGGTGAATGCAACGGCCTGCGCCCGCTGCAATGTCGCACCAATGCCAAACATGCCGATATCGCATTTGTCGGTCTGAAGGTCAGCGATAAAGGTGCCAAAGCTGGATTCTACGATTTCCAGTTCCGCGCCAAGTTCATTCGCGAGCTCTTGTGCCAGATCAGCGTCGATCCCTTCGATCTCGCCTGTTGTAGGGTTGCGAAAGGAGATCGAGTAATAAAGCGGATACTGACACACACGCAGCGTTCCGCTGCTCGTAATGCTGTATAGCCGTGAATCGATCTGTTGCGCCTGCGCCTGTGGCACGGAAAAGGAGGTTACGGTTGCGGCCATGACAAGCGTTGAAAGATAATATGTTATTTTATTCATGATGAGATTCTCCAAGTTGGTTTTTTAGTCTTCGAATTGCCGCAAGAAACGCTTTGCGCGGTCTGTTTGCGGTTTGTCGAAAAAGGCAGCAGGTGCCCCTTCTTCGACAATCTCTCCCTGGTCCATGAACACGATCCGCGAACCGACGTTGCGTGCAAAGCCCATCTCGTGGGTTACAACAAGCATAGTCATCCCCTCAGCGGCCAATGCCTTCATGACGATCAGGACTTCTCTTTTGAGCTCTGGATCGAGTGCAGATGTCGCCTCGTCGAACAGCATGACTTTTGGCTGCATCGCCAGCGCGCGCGCAATCGCAACGCGTTGCTGCTGACCGCCCGACAGACGAACGGGGTAGGCGTCGTGCTTGTCAGACAAGCCTACCTTTTCAAGAAGCGTTGTCGCTTCGGCTACAGCCACGGCGCGCGATACCCCCCGCACGCGCATCGGGGCTTCAATGATATTTTCGAGAACGGTCATGTGTGGCCATAGGTTGAAGTGCTGAAACACCATGCCAATGTCGCTGCGCACCTCTTTGGCGGCTTGCCGCACAGCTTTTGATCCGGACGCGTCGCCGATGACTTTGTTTTCCATCAATACCGCGCCGTCGCTGGGCTGCTCCAGCAAGGCAAAGCAGCGCAGCAAGGTTGTTTTGCCCGACCCGGAAGGGCCGATGACACACACCACCTCTCCTTCTTTCACGCCGACGTTGATCTCATTCAGGACGCGGGTTGTGCCGAAGTCCTTGCTCAGTCGGTCAGCGGAGATCAGCTGCGCACCGGAAATTGGGTTCCCATCGATTTTCATCACAACTCCACCTGTCAGGGTCATACAAATTATTTATAGCTAGACTGAATTACTACTTGCTTGACCACAACAAGTGAATAAAACATGATTAGAGTCAATAAGGAAAATTTATGACATGGATGTTAAACTGCTTGAGACTTTCAATGCTGTGATGGAGGCTCAGTCTATGACTGGGGCCGCAAAGCTGCTCGGGTTGACGCAGCCGGCAGTCAGCACGCAAGTTGCCCGTCTGGAGGCCCATGTCGGATTTCCACTTTTTGAGCGAGCGAATGGGCGGCTCAAAGCCAGCGATCAAGGGCGTGTCTTCCACCTTGAAGTGCGCAATGTTCTTGGCCGGATCCAAAAGCTTGGTGAGGATGCAAAAAGCATCCGCGCTGGTGTGATCCAGAATGTGGTTGTAGCAAGCCACCCCAGCGCATCAATCTCCTTGATGCCGTCAGTGGTGAAGGAGTTGTTAGAACTTCGGCCCAAGGCGCAGGTTAAAATGATTAACAGAACCTCGGAAGAGGTTCGGTCAATCTTTGAAACGGGCGTCGCAGATGTTGCTATCGCCGAATGGCCAATCCACATTCCCAATATCGAACTTCGTAGATATGTGGTGCCATGTGTGGCGATTGTGCCTGCTGATCATCCGCTGGCGGCTTCGGACGTGATCACCCCCGCAGACATTTCCGGGCTTCCATTTATCGCCATGCCCGATACCCGGCTGATCGGACACCGCATCCGTAGCGCGTTTGTCGAGGCGGGCACCTCATATACACCAGTGGTTGAAAGTGAATATTTCAGCGCAATTTGTGGCTTGGTCGCTGCCGGATGCGGCGTCTCTATTGTAGACAAATGGTCAGCCGAGACGTTCCGTCCACTAGGACTCTCCGTAAAGCCCTTTGAGCCCTTTATCGGATATGAGATTGGCGTTTTCCGTCGAAATGCGGATTCCCCTAACCTTCTTGTGGATGAACTGATCGACGTGATTGATCGTCAACTGTCGACGCCTGCGTCGTGATATCGAAAGGAAGCTCCATGCCTGCGACCTCTAATCGGCTCTGGGATGATTTTGTAGCAATCTGTGACTGTGGCGGCCGCCAATCCGGGACATTGTCTGAGCAAAAGGCGACTGATCTCCTAACAAAGCTGGGGCGAGAGGCTTCGGGTGTTTTACCAGTTATTGAGGATGTGCCTTACGGCGGCTGGGAGGCTGTATATGGGTCAATATCTCTTCCAAATGGTGAAACGGTCGACATCAATCCGCTACTGAGAACGGTTGCCACACGGACGGATGGCCTGACAGCAGAGGTTATTGACCTTGGCCGTGGCACGATGGAAGAGTTTGCCGCACATCATCATGAGATCGCCGGGCGGATCGTCATGGTACGCCACGAACTCATGTTCAATCCCGGCACAATCCATCGCAGATTGAAATATCGCGCAGCCGTGGACGCCGGCGCACTTGGCTTTCTGATCGTAGGGCCTGTGGAAGATTCTCTTGTCGCCGGATCGTCCGGTCGTGGGGAAGAACCCGGCATACCCGCCGCAGGGATTTCACCTATGACGGCGCGGGCACTAGAACGAAAATCGGTAGATTGGCCCGAGATCACTTTGCAGATCGAAACCCGCAACTATGATGCTGTAGCGCAAAACCTGATTTTCGATATTCCCGGCACTACAGAAGACTGGGTGGTCCTCTCTGCCCATATCGATGGCCATGCTTTAGGCGAAAGCGCGTTGGACAATGCTTCAGGTTTGGCCGTTGCTCTTGAAGTCACACGGCAGCTTGCAGAATCGGTGTCGACTGGGCGGCGTGGACTACGGTTGGCGCTGTTCAATGTGGAAGAATGGGCATTGACTGGATCTGCCGGACATATTGCCGCGATGCCCAAGGCGGCGCGCGATTCCATCGCGTTGAACGTCAATCTTGACACTGTTGCGGGTGCCGATTCATTGACCGCTTTGACCAGCGGGTTTGAGGGAATCGAAGCTTTTTTGTTAGATAGCGCGGCGGCGGCGCGTCAAAGGCTTGGTCTGTTTCGTCCTTTGCAAATGAACTCTGACCATGGAAATTTCGCACAAGCGGGTATTCCTGCCTTTCGGCTTGTCTCTGGCTTTGGGGATCCGAAAGCATCGACCAGCCTTGTCTTAACAAATCGGGACCGCCGCGACCTTGCCTCTACTGATCAGCTCGCAAATGCAGCCAGGCTGACGCAGGAGATTGTCCAGCGCGCGCTCAACGTGCCAGATTCTGTGGCAGCGTCTTGGCGTCAGCGGATCGCTGACAAAAGTTTATGAAGTTCATCGAGCGGGATGACAAAGGCTAACTAGGGTCAGGATTCATAACCAAAACATGATGACGGCGGCCAATGCGCATGCTGACAGGAAGACCTTGGGGCACCTGTCGTAGCGCGTTGCGACGCGCCGCCAGTCCTTGAGCCGGGCGAAGCTGTTCTCGATTTTGTGG
>JAFPBO010000039.1 GCA_017390475.1 Loktanella sp.
ACCGCGCCCACCACGGCGCAGGCCGGCATCAGACGCAGATGCATCGGTCCAACGAGATAGCGCGCGGCATGGGGAACGACCAAGCCGACGAACCCAATGGTGCCCACCATGCTGACGATTGTCGCCGTCATCAGAGCCGTAACCGCGAACAACAACAGGCGGATGCGCGCGACCGGCACACCGAGGGCTGCCGCGTCCTCGTCCCCGAAGGTGAACGCATCCAGCGACCGTGCCATGAGGATGCAGATCACGAGGCACAGGCAGACAACGACCAGAAGAAGCTGGAAATCCGGCCAGCGTACGCCGCCGAAACTGCCCAGAAGCCAGAACATAACATTGCGTGCCTGTTCGGCGTTACCTGAAGTGGTCACGATATAAGAGGTCAGCGCGTTGAACAGTTGCGAGGCGGCGACGCCGGCCAGGATCGTGTGGTTTGGGCCGCTCGTCGCCCCGTTGCTCAGCAGCGCCACCAGACCGAAAGCGGAGAAGGCTCCCACAAAGGCCCCGACCGACAGCGACAGGCTGCCTGCGCCGATACCGAGGATGACCACGCAGACGGCCCCGGTCGAGGCACCCGCCGACACGCCAAGGACAAAGGGTTCGGCCAGCGCGTTGCGCAGCAGCGCCTGCAGGATCGCCCCACAAAGCGCCAGGCCCGCCCCCGCAAGTGCTGCGACCAGCGCGCGGCTGAGCCGCAGGTCCCACACCACGCTTTCCTCGATCGGCGGAAGCGTGGCGTTGGTCAGGCCCAATCCGTTGGTGATCGCCAGAAAGACGGTCCCCAACCCGATCGTGTAGTCGCCGATTGCAGTCGCCACCGCGATGGCGCAAGCCAGCACAACGGCAGATACAAGTGTCAGAAGCGCAAGCCGCACCATGCTGCCTTCGCTACCGTCCGGGGCGCTTGCGGTCATTCCGACAGATCGATCGCCTCAAGCTGCTCGGCGACCTCCTCGGCCCCATATATTGTCTGGATGCTGGCATTCGTCGCGGCGCCAGGCATCACGACGATGCGGCCTTTTGAGACCGCCTCCATCTTGCTGACGATGGGATCGGATTGCAGGAACGCGATTTTGTTCTCGGCCGTGTCGAGGGTCCAGCGCTCGCGGTCCACCTGCGCCGCGACGATCACTGTCGGGTCCGACGCCATGATCCCCTCCCATCCGAGTGTCGGCCATTCGGATTCGGCCTTGATGGCGTTCGAGCCGCCAAGAAGGTCCGCTATATAGCTCGACGGACCGTTGCCTCCGGCCAGATAGGCATCGTCTTGCGGCGACGGGCTGGAGAACCAGAACAGGAAGGTCAGGTCCTCGCGATCCGCGAACCGGTCACGCAGGGCCGCCTCGCGCGCTTTGAGATCCTCGATCACGGACTCACCGCGATCCGCGACATCGAAGATCCGGGATAGATCCTCGATCTCCTTATAGAGCTGATCCATGGACCAGAGATTGGCGCGCGCGCCGTAGATATCACCGGAAACCTCGGTAACCGAGCACGCGCTCGGCGACAGGTAGGTGGGAATGTCCAGCGTGTGGAAATCCTCGCGCTTTGCGACCTTGCTGTCCGGTCCCAGAAGGGTGACCAGCATTGCGGCGACAAAGTCAGGCTGCTTCGACAGCACCGACTCGAGGGTCGGAAACTCGACGGTCAGCAATTCCACCTGGGCGTTCGCGTCTGCAAGTTCAGGCAGCACCTCGTTCGGCCAGAAGGCGGTTGCCGCCATCCGATCCTCGAGGCCCAGCATCAGCATGATCTCGGCGCTGTTCTGGCCAAGGGCCACGGCGTTCTGCGGGGCGTGCTCGAAGGTGACGCTCTGGCCGCAGTTCTCGATCGTCAGGGGATAGGTCGTGTCCGCGTAGAGGGGTGCGCCGAAAAGCGCCAGTACAGCAGTTCCAAGAGCAAGGGTTGACTTAAGTGGCATCGAGATGTCCAATTTCTGAGTAATTCAGTCGGGATCCCGCTAATACCAAACCGGCAGAACATCAAGAGTGTTTTAGTCGGGTATTTTCGCGAGAGGCACCACCTCCGGCATGGCATCGGCTCTGTTGATGGCGTGACACTAAGATTGGGCGGAAAATTTACGGAATGCGACCACGCCGCACGTAATGAACCCGACTGGCGGCTTTGGGTCGATACTACTCTGTAGGCCGAGAAGAGATCGGCTTGCCTACGTGGCTTTCAGCGATTGACCGTAAACTTTCTAAGCCACCGACTGCGTCCTCAATAGCTTTCCTGAGCTTTTGATCGTGGCCTGGGCAGAATTTCCCACCCTTTGTTTTCTCCCCGCAACCGCAGACGCAATCGTATTCAGCCATGCTTTTTACCAGTGCTAGTTCGTGCTTGAGTATGATTATTCAGATCATTCGAGGCAACGGCTGCTTTTGGGATTCGACACTTTAGCACATGACCATCTCTGAACGTCCAGAAAGGGCCGTTCGCCTACTGCCTAAACGGGACGACGTCTGAACCACCGTTGCCAAAAGCGACTGCGCCTTCACTGCGAATGGCGCTGATGGCCTCTTCGAATGCAGCTCGGTCATCTTCAAAGAGGTCGTCCCAGACAATGGATGTCCCGTCTTCGGTCACAACTTCCAGCGACCAACCGTCCCCGCCTTCAAGTTTGTAGATGTCCACCTTGAATGGCACCCCATCCTCAACGATGCGCTGCGAGGAGCTGGAAATGACAAGGTTAGGTTCGCGTTCCATCTGAACACCTCTTTGGTATTTGACAGATTATAGAAGCATTGAACACTGAAGCCAATGTCCGCAAAGCGGGATGCGGTTGCAGCATTTTGAGCCGTCTACGAAATGCAGCTAAGGGCCGAAAAACAGATCAAGCCCTAAGCATATCGATGGCGTCGCTGCATCGCCGCAAGTCCGCTGTGAGCCCTTGGCGAACACCAGAACACGACGTAAACTGGCAGCGAAATGGCGAAGCACCTGACCATAGATGACTATATCAGCCAGTTACCCGAAGATGTTCGGGAACGGGCCGAGGCCTTGCGCGTCACAATCATGAGCGCCGCCAAGGGTCTCGTGGAAACCGTTAGATACGATATGCCCGCCTTTCGATATGGCGACTCCACAGTCATCTATTTTGCCTTCTGGAAGAAGCACATAGGGCTCTATCCCATCTACCGCGGAACCGACACCTTCGAAGCTATGCTCAAGCCCTACAGAGCAAAGACGGATACCGTGCAGTTTCTACTTAGCCAGCCCATCCCGCATGGATTGGTGGTCGAAATCGTGGAATCGCAGATGTCTAGATTGGTGCGATAGGTCGCCGCGTCCCATCGTTTTTGTACGTCCGATACGTCCCGCTCTGCCGACCTTCATCCCTAGAAAATGCTGCGCAATGTTCGAACGGCCGGTTCGGTGACGCTGCGTTGCCGCATCGGAACTGACTGCGGAGATCGGCTCAGGGCCGAGACCGGCGGCCAAACGGGCACCGACCCGAGCGGCGTATTTTGTTGAAAAACTCTTTCTTGATTGAGGGCTGAACTGCTGATTCAATTCCTGTAATTGAGGGGAGGATTGGCGATGATGGGACCGAGGCAGGAAGCGCAACCGGCGCTGTTTTACGAGTTCTCGCTGGAGGATCACATTCCCACGGATCACCTGCTGCGATCCATCGACCGGTTCGTCGACCTGGGCAGTATCCGTGCCCACCTTGCTGATTTTTACAGTCACACAGGCCGTCCCTCGGTCGATCCCGAGCTGCTGATCCGAATGCTGCTGGTCGGATACTGTTTCGGCATTCGGTCAGAGCGGCGGCTCTGCGAAGAGGTGCATCTGAACCTCGCGTATCGCTGGTTTTGCCGCCTCGATCTGAGCGACCGGGTCCCGGATCACTCAACGTTTTCCAAGAACCGGCATGGGCGCTTTCGCGACAGCGAACTGCTGCGCCACCTGTTTGAGACGACTGTCGCGCGTTGCATCGCCGAAGGTCTGGTCAGCGGCCAGCGCATGGCTATCGATGCCAGCCTGATCGAAGCTGATGCCAACAAGCAGAACTCCACGCCGAAGGAAGACTGGGACCCGACGCGCATCGATCCCGCTGATGCGCCCCGCGCAGTGCGTGAGTATCTCGACACGCTGGATAAGGCCGCATTTGGCGCAGCAAGCGAAGTGCAGCCCAAGTTTACCTCGCATTCTGATCCCGCCAGTCAGTGGACAGCAGCCCGCAAAGGCCCTGCTTTCTTTAGCTATTCTGACAATTATCTCATCGACACGGATCACGGTGTCATCTTGGATGTGGAACCCACCCGCTCCATCAGGCAAGCCGAGGTTGGATCGACAAAAACGATGCTGACGCGTGTGAAAGACAAATTCGGCTTGGTCCCTGACTGGATGATCGCCGACACAGCCTATGGTTCAGGCCCAATGCTCGGCTGGCTCGTGGAACGCAAGATCGATCCTTACATCCCTGTGATCGACAAGGCCGGACGCCCCGATGGGACCTGGACACGCACGGATTTCGACTGGGATGCGCAGAACGACCTATACATCTGCCCCGAGGGGCACG
>JAFPBO010000006.1 GCA_017390475.1 Loktanella sp.
CCAACCCACACAGCACCCGATCACCAACAACGTCTGATGCAAAATCAGGGCGCAGATCAGCCGTGCGCTACTGAAACAAGAGAGGCTGCCAACAACTCATCAAGTGCCAAAACAGGGCGATCATGAATTATTGCGGTTAACACTAAATTAAGCTCAATAAAGGATGAATCGGGTCAGAGCATGCTGTGGCGCATGTGCCTTGCTGAAGAGTAGCGCTGATGATCGCGATAATCCGACACTGTCTGCACCATCCGGCAAAAGCCGCGATCCTGCTGCGTGGCGGGCTGGTGGCGGGCAATATCGCGGTGCTTTCCGGTCTGGCACTTTTGCTGGGGCTGGACGGGTTCGGGGCGCTGATCGTGGCCTGGGGGCTGGCGCTGGTCGGGTCCACCTTGCTGGGGTTTGGCGGGCCGCTGACCTTGCTGGCGCGGCTGGGCGCGGGGCAGGGCATGCATCCGCTGGCTTTGGGCGTGCTATGCTTTGGCCTGCCGGGGCTGGCGGCGCTGTTGGTTTTGCCGGTGCTGCATCTGATCTGGCCCGCAATGCCCTGGGCTGCGGTGCTGGCACTGGCGGTGGCGATCAATCTGGCGGCCTGTCTGGCCAGCGTCCTGCGCGCGCTGGGCGTATTGCATCTGTCGATGGCCTTGCGCGATGCCGCCCCGCTGCTGGCGCTGGGTCTGGCCGGGCTGAGCGGGGGCGGCACCGCCCCGATCCTGTGGCTGACGGCGGCGCTGCTGGGCCTGATCTGCCTGCTGGCGGTGGGGCTGTGCCTGCGTGATCCGGGTTGCGCGCAGATCATCGGGCGGGAAATGCCCGCTGCCATCGTGCAACCCGGTCTCTGGGCCAGCGCGGTGCTGGGGATGGTGCTGGCGCAGGTTGATATCATTCTGGGTGGGCAGTTGCTGAGCGCCGAACAGATCGGGCTTTATGCGCTGCTGCGCCGGATCGCCAATCTGGTGGCGCTGCCGGTGACGGTCGCAACCTGGGTCAGCGCCGGGCCGATCAGCGCCGCCCATGCCGCAAATGACCTGCCCGCGCTGCAACAGGCAAGCCTGTCCGGCGCAAGGATTGCTGTCTGGCCCGGTCTGGCGCTGGCGCTGCTGGCATTGGCAAGCCTGCCGGTGCTGGTCTGGTCGCTGCCGGATCTGCGCCTGCCCGTGCTTTGGCCGGTGCTGCTGGTGCTGCTGGCGGGCACGCTGGTGCAGCTGATCTGCGCGCAGGGCGTCACGGTTGCCAGCCTGACCGGCCATGGCGATCTGGCCGCCCGCGCGCGGCTGGCGGGGGTGCTTGGCTATCTGGCGGCGGTCGCGTCAGCCCCGGCGCCGGACCCTTTGCGCAATGCGCTGTGCTATGCGCTGGGTCTCTGCCTGTGCCATGGCTTGCTGTGGCTGTGGCTGTGGCGCGCGACCGGGGTGAATACGCTGGCCTTTCAGATCGGGGGGCGGGCATGGCGGATGTCCTAACCATCGCGCTGGCGACGCTGTGCACGCTGCTGCCATTCTGGCTGGCGGGGCGGCAGGGGCTGGTGGCCTGGGTGTCGCCCATGCATCTGCTGGGCTATTTCTGCGCGCTGGGGTTCTGGGCCAAGGTGGTGGCCTATGCCGTCGCCCCTGATCTGGCGTTTTATGCAAGGTTCGACCCTGCCGCAGGGGCCGGGCTGCGCGGCGCGATCTATCTGGGCGGATTTATCGTGCTGATCTGTCTGGGCTATCTGCTGGCTTGCAAACCGGTGTCTGTGGCGCAGCAGATCAGCACCACCCGCGCGGTTGCGGCCGGGGTCCAGCAGATCGGGCTGTTGGCGGCGATTGCGTTGGCGGTTACCGCGCTGACCATGCTGCTGATCCTGCGCGCGCGGGGTGACGATATCGGCGAGGCCGGTCTGATCGCGGCGGTGAACCACAGCAAGCAGATCAACGTCAATGCCGATGGTGTCGGCGCGACGCTGGCCGGAATCAAGACGCTGTTCATCGTGCCAAAGTTCGCCTTTGTGCTGTGTCTGGCGCAGACAATCCTGCAGCCGCGCCCGGCGCTGATACTGCTGACCGGCGCGCTGGCGGCGGCGCTGGTGGCGGCGGCGCTGATGTCGGGTGACCGGTTCGCGCTGGTCGATCTGGCGGTCTATGTGCTGGCGACCCATGCCTTGCTGGGCGGGCGGCTGGGCTGGCGACAGGTCGGGCTGGGGCTGGGACTGGCCGCAGCGATGGTGGCGCTGTCGGCCTATATGACCCAGCTGCGGCTGGGTGCGGATGGCGCAAAGATCCTGCACCAGATCATCGGTTCGACCTATTTTCTGGATATCAATGTTGCGGTGATGGTCACCGACCGGGTGACACCGGGACAGCTGTTGCTGGGGCAAAGCTATGGCTGGTGGGTGTTCGGCTGGATCCCGCGCGGGTACTGGCCGGACAAGCCCGCCGTCGATCTGGGTGTCTATCTCAAGCGCGAGGTGATGGGGGTTGCGACAGGCGGTGCCTTCAACGTCACCGGACCGGGCGAGGCGTTTCTCAATTTCGGCTGGGCCGGGCTGGCTGTCGCGCCGCTGACGGGCTGGATGTTCCGCAAGGGCGAGGCGTTTCTGCTGGACCCGTCGCGCAATGCACGGCTGGGCACGGCCTTTGTCTATCCGCTGTTGTTCTACCCGTTGGTGCGGACCTGCCTGCAATCATCTTTCAGCGCTTTTGTCGTGGCGGCCGCCGTGCAGCTGGTCCTGATCATCGGCCTGCGCGCGCTGTTCATCCGCCGCCTGCGCTGGCGTTTTCATCATGTCGAAAGGATATCCCATGCGTAAACTGATCCTGCGTTTTCTGTGCCTGCCGGGGCAGGTTTTCCGCCGCTTGGCGCTGTGGGCGGCGAGCCTGTGGCATCATGCGACCTTGGCCCGCGTCGGTGCAGGCAGCCGGTTTCATCCGGGGGTCCGCTTTGCCGATCCGGCCTGTGTCATAATCGGGGCGGGCTGCATCCTGCGGCGCGGGGTCGAGGTTTCTGCTGAAACCGGTCAGGCCGGGTTGCGGATCGGCGATCAGGTGCAGATCAACCGCGATGTGCATCTGGATACCACGGGCGGGCTGGTGATCGGCGACCAGACGCTGATTTCCGAAGGGGTCGTGATCTATACCCATGATCACGGGCGGAACCCGAGATCGGCCCCGGTGCCGCTGGTCAAGACCATCGGAACGGGTGTCTGGATCGGGCTGCGCGCGGTGATCCTGCCGCAATGCCGCCGGATCGGCGATCACGCGGTGATCGGGGCGGGGGCGGTGGTGACCGCCGATGTCCCGGCAGGCGCGGTGGTTGCGGGCAATCCGGCGCGGGTGATCAGCATTTGTGCGCGGGTGGCGGCATGAAGATCCTGCATGTCACCCCCAGCTTTTATCCCGCGACTTTCTGGGGTGGGCCGATCTGGTCGACCAAGGCGATCTGCGACGGTCTGGCGGCGCGTCCCGATTTCACGTTGCGGGTGCTGACCACGGATGCAGCCGGGCCTGCCGTGGCGGACCGGTTGCGCAGGGTGCCGCTACCCTATCGGGTGAGCTATGCGCGGCGGATCGCCGGGCATGCGGTGGCACCGGGGCTGCTGGCGCAGCTGCCTGCGGCGCTGATCTGGGCCGATCTGGTGCATCTGACCGGGACCTATTCCTTTCCGACCTTGCCGACACTGGCGCTAGCGCGGGTGCTGGGCAAGCCGGTGGTCTGGTCGCCGCGCGGGTCGTTGCAGGCCACACAGCAATGGCCGGATGCGCCGCGCAAACGGATCAAACATCTGGTTGAACGCGCCGCGCAACTCCTGCGCCCGGCGCAAAGCGTGCTGCATGTCACCGCCGCGATGGAGGCCGCCAGCAGCGTCACCCGCCTGCCGGGGATCGCCACCGCGCTGATCCCCAATTGCGTGACGATCCCGCCGCACAGCCTGCGCGATTTCCGGCCCGGTGGCGCGTTGCGGCTGATCTGTCTGGGGCGGCTGCATCCCAAAAAGGGGATCGACCGGCTGATCACCGCGCTGGCCGATCTGCCAGAGCAGGTCACGCTTGATCTTTATGGCGGCGGCGAAGCTGCGCATGTCGCAGCGCTGCAGGCGGCGGCGCGGCCCTTTGGTGCGCGCATCCGGTTTCATGGCCCGGTGCAGGGCGCGGCCAAGGCGCGGGCCTTTGCCGATGCCGATCTGTTCGTGCTGCCAAGCCATAGCGAGAATTTCGGCATCGTCGTGGCCGAGGCGCTGGCGCATGGCGTGCCGGTGCTGACCACGACGGCGACGCCCTGGCGCCGGTTGGATCATGTCGGCTGCGGGCGCTGCATTGATCCGGCCCGCACCGATCTGGCGCAAAGCATCGCTGATCTGGCCACAGCCGATCTGGCGGCAATGGGTGCCAGAGGCCGCGACTGGATGATCCGTGACTTTTCCCCCGCCGCGATGGTGGCGGAATTTGCCGCACTTTACCGCAGCCTTGGCGCAGGCCAGCTGCCCTTACACAACGAGGTGAGCCTATGATTGATCTGACTGTGATCATCCTGACCCGGGATGAGGAAATCCATCTGCAGCGGGCGCTGATGTCGTTGCGCGCGCTGGCGGCACGGGTGATTGTCGTGGACAGCGGGTCATCCGATGCCACGATCCGCATCGCGCGCGCCGCCGGGGCCGAGGTCTGGCAGCATCCCTGGACCAATTACGCGCAGCAGTTCAACTGGGCGCTGGACCGGCTGGGGCCGCAGACCGGCTGGGTGTTGCGGCTGGATGCCGATGAAATCGTCACCGCCGAACTGGCCGATCAGATCCGCGCCGGGCTGCCGGATGTGGCGGGCATCTATATCGGGCGCAGCATGTGTTTTCAGGGTCAGCCGGTGCGCTATGGCGGGCTGTTCCCGGCACAGATGCTGCGGCTGTTCCGGCATGGGCAGGGCCGGGTCGAACAGCGCTGGATGGATGAACATGTGATCGTGCAGGGCCCGGTGGCGCATCTGTCCGGGCAGATCATCGATGACAACCGCAAGCCGCTGGATTGGTGGATCGCCAAGCACAATGGCTATGCCAGCCGCGAGGTGGTGGATATCCTGAACCACCGCCACGGTTTTCTGCCGGGCCAGGGGATCGCGGCACTGGGCAGCGGGCAGGCGGCGCGCAAACGCTGGATCAAGACCCATCTCTACGCCCGTCTGCCCGGCGGGCTGCGAGCGGTGATCTATTTTCTGTACCGCTATATCGTTCGGTTCGGCTTTCTGGATGGCAGACGCGCCCGGGCGTTTCATCTGCTGCAAGGGTTCTGGTATCGCTACCTGGTCGACAGCAAACTGGCCGAGGTCGAACGGTTCATGCGGCGCGAGACGGCCAGCCCGGTCGCCGCGATCCATGCGGTGCTGGGCATTGACCTGTCGCCGAAGATCGTCCCGACACAAAAGGATGCGGCATGAAGGTACCGCGCTGTCCGGCGGTCAGGTCTTGACCGGTGCGCCGCCGGCAAAGGTGTTGATGCCGTGATAGCCGATCGGTGCCTCCTGCATCTGCAGGTGTAACCCGTCGCCAGTATAGGGATGGGCGCGGGCGAGATCCTCATCAAACTCGATGCCCAGACCGGGGGCGGTGGGAACGGGGATATAACCATCCTCGACCGTCAGGCTGTGTTTGATCAGCGCCATGTGAAACGGCGTTTCGATGGTTTCGGCCATCAGGATATTGGGGATGGATGCCGCCAGTTGGATATTGGCGGCCCATTCCACCGGCCCTGCGTAAAGATGCGGGGCGATCTGGGCGTTGTAGACTTCGGCCATGGCGGCGATTTTCTTGACCTCCCAGATGCCGCCCGCGCGGCCCAGGGCAGGTTGCAGGATCGTCGCGGCACCATTGCGCAGGACGGGGGCAAATTCGGCCTTGGTGGTCAGCCGTTCGCCGGTGGCGATGGGGATGCCTGTGGCGGCGGCGACTTTGGCCATTTCGGCGACATTGTCGGGCGGGATCGGTTCTTCGTACCAGAGCGGGCTATAGGGCGCGATGGCCTGGCCCAGCCGGATCGCGCCGCCGGTGCTGAATTGCCCATGTGTGCCGAACAGCAGATCGGCGCGGTCGCCGACAGCATCGCGGATCTGTTTGCAGAAAGCGACCGAGAGCGAGATGTCATGCAGCGAGGGCATATGCCCGCCGCGGATCGTATAGGGACCGGCGGGGTCGAATTTCACGGCCGTATAGCCTTTGGCGACCATGTCGCTGGCCACCTCGGCGGCCATATCGGGGCTGGACCAGAAGGCGGGCAGTGGATGGTCGGGGTGGGGGTAGAGATAGGTATAGGCGCGGATGCGGTCATTCATCCGTCCGCCGATCAGGGCATGGACGGGGCGGTCGCGGTCTTTGCCCAGGATATCCCAGCAGGCGATTTCCAGCCCGGACCAGGCGCCCATCACGGTCAGATCGGGGCGTTGGGTGAAGCCCGAGGAATAGACCCGGCGGAACATGAGTTCGATGTTTTCGGGGTTTTCGCCTGCCATATGGCGGGCGAAGACATCTTTGATGACCGCTTTCATTGCCTCTGGTCCGACGGAAGAGGCGTAGCATTCGCCATAGCCCACGATCCCGGTGTCGGTCGTCAGTTTGGGGATGATCCAATATTGCCCACCCCAGCCGGGGGCAGGTGGGGCGGTGATGATGATATCCAGATCGGCGAGTTTCATAGGCGGCCTTTCGTAAGCGATAGTGAGCCTTGTGGCTAAAGATGGCTCGGAGCCTCCGGCGGGGATACTTAGGCTCAGAAGATGCGAGGGTCAGTCGAAAATGATGAGATTGCGTTTGGCGGTGCCGGTTTTGGTGTCGGCGATGGCCGCGTTGATCTGGTCCAGCGGCCAGCGACCCGAGATCAGTTCGTCGAGTTTCAGCCGTCCTTGTTCGTAAAGATCGACCATCCAGGGGATGTCCCTTGCGATCACCACATCGCCCATTTTGGAGCCGATCATGCCTTGGCCGCTGGCGGCCATCATCACCGGTTCATAGCTGGACATCGCCCCGGAATGCGGCATGCCGACCATGATCACCTTGCCGCCATTGGCCAGATAACGCGGGGCCTGATCATAGGCCGGGATCGCACCCACGGTGACGAAAACCGCATCGGCACCGCGACCCATTGCAGCCTTGGCCGCCTGCCAGGGTTTGGCATCGGTGGCCAGCACGGTATCGGTTGCGCCGAAATCGCGGGCGATGGCGAGCTTATCTGCCGTCATATCCACCGCCACGATCCGCCGCGCACCGGCGATCCGCGCGCCTTGAATCGCGTTCAGCCCGACGCCGCCAGTGCCGATCACCACGACATCCTGCCCGGCGCGCAGCTGTGCGGCATTCACCACGGCGCCGATGCCGGTGATCACACCGCAGGCCAGCAAGGCGGCGGCTGCCATCGGGATCGTATCGGATAATTTGACGATCTGGCTTTGGCTGACCACGACCCGTTCGGCAAAGCCCCCGGTGTGCATGCCCTGATGGACCGGCGTGCCGTCGGCGGTGGTCAGGGGGCCGGTGGCCATATCACTTTCGCAGGCGACCGGCCTGCCGCCCGCGCAGGAGGCACAGGTGCCGCAGGACCGGATCAGCGTGACCACCACCGGATCGCCCAGGGCCAGACCGCGCACACCGTCGCCGAGGGCGGTGATATGGCCCGCGGCCTCGTGCCCATAGACGGCAGGCAGGGCGCCGCCCCAGCCGCCGTCGATATAGGTGACGTCGGAATGGCAGATGGCGCAGGCTTTCAGCGTCACCTCAACCTCGCCCGATTGGGGGGCGGCGAGGTTGACGGTTTCGATCGTCAGAGGCGCGCCAAAGGCATGGCAGATGGCGGCTTTGATTGTGGTCATGTGATCCTCCCGTTGTTGCGCCCAGCCTGTCGTGGGGCGCAGGCCGGTGCAAGTCTGAACGCGACCTTATGGGGTTCGGGGGCGCTTTGGTCTGGGGGTTTGCACGAAGACGAGGATGCAGCCCAGCACCAGTAGCGCCGACAGCAGGAAAGGCGCGCCGGGCAGGTAGAATGGGTTCTGTGGCGCTGTGAAATACCAGAAAGTCTGTGTGACGATCAGCGGCGCGAGGATCGTGGCCACCGCGTTGATCGATGTCACCGTGCCTTGCAATTCGCCCTGCTGGTTGTCGGCGGCGGTGCGCGACATGATCCCTTGCAGCGCCGGGGCTGCGATGGACCCCAGCGCGGTCAGCGGTGTCAGCGCCAGTGCGATCCAGCCATTGGTCACGAAACCCAGCGCGATGAAAGCGCCCACGTCGATGGCCAGCCCGAGGATGACGGTGCGCCTTTCGCCCAGCCGTTTGATGATGGGCCGCAGCAGCAGCCCTTGCACCACGGCGATGCCGATCCCGAACACGCCCAGCGACAGGCCGATCATTCCGGGACCCCAGCCGAAACGCTCTGCCCCGAAATAGGACCAGACGCCCGGGTAGACGAAAAAGGCGACAGTATAGACAAAGGTGATCAGCAGCAGCGGCTTCAGCCCCGGCAGTGCACCGATATTGCGGAATGCGCCGAGGGGGTTGGCGCGGCGCCATTGAAACGGGCGGCGGATGCGGTCGGTCACGGTTTCGGGCAGGACGAAATAACCGAAGATCGCATTGGCCGCCGCCAGCCCTGCGGCGGCCCAGAATGGCGCGCGGGTGCCGTATTCGGCCAGCAATCCGCCGATCAGCGGGCCGACCACGAAACCCACGCCAAAGGCGGCACCGATCAGGCCGAAATTGCCTGCCTTTTCCTCGGGTCTGGAGATATCGGCCATATAGGCGGCAGATGTCGATTGCGTCGCGGCGGTGATCCCGCCGATGATGCGCCCGATGATCAGCAGCCAGATTGTATGCGCCAGCGCCATCAGCACATAGTCAAACGCCATGATCACCAGCGAGATGATCAGCACCGGTCTGCGCCCGTAACGGTCCGACAGGCTGCCCAGCGTCGGGCCAAAGATGAATTGCATCGCGGCATAGATCGTCGCCAGCACCCCGCCCCAGATCGCGGCATTGGCGATGCCTTGGCCCTCTACCTCCTGGATCAGGGCGGGCATGACGGGCATGATCAGCCCGATCCCCATCGCGTCGAGCACGACCGAGATCAGGATGAAAGTGACGGGAAGGCGTTTGTCCATCCGCGCAGGATCAGCCTGCGCGGGGTGCTTTGCAAGCGCGATTTACGGGTTTGCGATCCGGTGTGTCGCATGCCATCGAGAAGCGATTCAAACCTATGGATTTTCTGAATCCTGTCGGTGGGGCGCGTCAAGCAATCCTGTGTCACATGCCACGCGTTGCTGACACAAACCGGACCTTTGGCGCTGTCTGGGTCAGCGTCTGCTGTGCGGGACGTAGCCGCTATTCGCCGTCAGTATTCGAGCGGGAGGTTCTTCCCCGTGCCGTTCGTCTGATGAGAGAAATTGGCAAAACAATAATTGCGACGATTGCCAAGAGAATTGCCCCAAAGAAGTGATGTAACTTACTGCCCGCACGCCAAAATCCATGGGCTAACGTTGACGTGGCCAACAATATGCCCGCAATTAGGTTGCGCATGCAGCCTCCCCAGTCTCACCTTCTGCAAAGACACAGTAGCAGAACCAATTTCCGGCACAAAGGCCTCTTTCCCGTCCTTCGCTGCGCCAAGCGTGACCGACCGCTCTGAACCGGCAAGCGGGGTCAGTCATCTGACACAGACGCCGGTTTTGCCTGGCCCGCGATCCGGTGTGTCGCATGCCATCGAGAAGCGATTCAAACCTATGGATTTTCTGAATCCTGTCGGTGGGGCGCGTCAAGAAATCCCGGGTCACATGCCAAGTGTTGCTGACACAAACCGGACCTTTGGCGCTGTCTGGGTCAGCGTCTGCTGTGCGGGACTTTTCTGACGTTCGCCGCAGGTGCGCCAATGTCTGGTTCGATGAACGGTTCAACAAATGGTAGTTTTTAAAGAATTTTCTGCCGATAAAATTTGGACTCCATAAGTGAGGTATGCATAAATAAAGGTGTCGTTTTAGGAGTGTTTCTTTGAGAGCCGATATTGAGAGTATCACTGAAAGCGATTGCCAAAATGAGCTTGCCCCATTGGTCCCACTCGGTGAGCAACATGTTACAGAAATAGCAGTTCGCCATCCCAACATATCCGTTCAATATCTGCATTTCCTTCAACATATTGGTGTTGGAACGACGACTACTGGAATGCACGTGTACGAGCCTCAACCCATCAACGAGATTATAAACCACCCCTCGTTCAAGATTTACAATTCGAAACCGTCGCGTAGACTTTTCGGGTTAGTTGCTGAAAAATCAGTGTTTCCAACGGATGCCTTAATTATCGCGGACAGTGGTGCATCGTGGCGCTATTGCGTTCGCTTGTCTAAGCCAGACACAGTGTATATCGCAGATATGCTTGGCCCCACTTTTGATACCGAAGCCACTGATTTTTTCACCTTTGTACGCAACACAGTCATTCTTGGCACAGAGCCATAAACCCTCGTTTTTGTAACACCCGCAAAGCACCTAGTTTGATGCTGCTACAAACCCGGTTCAAAACCCACTAAGTTATTGAAGGGTTTTGGCTTACTCGCAATAGCAGACATCCACGCATCGTGCAGCATCGGTAACCTTGGGCTCCTTCCCGACCTCCGCTGCGCCAAGCACGAACGACCGCTCTGAACCGGGGCGTTGGGTCAGACATCTGACACAGACGTCGGTTTTGCCTGGCCCGCGATCCGGTGCAGATGTTGCGCGAGCTGTGCGGGGGCGGACAGGAAGGGCGAATGCGATGTTGGCATTTCGGTGACGTTGTTGGCGGGCCAGTCTGTGGTCATGGTGACCTGAAATTCGGGCGGGATGGTCCGGTCTTCGGTGCAGCGGATGTAATGGCAGGGCAGGCCGTGGGTTGGCGTCAGCGGGGTTTCCTGTGGCAGGATCGGTTGGGGGCCAAGCTGACTGATCGCCCAAGCTGCCTTTTCGGGTGGGACGTCGTGGTAGAACTTTTCGGCGGCCTTGGTGGGATCGACGGAGAAGGTGACACGCTGGTCATCCACGATGATCGCGTCCAGCAAGGGTTGCGTCGGGGCCATCCGCCGCATCTGGGCCAGCGATTTGCCCGGCATCGGTGCGTAGGCGCAGAGATAGACTAAGGCGCTGATCTTGTCGGGCGCAAGGTTGGCGGCGGCGGTGATCGGGTAGCCTGCCATGGAATGACCGACGAGGATGACGGGGGTGTCAATCGCCGCGATGATCGCTTCGGCGTAGAGGTCCAGCGTGACCTCGCTTGCCGGGGTCCGGTCCTGTCCGTGGGAGGGCAGGTCGATGGCGCGGGCCTTGTGACCCAAGCCGTTCAGATGCGGGATCAGATCGTCCCAGCACCACGCGCCGTGGCAGGAGCCGTGGATCAGCAGGAAATCAGACATGGCCGGTGGCTTTCAGGAAATCCGCCAGATGGGCGGCATAGGTCTGCGGGTCCTCGACACAGGGCAGATGGCCTGTGCGGCGCATCAGGATGAATTGCGATCCGGGGATCAGGTCCACGGTTTCGCGGACCAGATCGGTGGGGGTCGATCCATCCTCGGACCCCGCAATGCCCAAAGTGGGGATGCGCAGGCCAGCGGTGGGGGTGTAGAAATCGGTGCCCGCGATGGCGGCGCAGGTGCCGGTATAGCCTTGTACGGGCGTGGCTTCCAGCATTGCGCGCCAAGGGTCCATCGCAGGGGTGCCGTAGAATGACCGCCCGAACCAGCGTTGCAGGACAGTATCGGACAGGGCAGGCAGGCCCTTGGTCCGGACCGTGTCGATCCGGTCCTGCCAGAGTTTGGGATTGCCGATCTTGGCGGCGGTGTTGGACAGCACCAGCGCGCGGATCAAATCGGGGCGTTTGACGGCCAACCCTTGAGCGACCATGCCGCCGACGGAAAGGCCGACGAACAGCGCGTCGCGGATACCCGCAGCGGTGCACACCGCCTCGGCATCGCTGATCAATTGGCCCATGGTATAGGGGCCGTCGGGGGCATCAGATTGCCCATGCCCGCGCATGTCATAGCGGATGATGCGCAGGCCGGGGGGCAGGTGGGCGACGACCTGATCCCAGATCGCGAGAGTGGTGCCAAGCGCATTGGCAAAGACGACAGGCGCGCCGTCTTCGGGGCCGGTGATCTGATAATGCAGGGTCACGCCATCGCGGATCACTTTTGTCATGCCGATGTCGCCAATGCCTTGGCAAAGACCGCTGGATCGACATTGCCACCGGTCGCCACGGCGATCACCGCATCGCCGTTGCTGGCTTCGGGGTGGAACAGGGCCGCTGCGAGGGCTACGGCACCGCCCGGTTCCAGCACGATTTTCAGCCGGTCAAAGGCGAGGGCAACCGCGCGCAAGGCCTCTTGTTCCGTCACGACGACGCCGGGGCCGCAGAGGTCTTTCATGATCGGAAAGGTCAGATTGCCGGGCTGCGGCGTGACGATGGCATCGCAAAGTGAGCCGGACAGCTGGATATTGCGTTCGATCTGACCAGAGGCCAGCGAGCGGGTGACATCGTCAAACCCTTCCGGTTCCGCAGGGCGCACCCGCAGGCCGGGCGCATCGGCGGCCAGCGCCAGCGCGATGCCAGAGGTCAGACCGCCGCCGCCGCAGCAGACCATGACATCGGCCTCACGCACGCCAAGGGCGTTCATCTCGGATGCGATCTCAACGCCGCAGGTGCCTTGGCCCGCGATGACAAGCGGTTCGTCATAGGGTTTGATCAAGGTCAGGCCGCGGTCTGCCGCCAGTTGCGCGCCGATGGCATCGCGATCCTCGGTCGCGCGGTTATAGAGCACGACTTCGGCCCCAAGGGCGCGGGTATTGGCGATTTTGACGGCTGGGGCATCGGCGGGCATGATGATCACGGCCTTCGTGCCATGGCTGCGGGCGGCGAGGGCGACGCCCTGCGCATGATTGCCGCTGGAAAAAGCGATGACACCGGCCTTCAATGCTTCAGGCGACAGGGCGGAGACGGCGGACCAGCCGCCACGGAATTTGAATGATCCTGTATGTTGCAGGCATTCTGCCTTCACAAACACCCGCCGCCCGGCGATATCATCAAGGAAGGGCGAGGTCAGGATCGGGGTGCGCCTTGCATGGCCGTCAAGGCGGATGGCGGCGGCGCGGATCATGTCGATATTCATTGCAGTTTTTCCAACCATTGGTGCAGGGCGGCGAGTGCCGCAGGTTCATCCAGAAACGGCACATGGCCACGGCCCGGCACATCGGCCCGGATCATATCCGGGCGACGGGCGGTCATTTCATCTGCGGTTTCCAGCGTTAAGAGGTCCGAATTGGCGCCCCGGATCAGGGCGAGGGGCAAGCCGTTCAAAGCATCGAAGAGCGGCCAGAGGTCCGGCATCGGCTGCGCGCCGGTGTTCAGCACTTCATCGCGGAGTTTCGGGTCATAGCGGATCACGAGGCCATCGGGGGTTTCGTTATAATGCGCGCGGACCTCGGCCAGCCAGCGGGTCATCGTGACGCCCTCGAAAGCGGTCCAGAGTTCGGCGCGGGCCTGTGCTGCCTCTTCATAGGTTTTTTGCGGCGGGTTGCGGCCCAGATAGGTTTTGATCACCTCCAGCCCGGCGGGGGTGATCTCTGGCCCGATGTCATTCAGCGCGACGCCGGTCAGCCTTTCCTTGGCCGTTGCGGCCAGCAGCATCGCGATCAGCCCACCGCGCGACGTGCCAAGGATCGCCGCGCGCGCCAGCCCCAGATGATCCATCAGGGTCAGCACATCGGCGGCTTCCTGCGCGATTGTGTAAGTTGCGGGATCGGCCCAGTCGGATTGCCCGCGCCCGCGATAATCGGGGCGGATCAGGCGGACGGGCAGATGCGGGGCGACATGGTCGAAATCCGCGCCATTGCGCGTCAGCCCGGCCAGCGCGATGACCGGCGGGCCGCTGCCCTCATCGGTGTAATGCAGGGAAAGGCCGTCGGTGGCATGGAAGATTGGCATGAAAGCATCCGGTCATTTTCTGGTCACTTGCCAGTCTTGCACGGCCTCAAACCGGCGAAAAGGGCAAAGCGGTTTGCAATCCGCGCCATGGGTCCATAGGTAAAACCCGTGATTTTATGAGAAGCTGAAAGGAAAGACGCGATGACACAGGCAAAAGCAGGCGATACCGTCCAGATCCATTACACCGGCACGCTGAACGATGGGGCGACATTCGACAGTTCCGCCGGGCGCGATCCGCTGGAATTCGTGGTCGGTTCCGGCCAGATCATCCCCGGTCTTGACGCGGCAATCCCCGGCATGACCGTCGGCGACAAGAAAACCGTGCAGGTCCCCTGCGCCGATGCCTATGGCGAGCTGAACCCCGAAGCGCGTCAGGCGATCCCGCGTGCGGAAATCCCTGCTGATATCCCGCTTGATCCCGGCACGCAGTTGCAGATGCAGACGCCGCAGGGCCAGGTCGTGCCGGTGACCGTCGCCGAAGTAACCGAGGCCGAGGTGACGCTTGACGCGAACCACCCGCTGGCGGGCAAGGATCTGACCTTTGATATCGAAATGGTCGCGATCAAGGCGGCTTGATGACGACGGGGCGTGGCTATTGTGCCGCGCCCCCCCGCATCTTCCGAGTATAAATATCCCCGCGCGGCGCGCTTCGGCGGAGCCGAACAAGGGGCTGCGCCCCTCGCCCCGGAGCAAGTCCGGGGCTCACCCCCGAGTATTTGGGGAAATAAGAAGACCGGGAGTCAGACCAGATGGTCAGGCTGTGGCATCCCCAAAACGTGAAAGCCGCCATCGACGCGGATGATCTCGCCCGTGGTGCAGGCACCTGCGTCGGATGCGAGATAGACGGCGGTGCCGCCCACCGCCTCTAACGTGGCATTGGCGCGCAGGGGGGTGTTCATCTCGGTGTGCTTATAGGTCTTGCGCGCGCCGCCGATGGCGGCACCGGCGAGGGTTTTCATCGGGCCGGGGCTGATCGCGTTGACGCGGATACCCTGCGGGCCAAGATCGTTCGCTAGATAACGGGTGGCGGATTCAAGCGCCGCCTTGGCCACGCCCATCACGTTGTAGAAGGGCGTGACGCGGTTGGAGCCTTGATAGGTCAGCGTCAGCAGGGTGCCGCCATCGGGCATCAGTTCTGACGCGCGTTTGGCGACATCGATGAAGGAATAGCAGGAAATCGTCAGCGAGTTTTTGAAATTCTCGCGGCTGGTGTCGATGATCCGGCCTGCCAGTTCGTTCTTGTCGGAAAAGGCAATGGCGTGGACCACGAAATCGAGCGTGCCCCATTTGTCTTTGATCATGGCAAAGGCCGCGTCCATGCTGGCCTCATCCGTCACATCGACATCGACCATCATGGTGGAACCGACCGATTGCGCGAGCGGTTCCAGCCGTTTGCCAAAAGCCTCGCCCTGATAGGAAAACGCGAGTTCCGCCCCCGCCTCTGCCATCGCCTTGGCGATACCCCAGGCGATGGAGCGTTCATTGGCCACGCCCATGATCAGGCCGCGTTTGCCCTGCAATGTGATCGTCATGTTCTTACCCTTGGTATTTCGACAGCAGCATCGACCCGTTGGTCCCGCCAAAGCCGAAGGAATTGGTCATTACCGTGTCCAGTCCCGCATTATCGACACGGACGGTCGCGATCTCTGCCGGATCAAGGGCGGGGTCCAGCGTTTCGACATTGATCGAGGGGGCGATGAAATCGTCCTGCAGCATCAGCAGGCAATAGATCGCCTCTTGCGCGCCAGTGGCCCCCTGGCTGTGGCCGGTCATGGATTTGGTCGAAGAGATCGGCGGCGTCGTGCCACGGCCAAAGACGCGGCGCACGGCCTCGACCTCGCCCACATCGCCCACCGGGGTGGATGTGCCATGGGCGTTGATATAGCTGATCTTGCGCCCCTCTGGCAGGGTTTTCAGCGCGCCGCGCATGGCGCGTTCGCCGCCTTCGCCCGATGGCGCGACCATATCGGCCCCGTCAGATGTGGCCGCGAACCCCGTCACCTCGGCATAGATCTTCGCGCCACGGGCGATGGCAGAATCGAGGCTTTCCAGCACCACCATCGCGCCGCCGCCTGCGATGACGAAACCGTCGCGGCCCGCGTCAAAGGCGCGGCTCGCCTTTTCGGGGGTGTCGTTGTATTTCGACGACATCGCGCCCATCGCGTCGAACAGGCAGGACAGGGTCCAGTCCAATTCCTCGCCCCCGCCTGCGAACATGATGTCCTGCTGGCCAAGGGCGACCTGCTGCGCGGCCATGCCGATGCAATGCAGCGACGTCGAACAGGCCGAGGTGATCGAGAAATTCATGCCCTTGATCTGATAGGCGGTCGCAAGGTTCGCGCTGATCGTCGAGGACATGCATTTGGGCACGGCGAATGGCCCGATCCGCTTGGTCGCGCCCGTGTCTTTCACGACATTATGCGCGGCGAACATGGCCGAGGTCGACGGCCCGCCGGAGCCTGCGATCAGGCCGGTCATCGGGTTGACGATCTGGTCGGCGCTCAGCCCGGCATCGGCAATCGCCTGACCCATGGCGATATGGGCATAGGCGGCACCGGGGCCCATGAACCGCAGGGTGCGTTTGTCGACATGATCGGCCACGTCGATTTTCAGCGTGCCCGCGATCCGGCTGCGAAAGCCGTGTTCGGCCATTTCCGCAGAGGCAACGATGCCGGAGGTCCCGGCCTTGAGCGCGGCGGTCACCTCTGCCGCGGTGTTTCCGATGGGGGAGACGATCCCCAGACCTGTGACGACGACACGGCGCATGCGCTGCTCTCCCTTGATGGCTTTGGGTTTGTTTAGGGGAGAGGAGGGGGCGGGGCAAGTGGGGGGGTGCTGCTGCAACAGTATCGAAAAGCACAAGTTCGTTTCTAAGCCACAGATACAAGATGGACACTAGGGTCAGGATTCATAACCAAAACATGATGACGGCGGCCAATGCGCATGCTGACAGGAAGACCTTGGGGCACCTGTCGTAGCGCGTTGCGACGCGCCGCCAGTCCTTGAGCCGGGCGAAGCTGTTCTCGATTTTGTGG
>JAFPBO010000040.1 GCA_017390475.1 Loktanella sp.
AAAATTCTCGGATCTGGCAGACATTGCGCACCTCATCAAGAAATTCGGGTGCTCTGAGAAGAATCATAAGTGATTCTTTCGAATCAAGTTTTTTATGTCGGAAACATCAAATTGATTCAGCTACTTGTGGGTAATCGCAAGCGACACCGGACGGATACACAGGACGAAGCCGCGTCGGCGCTATTGTAAAGCGCAAGACGCGGCGTTGGTGCCGCTGATCACAACGCTGGCTACCGACGGATTACGGCAATCCTGAACCGGCAGCTGCGCTCGGATGGGTTGGCGACCGTCAACCACAAAAGGGTCTATCGCATCATGAAGGCCCATAACCTGTTACCGGCGCGCAAATACACGGAGCGGCCTGAACATCTTCACGACGGCAAGGTCATCGTCATGCGCCCCAACCTGCGCTGGTGCAGCGATGGCTTCGAGTTCACCTGCTGGAACGGGGACATTGTCCGTGGCGCTTTTATCATCGATGTTTATGACCGCGAAATCATCGCTTGGCGCGCCATTTGCCGAAAGGTGCTGTGCTGTAGAGCCGCTCAACCACTAGAGCACGGCCCCACCACTGCGGGGTGAGGTTGATTTGGAGCCTAAGACGACCAATGCTGAACGGCGCACGAATGTCAGCTGTCGGATCCCGCGCCCAACCGTCTGACCAAGACCAAGGTCAGCACCACTGCAATTAAAAGAAACCCCGCTCCTCCAATCCAAGCGATAGGTGTGGAGTAAATTTCGGCGGCGGCTCCGGTCAAAACCAGACCCAATGCAGCCCCTAATTGTTGTATCAACGATCTGAGCGACAGCATGGTCGACCGCTGACGGTCTTCTACACAGCTATGCAGAATACTGCTTGCAGGTGTTTCACTGACACCAAGGATCACAGAATACAGAACGAATACCGTTACAAAGCCGATGATACCGCCTTGCAATGCCAATGCGATCTGAACGCATGCTAAACAAATAAAGGTCGCAGCGAGCGTCATAGCATGCCGCCGCTTGAAGATCCGACTGATGTGCGAAGATAGAGATGCGCCAAGAGCGATCGAGAAGAAATAGGTCGCAGTCACGACACCGATAACGGTGTTAGCGTAGTCCACAGCCAACATGGGTTTTGCGTGGGTCGGCCAGATCACCTCGACAGGGTTGGTGGCCATAAGAAAGAACGCCAGTGCTGCCAGAAGTATCGACAATGCGGGGTGTTTCAGGGCCAAAAGGCTTGCGTCCTTTATTATTGTTGGAACATTTGCAAAGCCGTGCTTGAGAGCAGTGACGTTCACTGGACGCGGGTTTTCGACAATGGCCAACATGGTGAAAACAAACACGCCCAGCACCACACCAAAGCTTGCCGCGTAGGAAACATCATAGATGCTGAAACCGAGACGTTCCGCTGCCGGGCCCATTAAATCAGGCAGAAGACCTCCGAGGATGGCCCCAGTGGCCAACCCGACGGCATTGGCCCATTGCGCTTTGGCCAGTGCGGGCTGGACATCCACATTTGGTGCGGCAGCCTTGAAAGTTTCGACAAACCAAGCATCAAGCGTGCCCGACCGAAGCGCGCGTCCAAAACCGATGAATGCAAATGAGAGTGCGAGAACATAGAAGTCGCTGGTTGATAGAAAGAGCGCGAGCGAAATCAAGCTGGCGACGACCGCCGTCAAAAAAACCGGCTTGCGGCCAATGCTGTCGGCAAGACCGCCAAACGGCAACTCCATCGCAATTGTCGTGAGCGAGTAAACCCCAAAGAGCACCGAGATTTGGAATAGGTCCATGCCTCGGTCGGTCAGCGCCAGAGCAACAACAGCAACAGTCAGTCCCATCGCGAAACGGTCAAGGAACTGGTGTATCTGAAACACGCGGATGTGCCGTCGTGCCGAACTGGTGAGCGCTGCGAAGGAAAACTCTATTTCAGTTGCCATCCTTGCAACATCAACTTTGCTGCCGCCGCCTTCAATACCTTAGATGCTAGAACCTATCCTGCGTAAGCAATTGCGGTCGTTCGAACAAGCGCAGCGAAACGGTGGTTTGTCCCGTTCTTCCGACCTTCACCCTACGAAAATGATGCATGATGCATGAATGGCCGGTCTGGTGAAGCTGCACTGCAGCGCCGGTCACCTTGCCCAGCGGCCGCAATGGGCTGAGGCTGTGTGAAAACTCCAAGATATGGTATGCTTCCTGCGATACGGGAGTGCATATATGTCGGGTTTTATTGAAGGGGTTGATCGGGATCAGGTGTCGCTGTTTCCGGACCGCCTTGAGGACTGGATTGACGAGGATCATCTGGTTCGGGTGGTGGATCTGTTTGTTGATCAGTTTATCTGGCGGGCCTTGGCTTTGAGCGCGCGGCGCATGCGCGGACCGGGCGGCCCAGCTACCATCCCGCCGTTCTGCTGAAGCTGTTCATCTATGGCTACCTCAACCGGATCCCGTCCGGCCACAGGCTGGAGCGGGACGCTGGGCGCAATGTCGAGGTGATGTGGCTGCTCGGGCACCTGGTGCCGGATCACAAGACGATGGCGGATTTCAGAGCGATAACGGCGGGGCAATCCGCAAGACCTGTGCGCAGTTTGTGGAACTCTGCGTATCCGTCCGGTGTCGGCGCGGTTTCAGGCGTTTTCGGCCTGCCAGTTCCACGGCATGAGATTTTCGATGCGATTGATCTTGTGATCAGGCAAGCGCTGGAGGACCCATGTGAGCCACGCTTCGGGGTCGACGTTGTT
>JAFPBO010000007.1 GCA_017390475.1 Loktanella sp.
GCGGTGTGTCTCGCCGCCTTGCGGGGTGATGGCCAGCCGGGTGATCTGGCCAAGGTGCAGGGCGGCAGCGATGGTGGCATGACCAGCCTCGTGCAGGGCCACGCGCCAGAGGATGCGGGGGTCGGTGTCTGTGCTCAGCGATAGGTGGGCGCGGAGGCTGGCGGCGGTGATTTTTGTGCCGGTGTGGCGTGCATCAGAACGCGCGGCGCGGATTGCTGCGTCGATCGCGGCGGGGCTGTAGCCCACGGCAGCGCGGGACAGAGCGGCCAGATCAGCGTTCGGGATCTCCTCCGCCAGATGCTGGCGCATCAAGCTGAAGATCTGCTGTGTGTCCGGCATCGGCACCTCGACCTTGATATCGAAGCGCCCGGCGCGCAGAACGGCGGGGTCGATCTTGTCGATGTGGTTGCACGCACCGACCACGATGACGCCTTCTTCCAGCGTGATTGCGTTCATCTCGCCCAGAAAGCCGTTGATGACCTGGGTCCGGTAGCTGTTGCCGTGCCGGTCATCACTCTCGCGCGAGCCGACGGCATCGATCTCGTCGATGAACAGGATGGCAGGCGCTTGCCGCCGGGCCTCAGCGAAGGTCTTGCGCATCTCGCGCAGCATGTCGCCGAGGTGACCCGCCGCCTGCCATTCGGCAAAACTGCCGGTGACACAGGCGAGGCCTGCGCTGTTGCCCATCGCGCGGGCGAGGAAAGTCTTGCCGGTGCCCGGTGGGCCGTAGAACAAGATTGAGCGTGACAGGTCCGACCAGGCGACCTTGCCCTTTTTCCACAGCGCCAGATCTGCGATCAGACGGCGCGCGGCGATCACGGCCGGGCTGTCACTGCTCATATCCTCCAGCGTCGGGCCTTGAGTCTCATCGGCGCGTGTCATGGCGATCAGGCGTTGGATCACCCCGTGCAGTTCCGGTGCCCGCAGGGCGGTGCAGGCCTGTGTGGTGCCGAGGCCTGCCAGCAAGGTATCAGTAGGCAGTGCCGCCCGGAAGGTCGCTTCAGCCATCAGCGTATCGCCCAACTCACCGGCCCGCAGATGGGCGATGAGTATGTCAGCGGTGATCGCGGGCAGCCTGTGCGTCGGCAGGCCTGCGTGACGCAGGTGAGACGGTAGCGCGAGGCCTGTCGGGAGGATCACAAGGATGGGGGTGTCGCCATCCATGCTCTCCTCCAACGCCCGCCAGAGGCGCTCTGTCTGGGATTTGCTGACGACACCATCGGTAGTGTCGGGTCTGTGCCGGATCAATGCGTTGCGCGGAAAGCAGCATTTGAGCACATCGGTGACCAGCTCAAGATCAGCGATATCGACATCCATGAGCAGGGTGACCGCACGCCGGTCCAGTGCTGCGGCAAGGCTGGCCTCGGTCCCGAAACTTGCCGCGAGCCGGAGCGCGGTCAGCAATTGCCGGGACGGGATCGGGGCTGCGGGGGCGGGTTCAAAGATATCAGTCTCACTATCCGGATCATCGCCGCAGAACAGCGCGAATGTGTCGGCAAGGCTGGGATCTTCGGCGATATCATCATCAAAGGTGCCTTTCTTGTAAGCCGCCTTGATCCTGCTGGACTGGCCCCCGTGGTGCAGCCGCAGGCGGGTGATCAGGTCGTGCGCCAGTGCAAACCATGCGGGCTGGGTGGCGGATGTGGCAGAGGCAGAAGCACCCGTGCCAAATGTGCCAGAAACAGACGTGTCCATGACAGATGTGGCTGAAACAGATTGGGCAGAGACGTTATCTGCATTTGCAACGGTGGGTTTGTTTGGTTGGGTCATGGCGCAGCTCCTTCGGGTGAGAATTCTATTTGAATGGCGTGGGCGGGCGATGCCCCCGCGCCGTGGCGCAGGGGCGGTCCGTGGGACCAGATCATCTGCGGTGCGGATCAGGCGGCGGCGCGTTCTGCCTCCAGATCAGCGAGCATGCCCAGCACGACCGGGGTCAGCGCACCATCGTAAATCTCGGTCTTGACGCGGATCTGCTCTTTCCATGCCGAGGGGGCGAGCTTGGCATCCGGATGATCCGACATGATACGGGCATGCATCGCCTTCTCGGCGCAGAGCGCCTTATGCCCCGTTTCCATCGGCACGACCTTCAGGATCGCGCAGGGCATCGTGGCATCACGCTTGAGCTGGTAATGCAACCGGCTCTCGGGATCGCGCGAGAAGCCGAGCTTGACCACTTCGCGCCCCGAGGCCAGCGTGAAGGACATCGCGTAGATATAGCTCGCCGCACCGGGCCAGTCTTCACCGCATCCGCCACACCCAAACCGTCCCGACTGCATATTGGCGCGCGCGATCCGCTGTTCGTGGTCGCAGGCATCGTGGCGGTAGATACGATAATTTGCATCACCTTCCGGATCGGCGGACATCAAGGTCCAGCCGCGGTCTATGGCCTCAAGGGCTTCGGTTGCTGCATGACAGGTCTCGCAGCGAAACCCCGTCAGCCCTGCGGCAATGCGCTTGATCATCTCGAACTGACGGCGGACGATGTGGCCGCAGGCAGAATGGTAGAACCCGTAATGCCGGTTGTTCGGATCGCGGTGCAGGAAGGTGAGCCCGGCTGCATCTGCATCGGCCTTCCATGCCGCCTCGATGCAGGCAGCACAGAGAGGCTGGGCCGACATCAGCGTGAAGATCCGCACTTTCTGCACCGCGCCGCAGATATTACAGCCCAAGGCCAGATGCAGCCGGTCATTGATACGGGCGATGATGTCGAAGCCCTTTGCCTGCGCCGCCGCCGCCCACTTGGGCAGGATGGTGCCCGGATAAACGGCATGCGGGATAGAATTGATGGTCAGCGTATTGGGGGAAATGGAAAGCGAGGTGTTGGCATTGGTCATCGTGTTCATAGGAAATATCCTTCGTTGGGAGAGAGAATGGAAATCGAGGACGCACTGACCCACCCCGGCGGCAAAACCGGGTGAAACAGATCAGGTGGTCTGGGAAGTGGGGTGAGGTGGCGACAGCTGTTGCGGTCGAGATGCAGGCCGCTAGAAGGCGAATACCTGTTCATCGACCGGCGCGTCGGCATCAGCCGCGTCATCACCCGTGATGACGCATTCGGGGTTGAAATCGAACAGCGGCAGCTGCATCAGGGCATCGACAAGATGCCGTGCCTGGATCAGCACGTCGTTGCAATGCTGTGCCACTTCGCTGAAGGCCGCCACCTGATACCGCTGGAAGAATATCAGATGCATATGGTGGTGCGCCTGACGGGCCCACACCGGATCATCATCATTCAGCATTGCATCGATCAGCAGCGCCATCCGGCACAAAGGCTCATCCTCGGGCCGCTGGATCGGCAACTGATGCAACTGCATCAGGCTCCGGTCCAAGGCCGCGTTCGCACGTGCCACATCGCGAAACCAGGCGGCATAGGCCGGGTCGTAGCTGGCGCTGATATCCCCCATGTCACGCTCCGCGGCGATGAAATGCGAAAGGATTGGCAACATGGTGGCAAAGGCTGACGAGAATACGGTGTCCAGCACGGGGGTGATAGGCGGCACCTGCGCATCATCACGGGTCAAGGGATATGCAGAAGCGTTCATGCTGCACCCCCTGCCCGCGCGGACAGACCCGCCGCATGGCTCTGCAGAGCGAGACGGCCAAAGGCAGACAGGAAACCGACCTCCACGCCCGACCGCATCCGCGGCAACCGCATCATGTCGAACACCGCCCAGGACAATATCTCCGGTGCATTGGCCGCGACCATGTAGTCAAGGGCGGCCTCCGCATATCCGGCACCTACAGTGCAATCGCTGCCGAAATTCCCGCTAGGCTGCACAGACCAGAAAGTCCGAGGATCAGCGCCCAGAGCGCGCTCCGCAGCCGTCGTGTCACGCACGAAAGGCAGCGCGAGCACGGGGTGGGGGTGATGATCGGCGGCGAACGCATGGGAGCTGTCAATGTTCTCTGCCATTGCAAATGACGGCACAGCAACAGCGGCCGTGGAAAAAGACAGCCCGCCGAGCAATGCGCGGCGCGTCAGGTCTTTCTGCCCAGCAGGCAGCATGATAGGTTTGGGTTTAGCCATGATGCGAACTCCTTATCTGTGGTCGCGTTTTGGTCAGAGCGCGAGGCGAGGGCCCTAATCCCTTGCCTCAGCTCGCCCAATGTGGCATCATACTATTTTAATGTCAACATCATAATGCAAGAAAGTTATAATGGCCCCCCCAAAAAAAGACACCGAAGCTTTGACGCTTCGTTTGCCCCGTTCTCTAATTGAGGCAATCGATGAACGTCGACGTGTTGAATCCGACTTGCCCACGCGACCCGAAATGATCCGCCGTGCTCTGGTTGAATGGTTGAAAATGACGGGTGATAAGGAAGGCTGAGCTACCCTAGATCTGTGCTTTGCATTTGCCCCCCCGTTGAAGACTCTTTTTGACGAGCCGGGGCAGCCTCAGAAGGCTGAACAATGCACGTCATTTCAGCTTTGCCAAGTTTTGCTTACCCGTCATTAGCTTCATCATATGTCGCCTTGCTGCAATGTGCATTATACGCTGGAATGTCGGGCACTCCATGTGACTGGGCGCAGGCCATCATACAATGCGGTCATTTCACTGATCTTGCGGTCTATTTCGTCGGCTTTCTGACCTAACAGGCTGCTGAAATAGTCCTGCCTCGACAAGGATTTGAGAACATGATTCACTTTTCGCACGGCAATTGCGAGGGTGATGATGCGCGGGACGGACGAGACAAGCGGGTCGCTGTTCAGCTATGTCGATCTGGAAGAACGCATTCCTGCGCAGCATCCCTTGCGCAAGATCCGGCAGGTGGTCAATGACGCGCTTGCGAGCCTGGATAGCGAGTTCGAGGCGCTTTACACCGATTTTGGTCGCCCTTCGATCCCGCCGGAGCGTCTGATCCGAGCGAGCCTGCTGCAAATCTTGTTCTCCGTCCGCTCCGAGCGGCAGTTGATGGAGCAGATGGATTACAACCTGATGTTCCGCTGGTTTGTCGGTCTTGGGATAGATGATCCCATATGGGTTCCCACCGTGTTCACCAAGAACCGCGACCGGCTATTGACGACGGAAATGTCGCGCAAGGTGATGGCGGCAATCCTGGCGCATCGCGAGGTCGCGCCGCTGCTTTCAGACGAACACTTCTCGGTCGATGGCACGCTGGTAAAAGCCTGGGCGTCGATGAAGAGTTTCCAGCCGAAGGCCGAGACCAGCCCGCCTGACGATAAAGGGCCAGGCGATCCACCCACGCCTGACACTGCGCCTTCCAGTAGCCCCACCGAGACCGACCAGATGCCCCACAACACCAAACCCCACCGCAATGCTGAAGTCGATTTCAAGGGTGAGAAGCGCTCCAATGCCAGCCACGTATCGACCACTGACCCAGACGCTCGCCTCTACAAGAAATCCCCCGGAACCGGGGCCACACTGTGCTTCATGGGACATGCACTCATGGAGAACCGCAGCGGTTTGATCGTGCAGGGCGACCTAACCAAGGCCGACGGCTATGCTGAGCGCAAGACTGCTCTCGATATGATCCACCGCCATTCTCCTGGGTCGACTCGACGGCTGACGCTCGGCGCCGATAAGGGCTACGATGCCGCCGAATTTGTCGCCGACCTGCGCCAAGCCTGCGTGACCCCGCATATCGCGCAGAAATCGAGATATTCAGCAATCGACGGCAGAACCACACGGCACGAAGGCTATTGCATATCGATCAAGCACCGAAAGAGGATCGAAGAAGCGTTCGGCTGGGCCAAGACAGTCGGTGGCATGGTCCAGACCATGTATCGCGGTGTCGAGCATGTCCGTTCCCGGTTCATCCTGACGATGGCCGCTAACAATTTGGCCAGACTGCCCCGCTTGCTGGCCGCGTGACGCCAGAAAACGACGCCAATCGCATAAGTCGAATGCACCAGCAGACATGACGATCACATGACCCAGTCCCGATGACAGGACAGCGTTCTGGCACGAGGACTATTTCAGCGGCCTGCTAGATACCTGGCTGTCCCTAGACTGGCACGAGGCCAAGAGGCTGCAAAGGCCATATCCGGATCAGCTGATGGCTTTTAAAAATGATGTCTAAGCCGATTGGCACACGAGAGTAGAACCGGAACGTTGGCTTTAGGAACTGCTGCCATAATCAGTCAATTCGACGCCAAGGCAACGTTCGAATGAGGATGATTAGCCACACCGACAAAGGCATACTGTCGCCTGATGTTCCCGAAAATAGACAGAGAAAAGCGACCGTAGCAAACGACTGCGAAACGAGGGGCATTCCATTGATCAAGTTGGTGGTTCAGGAGCAAACTATCGACACGATCGGCCCACAGGAGACATTGATGAGCGCGCACGGCGCTGCGCTGCAGCTTCCCTGAAGCGGTCGTTCGTGAGCTGACGAACAGCAACCCCTCAACTTCGCAATTCGTTCTCCGGAATAAAGTTTCAGCATCAATTTCAGTTCCGTGCTCGTCTTACTTGGTCAGATCACACCGGCTTTCTCCGTTTTCCCTTGCAGCTTGGGGCTGTGTGGTTAAACTTTCGCGTGTATTTGATCAGAGGGCGACAGCCATGAACAAACCCTTCTCTCAAGCGTCCCGGATGGGGCGTTTGTCGACTGATCTGGGTCCTGATGCGCTTGCCTTGATGCGGTTTGAGGGCACCGAGCGGATGAATGATCTGTTTGAC
>JAFPBO010000041.1 GCA_017390475.1 Loktanella sp.
AGGCAAGGAACGTTTGGGGCGGATGACCAAGGCTGGCCAAGCCGATATCCGACGCCTTCTGATCATCGGGGCAATGTCGCGGCTGGGCTGGCTTGGACGGCGCACAATTACGGAGGGCAGCTGGCTGTCACGCATGTTGGCACGCAAGCCCAAGATGTTGGTTGCGATTGCTCTGGCGAATAAGATGGCCCGCCAGATTTGGGCGATGCTGACTAAGAACGAAGATTACAGGGATCCGGCGCTGGCAGGCGGTGCATGATTATCATGTCGGACTGCTAGCGACGGTGCCAAGGGGAGTGTGAGAAGACGATGCCCTGAATGGGCAAAACGATCGAACAGATCAGGATTGGGAAAACCAGGTAAAAGCTTAGTGCTGAAAGCACGCATGCGAGATTTGGACCCGATCCGCTGATCACCATCCCGGCCAGCGGCTTTTGGAAGTGCCGCATCGAAAGGCCTGACAAAAGTTCGCACTCGATCACACGCCAATAAGGTCAAAAACTTCTTGCACTACGGGCGGCAACCACAAAAGCTTTTGGTTAAAAGCTTGCATGGGTGCCCAAGCCAAAAACCCAGTAAAACATAGGGAAATTGCAGCATCTCTGTGACCTTCACTGCAATCTGGCGCAATTTCTTCAGCGCTAAATGGCGTGCTGAGGGCGATATCTGGAAGAAAAGTAGAGCAGACGTTCGAGCGAGATGCCGCGAAAGTCTGGTCTGAGCCCACTTTACCAAATGCCGTGCCGCAGCATTTCGCAGGTGCAGAAAATCTAGCGTGTAGTCATCGGCCCAAACCGGACCTTGGACCCATCGCCGAGCGCTGCTTCGCGGAGTCACCGAACTGGACAATCGTGCATCGCGCAGCATTTTAATATGTCGTGTGACGGCAGTGCGGGACGGAATGCCTTTAGCTCTGAGCACGCGAATGACTGTTTTGACCGAGCTTGAACAAATGAATGATTCGGTAGAAACTGGTCTCCGGCGAAAACTCGGATAGCTCGGGTTGAAGTATGGGGCCATTTTTGAGATTGTGAGGCTAAAGGATTTCGCATTGCCCTACGTCACCTCTTCGACCATCGCCCGTATCGAATGGAACTCTGCCACCTTGTCGATCTGGTTCCATGAGAGCGGTCGGTTGAATTATCCAAGGGTGCCAGAGAGAGTTTACAAAGCGTTTTTGAATGCAGAATCCAGAGAGCAGTTTTACAAGGACAACATTCAGGGGCGCTACTAAGAGCTAATTTGGCCAGTTCGTCCGCTAATGATGCTGAGCTCTTCATTAACTCGCATCGCATAGAATTTGGCGTCAGATAAATACTTCAATGGGTTTATCCTTGTTAAATTTCTGACACTTAACATGCTCCCCACCTGCATATCAGCTTTCTGTTTTAACAGGAGCAAACTTGCTGTATAAGAGACCAATGACCACTGGGGGGTGAGTTCATGTCGGAACGGCACAAGATTCACGAACACGTGTCTGGCTCCAGAAGCCAAAACAAAGATGTGTGGTTTTTGATAAAAGATGACGATGGCCAAATGCTCGTCTTACATGAGCGTTGCTGCCGGGAAAAAGGGGACAGGCAGTTTACCCCCGTCGAGCGAACAAGCATGTCTGTCCGTGAAGCCATGTGTCAAGGCGGCAAGCTAGCAAAAAACCTTTGGTATGCAGTGCCTGACAAGGCGTTACGGGAACAATTTTCCTGAAAGCCACATTTGCGCCGACTGCCGATACCGTTGCGCGCAGTCTGACGCTTTGGGTTTGGCCCTGACTGCCGCAAGGGCGAAGTTCTAAGCAGATAAAACTTTCCTATAATCCGGAAGCAGGCAGCTTTGACGGGACAATATCCTGTTGGTGCTCTTGAGGTTTTTCCCTAGTTCGTATTAATAAAGTCAACGGTTTTCCGAGACACGACAGAACTGCCTGAATACGGCGCTGCAAGTTGGAAAAGCTTGCAAAGCCTGTGGCGAAGCGTTTTTCGGCCGCAGCTTTAATTCGCCGAAGGGAAGGCATGTTTGAAGAGAACCTCCTGCTAATCCTTGCCTTGCTGCCTTTTGGCGGCGCGATCGTGGCGGCAACACTGCCTGCCAATGCGCGCAACGCTGAAGCGTGGCTGTCGGGGGCGGTGATGGTGACGGGTCTGGTGATGCTTGCCGCACTTTATCCGCAGGTCGAAGATGGTGGGCGCGTGCTGTCCCGGATTGACTGGGTTCCAAGCCTTGGCTTGAACCTGACGTTCCGCATTGACGGGTTCGCATGGCTCTTCATGGTGCTCGTGCAGGGGATCGGATTGATGGTGGTGCTCTACGCCCGCTATTACATGTCACCCAATGACCCGGTTCCGCGTTTTTATGCGTTTTTGCTGGCATTCAACGGGGCGATGTCTGGTATCCTGCTGTCCGGAAACATCATCATGCTGGTGGTCTTCTGGGAGCTGACCAGCATCTTTTCGTTCCTGCTGATCGGCTACTGGCATCATACCGCTGCGGCGCGCGAGGGCGCGCGTATGGCGTTGACCGTGACGGGGCTTGGCGGGCTGTGCCTTCTGGGTGGCATGCTAATCATCGGGCATATGGCTGGCAGCTATGAATTGGAACGTGTGCTGGCTGCCGGTGACGTGATCCGCGCGCATCCGCTTTATCTGCCTGCACTGGCGCTCTTCCTGCTGGGTGCCTTTACGAAGTCGGCGCAGTTTCCGTTCCATTTCTGGTTGCCCAATGCCATGGCGGCCCCGACACCGGTTTCCGCCTATCTCCACTCAGCAACAATGGTTAAGGCCGGGGTGTTTTTGTTGGTGCGGTTCTCGCCCGTTATGGGGGGCACCGACGCTTGGTTTCTGGCAGTCGTTGGAACGGGCATGGCGACGCTAGTGTTGGGCGCAGTCGTGGCGCTGTTCCGGCATGATCTGAAAGGGCTGCTGGCCTATTCGACGATCTCGCATCTGGGCTTAATCACGGCATTGGCAGGGATGGGCAGCCCCCTGGCGATCGTCGCTGCTATCTTTCACATCGTCAATCACGCTGTGTTCAAGGCGTCGCTGTTCATGGCCGCAGGCATCATCGATCATGAGACAGGCACCCGCGATATGCGCAGGCTTGGGGGGCTGATGCGGGCGATGCCGCTGACGGGAACGCTGGCGATCATTGCCGCCGCAGCAATGGCCGGTGTGCCTTTGCTGAACGGGTTTCTGTCTAAAGAGATGTTCTTTGCAGAGGCGGCAGAATGGCATAACGGAACGGTGCTGGATGATGCCTTACCTTGGCTCGCGACGCTGGCCGGGGCTTTCAGCGTCGCCTATTCGCTACGCTTTATTGTCAGCGTCTTTTTTGGCCCCATGGCCGCCGACCTTCCAAAGGAACCGCATGAACCGCCCGCGTGGATGCGTCGTCCGGTAGAAGTGCTGGTGCTGGCCTGTCTTTCTGTCGGTATCCTACCAGCGTTGACTCTCGGCCCATGGTTGGAGACGGCAGTGCGCGGTGTTTTGGGGTCTGATTTGCCTTACTACAGCCTTGCTATCTGGCACGGGGTCAACACCGCACTGATCATGAGTATAGTTGCCCTTGTCGCGGGCAGTTTGTTGTTCGTCGCTCTTGCTGCCTTCATCCGGTCTGGTCCGGAAGGCTTGCCATTGCTGCACCGGCTACGCGCTCAAAAGGTCTATGACTGGTTGATGCTGCGGCTTGCGTGGAAGTGGCCAAGCATTGCGCATAGCCTGATCGGGACAGAAAAGCTGCAACCGCAATTGCGGATACTGATTTTTCTGGCCCTTGCCGGCGGTGCCTTAACCCTTTGGGGTGGCTCACATCTGCTGCCTGATTTGTCCCAGCAAAGCATCGATCCTGTTTTTGTCTTGCTTTGGCTTGTCGGTGGCGTTGCTGCCATTGGTGCGGCACAGCAGGCAAAGTATCACCGTCTGGCCGCCATTATCCTGATGAGCGTTGCCGGGCTTGTCAGCTGTGTCACCTTCGCCTGGCTTTCAGCGCCCGACCTGGCCGTGACCCAGCTATTGGTTGAAATCGTGACAACCGTCTTGCTGTTGCTTGGCCTGCGCTGGCTCCCCCGACGACGCGAGGAAATTGCCGAGGACAAGCTGCTGCCCGCACGTCTGCGCCGGGTGCGTGATTTCATCATCGCCCTCGGCTGCGGCCTCGGGATCGCCGTGATCGCCTTTGCGATCATGACAGCGCCGCAAGGTGTGAATGTCGGCGACTGGTTCCTGCGCAACGCTTATGCCGAGGGGGGCGGCACAAATGTGGTGAACGTCATCCTTGTGGATTTCCGTGCATTCGACACTTTTGGTGAAATCACGGTGTTGGCCATCGTTGGCCTGACAGTGTTTGCCTTGCTGCGCCGCTTCCGTCCTGCAGCAGAAATGGCCGAAATCCCCGAACAGCGCGCAAGACAGGGTGACAATTCGTTGGAGAATTACCTCTTTGTGCCGTCGATCATCATGCAGTGGATGTTTGCCCCGATTGTCGCGCTATCCGCCTATCTGTTCTTTCGCGGGCATGATTTGCCGGGCGGCGGGTTTGCTGCGGGTATCACACTCGCCATTGGGCTGCTGCTGCAATACCTTGCGGCGAATGTCCGTTGGGTGGAAATGCGGCTGACGATATTGCCAATCCGGTGGATGGGGATCGGTTTGCTGGTCTGCGTTGGCACCGGTGCAGGATCGTGGCTGTTTGGGTATCCGTTTCTGACGGCCCATGCTCGATACGTCGAGGTCCCCTTCATTGGTGAAGTTCCGGCTGCTACGGCCCTCTTGTTTGATGCCGGTGTATTTGGATTGGTCGTTGGTGCGACCGTTCTGATGCTGATTGCGATCGCGCACCAATCCTTGCGGTCGGAACGATTGCGCACCCAGGACGAACCCGAACCTGAGAAAGGGGTCGCCTGATGGAACTTGTCTTGTCGCTTGGGATCGGCGTTTTCGTGGGCTCCGGTATCTGGCTGGTGCTGCGGCCCCGCACCTTCCAGGTCATCGTCGGGCTTTGCCTGCTGGCCTACGGCATCAACTTGTTCATTTTCTCAATGGGGCGGCTGCGAACCGGTGCTGCGCCGATCATGCCCAAGGGTGGGTTCGTGAACCCCGACGTTTACGCCGACCCCCTGTCGCAAGCGCTTGTGCTGACAGCTATCGTCATCAGCTTTGCAACGACCGCGCTGTTTCTTGTGGTCATGATCGCCTCGCGCGGTCTGACCGGCACCGACCATGTCGACGGGAAGGAGCGTGAAGATCCATGATGGATGCTCTCTCGCCCGAACATCTGATCATCGCGCCTATCTTGATCCCTATGGTCGCTGGCGCGCTGATGCTGCTTTATGACGACCGACAGCGCACCGCGAAACTGGTCATTAGTCTGCTTTCCGCAGTCGCGTTGTTAATTGTGGCGGCTGAGCTGGTCGCACGGTCAAAAGGCAGTCCGCTGACCGGTGGCAATGCTATCGGGATTTATCTGCTTGGTGACTGGCCGACACCCATGTCGATCGTGCTGGTTCTGGACAGGTTGTCCGCCATGATGGTGGCACTTGTCGCGATGCTTGCGATCCCTGCGCTGATCTATTCAGCGGCGGGATGGCAACGGCAGGGGCAACATTTCCATTCGCTGTTCCAGTTCCTGTTGATGGGGCTGAATGGTGCGTTTTTGACCGGCGATCTGTTCAATCTGTTTGTGTTCTTCGAGGTCATGCTGGCCGCGTCCTATGGATTGCTGCTGCACGGATCGGGCGGTTTAAGGGTGCGGGCCGGACTGCATTACATCGCAATCAATCTGATGGCCGCCGTGCTGTTTCTGATCGGCATCGCCATTGTGTATGGGGTCACGGGCACCCTGAACATGGCTGATCTTGCCACTCAAATCGCTACCTTATCACCCGAAGACCGCCCGTTGATCCACCTGGCGGCAGTCGTTCTTGGTCTGGCCTTTCTGATCAAGGCCGGGATCTGGCCGCTTTCGTTCTGGCTGCCGACGACTTACATGGCAGCGGCTGCACCGGTGGCGGCCATGTTCGCGATCAATACCAAACTCGGCATTTATGTCATCCTTCGCTTGTCCATGTTGACCTTCGGGGCGACCGCCGGTGTTTCACAAGGGTTTGGCGCCGATGTGTTGATCTTTGCCGGAATGGCCACGATCATTTTCGGCATGCTTGGCGTGCTTGCATCACAGGGTTTGTCGCGCATCACGGCGCATCTGGTGCTGGTTTCCTCCGGCACAGTGCTGGCTGTGACCGGCTTTGCTTTGGCAGGCGGTGGCACGGCAATGCTGTCCGGTGCATTGTTCTACCTGATCAGTTCAACCATCGCGACCAGCGCGCTGTTTCTTCTGGCCGAACCGATTAGCCGCGAAGAAGGCGGCATAGCAAGTCTGCTGGCGCTCACGGCAGATGCCTACGGCACCGGAGTGATTGAAGATGGAGAGATTGAAACCGGCGCTGGCCTGATCATCCCGGGCACCTTCACCATCCTTGCTTTCAGTTTTATTGCCTGTGTCCTGCTGCTTGCCGGCTTGCCGCCCTTGTCAGGCTTTATCGGAAAATTTGCCATGTTGTCCGGTGGGCTGAACCCAGCCGGTCTTGGAAGGGGAGAGATCGGCTGGCCGGTGTGGGTTTTCTTTGGGCTGATCCTCTTGTCCGGTTTCGCAACGCTGGTAGCGTTGGTCAGGTTAGGAGTGCAGACTTTTTGGGCGGCCGGCGGCACGCCCCCGCGTATGCTGGCTATCGAGATTGCACCGGTGATTGCGCTATTGGGTCTGACTGTCTGGCTGACCGTGCAGGCCCATGATGTCATGCGCTACACGCAGGCGACGGCACGCGCACTTTCTATTCCATCGATCTACATTGAAGGCGTATTGGCTGCGCCACGCGTGGCCGACCAGCCAGAGGCGATCGAATGATCCGCCTTATCCCGCACCCAATCCTGTCGCTGGTTCTTGTTATGATGTGGCTTTTGCTCACACGGTTTTCGGTAGGTCATCTGGTGCTGGGCAGTGCGATCGGGCTGGCTGCGGGTTGGGCGCTGACCGGACTGCATCCGCAAGGTCCAAGGCTGCGCCGCTGGGACTTGATCGTCAAACTCATCGCGATTGTAGGATATGACATCATCCGGTCCAATGTTGCTGTAGCATGGCTGATTTTGACAGGTGGCCGCAACGGGCAACGGCGATCCGAGTTCATCGAAATACAGCTGGATTTACGGAGCCAGAGCGCACTTGCACTGATGGCGATCATATTGACTGCCACGCCGGGCACTGCATGGCTGGAATATAAACCTGATACAGGCAGGTTGTTGCTGCATGTCTTTGATTTGGTGGACGAGGCAACCTGGCGAGACCTGATCAAGAACCGCTATGAAGCGCTGCTTTTGGAGATCCTTGAATGAGTTTGATCATCGTCACTGTCGCCCTTGGTTTTTCACAGTTCGTTCTGGGGCTGGCGTTCTGCATCGCCAGCTGGCGCACCATTCGGGGACCGCGCGCGCAGGATCGGGTCCTCGCACTTGATATGCTCTATGTCGTCGGCATGCTGTTGTTGCTGGTAACGGGCATGAAAACCGGCAGTGCCTTCTATTTCGAGGCAGCATTCGTCATCGCCATGCTGGGGTTTGTTGCGACAGTTTCTTTGGCAAAATTCCTGATGCGCGGCGAGGTGATCGAATGACCCATCTGGACTCTTTGCCGCTCTGGGCGGCGATCCTTATTGCCGTGTTTCTGCTGATCGGCAGCCTGCTGACGTTACTGGGCACCGTAGGGATGATCTACCTGAAAAGTTTTTACGATCGCTTGCATGCACCGACCTTGGGGACAAGCTGGGGCACAGCGGGTATCATCATCGCCTCAATGCTATTGTTCAGCGTGACAGGTGACCGCGTTATTCTGCACGAGTTTCTGATCGGGGCTTTCGTGATGATCACAACACCTGTGACACTTCTTTTGTTGGGGCGTGCTGCACTGCACCGCGACCGGGTCGAAGGAAGCGACGAATTGCCGGACATCGCTAAGTCTGGCGACTAAAGCAGGCTAGGATTTGATCGTAGGGTCCGCTTACTTGACCCGAACCTGGTATTTTTGAGACTGCAGCGAAAGTCCGGAATTCGCCCTCTCGGGATGGTGCCCCTCTGGCCGCCAGTATCGGCCCAATACGGCCGCTCGGCTAAGTGACCGGCGCTGCAGTGTTGCGTCACCGAACCGGTCACTCGCTGAATTTGCAGACAGACTTTTACCGTCCAGCCGGCATTGGTGTTTCGCCATTGTAGAACGAGCCATTTTCACACAAACAATGGTTTGATTAGTCGACGGCTTGGCGCCAACGGGCGTGGCTTGATCTGAATGAAAATTTGGACGAAGAGCCAAACACCAAAACAATCACCAACATAGAACATATAAAGATGTCTAGCACTTCATCACCTCAAAAAGTCAGCTCGTTACTGCTGCCGTTCGTAAAACAGTGGCTCCAGCATGTATATAACAGCTTATGTGCATATTTGCAGACATGATCATAAAAATCTTAACGTCAGATTTGGTGGTTTACTTAGTGTCTAAGCTGAAAAACGGGTTTTCAGCCCGTAAACGGCGACAGCCACAACGTTAGGATGACCGGCGTGTTTGGCCCTTTGCTTCCTCTCTCTAAGATGACCGGCGCTGTAGTGCAGCTTCACCAGACCAGCCATTCTTGCATCGTGCCGCATTTTCGAAGGTAAGTCAGCGGAGCGAGATAAAGTTGCGATTGGCGTTGATGGTTTCTATGTCCGCTTTGTCTTCAGAGCATCCTTATGTCGCGTCCAGATATTCCCAACTTTGCAACCGAAAAAATGCCTCCGACAACCATTTAGCAGAATCCACTTGGGAAGGATTTCGTCATTGGCAACGTGTCGTGATGTGACGTAGAAATCGGCGTCACATCACGACAACATTTCAGGTAAAATCCCTATGGAACGTCTTATTGAGCGGACTTTGTTTGCGAGCCGCTGGATGCTTGCGCCGATGTATCTTGGCCTTGTGGTAGCGGTGGCGTTGCTGGTCTGGATATTTCTGCTGGAATTGATCAGCGTCGCTGCGGGGGTCGCAACGATGACCGTCGATGACGCGATCCTGGGGGTTCTGACGCTGATCGATCTCAGCTTGGCCGCGAATTTGCTGATGATCGTGATCTTCTCGGGCTATGAGAATTTCGTCAGCCGGATTGATTTTGAAGGTCACGTCGACCGGCCGGAATGGCAGGGGGATGTCGATTTCTCGGCGCTGAAGCTCAAGCTGGTGGCATCTATCGTGGCGATCTCAGGGATTCATCTGCTGAAGGTGTTCATGGATGTGGGGCGCTATGACAGCGAACAGATCCGCTGGATGGTGATCATCCATCTGGTGTTCGTCATTTCCGGTGTCTTGCTCGCGCTGATGGACTGGATCGCGAACCATGCCAAGACATTGAAGCGACCAAAGCCGGTCAATCCGTCGTGACACGATTGGCCCGGCTTTGGCGCGGTGAACTGCCATTGTCAGAGGCTTTCTGGACTTGGGCGGTGTTTTGGGGGCTTTGTGTCAACATCACGACGAGTCTGTCGTTTCTCACCTTGATTATGTGGGACCAGCCGTGGCTGGCGCTTTTGGCCGGTTATGGGTTTTCACTGCCATATAACCTTCTGGTGCTTGTGGGGGTCTGGCGGTCTGCCGGCAGCTATGATGGGCCGCAACTTCACGCAGATCTGGCGCGAGGCGCGAGCCTGATCCTGCTGGGAATATTGAGCGTCACGTAAGTTTTCGGGTGTCGAGGTAGTCTGCCGTTTTGCCTTGATCCAGCGATCAACCGTCTTTCCGCCGACGCAGATTATCACGACATGGTCGTGTCGCAAATCCGTGCGACACATCGTTTATCTCCGCTACGAGCGAAGGCGATGTCCGTAACGATCATAGGGCCATGATGACTGCCGCTGAGACGCCGACCAAACCACGGATCAAATTGAGCGCAGAGCTGACACAATTGGCAAATGACTGGCCCGAACCACGATTATCAGTGGGCCAATTGATCACAGCTCTAGGTGATCGCGGTCTGATCGGACTGATGCTTATTCTGGCGGTCGCGAACATGATACCCGGACCTCCCGGGGCGTCGGCGGTGCTTGGGATGCCGATGGTTTACCTTTCCTGGCAGATGATGCGCCGCGAGCCGCCTTGGCTTCCGAAGATATTGGCTAATCGGTCTTTTGATATTGCGCATTTTCGCGCTGTCGTCAGTCGGGCGTTGCCCTATTTGCAGAAACTGGAGCGGTTGTTGCGACCACGGCTTCTTGCGGTGAGTTCCCCCACCGCAATGGCTGTTATGGGATTTGTCTGCCTTTATCTGGCAGTCATCCTCGTGATGCCGATCCCCTTTGGCAATCTGTTGCCTGCAATTGCCATCGCGATCATCGCTATAGGGGCGTTGGAGCGCGATGGCGTCTGGATGATCGCCGGGGCTGTCTTTGGCATCTTCGCGGCATTTTTCCTGACCAGCGCAGTGCTTTTGGCGCTGCGCGGTCTGTTTCGGCTTATCCAGATGGGGCTGTAAGTGCGGTTTCGTCAACCGGCATGACACGGCGCAGAATATCGGCAAGCGTCACGATCCCGCTGACTTTGCCATCTTTCATCACCACGGTCAGCTGCACGCTTTTTTCGCGCATCCGGTTCAGCGTCTCATAAACCGGCGTGTCCGACGCCAGCATAAAGGCCGGGCGGGCGCAGGTCTTTGCCTGCTGATCATCTGCCAGCAACAATGTGTCCCGCACATGCACGACAGAAGGCGTATCAGAGGCGGCACCCAACATCAGAATCCGCATATGCCCCGATGCCACAGCGGCCGCGCGCACGTCGGCAACAGTCGCGTCCGACGTGACGAACACCGGGTCACTGGCTGCCGGCACAAGCGCCTCCAGCGGCAAGGTGCCAAGGTCGATCAGACCCGACAATTGCTGCTGCATTTCCGGTTCGAGCGTGCCGACCTTGGCAGAATGTTCAACCAATTGCCGGATTGTCGCGATGTCCTGCCCGCCAACGGCGGCACTTTCGACTGGCTCGACACCACTGGCCCGCACCATACGGTTCGCCAGATTGTTGACCCAGGTCAGCAGCGGTCGCAGCGGCCAGATATACGCCCGAGAGATCACGCCGATTGCGAGCGCGGATTTCTCCGGATGAGCGATCGCCCAGGATTTCGGCGCCATCTCACCTACGACGAGATGCAGGAAGGTCACAACAAACAGCGACAGCGCAAACGCTGTGCCACCGGCCAGCCACAGCGGCAGACCCCACGTGATCAGGACCGGACCGAGCCATGCATCGACTGCTGGTTTCGTGACAGCGCCAAGGGCAAAGGTGCAGACAGTAATGCCAAGCTGCGCGCCAGCCAGCATCAAGGTCAGATCGTTCATGCCGCGCAAGGCTGCACGCGCCGACCGGCTGTTGGCAGCAAGTTCTTCCAGCCGGTGCCGCCGTGCGCCCAGCAATGCAAATTCAATGATAACAAAAAACCCGCTGAGTGCGATCAGCGCGATCGTGGCTAAGGTGATGATCCACGCATCGGTCATTGGTCTGTTTCCACATTCAAAGTAATTTCGACCAAACGGACCTGCAAAACGGTCGGCACATGACGTTCGACGCGGAGCACATCGACCTCGAGCCTGCGGCGCAGCGGGTTATCATCGACGAGATCGGCGGGATCGATGGGCAGATCAACCAGCACAGTGTCACCTTCTTTTGGCAGGGCACCAAGTTCGGCGATCAACATACCCGCAAGGGTTTCAACATCACCGCGCGGCAGATCATGGTCGATGGCACGTTCAACCTCGTCCAGATGGACGTCACCGTTCATGATCCAGACACCGTCACCTTCACTGACGACAGCATCATTGGTCTCGGCGTCATGTTCGTCGGTGATTTCGCCCACGATTTCCATCGCAAGATCTTCGAGCGTCAGAACACCGGCAAAACCGCCATATTCGTCGATCACGCAAGCAAGCTGGACTTTGGTCTTCGACAAGATGATCAGCGCATCCGGCAGCGGCATCAGCGTCGGGATCACCGTTGCAGGCCGCATCAATGTGGTCACGGAAGCCTCGCCGCCTTCGTCGGATATATGCGCCAGAACATCGGCAAGCTGGACCACACCGACTGGTGTGTCATCATCGTCGATCACGGGGTAACGGGTATGGGCCTGCGCCATCAGCGCGCGCAATTCCGTCAGTGTGGTGTCAGGGGTAACCCAATCGACCTGCGCGCGCGGGATCATGGCATGTTCCACGTCCTGTTGCGGGAAATCGAGCATACGTTCCATCATCAGCGACAGCTCGACCGGCAAATCACCGCTGTCGCGCGAATCCGCGATGATGCGGGGCAGATCGTCGGCAGACGCACTGACGTCAAGATCGTGGACAGGTTCGATCCGCAAAGCGCGCAGCAAAAGGTTAGCGGACTTGTCGAAGAATCCGATCAGCCAGCCAAACACAGTCAGATAAATGAGTGTCGAGCGTGCGAGCGCGCGCGACATCGGCTCCGCATTGGCGATGGCAAGGTTTTTGGGGTAAAGTTCGCCAACGATCATCTGGATGATCGTCGCAGCGACCAGCGCCAGCACGGTGCCCACGGCAACCCCGACTTCAGTCGGCACACCGGCGCCACCAAGCAGCACGCCAAGGGATTGCCCGACCAACGGTTCAGCAACAAAACCAACCAGCAGACCTGTCACGGTAATGCCCAGCTGCGCACCCGAAAGCATGAAACTCGTGCGGCGCGTCACTTTCAGCGCCCGCTGTGCGGAAAGGTCGCCGGTTGCAGCCCGCGCGGACAACCGCGTGCGGTCGACCGCCATGTATGCAAATTCCTGCGCGACGAAATATCCGTTGGCAGCAATGATTGCCAGGATCACAATGATACCGAACAACAACAAAAGCACGGACCCAATCATTGCGGCACCGCCACGATAAGGGTCAATCTGGCACGACCCAGCCTATGATGATTGTCCACGGTAAAACTACGACCTTTTCTTGTTGCGAGTGACTTGCAAATGCGGTGACAACCGGTCTTCTGCAAGTCCCTCTGCAAAATATTCTATCACATGTCGGCTTCTGCAACAGTGCAACGTTTCACCAGTATCAGCTTTGCATGGACATCACGGGGCAGATTGCCTTTGCCTTTGATTGGTGGGATTATCGCAGGCATGAAAAGTGCCAGACAGATTACGCAGAACACGTGCCAGAGGCTTGCCTCATGGTTTGTCCTCGTATCGCTGTTTCTGTTTTTCATGGTTGGCACGAACCAGAGCCAGGCAGGCGTCGGCCTTTTAGGGCAGCAAGATGTTATCAGTCTGGCTGGTTCGCCTGAACCGGCAGCCGTGCAGGTCAAACCAAGCCCTGTTCAACGTGTGGCCGATGACCGTTGGGGCAATGGGCCGGAGGCTTCCCTGCCCGTTGGCCCATCCAGTCCAGTCAACGTCCTGCCGGCGATTTCCAGATGGTCAGGCGCGCGTGTCATGTGGCCGGCGGCACATGATTACCGTCCCAATTCCCCAAGAGCACCACCCGTCGGCTGAAAAACGACGGTATCGGTCTGCAAGGTGGTGATAGCCTGCGACGTTACCACGCTGATCGGGCATCCCGTTTGACTGGCTCACCGTTTGATGTGGTGTCGCAAAATCCTGCGGCAAACCCATCCTGGATCGCGCCGGCATTGTGATCGCTCCCTTCCGATGACCAATTTGCCGACCTCGCTGGAAGCATAGCACGCATCCTTGCCATCGTCGGCCCAAGGACCAATCATGTCGAAAACTGTCTTCTGGAAACGCCTCCTGATTTGGAGCGTTTGCCTTTTCGGGCTCTTCTTTGCCCTTCCCAACGCGTTTTATCCGCAAGTTGAGCGGTATAACGATGCCGTCACCGCCCAAGCCGAAGCCAGCACATTATCACCGCAGGAAGGGGCGGATCTCACGAATTGGCCCGGCTGGCTACCCTCCAGTCTTGTCGCGCTTGGTCTTGATCTGCGCGGTGGCGCGCATCTGCTGGCCGAAGTGCAGGTCGAAGATGTCTATGTCGCGCGCATGGATGCGTTTTGGCCGCAGATCCGCGACACCTTGGGCGAGATGCGAGATGAGGTTGGAACGCTGCGCCGGCAGGACGCCGCACCCGGCGAGTTACGCATTGCTTTGTCCAACCCTGCCGGTGAACAGGCAGCAGTGAGAGCTGTCCGCGAGCTGGCCTCACCAGTCACGTCGATCACAGGTGCTGGCCAGACCGACATCGTGGTCAGCGCTGAAGGTGGCGTTCTGACCATTACGCTGTCCGAAGCGGAACGCGCGGCATCAGACGAGCGCACCCTGCAGCAAAGCCTTGAGATCATCCGGCGCCGTGTGGACGAGGTCGGAACCCGTGAGCCGACAATCCAGCGCCAGGGCGAGAACCGGATCCTGATACAGGTGCCCGGCATCAGGTCCGCGTCCGAGTTGAAGGAACTGATCGGCACGACAGCACGCCTGACCTTTCATCCGGTCATTGGCCGCGCTGCCGCTGACGCAGCGGTGCCGGATCCGGGCACATTGATCCTGCCGTCGATTGACGAGGACGGTGTCTTCTACATCGTCGATCAAAGCCCGGTTGTCAGTGGCGACAATCTGGTCGATGCGCAGCCCGCGTTTGACCAGAACAATCGCCCGGCGGTCAACTTTCGCTTTGACACGACAGGTGCCCGTATCTTCGGCGGCTATACGGCGGAAAATATCGGCCGGCCGTTCGCCATCGTTCTTGATAACGAAGTGATCTCTGCGCCGGTCATCCAAAGCCATATTCCCGGCGGATCGGGGATCATCACCGGGCAATTTTCGGTCGACGAAAGCACCGATCTGGCCCTGCTGCTGCGCGCTGGTGCTTTGCCCGCCGAAATGACATTTCTGGAAGAACGCACCATTGGCCCCGAACTGGGGCAGGACAGTATCGACGCGGGTCAGCGTGCTGCCATCATTGGCATGGTCGCGGTCATCGTCTTCATGGTGGCCTGCTACGGCAGCTTTGGCGTGATGGCGGTTGTTGCTCTTGGCATCAATATGACGCTGCTCATGGCGGCATTGTCGGTGATCGGGGCCACCCTGACCTTGCCGGGCATTGCGGGGATCGTTTTGACGATGGGCATGGCCGTCGATGCCAACGTCCTGATCTTTGAGCGGATCCGGGAAGAGTTGCGACAGGGCCGCCCCGCCGGTCGCGCGATCAACCTGGGCTTTGACAAGGCGCTGTCTGCGATCTTGGACAGCAACATCACCGGGCTTTTGACGGCGCTGATCATGTTTGGCATCGGATCAGGGGCTGTGCGCGGTTTTGCCGTGACGCTTGGCCTTGGCATCCTGACGTCGATGTTCACGGCCGTTTACGTCACGCGGTTGATTATTGAGACATGGATGCGCTGGCGTAAACCAGTCACCGTCACGCTGAAAGGCTGGATCAAGCTGACGCCGGACAAAACCACGATCGATTTCTTTCGCGCGCGATGGGCCACCTTCGGGGCGTCTGTTTTTGCCGTGGTTGCATCGCTGCTTTTGATTGCCACAATGGGGCTGAACTTCGGGATCGACTTCAAAGGCGGCACCACATTCCGCACCGAAGCTGCTCAGCAGGTCGATCTTGGTGCCTATCGGGCGGCGTTGTCTAATCTGGAATTGGGCGATGTCGCGATATCCGAGGTGTTCGATCCAACCTTCCGCGCGGATCAGCATGTGACGATGATCCGGGTGCAGGCGCAGGACGGGGACGAGGCGATTTCATCCGAGACGATCCAGCAGGTGCAGGATGCACTCCGCGCGGTCGATCCGGCGATTGCCTTCACCGCGGTCGATTCCGTCGGGCCAAAGGTGTCTGGCGAGCTGATCTGGCTGGCGGTGATGGCTGTCGCAGCCGGGGCATTTGGCATTCTCGTCTACGTCTGGATCCGGTTCGAATGGCAGTTCGCTGTCGGGACTGTGGCGGCGTTGTTGCATGACGTGATCGTCACGATCGGTGTCTTTGCTTTGTTCCAGCTACGGTTTGACCTGACCATAGTCGCGGCGCTGCTGACGATCCTGGGTTATTCGGTCAATGATACTGTCGTCATTTTTGACCGGCTGCGCGAAAATCTGGTCAAATATAAATCCATGCCGCTGCGCGATTTGATGAACTTGTCCGCGAATGAGACGCTCAGCAGAACATTGATGACCGCCACGACAACACTGATCGCACTGGTCGTGCTGCTGATCTTTGGTGGCGACGTGATCCGTGGATTTGTCTTTGCGATGCTGTTCGGCGTCATCATGGGCACGTGGTCGACGCTCTATGTCGCCAAGAACATCGTGCTGTTTCTGGGGTTGCAGCGCGGCGACAAGCCGAAACGAAAGCTCGATCACCAGTTTGCCAACATCGACGCCTGACAAAACGGGTCACACCGGCCACCGCGCCGGTGTGATCTTTTTCCCATGGTCCTGAATATCACTTGGCAGGGGTTGAAGGGTGACAGCGGGATGCCAATCTCGTTGTCACGGGCCGGGCCCCTCTGACGATGGTCAACCATCGTGATGTCGGACCGTAACAAGTGCGCTTGTTCCATGCCCGGATCGGATAACCCCATCTGACAAGACATGTTTCACAGCGTGTAACAACTTTGATGAGGGTCCTATCTTGGAAATCCTGCTCCTGCTTTTTCTGGGCAAGCCACTTTGGATGTGGCTTGTCTTTCTGACGATCGTTCTTGCGCTTCTGGTTTTCGACCTTGGCGTTTTGCACAAAGACGATCATGAAATTGGCGTCGCCGAAAGCTTGAAGCTTTCGGCGATGTATATCACGCTCGGCGTTAGCTTCTCGGCCTTCATCTGGTGGCAGATGGGTGCCACCGCCACCGCGCAATATCTGACCGCATTCGTCGTGGAAAAGTCCCTTGCTATGGACAACGTGTTCGTAATCGCATTGATCTTCGGGTTTTTCGCAATTCCGCGCGAATATCAGCACCGCGTTCTCTTCTGGGGCATTCTGGGTGTGATCGTGCTGCGCGGCATCATGATCGGCCTTGGTGCGACGATCGTGGAGCAATATCACTGGGTGCTCTACATCTTTGCGGCCTTCCTAATTGTCACCGGTATCAAGATGCTCTTTGTCGCCGACAAAGAACACAAGATCGAGGAAAATGGGCTGCTGCGCTTTCTTAAGAAGCGTATGCACGTGACCGAAGAACTGCACGGCCACAGCTTCTTTGTGCGCAAACCGCATCCTGAAACAGGTCAGATCATCCGGTATGCCACGCCGCTGTTCCTTGCACTGATCATGATCGAGATAGCTGATCTGGTCTTTGCCGTCGATTCCGTGCCTGCGGTGTTCACGATCACGACCGATCCGTATCTTGTCTACACATCCAACATCTTTGCCATCCTCGGTCTGCGGGCTCTTTATTTTGCGCTGGCCGCGATCCTGCATCGTTTTGCATACCTGAAATACGCGCTGTCGATTTTGCTGATCTTTATCGGATCCAAAGTATTCATCGCTGAAGCGCTCGGTTGGGAAAAGTTCCCGCCATCATGGTCGCTCGGCATCACCTTCGCGATCCTTAGTGCGGGCGTTGCTGTTTCTCTCTGGAAGACAAGCACAACAAACATTGCAGCAGTCCCAGTGTCTACCGACGACGGTCAACCACGTGTGTGAACGGGCGTAGCCACGCATGACACGGAAGGGGCGCAGTCAATCTGCGCCCCTCTCTGCTCATTGCAGGTGGGTCACTTCGGCGCTGAAACGTCAGACAAGGCCATGAAACTCACGAAGCTCGCCATCTCCGAAACAACAGCGTCTTATCGAAGTTCTGCGTTGGCAGAAAATACGTGCGGCAGATATCGACGTTACTGATAACGCCAAAGATGATTAAGCAGACACTCATCGTCAGGATTGGAATAACGTGTCGCGAATGGCTGCTTTCGCGCTGCTGAGGCGTGGTTTGAGCATGTGCAGCGAATGTCTGGTTCCCTGAAGGTTTTTCGATGTGGGCCGCAGCACGACGTTGCCGGCCATGAGATGGCGGCCCACGTTGACAAACCTCGGAAGGAGGAAGCCGCGGGGGTCTTGGACCATCCTATGGGGAAAGTGCCCAGACGTTTGAGATA
>JAFPBO010000042.1 GCA_017390475.1 Loktanella sp.
CAGAACGACAATCTCTATGACATGAACTGTGCAGGGCCGAACGGGATGGGAAATACAGTGGGCCGTTTGGTCTATTGGGAGTGACGGGTGAGCCGTTAGCGAGCACGGTTGTCTGCCATACAAAAAGTGAACGCACAGGGCAGGAAGGTGTCTTTTCGAAGTATCCGTCCGGTGTCGGCGCTCTGACGGCGTGATGGAGTGCCTGCTAGATGTCCACCATTGATAGTGGACATCTTGAGGTGGGCGATGGCGGGCAAGAAGGGCCAGAAGAAGCGGGTCTGGTCGGACGAGGAGAAGCTTTCGATCTGCACGCAGGCGCGGGTTTCGGGTGTCTCGGTTGCGCAGGTTGCGCGGCGATATGCGATGAACACCAACCTGATCCACAAATGGCTTCGCGATCCTCGGTTTGCATCAGAGGATCAGGCTGCGGATTTGTCGGTGCCTGAAAGGGCAGCCTTTCTTTCAGTCGAGGTTGCGGGCATGGAGCCTGTCATGGCGGCACCCATTTCGCCCACTCCTTCGGTAGGCTCCATCACTGCGCAGCGCGTGGATATCACGTTGTCGGATGGTCGGCGGATATTGGTGGAGGGTGCCACCGCGCTGTCAGCGATCGTGGCGATGGTCGAGGCACTGGCGCAATGATCCCGGTGCCAAGCAACACGCGGGTATGGCTGGCGGCCGGCGTCACCGACATGCGACGCGGTTTCAATACGCTGGCGGCACAGGCGGAACAGGTTTTGGCCGAGGATCCGTATTCGGGCCACATGTTCGTCTTCCGTGGTCGCCGGGGTGATCTTTTGAAGATCATTTGGTGGGATTCTCAGGGGGCCTGCCTGTTTACAAAACGGCTGGAACGGGGCCGGTTTGTCTGGCCTGCTGCCAAGGAAGGCAAAGTCAGTCTGAGCCCATCACAAGTGTCGATGTTGCTCGAAGGGATCGACTGGCGGACCCCACAAAAAACCTGGCGACCGCTGGTCGCGGGGTGAGACAAACCACCAACAAAACATAGGATTTAGCGCAGTTTTGCGTTCCCTCTTAAGAGGCGATCCGGTATAAATTATGCCATGCTGGAGGCCTTCAAATCCCTGCCTGAAGATCCTGATGAGCTGCGCGCGATCAGCGTGCAGATGGCCCAGCATATCCAGTCTCAAGCCTACCAGATCGAGAAGCTGAAGGCCGAGCTTCACGGCCATCGCAAGGCGCGCTTCGGCTCCTCGTCAGAGGCGATGGACCAGTTGGCCCTCGATCTGTCGGAAGACGATGAGATCGCGCAGGCCGCAAAGGATCAACTTACCGGGCTGTCGGCGGGAGATGAAGAGACCCCACCCAACAAGCGCCAGCACAGCCGCAAGCCGCTGCCAGATCACCTGGATCGGCACGATGAGGTCTTGTCGCCCGGTGAGGCATGCGCTGGATGCGGCGGCACCCTGCGCCAGGTGGGCGAGGATATCACCCAAGAGCTGGATTATATCCCAGGTCACTTCGTGGTGCGCCGGTTCATCCGCCCCCGCATGGCCTGCACCTGCTGTGAAGCCTTCGCCCAAGCCCCGTTGCCATCCCGCCTGATCGAGCGCGGGCGACCCGGACCCGGCCTCGTGGCGCACATGCTGGTCGGCAAATATTGTGATCATCTGCCGCTTGAGCGGCAATCCAAGATCTACGCCCGCGAAGGGGTTGATTTGCACCGCTCCACGCTCAGCGTGCGGGTTTCGGTAAGTCCCGGACAGCGATTACGGTAAGTCCCGGACAGGCATTTCAGTAAGTCGCGGACAGCGATTTCAGTAAGTCCCGGACAGTTCTGGGCGGTTTGACGGTTGGTCATTGCCAGCGATGTCGCGGCA
>JAFPBO010000043.1 GCA_017390475.1 Loktanella sp.
AGCCGCAGAGCTGGCCGCATTTGCCATCAGACTGGTGGCTGCCAGTGACGCCCCCACAATGCCGGTGCCGCCGATGATTATCCCCGGCTGCGCCGCAACCGCGACATCCTTATCCATCGGATTGTCGATCAGGAATTCCGAGACGCGTTCTAGGTCGTATTCCTGATCATCCTTGATGATCGCTGTCTTTGTCAGCGCGAAACTTTGCGACTTGAATGACAGATAGAGCATGAAAACCGCACCAAAAAACAGTGCGACAAACACGAACCAGAGCGGCGGGATCAGCAATGGCAGGACAACAAGAAAAACCAGGGGAAAGACGACATAGGCCGCCCATGACACCCCATCGCCGCGCCATGTGACGATCTGCTGGTCACCATCCTGCTGCACATCATAGCCTTGGTCGAAACGCGCTTTTGTGTTCATGCCTCACCTCTTTGACAAAATGATATCCTTCGCGCGTATGCGCGTTGAAAAAGGCGCTGAGCGCCAAGTGAAATTGATTGCGGCTGAATGGCGTCAGCTGCGCTGTAGAAATCGCTCCCTAGCGTTCAGAGGTCGTGCAAATACGCGTCGCCGTATTTACCCAGCAGGCACCATCGCGGGTCAGCGCTCCCAGCGGCGTATGCGCATGCGATGCACCGGCAATTTCGTTCCAGTAAGCAGTTCCCGCATCCGCGTCCTCAACATAAAGAAAGGCGAAGTAGCTCTGATCAGCGCTGGTGATCTGGAAACTGCCGGAACCGTCATCCAAAGACCGGATATCGCACGGACCATCGATATAGGTTTGAGCGCCAACTTCCAGCAGGCACTCTGCCGGACGGGCCTGCACCGAGGCGGCAACAAGGACAGCCATGCCGACAACGGTTGCGCATGTTGTAAAGCGTCTACTCATTCCCATCCCCTTCCAGTCGGCCGCCATTGCCGCGCCGCACATCAGCCAAGCATCAATATCATTTGTAGAGTATACTCCGTAGATGTATACCCTACAACCCGCAAAGTTCTGTCGAATGAACATTCGAGAGATTTTCGCAAAGAACCTGCGCGCGGCACGACGACAGAAAGGCCTGTCTCAGGAAGAGCTTGCCCATCGCGCAGATCTCGACCGCACCTACATCAGCTCGCTGGAACGCAACGTCTACAACCCGACAATCGACGTCGTCGCACGGCTGGCTGATGCCCTGGAGATTGAGGCGGCCTCGCTTTTGCAAAACTCAGATTGAACTGGCTGGGCGAATGGAGGCAGTCGACCACAGCGTACGCACCGCAGGCGCTGCATCTGAGGTCGTGATCGCTTTAGATTATGCAGGCGCAGCGTATGACACCAAGGGCGGTTTCCGGACTTTTGCCGCGACCGCGAAACGGTATCGGTCGACCATCGCATGCAGACGTCGCCGCTACCGGGATTACGCCTCTCACGCCGAACCGCCGCTTCGGAACGTGAGCAATTTCTGCAGGACAACGAGCAGCAGCTGCAAGGTTTTGGGTTTGTGGGCCAGATTTCAGCGCCTAGCCCCCTTTTTATTTCGGTATGACGCTCGCTTTACCGATCATGCCCCTCATAATGATGCCCATCACCCGCACACGCCCCGCGCGGGGCAGCACTGCCAGTGACCAGCCAAGAAACTTTGCAAGAAATCCCGGCCTGACCGTGGTCTGGCGCCCCAAGGCAGCAAGTGCGCTACGTGCGACTAACTCCGGCGTCGCAGACTGCCCCATCTGCATGCCCGCGCGGGCCGCAAAGCCGGTGCCAACCGGGCCGGGGGCGACCGACAGGACATCCACGCCATGGGGGCGCATCTCTGCCGCAACACCTTCGGCAAAGCTTTGCACGAAACCCTTCGTGGCAGCATAGGTGGCCGACAGAGGGGCACCGTTGAACCCCACGAGCGACCCGAACAGCACGATGCCGCCGTGCTTCTCGGCCTTCATACGCTGACCAAACCCGTAGGAAAGTTCGACAACAGACCGGCAGTTCAGGTCAACCATATTGATCTCAGAGGCCATGTCCTGATCCAGAAATGGCCCGATTGAGCCAAAGCCTGCAGCGGCCACCACAAGGCCCACCAGCGTGCCTTCCGTAAGTGACATCAGGTGCGGAACGCTCGTCGGATCGGTCAGGTCCATCGCCAACACGCGCACATCGACGCCAAAACGGGTGCCCAGATCCAAGGCCATGTCCTGCAAGACTTCACCCCGCCGCGCGACAAGGATCAGATCAAAGCCATGTTCGGCCAGTTGGACGGCAAAGGCGCGGCCGATCCCGTCGCTGGCCCCGGTGATAAGGGCAGTGGGGCCGAAACGACGCCTCAGGTCGCTGTCATTGCTTGGTTTGTCGGTCATTCTGGTCACCCTTTCCTATAGCCTTGGTGTCATTCGCCCGCGAGGCGGAGCGGCGTTATTTCGGATTTAACAGCGGCAGATTGGCCGGCGTCCGGTTTGCGCCGTGGCAGGGTCAGGGCGAACATCTGGGGGGTGAAGGCGAAGGCAAGCGTCACTGACAGCGCAACGCCGCCTGCGACGGACATGGCAAAGGGCGGCCAGAAGCCCCCACCGCCAAGGATCAGCGACAGGAAGCCCCCAAAGGTTGTGATCGTGGTCGAGGTGATGTGGCGGGCGGAGCCTGCCACCACATCAACCATAGCTGCGCGATCCCCGGCACTGGCACGCGGGTCTTCCTGCAAGCCCGACAGCACGATCAGCGCGGCGTTAATGGACACCCCGATGGACCCGATCACACCTATGATGGCGTTGATCCCGAACGGATAATTGAAGATCGCCAGAGCCAGCATCGAAAGCCCCGCCGACAAAGCCGCAACCGTGAAGGCGATCAGCGTCAGGCGGAAGGAGTTGAAGGTCATCACCACAACGGCAATCGACAGCGTGATGATCAAGCCCAAGGGGGCGATCAACGCATCGACCGTGCTGTTGCGCGCATCACTGTCGCCGCCGGTTTCCAATCGGATGCCATCTGGCGGGGCGTAGCCCTCCGCCTCTAACACCGCCATCGCCTCGGCGAGCGCCACAGCGGGCAGAATGCCGGGCATCAGGAAGGCTTGCACGGTGTTCACCCGCTCACCATTGCGCCGGGTAATCGTGCTTTCCGACGGCTCCAGCCGTAGCGCACCCAGCGTGGACAGCGGCACGGCAGGGAACTGGCCTGCACGCGTGACCTGTGCCGAACCCGGCGGCAGGATCGGCATGTCGCCGATAGCGACCTGATCACCGCGCAGCCCCGCGCCGAGGCGAACCCGCACGGGCAGTTCCTCCGTCCCTTCCAATAATGACCCGCCGGTGACGCCTTCCAGCCCTGCCTCCATCTGCCGGGCGACCTGGCCAAGATCGAGACCCAACAAACGCGCGCGGGCTTCATCGACCTCCAAAGTCAGCTTGGGCGCGCCTCCTGCAATGCCAGTACGCACCATGGCCACAGTGGACACTTCAGCAAGTCGCGCGCGCAAGTCGTCGCCTGCGCGGCGCAGGGCGTCGATGTCCTGACCCACAAGGCGCAACTCCACCGGCGCATTGACCGGCGGGCCTTGGGTCAGGCTACGGATGACAAAGCGTGCTTGCAGAAAGGCGGGCGGCAGACTGGCCTGAAGGTCGTTCAGCAGCCGCTCGGTCGCGGCGGGGGATGCCGTACGGATCAACGCCTGCGCGAAAGACGGAGCCTGGTCTCGGTCGCCCACCATGTTGTAGTAGAAAGCGGGCGCAGACCGGCCCACGACCCATGCCACATCAAGGATCTCGTTCTCGGACGACAGCATCGCGTCGATCTCGCGCACGACACGCATCGTCTGGTCAATGCCGGTGCCGGGGGGCAGGTCCACCTCAATATGGAACTGGTCGCGGTCCACGCCAGGAAAGAACTGCGGTGTGAGCGTCGGCAGCGACAAAAAGCCGATCACCGGCAGGACCAGCGACAGCGCTACGGTGCGCAGCGGGTTGGCCATCGACAGGGCCAGCAGCGCGCGAAAGCCACGTATCAGCAGGCCCTCGCGCGTGGGTTGGCCGTCGCCCATTTGCAGCCAACGCCCGGCAATCGCGGGCGTGATTGTGACGGCCACCACAAAAGACCAGGCCAGCATGACGATGACCGAGATCGCGATGGAGCCAACGAAATCCCCGGCCGGGCCGGGAAGCAGCAAAAGCGGCAGGAAAGACAGGATCGTCGTAACCGTGGACGCCGCAAGCGGCATGGTCAGCCGCCGCACTGACCCTGCGACTGCCGCGATCCGCGTTAGGCCGGCGCGCAGTCGCTTGCCAACCTCATCCGTCATCACAATGGCCGCATCCACCAAAAGCCCAAGGGCCACGATCAGGCCAGTGACACTCATCTGATGGATTGGCACCGCCAGCGCGTTGAGCGTCCCAACCGACGCCAGCGTCACGACCGGCAGCACCATCGCCACGATCAGCGCCGACCGCCAGCCAAGGGTCACGAACAGGACCGCCACGACCAGAAAAATACCCACAAGCATGTTCATGCCTACTTCCGCCAGACGCTCCACCGTATAGCGGCTCTGATCGAACACGGTCTCGATGGCCAAGCCCCAGGGCAGAGCTTCGGCCTGCGCATCGACAGCCGCGCGAATGCCGGTCATCCAGCGGTCAACCTGCAAGCCGACGCTTAGTTTGGTGGATACCAGAATTGCCGGTTGCCCTTGGAATAGCGCGGCCTCGGCCAGTGGCAGGCGCGGGCCACGGGTGATCTGGGCCACATCGCCCAAGAGCGTCACACGCCCCGCCGCATCCTCGCGCAGGACCACAGCGCGCAGACGGTCAAGCGAGGTGATCTCTCCCGTGATGCCGAGCACCAGATCGGTCTCGTCGCCCCGCAACCGGCCCGCCTGCACCTTGGCGTCGGCGGCGCGGATCGCTGTCGATACATCGTCGGCAGACAGGCCAAGGGCGGCGGTGCGGTCGGGGTTCAGGGTAACGAGAACCTCCTCTTCCGGCAGCCCGTGCAGATCGACGAGGCTGGTGCCCGGCACGCGGCGCAACCTGTCGGCCAGTGCCTCGGCCTCGCGCGCGGCGCGGGTTGGGCTGAAGCCCTCGGGCATGGTCACAGCGAAGATTGCGGCGTAACCGCCCGCGCCGTCGCTGTCGAAATCGGGCTCCAGAACGCCTGCCGGAAACTTTCGCTGCGCATCGGCCACAGCATCGCGGACCTGTGCCCAAATTTGCTCGATGGTCTCGGGCGGGACGGTTTCGATCAATTCGACCGAAATGACCGAGATGCCGGTGGCCGACGTCGAAGATACCTCGGCAATTTCGGGGATTGTGCGCAGCTCGGTTTCGATCTTGGTTGTCACCAGAGCCTCGACGCGGGCGGGGTCCGCACCGGGAAAGACGGTGGTTATCGTCGCGAAGATATTGGTGATGGTCGGGTCTTCCTGCCGCCCGATGGACACAAGCGCCGACATACCCGCCGACAGGATCACCAAAAGCGCCAGTATCACGAGGCGTGGTTGACGGAAGAACAGCGTATCCATGACGTCTACTCCGACAGAGCCAGAACAAGCTGGCCGGGGGCGACGCGGTCGGGCGCCTCGGCCACGATCCGCGCACCGGGGGGCAGGTCGCCGCGCAGGAACACGCGCCCGCCGTCGCTGTGGATGACCTCGACGGCGGCAGGGAGTGTCCGGTCGCCTTGCTCCGTGGCCTCAATAGCCATCACCGACCACGATCCGCGCGCCCCTTCACGTAAAGCGCTCAGCGGTGCCCAGAACCCGGGATCATGAAGTGTCTGCGTCAAGAACAGCGCGACCGTGTCACCCAGTACGGGCGCGGCACCTTCCGGTAGGGTCACAACGACGGACTGGCTGCGTGTATTGGGGTCGAGATCCGGTCGGATCTGGCGCAGGGTGGCCTGCAGTTCCGCACCACCCAACGCGATGGTGACGGTGTCCCCTACCGTCAGCCCAGCAACCAATTCCGGCGGCAGACCCACCCGGGCGCGGGCAGGGCCTGTGTCAAACAGAACCAGAACAGTTTGGCCTGCGACCGCCGTCTGCCCGGGGTCGGCCATCCGTGCGCCGATACGGGCGGGATAAGGCGCTATCAGCACGGATTTTTCCAGCTGCACGTCAACGCCCGCAATACGTGCGCGGACAGCCGTCATCCCGGCTTCCGCGCGCGCCAGCGTCAGCCGCGCATCGTCCTGCGCCGCGACCGAGCGAAAGCCGCGTTCCGTCAGCGCGTCATTGCGCGCCAGTGTCAGCCGGGCCATTTCTGCATCCGCGGCCAAGGCTGCCAGTTCCGCCTCCAGCGCAGCGCGTTCCGGGATCAGGGCGCTGGTGTCCAGCCTCGCCAGCACTGTGCGCGCGGCGACGACATCACCTTCGTCCACCAGCACGTCGGTGATGCGCCCGCCCAGTTCGAACCCCAGATCGGTACGCGCCGCGGCCTCCACCTGACCAGTGAACCGGCGGATGACCGTATAGCCCGGGGCCGGTTCAACCGCCATGACACCGACCGAAGTCCGCGGGGCCGCAACACCGGGGGAAACATCGCCCTGTGCTGTGATCAGGGAAAACCCTCCGATGACGGCTGCTGCGGCCGCCCCACAGACCATGAGCGTGACCGTCACAGTCAGAACCCGGCCAAGCGCATTTTGAAAACCTGATGCCATGCGCTGAGTCATGAAGAGAACGCTCCGATAAAGTGAGTGATTCTTACATATGTTAGAATCACTCACTTTGGCAAGAATAATCAAACCGTGGCGCGCGGTGCATGGTCGAATGTGCTGCCCTGAAGGTGGGGCCACTGTAGTCGCGGCCTCATCCGACGCGCCCCCGTTCCAGCCAGATCGCGGGGACTTCGGACCAGTCGGGTGCCTGCGCGGCAAGGTATCCAACAACTTTTCCCGTCGCGTTTCTTGGAAACAAGCGCATGGCCTCAAGATGCGGACCCGCGGTCAGATAGGCCCGCATGGCGTCCTCGTCGGTCCAGACCGAAAGCGTGTGATGAACACCGCTGATAGTGCGCGCATCAGCAGAGATGTTGCCTGGTGCATTGCGGGCTTGCACCATGGACTTGATCGCATGCGACCAGAAGGACGGGACGTCCCAGACCCGCCGCACCTGCAATCCGGTGATGGAGACATAGACATCATTCTGCAATGGGCGATCCTTTCAAGGTCAAACGGTGTGACCCCGCCTGCGGGCACAGGCGAGCGGATTTTCGGCGGGAAACGCCGCAGTGAGGAACAGTCGGGATGTGCAGTATCTGAAGCTACGCAGCTACACTTGTCAAGATATGTGAGAGGTGCTAACTTTCGTCAAGAAAAAAGTGAACATCACTCACTTTACTGGAAGGCCCCAATCACCATGTCAGACGAAACGTCATCACAGGCTGCGCCATCCGTGACGCCCAAAGCCAGCTATCATCACGGCGACCTCCGCGCCCAACTGATTGCCGCCGTTCGCGAGCTGGTCGAGACACATGGTCCGGATGGGTTCTCCGTGGCCGAGGCCGCGCGCCGTGCCGGCGTTAGCTCTGCAGCGCCCTACAAGCATTTCAAGGATCGTCACGAAATCCTGCGGGGGGTCGTGAGTGAGGCAATGGACCGGCTCCGCGCCGAGATGGAAATAGGTGCTGCAGCCCATGCCCCCGGCTCGCTCGAGGCCGTGGCTGCCGTGGGTCAGGCCTATGTCGATTTCGCCCGGGCAGAACCTGGGGTGTTCCGGCTGGTCTTTGGTCTGACGGAAGGGCATGAGAACGCCCCTGACCTGTTGGCCAAGGGTGAAGGCTGCTTTGGCGTGGTCGTACAGGCCGTCGCCGCCTGCCTGAGCTTGACGCCCGCCGATCCGGATGTCCAGCGCCGCGCTTACCTGCTGTGGTCCTTCGTCCATGGCCATTCGTTCCTGACCATCGACATGAAGCACAAGGTCGCAGCCGCCGAGATCAACGATTGGGACTACCTGATGGAAATCAGTCGCGCGATTCTTGCGCCGTCTGTCTCTTGAACGCTTTCATCTCGGAAATCCGGCTTCAAGGCCACCTGGTTGGCGCAGAACTGGTTTCTACCACCACGTCGCCGGCGGATTCGGACAACGCGTTTGGCAGACAGCGGACGCTTGATGCCAGTAAAAATATCCATGTGAAGTCAGCTCAAACTGCCGTTCACGATCGACGGTCGCGCAAATGCCGACCGACCATTCAGTGATGATCGAGCAGAGGCTGTATGGAATTGTCGGTCCGATCGTGCTGGAAAAGTGATGTCCTGGCCGCCACGCAACAAGAGATTGGCGGCGTTCAACACAGCGCCGCGCACATCAGTCTCTTGCTGTCCAAGACTGATTGGCACACACTCGCGTCTTAGATATGCAAAGACAGCTTATCAGCTGACGTTATCTGCAGAGTTAGGGAACCGCCGATGCCCGACCAAACTTACGATCTAGAAACCGCGCTCGCTGTTGCATTGGCCGAACTTGATGCCGCAAGGGAAAAGATCAAGCAGCTTGAGGCACTATCCGACCTCGGCGAGCGTCTGATGGGTGCGGGCTCTTTCCAGATGGATTGGGACACCATGCAGGTGCGATGGTCGGACAACACGTTCCGCATGTTTGGGACATCCAGAGAGGAATTTGGTCAAAGCTATGCAAGCGTCACTGAATTCATACATCCTGATGACCGCGCCTCCTATGATGCAACGATGGCGCGGGTCACAGCCACGCGTGAACCGTATTCGCACAGTCATCGGATCATGCGCCCAGACGGGGAAGTCAGATATGTCCGTGAGGCTGCGGCTACCTTAGGTGGGCCGGAAGGAAATCTGTTTCTTGGCGTTACCCAAGATATCACGGATCTCGTCAAGACGAAGACGTCAGAAGCGGGGCTGCAGGCCATGGTCAAACTTGCAGGAGAAATCGCCAAGGTCGGCGGCTGGAAGGTAAATCTTGACACCCAGACGGTTGAGATCACGCCCGTTACCGCGTCGTTCCACGACGCGCCTGAGGTACGAACGCTGCCCCTGTCAGAGGCCTTCTCGCTTTACACTGATGAGTCATCGACAAGGCTTCAGGCGGCCGTCGCCAAAAGTATCGGAACCGGAGAAGGGTTTGACGAGACAGCGACCCTTGTGTCCCGGATCGGACATGAACGCACGGTACAAGTGACCGGTTTTGTGGAACGGGATCAGGGCACAGGCCGCATTGTCGGCCTGAAAGGCGCAATCAAAGATATTACCGACCTTGCTGCAGCACATAAAGCTGAAGAGCATTTTCGGTCAATCTACGATCTTGTACCAGTGCTTATCTGGGAAGAAGATTGGTGCAATGTCCGCGCCATGCTACTTGATCTGCAGAGCCGCGGTATCACCGATTTAAGCGGCTATATCGGCAACCATCCGGAATTTGTGGATGCGGCGATCAAAAGCGTGCAAGTGCTGCAGGTCAATCAGTCCGGCGCAAGAATATTCGGCGCTGAGACCGCAGAAGAATTGTTGGCCGCCAAGGACCAAATCATCGATGCCCCCGAGTCGCGCCAGCTGTTTCAACGCGCCTTGATGGCTTATCTCGCAGGCGAGCGTGAGTTTGAATCCGAAAGTGTCCGCAGCGATATCAATGGGCGGCAACTCAAACTATACGTCAAGATGCTGATACCTGACATTTCATCCTCCGATACCCGCGTCGTCTTGACTGAGATGGACGTGACAGAATTGAAAAACGCGAACGAACTGTTTCAGGTTGTGGTCAATGCAACCAGCGATGTTGTCTGGAATTTTGACGTTGGAGTTCAGAAAGTCTGGTGCAGCGAAGGTTTGAGAACGTCGTTCGGGCTTGATCCTCATGATTTTGCAAGTGGCAAAGCCGTGTGGTCGGACCATTTGCACCCGGATGAGCGCGATCACATAATGCAGCAACAAAACGATCTGCTGAACTCGACATCAACCTTGTGGAAAACAGAACATCGGTTCAGGCGCCAAGATGGCAGCTATGCCGATGTCCGAAACCACGGCACCATCATTCGCGACCGCCATGGCAACGCCACGCGCATGATTGGCAGCATGTTGGATGTCACCAAGCAGAATATGATCGAGGCACAATTGCGACAAGCGCAAAAGCTTGACGCAGTCGGCCAACTCACAGGTGGTATTGCGCATGATTTCAATAACTTGCTGACAGTCATCCTCGGAAGCATAGAGGTGCTAGCAGATGAGTTGGGCGATGAGCCACGACTGGAAAGGTTAGCCAAAATCTCGATCAATGCTGCCGAGCGCGGTGCAGAGCTGACCAGTCGTCTGCTTTCATTCGCACGTAGACAATCGTTGAATCCAAAGGTTGTGGACGTCAGCGAATTGCTGCTTGGCATGGATGGCTTGCTGCGGCGAACGTTGCCGGAAGATGTCGAACTTGAAATGGTGCGGCGCGGGGGACCTTGGAAGATAGAGGTCGATGCGACGCAACTGGAGTCAGCCATCCTCAATCTTGCCCTAAACGCTCAAGACGCCATGCCGGTTGGCGGTCATTTGACGATAGAGGTCGATAGCGTCACGTTTGACGATGAATATGTCGTCAGTGAGCCGGACGGCAAAGCTGGCCAACATGTTGTGATCAGTGTCACTGATACAGGGCACGGTATGCCAGCCGATGTAGCCAGCCGCGTGTTCGAGCCATTCTTCACAACAAAGGAAGTGGGCAAGGGCTCGGGGCTTGGTCTGAGCATGGTATATGGCTTTGTAAAACAGTCGGGTGGACATGTCCGGGTTTATTCGCAACCGGGAAAAGGAACGTCGTTAAAGCTCTACTTTCCGCGCGCGTTGGCCGTAGATGACCAGGTCGTGCAGGCGCCTGTGGTCAAGCAAGTTCCGAGAGGACAGGAAACCATCCTTGTCGTGGAAGACGACGATCTGGTTCGCGAACATGTTGTCGCCCAGATCAAAAGCTTGGGCTACCGGGTGCTCCAAGCGTCCAATGGGGTAAAGGCATTGGAGTTGATAAACGGAAACGCAGAAATCGGCATGCTGTTCACTGATGTCGTGATGCCCGGAGGGATGGGCGGTCGCGATCTCGCAAATGCGGCTCAGCTCCTGCGTCCTGATTTAAAGGTCCTATTCACATCTGGCTATGCGCAGAACTCTATGGTCCACAACGGAAAGCTGGATAAGGGTGTGGACCTGCTGAGCAAGCCATATAAGCGCGACCAGCTTGCCAATAAAATAAGACATTCTCTGGATACAGATTTTCAATGAACTTGCGGTGGCGCAATGAACCGTTCAGCCACCCGTCAGTTGATTGACGCGGGCCAAACAAGCGTGGGCAGTAATGGCCCCAGACGTCGACCGACAGGTCACCGAGCTCCAAATCCGGATCGCCGCTACGCCCCCCCCCCCGACCGCCCCAGACGGCAAGCTATCGACCCATCTGGAGGGGGTCCTGGCGGCGCTTTTGCGTCTGAGCCTAGGGTCCAAAAGCAATCAAGGCCCGGGACGTGAAACCCGGGCCTTTGATAAGATTGGTGAATTAGATTTGGTTGCGGGAGTAGGATTTGAACCTACGACCTTCAGGTTATGAGACTTAATTCTGTGATATTCTAAGTCGTTGCAGGCGCATGACTTTCCGGCTAAGCTGTTGGTGTAACTACATTTTTAGTGGGACATTGCAGGACATGACAGGACACACCGAGACGGACACATCTCATATCTCTGCGGACACAGCGCGGACACGGGCAGAACCTGTCCGCGTTTCTGATAAGCTGGTACGCGACCTTCAAGCGCCTGTGCGTGGCAATCGTATAACCTACGACGCCAAGCTGTCAGGCTTTGGTGTACGCATCACCTCGGCGGGTCGTCGGTCTTTTGTTCTCAACTATTACTTCAAAGGCCGTGAGCGGCGTATCACCATTGGCAGCTATCCCGAATGGACAGTGCTTGCCGCTAAGAAGCGCGCCGAAGAGTATAAGTTGCAGGTCGCAAACGGCGTCGATCCTCTGGAAGTGCGCGAGACAGAATATAGCGCGCCGACTGTCCGCGATTTGTTCGACCGGTACGACAAACAGAACCTCCCAAAGCTGGCACCCCGCTCGGCGGCTGACATCAGGTCGATGTTCAACAAGATTATCCTTCCGAAGCTCGGCGCAAAGAAAGTTGCGGACGTCACCTTTTCTGATTGCGAAGCGTTACACCGCTATGTCTCCCTCGACCGTCCCGTGCGCGCCAATCGGGTGATCGAAGTTGTGAGGCGATCTTTCAATCTTGCCATCAGCTGGGGCTGGATCGAACGCAATCCGGCTGAACGCATCGAACGTAACACCGAACACAAGCGCGCACGGTATCTGTCACAGGAAGAGATAATGCGTTTACTGTCTGCGCTTGACGCTCACCCGCGCCGAACGTCCTGCGATGCGCTGAAGTTCATGCTTTTGACCGGGTGTCGCCGTGGGGAAGCACTCGGCGCGAGATGGGACCAGTTCGACCCGTCTCTGCGTATCTGGACCAAACCTGCCGCGACAACCAAGCAGAGACGTGAACACCGCGTCCCAGTGTCGTCTATGGTCACAACGCTTCTCAGCAGCCGCCCTCGCACCTCTCCTTTCGTATTTCCATCCACGGAAGGGAACGCGTTGACTGATATCAAGCGCACATGGGCGGCAGTGTCGAAAACGGCGGGCCTCGAAAAAACCCGCATGCATGATCTGCGCCATACGTTCGCCAGCATTGCAGCATCACAGGGCCAGTCGCTGCCAGTAATCGGCGCGATGCTCGGACATACGCAAACACAGACCACGGCCCGCTATGCGCACTTGTACGACGATCCGTTGCTTGCGGCAGCGGAATTGGTCGGCGCTTTGATGTTTCAGCAACAGGTTAATAGGACATTAAGGGACACTGAGAGACATTGAGGCCACGCGTAGTTTTTTTATTTGACACAGTCGCAGGATTCGTTTTTCGATGATCTTGCTAACCAAGCAATGGAAAATATGGGAAATAGCACTCGGGTTTACAGAATAGAGAACGGCGCTCCAAACACACATATATAAATAAAGTCGTACCAAGACTCCAGAGAGTGGTACAGACATGAACAAACACACACATATATAGCGCCACACATAGATAGATCTCCCCCGAGCAGAACAGAGAAATAGAACGCACAAATGGTTAGCACCCCCTTCAATTGCGGGTGCTTTCACGCTTTGGCGTAATGCACCCGCCTCAACGGGAGCGTTCTGCTTTGCTGGACTCCATAGATTTACCGTTATTCATGACAAAAGTTGAGGCTGCTGCGCTTTTGCGTGTCAGCCCGCGCACCCTGAGCCGCTGGCAGGCTGAGGGCATGGGACCACCCCGCATCAAATGTGGAAAACAGGTCCTGTATGATCGTGCAAACCTCATCAAATGGTTTGTTTCGCATCAAACAACACCACCCAGATGCAATTAACCATCCGCAGGCAATGCACCCGCCGGACACGTGCGCCGCTGCCTTTAGGTAGCGGGCGGCGCGCGGGTTCGGCGGGGCGCGCAGCGCCCCTCTGGGGGGTCCTTGTAGCACCCCCCTCTAGAAATACATTAACATTAGGAAACACTATGAAACCGATCTATCACGGCTTTGACGGTCTGGAATTTGCAATCTCAGCGACAATCCCCGCAAAACTGAACGACAGCTTGGCAAAGTTGAAAGAAAGCTGCCAAGGCCACAGCCAAGAAACCTATGCTGGTTTCAACGGCGTGTTCATCATGGTCCGAGAAACCGGCGCACGTGGCGGCTATGCATATTCATGCCGCGAAGACACAACCGGCGACTGGTTCTTCAAAAAGCCTTCTCCGAATGATCCATGGGGCGTCCGTTTCTCTGCAGCGTCCAGCGCCCTTGCAATCCTCGGCCTCGAAGGTCTGCGGCTGCGCTGTGCTGAAGTGCTCGCGGCACTTGGGATCAACGCTCCCGTTGAAGCCTATCACCCCTCTCGCGTCGATTTTGCTGTCGATTTCCTTGCGCCCGATTTCACCGTTTGCCCCGACCACTTTGTCATCCACTCGCGCACTGGCTTAAAGTCCGTTGACCTTATCGAAGAATTACAAGTCAACGGAAGATCGAGCCGTACTACATCGGTGACAGTCGGCAAGATGCCGGGGCGGCAATGTATTATCTACGACAAGCGCGAAGAGGTAATGGTCAGATGCAAACACGAATGGCCCGCTATTTGGGGTCGCGCAATAAACGGTCCCACCGCTCCGCCACTCGATCTGAGTGACCGTGCGGCGTCGCAAATTTGGCGGGTCGAATTGCGGGTAGGCAAACGACACCTCAAGGATGTCTGGGACATCAATAGTTGGGCATCACTTTATGAGTTGCTGCGACGTATCTTTCTCAAGATATTGGACGACATCAAGTATTGCCAACCCTGCCCAGATACCAACCGCTCACGCTGGCCCAGCCACGCGATCTGGCAGGCCGTCCGGGAAGTGGTCGCTAACGATTTGTTCGACGCCTTGCCGACACTATCGCCAGAGGAATATATCGAGATTAAGAAAGCGCAAAAACTGGACGAGCTGGCAACCCAAACTCTCGGCCTAACCATATCTATGGCAGCTATCGACGGCTGCACTGTAGCGGAATTTGAGGCCTTTCTGGCAGGGCTTCCAATGAAATTGACCAAGAAAGCCGACGAATCGCATAGGTCATTGGCCGAACGCCTCAGTGACTCTGGCGCGAAATATAGACATTTGCGGGACTAGCTCGCAGCGAACGTGAAATGGGACTGTCTCACGGTTGTCACCGGTCGGCCCATTACGAACCTTCAGTAAAAACATGTTGAATGTCTCCCGCCACATGCATGTGTAGAAACTCGCCCTGTTTTTCTTTCGTAATGACCCATGATTTCGACAAACCGTCGCAACCCCGACGCTTAGTTGCATGAATTCGGACGCAAGAGGAGTTGATGGGACACTCCTAGGAAGAAGGGCATTTGACTTAAAGGCCACCTTCTTGCACGTTAACCCTATACGTCATCAAGTAAAGTTGGTTCTCTGCGGCCACGACCAACGTCAACGCGAAAGGGAGCTTGACATGGATTCGAGTAAAATTCTTAAGAAATTCAAAGATGCTCAGAATAGCCTTGTAATTCAGAATTCCGATTTTTCTCTCTCGGTAATGCGTGAAATGATCATGACTGGCGCAGTAGATGTCAATCCGCATTATCAAAGGCGTGATCGATGGCCCAGAACAAAACAGTCTCGTCTAATCGAATCCTTCATACTAAACGTACCTGTTCCACCAATTTTTCTCTCTGAGCATGAGTACGGAAGTTACAGTGTAATAGACGGGAAACAAAGGCTCACAGCAATAAATCAGTTTCTTGGAGGCGAATTCGCTCTCGAAGGACTCGAGGGATTTCCCGAGCTAAATACTCTGAAATACAATCATTTACCACGAGAGATTCAGAATGGCTTAGTTATGCGGCCTTACTTAAGGGTTACCACGCTGCTAAACCAATCAGATCCAGAGCTGACATATGAGGTGTTCCTACGTCTAAATACCGGCGGAGAAAGCCTTACCGCGCAAGAAATAAGAAATGTGGCTTACGATGGTCCATTTAATAACGGACTTGTTGAAGCATCCACAAACAAATTGTTAGCACAAGCACTAAAGCTAAAGGCCGGACGAGTTTCGAAGGATATGAGTGATGTAGAAATGGTCCTTCGCTTCCTTTACATGAACTTCGGTACAATCGACATGAATTTCATGTCGCGCGGTATGGACGACTTCATGAGAGCAAACAAAGATATCTGGTCGAATGAATTCGAAGACGCGTTCTCCAAAAGCATAGGCCGATGCTTTGATCTTTGGGGAAAGCATGCATTTAATAAGCCCGTCGCGGATGGATGGCGATCACAGTTCATTGCGCCGATGTACGATGCTGAGATGCACGCCTGCCATAAACTGTCCGACGTAGCGTTCGCTACATTAGCTAAAAATCCGGCAAGAGTTCGCGCTGCAACCCAAGTACTTTTCGAAGAGGACGTTAAATTTGTAAAATCCGTCACACAATCTACAAATAATCTATCAGCTATCAAGTATCGATTGGATACTATGCGGACCCTCTTGCAGGACCTTGCCGATGAGTGAGGCAAGGAACCAACTGTTAAAAAGATTGGCCGCCCTTGAACTTGGTATCATTAATGAGAGTGTAGCTCAGCGACCACCGGCTGAAACCAACCACAATCAAGTTGCTGCGCTTTTTCGCCAGGGAATGGCGGTTGTCGCATTCGTCGCGCTTGAAGACTTTATCAAGAAGCGGGCTTCGGAAGCACTGGAAAGAATAAGTAGTTGCGGTATACCTTTCTTTGATTTGCCTGATAAATTAAAAAGAGCAACTACATATGAAGCCTATAAGTCAGTCGCGTTCCAATTGCGAATTAGGCCACCTGAAGAGAGAGAAACCTACGCGCAAGAATCTGCCGGAGCGATATTCTCGACAGCGAGTGAAAATTATAATTTATACGAGCACTCATTTGGGTTCGACGCCTCAAACATTAATTCTGATGTTATAAACAAATTCTTGTCTGCGGTTTGTGTAGTTTCTGCCTGGAATAATATGACCACATTGGCAGGACAACTTGACTTGGGCTTGAACCTACAATCCAGATTTGAATCGAGTGCGTTACTAAGACACAGAGCGGCACACGTACCGAACGCAAACGTCACAGTCGGTGAATTAGAAACTCTCAGAAAGAACTGTATCGCTATTTCGATATGCTTCGATGCTCTTTTAGAGACCGCCATGAGCGCATTCGAACGGAGAGACCACAATGCTCTCAGTCAGTCGTTGACAAGCGATGATGTAATGTTTTGCAAAATAAAATTCCTCGATGGAAAATGGAAAGTTCTCCCAAAAGGCGCAAATAGGGCATTGAGGGCGTTCACCAGTAGGTCCGACGCAGAGCATTTTGTGCTTCAGAAGGCGTGGGGAAGTCCTTGTTGCGCCATATTTTTCGGTGAAGATCGCTTTGCATCGGACTGGAAAATCATTAGGTAGCATTCCTTCCATATCAGTGCAAAGTCTTCGGCTATATTCGAATTTGGTTGCACTTCGCACCTGAGCAGGCACCGATCTGCTTTTCACATTGCTGCCGTTCGTGTTAGGCGCAGCGAAGGACCGCTTGTTGCTGCCGCCATCGGCTGAGTCATTAGTTTTTTACTCTCTTAATGCGGACATCCTACGGACACGGATTTCGGAATGCAAATAGCGCCCCGAGGGGCGCTGTATATCATGTTGATACTAAATGAAAAGTTGGTTGCGGGAGAGCGCTACCACCGTAACCTACCCAAACTTTTCTGCATTATCTGATTGCACTTACGGAGCGTTGCGTTGCGACGGATCTTTCGCAAACGCGTCGGTCGTTTTCGCTTCACCTTGGGCGTTTTGACGCTTGGCCGCTTCGGCCCACCAGTCAAGCTGCGTTAGCGTGCGGCCCAGATAGCCATCCCAATTTTCCGGGTCAGCTACCCAAGTTCCGTCTTCTGCCAACGCCTCTTGCGCCTTTGGGATATGCACCATGGCTGATACTGGCAGACAACCCAGTTCAGACAAAAACCCCCGCATAGACATCGCTGCCCGCGCGCCGCCCCATTGTCCTGCGGAATAGGTCACGATGGCGGAAGGTTTGAAAGCAAAGCGCGATGCACCGAAATGGTTCAGCAAATGCGTCAGAGCAGGCGACATCACATGATTATACTCAGGACTGACCATCACATAGCCATCGGCGACCGAAATTGTATCAGCGAGATCATCGAGCGCTTTTGGCGCTTTGCCCTGCGCATAAGCGAACTGGGGTTTGAATACGCCGCCCAGATCAAAGTCGAGCGGATCAATGATCTGCACATTGTGGCCCCGTGCCGTGACAAGCCGATGGCAGGCACCAGCAACGCGCGCACCCAGTCTTGCGGGACCTGGCGGCGTGCTATCGCGGGCAGAACCCAGAAAGATTAGATAATACTTCCAGCATATGCCGCGACCTGAGCCGGAGCAAGCAGTTCGGGCGCGGTGGTGATGTAGTGATCGATGACGCGGCGGTGACGCCGACATATGTCAAGAACCTGCCCGCAGCACTGCTTTTGTCGCAATTCGCGCCTTGGCTACTGAGCCCTTGCTGACGCTGAGCGGTGCGTATCTGTGTTTTGAAGGGTCGGAAAAGATCGTCCATCTGATCCGCCCCCGTCGCGGATCACGGGCCTGCGCCCGCCACTCTTGACGCCACCCATCTGGAGGCTGACCGCGTCGCGGTGCGATCAAGTCCGTTTTTATCCTGTCGGCCGAGATCATAACAATCGTGCTGGCGCAGATCACATCCGGTAACCTGTGGGTGACGGGCGCGGCGCTGGCGCTGATGGCGGTCGGCATCACCGCACTGGTCTATGGCAGCGTGGCTGCGCTGGTCAAGGCGGATGATATCGGCCTGCGGATGGCGCAGCTGGGCCATTTTGCGCTAACCCGGTATATCGGAACCGGGATCGTCAAAACGATGCCATCGGTTCTGGCGGCGATACCGGTGATCGGCACCGCCGCCATGCTGTGGGTCGGCGGGTCGATTGTGATCTACGGGTTGGAGGTGCTGGACTGGGGCAGGATCGGGCATCAGATCCACGATATTGCGGCGATGGTCGTCGGCATTGTCGACACGGCAGATGCTGCCTTTGGCTGGATTGTGACCGCCGGGCTGGACGGTGTTTTCGGCCTTTTGCAGGGGCTGGCGGCGCTCCCAGTGGTCACCTATCTGCTGGCCCCGGTGGCACGGTCTATTGCCGGATCGCGGGGCTAGGCAGGCGGCGCGGCTTTCATCGTCACGACGAGGCTCTGCTTGCCATCAGTCAGACGCAGCCTGACCCTGCCGTGATCAAGTGTCAGGGGTCTGTCATCCAGCACAGCAGATTGAATGCCATTTCCGGCCCCCGATTCATTGCGGATCGTGATCGACAGCCGCATCTCCCCCATGGTGACCGTCGCTTTCAGCGCGGGCCAGGCTTTGGGAAAACAGGGGTTCAACACCAAGTCCGGTCCTTGGCGGGTCAGGCCCAGCAGCCCTTCGATCCCAGCGCGATACATCCAGCCCGCGGATCCGGTATACCATGTCCAGCCGCCGCGCCCTTCATGCGGCGCGGTGGCATAGACATCGGCGGCCACCACATAGGGTTCGACCTTGTAGCGCGCGGCATCATCCGGGGTCAGCGCATGGTTGATAGGATTGACCAGCGCGAAAAGCGCGCCCGCCGCATCGCCGTCACCCAACCGGCACTGCGCCAGAATTGCCCACATCGCGGCATGGCTGTATTGGCCGCCGTTTTCGCGCAAGCCGGGGGGATAGCCTTTGATATAGCCGGGGTCCTGCGCGGTGCGGTCAAAGGGCGGGGTGAACAGCAGCGCCAGACCGGGGTCAGGGCGCACCAGATGTTGCGTCATGCTGGCCATCGCTGTCACGGCGCGCACGGGGTCCGCAGCACCCGACAGCACCGCCCAGGATTGCGCGATACTGTCGATCCGGCATTCGTCGGAACTGGCCGATCCCAGCAAGGTGCCATCATCATAGGTGCCGCGCCGATACCAGTCGCCATCCCAACCATCCCGCTCGATCGCCTGCACCAGCGCCGTGCGATGGGCGCGCCAGCGTGCTGCGCGGACCCGGTCGCGGGTGTCGGCGAAAGGGGCCAGCCGGTCAATCGTCGCGATCAGCAGCCAGCCGAGCCAGACAGAGGTCCCCTGCCCGGCTTCGCCCACCCGGTTCATCCCGTCATTCCAGTCACCCGTGCCGATCAGCGGCATAACATTGGCACCCGTCAGGTCGATGGCAAGGTCGATGCCGCGCGCGCAATGTTCAAACAGGTTCGCCCCTATGTCCGAGGTGCCAGGCTGAAAGAAATCATCATGCGCGCCGGGCGGAACGGCTGGCCCGTCCAGAAACGGGATCTGTTCATCAAGCACCGCGGCATCGCCCGAGACAGAGATATATTCCGCAACCGCATAGCCCAGCCAGATCCGGTCATCGGAAATCCGGGTTCGCACGCCTTGTCCCGAATGCGGCAGCCACCAATGCTGCACGTCACCTTCGGGAAATTGCCGTCCGGCGGCGCGCAGCAGATGCGCGCGCGTCATCTTGGGCCTCAGGGCGGTCAGCGCCATGCCGTCCTGCAACTGATCGCGGAACCCGTAAGCGCCGCTTGCCTGATAGAACCCCGCCCTTGCCCAGATCCGGCAGGCAAGGGTCTGATACAACAGCCAGCCGTTGAGCATGATATCCATCGCCCGGTCGGGCCGTCCTGATAATGTTTGACGAGGTGGTGATAGGGGTTGCGGGGAAAGGCCAGCGGGTTCAGCCAGAGTGTATCAATCGGCGCGCTGACAAGATCCGTCAAGCGCGGACGGGCGGCGGTCAGATGGGGCAGATCATGGCGCAGGATGTTATGTCCGATCAGGTGGTCGGTGGGCGCCAAAGACCCTTCCAGCTGATCCAATGCTGCGTTCACGTTGCCGCCACGTGAACGGATCGTAGTCAGATCGTCATACCGCACCGCCGCAAGATCAAAAATCTTAGCACTGCGAGGGTCTACCTCTAGATCAATTGAAATGCATCGCGCCAGAAAAGTGTCCACGAATTCCGGCATGCTGATGCGCTGGTCCGATCAAGTCGTTGTAAATATTGCCACCAGTATCGTTGGCAGTTCAATCAAAGGTCAACCTGATTTACAATACAGGAGGCTGATTGCGCGATTTACACTGCACCGTTGTATTGGTCATATCCGGCATTGCCGGCCCTGACCGGATGAGGTGGGTGGCTCCTGCTCCACCGGCATCGAATGTGTGCCAAAGTGCAGTTGTTGTTGACTGCTAGAGAATCGTTGTGACAGTTTCGTTACGGGACACAAAATTTGTCCGTGGCGGTTGCACGGCAGTTCTGATGTATTGCGCGGGTGATCGCGTCCTGCGTGACGCAAGGCGTCATACTGCCGGGGAAATACATTCCAGCTTCAACCACGGAATTGCATGTCTAGCCTAAAGCATAGCCTGCACCGCGCACAGTGCGCACAGGGTTGGAACTGTTTTTGATCATCAGTGATTTGCGCAGCCGCCCGACATGCACATCAACCGTGCGGGACCCAACATAGATATCCTGGCCCCACACCGCATCCAGCAATTGTTCCCGGCTCAGAACCCGGCCAGGTCGCTCCAACAACGCCAACAGCAGGCGGTATTCGGTTGGGCCCAAATGCACCTCAGTATCGCCGCGATAAACACGGTGGCTTTCGGCATCGACTTTGATGTCTTCAAATTCCAGCGTCTCGCCCACCAGCGCCGGGTTTGTCCGACGCAGCAAGGCTCTGATCCGCGCCATCAATTCGACCACAGAATAGGGTTTCTTGACGTAATCATCCGCGCCGACCTGCAAACCACGCACACGATCCGGTTCTTCTGACCGCGCAGAAAGCATGATGATTGGGATGGACCGGGTTTTAGGGTTCGCACGAAGTTGGCGACAGACTTCGAACCCGGAAAGGTTTGGAATCATCCAGTCAAGAACGATAATGTCAGGGGCCTTTTCGGCGACCAGAAGAAGCGCCTCGTCACCGGTGCCCGCTGAAAACACATCAAAGCCGTCGGCGGTCAGATTATACGACAGAACCTCACGCTGGGAAATTTCGTCTTCCACGACAAGAACTTTCGGACTTACACCACGGTCCTTTAATTTGAAGGTTTCACTGAATAGTGTCATGCATCTGCACCCGGCGGATCAGTGATCATGCTGGTGGATTCACCTTTTTGTCGCGGTGCAGGCTGTTCACCTGTCTCGACGAAAATGATCTGCTCACCGATTTCGGTGACATGGTCGCCCATACGTTCAAAATTTTTCGCGATGAACAGAAGGTGCATGCAAACGGTGATGCTGCGCGGATCTTCCATCATATGGGTCAGCAATTCGCGGAACATCGCATTGGTCATCTGATCTACTTCGCGGTCTTTGTCCAACACCGCCTTGGCCAGTTCCAGATCGTTGCGCACATATGCGTCCAAAACATCTTTCAACATCGACTGTACCAGGGTGGACAAGCCTTTGACCGCGGCGCCGGCACCTTCGACAAGGTCGCTTTGGTTCAGGACAGGCACGCGTTTGCCAAGGTTCTTGGCGTAATCGCCCAACCGTTCCAGATCGCCCGCGACCTTCATCACGCTGACCACCTGATGCAGATCGGATGCGGCAGGCTGGCGCAGCGCCAGCATCCGCACCACGGCGCTGTTGATTTCGGTTTCCAGCGCATCGATCTGTTTGTCGCCAGTGACGACCGTATGGGCCAAATCCTGATCGCGCGTGACAAAGGCTTTGGTGGCCTTTGAAATCGCCGCCTCAACCAACCCGCCCATCCGCAGGACGGCGGTCTGTAGTTCCTGAAGGTCGTGATCGAAGGCAGTATTTGTATGAGGCTTCATCGCAATATTCCTATCTGGCAAGAGACACGCGGTGGATCAGCTTTTAACCGAACCGACCAGTGACGTAATCATGCGTTTGTTCTTTATGCGGTTTGGTAAAGATCGTGTCGGTCGCACCGTATTCGATCAACCGGCCCAGATACATAAAGCCGGTATTGTCCGACACACGGGCCGCCTGCTGCATGTTATGGGTCACGATGACGATGGTGTATTGACCACGCAATTGGCTGATCAATTCCTCGATCTTGGCCGTCGCAATCGGATCAAGCGCGGAACAAGGTTCGTCCATCAACAGAACTTCGGGATCAGAGGCAATGCCGCGCGCGATGCACAGACGCTGCTGCTGACCACCGGACATACCAAGCGCGCTTTCGTTCAGGCGGTCCTTGACCTCATCCCAGATCGCGGCGGAGCGCAGCGAACGTTCGCAGACTTCATCAAGAATAGATTTCTTGGTCACGCCATCGACCCGCAAAGGATAGACCACATTGTCATAGATCGACATCGCGAATGGGTTGGGTTTCTGGAACACCATCCCCATCCGTTTGCGCAGCGCGATCACATCGACGCCGGGGCCATACATGTCGAAATCACCGACATCGATCCGGCCATCGATTTTCAATTCGTCAATCAGGTCGTTCATCCGGTTCAGGCTGCGCAATAAGGTGGATTTGCCACAGCCCGATGGCCCGATCAGCGCGGTGACCTGACCTTTCTGGATTTCCATATCAATACCGTGCAGGGCTTGGCTTTGGCCATACCACAGTTTGAAATCCTTGATCTTCAGCGCGATCCCTTGGTTGCCTTCTTTGACATGATAGGATGTCGGCTCGATCGGCCGGACTGGCGCTGCTTCTGTCATCGTGTTCATTTTATTTCTCCGGAATTAGAATTGCGAACCAGCGTATTTTTTCTTCAGGCGGTTGCGCACATAGATCGCTGTAGCGTTCATCAGCACGATCAGCCCCAACAGCAACAATGTCGTCACGAACACCATCGGCTTGCCCGCCTCGGAATTGCGCGACTGGAAGCCCACGTCGAAGATGTGGAAACCAAGATGCATAAAGCTGCGCTCTAGGTGGATGAAGGGGGCGAACCCGTCAATGGGCAAGGCGGGGGCGAGTTTCACAACACCGACCAGCATCAGCGGTGCCACCTCACCCGCACCGCGGGCCATGGCAAGGATCATCCCGGTCATGATGCCCGGCAGTGCCTTTGGCAGCACGACGTAGCGTATCGTTTGCCACTTCGACGCACCGCAGGCGAGCGAGCCTTCCCGCATCGAACGGGGCACGGCGGACAAAGCCTCTTCCGTTGCCACAATCACCACCGGCACCGTTAACAGCGCCAGCGTCAGCGACGCCCAGAGCAGGCCACCCGTCCCGAAGGTCGGCGACGGCAGTCGTTCGGCATAGAACAACTGGTCAATCGTGGTCCCCATCGTGTAAGCAAAGAACCCCAGACCGAATACACCGTAAACAATCGACGGCACCCCGGCGAGGTTATTCACCGAGATCCGGACAATCGACACCAGCTTACCCTGTTTGGCATATTCGCGCAGATAAAGGGCGGTGATCACCCCGAATGGAGCCACAAAGACGACCATCAGCATGGTCATCGCCACGGTGCCGAAAATCGCGGGCAGCACACCGCCTTGGGTATTGGCTTCTCGTGGTTCAGTGGTCAGGAATTCGCCCCAGCGCGACAGATAGATACCCGCTTGTTGGAACCAGTTCACATCATTGGCGGCATAAAACCGAACGATCTGGCTGAGATTGGTGTCAACAGTTCGCCCGTTCACCTCTTCCAAGATCACCCGGTATTGGCTGTCGATAGCACGGATATCGGAAATGCGCTGCTGCACTTCGACGAATTCGTTTTGTAGTTCGGCGATCCGCGCATTGTTGACCTCAACCCGGGCCAGATAGCGCGGATCGTTTTCGCCATATTGCAGCAGGGCCTTGCGGCTGTCGAGGCGCGCGCGTTCCTGGTTATGGTTGATGCGGCCGATGTCGCGCCGCTCCAACCGACGAATGTCGGCAAAACGGCTGCGCGCTGCGCGCTGTTCGCGCTGCATCAGGCCCTGATCATAGGCAGTTTCTTCGCCACCGATTACGAGGCTGGCCGGAAAGCCAACGAAAGTGCCCCATTGCTGACGCTCGAACAGGTAATATCCGCTGGGACGTTCGACATTGGCGATATCGAAATCAGCGGCCCAAGTGAAATCGTCACCGTACAGGTCAAAGTTCGCGGTTTTATACAAAGTGCGGTTGGCGAAGCCGAAGTTGTCTTCGATTTCCTGACGTTGCGCGTCGTTCAGCCGAGCCAGCACACTTTCTCCGACGGTGAAGGTGTTATAGCGCGTTGGTTCACCCGCAATGACAGTGCCATCTACAAGTTCAACCTGCTCAATTGGCTTGGGCCAGAACGTTGTGAACCCGTTCCACGCGATGATCGCAAGAAAGCCCGCGATCAGAATGATGCCAATCGCCAAGGCACCGCCAAAGCCCCAGAGTGCGGGTTCACCGACCGCCGACAGATCGGCGGTGAAGCTGCGGACCCTTTTGCCGCCGGTGCGTGTTGCAGGCTTGCCGGTGCTGACACCGATCGCTGCGGTCGAGATGCTGTCTTCAGGATTTGCCATGATTTCGACCTCGTCTTACAGGTTAGCCGAGCGCTTGCGATAGCGCTGGCGGATCAGTTCGGCACCCGTGTTGATCACGAATGTCATGATGAAAAGCGTCAGCGCAGCAAGAAACAACACGCGGTAGTTGGTGCCGTCCTTCACAGCCTCGGGCAATTCGATGGCGATGTTGGCCGAGAGGGTCCGCAGACCGGAAAAGATGTTCCATTCCATAATCGGCGTGTTACCGGCGGCCATGACGACGATCATCGTTTCGCCCACTGCGCGCCCCATACCCATCATCACGGCAGAGAACACACCGGATGCAGCCGTCGGCAGCACCACCCATTTGGCTGTCTGCCAAGGGGTTGCACCACTGGCAAGGCTGCCTGCCCGAAGGTGACCAGGAACTGCGTTCAGCGCATCCTCGGCCAGCGTATACATCGCCGGGATTACCGCGAAGGCCATGACGAAACCGACGACAAGCGCATTCCGCTGCTGATAGCTGTCTACAACATTGCCGCGCGGATCATAGCCAAGTGCCGTCAACAAAGCCGCGACCACATAGCTCAGGACCAATGCGCCGATGAAGAAGGCAACCCAGCGGATCGCGTCCAACCGGCCCGCTGCGGCACGGTCCAGATTACGCATCCGGTCGCGCAGCACATGGCCGAACACTTTGTGAAAGCCCCAGGACACGATCAGATAGGCCAGTGGCAATTGTAGCAGGAACATGAACGGCGTGCCGGTGCCCTGCCCGTTGGTCCAGCCTTTGAAGTCGCCGTTGAACAAGACCAGTTCAAAGATCGGCCCGACGGTATAGGCAAACAGGCAGGACAGGATGATCGCCGCGCCCATCAACAGGAACTTCGGCATCCCGTCATAGCGCAGGGCCAGTTGCTGCGGCAGCATCTGCCAGGCAAAAGCCCCGATCATCAGCCCCATCGGCACGGCGATAAAACCCAGCAGTACAGCGGCAATCCATTCCTCTACCAAGGGTGCCAGCACCAGTGCGGCCAGAAAGCCCAGCACAACGGTGGGCAGGCTTTCCATCAGCTCCATCACCGGTTTGACGGTCGCGCGCACACCTTTATGCACGAATTCGGATGTATAGATCGCCGCCATGATCGCAATCGGCGTGGCGAACAGCATCGCATAGAACGCCGCCTTCAGCGTGCCGGCGATCAGCGGAACCAGCGAATATTTCGGCTCGAACAGATCGGTGCCGGATGTCGATTGCCAGGTAAAGCCGGGCTCGGAATAACCTTCATACCAAAGGCGGCCAAAGATCACCGAAAGCGACACTTCGGGGTGGGGCGAGCGATATTGCCAAGCATCGACATTGCCAAAGGTGTCCAGCATCAGCACACCGTCACTGCGCGGAAACAACATCGGGATCGCATCAACATCAGCCGGGCTGGTGCGTTCGAATTGGAACAGAATTTCGTCGGATGTCGAATAGCGCACCCAGACCGATCCATCCGCCGACAATGTCGTCAATGTCTTGTCGCGAATGGCTTCGGACATGCCGATGATCGCATCGCCCTGCGGTGCATGGCTGCGTGCCCGGACCATTTCAAACCGGTCAGAACCGCGGGCATTCGCCGGTTGCAGACGGAAAAACACGTCGACCGACCCATCCTCGCCCCCGGCCACAAGCGCCAGTTCACCGTTGAGGAAATTCATCGAGCTGATCCCGATACCATCGTCAAAGGCGCGGAACCGTTCGGCCAGCACAGGGTTGTTTTCATTCCGGATATCAAAGCGGTAGATGAAACCGTCATCGGTGGACACAAACGCACGGTCACCACCGCTGGCCAGCAAGGCGCCGGTCACCTCGACCCCTTCGTCAAGGTTCAGGGGCGGCATTTCCGTGGTTGTGGTGGTCACGGTTTCTTCATTCGTCATCAGGTTGCGGCGGATCACCGACCGGCTGACGCGCGCGATACCGTCAGCATCGACAGAGATAAACGCGCTGGTCGGGCGCTCCGCAGTGCCACCTGTGCGGTAATCCAGCGCCACGATACGCGCTTCGGAGATTTGTTCTGATTCACCCAATTCATTGATCGGGATGATGGTGCGAAAATCGCCGGTTTGCACCTGACTGTAAATTTGTCCGCCAGAGACCATGTCACGCGCGTTCAACTGGCGCATATCGCCGGGCGCAGCAGAGGCCGGAACACTACGATTGTCAAAAGCGATCTGTCCGAAGCGGACGGTCCCATCGGCAAAGCCAACGGCGATGTTCCTGCGATCCAGCGTGCCGCCCACGGCGGTCACAATGGTCTCACCGATATCAAACTGGTCGGTGACAATCACCTCGCCCGTGGCGACATGAAAGGTCGTGACCGATCCATCACGGCTGACAGCAGTGGCAAGAGATTGAAATTCATCGGCATTCAGCCAGACGGCATCTGCAGCCTCGGGGACAGCGTAATTGACTTGGCCCGTTTCTTCGCCGGGTGACATCAATGGTGCCACAACCCGGAACAAAAAGACCATGATGCCCAGAACGGCAACGATGACCATCAGACCACCAACGGTGATGATCCATTTTGCAATGCGGTCACCGTAAATGACGGTCCACCGTGTCGATTTGCTGCGTTTCACGGGCAGGCCCCGGTTTTGCGGTTGCACGTTCGCGTCAGTCATCTGGGCCCCCAGGACATGGAATAATTGCCAAAAAAGGGGCAGAGCAGCGTTTCCGCCGCTCTGCCCTCAATCATTCGGATCAGTTAAGACCGAATGCTTCCAGATCGACATCAGCAACCGCTGGAACCACGGGGAAGAACCCAGCGCGCATCACGTCAGCCTGGCCTTCTTGGGTGTAGACGTATTTGATGAATTCGCCACGCAGCGGGTCCAGATCTTCGTTCGGGTTCTTGTTCACGTAGATATACAGGAACCGTGCAAGTGGGTAGAAACCAGCAGCAGCATTTTCGCCAGACGCTTCGTAGCAATCACCATCCATGGACAGTGGAACAGCGCGCACGTCAGCGGTCATGTAGCCAATGCCGGAGTAGCCGATGGCATAAAGGTCGGAACCGACACCCTGCACAACGGTCGATGAACCTGGCTGCTCACGCACTTCCGAGCGGAAGTCACCGTCAAACAGAGCGACTTCTTTGAAGTAACCATATGTGCCGGAAGCAGAGTTACGACCGTAGAGAGAGATCTGCTGGTTAGCGAAATCGCCATCCATGCCCAGCTCACCCCATGTGTTGATGCCAGCATCTGCACCACCGTTTCGGGTGGACGAGAACACAGCGTCAACTTGCTGCAGGCTCAGACACTCAATCGGGTTGTCTTTGTGGACAAACACAGCCAGCGCGTCGATTGCGCCACGGATCGGTGTCGGTGCATAGCCGTAACGGGCTTCGAATTCTTCGATTTCGGTGCCACGCATGGCGCGTGACATTGGGCCGAACTGGGCTGTACCCTGAACCAGCGCTGGTGGGGCTGTGCCCGAACCGGCACCCTGAACTTCGACGGCAACGTTTGGATAGAAGCCACGGAAGCCTTCAGCCCAGAGGGTCATCAGGTTGTTCAATGTGTCGGACCCGATCGATGTCAGGTTGCCGGACACGCCAGAGGTTGGCTCGTAGCTGGGCAGGTCGGGGTGAACGGTTACCTGTGCGACGGCAGTGGTGGCCAGCATGCTGGCAACGACAGCGATGGAAGCGGCAGAACGTTTCATGGTCTCTCCTAAAATCTGTGCTGAAAACGACACGTGCATGTCGATTACTGATCCCGCATGACGGTTTTGCAAAAAATATATGTAAGTTTTATGACAATCCCCTCCATGGCGAGACGATAGCCGCCTTGCCATCGGCAGCCCATTTAGTGGCCGCTGCAGCGGCCCGTGCGCCGGGTGTCTTTAGTTGCAACGCAATTACGCTTGTCCAAGCGCCCCTTGCATCGTCGAACGCCGATCTGTATGTATCGGCTAACGACGATATGCAGGAGAGACATTATGCTTGACCAAGAAACAATCACGCAGCACGAAGCGGCACTAATTGCGTCCATTGCAAAAGGCTTGGCGCATCCAGCACGAATCAGAATCGTTTCATTTTTACTGTCGCGTCCGGGCTGTATTGGAGGCGATATCGTGGATCAGGTCGGTCTGGCGCAATCGACGGTGTCCGAACATCTGCGAGTTTTGAAAGATGCAGGGATCGTTCAAGGCACAATCGAATATCCGCGCATCTGTTATTCCCTGAATCCCGCCGCCCTGTCACCAATCAGAAAGCTGATCGACACCATCGCGGCAAGATCGCCCGACAGCGATATCGAATGTCGCACGGCTGATGAACATGCGCTTACGGCAACCTCGATCGACTGACTGCATTGGCAGACGGGACCCGCGCGGCGCCAGAAATTGAATGCTATAAAGGAACATTAAATGCCTGTTTTTGAACGCTACCTATCTGTCTGGGTAGCACTAGCGATTGTCGCCGGATTGGCGCTTGGCCAAATCGCACCTGCGCTGGTAAATTTTTTGGCGTCGTTGGAATATGGCTCGGTCAACTTCGTCGTCGCTATCCTGATCTGGTTCATGGTCTATCCGATGATGGTGTCAGTTGACTTCACGAGCCTCAAGCGGGTTCATGAACGCCCCAAAGGCATGATTATCACACTGGCTGTGAACTGGCTAATCAAGCCATTCACCATGGCCCTGCTGGGGCTGTTGTTCTTTAAATGGATCTTCGCCCCTTTCATCGAACCCGGCACATCAGGCCAATACATTGCGGGCCTGATACTGCTAGGGGCGGCGCCTTGCACTGCGATGGTCTTTGTCTGGTCACAACTGACCAAGGGTGATCCGAATTATACGCTCGCTCAAGTGTCGCTGAACGACGCGATCATGGTCTTTGCCTATGCGCCCATCGTGGCCTTGTTGTTGGGTGTCACGGATATCGTGGTGCCTTGGGCGACGCTGATCTTGTCGGTCGGGCTTTATGTCGTCATCCCCTTGACGGCGGGTATCGTCACGCGCGTCGTGATGACCCGCAGTGTGGCCAATCCGGCAGCGGGTGAAGCTGCGGTCGCCACGTTCACCGCGACGGTCAAGCCATTCTCGATCATCGGCTTGCTCGCAACTGTAGTCCTGCTTTTCGGCTTCCAGGGCGAGGTGATCCTGTCCCAACCACTAGTCATCGTGATGATCGCGATCCCGCTGTTGATCCAATCCTACGGCATGTTCGCGATTGCCTATTGGGCGGCAAAGGCGTGGCGCGTGCCGCATAACGTCGCCGCGCCTTGTGCCATGATCGGCACGTCGAATTTCTTTGAACTCGCCGTCGCGGTCGCCATTGGGCTGTTCGGCCTGAACTCTATCGCTGCGCTTGTCACCGTCGTCGGTGTGCTGGTCGAGGTGCCGGTGATGCTTTCGCTGGTATGGTTTGCGAACTGGACGCGCCACTGGTTCCCGGCCGAGGAAACGGCGATCCGCGAACGCAAATCTTCGGCTAAAACCTGATGCCTTCCAACCATGCCTATTCACCCCGATAAGGACTGAAATAATGCGTATTCTTTTCCTCTGCGTCGCGAATTCCGCCCGCAGTCAGATAGCCGAAGGCCTCGCCCGCGCCATGCTGCCCGCATCAATCGAGGTGGCCAGCGCCGGCTCCGCCCCTGGCCAAATCAATCCGCTGACGATTGAAGCCCGGCCGAGGTGAACATCGACATCTCCACCCAACGCGCGAAAGCACTGGAGGACGTAACACCCGAAACCGCCGATCTGATCGTCACCCTTTGCGCCGAAGAGGTCTGCCCCTTCGTCCCCGGCCCGGTGCGCCGCCTGCATTGGCCTATCACCGACCCGTCAGCCGCGGGCGACATTGCTGCGTTTCGCACTGCCCGCGATCAGATCAAGGCACGCATCGAGGTGATGGTGGGGCTGATCGACGTGTCGGAAGGTCCGGCCGGAACCGAATTCCACGCCAGCCTGCGGGTGCGCGATCTGGCCGCCAGCACACGGTTTTACGCTTGGCTGCTGAATACATGGCCAAAAGAATGGACGCATCGCTATGCGACCTTCATCCGGCCCGATCTGAACCTGAACTTTGTCATCATGGTCGCGGATGATACCGTGCTGCATCACGACACGCTCTATCACCTTGGCCTTGCCCTACCCGACCGCGCGGCGGTGATCGACGTCTATCACCGGGCGGTGGCCATCGGCGCGCAGGTCTCAAAGCCACCCCGCACAACATGGAAAGGCACACCGCTGCATGAATTGTGGCTGACCGACCCCAACGGCACATTGATCGAAATCTACGCCCGCCTGACGGGTGATGAACTGGCCACCATGCCCGCAGATCAGGCGCCGGATTATCTGGTCCCCGGCACCGCACCTGTGGCCTGAGGTCAGACCGCAGGCACCGCCTGCTCGGCTGCAGCGATCAGCCGGGCGGCAAGGCGGCCATAAGCCTCTGCCATCGGCCCCGTGCCCATGGCGACCGGCACGCCGTCTTCACCGGCGCGCATCACTTCCATCGCAAGTGGCAGTTCGGCTAGCAAAGGCAGGCCGAGCCGCGTTGCCTCGCGCGTGACACCACCATGGCCGAACAGATGCGCCTCATGCCCGCAATTTTCGCAGATATAGACAGACATGTTTTCGATCAGGCCGATGACTTCGGTCTTCAGCTCAGCAAAAGCTGACAGCGCCTTTTTCGCGTCGATCAGTGCCATATCCTGCGGCGTGGACACGACAATCGCGCCGGTTACATCGAAATGCGTGCAAAGCGTTAGTTGCACATCGCCAGTGCCCGGCGGCATATCGACGATCAGCACATCCAGATCACCCCAGCGCACCTGCATCAGCAATTGCTGCAACGCGCCCATCAGCATCGGGCCGCGCCAGATCACCGCCTGCCCGTCCGGCAACATATTGGCGATCGACATAAAGCGGATGCCATGCGCCTCCAGCGGCAGGATCACCTTGCCATCGGGCGAAGCGGGCTGGCGATGCACGCCCATCATCTGCGACTGGCTGGGGCCATAGATATCGGCATCAAGCAGCCCGACTTTCCAGCCTTGCCGTGCCATCGCCACCGCCAGGTTGGCCGAAACCGTAGATTTGCCAACGCCACCTTTGCCCGATCCGATCGCAAGGATGCGTTTCACACCGGGGATCTGGCGTTGGGTCGGCGCGCCTTCGGGGTGGCGTCCGATGGTGATATTGGGCGGTTCTTTCGCCGCTTCATGCGCGGTGACGACGATCTGCACGGAACTGACACCGGGAAGGGCCATCAGCGCCGTTTCGGCTGCGGATTTGACCTGCGTCAGCGTGGCAGCTTCGGCTTTGTCGCGCGCTTCCAGCACGAAACGCACTGTGCCTTGGTCGCACGCCAGCGCCCGCACGCGGTCTTCAGAGACCAGATTGCCACCGCCAGGCAGGGAAATCGTGGTCAGGCAGGCGCGGATCTCGGTTAGTTCAAGCATCATAGTTCCAGTTCAAAAAGGCAGAAAGTCGATCAGATGACCGGCGGGCATATAGTCGGCATCGGCGGGGATCATTGCCAGACCGTTGGCTCGGGCAAGCAGGGCGATCCGCGCAGCAAAGGTCGGCGTCATCAATTGTGCCCGCGCCAGCCCGTCCGCGCCGGGGGGCAGCAGGGTCGCGGGGCGAAACTCCGCCCGCCCCGGCCTGCGGGACAGTTCAGCGTCTAGGCGGACTGTGGAAAACCTTAACCCCGGCGCAGCAATGCCCGCCCGCGCGCGCAGCACAGGCGCGCCAAGGCAGGTCCAAGTCACGAATGCTGCAACAGGATTGCCAGGCAACCCGACATAAATCGCATCCCCCAAACGCCCCAACTCGACAGGCTTACCCGGCTTGATCGCGATCCGCAGCGCATCCACCTTACCGCCCGCCGCGCGCAACAGACGCGGCATGTGATCCTCATCGCCGTCGGCCATCCCACCGGTCGAGATGACCAGATCAGCCCATCCCGCTGCCGCAATTAGGGCGGCGGCCAGTTGCGCGGGATCATCCGGAATCCCGCCCATGTCCCGCAATTCAACCCATGGGTCCTGCAATGCCGCATTGAGCAGATAGCGGTTGGCGTTCCAGATCTGCCCCGGTGCCAGCGCCTCGCCAGGATCGCGCAATTCTGATCCGGTGCAGAACAACGCCACACGGACCTGGCGGAATACCGCGACATTTGCCGCACCTGTGGCAGCCAGCACACCCGCCTCGCGCGCGGCAATCACACGGCCCAAGGGCAGTACTTCGCCGCCTTGCGGCAAATCCTCGGCCTGTTTGCGGATATTGACGCCAAGGCGGGGACGCTCAAGCAAGGTGATCCTGTCGCCATCACGCTGCACATGTTCCTGCATGACGATGCAATCCGCGCCAGACGGCACAGCCGCCCCGGTCAGGATGCGCAGGCACGCCCCTTGCGGCAGGTGCATCCCCGCATCTCCGGCCGTCACACGTCCGGCGACTGACAAATGCCAAGGCCCGGTCCCGGCAAGATCGGCAAGCCGCAATGCATAGCCATCCATCGCTGAATTATCAAACGGCGGCAGTGGCAGCGGCGATATTGCAGGCCGTGCCAGCACCCGCCCGGTGGCCTGTGTCAAGGGTAGACTGTCCACCGCCGTCACCGCCTTTGCCAGCGTCAGACCGATGGCCTGCGCCTCTTGCCAGCTTATCACCGGAGCGGGGCCGGATGTGGTGCAATCCTTCATTTCATCCTAACAATTGGCGCGTCGCGCCTCAAACACATCCTGATCCCAGCCGTCATTGGCGGCGACGTGATCCCAGGCCAGACCGTCGCGGTCGAGCATAAAGGCAATTTCAGCAAGATCGCTGGCGGTAAGCGCACCGACCCCGCGGGCTGATCCGGCGGGCAGTGTCGCCAGACCGGCCTTGATTTCAGCCATTTCAGGGGCAGCGGTCAAACCTTCGACCGCCAGCCAAATGATCCGCGCCAGATGCGCATAGACAGGGTTCACGCCATGATTGCGGCTGGCAGTCTCCAGATCGCGCAGGAACGGGGTGATCCAGCGACACAGGTAATCGGTGATGATCTGATCGGCTTGCGACAAATAGGCACGCGCATTGATATCTTCGCCGCCTTGCGCCTTTTGCCCCGCTTGTTCGTAAAGCAACGCCAGAAAGTCCGCCTGCACACCGACCGTATCATTGAGGTCGCGAAAATGGTCATGGCGTTCGAAGCCATGCGCCGCGTAGGACTTTTCAAGCGCCTGTGCCGCGGCACCCTGCAAGCCGCCGTCGATATAAAAACAGGTATTGACCATCACTGGCGTCGGCGGTGTCAGAAACAACGCCGCATAAAGTTTCTGCAAAGCCAGCGGATCGCGCAATTGCGAAGCAGCCGCGCGGAAGGCGGCAGTCCCTTCGCCGAGTTGCAGGCCAAGTTCTTCGGCAATGGCCGCAAGATCATCGGGCAGATCGGTCTGGAAAGCGTGCAGATAAGCATCATCCGTGCCCGGTGGCGCAAAGGCACGCGCAAGGCAAAGCCAGAAATCGCGCTTGGCAAAGGCTGTGGCGGCGATTGAATTCAACATCTTATCCCTCCGGGAATTGCGTGAGGCCGGGTCATGCGCTCCGGCCACTTGTTTGCACCATCACGCGCGGTCTTCGGCGCCCAATTGCCATGCGGCGAAAGCATAGACGCTGTTGGCCAGCCCCACCGCCAGCACCAGCAAGGCCCATTCCCCGACAGAGGGGCTGTAATGCAGCAATTCCGGTGCCCAGGTGCCTTTGAACAAAGGCACCTGCTGGCCGCCGATGATGAATTCATAGCGGCTGATCAGCAGCCCGACCATCACCAGAAAAGCAGCCAAAATCTGGATCATGCCGTTGGAACGGGTAGATTTCAGCACCATGAGCACAAAAGGCAGCGCAATGCAGCCCCACATGGCAAAGTGGAACAGCGGGTTGGCCACCAGATATTGCCAGACCTGCATCCCTTCGGCATTTGACCACAGGCCGGTCACCGCGCGTCCGGCATGCAGGATAAAGTGCAGACCAATGGAAATCGCGAACATCCGCGCCAGCGTGCCTTCGAACAACAGCCGGGTTTCGGGGCGCATATTGCCATGGTTGAACCCGTTCTTAAGGTGGCTGAAAAACACCGTAAAAGCCAGCGCTCCCATGAAGCTTTCGATCAGGAACACTACAGGCACATCGCCGCCAAACCACATCGGGCGCATCGCCATCATGCCGTAAACCGACCCCGCAACCAGCGTGACGATAAAGGCGAGTGCGGTCATCGGTATCATCAGGACGCTGCCTTTATCTTCGCGGGTGTTGATCTTTCCCAGAAGGACCAACGCCAGGAGCGCCGAATAGGCCGCGACCAGCAGCACCTTCCAGAACAGGGGCGACGCAGTTTGCAGGTTCAGCGGTGTAGCCCAGATCGCCACGAACGGATTACCCAGTTCCAGAAACAAGACCGCAACCCCGCCGATGATCGCTGCAAAGGCCAGCCACAGGCAGCGCCGGGCGACGGACCGAAACTCCTCCAACCCGAAGACATAGTAAAGCGAAGCCACCATCACCAATCCGGTCGAGGTCAGCAAAAAGTAGTCATAAACGACGATCGCAAAGCCCCAGAAAATCCCCGCATTGGTGGTGTTGAACTGCACCTTGCCAAAGGTGAACAGCTCATAAAGCACATAGCCCCCGCCAATTGCGAGCAGGACCAGCGCCACCACCAGATGCATTGCAAAGTGATTGCCCCGTGGTGCGCCGGGGGCGGTATCTGTCATCATAGTCATTTTTCATTCCCTCCCATAACTCAGGACCGGCGCGAGCGGTTGCCCGGCACCACAGGTGACCCGCCACCCGACAGGTAATAGACCTTGGGCTTATTGCCGGTCTCTTCTTTCAGGCGCACGCCACCTTTGTCAGCGATCAACTGATTGACGTAGCTGTCGGGGTTATCCAGATCGCCAAAGAAACGTGATTTCGGCGCACAGACCCGCACGCAGGCCGGAGTAAATTCCTTTGTCTCTGGGTTGTCTTCGTCCAGATCGGCGACACCTTCGGGGGCTTGGCTGATCTTGTGATAACAAAAGGTGCATTTGGACACGACGCCCTTGGGCTGGATGCCGATCCCCTTGGACGCATCCTCGTATTCATCGGGCATCTTGAAGGGCGGGTTCCAGGTTCGTTTGCCATCGCCGGGATAGGTGGCTTTGACATCGGGTTGCACCACAGGCGCTTCGTCCATGTAGAAGCGGACGCCATAGGGGCAGGCGACCATGCAATATTTACAGCCAATGCATTTGTTCCAGTCCACCAGCACGACGCCAGTGCCTTCGTCCACATAGGTTGCCTTGGTCGGGCAGACGGATACGCAGCTTGGATTTTCACACTGCATGCATGGGCGCGGCAACCACGACAGGTTCAAATGCGGATATTCGCCTTCGGAATAGAAAAGCACGTCCTGCCAGTTCTCGCCCGGAAGGCGGTTGTTTTCCATCGCGCAGGCCGTAGTGCAGGCCTGACACCCTGTGCAGGTTTCCAGGTCAATGACCATTCCCCATTTTGCCATAATCGTATCCTCCCTCAGGCCTTGGTCACGTTGACCTTGCTGGAATAATAGTTTGCCTGCCCGGTGATCCGGTCAGACACGTTCACGGTCGCTTCGCCCGCATGTTCAGTTGGCACCGCCTTGGACCAGCGGCCCGCAGCCCAATGGCCATATTCCATCGGCAGCACGATCGTATCGGGCCGTACGCCCTGAAAATACCGCGCCGTCACCTCGACCGAGCCGACATCAGAGGTGATCTTGATCCGGTCGCCATCACTGATGTTGCGCGCACGCGCGGTATCGGGATGGATTTCGCAGAACGCCTGCCCGCGGCCACCGATGGTGGGTTGCAGATGCGCGATCACCATCGGGATGTTGTGCCCGCGACCTTCGGCATGCAGCGCCACTTTGGGCGTGACCAGATGCAGATCGCCGCCACCGTGATGCACCGGCTCTTCCCAGATCGGGAACATCAGATTGGCCGGGTCTCGCCCGGTTTTCTCCGCGATCCAATCAGAGTTTTGCTCCATCAGGCCAGAGCGGAATTCGAACTTGCCAGATGGTGTCGGAAACACGATCTGTTTCACCTCTTCCGGCGTCATCTCGATACTGTAATCCGTGCCATCCCATTTGTAGAACGTGCCACCGATCTGGCGATAGATGTAACGGCGCTTGTACCAGACGCCCTTTTCCTTCCAGGATTCAAAATCATTGACCCCGTTGTCACCTGGATCAGCGCGGAACCCTTCGGCCAGATGGCGCAGCACGTTTTCGGTATCGCCAAGTTCGCGGTAATATTCGCCCATCGGCCCGTTGATCCGCTTGCCAATCTCGATCAGCACATCGCCGTAATATTTGGTGTCATGGATTGGCTCAATCGCGGGGACCCGCAGCTGGGTCATGGGGAAGCCCTGGAACGGATAGGTCGGCGAGTCCTGCAAGCGTTCCAGATAGGTGTGATCTGGCAGGATGAGATCTGCGTAATGCCCGGTTTCCGACGGGAACGGCGAAGTGTCGATAATGAAGACGTCTTTTAGCGCCTCTTCCCAGACCTGCCCGTTCGGAGCGGTCCAGATCGGGTTGGTCAGGTAGAACATCATCGTGTCGAGCTTGTAGGGATCACCCGCCAGATGGTTCGGCCCGACATCCTGCATCATGTTGTTGGCCATGAGATAGCCATCCTCATGCCCCTTTTTGTCAATGCGAGGAAAATCCTTCCAATTGCCGTTCTGTGCCCAGTCATCCATGTAGTCGTTGGCATCGGCAGGCATCGGGCCATAGCTGGGGCCCATCTGCCCCATCATGCCGCCTTTGGCATAGAAAGCCCCCACGAGCGCATTCAACGAATGGATGGCCATGCCGTTATAGATGCCGTTCGAATGGGCATGCGCGCCGCGTTCGTAGATTGCCATGGCCGGGCGCGTGGTGCCGAATTCACGCGCGACGGTGCGGATCGTCTCAGCCGGTATATCTGTCAGCTCTGCCGCCCATTCGGGGCTGCGGTCCTTCAGTTCGATATTCCACCATTCGACAAGCCCATGCACCCAGCGTTCATTGAACCGACCGGTAGCTACATTGGGGACCGGCCCGTCTGCGGGTTCATCATCATAGACCAGCGCATCAAGTGGAACGACAGTGCCGCCTTCGGGCGAATCGAGCGACGGCTCCTGCGGAAGGTTAGCCTCTTGATCAACGCTGGTGCTGTTTGGCACGGGCTGGGCTGTCGCGGCAACTGGCACGTCCTGACCGGGAACGAAGCGGTTCACACCGTCGTCGAAATCGCCAACAAAGCTTTTCTCCCACAGCCCTTCGGCCAGGATGACATGAGCGATTGCCAGCGCCAGCGCACCATCCCGGCCCGGCTTGATCAACAAGGCGCGGTCGGATGCCGCAAGCGTGGTGTTCATATGCACATCAACAGCCGTCACGCGGGTTTTCGGCGTCTTGCGGCCACGGATATGGCCCCAGACCTGCATGTTGTTGTTATAGGGGCGGAACGCCTCCAGAAACCCTACGCCGAACATCAGGATATAGTTGGTATTGTTATAGTCGTAAGAATTATAGGCGGCGTTGCCCTCAACCATTTTTTTGGAAATAATCGATCCGTCCGAACACATCGAGCTATGCCCGATCGCCACGTTGGGCGATCCGTAAAGCTGACCGAAAGCGCCGTGCAGCCCGGCACAGGACGCCCCCCAGCCACGGCCATAAAGCAACGCAAAACGGTGGCTTTCACCAGCATCGCGCAGGTTGTTCAAGCGGCCTGCGACGGTATCCAGCGCCTCGTCCCACGAAATCGGCACGAAACCAGGATCTTCATCGCGGCCCTTGCTGGGGTTGGTGCGCTTCATCGGGCCGCGCCAGCGGTCTGGGTCATATAGGACATAGGTCCCAAGCGGCCCCTTGGGGCAGAGTTTGCCGTTCGAAATCGGGTGATCCGCCGTGCCATAGATCGCATGCACCCGGCCATCGGTGGTGTAGACGTCGATGCCGCAACGCGCCGGGCATTGGTGACAGATGTTCTTGGTGATCACCGTATTGGGTTTGGCGCGCGCGGTCTGCGCCTCGGCGCTGGTCGCTTCCATTCCGGTGCCGGGTATGCCGACAACGGCAGCGGCGGTCGCCGCGCCGGTCACACCTGTGGCCTGAAGAAACCTGCGGCGGCTGACATTGGTGTTGATTTCATCCATGTGGATATTCCTCCCCTTCGTGCAAAATCTTGTGTTGGCGCCGCATCAGACCATGGCCAAGTGCTGCGATAGCGTTGTCGCGGGCACAGGCGGTGCAGGTGGACTGGCCGACGTTGGGTGTGAAGCGTGACCGGCAGAGGCTGCAGGTCGCGCGGGGTTCGGTCAGAAGAACATCAGATCCGGTAAAATGCCATGATTCAGCAGGCTCGAAGGCAATCAGCCCGGTCGCGACGCAGATACCGCATTCTGTGCAAGCGGTCGGATCAAAGATCAGCGCGCGGCTTGCCGCATCCTCGGTCACTTTCAGCGCATTGGTGGGGCAGAGGCGCGCCAACACATTCAAATCGGCAACCGGGCCGGTCACCTGCGCCTTCGGGAAAAGGCTGCGCGGCACGGCGTTCGTTCTCGCAATCCTGGCAAGCTGCGCTGCGCGCTGTGCAAGCCGCGGCGTGACGGTTTTGTCAGGGATGTTATCGACGGGAACGTTGAGCGCATCATTGTCCGCCAGCGCGTTGAACAATCTGCGCCGCGATGGGTTATCGGTGGGGGCTTGCGGCGCAGGCTTGGCGCGCCAGTCCGACAAAGGCTCTTGCGCGACATGCACCCGCTGCGGCACATCAAGTAATGCCATTTCTGCATTCACTTCACCCACCGTCTGCGCCCAAGGCGTCGACACGCCGCCCGAAAGCGCACAATCACGGCACCAGCCACGATCCACCAGCGTCACATCACCCTGCTCCAGCGCCGCGCGCAAATGCCCATCGGTCAATCCGCCCAAACAGGGCACTGCACGCCCTGCGGGCTTGCGGACGCGGGCACAATCCAACCGCGCGGCTGGACCGAAAAACGCGACATTGATCGCACCCGTCGGACAAGACGGCGCGCAAAGCCCGCAGCCAGAGCAGGCCTCCACTTGAATGGTCACATCCCGGCCGTGAATGGCGATCGCATATTCAGGGCACGCCACAGCACAGGCGTTGCAGGCGGCATCGGGCCGCTGCACCGTCAGACATGCCGACAAGGCAAGCCGCATCGGCACAGCTGACGCGTTTCGCGCAGTATTTCTGGCGCGGATGGCTGTCATGATCCCTCCCTGGCGGCAGGTGCATTGCTGCACGTGCTGGCTTGGTCCCCGAGTGCAGGATAGCAGATTGCATGCCGCGCCATACCGAAACACACGGTGGATTACGTCGCATATCCCACTGATTTTTATGTATATATCAGGGCGTCCGGATTTCCGGACGCTTGCGTCCGACATGCTTGCGTCAAGATTGCGGATCAATCCCGAGCTTTTGCATCTTGTCCCACAGGGTAGACCGGCCGACCTGCAGCAGCTTTGCCGCTGCGGTCAGCGACCCGTTACAATGCGCCAAGGCCCGTTCGATCTGCACTCTTTCAGCAGCATCCCGGGTTTCGGCCAAAGGCACGAAGCTGCCATCGTTGGGGCTACGAGCATCGCCGACACCTTCGGGGAAAAGGTCGGTGGGGAACAACATGTCCCCCTCCGCAACCGCCATCGCTCGCATCAAGCGGGACCGTAATTCGCGCCCGTTTCCCGGCCACTCATAGACCCGCGCAGCCGTATCTGCCTGCGCAGACACACCCCGCAAAGGTTGGGCACGGCGCGCATTCATCCCGTCAAACAGCCGTGCCAGCAGCCATGACACATCGTCAGGGCGCGCGCGCAGCGGCGGGATCGTGACCGGTAGAACCGAAAGGTGAAAATAAAGATCGGGCCGCAGATCACTGGGGCTAAAATCCGGCCCTGCGGTGACAACCAACCGTGGACCGCCATTGCCTGACCACATCCTTGCCAACAGTGCGCTTTGCAATGCGTCAGAGGCGGCGGTGATCTGTTCCAGCAGGATCACACCCTCGCCTGCCCGTGCGAATAGCCCGGTTTGGGGCGTAAACAGCGTATCATGCAGCACATTGGCACTGTCGCGGGTCAGATCGCACGTCACAAAGGGCGCAGCACAGCGGTCCGACAGACGGTGCAGGCGTTGCGCGACAGCACGTTTGCCGGTGCCTGCCTCGCCCAGCAGCAGCACCGGTTCATCACGGGCTGCGACGCGCACCAGATCCGCATCCAGCGCCTTGCAAGCTTGTGAGACGCCGAACCACGCCCCGGTTCCTGCATCGGGCAAAGGCGCTGTCACCTGCACCAACCGGGATATGATATCAGTGATCTCGAACGGCTTGAGGACGTAATCCGCGGCACCTGAACGTAACAAGCGCACCGCTTGATCGGTCGCACCGGCACCAGTCATAAAGACAAAAGGCGGCGGATGGCCATGATCGCACAGGCGCAGAAACAGGTCCTCGCCCGACCCATCGGGCAAACGAATATCACAAAGCACTGCGTCAAAAGGGATACGCGGCGTCCGCAATGCCCCAAGCGCGCGGTGCAGGGTTTTATGCCAGACGACCCTTGCGCCTTCCAGCTCCAGTCGTTGTAACAATGACGCGCCCATGATCTCGTCATCTTCGATCAGCGCGATATGACGGCCTTCAAGCATCGTCTTGGGTCCACAGTGGCAAATCAACCTCGATCATATGATAGCCGGCGTCAGTCTGACCAAGCGCGATCCGCCCGTCCAGCTGGTTTACCAGATCGCGGACCAACCGCAGACCCAGACCGCCCCCCGGCTCTACCGGATCATCGCTCAGCAACCGGGGCCGTAGATGCGCGGGCAGACCGGGGCCACTATCCCAGATACGCAGGTGCATCATCTGATCCCGCGCCGCAACATGTAGACCCAAGCGCCCGTCCACAGGCGTCGCGCCCGCAGCGTTCAGCAACAAATTAAGAACGATCTGGCGGACAGGGCCTGCAAACAAACCGCTGCAATCAGCGTTGGTGATTGCGACATGCCAATCAAGGCTCTGGTTCAGCCGCTCGACCTCTGGCCGGATCAGCTGGTGCAGGTCATCAAAATCCGCAGGTGTCAAGGGCAACGCGGATTGATCGCTGCGGTGCATATGCAGCGTCGTCTGCACCACCTCGCGCATCTGTTTCAATCCACGTTCCAGAATACCGGCAGACTGCTGCACGACATCGGGACGATCTGGATAGCGTTGCAATGTATCGGTGGCGTTTAGCAGACCACCCAGCGGATTGTTGATCTCATGCGCCAGCGTCCCAGCAAGACGGCCAAGGCTGACGAACCGTTCGCGTTCCGATAGCCGCTTTTCGGTCAGACCACGCGCCTCTACCGCACGGATCATACCGTTGTAGGTCTGGTAGAGATTGGCGAGTTCGGTGTCATATTGCGGGATCATCGCCTCTGGAAAGGCGCGCGACGCGCCACCGGGCTGTGACATCTCGCGCGACAGTCGCCCGATCGGAGCCAGCACCCGGCGGATTAGGACGTATCCAGCGGACGCCAGAACAAGCGTCGCCGTCAGATTGCCCGCTATCAGCCAAAACCATGTCTGGCGCCGTTCTGCGGCCAGTTCGGTAACGTCAAAGTCGATGATCAAGGCGGCGATTGTCCGGCCCTGAAAGTCAACATTCTGCCGCAGGGAAATCTGATCCTGCGCGCTGTCATAATTGAGTTGTCCGACAGGCGTTGCCGCATTAATCAGGGCAACGCCCGGCGCACCGACCGGATGGATATCCGGCTGCGTGGCTACAATCACCCTGCCCTGCTCATCGACAAGTGCCGCAGCAACGGGGGAAAAGCCACCGACTCGCTGCGTGGCGCGGTCCAGCACATCGAACATTTCCCAAATGTCCTGACGCTGGATCAACGGCGCCAGCGTCGTTGATAAAGTCGCAAATTCCGATTGCGCCAGATCGGAAAGCTGGCGTTCCTGCGACCGCACCAGCGCGGTCAAAACAAGCTGCGAGGCGATGATCCCCATCACCACCATCAGCCCAGAGACCATCAAAGGCACCCGCACACTTAGCGGCAAGGTCAAACGCAGCGGCATCCGGTCAATCCCGCTCCGCAACACGGGACATCAACGCCGCGATGCTGTCAAAGCTGTCAGGCTGCGGCAAAGCAAAGCCATCCAGTTGCAGCTGGCCCAAAACATTGCGCCCAGACGCAGTCTGATCCAACGTGAACAGCGCATCGTTGATGGCGCGCGTGGCCGATGCATTGCGCGCTTCAGTAGCAAAGACAAAGGGTGGAAATCCGTGCCAGCCTGATCGCCACAAGACCCGCGTCTGCGCGATCAGTTCCGGCTCTGTGCGGGCCAATGCGTCGTAGACATAACCATCGACGCTACCCGATGTCGCAAGCCGCCGCGCGACGGCGCGCACTACATTGCGATGTCCAAAGGTGAAAAAGCTGCGCGAGAAATAGCCATCGGGCCGCTCGTTGCGTGCCACAAGTTCAGCAACGGTCACAAGGTGCCCTGAATTTGAGTCGGGGTCGGAGTAAGCATGAATATCTCCACGCAAGTCAGCAATTTCGCTCGCTTGCCGGTCATCAGCTGTGATGATGTAACCACGATACCGCGGCGCACCGTTCCAAACCGGTAAGGCAAGCGCCTGCAATCGATCCGCGTGCTGCAATAAGGGATAACCGCAAAGCCAGGCGGCATCCAATTCGCCCAGCAATAATAATGCCACAACCTCTTTGTAGGTGCGTCGCTGGACAAATTCTGTGGCGTGACCGGTCACGGCCTGAATGTGATCGCGCAGATATTCCAGCACCACCCATTCGTTATCAAGAAAAACCGGGGTCAGACCAATGCGCAAAGGCAGTGCGTCTTGTGCCATCACTCTGTGCGAAGCGCATATAGCGCCACCTATTGCAGCCAAGAAGTATCGCCGGTCAGAGGCATATTTTATCATTTTACCAATCCTAAGCACGACCTTAATCCAGTTACCGTATCCATGCCACCGCAGACCACCGGTCTGACCAAGGGCTTCAACTTGCCTCAAGGCCAAGTTTAGATGTGGTATCCGTCGAGCGGATCATACTGGGCACCAATGGAGATTTCGGGCACTCTTTAAATTGACAGATGGCAATCGCCAGAAAATCAAACACTATTGGTTCCCATCTGGGTCGGAATGGAAACCTAAATTTCAGCAAAAAATGACGCACATTACTTCAAATTAACGGCAAGGAGAGGCGCGCCCAGATCCCATGAAGCTCTGTTTTAAGTTCATCGCGGTTTCGAATTAAAGCCCATGCATGCCCCCACAGAGCCTATAGAGGGCTCCCGATTTTACAACTACGCCAATCATTATCTTCTGTCCCGCAGATCAATATCAAAGAGCGCATAACATCTGTATCAAAAGCAAATGACAGGGTGAGTTGGTCTTCTTCACGGATACAAATCATGACATGGTCCACCACGCCGCCCCCTTGGCAATGCTTTCTTCACCGCTGAGAACGTTGTCTGAGACGACGCGGGTGGCCGTCCCCTCGGGCTTTGCAACTGTGGTAAACAAACATGTTGAAGCGCCGGGAAGCGATGCGACGTCAGGATCACAGCCCGGTGCCAGAAATTATGTCCGTTCCGCATTGATTTGTCTGGTTTGGTGGGGATGAACGTAAATAAAGCTCAAAAACCGACCTTTATTTACGTCCATCCGTATATATCACCTATATTTCGGCGAAACGGCACATGCGTGTATGGACAGAGTTTCATCCTGAAGGCATTCGATTTCTCGCAGATCACCAATAAAAGGTTCATAAATGCACGGAGCCCCTCCCATCAGCGGCCAAACAATCGCTGATCAGCTGTAAAATACTGATAATATTGACTTCTTTCTACTTCCCCGTTCAAGGAAAACCTTTTGCAGAAGAATCCGCAAATCGTCCGTTAACCGAGCTGTCAAAGCTTTGAGTGCTCGACAATATAGGGTTATGGCCGAAAACGGGTGTTTTCCCACTGCTTTTAGGATCGCGCCATAAGCTTGGCAGGCGCTTCAAGGCTGACGAAACGACATATGTGCATCGAGGCACACCACTGGTCAGAACCGCCCATTTAATGACCTTGATCATGCAGCCTTCGCCACTTTTCGTCCAAGTGACGCGGCCCACTCCAGCCTCTGCACAACAGCGAACCTCCGCAAACTGGCCAAGACCTTTCCTGCACGGCAGCAAACGCGCCAAGCCTGAGAAGAAAGGCGCCTGCGCTGAAATTCAAGCAGCTATTTCTGCAATCGCAAACGTTAGTTTTTCCACAAAATTGGCGGACTCCGGACATTCGCGGCAACTGCGAAGGCATCCTGTCAATGGCGTGAAAGCGGCCATTCGCACTTCATCTTCAATGCCCCCATGCTGAACCAGGCACGAAGGTCAGCAATGCGCAGAAAGCGAGCTTTGCAAAGTTTGGCAGACGGCCCTACAGCCCACACGTCGCCGCATAAGCGAATGTGCCCCAAGCCACCGTCAAGAAAACGCACGGCAAAAAAGCCAAACATTGCATAGTTCCCTGCCAAAGGGGGCTTTGCACAAACCTCAGCATCAGGGCGCTCACACCCAAGAAGACGCCGCAGATTGCGGCGTTGGTGATCGAGTCGCCTGCGAACATAAAGTACTGTTGACTCATCACAGGTGCGTCAAAGGAAACATGTATGTTTGATACCACTTGATATAGTTGTGCAGTGAAAACCCCGATCATCACTGCCCCCGCGCCGAGGGCGAAGTATGTCACCTTGCGCCGCCTTCCTCCGGCCCATGACATTATTGCAAATCCAATGGCCCCGCTCGCCGATCCAAGGAATAACAAAGGGACGAGCCAAAAGATGACAGGAACGGCAGATACCACGCCTGCGGGAGGCCAGACCGTAGCATCCGTGGCCGCCGGTTCGACACAAGATGACAGCCACCAATAAATCCATCCTGGAAGCGCGAAGAAATCCGTCATTTGAACCCAATTCTCATAAAGGGCTAGCTGGCCCAAAGTTGCTGCTTCGGGCCAGCTAGGCCATAAAGCACGAGGCTCGTCGTTTGATGACGTTATCAACTGAAACCGTTCGCATAAAGGCGGTATTTTGAACACGCGGTGCCTGGCGGGTGTCTCATAATCAGTAGTCTCGTGATGCCGGTGCCGTCGTGCCGCATCATGTCCGCTTCGGGCTGGCACACCTGCCATTCGGCTCTGAATCGGCGCGCTGCAACGCCGCAAGTCGGGTTTGAGCCCAAAGCCGCCATTCTGAAAGCTCCACAGACGTGAACTCGTTTGTGTGCGCAGCAACCTAGGACCCTAAAGTAATGTTTTGAGCGGCAACCCGCATCGTCGTATTGCTAAAGCAGTAAATTTTGCTTTCGATTACCCAAAAAGCTAAGTTTAACATTCAGAGGGTGATGCAGAGTAATGTTTCTGCATCTCGATCTAAATGTAACGATTTAAGGATAAATTATGAAAAACCACTCGACATTTAGAGCAGGTTGCGCAATGTCGCTGGCAATTTTCTGTTGCGGAGCCTTAAGTGGTTCCGCCCGGGCTGACGGAAGCGATTTTGTGATGGCAGAGAAATGGCCAGACGCAAGAGCGCCACTGGAGGCGGCAATCGACGTGGCGAGCAGCTGGCCTGAAAGTCTTGCTGATCTGCCAAATTTTGGTTCAGCGTTCACTGAAATCATGACCGAGGCAGATAAGAGTATCTGGAACGCACTGACTGGTGATGAGGGCTGGACAAATCGGGCGCAGTCGCCCCGCATCCTGAACTGGACTGGCCGTGGAAATCCGCCACCCACCGCCTACTGCCGCAGGTTCGGACCGGCAGCTTTGGAATTGTTGGAGTTACCTTTTCCTGACTGGATGGGCGCTTTTGAAACGGCCACAGATGGCATGGAACTGGATTTTCTTGTCCGCCTTCATGCTGAAGAAGAGTGGTCACAAATCTACGGCGCAAGATCACTGAGCCCGCGAGCACCGGCTGGAACGATCGCGGCAATGGACTGCATGTTTCTACCTCAGATCGAATTTACTTCGCAGCAGGCGCTTTATGATGAAATCGAACAGATCCATCAGGAATTTTTTGTGAATGGATGGTTTGTTCCGGACGTCTTAGGATTTGGCCAGGTCTCGTGGTTCAGTCTGGTCGATCATACGAGCCGTCCGGGCACTGCCTTCCAGGTGATGATTACGGTAGATTCACCAGAACTGGGCAAACGAGGTGATGATAGATTTCAAGGAAGCTTCCAGATCCAGATTTCATCATGGCTTCTGAACTCTCTTGGATGAATACGTCTGCATGGAGAGAATTTTATTCTGGCGATCACAAGACGCAGAATGCATCTGTCCGGTCTAAGCTTCAACCTGACGCTGGTTGCGTTAGCACGACCTCCCAAAAACTACCGTTTTAGGCACGTGGGTTGTGGCAAGGGGTTTCTGTCCGGTAGCGGACCTTCGTCGGCTACACGGCGAAATCCAGCTTCGAGCCCACATTGATCAATGCTGCAAGCTGTTTGTAGCATGAGGCGCATCTGATTAGCGCTGGCCTTGGTGCAGGACGTTCGGTCCGAAGCGAGATGGGTCTTCCATCCCTTGATGTGGTTCTCAGCCTGACCGCGGGCAGAGTAGATTTTCTCGTAAAGATGCTTGCCGCGC
>JAFPBO010000044.1 GCA_017390475.1 Loktanella sp.
CGCGTGCCCGCCTGCGCCATTCTGAAAGATGGTTCGCGCGAAGCCCATAACGCGCAGCAACCGAATTCACCGTCGCACCCGGCTTCAACGTCTCGGCAACGATCAGCGCCTTGACCTCGTCAGGCCAGCGACGCTGACCATCCCCCCGTATCTCTACACCATAATCCCTGAGAAACTCACCCGTAGTTGCCATCGCGAAACTCCCGCACCAATCTCCGTCAGGCGCGGCATCGCAGGTCAGACTATCGGCCGGAAGGTGGGGGACAGGCATCGCTTACTCTGAACTATGATACGCTCATGAAAAGTCAGCGGAATATTCGATACCAGTGGGTCACGGCGTTTTGGAAAAATGGGTCAATGCCTCGTGAAATTCAACATAGCAGACTCGCTCCCTGCATGGATTGACTCAGCGATCGAAACCGATCTGGTGCCCATCGCACGCTTCGCCCGCACGTTGAACCGGGACTTCGATGCGGTCAAAAACACCATCGAGATGCCATGGAGCAACGGCCAAGCAGAAGGTCAGATCAACCGCCTGAAAACCCTCAAACGCGCCATGTACGGCGGGTCGGTCCAGAATTGTTGCGGGCGAGAATGCTACCATTCCGCCACACAGATTGAGGAAGACCCCATTTAAGGGCTACACGACAAAAACACATGTGGGATGAAAGACATTTAATCAAGTCGCCATCCACGTCCTGCGGCGATCTGGAGGCTTGCCCAGCTTGCCGCCGTGTCCCTTGTCGCTGCGGCAAGGGACAGTCGCGATGTGGCGAGGGAGCGTTGGCTTTCAAGAAAATCTAGAAGGGTCGTCGTGCCGCCTTCCCATGTCTGACGAGAGAGATCCACAAGACGCTGGGAGGATTCAGTCGCGCGGCGATTAGCCTCCATTGCGCGACGGTTGCGCACTAGCGAAGACTGCGCCGACTGCACTTCTTCGATTGCAGACAGAACAGCCGCCCGCCAAGTTAGTTCAGCCTGTTCGGCTTGGGCAACCGCCCTGTCCCGGTTGGCGGCCAGCACGCCCTGATTGAGCACCGGCACGCTTACAGTAGGGCCAAAGGACCAGCTGTTGTTGCCTGAAATGCCAACATTGCCCCCGAGGGTGAGGGATGGGTAGAGCTGCGCCTCCTGCACGCCAACGGCAGCGACCGCAGCGGCGAAACTCCGCTCCGTGGATCGGATGTCGGGGCGGTTGCGCAGCAGATCGGCCGGCACGCCTGCGGCAACATCGCTCCCTCGAGGGGCAGGTTGTGGGTTTCCACGCTCAAGCCTGGGAAGGATTTCCTGCGCAGGGCGTCCCACCAAAGTAGCAATCGCATAGGCCGAGGCGTAGAACCCCTGCTCCAGACCCGGAAGCTGTGCCAGCGCTTCATCAACGGCCACCTGAGCCTGCGCTTCGGCCAATTCAGTTGCGGTTCCTGCCTGCCGCTGCCGTTGCACAAGTTCCAGCGTTTCACGCCGCGAGGCGACAGTTTCGCGGCTGATGGCCAGCGCAGACTGGTAGTAGCGTAGATCAATGTAGCTGGAAACGAGGGACGAGACGAAAACCAGACGCGCCATCCCGGCGTCGAGATCGACCCCCTGCAGTTGCGCCAGCGCCTGTTCGCGCGCGCGGCGCTCGCCCCCGAAAAGGTCAACGACCAGCGAGGGATTGAAACCTGCTGTGCGCGTCGTGGACCCCCCACCGTCGCTTTCGCCGCTGCGTGTGACGCTGCCGGTCACCGTCCCGCCAACCAGCGCGGGCATCCCCGTGGCGCGCGCCGTGGCCTGCGCCTCGGCTACCCGTGCCAGCGCCAGTCGGATGTCGAGGTTCTGTGCCAGACCCGTATCGACAAGGTCCGACAGCACGGGGTCATTGAAAGCAAGCCACCAGCGCTGTGCCGCGACATCCCCGATTGGCGCGGCGTTACCATTGACAAATGTTGCAGCCAGAGCCATTTCCGGCGCGCTATAGTCCGGCCCGACAGCACAGCCGGCCAAAACCAGCGACAAAGGCAGCATGACACGGGAAAATGCAGGTTTAGACATCAAGCAGACCCTTCGGAAGAGCGCGGCCCAAAGACGCGCATAATGAGAACGTAAAGTGCGGGCACCAGAAAGATGCCGACGAATGTAGAGGCGATCATGCCGCCCACTACGCCAATGCCGATGGCATTTTGCGCAGCCGCCCCCGCGCCTGTGGCGGTAGCCAGAGGCAGTACGCCCAGGATGAAGGTCAGTGCGGTCATCAAAATCGGGCGCAGACGCAGCCGAGCCGCTTCCAGCGCGGCCTCGGCCACGGTGCGGCCCTGCCTTCGCAGCTCTTCCGCGAACTCCACGATCAGGATGGCGTTTCGCGCCGCAAGGCCGATGGTCGTTAGCATCCCCACCTTGAAATACACATCGTTCGATTGCCCCAAGGCCCAGGCAGCAAAAAGCGCCCCCAGCACCCCCACAGGCACGGCAAGCATGACCGCAAAAGGAATGGTCCAGCTTTCATAAAGCGCCGCCAGCGCAAGAAAGATCACCAGTGCCGAGATAGCGTAGAGCAGTGGTGCTTGGCTGCCTGACTGCCGCTCCTGATAGCTGATGCCGGTCCATGCCGCGCCATAGCCGCCCCCCAGATCAGCCACCAGCCGCTCCATCTCGTCCATCGCCGCGCCGGAACTGGCACCTTGCGCAGGGGAACCGGAAATTTCCACCGCCGCGCTGCCGCCATAGCGGTTCAACTGTGGCGCGACGGGTTCCCAGCTCGTCGTCATAAAGGCCGAGAACGGGACGATCTCTCCCCCGGCGTTCAAAGCATACCACGACAGGATGTCTTCGGGCTGCATCCGGTAGGCGGCATCGGCTTGCACGATCACCGGCCTGAGTGCGGCACCCATGACGAAGTCATTCACTTCGCGGCCAGCGAAAATGACCGACAACATCTCATTTATCGCCGGGAGCGAGACACCAAAGCTCTCGGCCTTCTCTTGATCAATGTCGATTCGCAATGCGGCGGCTTGGCTGGTACCCGTGGCGCGGATTGACGTCACAAGGCTGCTGTTCTGGCTGTTCGCCACCAGCGTATTCGCGGCTGCAATCAGAGCATCCGTGCCGCGCCCGCCCTGATCGACCAGATACATCGAGAAGCCGTCAGTATTGCCCAGCCCCATGATCGCAGGGGGCTGCATGACGAAAACCTGTCCTGCTCGGTTCGACATGAAGGCCATGTTGGCACGGCCTGAAATGGCAGCGGCGGTCAAGGCGGTATCGCCGTCGCGCGCGTCGAAATCATTCAGTCTGATGAACACCATGGCATTGTTTTGTCCCGAGCCACTAAAGCCGAAACCGAGTGTAGCAAAGGTTGATGCCACGCCATCCGTTTCGTGTTCGAGGAAGTAACGCTCTACCCGTTCCACTGTGTCCTGTGTCTGGGCTGTCGTCGCCCCCTCGGGCAAGGTGATGATAGCCATCAGCACGCCTTGGTCTTCGGCCGGGATAAACGATGACGGCAGGCGCTCATACAACGCCCATGCTCCGGCGATGACCGCGACCATGATCGCCAGAACTAACACCGTGCCGCGCATGCTGGCACCCACGACCCGCCCATAGGCGTCGCGCACCCGGTCCAGCGAGGTATTGAACCACCGCGCTGGAGCGAAGCGCGCTGGAGCAAGCTTCGTCCGCAGCAGTCGGGCCGACATTGGCGGAGAAAGGATCAGCGCTACCAGCAGCGACAGCGTCATCGCCGCCACCATCGTTACCGAAAACTGCCGATAGATCACCCCGGTCGAGCCGCCGAAGAACGCCATCGGCAGGAAGACAGCGGCCAGCACCACGTTGATGCCGATCAGGGCCGACGATATCTGGCCCATGCCCTTGCGGGTCGCTTCCAGCGCGGACAGGCCCTCGTCTTCCATCAGCCGCTCGACGTTTTCGACGACCACGATAGCGTCATCAACCAGCAGGCCGACAGCGAGCACCATGGCGAACATGGTCAGGGTGTTGATAGTAAACCCGGTGACATAAAGGACCGCAAAGGTTCCCAGCAGCACGACCGGCACGGCGATAAGCGGGATCAGGGTCGCGCGCCAGCTTTGCAGAAAGATAATAAGCACAGCCACGACCAGCACCACTGCCTCTATTAGGGTGGTGTAGACCTGCTGGATCGATAGTTCTACGAAGGGCGATGTGTCATACGCGACGCTGAATTCCACGCCTTCGGGCAGTGCAGACGCGAGGTTGTCCATCGTCGCGCGCACCGCCTGCGCCGTGTCCACCGCATTGGCGCCGGTGGCCAGGTTGATTCCGAACCCGGCTGACGGCAAGCCATTAAAGCGCGAGTCTCCGCCGTAGCTTTCCTGCCCGATCTCGATACGCGCCACATCACCCAACCGCACCGTGCCGCCGGCAGCCTCGGTGCGCAGCAAGATGCGCTCGAAGGCATCAGTTGATTCAAGTTGGCTCTGCGCGGTGATCGTGGCGGTAAACTGTTGCGCTTCGGTGGTCGGCTGGGCACCCAGCGTGCCAACAGACACGGTTGTGTTCTGATTCTCTACCGCAGTCACGACATCCGACGGCGTCAGCCCAAAGCGAGCCAGCGACAGAGGATCGAGCCAGACGCGCATGGCATAGCCTGAGCCGAAGAACTGGATGCCTCCCACGCCTTCGGTGCGCTGGACCGGCCCCTCGACCGTGTTGGTCAGAATGTCGCCCAGCTCAACTGGCGAATAATTGCCCTCCGTTGCCACCAACGCGCCGACCATCAGGATCGACGACGTCGAGCGCGACACGCTTACCCCCTGCGACTGCACCGTCGAGGGCAATTGCCGTTCGACCTGACTGACGCGCGATTGTACCTCGTTCTGTGCGGTTGCCTTGTCCAAACTGTCATCAAAGACAAGCTCCAGCGAAGAAGACCCCTGGCCCGAACTTGCTGTGGCATACATCAATCCGTCCAGCCCGGTCATCGCATCTTCGAGCACGCGCGTCACCGAATTCTCCACCGCCACGGCCGAAGCACCAGGATAGCTTGCCGACACACGGATCGTGGTGGGCGCGATATCGGGATATTGCGAGACCGGCAGGGTCAGCACCGACCATGTCCCGGCCAGCATTGCCAGAAGCGCAAGAACCCAGGCGAAAACCGGACGACGAAGGAAAAACAACCCCATCTCAGTTTCCCCCGCCGGATACGTCACCCGGCGGGCCCCCACCCGGCGGCACGCCAGAGGCCTGTCCGGCCGGGGGCTGGAAATCATCGGACTGGCCATCCGCTCGGCGGATGATACCTTCAGCCGTGATCTCCACAGCGACCGGCCTCACCTCTGCCCCGTCGCTCAGCATGGAAAGCCCGTCGACAATCAGCTGTTCGCCGTCTGAAAGTCCCGCTGTAATGACCCACGCATTGGCATGACTGCCTTGTTCGGTCAGCACACGTTGCTGCGCGATACCGTCCTCTTCGACGAAAGCCGTCAGCGCCCCGATCGCGCTGCGCGATGTTGCACCCTGCGGCACGAGGATCGCACGGATTGTGCCCAGTTCCATGTCTACCCGCAGAAACTGTCCCGGCAGAAGCCGCCGTTCCGGATTGGGAAACTGCAGACGCAACGCCAGCGTGCCAGTGGTCTGGGACACCCGCGTACCCGGCGAAACCATCTGTCCTTCCAGATCATAGGTTTCGCCGGTTTCCAGCCGTAAGCGGATGCCGAGATTCTCGCCCGTCTGCAACTGGCCCTGATCAACCCGCGTTCGGATATCAGCCATGCGGCGGCTGGATTCCTCGACATCGACGAAGATTGGGTCGACCCGGGTGACGGTAGTCAGGGCGTCGGCTTGATTCTCGGTGACAAGCGCGCCGACCGAGACCGTAGCAATGTCTGCAATTCCGTCGATGGGGCTGCGGATTTCCGTGCGATCCAGATACAGTTGCTGCGTCTGAAGGCTGGCTTGCGCGGCACGCAGGTCCGCTTCGGCCTCAAGCAACGACACTTCGGCTGTTTCAAGATCCTGAGCAGTCACACCTGTTCCGGCAAGCGCCTCATAGCGGCGGACGGTCGCTTCGGCGGTCCTGAAGGCCGCTTCGGCCCGCGCCACACTCGCTTGCCCCGACGCCACCTCGGCTGCATAGGTATCCGCTTCGATGCGGAATAAGACGTCACCCGCAGCGATCGGCGCTCCGGGGCTGTAGGCGATCTCGGCGATGGCACCACCCACGCGCGGCCGGATGTCCACGTCCTCGAAGGCGACGGCACGACCGGGAACCGTGACGGAAAACGGCACTTCGGTTTCGCTCAGGGTGATAACCCCTACCTCCGCCGCACCGCCCATGCCCGGGATCGGCCCTGCAGGCTGCGCAAAGGCGGCGGGCGCGGCACAGGCCGCGCAGGCTGCGACGGATAGGATGCGCAGCAGTCTACGCCCGGAAGTGTCTCTGATCATCCTGTAAGCCTTTATACTTTTTTCATGATTTTTTGCCCGTAGGGGCGGGTTGCGCGAGAAGGAGCATCGTCGCACGCAGCCCCCCTTCGGCGCGGTTGGTAAGCGTGATGCTGCCGCCATGACGCTCGACGACCGACCGTGCGATAGCAAGTCCAAGCCCCGCACCGCCTGTTTCGGAGTTGCGGCTTGCCTCGCCGCGCACGAAGGGCCGGAACAGGTCTTCACGCCGCTCAGGCGGAATCCCAGGGCCGTCATCGTCGATCTGCACTTCAGCCATACCCTTACGCTGAGACAGCTGGACGCGGGCACCGCCGCCATAGCGGCGCGCGTTGTCCAGAAGGTTGCGCAACGCCCGGCCAAGGGCTACCTGCTGCCCGCGTAGCACAACCGTGTCCTGCACACTCAGCGTCGCGCCGCATTCGTGGCAGAGCCGACCAAGCAGTTCGGCCATGTCGATTTCGGATATCGGTTCGGCATCGCGCATGCCACGGGCATAGGCGATCAGACTTTCGGCCATCACCGTCATGTCTTCAAGCGTCCGGGTAATCGGTGCGCCCTCTTCATGATCCAACATTTCAGCACGAATGCGCAGGCTGGTGATCGGAGTTCGCAGGTCGTGTCCAACGGCGGCAACCATACGCAGCCGCTCCGCCTCGGCTGTGGCCAGACGGTCTTGCATTTCGTTGAGAGCGGCGGCTACGTCGCGGAGTTCGCGCGGGCCCTCTTCAGGCAGGACCATGCTGCGCTCTCCCTGACCCACCGCGCGGGCTGCTTCGGCCATCGACTGCAGCGGTCGGACCAGCCTGCGCACAAACCAAAGGCCGACTGCAAGCACCAACGCGAAGGGAAGGCCGATGATTAATACCAGATGATCAATCCGCCCAGGGGGCCGAAATGTTGCGTCAAGCCGCACTGAGGCGATTAGCCATTCCGGCACATTCCCACCTAGCGCCAGTGGGATGGACAGCATGAGCCTTGGCGCGCTGTCTCCGGGGTCGGTCACAATGCTACTTGCAACTGTGCGTCCGGGCAGCGCCGGCGCGATCTGCCGCAACAGCCGGTCAGGAAGCGACGCCACCTCCGCGCCAGCATAAGGCAGGCTTGAAAGCGACAGAACGCTTATGGCATTGGCGGCGAGGTCTGCAATATCGGTCCGCGAGTCGGATGTCCGCCCGTCCAGCGCATCGGCTAATATGCCCAGCCGTTGCAGCTCAGCATCAAGCAACGTGACGTCCGCCTGTGCAGAGCGTTCCAGATAGAGCACGGCCGCCACCATAAGATGAGCCCCCGCCAGTGCCAGAACGAGCAACAGCGCGATGCGGCCGGACAAGCCGTCGGGACGGAAGGAGTTTCGCATCACTTCACCTCCATGACGTCGGACGCAAGATGATAGCCACCGCCCCATTCCGTAACGATCAGTCGCGGTGACTGCGGATCGTCCTCAATCTTGCGGCGCAGGCGGCTGATCGTATTGTCTACGGCGCGGTCGTATGCGCGTGCCTCGCGCCCTGCGGTCAATGACAAGAGCAGATCGCGTGACATCACCTTATGCGGGTGGTCCAGCAAAATGCTCAGCAGTCGGCTTTCGCCGCTGGTCAGCGACACAACCCGCTCATCGTCGTGTCTCACTTCCTGTCCGGCTGCATCATGCACCCACTTTCCAAAGCGCCGTATGCGCGGCTCCACCCGGCGTTCCGGCTCCGCTGTCCTGCGCAGAACCGCGCGAATACGCGCCAGCAGTTCGCGTGGGTTGAAAGGCTTGACCACATAATCGTCCGCGCCCAGTTCGAGGCCGACAATCCTGTCGGTTTCGTCCGCCATGGCCGTCAGCAAGATCACGGGCCAGCCACCCTGCACCATCAGCCAGCGGCACAGGCTCAGACCGTCTTCGCCCGGCATCATGATGTCGAGAATGATAAGGGCGGGTGATTCAACTTCCAGATGCCGACGTGCCTCTTCGGAATTGGCGGAGAGAAGCGTGCGGAAACCCTGTCGGCGCAGGTATTGGCCGAGCGGCTCGCGAATGTCGCGGGCGTCGTCAACAATCAGTATCTGCGGCTGCAAGTGTTCCATGGTTCTCAAGTCAGGAGTTTGCGTTGTCAGGAAACGCTCTATCTACACCAACTTTGATAGTCTGCCCGTGGGGAACATGGGATCAGAAAGTTGTCGCTAATTGTGTCAGGTTGTCTAGCTGCGATAAATTGCGACAACTAAAACTTTTAGGCGTTAAGAATAGGGAAACTCAGGTGTTCATTTCTCGACCAATGGGAGCTGCAGGTCCAGAACGCAGCAACGCGCTGTGTCTGATTATGCTGCAACTTAGAAGTGAACGTCGTGGTCGAAGTGTATTATCTGACCGCCGCTGTCCGCGCCAATTTCAGCTATATCAGGTTCCATGCAGTCCTCCGCCATTGGTGGATGACTGCATGGAACGGCTTATGCGCGATTTGGTAATGTCATCTGGCCAATGCACTGAGAAGGCCGACCACGGCCACGATACGTTGCGTATTCTGGTCGAGTAGGACAAGATTCCCGTCGACGACCCGATATTCATGGCCGCGTGGCGGTGGATCGATGCGGCTGTTATTTGCGCGAACGAAAGGTTGTCCGTGCCTGCCGCTCTCGCCGACACGCGGGGCACTGGGTCTGGCATGTGTCGGAGCCCTTTGGGGGGTGATATCGACGCGTTTGCCTGGGCTGGCTATACGGGCATTTGTTGAGGGGCCGTTGTAGCTCACACAAGAGCGATCATTGGGAGCGCAAGGCGCCCCACCCCTGCTCTGTCCCTGAGCCAATGCGGACGCGGCGGGGATCAGGGAAAGTGCTGTGGCGGTGCAAAGGACCGCTAGGAAGGTGATTTTCATTTTGTTGTCCTGCTCCGTGATTAGTAATTTAAAGCCTCAGAATATATACGGTGCAGGGCTTCATTTCCGTCGGAAGTTGGACAAAATTTCTGGTCAAAATATGCGGGACAAATACGGTTCTCTGATTGCGGCTATGTCAAGCAGGATAGCGACTTGTCCGTCCGGGGTCATGGTTCTCTCCGAGGTCACGCGTTGCGCCTCATGATGGTTTTCGGTGGCGGATCGTCTCCGATGTCGATTGCGGGGTGA
>JAFPBO010000045.1 GCA_017390475.1 Loktanella sp.
AGCCGCAGAGCTGGCCGCATTTGCCATCAGACTGGTGGCTGCCAGTGACGCCCCCACAATGCCGGTGCCGCCGATGATTATCCCCGGCTGCGCCGCAACCGCGACATCCTTATCCATCGGATTGTCGATCAGGAATTCCGAAACGCGTTCCAGGTCGTATTCTTGCTCATCCTTGATGATCGCCGTCTTTGTCAGCGTGAAACTTTGCGACTGGAATGACAGATAGAGCATGAAAACCGCACCAAAAAACAGTGCGACAAACACGAACCAGAGCGGCGGGATCAGCAATGGCAGGACAACAAGAAAAACGAGGGGAAAGACGACATAGGCCGCCCATGACACGCCATCGCCGCGCCATGTGACAATCTGCTGGTCACCATCCTGCTGCACATCATAGCCTTGGTCGAAACGCGCTTTTGTATTCATGCCTCACCTCTTTGACAAAATGATATCCGACGCGCGTATGCGCGTTGAAAAAGGCGCTGAGCGCCAAGTGAAATTGATTGCGGCTGAATGACGTCAGCTGCGCTGTGGAAATCGCTCCCTAGCGTTCAGAGGTCGCGCAAATACGCGTCGCCGTATTTACCCAGCAGGCACCATCGCGGGTCAGCGCTCCCAGCGGCGTATGCGCATGCGATGCACCGGCAATCTCGTTCCAGTAAGCCGTTCCCCCATCCGCGCCCTCAACATAAAGAAAGGCGAAGTAGCTCTGATCAGCGCTGGTGATCTGGAAACTGCCGGAACCCTCATCCAAAGACCGGAAATCGCACGGACCATCGATATAGGTTTGAGCGCCAACTTCCAGCAGGCACTCTGCCGGGCGGGCCTGCACCGAGGCGGAAACAAGGACAGCCATGCCGACAGCGGTTGCGCATGTTGTAAAGCGTCTACTCATTCCCATCCCCTTCCAGTCGGCCACAAGAATGCCAAGCGGCCATTGCCATGCCGCACATCAGCCAAGCATCAAGATCATTTGTAGAGTATACTCCGTAGCTGTATACCCTACAACCCGCAAAGTTCTGTCGAATGAACATTCGAGAGATTTTCGCAAGAAACCTGCGCGCGGCACGACGACAGAAAGGCCTGTCTCAGGAAGAGCTTGCCCATCGCGCAGATCTCGACCGCACCTATATCAGCTCGCTGGAACGCAACGTCTATAACCCGACAATCGACGTCGTCGCACGGCTGGCTGATGCCCTGGAGATTGAGGCGGCGTCGCTTTTGCAAAACTCAGATTGAACTGGATGACCTGGCGGGGCGACTGGAGGCAGTCGACCACAGCATGCGCACCGCAGGCACTGCATCGGAGGCCGTGATCGAATTGGATTATGCAGGCGCAGCGGATGACACCAAGGGCGGAAAGTGTGAGTTCGCTGCACCTGCAAGGGCATCCCGTCAAAGATATGAAAGCAGCCATTCAGGGCTCAGGTTCAACGCCCCACCATGCTGCAGCAGGCACCAAGGTCAGCAATGCGCAGAAACCGGAGTTTGCAAAGTCATCGCCCGATCACGACAGCGGACCTTCGTGCCAGATGCAGCGAATTCGGGTTGTGAGTCCAGTGTCCCTATTCAATCGTGAGCCCAAATGCTGTCGTACGCCGCTCTAAAGCTAGGGTCAGCACGTTTCGCCAATATTTCCATAACTTCCTGAACTCGCTCGATGTAATCATCATCCATATTGTAGTCTGATATGCTCAGCCGAATTCGCGACCATAAGTATTTCTCAGAAGCGTACTTCTCCCACGATGCCAGCAGTATATCCAATCCTCTATTTACGCTCTCAACATCAGTGAGAGCATCATCGGCAGCCACCTGCATAATGCCCGTCGTTCGCCTCTTTTTCCATACAGCCAACCGTTCCAAGGTTCGGATAGACGGTGGTCTGCAGTAGTCCTCGTAGACCAAAATGGAATATGCGATTAGCTTCAGTAATTCATCTGAAACCTTGGCGTCGATTTGGTCGCCAAACCGAGCGCGTGCCACCACGTAGTGACTGTTAACAAAGGTGTTTCTCCTTCGCGCTCCGGGGCCGCCTGACAGCGTGATCTTGTTTGCAACGGCATACAGGAACGCCAGCAATGCAAGCCATAGTTCGTTTCCAGCTGTCTCGAGATCAGGGATGAGCGATCGATTTGGCAAGATCAGATACTCATATGCGAATGCCGCAATAGCTATTCCGGCCGTAGCATGAGCGAAGTATCTCGGCCAGCTTATGAGGCGATGACGATTGAGCAGTACAACAACAAGCGCCCTCAAAACGTAGTAATATGGTACGACATTGATTATTCCTAGACGCCAATCAGGTCGACCAGCAGCTACCGCTGCAGAAGAAACAAGTATGATGAAGACTGCTGGAGATAGGGCGCGAATGAAAAAGTTCAGAGCGACGCTTTCATTCGGCTCTTCGAAAAGAGAGGTACTGACATAGCCGAAGTCTATTGCGTTCCTGCCAATCCAGTTGATCAAAAAGAATAGGACTAAGGCTAGCCCGAAGTGCATAGCAAGCGGTACCCAAAACTCGTGGGCCATGATCCTCTCCTCAAAAAAACGAACTGCTTCACGATCAATAAGTGAACTCACAATTGTATAGCAGCTATCAGTCTTTGCCTTAGTAAACTGCGTCTACATCCTAACAGGTCGCCATCCACACCGTGAAGGGCGACTATCGCAAATTCGAGCCAAGGCGAGCGGCTCCGCTTCGGGCTGGGAGCGGTCAACCGAGGGGCTCTGGAAACCGGTTGGAGGCGGGCCAGAACGAGAAACTGGGTGCCGCACCGCCGCAAGGCAGCTTGGAGCCCAGACCTACCTATTATCGTCTGAGGCGAAGTCCGCTTCATACGCTGCTTCACATAGTCCAAAGTGGCTGGTGGCGGTTTGCCAAAGCATCACCGCTGCCAATAAGCGCGCAGCCATGAATAATGCAGTGGCTTCTTCAGCATCGTTTTCTTCTTCTGCATTAAAGTAGCGATCATCAAGCGCGTCTATCTGATGTTGAGTAACCTTATACGAGTGAACTTCAAAGCTTTCAGGAAGAAATTTAGCGGCCCTCTTTGGCATGTTGGTCAGTTTCCCCACCAAGATCTCCATTACCAACGCCTTAGCGTCAGACCAGGCGGCAGAGTTGATTTTCTCTTCCAGGTCGGGGCTGGTTGTTTTCAAGCGAGACATCATCACTCCACACTATGACGCTAAGCGGCGAAAGTAATGGCCGAACGACAGCTTCGTCCGCTCTGCCGACCTTCACCATCCGAAAATGCTGCACGATGCACGAATGGCCGGTCTGGTGAAGCTGCACTGCAGCGCCGGTCACCTTGCCGAACGGCCAGTTTGGGCCGAGACCGACATTGAGACGGTCACGGCCCCGAGGGGCGGGAAGCGGATATACGTTCGCACAACGTTGCAATCGTAGAAGGCTGCGGAAGCAGCCATCCTTACTTTAAAAATTTGGCTGTAAGGCGGCGACATGATAAATATCTCAAGGCCCAAGCATCCTGGTAACAACTGGCTGGTTCCCGGACAGCAGATACATTGTAGAGTTCTCCTATAGCTATGCCTCAGTCTATGTAGTGATTTAGAGACGCTATAGGAGACTTTTTCTTCCCACATAATGTCTTCATATCGATGCACTAACACCATAAACGGCCTCTATGTCTCGATTTAGATGCGGTATTAAGACTTCACTTCGCTGCGATTATGTCCTATATTCGAGACAAGAGCGGAGGGAATGGGCATGAAGGTCATCAAAGCGTTTACGCCTGCGCGGTCCCGGCAACAGCGGATGGCCAAGCTCGGCACGGCATTTGAGGCGTTGAGGCTGTCCCGCAACATCCGCCAAGAAGATCTGGCGGAGCAAGCCGGCATCGCCCGCTCCACCCTAGCCCGACTAGAGAAGAAAGGCGCGGCAACGCTCGATACGACGCTGCGCGTGCTGCAGGCGCTCGGGCTGGAGGAACGCCTGGATCTTCTGCTCCCCGAGATCAAGGAGAGCCCGCTCGATCTAAAATCGGGCGAGCGCCAGCGGGCGAGCGGTGGGGAGGCATTTGTCCTCCAGGCTGACCGTCATGAGGTTCCTCAAGTCATCACCAGAAACTCGGGCGGCACCGCGACGTCAGGAAAGCGATCGCAAAAAGCGGCCAAGCTTCCTGCCGGGGTGGTGCGGAAGACTGTTGACGGGTTCTACGTTGAAGTGACGGGTACGCATCCTGCTGGGGCTAAGGCAAAAAGGGCGGGCAAACTTTCTGCCGGGGCAACGATGAATGCTGTGGGCAAGCGTCTTCCTAGGACCTCGACAAATTTGAAGAGGCCGAAATGGGGTGACGAGCGGTGAGCACCCGGGCATCTGTCTCCCTGTGGGGGACGAAAATCGGCGCGGTCCTCTGGGGGGATCGCGGCTACGGCATCTTCGAATATACCCCGGAGTTTATCGAGTTCGACATTGAGGTGGCGCCCTTCACGATGCCCGCCCGGCCCGGCCCAATCGATTTTCCTGGCCTGAGCAAGGATACCTTCAAGGGTCTGCCGGGAATGCTGTCAGACAGTCTCCCGGATAAGTTCGGCAACCTGCTAATCGATCAATGGCTGGCGGCACAGGGTCGAGACGCGGCGAGTTTCAATCCGGTGGAACGCTTGTGCTACACGGGCAATCGCGGCATGGGTGCGCTGGAGTATACGCCGGATGGCGGGCCAAAGCGCAATCGGAGCCGGAAGATTGAGATTGAGCCCTTGGTCGATCTGGCCAATCGCGTCCTGTCGCAGCGCGCGGCGGTCGGCGGCACCCTCGCGGGTCAGGATGACCACAAGGATCTTGAGGACATCCTCGTCATAGGGACATCGGCGGGCGGGGCCCGGGCCAAGGCTGTGATAGCCTGGAACGAGAAGACGGGGGAGTTCAGGTCAGGCCAAGTCAAGGCAGATCCGGGCTTCACTCAATGGCTGCTGAAGTTCGACGGAGTCGACGAGAACAGCGACAAGGAGCTGAAGGACCCCAAGGGCTTTGGCCGGATGGAATACGCCTTCAGTGAATTGGCCCGAGACGCCGACGTCACCATGTCCCGCTGTCGGCTCCATGAAGAGGGCGGGCGCGCGCACTTCATGACCAAGCGCTTCGACCGGACGGACGATGGCGACAAGCTCCATATGCAGTCGCTCGGGGCGCTCCGCCATTTCGACTTCAATGTGCCCCAAGGCTACAGCTACGAGCAGGCGATCGAGACCATTCGGGCGCTCCGCCTACCCCAGGAAGATGTGGTCGAACAGGTCCGGCGCGCCTTTCTGAACCTCGCGATCCGCAATCAGGACGACCATGTCAAGAATATTGCCTTCCTGATGGATCGGGACGGGCAGTGGGCGCTCTCTCCGGCCTTCGACGTCACCTATGCCTACAACCCTTCCGGCCCTTGGACAGCGAAGCACCAGATGACGCTGAACGGCAAGGCGGATGGCTTCACCACCGAGGACCTGATGGATTTCGGGAGGTTTGCCGATATGAGGCTACGAGATATACGCGACCTCATCGGACAGATAGGCGATGCGCTTACCCGCTGGGATCAGCATGCTGAGGCGGCCGGAGTGCCTGAAGACCTCGTCCGCAGGTCGCGGAATGGTTTCAGGTGGGAGCTTTTCGGGAAAAAGCGCCCCAGCTGATTGTGTCGCGCCTAACTCCACCGACAGGATGATCAGCAGTCGGCAATGGGCCGTCAGTATGAATGAGGTCATTGTTTCCTACTACCCCGTGTTGTTTCTTGTGCCTGATGGTTCCATCTGAACAGATAGTGTAGATTATGTGCCTGACCTTCATACTGTATTTCGCTGGCTGGTCGCCGGGCACTTTTAGATGTAAGTCAATCAAACCTTCTTAAGGGATTGCTTAGTGTTTGAGATTGTTGATGAAGAGGGCTCTAGAGCTTGGCTGTCACAACAGGATCGACAAACTCGGGTTTGGTTTGTCGCGCGCATGGCCTTGAGGTCATTTCCCGCAGCGATTGGGGATGCTCCGTTCGACGAACGAAACACGTTGCGGCTGTTGCACCACTTGCTCATTGCTACCGTGGGCAGCGTCGACCTGCAGGCTGCCAAGAAGTCAGCAAAGCTGGCGTTTGGTGCTGTCGGTTACAAAGGTTCGGCACAACAGATTCACAACGATCAGTTGTTTTTCGCTTCCCCTTCTCCAAATCAAGAGAAGGTCTTGTACGGAGATCAACAGCCCCCGAAAGGTACTCTTAGGACCGCAACCGGTGAAAACGTCATTGGCAATGCCATCGCTTGGGCAGTCGAGATCAGAGAGCTGCAGCCCAAAGTGGACTTTGGAGGCGGCTACTGGGAAATGGCATGGCTAGCCGGTGATAGACATGCCAGCAAACTGGCCACAGCAGACGTAGCATCTCCAAGGGAATGGCCGCCGCTGTGGGGGTCTGGGCAGCGCCCTGCCAATATCTCGAATGATTACTCAAACCTGGATGAATTCTTTGAGTCGGATCCAAGCGTATGGGGATTCTGGCAAAGGTGGTTCAAGGCAATTCATGATGGCGAGCCCTTGCCATGGGAACTAAGCCGCTTGGTAGCTTTGACCTTGTCCGATCAAGACTGGCAATCAGGGGCTGCGCACGTTGCTCGGGAAATTGAGAAAGTCGAGGCTCTAATCTCTGTTCGTCAGTCTTTGTCTGATCTCGCTAAAGACCGTGCCACGTCTACTGCAGGCAATCGACTTGGGATTGGTGGCAACAATCCTCCGCTGGAAATTGAACTACCGCTTGCCGTGCAGAAGAGCTATACAATAATTTGGGCGGCGGTGGATGAGATTGAGCAACAAGCCGAAGCAGAGAACCCAGACAAGTCGAAAGTGTTGGCAGCGTTAGAGAGGCTCAATGAAGCTTTTGGGACCTGTATCGTTTGGGCCGGACGAAAGGCTGACTTAGCGGTCGATACAACCATCAAGTGGAGCATACCAGCTACCGGTGGATACTTCTTCCTTAACCCAAGTAAGTTCCAAACTTTGATTGAGGCAGTAAAGAACTGGGTTGCAATTCTACCGTAACATGAGTGTCAACTGCATGGCCTAATGTCCGCTAAGACGAGCTGCACTGCAGCATCTTGCTGGAGCAATGAAGGTCAGGTTTTCTGCCTAAGGCCACGCCACGCAGGGCACGTTCGGCTGCATTATTTGTCAGGCAGATGCGCCCGTCATCGAGGAATGCCGTGAACGCCTGCCAACGGCCGTCTTTCTCGAACATGTAGTTGATCGCCTTGGCCACCTTGTTGTGCTTGGACAGTTTTGCGCGCTCTTCCTGCAGCCAATCATGCAGGTTGTTGACCAAAGGCCGAGACAGGTCCTGCCGGATGGCAAGGCGGGTATTGGCATCCAGCCCATTGATCTCGCGCTCGACGTCGAAGATGGCGTCTAGGCCCGCGCGGATATGTTCACTTATGTTTGGTGTCGGGGGATATGCCATGCTGGCAATTCCGACCTTGGACATCGCTCAGGCTGTTCTACGGCACCTATTCACCGGCTAGTCGTGCGCTCGCAACGAACGTCCGGTTCGACGGGCCGCGCCGCAGCATGTGTAGCATTGGACGAACGGCGGCCATGGGCCGAAACCGAAGACGTATCACGAGTGTCGATGGCGGATACTGCGGGGAAAAAGATCACGATGGAATGCTATTGTTGCATATAATGTATATTGACCATACGCAGGTGCCTCGGTGACATCAATCCGGCAGCGGCACATTCGTGGCGATCGGCTTTCCGCGATCATCGAAAAGCGGGTTTCGTCGCCAGCCACCAGAAAACCGTGATTTGAGGGAGCGCATGGCAAAGTCCCTTAAGAGGCGGCCCTGCCCATATTTGGAAGCTGATACGCGACCATTGGCGAACTTCCGGAGCACGCGAATTTCAATCGGTGGCAGCATATCTTTCTTGGAGAGGTATGCCGATTGGAGCGTCAGAAACGGAATGGCGGGTGTTGGCAGCGTATTTGCGAGCGGAGTTTGGCAGCACGTTGTGAACCATCGAGCTGGTCCTCTGTCAGTCATCTTTGTCCATGCGACCTTGTCCGCACCTCTCAAGAACTGCGCGGCCTCTGGAGCAACCTGATAAAGGTCGCAGCCGCCGCATTCATCAAGGATATCACTGGCGCCAAGACGCGTGGCGAAGCCGCGGCAGCTATTGCAATAGCAAACGACGCGGGTGCCGCCTTCCAATGAGACAGAGAGCGCGACTTGGCCGCATTTGCATGTCCATGTTGTGGTGCTCATGTGTGAGATGATGACAGCTTGGGCGGTGTGAAGGAAGGCGTTTTCCGCTTATCACTCTGGCTTTCGACGATGCCGCAAAGGTCTGTCTGTCTTCCGCCGCTGAAGCCGACAAAATGCCGCGTCATGCACGAATATCCGCGTCCTGCTTTGAATGATGAGGGCATTTAAAAGAAAAAAAAGATCACTATCCTTTACACGGAATTGCCTGCTGCTGTACTCATCTAGAAAGTGAATTTTGAGGCTACATTAGATGAACCACTTCGAAGTTGGGAACGACCGCCAAGCACACTTCATCGCGGTTGAATGGGGTGTAGGTCCTGAGCTTTTAGATGACGTTGCTTGGGAACTCGAAGAAATTTCAGGAAGTGATGGGGAAACTTATGGCTTCCTTGTCAGGTTCGATGAGGGAACAGATGCGAACATTTTAGCACAAATCGGCCTGTCAGATGGTGAGTTGACGCGAGAAGTTAGCCTTAATGCATTTGACGAACCTGAAAGCGATACAACAATTGAAGAAATCTCTGGAACGCGCGTTGTGGACTCTCGCTCGACTAGAGCGAAACGATGGACATCGCTAACCGAAATATCCGTTCGGAATTTTAAAGCGGCGAAGGAAGCCGTAATTCCACTTGGGAACGTAACGATCTTGGTCGGACCAAATGGGAGTGGTAAATCATCGGTGCTGCAGGCAATTCACTGGGCAGCCAGAGCAGCAAGCTATGTATTACCCAAAAATCAGAAGGAGATGATATCCTTCGAGAGACTTGACTACATCCCCTCGAGTGACCCCTTGAAGACGTTACACAATGGCGAACTTAAGACCGGGGCGACGTCCGAGGCTGTAGAAGTCAATTTCAGGCATGAATCAGAGGCAGATGATCCGATTCAAGCCACTGTGCGAATACGAGCTGCCCGAAACAAGGGTGGCATAACCGCCTATATGGAAGGCGGCAATGCCGTCACTCCGTACAAGCAGCGTTACCAATTCATAACGGCTTACATCCCGGGGCTGGCTGGTCTTTCCGAAAGGGAGACCATTTTGGCTCAACCAACATTGCGCCGGCAGGCATCGAGTGGGGATGCAGGAGGAGTTCTAAGAAATATTCTCTATAATCTCAGCACGGATAGTAGTGATGACAACACGGCTGGAGAAGGACAAGCTCGGCTGAAGGCGCTTAATCGGCTAATACAAAGGGTTCATCCAAACTCATCAATCGACGTGTCGTTTGATGAACGGGAAGACTTTCACATTTCTGCGTCTATCACAGACATTCAAAATGGTAGCGTTCGTCCTCTAGAAACGGCTGCAACTGGGATTTTGCAAGTTGTTCAAATATTTGCGTATTTGATTCTTTTTAAGCCGAAGTTAATGCTCATCGATGAACCCGACGCGCACCTCCACCCTGATAAACAAGAACGGCTGATCGAGGCCTTAGAGCTTGCCTCAAAAGAGTTAGATACCCAAATCGTCCTCACCACGCACAGCCCCAACATTGTAAGAGCTGCAAGCCTTGTTTCTAATCTTGTGTGGATGAGAGATGGAGTTGTTCAAACCGATGACGATGAAGCAATTCGCCGCTTGCTGGGATGGGGTGGTTTAGACAAGTCCGTTTTGTTTTTTGTCGAGGATGAGGATGATAAACCCCTTAGAGCAATTCTCAGGCAATGGCCCAGTCTATCAGCGCAGGTATCGGTCTGCCGTTGTTTCGGAATCGACAACTTACCTCGTGACAAGTTTCTCGAAGGTCTACTTGTAGATGGTGAACTCAAAGTCAAAGCCGCTATTCACCGGGACGGAGATTTCATGACCGATGAAGAAGCCGCCAAATGGCGAGATAGTTTTGCGACTGAAGGCGTGTATCCGTGGGTCACTGCGGGTTCTGACCTTGAGGGCTATTTCTGTTCAGCAAAATATTTGGCCGCCTTATACGAAGTAAACGAAGATGTCTCCGAGGACTGGCGTTGCCAAGCTGCACAGAATATTGCGGGAGCACGGGATCATTTTCTTCAGAAACGGAAGAAGATTGTTTATACTCTCTGGCCGGATGGAGGTTCTCCAGACGCTTTGGGCCTTTGGGATTCTGCTGGTGGCAAATCACCCACAACAGTGAAAGGCAAGAAGCTACACAAAGCGCTGAAGCAGGTAGTTAAAGATGCTGGCAAGAACGACAAATTACTTGATGCTTTTACGATTCCAGATGGGTTTGTCGTTGCCGAAGACTTGAAAGTGATTTTAGAAACTGCGCTGCGATGAGGCTAAGTAAGCCGAAGGGGACATTCGGAGAACTAGCCGCGAACGGCAACAAAGGGCGTAAAAAAGGCCGTCTGACGCAACGCATTCAGAATAGTTCCTGTAATGCAGGAAGCCAGCTCATGCACCTGTAACCTGACCGAATCTTGGAAAGCCGCGTTCAAGTAGTGGAAAGAATTCCTCGACGGCCCACACAATCACTGAACTAAAGTTGTCTTAGCACACCATCTAAAATCTAATACCGAAGAGTCCGCCGCCTGCATCGTCCGACAGTCGAGTCGGCATGATAAATTCAGTAGGATCAAATATCTCTTCCCCGCTAATCTCTTCTTCGTGCTTGATCTTCTGCAAGTCATCCGAGTTCATGGCGACAATATACTGAACGCCAAGCTGTTCGGACTTCGAATGAGCTAACTTGAGAGCAAGACCAATCTGTCGACCGTCGACACCATCGAAAATATGGCTGTCATGGATCAAGAAACCCGGAAACAGGTCATTCTTCTTCGCGGTCTCGACAAGCAACCAATCAAAGCAGAATACTTGCATATGATTCTTGCCTCCACTCTTTTTTCCAACAATGTCAGTCTCGATGGAAAGGCCAGCAACTCCTCGTGACTTACCTAAAATAAGCTGGCCCGGTTCGTCGTAGAGGAACTTCGATGTTTCACCAAAAGCCTGAACCGCGAACTTCCTGGCCGCCTCTCTTTCAATGACGTCCTGGCCGATCAAATCTACAAGGTCGGTGATTTCCCGACCCAACCGCTTACGATCTTCTTCCACGTCCCTAAACCGTGGGATTTGTTTTCGAAGATCAGCTTGTTCAGCTTCTAGCCGGTTTAAGTCGGACTGCAAAAGCGTCAGTCGCTCAATCGCGATCCCTGAACGAAGCAATATAAGCTTGTCCTTTAGGCTGTCCTGCAATCTGTTGATTTCCGTCTTACGAGAAGCCAAGCGCTCCTGCGCATTCTTCCTTTCGCGGCGAAGGTGCAATTCACGGTTCTTTGCTACCTGTGCATGAAACGCTTCAACTTGTTCAAACCGTTTCTTAACTTGATCGGAGAAAAATATCCCCACTTGTTCATAGACGCTCCTTAAATCGGACGCAGAGGCGTCTTCAACCTCTTTAAGCGCCTGATCAATACTCTCCACAAGGTCCAAATCTTCAAGATTGGCCTCGTTCAAGTCACGAATGCGGCCTGTGAGTTCATTCGCTGTGACCTCGTGCTGGCGATAACCGTCAACCACTGACGCGGATGTAACTTCTTGGCGCTTCGTTTCAATTTCAGTATCAAGCAAGTCCAATCGCGCTTGCATTTTATTAACGTCCAAAGCGCCATCAGTCAGGTAGCCATTCTTAATCATTTTCGCCAATGTATCGGCGTCTTTCTTCTGATCTTTCTTAATCTGCAGTTTCTGAGGCAGCCGCCAGTCAAATCCTAAGAGATATGAAAGACTGACCTGGCTATCCCAGTCCTGTTGCGATGAACTGTTCATTTTTGGGCTAGCAAAGCCACCGTTGCGCTCTTTGCGCACAAAATATGAAAACAGCGCCCCGAATTTGGGTCCGTAGGTTTGAGCGTTGTCTTCCTCTGAGAGTGAGAACCACCTCAACGCCAACTCCTTGCGAAGGTTCTTTGGCGTAATAGCAGTTCCATTTTTTGTGAGATCGTCGGATTTTGGATTGCTCTTCTTGCAAATCACAAATTCGGACCCGCCATCAGAAAACTTACCACAGAACTCAGCACCAATTATTTCAGGTTTGTGGAAGTCATCGTCTGAATTTCTTTTTTCAGCCAAAAGGTAATGGACTAGCTCGATAAAGCTTGTCTTGCCAGTTCCGTTTCGAGTTTCTTTCGCACCAGATGTCTCATGGCGCTCAGCTACAAGTATGTTAAGACCGCTCTTGAAGCGGAGCGGCTTGAAAGTGGCGAGTGTGCTGGTGATCTCTACAATCATTGATTCATCTTCTTTATCAAGCCAGTCTCGAATCTGATCGCCCCAATAGAAAACAAGAAATCCATAGCCAACAGAAACCAGTCAAAGTGAACTGTTGACAGTTCGTTCTCTCGCCTGTCTTCTTGAAGGTCGCTAAACAGGCGTGAAACGGTCTTGTCTCGATCCAGTAACGCAAGAACCTCTGCTCCTACGCCTATGAGAGCATTCTCCGTTTTAATGTGTTTGGTGGGCATCAACATGGAGCAACCTGCGGCACATTTTCGAAAATATCACAGGCGTCCAAGTAGTATGCCACGATCACATATGCAGCGGCTGTTGCTGTGGCAGTCTCACCGCCACCACAGAAAATAAGTAGCTTGCCCAATATTTCATCGGGGTCGTATCCAAACTCTTTAAGTTCGATGTATTTAGCACGCATTTCGGCTTGAACAATCGAGGCGTTCTGAGGGTTTGGCATCCTCGCAATGTATCTATCCACTACATCAATGTGAGGTCGCGCGCGTCGAACATCATACTTTGAATCTGGGCTCAGCCTATTGAAGTCAAGCTTTGACTCGTCTGGTATGTCACCAAAATTCGTTGGATCAGGGTCAACGCTACGGGCTTCCACAATTTTCCTAAGAAGTGGTCGTATATGAGCCATCTGAATTTCACTGAAGTTAAGGCTTGCTGATGGATATACATCAATCATCTGCTGCATGGACAATCTGTCGTGCAGCTCGTCTTTCAAGAAGCTGCGGCATGCAGTTGAAATTTTTAGCGCAGGGTATTCCTTCCTGAGTTCCTCCAGTTTGTCGCTGGCTGACGTCGGCAGTCCTTCAACATTGTTGTGAACCAAGACCCATTCATTCAGATTTGGCCAGTAATCTAGAACTTCTGGAAAGCTATCGGCGATTTTGGCCTTTGCTTTTTCGGTGAATGTCTTCGGGGATTCTGGTGCGTAGCACTGGAAAATCGTTTCGGTTGATATTCTCCTGCCATCGCTTTTCTTGTCGCCGTTTCGTCCCCCGGCTTTGATCAACTCAAAGTCGGTCGCGTAGACCCTAGAAGCCATACGAGCAAACCAGTCTTCGAACTTCGTCTGATTCAACGTTGCAAAAGCGTTGTCGAAGTAAATATCAAAGTCGATCTTCTTCATGAGACACTTCTACCCCCTGCGCTCGTGTGATTTTGCACACTGCGTGAGCGATCGCAATGGACTAGGACCGGTCATCCGCTGCGCCTGGCACGAATGTCGGCAATGGGCCGGTCGCGACGATGGTTTACTCCTGATCCATCTTGACCAATGAAATGCCCCTCGTTTCGCAGTCGTTTGCTACGGTCGCTTTTCTCTGTCTATTTTCGGGATCAGCAGGCGACAGTATTTACCTTTGTGGGTGTGGGTAATCATCCTCATTCTAACGTTGCCTTGGCGTCGAATTGACTGATTATGGCAGCAGTTCGTAAAGCCAACGTTCCGGTTCTACTCTCGTGCGCCAACCGGCTTAGACATCATTATTCAAAGCTATCAGCTGGTCCGGATATGGCCTTTGCAGCCTCTTGGCCTCGGGCCATTCAAGGGACAGCCAGGTATCTAGATCAGCTTCATCAGTTAGGATTACCGGCATCGCTTTGGGGTGTATCGGCGCGACAACGCCATTGGGGTCGCAGGTGAGAAAGGCAAATAAGTCATCTGTGGTTTCTCCGTCTTTCAGCTTCCGCATACTGCGCCATTCGGGCACCCATATCCCTGCAAAGAATGCGGGCTGGCCAGTTGTGACTTTGAACCACGCGTTACCTGCACCTTTGCCGGCGCGGGGCTCAGCGAACCGATCGAAGGAAACGAGGCAGCGGTTCTGCGGCCCAAGCCAGCGCCGCCAATGGGACGACGCGGTGTTGCGCACGTTTGTTATGCCCCGGTCGATTCCGCTTTTGCTGTGAAATTGTGGTGGGGATGGCATACCCCATCTCGCATGTCTCAGCACGTGCGCCTGCTCAGTGCGCGTGACAATCGGCGCGATGCGGTCAGGGTAGATATCGCCTGTCTCGACATTGCCTGCCTTGTTGTTCAAGTCTTTGAATATCTGGCGCATCGCCTCGACGGCAGTGGTGTGGTTATAGAGATTGCACATAAGTCACCCATCAGCTGCTCTTCATGGTGAAGCATCGCAGATGATCGAATGTCTGATAAGGGCCTCTCTCTGTGTCTGCGGCGCCAACGATGCGGCTATTGCATAGGCGGGTATGCCCGCTCTATGTGCCAGCCCATCGAGCCGCGATGCGGGCATTTTTTGCAGCGCATATTTTTTTCCAGATCGATGATGCGCAGGAACGCTGGAAAACGAGCGAGAAGTTCATGCGGCGCGACAGAGAATAGGTGACCGCATTTCGGACATCGAATCCGCAAAACGTCCATCGCCTCCAAGTGCGACAGACGGATTTGAAACTTTAGACCATGGATGTGTGAGCGGTATGGCATAAAGAGAACATAGCAAGAACAAAGGGGCGCGCCAGTGAAATGCTATGCGGCATCTTCAAAGCCTGAACAGGTGAGCCTGGCCACCAAACTGGCCGCACCCGCAGTTGTTAGGATTTACCCTTATTGAGATCCGACAAAACCACCGCGATAGCGTCCAGCGCTATCATTTGTGTTTCAGCGACGTTTTTGACCCTACCATTTGCGAACAACAGTAACCCGGTCGACAGCGCGCGATCATCGTGTTCTGCCTTGCAAATCTGCATGACTGATGGAGGTCAGGCTTCAACGCCGAAAGAGGTCGAAGTTCGGTGCCCGTTTACACCGATCACCACATCATTGCGTCAAATACCCACGCTCTTTCAACCAGTCCGATACTATTTTGTCGAGCATCGACGAGACTGACCGCGAGTCCTCTTTAGCCGCTATTTCAAGCGCTTGCTTCTTTTCCATCGCAAGACGGAACGATATTGGAAGACTTTTCTGTTCCATTTGTAGTTAAATGTATCCTTTTGGAGTTGACCGACGTATCCGTTTAGATTACGTTTAACTACATTGCAGTAAAATGCAAGCGGACTGGAGGGAAATCTCACCTTCCAACCAGTCCTAACCACAACGCGACGTCTTTAGAGGAGATCGCATCATGGCTATTGCCTCATCTATCACCATGCCTAATGGGCATAAAGAGCTTACGCGCCGCGACATGCTTGCGGGGCTTTCGTTTTCGGGGGCAGCACTTGTGCTGCCGCACGCTGTTTTGTCCGGTGACTTTTCGGCTGACCGTATGCATCTGAGCGACAATGACCCCGAAGATCACCACATCCACCCTGTCTTGAAGCTGCCCTTCGTCCGCGACGCCTCTGCGTTTGAACGCACCGCGGGTGCGGCACCCCGCAGCTTCTGGACTGTCTACCCATCCGGTGATTTCATCGCCGATTGCACGGTAGGTGCCGGATATGCGGAGGCCGCCCTTGATTACATGGTCGCGGCCAATGCACCGGAGATATTGTCCTGGGCGGTGTTCGACATGATGCGGTTGCCGCGGATGCGGTCGGGCGTGGAGGTCGGTTTCCTGTCAGCCTTTGGCCGTCTCGCTCTGCAGAGCCATGCGGCGGGTCTGTCCGCGCGGGCAGGGGGTGCAGCATGAACGCTTCTGCATATCCCTTGACCCGTGATGATGCGCAGGTGCCGCCTATCACCCCCGCATTTGACACCGTATTCTCGTCAGCCTTTGCCACCATGTTGCCGAACCTTTCGCATTTCATCGCCGCAGAGCGTGACATGGGGGACATCAGCGCCAGCTACGACCCGGCCTATGCCGCGTGGTTTCGCGATGTGGCACGTGCGAACGCGGCCTTGGACCGGAGCCTGATGCAGTTGCATCAGTTGCCGATCCAGCGGCCCGAGGATGACCCTTTGTGCCGGATGGCACTGCTGATCGATGCAATGCTGAACGATGATGATCCGGTGTGGGCCCGTCAGGCGCACCACCATATGCATCTGGTATTCTTCCAGCGGTATCAGGTGGCGGCCTTCAGCGAAGTGGCCCAGCATTGCAACGGGTTGCTGATCCAGGCGCGGCATCTCGTTGATGCCTTGATCCAGCTACCGCTGTTCGATTTCAGCCCTGAATGCGTCATCACGGGTGATGACGCGGCTGATGCCGACGCGCCGGTCGATGAACAGGTATTCGCCTTCTAGCGGCCTGCGTCTCGGCAACAGCTGCCGCCACCTCACCCCACTTCCCAGACCACCTGATCCGCTTTTACCCGGTTTTGCCACCGGGGTGGGTCAGTGCGTCCTCAATTTCCATTCTCTCTTCCCAACCGAAGGATATGTCCCATGAATAAGATGACCAATGCCAACACCTCGCTTTCCATTTCCCCCAATACGCTGACCATCAATTCTATCCCGCACCCCATTTTTCCGGGTGCCATCCTGCCCAAGTGGCTTGCGGCTGCGCGGGCCAAGGGCTTCGATATCGTCGCCCGTATCAATGACCGGCTGCATCTGGCCTTGGGCTGTAATATCTGCGGCGCGGTGCAGAAAGTGCGGATCTTCACGCTGATGTCGGCCCAGCCTCTGTGTGCTCATTGCATCGAGGCGGCATGGAAGGCCGATGCAGATGCAGCCGGGCTCACCTTCCTGCACCGCGATCCGAACAACCGGCATTACGGGTTCTACCATTCTGCCTGCGGCCACATCGTCCGCCGCCAGTTCGAGATGATCAGGCGCATTGCTGCAGGCGCAACCGGGTTTCGCTGTGAGACCTGTCATGCTGAGACGGAAGCTGCCGAGGCCGCAGCCCGTGGCTGGACCCTCATGTCCGCCGATCCGCAGGGTGACGCGAACTACCGCATTTATCGCCACCATGCCTGCGACCACGAACAGCGGATCGCGCGCGCCAATATGCAGTCGGGACGGTTTGGGTGTGGCGGCTGTGGTGAGGATTGGCCCGCTGCCGCCAGCTTCATCTACGCGATGTCCTTCACGCTGGCCTCGGGGCGCGAAGTGGTCAAGCTCGGCTTCTCTCGCGATCCCGAGAGCCGGTTGCATTACCAGCTCAAGCGCGATGCAGCGATGCCCTGCGCGATCCTGAAGGTCGTGCCGATGGAGACGGGGCATATGGCGCTCTGCGCCGAGAAGGCGATGCATGCCCGCATCATGTCGGACCATTCGGATGCCAAGCTCGACCCCTCGGCATGGCAGGACCAGATCCGCATCAAGACCGAGATCTACGATGGTGCGCTGACTCCCGTCGTGCTGGGCATGCTGGATCATCTGGAGGCGGAACTGACCGCCGCCTGATCCTGCACCGCACATGGTCTTACCCCACGGACCGCCCCCCCGCTGCGGCGCAGGGGCATCGCCCGCCTACGCCATTCAAAGAATTCTCATCCCAAGGAGCTGTGTCATGACCCAGCCAAACACCGACATTTACCCCGCCGATCCGACGAACGCATTGCCCTCACCCGTGTGGCTGCCGCTCGCCGCCGATCTGATCACCCGCCTGCGCCTCCATCATGGCCATCAGACCCAAAAGATCAGCAGTGCGATCGACCGGGGTGCCTTCGATGAGGATGCAGAGGAAGACGAGACCTTGCGCGGCGTCTTCGACCGCTTCCAAGCTGATCAGGCCGGGACGGAGGCCCATGTCTCCAAGCCCGTTACACCGATCCCGCCGCGCCAGCTTCTGACCGCGATCCGGCTGGCGGTAGCTTTCCAGACCAAGGAAGCCCTTGCGGCATCCAGGGACCCCCGCGCTTTGACCATTCTGATGGACATCGACGCGAAGGATGTCGATCTGGTCAGCGAGGTGCTGAAGAACTGCTTTCACCATTACGCCTGGGTCCAGCTTTCTCCATCCATGAGCGACGGGACTGTCAGCAAGTCGCAGGCAGAAAGGTTCTGGGCGTCGGTTGCCACTGCGATGGATGGCTATTCCCCCACGCTGCTGATCATGCCCGCAGGTCTCACAATCCCCGCCTATCTGCGGCACGCGGGCCTGCCGACCTTCCGCCTGCCATCGCTCTCTGCCGATATCCTCCTGGCGCATCTGCGCGCGGGCGAACTTGGCGATGCCATCACCGATGAAGCCGCATTCCGGCAGGCGCTGCCGTCTGATGCTTTGCTGGCTGGCCTGAGCACCGCCGAGGCCTGCACCGCCATGCGCGCGCCCAGCATCGCCGAGGTTTTCGCCCGACTGGCGGCGATGACGCAAAGCGACAAGACAGATGTGCCGCGCCTGGAAGAGATGACCGGTGACAGCCCAGCCCTTCTCGCCGCCCGTCGCCTCATCAGTGACCTGCTGCTCTGGAAGGATGGCAGGGTCGCCTGGTCGGACCTGTCACGCTCGATCTTGTTCTATGGCCCGCCCGGCACCGGCAAGACTTTCCTCGCCCGCGCGATGGGCAACAGCGCAGGCCTCGCCTGCGTCACCGGCAGTTTTGCCGAATGGCAGGCGGCGGGTCACCTCGGCGACATGCTGCGCGAGATGCGCAAGACCTTCGCCGAGGCGCGGCGGCAAGCGCCTGCCATCCTGTTCATCGACGAGATCGATGCCGTCGGCTCGCGCGAGAGTGATGACCGGCACGGCAGCAGCTACCGCACACAGGTCATCAACGGCTTTCTGGGCGAGATGAACGCGATCACGCTGGAAGAAGGCCTGATTGTCGTGGGTGCCTGCAACCACATCGACAAGATCGACCCCGCCGTGCTGCGCGCGGGCCGGTTCGACATCAAGGTCGCGGTGCCGATGCCGGATGCAGGCCAGATCCTGGGCCTGATGCGCCGCTTGCTGCAGGGCGAGATCCCGGAGGCTGATCTGGGCGATCTGTCACGCGCCGCCGTGGGGCACAGCCCTGCCGCGATCGACGCGGCGATCCGCGCCGCGCGTTCTGATGCACGCCATACCGGCACAAAAATCACTGCCGCCAGCCTCCGCGCGCACCTGTCGCTGAGCACAGACACCGACCCCCGCATCCTCTGGCGCGTGGCCCTGCACGAGGCTGGTCATGCCACCATCGCTGCCGCCCTGCACCTTGGCCAGATCACCCGGCTGGCCATCACCCCGCAAGGCGGCGAGACACACCGC
>JAFPBO010000046.1 GCA_017390475.1 Loktanella sp.
ACACATTGCGGCACAGCTTCGCCACACACCTGCTGGAAGCCAACACGGACGTGCGGGTGATCCAGGTGTTGCTTGGCCACTCCAAGCTGACGACCACTGCCCGGTATGCCCATGTGGCAACAAAGACCATCCGCAGCACCGTCAGCCTGTTGATTGCCGTCTCGGATTGACCCATTTTTCCATTTGGCGCTGACCCCTCTAAACTATGATAAACCCATGAAAAGTCTGCGGAATATTTAATGCCAGTGGGTCACGGCGTTTTGGAAAAATGGGTCAATGCCTCGTGAAATTCAATAGAATCAAAAGTGATTCTTTCGAATCAAGCTTTTTCTGTCTGAAATATCAAATTGATTCAGCTACTTGTGGGTAATCGCAAGCGCCCCCGGAGGCTTACATCCATCCCGATCAATGTGCTATCCAGCATATGGTCTCTCTCCCATTCTTGAGGCTCGGCGCCGGCCAATCCGGAGCAACCCTCGAACAGAGAATGCCGCGGGGGAGACCACCAAACCAGTCAGCTCACAACGCGATCATGGGGTCTAAATGGCTATAATTCTTGAAACTGTTTCAAGAACTTTTTGTCGACTGTACGGTTTTGGAAGAAAGTAAAAATCTTCTGGGACTTCATCAAAGCATTCAGGGTGGGCGTATCCTGACGCATATAGAACCTTCAAACTTGGGAATATTGAACGTGCAAGTTTTGCGAGTTGAACTCCACTCATATGTCCGTCAAGCAATACGTCAGTGAAAAATAAATCAGGCTGCATTCCTGACTGCAGTGATGTCAGAGCCTCCTTCGGCCGAGCGAAACCAGTGACTTGATATCCAGCCGATTCCAGCAGCAAAGCTGCATATTTGCGGATAAGATCATCATCATCAACAATCATGATTGTCGCTGCTTCAGTCATCCATCAAACTAACGGCCATTACCATCATCCTCTTAAGTCTAGAGTTTCTAATCTGGAGCACGACATCACCAAATAATATTACTATTAAATATCTAAAATTTATCTTATCATGTTGACACATAAATCATAGAGGTGCTGGATGGCCGATCGTGAAAACCTGGAAGAAAATCTTGCCTTGTTGGCTGAAGGATGTGCAGCCAAAAAAATGCTCAGCATCCGAGATGGTGTTCAGGGTGAAAAAGCACATTTCAATGAGGAGATATTTCAAGATTTACGCGAACTCCTTGGCGATGCCTATGTTATTTCTTCACTCCTCGATCTATCATACAACCTTGATCATGCTTTTCGAGACCCGATAGCGAAGAGTCGTGATAGGCAGAACATTTTTAAAAATGCGCACTATTTCATTGCTCGCGCCGGGATAATGGGATTCGCCTCGTTGCATGACACTTGTATTGTACTGCAAAATACGTGCATGACTGATTCTTCCGTTGATCAGCCGTACTTAGAAGCGCGTGCTGCGGCGATTGCAACGCGAAACACTATAAGAAATTTGATCATTCAGACGATATGAAACTTAATTTTTACAGTTATGCGAGTTCTTTACTTACTCAACTATCCTAACCGACACGTTTGTTTCAATAATACGTCCGTTTACCGTACTGCAGCTTGAACGCAGGCTTGAATTTCCCGTGAATTCAACCGTCAGCCCAATAATCTGCGTACATCCATTCGTTGCTGTCGAATTTCCGCTGAAACTAATGGCAGAGGTGGGGGCATATAATGCACCCTGTGCCGTAGAACCGAAGTTCCCACGAATTTCATGTTCCAGCCCGCTCTGAGTGCGACTTCCAAAGAACAGCATTCCGGCATAAGGACCAGTCGATGGCGCCTCGATATTCAAACGTCCATTGCCGTTAAACTTGAGCTTTGATGTTCCTGTCAAAAAGAATGTGACACCATCGGCTTCAACGCCCACATCGGCGTTGGACACCTCCCCATTCGCATTCATTGTCAGGTCACCACCATCAATGATATAAAGGCCAGGATTGAAAACGACTTTGGATTTGATATCGAGTCCACCACAAATGCGCATCGCGGGCATGCCGCTGGGATGGGCGTGTGTTGGGTTGAACACAGATACATTGACATTAGCTTCACAAGGCACGGATTTATCTGGTTCCGCAAGATCAGCATAAGGATCTCGCACAACTGGCGCATTAACTTTAGGCGCTTCGCATTGCTGAAGCGTGAGATTTTGCCCACTTATAGCGCCACCGACGGATTGAATGCAATCCACGGCCAGCTTTGCCGAAGAATTACTCATCCAGAAAGCATCTGGCGCATTGGAATTCGATGCGACATCACAGCCTTCGAGCGAAACGTCAGTCGATCCGCTGATTGTGACCGCACGGGCAGCAGTGCGAGAAAGCGCCAAAACACAGGCAGAAGACCCGGAAGAGAAAACACTGGCCACTGCCCTGGCACCGATCAGGACGGGTTGAATGTCGATAATTCCAGAAAAAAACCTGTTCTGGTTTTTTGATAAGATAACCTCGACGCTCGCCGTATTGCCGGTATTGGGACCACTAACCGGCGGCACATTCACTTGGAAAGAGCCCTGACCTGGCGAAAATCCCGTGACGATTGCAACGTGAAGTGCTGCGGCGTGAATCGCCGCATCATCATCGCCCGCACGCAGCCTGACAGCGCCCGCATGTGCAGCGAGGTCCGCAGCGTTCTGCAGATTGCGTTGCGTCATGTAATAATAGCCGGTTTCCGCCCCCAGCCCGATCCCCAACGTCAGCACGGGCATCAAAAGCGCCGCCATGATGGCGACGCCGCCGCTACAATCACGACCAAACCGGCGTAAATAATCGAAATCTGACTGACGAAGAGGCGACCGACCAAGATCAATGGCTGATGTGCGATCCCGCTGGGTTTGATGTGCTAGCATCTCAAGGCTTCCCTATGTGTGTAACTATTGGTAATCTTAAAGTCTTTCCGATCAGCTATTTATGATTTGAATTGCGGCTGGGGTGATAACCACAGCAAAAAGAACCGGAAGGAAAAAAACGATCATTGGGACAGTAAGTTTCGGCGGCAAGGCGGCAGCTTTCATTTCCGCTTCGCTCATACGAGTCGTGCGGCTTTCCTGGGCAAGAACCCTTAGCGCATGTCCCAGCGATGTACCATATTTTTCAGACTGCATAAGGCCAGATACAACTGATTTGACACTATCGAGATTAGTACGCTTTCCAAGATTATCATAAGCGGTACGACGATCAGAAAGAAACGAAAGTTCCGCGGTCGTCAAAGACAACTCCTCCGCCAACTCTTTTGATTGATTGCCAATCTCATCCGCCACTTTGCGAAATGCATGTTCACTGCTCATGCCGGATTCAACACAGATCAAAAGCAGGTCAAGCGCATCAGGCCAGGCGCGCCTGATCGATTGTTGTCGCTTCGAGATGCGATTTTTCACATAGATTGCCGGCAGGTAATATCCAAACAAACCTGCGACAAGAATGATCGGAAGCATAGCTATGAATGGTAGATCGGGCTGAATGACAACCAGGAGGTAAAACGTCGCCAAGCCCAGCAGAGAGAGTGGCATCAGCAAACGCATCGCAAGAAAAGTGATAATTGGTGCGCGGCCGCGAAAACCCGCTGATCGAAGCAATTGAACAGTCGCGCCATCTTCGAGTTGTCGCGCCAGATTAAACCGTTCCACGATAACAGCAAGAATTTGGCTAGGTTCGCTCAGAAGCAACAATCGTCGTTCTCCAGCGTTGTTTTTCGCTTTCTTACGGAGCCTGTCTTTCTCCGATATATCGACAATCTGCTGCATTCTTAATTTAAGAATGTCACTTTTCAGATATGGCCAACCCAAGGCGATGACTGTAGAGAATATAGCCAATGAGGTCATGACGACGATCACCATGTCATTGTAGCCCAAAAGAACATTCAGAAACATCATATGCCTCCTAAAAATCGAAGTTGATCATCTTCCGCATGATCAACACACCAGCCATCATCCAAATACCGCATATTGCCAACACGGTATTTCCAATTGTTGTATTAAACAGCAGTAAAATATATTCAGGGCTTGTCAGAAATAGCAAAGAAGCGACAATTGGTGGAAGCGAGCCAATAATCCCAGCGGAAGCTTTTGCTTCTGAGCTCATCGCCTTGATCTTACCTTGCATTTTCTTGCGTTCACGCAACACTGTGGAAAGATTACCAAGCGCTTCTGTCAAATTGCCACCGGAGCGGCTCTGAATAGTAACGACGATTGAAAGAAAGTTCGTTTCCGGCAAAGCAACACGTTCTGCCATGCGCTGCACCGCCTCTTGAACAGGCACACCAAGTGTTTGATCGTCCACGACGGACCTAAATTCACTGCGCACAGGTTCTTGACCCTCAAAGGCAACGACCCTGATACAGTCACCCAACGGCATACCCGATTTAACGCCCCTGACAATGACATCAATCGAGTCAGGAAATTGCACCGCAAAGGCTTTTAATTTACGGTTGCGCCGGAATCGCAGATAAGCTTGTGGCAAAAGGCCTGCGCCGAGAAGTGCAAAGACAATCGCCATAATCATCTGCATGCCAGAACCAAGCCATAGCGCCACGAATATTATCGCCGCGGTCCCGACGCAGACGCCGTAATAGACAGCGTCCGAACATGACAGATCAGCCTCTCTCAATTGGCTTTGAAGACTTTTGCGAGACCGACTTCTGGCCTGCGCTTTTTGTTTTTCCTCGATTGCCCGCAATGTTTCTTCCACAGATCTTTGACGCCGCATCCCGCTGACTGCGCCGTTGGTGGCTGTCGGCAAGCCGCCATCGCCCATCACAAGGCGCATACGACGCTTTGTATTTGCAAGATTGGCGAGCTGTGGCTGCAGAAGGGCAAAAAGGACACCGCCAACACAGATACTTGCGAGTAGAAAGGTCAACATAAGGTTCAGATTCTGTGACATTGGAAATATCTAACCTGTTGGTTTGATCCAGCATTAATCGGACAATTCGGCGGCATCTAGTGCGGCAGCCAATCGTTTTTCTTCTCCGTAATACCGTGCTTTTTCCCAAAACGCGGGGCGCACGATCCCGGTTGAGCGATGCCGACCGATAATATTGCCGCGCGCATCTTCACCCGTCATATCGTAGATGTAGAGATCCTGGGTTATGGGCACATCGCCCTCCATCCCGATCACCTCAGTAATATGCGTGATCCGCCGTGACCCGTCGCGCAGCCGCGCCGCCTGCACGATGATGTCGATCGAGCTAACGGCCATCTCGCGGATTGTTTTCATAGGAAGCGAATAGCCCCCCATCGTGATCATCGATTCAATGCGCGACAAAGCCTCGCGGGGACTGTTGGCGTGGAGCGTTCCCATAGATCCATCATGGCCGGTGTTCATCGCCTGCAACAAGTCAAATGCTTCCGGCCCACGCACCTCACCAACGATGATACGTTCGGGGCGCATCCGTAGGCAGTTCTTAACAAGATGCCGCATGGTGATCTCACCGACGCCCTCAATATTCGGTGGTCGGGTTTCTAGTCGCACCACATGCGGCTGCTGCAGTTGCAGTTCGGCTGAATCTTCGCAGGTGATGATTCGCTCATCGGGTTCGACATAGCGCGTCAGGCAATTGAGCAGTGTCGTCTTGCCGGACCCCGTGCCACCTGAAATGATCACATTGCAGCGCACGCGCCCGATGATCTTAAGAATTTCCGCACCTTCTTGTGTGATCGCACCGAACCCGACGAGTTGATCGAGCGTCAGCTTATCCTTTTTGAAGCGACGGATCGTCAAAGTCGGCCCTTCAAGCGCAAGCGGGGGTGCGATGACATTGACACGGCTGCCGTCAGGTAACCGTGCGTCGCAGATGGGACTGGATTCATCCACGCGGCGGCCGACCTGGCTGACAATCCTTTGACAGACATTCAAAAGCTGCGTGTTGTCACGAAACCTGATATCGGTCTGTATGACCTTCCCAGCGACTTCGATGAAGATATAATTGTCACCGTTGACCATGATATCGGCGATATCGTCGCGCGCCAACAATGGCTCGAGCGGGCCATATCCAAGGACATCGTTGCAAATATCGTCGATAAGCTCGTCTTGCACAGCGTTTGATATGACTGCCTTTTTGACGGCAAGAATGTCGTTTGCGATACTACCGATTTCAATGCGAGCCTGCGCAGGCTCCAGCGTCGAAAGCTGCGCAACATCAATCGACTCCAAAAGGGCCGCGAACAATTCCTTTTTCAGATCATAATAAGCTTTGGCTTTTTGTGGCTCCGCAGCACGTTTGTCTTGTTTCGGCGGCGGTACCGGGTCACGGCTTTCTGCCACAACCTTCAGTTCGGGAGTCACCGAAACTGGCTCTACGACCGTCGGTTTGAATTCACTTCTTTTTCCAAACATTTCGTGCTTCCTTTAAAGGGCTGCAACGGACGGGTCATTCTGACTCAGGAGGACCCGTCTCTAGATGCATTATTCCACGAGACTCGCATGAGAAGCAGCTAGCCTGATGGACTGGCTGAATTGGCATGGTGGTTCACCAGTCTCATGCTTTACCCGATGCACGCCGCCAGATATTGCCAACGGCCGTCCCTTTCCGTGGTGACGGTAGGCCCATGACCTGGCGCGCCAGATGCTCTAATACTTGGGTAGCGGCGGCACGCTTGGAAACTTCTGCAATCATCTGTCCATTGCTCGCTGCGGCGCTGAATGTGGCTGGGTCAAACGCCACCTGAGCCGAAAGTTCAGCCTTCAAGGCAGCGACAAATTTATCAGGCGCGATCTCTTTTCGCTTCGGCATCCCAACTTTGTTCAGGACAAGCCGCGGCTGCAGATCATTCGGGCGTGCGGCTTTGACAAAATCTAGTAGGCAACGTGCATTGCGCAGGCTGGCCAGATCAGGCTCTGCGATGACGATGATGTCATCTGCCGTTTCGAGGACAGAGCGCACCAGAGGTGACCAGGCATTGGGAAGATCCAACAGCACATGCGGAAACATGGTCCGGGCGATCTCAATTATCTTGTCCAAAATATCCGCGTCAAGATCAGTCGCGATATGTGCCGCCGTCGCACAGGGCAAGATGCTCAGATGGGACCCGTATTTGAACAAGAGCCTTTCCAACAAGGCACCATCAAGCCGATCAGCTTCTGGGAGTTGGTCAGCAAAACCGATTGGACAATCGATATTGTAGTTCAGGGCGGCCGTTCCAAACTGAAGATCCATATCCGCAAGGATTGTGGCAGATTCATTCTGTGCCATCATCCACGCGAGGTTTTGCGCCAGCACCGAAGAACCGACGCCACCTTTGGCCCCAACCACTGCACAAATTTTGCCGATGCGGACAGCATTTTTTTCCGGGAACAACCTTAAAACCGTGCCGATGATCGCCAATGGGTCAACGGGTGCCAATAGATATTCGGCGACGCCGCCGTCCATTAGCTCGCGGTAAAGGGAAATATCATTGGATGCGCCGATTATAATGACCTTGGTTCTCTCGTCACAGACAGGGGCAAGATCGGCCAGCGAGGCGAGCAGGTCATGTTTGGCCGCATTGCTTTCAAGCACCAGAACATCCGGGGTAGGATTGGTGCTGCAAAACCCGATCGCCGCGCCGATACCGCCTTGGGTGACGTCGGTGACAGCACGCTGAAAGCGTCTGTCGCGTGCGACCTTATGCATTGCGGCAGCAAAGGTGTCAGTCTCACAAAACGCATGAATTTTGATATGTGGAGTGCGACCAAGCGGTCTGACGCTCGGCTGAACCACCATCGCATCCGGCGTCAGCAGTAAAGGGGCGTTTTTCATTATTCGTCCAATCTGCGATACTTGGCTGAAACTCTCCGTCGTCAGTTGACGTCGATCACTTCCACTGCGCCGTCACGATAGATCCGCAGTGTTCGCTTTTCGGTCGTGACTAAGGCAGAATCGTCGCCGTTGTCGGCCATTGCGCGTAAAGCGAGCGAAATCGATCCAGAGACTTCCGCCGCTGTAATAATTTCGACCTCAGCCGGGGTCAGTTCCAGCGTGGCCGTCTTCCCGACGACGGCGTCGCTGTTGCCATCAACCGTCTGATCAACCGCAAGCACTTTGACATTCTTGAGGATCAGGCTGCTGTTGACGATATTTTGCCCAGAGCTTGTCGGTCGACTTGTCGTAAGCAAGACATCAACCCGATCATTTGGAAGAACGAACCCTCCAGCGCTATTTTCGGCGCTGATCCGCACCGCAACAGCGCGTCTTCCCGACGAAAGCATGACGGAAAGCGCACCAGTATCACCGGCAGTGAATTTGGCGTCAGAAATCGGTTCACCGGCGATCAGCCCGCTGCGCACCACCAGGCCGTTGAAATCCTGGATCGCGTCAGGTCGCAGGTCGCGCGTGATGTAAGCTACGCTCAGCCCGACTTTGGGCCAAGCCTGCCAACGCATCGTTTCCGCGTCAACAGGCGACCCAGGCGGCAGATCATGCGCGGCGACAAGAACTTCAGTTGTCAGCATCGTTGTCGTGCCATCGGGATAAATCGTCGCCGCAGGTGCCGCGCCAGATCCACTGGCAGACATCCACGCAGCGCCACCCCCAGACGCAAGAGCGATAAGAAAGATCGTGGCGCGGATCATATTGGCTTCCTCCAGATGTACCGGATAGCGAGAATAGTCACGTCAGGATGCGCGACGCCGTTGCTTGCAATCACAGGGCTCTGAGCGCTGTCATCCATGGGGTCGATGCGAAGACCAGCAAAGCTGCTGGCCCGATAGCCGCGCCATAAGGCACGCGGGTCGTACGCTGGTGAAGATGTGACACCCAATCCCCATACCCTTTCAGGCTCTCAGGCAGTGGCACAGCGCGATAAAGCAGCAAAGTCAACGTCAGCAGCGCCCCGAACAATGACGTCCAGAACAGGAAGGCCGGCAGTTGCGGCAGACCCAACCACAATGCCGTCGCGGCCATCAGCTTGACGTCCCCGCCGCCCATCCAGCCGCAGGCGAAAGCGCCGAAGGCGAGGCAGAAGACGGTAACAGCGGCCAGCATGCTCGTCGCGATTTCGAACAACGAAAGTCCGCTCAAGGGCGCACAGGCGGCATAACCAAAAAGCAGTACCAGAACGAGTTTGTTGGGTATCCGCATCGTGGTGACGTCGCAAATGCTCGCGCTGATCATCAGGACCGGAAAGAAAAAAAATGCTAATATGCTAAACGTAGATGCCATAAGTGCAAGTCCGTTTGGGAGAGCGCCTGTCGGCGAAACCAAAATCGCCGACAGGCGGCATGTTACGCCCCGGGAAGTGCTGTCGTGATCGATGTGAACACGGCGGTCAATTTTGGCCCGAGAAGAACAAGGGCCGTGACGATCAAGACCGACACTAGACCGGCGATCAGACCATATTCGATGGCGGTCGCGCCAGAGTCGTCATCTTTGAAGCGGGTGAAAAGATTTTTCATGTGTATACTCCATTCTCAAGTTGAAGGCCAAACTCAAAATAACGCGAAAAGTTAAGTGCTCGACCGACCGATGCCGAACTGTCTTTGCGTCAAGATCAACATGACGCATCCCGCTATGCCAAATCTACTTAGCCTCATGGGCAGGTCGAATGGCTAGTCCATGTGACCAAGTGGTATTCGTCAGCGCAGCACTGTAGTGAGTGAGAAGTGCAAATTGCTGCGGCCAATCTGCTGCACCGCAACCTGCCAATGGAACCGACTGAAAATGACCGAGCAGGTTCGACATCAAGAGGACGCCCCCAGAAACAATCGGCCCTCGCGCAAGAGGAACCGGGGCATCATCCATGACGAAGCCGGCGTATCAGCGGTGGAATTCGCTTTGTTCGCGCCAATGCTGGTTTTTTCTCTCCTTGCAATGGTCGATCTTGGCTTTGCCATTTCGGAACGCATGACCATCGGACATATCCTGCGCGCCGGCGCCCAAGAGGCAATAAAACATACGGGCACGGAGGCGGTCGACGGCGTCTTGCGCAAAACGGCTACAGGCGTGATGCCGGTGGCCGGGCCTGATGCAAATGGTGATGAAACTTCATTGGCCTTGCGCGTGCGTATGATTTGTTCATGTGCAGCCGCCCCCGCTGTGGAAGTCGCCTGCGCGACCACCTGTCCGGGCGATCAGCCGACCCAGATATTCTATGCTTTGTCGGGCAGTAAAACCTACTCTGGCCTGATCCTGCCTCAGTTTTCACAAACGAAATCGCTTCAGGTCCAGGTCAGATGATACAAATTTGCAAACGCCTGAAGCAATCTGAGACTGGTGCAACCGCCATCGAGTTTTCACTGGTGGCCTTGATGGCGATCACCATTTTCCTCGGCATTATCGAGTTTGGTCGCGGGCTTTATATGCGCAACGAGATGTCATATGCGGTCGACATTGCAGCCCGAAAAATCTTGACAAACCCTGTGGTGGCCGAAAGCGAGCTCGAAACGCTGATCCGTGACGCGATCACTTTCGGAGCTTCAAACGACCTGGCTGTAAGTTTCGGCACAGTGACGATTGATGGTACGCCATTCCGCAGCCTTTTTGTCAGCTACCCCGTCACCTTGCTTATACCCAATCTGAACAATGGAAATTTCACGCTCAGCATCAATCGACGCGTTCCACTGACATGAAACATGACCTATCGGTCTGAGCTTCACGCTGTGGTGCTATCACTATCAAAGGGATCGAGACTATGACTTTTTCTATTCCGCTGACCGGCAAGATCCTGTGTGCAATCATCATCTGCAATCCCGGTGCCGCGATCGCAGAGACTATACCAATCACATTTGCGGAAGGCAGTTTGAGTTATCAGGAAAGCACGCAGCCGGGCATTCTCCTTCTGGCCGTGATGGTCGACTTTGCGAGTGTGCTGCGGATTGAGGGGAACATCAGCGCAATTGCGGTTGGGAATTCTGGAATTGCGGATGCTAGCCTTGCCGATCCGAACACACTGATCCTGACGGGACGCACCGTTGGCACGACCAATCTTATCGCTCTTAATGAAGAGGGCGCGGTTATTCTGGATGTAATGATACGCGTGGGAGCGCAGAAACCGGGCATGGTGACGGTGCGCCGGGGAACAGAGGTCCAGTCAAAGGAGTGCAATTCAGCAAATTGCGGCAGCACACCCAATGATGCCCTGCCGCAAGTAAGCTCCCTTATGCTGACGCCAGATTCTTAGGTCCGAAATATGTCCACATAAGTGTTGGCCACGATCTCACATGAACCCGAATGAGTTTATCCTGTCGCTGACCGCAATAGCGCTGCACCTGATGTCGCGGCTTCCACACGATTGGAGACACCCAAAAAACGAAATATTGCTGCGAGATGAAATTTGACCGTGCCTTCGCTCAGCTTCAGGTCACGGGCCATCCCCTTGTTTGATTTTCCAAGAATCAGCAGTTTCAACACCTCGTTTTGACGAGGCGTCAGCAAGTTCACGGCTGGGCTATGATGGGCGGCCTCTGTCGTTTCAATAAGCGGCTTTTCCCGTGGGCAGATCGCCAGATCAGGCAAAAAAGCTGGCACGTAGACATTACCTTCGAGGATCAGACCTATCGCGCGGCCAAGCTCTGCCACGCCTAGACCTTTGTGGATAAATCCATGCAGTCCTATATTTAGTGCCATTAGAATATCCTCCCGATCCTGGGAGCCTGATACGACACTCACGCGTACCGACGGAAAGAAATCGCGGATGGATCTGAGATTTGCCCAGTTATTCATGCCCGGCATGTTGAGGTCGAAGAGGGCAAGTTTGACGTTATCAGTCGGCCTGAGCCGGTCAATCGCTGTGTCGAAAGTCGACGTCTCAATCACTTTGTGAAATCCAAAGCGCTTGGTCAGGATGCTTGCGAGAGCAATCCGAAAAAACTCGTCGTCGTCAGCAATCAGTGCAGTATGCCCGCGAAACGCTGATATGTCTTGTTCGACCAAATTTCTGACCCTATGCAGTAAAGTTTAGCTCAACACCCATTAAATTTTTGCCGCTGCACTGCGGCAACCTGGTTTGATATATTCAACAATAACATTGTTTCCACAGAATAGTGGCAATTTCAAGAAAGGTGTCGGGCGATATCTGATGGACAAGCTATTGGCTGGCGCTACCCGATGGCTCAAGCGTCGAGAACTTTACGTAGCTTCTATGACAGTTCGGAACGCCGGTAAGGCTTGCTCAGCAGCTCAACACGCTGGTCGAGATGCCCATCATGAACGTATCCGATGGGGTGGACACCCCCCCCCGGCGGCATCGAATGTGCCAAAGTCGTGGGTGTTGAAACACTTCTACGAGGAGAGCGTCCATGAGCGAGGTTAACATCATCGGCCTGGATTTGGCCAAGAACGTATTTCAGGCGCATGGCGCTGAGGCAGACGGTTCTGTTTTATTCCGGCGTAAGTTATCGCGTGCGCAGCTGCTTAAGTTCCTGAGTGAGCAACCGCCTTGCATTGTGGCGATGGAGGCCTGCGCCAGCGCCCATCACTGGTGTTGACTGCCGTCTCGGAGTGACCCATTGGTCAATTCCTCGTGGAATTCAACAGGTGTACGGATAGGGAGGGACTTCTGAGAATTTCATCGTACCAGCCATATGACACACCAATGTCGCCTATTTCACTCGGCCCAAGGGTAACGGGAGATTGAAACGCAGAACGACCCCCTTGCTGGCAGCCTTGGCGGGGGATTCTGCCCCCTCCGGCATTCGACCCCACTTACCGATCAGGCACCGCTTCAAGGGATTTCTCGAACCGCTTATGCGCCGCCGCAGCTTCTTTCAGGAGTGCGTCAAAATTGTCGGGTGGATTGCCATCTTCCAACATCCCTTTGAACGTCGCATAGGCATCCGTCTTGCTGCCATAGGCGCGCAGGGTCTTGTCGTCGTTCACCCAGGCCACCACGATGACCTTCGCATCGCTGTTGAACCGATAGAACAGCCGATACTGCTGGAAGAATTTCGCCCGGAACCAGTGCTTGCGATGATCGCCGAGTGTGCCGCCTTGCCGGAAGGCTGCGGCACCCGGCTCCGCCGGTATGGCCTCGGTCATCAGCTTCAAGATGGCGGCCAGCCGTTTCGTGCAATTTTTCTTGCGCCAGGTTTTGGGATCGCGTGCCTTACGCGCCTCGACCTCCAGGGTCAGCCCGTCGAGCTGGTCCAGAAAAAGCGGATGCGCATAAATCGACCATCCGTTTACGACAAGTGGCGCTTGGGCGGGCAGGCTATCGCCGCTCATTCATCCTCGAGCGATAGCGGCGCATCGAGATCGACGTCAACGTCTCCGACCAGTGCTGCAAGACGGTCATGCAAAGCCCCATCGAACGCCCGAATGCGGCCCGGATGCGCCTTGATATCGGCCTCAACAAAATCGAGAAATGCTCCGAGCACGGGATCTTCCTCGTCGCTGCGCACGGGCTCGATATAGACCCTGCCACTCGGCTCGGTACAGTAGCGAATCTGGTCGCCCTTGCCCAGCTTGAGCTGCTTGCGCACACCCGCCGGCACGGTCGTCTGATACCGATCCGTGAGTTTCGAGACATCTTGTGCGAGCGCTGTCATGGCAGTCTCCTGAAAGAATGGGGATGTTTGCTGCCTGCGCTAGGTAATGCATTTGCATTGCCTTGTCAAGATAAGTCGCAGGATCTGCTGTCGCCGGGCAGGTCGATGAACCGTCGGGCGCAGGACCTAATTTCGCCCCGCGAGATACTCCGCCAACACAGGACTGGCCTCGCCCTTTGCGGCGCTGAGCAGCTCCGAGCCCACAAGCGTCGCTTTCGACAGGCGCACGAGGCCGCCGGTTTCCTCGATGCGGTAACCTCCATCGATCCCGACCTTCAGCGCACCCCGTGCCAAGTTCCGCAGAGCGGGACAAGGACGAAACCGCTATCGCGGTAGTGGCGCATATTTCGGGTGATGTGCTCTGATTTGAGCTGTGGATTTGGTGGATTGGCACATCTGTCCGACGATTGGGGCCTTCTCAATCTGACGACAGGAGGTTTCTATGTCAGAGCAACATATCCCACCACTACGCCGCCGTTTCCTTGAAGATATGCGGATCAAGGGGCTTCAGCCGAAAACGCAGACGATGTATTTGCGGGCGATGCGCGATTTTTCAGGGTTTCTGGGGCATTCTCCGGATAGCGCGACGCCCGAGGAATTGCGCGCATTCCAGCTGGACATGAAGGAGAAGGGCATCGGCGCACCGACCTTCAACAACCGGCTGACGGTTCTGAGTTTCTTCTACGCGACGACCTGCCCGCGTCCTGAGATGAAGCGGCACATGCGATATCAGCGTGCCGCCAAGAAGATCTGGTCCTTCGGCGGCCAGCTCGTCTCAAGACAACTGGATTGGGGACCAACCGGAACCGGTCTCCTCTGGACTTGCATCGGGTCGGGCGGACTTGCGGGGGCCTTTGCCGGCATACTTGTGGGCCGATGGGGTCTGGACCGTGTTCACTGGGCTTTTCTTGGCCTGATGACAGCCAGCATCCTCGCGGTGGGCTTTGGTCTCGGCCCCGTTCCCGTGCTGATCGCAGGTGCGATCTTCGGCGCGGCCTACGTGATGCTGACGGGAGTCTACCTGATTTGGGGCATCAACGCGTTGCCGGACCGCCCTGCGACCGGGCTGATGGTCGGATTCCTGACCATCGCCGTGGGACAGACCACCGGCGCGCCTGTCTTTGGATTTATGATGGCGGGTTTTGGCCCGGGGCTGGCCGTGGCATGCTTTGGTGGCATCGCGCTCCTCGCCGGGTTTTTTCCTGCGAGAGGCGCGATCAATGGCGCGCCTGCATAGCATCCGGGCAAAGCCGTACGCTTGTCGGAGGTCGTAGAAGGGCTCGAAGCGGGATTTCGCCGCGCGCTTTACGAACGTCTGCTGTTGGACAAAAAACCTATAGTCACAACATGATGGTCATAAACGGTCAATTCCGCTGGTGACAGAAACGCCTGAGTTTTGACCACATGACGCGCACAGCCGACAGTCACCGGCAAACTGATGACGGTCGGCAATGCCGGGATTTTCAGTTATTCGCTGCGGGTGCGAAGCCATTGTTCGCGTCTGCGATATCTTCAGTGTAGTCAGCGGAAATCCGACTGATGGCTTTGTGCCATTGTAATCGCATCATCCGGCGAGATCGGGCGGATGCAGCTGACGAATCTCGATGCGGCACCTGCTGAACTGCAGATGTACAACCATTGACCTTCGGAAACGCTTGAACTCAGTGCCCGTCCCTTGGCACGCGAAGGCTGGCCAGTCGCCGGGTCAGGAACAGTGCCTCGGCGGGGGTCGGGGCGGTGGTGATGGCGTGGGCGTAGGCTTTCGCTGCGGCAGCAATTTCTCCCGTCATCGCCAACAGGGCGGCGCGAGCGGCGTGCCAGGGTTGATACTCAGCCAACGGTTCGGCCAGAGCGTTGATCATCGCCAGCCCGCGCGCGGGGTCGCCTGCCTCGGCGATAGCGACGGCGGCGTTGAGCCGGATCACGGGTGTCGGCTCATGCCTGAGCAGCGCGCCGTACAGGGCGGCGATCTGCGGCCAGTCGGGGCTGAGATCGGCCATCTGGCAATCGGCGATGGCAGCCTTGATCTGGAACGGGCCGGGGCGGCGGCGGTTTATGGCTCGCGTCAGGATCGTACGGCCTTCGGCCAGCCGCCCGGTGTCCCACAGATGGCGCTCCTGTTCGCCCGGTGGCAGGCTGGCACCATCCGGCCCGATCCGCGCGGCGCGGCGGGCGGCGGTCAGCAGCATCATGGCCAACGCGCCCTCGATTTCCGCGTCCCCGGGGCACAACCGGTCGATTAGGCGCATGAGGTATTCCGCTTCAAGGCACAGGTCGCGCGGTTCGTCAGGCCCCGCCACATAGCCGGTGGTGAAGATCACGTAGACCGTTGTCAGCACCGTATCGAGCCGCGCATGCCAGAGTTCGGCCTCGGGCACCGCAAACGGGATGCCGGCTGCGGCGATCTTGGCCTTGGCACGGCTGATACGCTGACCCATCGTCGGTTCGGCATCAAGGAAGGCGCGCGCGATCTCCGGAGTTGTCAGCCCGCAGACAGTCCGCAGGGTGAGCGCAACGCGCGATTTCGGCTCCAGCGCCGGATGGCAACAGGCGAAGATCAGGCGCAGGCGTTCGTCGGGGATGGCCCCACTTTCGGGCGTGGCATCGTCGGCGGCCAGAACCGTCAAGGCCTGTCCCCTGCGGCTATCGCGCGCGGCTCCGCGCAGCCGGTCGATGGCCTTGCGCCGCGCGACCTGCAACAGCCAGCCTTGCGGCGAGGCGGGCAGGCCTGCGCGGCCCCAATGCACAAGGGCCGAGACGGCGGCCTCTTGCAGTGCCTCCTCGGCCAACGACAGGTCACGCAACCCGGCGGCAAGAGCAGAAAGCAGCCGCCCCCGGTCGGCCCGCATCACCCGGTCGAGTTCCTTTGAAACCGCGATTGCACTGGCTGGGCCGGGGGTAGTCATGGGATCAACTCGCCGGGCTGTAGTCCATCAGCGGCCTTACCTCGATTGTGCCGAAATGGGCCGAGGGGATCAGCGCGGCATAGGTCAGGGCCGCATCCAGATCGGGCACGTCGATGACGTAATAGCCGCCCAGATGCTCCCGCGTCTCGGCAAAGGGGCCGTCCATGGTTTCCACCTTGCCCGATTTGATGCGCAGGGACGTGGCGGTTTCCACGCCTTGCAGCCCCTCACCCGAACGCAGGACGCCATCGGCCTTCATCCGTTCGTTCGCGGCGAAATAGCCGCCCATCATCTCGTTGAATTCCGGTGTACCATAGGCGGGCTCAAGGGCGGGGTCATTGTAGATCAGAAGCATGTATTGCATGACTATCTCCTATTCAAAGACTTCAACGGGACGCACTTCGACCGAGCCATAGCGCGCCACCGGCACTGCCGCGGCAAAGGCCTGCGCGTCATCGAGGTTTGCGGCCTCGATCAGATAGAAGCCGCCCAGATGCTCCCGCGTTTCGGCGAAAGGGCCATCCAGGGTTTCTACACGCCCGTCGCGCTGTTTCACTGTGGTGGCGGTTTCAGCACCCAGCAGACCTTCGCCAGCGATCACGGTCGCGCGGTCCTTCATCCGCTCATCGAGGCTGAAAAACTCTGCCATCATCGTGTCGAATTCGGGCGTTCCGGGGACCGGGTTCCTGTCCGGTTCGGCGTAAAGCAGGATCATGTATTTCATGGGGTCGTCCTTGGGGTCAGGCCATCAAAGGCCGAGGATGTGGATACCAATGCAGACCATCGCATTGAGCGCGGCCAGAAGGTTGGTGCCGTTGCCGACATAACGCAGCGGGTGACCGGCATTTCCCGGCACCAGCCCGAAGGGATGCGCGATGCGCCCTGCCAGCAAAAGCGCGCCCGAGACGTGCAGCCAGATGGCAGGTGTGCCCATGCCTTCGGCCAGCATCATCAGGATCAGCACAAAGACTGACCACTCGGCGCAATTGCCATGCTGGCGGATGCGCTGCAACAAAAGCGGGTTGCCGCCATCGCCGAAGGACACTCCGGCGGCCGAGCGCACCGAAGACACCCTGAACCACAGGATCAGATAGATTGCCGCCACTGGCAGCGCGTAGAGGGGGGTAATCACGAAAACCATTGTCACTCCTTGCCGTTTGAGGTTTCGATACCCCAAGGACGATCAAGTTTTGCAGATTTCGACATGGCCGCAAATTTTATTTCGCACTTGACGGTAAAACTGCCCTCCGGCACGGAATCTCCCACCCGTGGTCCGGATGGCTGTTCGGCGAAGCCGTGTCGCGGATGGCAGCGACCCTGCACTCAGAAGTGGGCCGAACGTGTTGTTGCGCCCGCGAATGGTTTGGGCTCGAATAGGGATTTCACCGCACAGATCATGGACGGCCGCTGTCGGACAAAAACCTATGGTCAGAATTTATGGGTCAAATACGGTTCTCTGATTGCGGCTATGTCAAGCAGGATAGCGACTTGTCCGTCCGGGGTCATGGTTCTCTCCGAGGTCACGCGTTGCGCCTCATGATGGTTTTCGGTGGCGGATCGTCTCCGATGTCGATTGCGGGGTGA
>JAFPBO010000008.1 GCA_017390475.1 Loktanella sp.
CCAACCCACACAGCACCCGATCACCAACAACGTCTGATGCAAAATCAGGGCGCAGATCAGCCGTGCGCTACTGAAACAAGAGAGGCTGCCAACAACTCATCAAGTGCCAAAACAGGGCGATCATGAATTATTGCGGCTAAAGACGCAACTGGCAGAAAGACAATGTGAACCTGCCGAAACTCTCAATTTTCATTAAATTTTCAGGCTGATCGGTATTGATCCTATTCCCAACCTCGGACCGCCCCAAGGCAGCATTTTCCGGCTGTGATCAGAGTGACCGGCTGGTGACACCCTCCGATTTCGTCAGCCTGATAGGGACTTGTTGCATGTCGCGCCGTAAGGCCGTTCTTCGTTGTCGTACTTACGCCAAGCCTCCAACTTTTCGGCTGCATCTGCAAGCGTCAAGAACCAGTGCGTATGCAGGCATTCCGCTTTGCACCGGTCAGCGATGTAACACGTGACGCAGCTGCCAGTTTTCGCCATCCGGCACCGAGCTGAGCGCCTGACATTATCGCCGATTTTCAACAACGAACAATTTTTTTGACGACAGTTCGAAAACTGAGGCTCAAAGCTGCCTTTCAGTTTGTGTGTTCCATACGCAAATTCACCGACTGTGGTTAAATCATTGTGCTGCAACAAAGTGTTCAGCCCGCACCGACGCAAGAAAACCGCGCAACACAGCAGGTACAAACTGTGCAAAGGCTACTTTATTGATTTTGTCATTTTAAATGGTGCCCAGGGGCGGAATCGAACCACCGACACGAGGATTTTCAATCCACTGCTCTACCCCTGAGCTACCCGGGCACCGGGATAGATATTTCCATCGGGTAGCGGCGTTCTAGACGCAGCCCGCGCGGGTGTCCAGAGGGAAATCAGGGTTAATGTCGTTTCCCGTCATCATCTTGGATAGGGTCGGTTTCACCATCTTCGGCATCGTCCTGCCCGGCAGGAATGGCGTAGCTGCCGGTCAGCCATTTGCCCAGATCGACATCTGCGCAGCGTTTGGAACAGAACGGGCGAAACGCCTTGTCGGTTGGCCGGTCGCAGATCGGGCAGGCCATCACAGACGCCTTAACAGATCAGCGGGCAGGGGCAGGCGTTCGCGTTTGCGCTGCAATTCGAACAGGCCCATCGGGGTCCAGCCGACCAAGGATGTTTCGACCGGATCGTTCTTGAACGACGCGCGCAAAGATTGTTCCACCTGTTTGCGATGCGCCTTGGAGATTGAGACGAAATCGACGCTGATCTGTCCGCCAAGACCGCGCAGCCGCAAAGCACGGGGCAGGGCGCGGGCGGCGGCCAGATTGGCCTTGAGTGCAGCAGCAGGCGATGTGTCGCTGCCGGTGTTCACATCCACGGCCACCAGCGCGCGGGTTGGTTCGACATACATCTGGCCTTCGCCCAATGGCACCAGCGCCTGCCCCAGCGCGGCGATCTGATCCAACACGCCGCGCGCGGCAAAACTGCCTGCCTCCGTCACAATCTCGCTTGCGCCGGTCCAGTCGCGCCAGGCGAGCACATGCGGGCTGTCGCCTTCGGTCAGCGCCTCGGGCTGGTCGCCGGTCGCATCGGCCAGCACCGCATCCGCCAGATCCAGCATCGCGGTGATGTCATCGGCAATCTCTGCCGGATCGGCCCCTTCGCAGGAAGATCGCAGGATCAGACCATGGTCGCCCTCATGCACCTCATGCGCGATGGCCAGCAGATTGTCTCGGATATCCTCATCCACGATCTGGCGCGAGATATTCAGCCCCGGCTTGCCTGGCGTGACGATGGCGTAGCGGCTTTTGAATAGCACCCGGTCGGTGACTGGCACGGCCTTGGCACCTTCGGCATAGCCCGTGACCTGCACCAGCAACGGCTGACCCTGCCGCAGACCTTTGCCCGCGCGCAGAAAGGCGGTGCCGCCTTCGGGCAGGCGCAGCATCATGCCGCCTTGCCCCTTGATCGGGCGGTCGCAGATCGCGCGGTAGATCGCGCCGGGGCGCGGCGCGTCGGGCTGGTCGATCAGCAGATCGTCTAACTGGCCATCGACCAGATAGGCCGCGGCTTCCAGCCCGTTGATATGGTCGAGGATGATGCTGCGGCCCTTCATGGGATATCCTTGTAAAGCGGGTAACCGGCGGCTGTCAAAAGCCCGGCGGTTTCGGTCAATGGCAGGCCGACGATGCCGGTATAGGACCCGTTGATCCACGGGATGAACGCGCCTGCGGGGCCTTGTATGGCATAGCCGCCTGCCTTGCCCTGCCAGTCATTGCTGGCCAGATAGGCATTCACTTCGGCGTCCGAGAGTTGTTTGAAGGCCACCGTGCTTTGCACATCGCGCAGCCATGTCTTGTCGCCACGTTTGACAGCGATGGCAGTGATCACCTTATGCCGCCTGCCGGACAGCGCATAAAGAAATGCCGCCGCTTCGCCCGCGTCACTGGGTTTGCCCATGATCCGGCGACCCAAAGCCACGGTGGTATCGGCGCAAAGCACCACGGTATCGTCACCCGCCGGGATCGCCGCCAGCTTTTCCGCCGCGATCCGTTTGACGTAATCGCGGGGCAATTCGGCCTTGCGGACGTCTTCGTCAATATCGGGGGGCTGCACAGCATCGGGGGTGACGCCAAGCTGCGCCAACAATTCCAGCCGCCGGGGCGAGCCGGAGCCGAGGATCAGTCTCAGCGTGTTATTCGGGGGCAGGGTGGTCATGGCATAATATCCGCAACCGCGGCAGGGCCGCATTTTGCTGTTGGCAAAACGCTTACCCCTGCGGCGTGAAACCGCGTTTCACGCTATTTGAACCGGTAATTGATCCGACCTTTGGTCAAATCATAGGGGGTCATTTCGACCTGCACCTTGTCGCCTGCCAGAACCCGGATGCGGTTCTTGCGCATCTTGCCTGCCGTATGCGCGATGATCTCATGGCCGTTTTCCAGCTCGACCCGAAACGTCGCGTTTGGCAGAAGTTCTTTCACGACACCTGGGAATTCGAGCAGTTCTTCCTTGGCCATGTGATCTCCTGTATATCTCATCCGCTGTTTGCGGACCGCTGCTAAATGCGCCTCTGCGCGCCGATTTTCAAGGGGAAATATGGGGCTGCGGCGAATGCGGCCGGTCTTATCATGCGGATGCGTCGATTGCGGGGCCAAAACGTGCGGTCAGCCGGTCATAAATCTGATCGCGGGCCTGCCGGTACAGGGCCAATCGCGCTTCGCGGCTGTCGCCCATGCCGGTCGGGTCAAGGATCGGCCAATATTCGACCTCCATGTGAAAGAACTGCGTCAGATCCAGCGCCCGGCGCTGGCTGGCGGGGGACAAGGCCAGCACCAGATCGAAGGACGACAGATCATCGCCCCATTGTTCCATCTCATCGAAAGAGCGGGAGCGGTGGCGCGAGACTTCTACCCCGATCTCAGAACAGACGGTGATGGCAAAACCGTCGATTTCCATGTCGTTCTTGACGCCGACCGACTGGACATAGCAGCGGGTGCCGTAGAGTTTCTTCATGATCCCCTCGGCCATTGGGGATCTGACAGAATTATGGTCGCAACAAAACAGCACCGACTGGGGCAGGGGGGCGAATGTGGCGTCTGTCGGCACATCAGCCCCCAAAATGCAGCACGCAGATCAGGGTGAACAGCCGCCGCGCGGTGTCATTGTCAACCACGGCCTTGCCGTCCAGCCGTTCCTGCAAGACCCGCGCGCCTTCGTTATGGATGCCGCGCCGCGCCATATCGATGGTTTCGATCTGGCTGGGGGGCAGGGTTTTGACCGCGTCGAAATAGCTTTCGCAGATCTGGAAATAATCCTTCACCACCTGCCGGAACGGACCCAGCGACAGATGGAACGCGCCGGCGGGGCTGCCATCCTCTTGCTGGATATCGAACACCAGCCGCTTTTCGCGGATCGACAGGCCGAGTTGATAGGGGCCGGGCGGCACCTCGCGGTCGTCGCGCGGCGGCATGGCAAAGCTGTTGTTTTCCAGCAGATCGAACAGCGCGACCTTGCGTTCCTGATCTATCTCTGGCGTCGGCGCGGGCAGGCCGCTGTCGTCGAGGATGATATTGATGATGCGTGGCATCTCAATCTCCCCGGTTCAGCCGGTCAAGCCGGGCGCGCACGGATAACCCATGCGCTTGCAGGCTTTCGGATTGCGCCAGCCGTTCGGCGGCGGGGCCGATGGCGGCCAGCGCCTCGGGCGTCATGCGCGACAAGGTCGTACGTTTGATAAAGTCCATCACTGATAACCCGCTTGAAAAACGCGCCGACCGGGCGGTCGGCAAAACATGGTTCGGCCCGCCTATGTAATCGCCGATTGCTTCGGGTGTCCAACTGCCAATGAAAATCGCGCCCGCATGGGTGATTTTTGTGGCCAGACCTTCGGCATCCGCTGTGCAAAGTTCCAGATGTTCTGGCGCGATCCGGTCGGACAGGATCACCGCCTCGTCCATATCCTTGACCGTGATGATCGCGCCAAAATCGCGCCAGCTTGCCCCCGCAATCGCGCGGCGTTCCAGCGTTTGCAGGCGCTTGTCGACGGCTTCGGCCACTTTGCGCCCGAAATCGGCATCGTCGGTGATCAGCAGCGATTGCGCGCTTTCGTCATGTTCTGCCTGCGACAGCAGGTCGAGCGCGATCCAGTCAGGATCATTGTCGCGATCCGCGATCACCAGAATTTCTGAAGGCCCCGCGATCATATCAATCCCGACTTTGCCAAATACCCGCCGTTTCGCGGCAGCGACAAAGGCATTGCCGGGTCCTGTGATCTTATCCACTGGCGGGATCGTCTGGGTGCCATAGGCCAGCGCCGCAATCGCCTGCGCGCCGCCGATACGGTATACTTCGTCCACACCTGCAATCTGTGCGGCCATCAGGACCAGCGGATTGGTCACGCCATCCGGTGTCGGCACGACAATCGCAAGTCGCTGCACCCCCGCCACCTTGGCCGGGATCGCATTCATCAGCACCGATGACGGATAGCTGGCCAACCCGCCGGGCACATAAAGCCCCGCCGCCGATACCGGCGTCCAGCGCCAGCCCAGCATTGCACCGGTCGCATCCGTCCATTGCGCATCATCCGGCATCTGGCGGCTGTGATAGGCGCGGATACGGTCGGCGGCCAGTTCCAGCGCGGCGCGGTCCTCGTCCGAAACCAGCGCGCATTCGGCGGCGATTTCCTCGGGGGTGAACCGCAATGTGTCCGGCGTCAGATCCAGCCGGTCAAAACGCGAGGTCAGTTCAATGACCGCCGCATCACCGCGCGCGCGCACATCGGCGATGATATCCGCCACAATATGATCCACGTCAGGGCTGTCTTCGCGTTTGGCACCCAGCAGGGCGGTAAAGCGGGCCTCGAAATCGGAATCACTCGTGGACAGGAATTGCGGCATGGATGTCTCCTTTATCGCAAGGGACATAGCGGGGTCACCGCGCCGCTTCAATGGTGTCAGTCAGGGTGACGTGGGGCTTTGCCCGATGGGGCGGCATAGGGGCGGGTCACATCGCGCAGCAAAACCTCTAACGCTTCGACCTGTAGCGCGATGGCACCATCACCGGCCAGCACCAGTTCGATGCGGCCAGCGCCATCGGCACCGGGGGCAAAACTGATCGACAGCAGCGAGCAGATCAGATCAGGATCGGCCTTGTTGATCCCCTGACTTTGCACCGCGATCACATCCTCGAACGCCAGCACAGATTGCACGCGTTCGGCCTGTTGCTGGCCATTTTCCCAACGGAACCGGTTGATCAGCAAGCCAAAACGCCGCGCCTTGCGGTCCCAGCGGATTTCGGCGGCGGGAAACACCGCATCCTGCGTGATCGCCGCGATCACGGCCAGATCATCAGCATCCAGCGCGCGCAGGCGCAGCGGCCGTTCAGCGCCATCCTTGAAGCTGGCATCCTGTGTCATGCTGAAACCCGTTCAATATTGGCACCAACGGCGCGCAACTTTTCCTCGACATGTTCATAACCGCGATCAAGGTGATAAACCCGGCTGACCAGCGTTTCCCCCTCTGCCGCCAACCCAGCCAGAATCAACGACACCGACGCGCGCAGATCAGTCGCCATCACCGGCGCGCCTTTCAGACGGTCAACGCCCGTCACGGTGGCGGTGCCGCCCTGCACATCAATCCGCGCACCCATGCGGATCAGTTCGGGGGCATGCATGAACCGGTTTTCAAAAATCTTTTCTTCCAGCACCGATGTGCCATCTGCGGTGCAAAGCATCGCCATCATCTGCGCTTGCAGATCGGTGGGGAAACCGGGGAACACGGCGGTGGTGACATCAACCGCGCGCGCCCGGCTGCCGTTGCGTTTCACCAGAATACCGTTCGGCGTCTCCGACACATCGACACCCGCCTCGGCCAGTTTTTCGGCAAAACTAGCGACCAGATCCATCCGGCCCCCCAGACATTCCACCTCGCCCCCGGCAAAGACCGGGGCCAGCATATAGGTGCCCAGTTCGATCCGGTCGGTCACGACGGGATGGGTCGCAGCCCCCAGACGGTCTACGCCATCAATGGTGATCGTGCTGGTGCCTTCGCCCTCGATCTGCGCACCCATGCGGCGCAGACATTGGGCAAGATCGACAATCTCCGGCTCGCGCGCGGCGTTTTCGATGATCGTGGTGCCTTTGGCCAAAGTCGCTGCCATCAGCACATTCTCGGTCGCGCCGACGCTAGGGAACCGCAGCGCCACCCGCGCGCCTTTCAGCCCACCTTTGGCAGTGGCATGCAGATAGCCGTCTTTCAGCTCAATCGTCGCACCCATCGTTTCCAAGGCAGTCACGTGAATATCCATCGGACGCGCGCCAATCGCACAGCCACCGGGCAGGGACACAATCGCCTGATGATGCCGCGCCAGCAGTGGCCCCAGCACCAGATTGGACGCACGCATCTTGCGCACGATCTCATAATCCGCGCGGGTGGATGTCATCGCATGCGACGACAGCACCTGCACCTTGCCATCCTGCATGGACGTGACTTCCACGCCCAAAGATTGCAGCAGCGCCGTCATCGTCTTGATATCCGACAGGCGCGGCGCATTGGTCAGGGTCAGCGGTTCCTCGGACAGCAATGTCGCGGGCATCAACGCAAGGGCGGCATTCTTGGCCCCGGCAATCTGAATCTTCCCATGCAGCTTGGTGCCGCCTTTGACCAAAATTGAATCCATGCTGCTTTATTCTTCCTGTTTGCTGCCCGCTGCCGCGGCCTTTGCGCGCGCCTGTGCCTTGCGTTTGGCCATATTGGCCTTGAGCGCGGCTTTCAACCGCTCTTCGCGGGCCGTGGCGGGCTTGGCGGGTTGCGGCTTATCGTTTTTGTTGTCCATGCCGACTGTGTTAGCAAACGGCGCAAAAAGCGTCCAGAGAGGGCTTGCACCAGCCTGCGATTGCCGCTAATCCCCCGCCTCACGGATGCTGTGGTAGCTCAGTGGCAGAGCACACCCTTGGTAAGGGTGAGGTCGAGAGTTCAATCCTCTCTCACAGCACCATCCTAAGTCCTTGATATTGCTTTGCGCGCAGATCCTTTGTGGGATCGTCGGCATTGGCATGACTGGGGCAGCCAGATCACCGCCCCGATCAGATCGTTCAGAGCAGGGCCAGCAGCTTTTGCGCTGCCTCTTCCGATGATGCCGGGTTCTGACCGGTCACCAGCTTGCCGTCCACCACGACGAAAGACGCCCAGTCGGGGCCTTTTTCATAGCGGCCGCCATTGGCCTTCAGCATGTCCTCGACCAGGAATGGTACGATGTCGGTCAGGCCGACGCCGTCTTCTTCGGTGTTGGTAAATCCGGTGACGGTCTTGTCTGCGACGATGGATTTGCCATCCGTACCCTTGACATGTTTGAACACGCCGGGCGCATGGCAGACCGCGCCGACCGGGCGGTCATGCGCGGCAAAGGCTTCGATCAGCGCGATGCTGTCACGGTCTTCGGCCAGGTCCCACAAGGGGCCATGTCCGCCGGGATAGAACACCGCGTCAAAATCAACGGCAGAAACAGCAGACAGCAAAACGGTCTGTGCCAGTGCATCCTGCGCCGACGGGTCAGTCTTGAACCGTTTGGTCGCTGCGGTCTGGCTGTCATCGCCATCGCTGGCAGGATCAAGCGGCGGCTGCCCCCCTTTGGGAGAGGCCAGGGTGATTTCCGCCCCTGCGTCTTTGAAGACGTAATAGGGCGCGGCGAATTCTTCCAGCCAAAAACCGGTCTTCTTGCCGGTCTCACCCAGCTGATCATGTGATGTGAGTATCATCAGTATTTTCATAGTGTTATCTTCCTTTATGAATGTGGGTGGTCAGGTTGACAACCGGTGGCACCGGTCGATGTCGATATGGGCCTCGCAATCGGCCCCATGCTGGATGATCTGGCCGCCTGCCGATTGCACCAGATGGCGGATGCCGGTGTTTTCGCTGGCAAAATACAGATCGGCCGTCTGCACACCGATCCGGGCGGCGGCGGCCAGCCCGTCGATAAACAGCGCCTTGCCAAAGCCGCGTCCCTGATAAGCATCCTCGACAGAAATGCCGATCTCGGCATGCCGGGCGGCAGCGGCAAAGATTTCCAGCACGCCCACGACACGGCCATCGGCCTTGATCGCCAGCACGATATCGGGGCCAGCGCTGTCGGCGATCAGGCGGACCGACCGGTCCGGCAGGGCTGCCATGAACCGCCGCTGTCGCGACGCCCGCCCCAGCCGCAGGTAATGCGCCTGCAGCGTTTGCCGCCAATCGGCCAAGGTGCCGGTCAGCACGGCAGGGTTGGGTGGCAAGGCGACATGCGCCATCGGGTATCCTTTCCAGCGACGGTTTCTCTGATCTTTATGTAGTGCCGCATTGCAGCATTTTGAGAGGGGGGAACGCAGCGTCAGTCCCGACCGGCGGATCAGGGTGAGGCTCTCTGGCCTGCGCTGTTATCGGCTAGCAATGGGCTGATATTGTCTGAACCGGGATGTCGGATCATCGTGTTTGCAAATGGCGGGGCAGAGGTGCTGCCGCTGCGATCTTTCAGAAGGATGATGGGATCATGTCGGGTTTCGGTCTTGGGAATGACAATTGGGGCTTGCCGCGGCTTTGTCGCATGATGGCTGTGGCAATGGGCCTGACGGTGCTTGCACCGGCGGCCTGGGCGGTGAACCCCGCCTGCGGTGATGCGATTCGTATCGCGCCGGGCGATACTTTGCTGCGGGTGGCCAGCTATTGCGATACCACCATCCCTGCCTTGCTGGCGGCCAATCCCGACATCAGCCATCCCAACCGCATCCATGTCGGGCAGCTGATCTACATGCCGGGGCGCAATGCGGTCACACCCGTCTATCGCCCGCCAGTGGCGGCGGCACCACCCCCCGCGACCTCATGGGGGCGCGACGCGTTTGCGCACTGTGGCGCAACGGTGCAGGTCCGCCGTGGCGATACATTCGGTGGCATTGCCCGGCGCTGTGGCGTCAGCGTGGCGCAGCTGCGGGCCGAAAATCCGCAACTGCGTAACCCCAACCTGATCGTTGCGGGCATGACCTTGCGGGTGCCATCGTCTCTGGCACCGCAGCCGTCGCGGCCCGTTCCGGCCCCGGTTGCGCAAAACCTGCGGGTGATCGGCACCATCACCGGCGAGGGCGTGACCTGTCAGGCGCTGCGCGGCGATGACGGCAGGCTGTATACGATTGCAGGTACCGCCACCCGGCCGCTGCGCCCCGGTGACCGGGTCGAGGTAACCGGCACGGCTGCTGCCACCTCGGTCTGCCAGCAGGGGGTCGCGATCAGCGCCAGCCAGATCCTGTTGCTTGATCCTGTCGTGCGTCCGGCCATCGACGTCACCGGCACGATCACCCGCGAAGGTGTGACCTGCACGGCTTTGCGTGGGGATGACGGGCGGCTTTACACGCTGGCCGGTCAGACGGCGGGTTTTCAGCCGGGCGACCGGGTCCGGGTCACCGGCGATCAGGCGCAGACATCATTCTGCCAGCAGGGCACAACGGTGAACCTGCTGTCGATCCGATCGGCCTGGTAATGGGTTTGTCGGTCAGAATTCCGATCTGATCGACAGCCCCGCCGACAGCGCATCGCGGGTAAAGCGGCTGACATTGCTGTCGGTGGTCGTGGCGGTGATCGTCAGCAGCGGGGTGAAACCGGCATAGCTGACCTGCGGAAACCCGATGTTGAGCGTGGAGAACAGGCTTGTATCCTGCCGCCCGCCCGCCACCGGCAACAACAGCTGGTAATCGGGATAATCCGCCCAGGTCACGCCTGCCGCCATCGCCAATGTCACCGGCCCGACCGGATCAGCGATGGCATAGCTGAACTGCGCTGTCCAATCGGTCATGGTATAATTGAGGTTATCCCCGTCGCTGCTGCCATAGATCAAAGTGGCGCGGACAAGGTCCTCATTGGGCAGCAGGTAAGCCAGCGAGCTGCCGAGTGTGGTGCGGGTGACCTGCCCGATACGGGTGATGTCGTATTCTGTCCAACTGCGGCCCAGCGACAGGCTGAGTTCGGCCTTGTCACCCAGCGGCAGGCGGCGGTCGATGTCGACCCGCCAGATATCGTATTTCTGCACCTCGGTCTGTAGGGTGACGCTGTCAAGATCGCGGTAATCGACCATCGTATAGGCCAGTTGCCCGGAGATGCTGCCGTTGCCCAGCAGCCGGTCATGGCGCAGGCTCAGCTCTGCGACATTGGTCGCCAGCGCCTCGTCGGGGACATCGACATCATCGGTGATCCGCACCCGGGCTGCCTGATATTGCGCGCCGATCAGCGTGCGGCTGGTCGCGTTTTCCTGCAAACGATAGGTCGCGCCCAAGGTCAATGATCCGCGCCAGCCTGCCAGTGCCAGCGCATCATCAGACAACGTGCCGGTGGGATTGCCGGGGGCAGAGGCCACGTTATTTGCCGCCCCGCCATTCACATTTGACGACGGCGCCAAAGTGGCCGCGATATCAAAGATCCAAGGGTTCTGCTGTTGCAGAAGACGGGCATCGGCGCGGGTCTGGGCGCGGTCTTCGTCGCTGCCCGCCACGATCAGGGCGCGGCGCAGCCAGAATGTGCCCAGTGTGAACCGCTGTTCATTGGCTGCGGCCAGTGCGGTCAGGCGGGCGGCCTCGTATCGCTGGGCATTGGTCTGCGACAGCGCATAGGCCTGCGCCCCGGCAATGCGACCCGCGCGTGGATCGCCCTGTTGCGGTGCCGCAGCGGCGACAATGGCCAAAGCGTCGCGATCATCGGGGGCCTGCGCCAGGATCGCGCGGGCGATATCCAACGCGAGGCCGGTTTCGCCCGCAAACAATGCCTCTGCCGCGAGGCTGCGCGCCTCGCTCAGCGGCAGATCAAGGCTGGTCTGGGCACTGGCCGCGCTGCCCAGAAGGCATGCCGCCATCGCAATAATCTTGCTATTCATAAGTCGTTTAAAGGCTCGCAGATCGATGGCACGCCTGCTGTGCCGCAACGGCCAAGCACGAAAATACCGGTTTCATCCTCAATATCAGTGCCCGGAACGAAATCACCGTCCAGTCGAATCGCGCCTGCAACAGAGGATGCATTCACACCGCCAAATGTTCCGCCATAGCTGCCGATACCATCTTCGTTGCGATCCTCTGCCACGCCGGTAAATGCACCATTCGGCTGAATTTCGGTTGGGATCAAGAATACGGTATCCAGCAAAATGCCGGTCCCGTCCTGATAAACACGGTTATAGATCGCTCCGTTCACCTTATTTGTCGCAAAGCTGGCGTTGAGAAAAACATCGCCTGAAATGCGTCCGGATCGAAATGGCAGAATGTCAGCATTGACACCGGGGGCCGGCGCGGTGCCTTGACGGGTCGACAGGTTGATCAGGCCAGCATAGGTGCCGGCATAGGTCACAAGACCTTCCGTTGGTGCGGTGTAGGTCCCTGTTTGTTCATAGGTGGCCCCGCCGAAAAACTTGGTAAACTGGCCGCCATCGGCAACAACAGCGGCCCGCGCCGATCCGTCAGCAGATTGTGCGGCAAATCCGGTAAAGAACCGGTCCAACCGGTCATCCTGCGTGGTAAAGGCCAGATAGCCGGGCAGGTCATAGGCGGCATTGCGGGCATAGACCGCCTCTACCACACCGGCATCCAGCGTAATCGAGACGGTCAGACTGCCCGATCCGTCAGCCAGACTGGCGGCGCTCAGGTTATTGGCGATTGGTGCGGGCACGGTGATCCCTGCCATCGGTGGCGCCGGTTCCGGCGGCGCATCTGCTTCGCCGACAGCATCGCATGCGGCAACAAAGGTCAGTGACATCATGGCATAGAAAAATCTGATCACAACATCCGCCCCCCTTACCAGCTACCAGCCCAACCATTCCGACACAACCTTGCGCTGTCAACGGCGGGGCGGGGGTCCGGCTTCTTTGATCTGGCGCTATGGAGGTTTTGCCACACCGTCGCTTTGCCTATAGTGCGGCAAGACTCATCTCAGCGAACCGGAGACCGCAATGCCCATCACCCCCGACCAGCAGGCCGAAATCGACATCTTGCGCGCCAATCCGCAACCCACTCTGCGCGCTGTAGCGCCGGGGATGGAGGCGCATCTTTACAAGGCCTATGATGTGCTGGATCACGGATTTATCCGGGTGATCGATTATATGGGCGACGATGCCGCCATCTGTCAGGCGGCGCGTGTGTCTTACGGCAAAGGCACCAAATCGGTGCAGAATGACGAAGGGCTGATCCGCTATCTGATGCGGCACTGGCATTCCACCCCGTTCGAGATGTGCGAGATCAAGCTGCATGTGAAACTGCCGGTCTTTGTCGCCCGGCAATGGATCCGGCACCGGACCGCGAATGTGAACGAATATTCTGCGCGCTATTCGATCCTTGACCGGGAGTTTTATATTCCGGCCCCCGAACATCTCGCCGCGCAATCGGTGATCAATAATCAGGGCCGGGGTGAGGCCTTGACGGGCGAAGAGGCGGCGCGGGTGCTGGCCTATCTGAAAGACGATGCGGCGCGGTGCTATGATCATTACGCCGAGATGATTTCCGATGACGGCCAACAGGGTCTGGCGCGCGAATTGGCGCGGATGAACCTGCCGGCAAATATCTATACGCAATGGTATTGGAAAGTCGATCTGCACAATCTGTTCCATTTCCTGCGGCTACGCGCGGATGCCCATGCGCAATATGAAATCCGGGTTTATGCGGAGGAGATCTGCAAGGTTGTGGCCGATTGGGTGCCTGCGGCTTATGGTGCGTTCGAGGATTACCGGATGGGCGGGGCCACGCTGTCGGGCAAGGCGATAGACTGCGTGCGGATGATGCTCAGGGGGGAAGAGGTGACGCAGGAGACGAGCGGCATGAGCAAGGGGGAATGGCGGGAGTTTATGGGGGTGATTGGGTGAAAGGTAGTTTAAGTGGCGTTTTCGTTGAGAACACGGAGTGAAGTTTAATATCTACATTGACGAAAGCGGCGAGGCGGGCATCGGTAAAGTACGCGTCGGCTCATCTGTAGGTGCGTCTCCGTACTTTGTCATGGCCGCGGTAGTTTGTCAGCCAACAGCGGAGGTTCTTGCAAAAAACGCCCTTTCTGACGCAAAAGATAAAATTGGCAAGAAGAGCTGGAAACACGCAACTGAACTTGGCCATACTCAAAAAGTATTTTTAGCCCGTGAACTGAATAGACTTCCAGTGCGATTTTTTGCAGTGATCTCAAGGAAGCAGACCCTTGGAAGTTATAAATCAGAAATCAAAGGAAATGCTCACAAGTTTTACAATAAGTGTGCCCAGTATTTGCTTGAAAGCATCTGTTCCTACCTAGCGCCGCATTTGACATCCGAAAAAGACCTAAATATTTATTTTGAGAAAATGAATCATGACTACGATGCTATGCGGCGATTTCTTATGAAAGTGAGAGATAAGCCAGTTTACTCACACTCTCTATCCCTTAGGAGCTTAAATCCATTTGGAATTTCGACTTTAAAAAAAGGTGAGAATGATATGCTGGAGATTGCTGATTTTGTTGCCCACGCGGTCTATCAGTGTGCAAACCTAACTGACTCAAATTTTGGAATTCCAGAGCCAAGATATTTTTTGGAAATTTCGTCCAGATTTGCCGGAGATGAACGCAACTGCCCAAATGGGGTTGGGCTGAAGTTTATTCACGACTTGAAAAGCATGAAGTTTGAGCCTGAAATTGAGACCATGTTCCGGAGTGTAAAGGTTACACCACCGGTGAAGTTAAGGTAGATGTTTGCGCCTGGTCTGGAGGTCGGTGTTCTTCCCGCCCTTCCGCAATATTTTCACTACTGATTGCGCCTATCGTGGCACTGGCGGGGTGAACCCCGCCCTACGGCGATCTTCCCCGCGGGGAAGGTTTGGTGGATTGTGGTGCGCAGGATGCGCACCCGACGTTGCGGAAAATTGTGATCTTCCCCGCGGGGAAGGTTTTCATTGCGCACCGCCCCGGTTCCGGAATGATGTGTAGGGCCAATCGGCGGGGTCATCGACAAGGCCGTGTTTGACGGGGTTGATCCGGCAATATTCCATATGGGCGGCGAAATCCCGGTCGTCGCGGATGTGATGTTCCCAGAAACGTTTCTGCCAGATCGGTGCTTCGGCGCGTCGGTCGGGGTTTTCCCCGACCCGGATACGGCCAGCGACGACGCCATGGGGGTTGTGAGGGTGGGGTGTCGGGGTGAACCCCGACCTACGGATGATGCGGGAAAAGCGGCCTTTGATGGCGCCCATGCGGGTGGAATAATCGGAATCGCCGTCGGGCAGGGTCCAGATGCAATGCATGTGATCCGGCAAGACGACCCAGGCGTTGACGGTAAACGGGCGCTCGGCCCGGGTTTGGGTGACAGCCTGACGCAGCGCCGCCACCTCGCGCACAAGCAAGGCAGCGGAACGGTCCGCCAGATTGACGGTAAATAATATGGTTGCGCCGGGGCGCTGGGGGCGGTGATAACGGGGCATAGCGCAATATCGCGCCACAGGATGAAGATCCGGTTAATCGCAAGGACGTTGCTCTATGATCCTCTATGGCCTGCCGACCTGTTCGGATTGCAAGGCGGCGCTGAAGGCGCTTGCGGATCAGGGCGTGACGTTTCGTGATATCCGCGCTGATCCGCTGAGTGCCGCAGAATGGGCACCGTTGATTGCGGAATTTGGTGATAATCTGATCGACCGCAAATCGCAGACCTATCGCAACCTCAACGCCTGGCTGCGGGAATCGGAGGCGGAGGCGCAGTTGGAGGCGCAGCCCGCGCTTATGGCCCGTCCGGTGATCACGGACGGGACGCGCTGGACGCTGGGTTGGGGCGCCGAGGCGCAGGCGGTCTGGCTGGGTTAATCGGCTTTCGCCAGATTGCCGGCCATCTTGCGGCCATCGCGGCCTTCGATCAGGTCGAAGCTGACCTTTTGGTTATCGGCAAGCCCGGTCAGCCCGGATTGTTCCACGGCGGAAATGTGGACGAAAATATCGTTGCCGCCGTCATCGGGCGCGATAAAACCGAACCCTTTGGTGGTGTTGAACCATTTCACTGTGCCGCTTGGCATTGTCTTTACTCCCTTCCTTGGCCCATTACAGACCTATTGCTCTTCTAACCTTGTCGCTTTTATGCAAAAGGCAATTGACATGTCGTCGCAGCAGATCGGTGAAGGAGAGAGACAGAATGCGATTTTTCGGGCTGAAAACCTGTGACACCTGCCGCAAGGCGCTGGCGGCGCTCAAGGCCAAGGGTATCACGCCAGAGGTGGTGGATGTTCGTGCCGACGGGCTGAGCGTCGATGACATCACCGCGATTGTGCAGGCCTTTGGGGATACCGCGATCAATCGGGCCTCGACCACATGGCGCGGGTTGTCGGAAGAGGCGCGGGGGCAGGATACGGCTGCATTACTGGCGACCTATCCGACGCTGATGAAACGCCCGGTGATTGCTGGCGATGATGGCTGGACCATCGGCTGGAAAGCGGTTGTGCAGGCGAAATACCTTGGCAGTTGAGGCGCGAATGCCTATCTGACCCCGACAGTTGAAGGAATATAAAATGCGTAACGCTGCCGCCATGTTGGGCCTGATCGCCGGGCTGATCGGGATTGTCGTGGGGATGTTTGGCTATGGGTTTGCCGAACTGTCCGAACGCAACGCTGAATTGAGCCGGATCATCGGGGTATTCGACAATCCCGGTTTTATCCGCTTTGCGAGCTTTATCGCGCCCTTGCTGGCGATTGCGGGCGGGGCGATGGCCAAGACCCGCGCGCTGTGGGGCGGTATCCTGATGCTGCTGGCCTGTGGGTTCTTCTATACCGCGTTCGGGTTTAACGTCGGCACGATGTTCCCGATTGGCTTTGCCGGGTTGGGCGGTATCCTTGCCATTGCGGCGGGCAAGCCGGATGAGGAAAAGGCGCACTTTTAAAGCGCGCCTTTTCAAGTTTACAGCAGATCAGGCGGCGTGGCGCGGGTTTTGAGTTCGGCCACGATCTCATCCATCGTCACCACGCGGGTCTGGTTTTCGCCCAGTTGACGGGCGGTTGCGGTGCGTTCTTCGACCTCGCGCGCGCCGACGGCCAAGATCACTGGCACCTTCCCGACGGAATGTTCGCGGACCTTGTAGTTGATCTTTTCGTTGCGGGTATCGGCCTCTGCCCGCACACCAGCCGCCGTCAACGCGGCGACCAGTTCATGCGCGTAATCATCGGCGTCGGACACGATTGTCGCGACGACGACCTGACGCGGGGCGAGCCAGAAGGGGAGCTTGCCGGCGTGTTCTTCGATCAGAATGCCGATGAAACGCTCGAATGATCCCAAAGTCGCGCGGTGCAGCATGACAGGGCGGTGTTTTTCGCCGTCCATGCCGACATATTCCGCATCAAGCCGTTCGGGCAGGTTGGCGTCGACCTGCAAGGTGCCGCATTGCCAGTTCCGGCCAATGGCGTCGGTCAGGGTGAATTCCAGTTTCGGGCCGTAGAATGCGCCTTCGCCTTCGAGCAGTTCAAAATCATAGCCTGCTGCGCGACAGGCATCGCCGAGGGCTTTTTCCATCATGTCCCAAGTCTCATCTGAGCCGATCCGTTGTTCGGGGCGGGTGGAGAGTTTGATGGTCCAGTCGTGGAAACCCAGATCGGCATAGATTTTTGAAAGGAAGGCGATGAAGCGGGCGGTTTCGGGTTCGGTCTGGTCTTCGCGGCAGAAGATATGGCCGTCATCCTGCGTGAAACCCCGCACCCGCATGATGCCATGCAAAGCACCCGAGGGTTCATAGCGTGCGCAAGAGCCGAATTCGGCCATGCGCAGGGGCAGGTCGCGGTAGGATTTCAGGCCTTGATTGAAGATCTGGACGTGGCAGGGGCAGTTCATCGGTTTCAGGGCGTTGACCGCTTTTTCGCGGGCGTGGTCTTCGTCCACTTCGACGATGAACATGTTTTCCTGATATTTGTCCCAATGGCCGGAGGCTTCCCACAATTTGCGGTCGACGACCTGCGGTGTGTTCACCTCCACATAGCCACCAGCGCGTTGGCGGCGGCGCATGTAATCCTGCAATTCGGTGTAGATCGTCCAGCCGTTGGGGTGCCAGAAGATTTGGCCGGGGGCCTCTTCCTGCATGTGGAACAGGTTCATTTCGCGGCCCAGTTTGCGGTGGTCGCGTTTGGCGGCCTCTTCCAAGCGGTGCAGGTGTTCCTTGAGGCCTTCCTTGTTGGTGAAGGCGGTGCCGTAGATCCGTTGCAGCATCGCGCGGCTGCTGTCACCGCGCCAATAGGCCCCGGCGATGGACATCAGTTTGAAGGCATCGGCAGGGACCTGGCCGGTGTTCTGCAAATGTGGACCACGGCAGAGGTCCTGCCAGTCGCCGTGCCAATACATGCGCAGGGGCTCATTGCCTGGGATGGATTCGATCAGTTCGACCTTATAGGGTTCGCCACGGTCCTGATAATATTGCACGGCGCGGGCGCGGTCCCAGATTTCGGTGCGGACATCATCGCGTTTGTTGATGATTTCCTTCATCTTTTTCTCGATCAACCCGAGGTCTTCGGGCGTGAACGGTTCCTTGCGGTCGAAATCGTAATACCAGCCGTCCTTGATCACGGGGCCGATTGTCACCTGTGTGTCGGGCCAGATTTCCTGCACGGCGCGGGCCATGATATGCGCCAGATCGTGGCGGACGAGTTCCAGCGCGGGGCCTTCATCCTTCATCGTGTTGATGGAGATCTGGGCGTCGGCGTCGATGGGCCATTGCAGGTCCCAATGCGCGCCGTTGACGGTGGCGGAAATCGCCTTTTTGCGCAGGGATGTGGAAATGTCGCTGGCGACATCGGCGGCGGTGATGCCGGCGTCATATTGGCGGCTATTGCCATCGGGAAATGTCAGGGAAATCTGTGCCATTGGCAAGCTCCTCGTCGGTTTGGCGCCCACGGAACGCCCGGTTGCGGGTTATGATGGCGGTGTGATGCCGCCAGTGGGGCCTATCGTCAAGAGGATTGCGCCTGTATGCCCAGATATACGTTGACTGCGACCAGTTGCAGGATAAAACCGACCTTAGTTTCCGATACGAAACCATGGCGCGAGGATACACGATGCCCAGTTACAACCGCAGCTTTGACCTGACCATCGCCGATATCGACCTGATCGAGGAGGCGCTGCGCGCCCGTGGGCGGGAATTGTCACGGATGCGGCTGGCGCTGACGGCGGAAAACCCGGCCCATGTCGAGCAGATCCGCGTCATCGAAGAAGATCAGCGCGCGGGCGAGGCTTTGCTGGGGCGCTTGCATGACCAGAAAATCTTTTACCGTCCGCGCAAAGCGGTCTATGTCGGCGGGTAAGTCCCTTTCATAGCCACTTTGATGCCTGACCCTGCCGTCCGGCAGGAGCCAGCCATTGTTCGACAGCGCCACGCGAAAGATTTTCGACAGCCTTACCCGTAAAACTGACCCTGACCCTGATTTGCCCGATGCCGCGCATAAGGCTGAACCGGGGAATTTTCTGCGCCATATCTGGTCGCTGGGGGCGAGCAAGCTGGCGGATGGGTTGATTGACCCCAAGCTGGTGCTGAGTTGGTTGTTGACCAATCTGGGGGCCGGGGCGTTCTGGGTCGGCCTGCTGGTGCCGGTGCGCGAATCCGGTGCGCTGATGCCGCAGCTTTTGGTCACGCCGATGATTTCGCGCGCGAAACTGCGCAAGTTTTTCTGGGCCGCTGGTTCTGCTGTGCAGGGGCTGGCGGCAGGAGGGATCGGGCTTGTCGGCTTGACACAGGAAGGCGCGGTCGCGGGTGGCTTGATCATCGCGCTGCTGGCATTGCTGGCGGTCGCGCGGTCGGTCTGTTCGGCGAGTTACAAGGATGTGCTGGGCAAGACGGTCGGCAATTCACGCCGTGGCACCGCAATGGGGGTGGCCAGTTCGGCGGGCGCGGTGGGCGTGATCCTGTTCGCGCTTGTCCTGATGACCGGCTGGGGCGACCGCTATACCATCGTGATTGCGGCGATCTTTCTGGCGGCGGCATGCTGGCTGGTCGCGGCCGCGGTGTTTTTCCGGCTGGATGAGACGCCGTCAGAACCGGTGGAAACCGATCTGAAACGCGCGTCATTCGGTCTTTTGCGGGATGAACCGCAATTGCGCCGGTTTATCCTGACCCGGTCCCTGCTGATCGGCACTGCGCTTGCGCCGCCCTATCTGGTGCTGCTGGACAGCGCCAGCGGGCTGGGGGAACTGGGGGCCTTGGTGCTGGCCTCTGCGCTGGCGTCCCTGTTGTCATCATTCGTCTGGGGGCGGTTGTCGGATAAATCATCGCGGCTAGTACTGATCCTTGCAGGATGCGGTGGCGGCGGGGTGATGTTGGCCACGGTGGCGCTGCATCTGGCGGGGTGGACAGCGGTGCCTTTGGTGCCGCCTGCCATGCTGTTTGGCGTGATGATCGCGCATCACGGCGTGCGGCAGGGGCGCAACACGCAATTGGTCGATATGGCTGATGCGGATCAGCGCACGGCGTTCACAGCGTTGTCCAATACGATCGTCGGGTTGGTGCTGATCGCGGGCGGGGCGCTGTTTGCAGGGATCGCGGCGTTCAGCGTGCCGCTTGTGCTTGGCCTTTTCGGGATGATGTGTTTTGGTGCGGCTATCCTATCGACCGGACTGGAACAGGTGCAAAATGATTGACAATTTCATCACCCCGCAGGGGCGCAGGATTGCCTATCACCTGACTGGTGGGACTGGCCCTGCGGTGGTATTCCTCGGCGGGTTCAAATCCGACATGGGCGGCACCAAGGCGGTGTTTCTGGAAGATTGGGCGCGCCAACAGGGCCGGGCGTTTCTGCGGTTCGATTATTCCGGCCATGGTGACAGTGGTGGTGAATTTACCGATGGCGCGATTGGTGACTGGTTCGAAGATGCGCAGGCCGCGCTTGGCCTGATCGCAGGGCCGGTCATTCTGGTCGGGTCCAGCATGGGGGGCTGGATATCGCTGTTGCTTGCGCGCGCGATGCCGGACCGGGTGGCGGGGCTGGTAACCATCGCCGCCGCGCCTGATTTTACCGAAGACAGCATGTGGGCCGGGGCCACTGCCGCACAGCGCCAGGCGTTGATGACCGATGGCCAGATCGCCCTGCCATCGGACTATGGCGACCCTTACATCATCACCCGCCGCCTGATCGAAGATGGGCGCGGCCATCTGGTGCTGCGTGATCCGTTGCATCTGCCGTTTCCGGTGCGGTTTCTGCAAGGCACGGCAGATCGCGATGTCGATATGGCGGTGGCGCTGCGACTGCTGGATCATGCACAGGGGCCGGATATGCGGCTGACGTTGGTTGATGGCGCTGATCACCGTTTCTCGGACGATACCTGCCTCGACCTGATCGTCGCCAGTATTGCAGAGCTGGATCGCCGTATCGGTTAGGTTGCGCGCGGCTTTGCGCCTATGGCCCTTGTGATGCAGCGGCAGAGCGGTCAAAAGGGGGTGCCGCCAGAAAATGGTGCCCAAACAATCAGGTCAGGTCTTGAATGCCGCATGAAACACTTGTCTTCATTCCCCCGATGCTTTGCGATGCAGGTGTTTTCGGCCCGCAGATGCTGGCCTTGGGCAATGATCACGCGGTAATGTTCGCGCCCACGACGCAGGGTGAACGGATGGAGGAAATCGCCTCTCAGATCCTGACCTGGGCACCGGGGAAATTCGCGCTGGCCGGTATGGGCATGGGCGGTATCGTCGCGCTGGAGGTGCTGCGCCGCGCGTCCGAACGTGTGACCCGGATCGCGCTGATCGCCAGTATCGCGCAGCCTGAAACGCCGGATGCCGCGGCGGCGCGGGAGCCTCATATCGTGGCCGCAAAAAGTGGCGGGCGCTGGCATGAGGTGCTGCAAGACGAGATCAAACCGGCATGGATGGCGCCGACCAGTGACCGTGTCGGGCTGGTCCGGCAATTGACGCAGATGGGGCAGGCTTTGGGGCCAGCGGTCTATGTCAGCCAATCGCGCGCCATGCAGCGCCGCAAGGATCAGCAGGCCACGCTCAGCCAGATCAGACAGCCCGCGACCGTGATCTGCGGCCGTCACGACGGGCAATATCCGGTCAAGCGTCAGGAGTTCATGGCCGAACTGATCCCCTATGCAACGCTGGAAGTTATCGAGAACGCTGGCTATCTGCCGACGCTGGAAGCACCGGATCAGGTGACAATGGCACTGCGGCGCTGGATGAATGCGCCGCAGGCAGCGCGGGTCTGAGATCAGGCCGCAGCGTTTTTGTTGGCCGGTTTGGCGCTGTCGCCGACATTGGCATCAATGAAAGCCAGCACCAAGGGCCGGATATTGTTGCGCCAGCTGCCGCCCGCGAATATCCCGTAATGCCCGGCACCGGGTTCCAGATGTGCGAATTTCTTGTTGTCCGGCAGGCCCGTCAGCAGATCAAGCGCGGCAAGGCATTGGCCGGGGGCGGATATATCGTCTTTCTCACCCTCGACAATCTTGACGGCGACGGTGGTGATCTTGCCCATATCGACAGGTTTGCCGTTCACGGTAAAGCAATTGCGCGCGATATCGCGGTCTTTGAAGATGCGTTCCACCGTGGACAGATAAAATTCGGCGGTCATGTCCATCACTGCCAGATATTCATCATAGAACAGGTTATGTTTGTCGTGCTCAGAGGCTTCGCCTTTGGCGGTGCGGATGATCTGATCCTGAAACGCCTTGCTGTGGGTTTCCAGGTTCATCGAGATGAAAGAGGACAGCTGCAACAGGCCGGGATAGACCTGACGCCCGACGCCCGAATATTTGAAACCGACGCGCTGGATCATCGTCTGTTCAAGCTGACCCATGGTGACAGAACGGCCAAAATCGGTAACTTCGGTCGGGTTGGCATCAGGATCAACCGGACCGCCGATCAGGGTCAGCGAACGCGGCTGCGCCTTGGGGTCTTCTTCGGCCAGATAAGCGGTCGCTGCCAGGGCAAGCGGTACCGGCTGGCAGACGGCGATCACATGGATATCCGCGCCAAGCTCGCGCATGAAATCGACCAGATACAGCGTGTAATCATCGACATCGAACTTGCCGGCGCTGACGGGAATGTCGCGGGCATTGTGCCAGTCGGTGATATAGACATCTGCATCGGGCAACAGGCTGATCACTGTCTTGCGCAGCAATGTGGCGTAATGGCCCGACATCGGCGCGACCAGCAGAACGCGGCGTTTGCTGGCTTTTCGTCCGGGTGTGGTGAAATGCAACAGATCGCCGAACGGGCGTTGCAGCACGCGTTCGATCACGACCGGGTGATCGCGGCCCTTGTCGTCGGAAATCGGTGGCAGGTTCCAGTCTGGTTTGACCACCATCCGCGCGAAGGTCCGTTCGGTCACTTCGCCCCAGGCCTTGAGCCAGTCCATCGCCGGGTTCACCGCCAGCGACATCATCGGATAGGATGCAAAAGCCCGCGCCGTGGCACCAAGCCACTGATTGGTGTTACGCGTGCTTTCCATCAGGTCATAGGTCATCATATACTTCATCACAGAACTCCGATGGTTCACGCAGAAATGCTGCACTGGCAGCATAGGCATAGGTGAGGGAACATGACAACAAACGATTTAGAGTCCGCAAAAGAAACGGGCGAGGGTGTTGCAAAGCTTGAGGCCAACCTTGCCAAGGTCGAAGAACTGACCCAGCGTTTGCTAAAGGTGATGGGCCAGTCCCGCAAAGTGCCGCCCGCGCTGCAAGGGCCCAGTCAGGAGCTTTATGTCAAGGCGGCCAGCGCCTATATGAGTGAGATGATGCAGAACCCGGCCAAGCTGATCGAGCATCAGCTAGCGTTCTGGGGGAAATCCGTCAAACATTACGTCGCCGCCCAGCATCTGCTGGTGCAGGGCAAGCTGACCCCGCCAGACGATGACACGCCAAAGGACCGTCGTTTTGCGCATGAGTTGTGGGACACCAACCCCTATTTCAATTTCATCAAGCAGCAATATCTGATCAATGCCGCTGCCGTGCAGCAAGCGGTGGAAGATATCGACACGCTGGACGAGGGCGAGAAAAAGCGCCTGCGCTATTTCAGCCAGCAAATGGTCGATATGATCAGCCCGACCAATTTCCTGCCGACCAATCCCGAAGCCTTGGCCCTGGCCGCAGAGACGGAAGGCGAAAGTCTGGTCGCCGGTCTGGAAAACATGATCGCCGATCTGGAGGCCAATGGCGGCGATCTGGTGGTGACATTGGCGGATAAGAAGGCGTTCAAACTGGGTGAAAATCTGGCCACAACGCCCGGTTCGGTGGTGTTCCGTAACCATCTGTTCGAGCTGATCCAATATGCGCCCAGCACGGATGAGGTGCATGAAATCCCGCTGCTGATCTTTCCGCCTTGGATCAACAAATTTTACATCCTTGATCTGAAACCACAAAACAGTCTGATCAAATGGGCCGTTGATCAAGGTTACACAGTTTTCGTCGTGTCATGGGTGAACCCCGATGCATCCTATGCCGATACATCGCTGTCCGATTACATCGAGAGCGGCTATCTGACCGCCATCGAAGAGGTCAAAAAGATCTGCGGTGTCAAAAAGATCAATGCGGTCGGTTATTGCATTGCCGGGACCACGCTGTCGCTGACGCTGGCGCTGATGAAACAGCGCAAGGATACGTCGGTGAATGCCGCCACCTTCTTTACCACGCTGACGGATTTTTCCGACCGGGGCGAGGTGGGCGTGTTCCTGAACGATGATTTCATCGACGGGATCGAGGCGGAAGTGGCCGAGAATGGCATCCTCGATTCCTTTTTCATGTCGCGGACGTTTTCGTTTCTGCGCTCTAACGACCTGATCTATGGCCCGGCGATCAAAAGCTATATGATGGGCAAGGCACCGCCGGCCTTTGACCTGCTGTATTGGAACGGGGATGGCACCAACCTGCCTGCGAAGATGGCAGTCGAATATCTGCGGGGGCTTTGTCAGGACGACCGTTTCGCCAATGGTGACGGGTTCGAGATTTGCGGCACCACGGTCCGTCTGAAAGATGTGACCGTACCGCTGTGCGCCATCGCCTGCGAGACGGATCACATCGCCGCGTGGAAAAGCAGCTATGCCGGTATTCAAAAGATGGGATCAAAGGACAAGACTTTCATCCTGTCGGAATCCGGTCATATCGCAGGGATCATCAATCCGCCGAGCAAGCAGAAATATGGCCACTACCTGAACCCCGATATGGGGCTGACGGTGGATGACTGGCGCGAATCTGCAACCCGGCAGGACGGGTCATGGTGGCCGCGCTGGGATGCGTGGCTGGCCCCGAAATCCGGCAAGTCGGTGCCTGCGCGCACAGCAGGTGATGATGAACACCCGGTCCTTGCCCCGGCACCCGGAACTTATGTTTCCGCTAAGTAACCTGTATTGCAGCACTTTTAGTGCTTTACAAAAAATTCATGCTGCAATGCAGAAAAATACTTGAAATGCTGCAGTGCAGCATTCATATTGGTGTCAGACGAAAACAGCGGATGTTGATCCGCAAACACATAAAGGATTACTCCAATGGCTAAGACCCAAGATTTCACCGCCGTGTTCAAAGACATGATGGGTTCATTCCCAGTCGATACAAAATCGATGGAAGACAGCTTCAAGAACCAGACTGCTCTGGCTGAAAAAATGTCTGGCGTCGCGATCGACGCTGCCACCAAATCGACCGAGCTGTCGGCGAAATGGGCACAGGACACGCTGACCAAGCTGCAAGCGATGACAACTGCCAAGACCGAGCCTGCTGATTACGCCAAGGCAATGACCGATTTCGCAACTGCGACATCCGAATCCGCAGCAGAACATATGGCCGCTTTCGCTGAGATCGCGAAAAAAGTGCAGACACAGACCATGGAACTGGTTCTGGCTGCTGGCAAAGACATGTCCGAAGAAATGTCCGCCGCTGCCAAAAAAGCCACAGACGAAGTGACATCTGCTGCGAAAAAAGCGTCGGCTGCAAAGTAAACGGCAAGACAGATTGACAGCTTGATCTGTCGATTTTTCCGGAACGGCTCGCCATTGGCGGGCCGTTTTTTTTGACAGAGGTTATGCTTTCCTTTTTCGTAGGCGCGGCCTAGGCTTGCCGCATTGCAACATATCCCTTGGAGGGCGCGTTTTGGCTGACACCAATAAACCATTGCTGATCAAACGATATGCAAGCCGCCGTCTGTATAACACCGAAACCAGCGATTATGTGACGCTGGAAGATATCGCGCTGTTCATCCGCGAAGGCCGTGAAGTGCAGATCGTCGATCTGAAATCCGGTGACGATCTGACCCGTCAATATCTTCTGCAAATCATCGCCGAACACGAAAGCCGCGGCGAAAGCGTTTTGCCCGTTGATGTGCTGACTGATCTGGTGCGCAGCTATACGACGCAGGCCGCATCCGTGGTGCCGCAATTCCTGCAAGCAAGTTTCGAGATGCTGCGCGATGGCCAGTCCAAGGCGATGGAAAACATGACCAAGGCCAGCCCGATGACGGCAATGCCCGGCTTTGACGCGATGCGCGCACAGCAGGCGGCGTTTTTCAAGGCGATGACCGGCGGTCTTGTCGGTGCCGGTACTGGCCCGACAAAGGAAGGCGATGAACTGACCGAGATCAAGACACAGCTGGCAGAACTTCAGGCGAAACTTGCCAAGCTGAACAAGTAATGCGTCAGATCCCCAACCGGTCGCGCAGGGCATACCATGTCATCGCCAAGGTCAGCAGCGGGGCACGGAATGCCGGGCCACCGGGGAAATTGGGGACTTTCAGCCCTGATAATGTGTCGAACCGCCCGGTCTGACCGGCGACAGCCTCGGCCATGACCTTGCCGGCCAGACCGGACAGGGCGACGCCATGGCCAGAAAATCCTGCCCCTGACAAAATATTGGGGGCTACCTTCTGGATGGCGGGCAGGCGGGTCATGGTGATACCAAGCGTGCCGCCCCAGACATAATCGATTTTCACGCCTTTGAGCTGCGGGAACAGATTGGTCATCCGCTGGATCAGCGCGGTGCTGATATCGCTGGGATAGCCCAGCGAATAACTTTCGCGCCCGCCGAACAGGAACCGGTTGTCTTCGGACATGCGGTAGTAGTTCACCACGAATTTGCTGTCTGCCACCGCGATATCGCGCGCCAGCACGTCGCGCGCCCGGTCACCCAAAGGTTCGGTCGCACAGATGAAGCTGTTGATCGGCATCACCTTGGCTGCGACGGCCCGGTTGAGATTAGGCATATAGCCATTACCGGCCATGATCACATGCCGCGCTTTGACCTGCCCCTTGGCGGTGCGGATCGTCGCAGGGTCCCCGGCGGTCATTTCGGTCACTTCGGATAAATCAAACAGCCGCGCACCTGCGCCTTCGGCCAGCCGCGCCAGGCCCAAAGCGTAACGCAGCGGATGAATATGGCCTGCGCCCAGATCCAGTATCCCGCCCCGATACAGTGGCGATTTCACCAGATCGCGCATCGCGTCGGGGTCGAGTTTCTCGATCTGGTCGTAACCATAATGCTGCGCCAGATAATCAGCATCGGCGTTGTAATCGCGTGCTTCGCTGGCGGAATAGAACCCATGTGCGACACCGGGGCGATAGCGCGCCTCTGGCACATGATTGGCGCAGGTCTGACGGACATCTTCCTTGGCCTCTTCAGCCAACGCCCATAGTGCTGCCGCCTGATCCTTGCCCAGTTTGCGCGCAAGAATCTGTTGGCTGGCATTATAGCCAGACCCGACCTGCCCGCCATTGCGCCCGGATGCCCCGAACCCTGCGCGATGGGCATCCAGCACGACAACATCCAGCCCCTTTTGCGCCAGATGCCAGGCAGCGGACAGGCCGGTATAGCCCGCGCCGATCACGCAGACATCGGCGGTGGTATCGCCGGTCAGGGCAGGGCGCAGGGGCGGCAGGTCGCTGCTGGCGGTGTACCAGCTTTGCGGCATCTCGCCGGCGCGGTCGTTGCGATACAGCGGGTTCATACGTTCAACAACAAATGTTCACGCTCCCATGGGCTGATGACTTGCAGGAATTCCTTGTACTCCAGCCGCTTGACGATGGAATAGACCCGCGCGAAATCTTCGCCTAAAACCTCGCGCAGTTCCTTGGCTTCGTCAAACAGGTCAAGCGCGTCGGACAATGAGCCTGCAATTTCGGAATCAGAGTCATAGGCTTCGCCCACCCAGCGTTTATCCGGGCGGATTTCATTCTTCAGCCCCAGATAACCACAAGCCAGCGAGGCGGCGATACACAGGTAAGGATTGCAATCCATCCCCGGCAGGCGGTTTTCGATCCGTCGCGCATCGGGGTCAGATATCGGAATGCGGATGCCAGTTGTGCGATTGTCGCGGCCCCATTCAAGGTTCACGGGGGCCGCTGAATCCGGCACATAACGGCGGTAGCTGTTCACATAGGGCGCGATCACGGCAATGGCGCTGGGCATATGTTCCTGCAAGCCGCCGATAAAGTGGAAGAACGCATCTGTTTCGCCGCCACCCGGGCCGGTGAACATATTGCGGCCTTTGCTGTCCAGCACTGAATGGTGGACATGCATGGCGGAACCCGGTTCACCCTCGATCGGTTTGGCCATGAACGTGGCGAAACAATTGTGTTTCAGCGCCGCTTCGCGGATCAGGCGTTTGAAGAAGAAGACTTCATCCGCCAGTTTGATCGGGTTGCCATGGCGCAGGTTGATTTCCAACTGGCCTGCGCCGCCTTCCTGCGCGATGCCGTCAATTTCAAACCCCTGAATTTCGGCAAATTCATAGATATCGTCGATCACCGGGCCGTAATCATCCACTGCGGTCATCGAATAGGCCTGCCGTCCGGCGGCAGGGCGTCCGGTGCGGCCCATCATCGGTTCAATCGCCTTGGCCGGGTCGATGTTGCGGCCGACAAGGTAGAATTCCATCTCTGGCGCGACGACGGGGGTCCAGCCTTCGGCCTTATACAGATCAACCACCCGGCGCAGCACGTTGCGCGGTGAAAAAGGCACCGGATTGCCCTTTTGGTCATAGGCGTCGTGGATCACCTGCAAGGTGCCATCGGCAGCCCAAGGGGCGGCGGTCGCGGTGGACAGATCGGGGCGCAGGATCATGTCGGGTTCAAGGAAACCGTCCGGCCCGGATGCTTCGCCCCATTCGCCGGTGATGGTCTGGAAAAAAATCGAATTGGGCAGGTGGAAATGGCCCTGTTTTTCCCATTTGCCTGCAGGCACCGCCTTACCACGCGCGATGCCGGGCAGGTCGGCGATGACGCATTCGACCTCGTCCAGACGGTTTGCCTCCAGATAGGCGGCGGCGGCGGCGGGGATTTTTGTGGTCCAGCTCATGCCAATGTTCTTTCTTTGAAAAAGCGCGCGATCTGCGCCGCAAGCCGGGGGCTGTCGACCGGTTTGTCCAGATCGTCGCGCACTTGTTCCAGCTGTGCATCCGGCACATTGCCGGGGCCGCGATATTTCAGCAGCCCGTCAATGACCGGCGTGTCGAATTCAGGATGTGGCTGCACGGTGAAAATCCGGTTGCCATAGACCAGCGCGGCATTGGTGCAGAAATCATTGCTGCCCACAACGGTCGCATCATCGGGGCGGGTGACCACCTGATCCTGATGCCAGGCGTTCAACGCATATGCCTGCCCGTTGATCCTGTATTGCTGCCGCCCGACGGCCCAGCCGCCATCGAATTTCGCGACCTTTCCACCCAAGGCCTGCGCAATGATCTGATGGCCGAAACAGATACCGACCAGCGGCAGATCAGCGGCATAGATATCGCGGATCAGGGTTTCCAGCGGGGGGATAAAGGGATGGTCTTCATAAGCGCCATGTTTGGACCCGGTGATCAGCCAGCCGTCGCAATCGCTGACCGCCTGCGGGAATTCCATATCGACGACATTATAGACGACAAAGTCAAAACCATTGCCGCCCAGAAGCCGTTGGAACAGGTCCGCAAAATCGCCTGTGGTCGGGCGCAATTCGTCCGGCGCGTGCCCTGTTTGCAGGATGCCGATTTTCATAATTTCACCATGTGTTGGGTTTCACGGCCAAACTAACCTGCGAACCCAACCGCTGCAAGCGGGCAGGCTCAGACAGTGTCGAGATAAAGTTCCAGCTGCTCTTCTTCGGACAATTCGGCGAAATAATGCAATTCCTGCCGCTTGGTCATCACGAGATTTTCTACCAATGTCGGGTCAAAGATGCGCCGCGCCAGCGGGCTGTGTTCAAAGGCATCAATCGCGGCTGACCATGTGTCCGGGATCTGGGCAAGATCCTGATCATAGGCATTGCCGGAAATCGGTTTTGGTGGGGTCAGATCATCCTCGATCCCGATCAGGGCCGATCCCAGCACGGCGGCGAGGAACAGATAGGGGTTCACATCGCCCCCTGCGACGCGGTGTTCGACGCGCCGCGCCTTGAAACTGCCGCCCGGCACCCGGACCGATGCGGTGCGGTTGTCATAGGCCCAGCAAACACCTGTGGGTGCGTGGCTTTCGGGGACCAGCCGTTGATAGGAATTGCCATGCGGCGCGAAGATCAGCGCGAGGTCAGGAATACCCTTCAAGCAGCCTGCAATCGCGTTGTGCAGCAACCGCGTGCCTTCAAATGTGTCATTGGCCATCAGATTGTTGCCTTCGGCATCGACCACCGAAAAATGCGTATGCAGGCCGCTGCCGGCATATTCTTCGTAGGGTTTGGCCATGAAACTGGCAGCCATCCCGTGGTTGCGGGCGAGGCCACGCACCAGCATTTTGAAGAGCCAGGCGTCATCAGCCGCTTTCAGTGCGTCGGGGACATGTTCAAGGTTGATTTCGAACTGGCCCATGCCGACTTCGGATATCGCGGCCTCTGCGGGGATATTCATCGCGTCGCAGGCATCGTAAAGGTCGTTGAAGAACATATCAAAGGCGTCAAGCGCGCGCAAAGACAGGATTTCCGCACCGGGGCGGCGTTTGCCCGACCGGGGTGAGCGGGGCTGGCGGATGCCGTCGCCGCTGTCATCGACCAGATAGAATTCCATTTCCGTGGCGACCACAGGCGTCAGCCCACGCGCCTCGAACCGTTCGACGACGCGGGCCAGCGCCTGACGCGGGTCACCGGCGAAGGGCGTGCCGTCTTCGTGAAACATCCACATCGGCAGCAGGGCGGATGGGCTGGACAGCCAGGGCATCGGGACATAGCCACGTTCGGTGGGCATCAGCAGACCGTCGGGATCGCCTGCTTCGAACACCAGCGGGCTGTCTTCGACATCTTCGCCCCAGATATCGAGGTTGAGGATGGAAAACGGGAACCTTGTGCCTTCTTCTTCCAGCTTGGCGGCGAATTTGCGCGGCACGCGTTTGCCCCGTGCCTGACCGTTCAGGTCAGCGGCACCACAACGCACATTGCGCACTTCGGGACGATCGTCGATCCAGCTCATCTGATTACCTGTGGTTTGAAACGCAGCTTTGCGCGGACGTTCTGCGGAAGATGGCGGTTCAACCGATTATTGACCAGCCCGAATATGGCAATAATCACAAGCGTCAGCAGAATGAAATAGCCCGCGAGGATCGGATAGGGGATGAAGGGGTTGAACGTCTTGTCCGCGAAATAGCGGGCGTAATACAGCGCATCGCCCTTTTGCTGGATCGCCGGAAAGCCGGTAAAGAACACCAATGTCGTGGCGTGGAACAGAAAGATCGCTTCATTCGTATAGGCGGGCCAGGCAAGGCGCAGCATCGTGGGCCAGGTGATCCGCCGGAACCGCGCCCAGCCGGACAGGCCATAGGCATCGGCGGCGTCCAGATCGCCTTTGGGAATGGATTGCAGCGCGCCATGGAAAATCTCGCCCGAATAGGCGGCGGTGTTCAGGAACAAAACCACCAGCGCACCGGCCCAGGCGGAGGTGAACGGGTCAAAGAAAGGCGAAACATTCTTGAGGCTGAGAAACAGGAAATAGGCAAAGAAGAATTGGATGAACAAGGGCGATCCGCGGAAGACGAAGATGAACCATGTCGATGCTTTGCGGATCACCTTGTTCTGCGCCGCCTTGCCCAGGGCCACAGCATTGGCCAGAAAGAACCCGGTGCAGAGCGCGAAAAAGCCGAAATAGATGTTCCAGATCATCCCTGACCCGATCAGGGTGAATTGCTGGCAAAGCGTAAAATCGCGCTGCGGCAACAGCCGTTCGCCGATGCCCTGACTGCGCAACCCGTAATCGAGGATGGTTTCCCAACAGCTCATATCTGCGCCTTGCGTTGGGCTTCACCGGCTGCGGTCGCCTGACCGAAAGTCAGGCGTGCCATGATCCGGTCCAGCACGATCTCTGACACTTTGGTGAAGCAAAGGTAAAAGACGAGCAGGGCAAGAAAATACCACATCCGCCAGTCGGGATGCGGGTAGGCGGTGAAGCGGGGCTGTGCTGCACCGCCCAGTTCGCGCGCCCAATAGACGATGTCTTGAATGCCGAGCAGGAACAGCAGGGGTGTCGCCTTGATCAGCACCATCCACAGGTTGGACAAGCCGGGCAGGGCAAAGACCCACATCTGCGGCACCAGCACGCGCCAGAAGGTCTGGCGCTGGCTCATCCCGTAGGCTTCTGCGGTTTCCAGCTGGCCGCGCGGCACGGCGCGCATGGCACCGAACAAGACATTTCCGGCGAAAGCCCCAAAGACGATGGCAAAAGTGAATGTGGCGACAAGAAAGCTATAGCTGTCATGCACCCATTGCGGCGAATTGTTCAGGGGTAATTTCGCAGCGGAACAGACGACAAAATCATTGCCTCGCCAGACCGGCCCATCCCAATCGGGGCATTTGATCCGGTGGCGGATATATTCGAGTGCCTGATCAAGTGCGATCACGAAGAACAGGAAAAATGCGATATCGGGCACGCCGCGCACGATGGCGATATAGGTTTTGCCGATCCATCGAAAAGGCGCGATGGCAGACCTGGCCAAAGCCGCCGCGCCAAAGCCGAAACCCAGCGCCAATGGGGCAGTCAGCGCCAACAGCAGCAACACGGTGCCGACCGCGTAATAGATCTGCATATGTCTGCCGGTTGTCAGATAACAGGCAAACCATTGCAGGCGCTCCAGGGTCGCGGGATCTGTGCAAAAGCTGAAAATGGCGGGACCCGCGTGTCATGGGTGGGGGAGAGGCCCCGGCGCGGTGGCCGGGGCGTTAGATGTTCAGAACGTGGCCGAACCGGGAAGCCATTCGGTGATCAATTCGTTCAATGTGCCGTCATCCTTCATCGACTGGATCGCGGCGCTGAATGTGTCACGCAATTCGGTGTCAGACTGGCGCACGCCCAGACCGATACCGCCACCGATCAGGATATCCTCGCCGATGAAAGACAGCTCTCCACCTTCGGAGTCGATGGGTTCCAGAAATGCCTTATCGGCCAGAACGGCATCCGCTTCGCCATTGCGCACGGCAGAGATGGTTTCATCGGGCGTGGCGAATTCCAGCAAGGTCGCACCTTCCATCGAGGTCACATAGCTGGCTTGAATAGTGCCGGTCTGTGCCGCGATCACGGCATTTTCCAGATCAACCTCGCCAAGTGCGAGGAAGGCAGATGGATCGGGCTGCGTATAGGGGTCGGTGAAATCGATGACCTCTTTGCGTTCATCCGTAATCGACATGCCCGCGATGATGGCGTCATAATTGCCGGACACGAGGTTCGGAATGATGCTGTCCCAGTCGGTGACGACCCAGGTGCAGTTCAGTTCGGCGCGCAGGCAAAGTTCATCGCCCAGGGCACGTTCGAACCCGTCGACTTCACCGGCATCGTTGATGAAATTGTACGGAGGGTAGGCACCTTCGGTCCCCAGACGGATCACGTCCTGGGCCATGGCGGCGCTGCCCAGAAGGGCGGCAGTTACACTTGTCATGATCAGTTTGTTCATCTTGATACTCCCGTTAGATGATTTAAGCGGCTGTCGCGGAAAGAAATCCGCGCAGACGGTCGGTTTTTGGGCTGCCGAACAGATCGGACGGCGCGCCTTGTTCTTCGATTACACCTTGGTGCAGGAATACGACATGGTCGCTGACATCTGCGGCAAGGCGCATATCATGTGTAACAATGATCATGGTGCGGCCTTCGCTGGCCAGATCCTTGATCACGCGGATCACCTCTTGTTCCAGTTCAGGGTCCAGCGCGCTGGTTGGTTCATCGAACAACAGCGCCTTGGGTTCCATACAGAGCGCCCGCGCGATCGCGGCGCGTTGTTGCTGGCCACCCGATAATTGCGCGGGATAAGCGTCGCATTTGTCGCCGATGCCGACCTTGTTCAGATAGGCGCGCGCCGATGCCTCGACCTCTGCCTTGGGGCGTTTGAGGACGGTGACAGGTGCTTCCATGACGTTCTGCAGAATCGTCATATGCGCCCAGAGGTTGAATTGCTGGAACACCATCGACAGGTTCGTGCGGATGCGGATCATCTGCGCGTGGTCGCCGGGGCGGCGATTCAGGCCGGTGCCTTTCCATGTCACAGCTTCACCACAAAACAGCACATCGCCTTGCTGGCTGTCTTCCAGCAGGTTGGCACAGCGCAGCAATGTTGATTTGCCAGAGCCTGAAGACCCGATCAAGGACACGACATGCCCGGCAGGCGCGGTGATATCGACACCCTTGAGCACTTCGAGCGCGCCATAGGATTTATGCAGGTCGCGGATTTCAATCACAGGGATAGTGTTGGACACGTTGGTGCTTCTTTTCTTGTTCTGTCTGTGATTAGGCCCGGTTTTTGTACGATTTGCAACGCTTTGGTGACGGATGACCCTGCGTTAATTGGCAAGTGCCTGCGGTTCGGGCGGCAGAGGGATATCATAGGCATCCGGCGAAAGCGCGACGACCCCGCGCAGGCCAAGCGTCTGGCGCAACGGCTCTGGCAGAGTCTCGACCGCCGCAGTGACAGCGGCGAGATAAGGCGCGGGGTCCTGACCGGCGCGGGTGATCAGCGTCATGCAGGGGCTGGCGGGGGTGGTTCCGATCACCTTGACCAGATCTGTCGCCGGATGATCCTGCTGCGCCATCCGCCATGTCTGTGCATCAATCGTGGCAAAATCGGCCTGACCTGTGGCAACAGCGGTGATGCTGGCAGCATGGCTGCCGGTGATCAGCGGCATCGTGAAATGAAATCCCTGATCGGCGGCCCATTGTTGTGCTGCGCCATAGCCCGATTGCGACAGCAAAGCATTTGTCGCCATACGCGAGTTTCTGAGATCCTGTGGATCAGAAATGGTGCTGTCGCGATGGACGATAAAGACGCTGTTGTAAAACCCCGGCGCACAGCCCGGCAGGCCGTAATCCATCGCGGCAATCGGTGTCACATGGTCGCGAAACCGGGCGCGATAGGGCAGGTTGCAGATCTGGCCCAGCACCAGATCGGGCTGCGCCCAGCTTTGCTCGAACTCAATTGTTTCATTCAGGTCATCGGGTGCGCGCAGTCCATAGGCGTGTAGCCCGTCCCGGATCAGATACCAAAATGCCTGATGCGCCGCCCGGTTGGCTGGGCGGGCATACATCGGCAGGCTGGCGATCATGGACGGCCCGCGCCGACCCGCAACCTCGCGGCATTGCTGTCCTGATCCGACACGCCCAGCAACGACGCGGTCATACGCATCATGCTGTCCTCGGCATCGTCGCGGATACCGTCGGCCATGGCGACGCGCCAAAGCGCCTCGATCACGGCAAGGCGGTTGTCGTAATCCACCGCTTCTTTGATAGCCCTTGTAAATCGGACGGTGTCAGGCGCTTCGGATTCCAGCACCTCGCAATCGCGGCGCAGGGTGGTGGCCTCTGCCTCGGTCAGGCCGTAGCGGTCCATCAGCGTGTGGTCGATCTGGGCCTTCTCGGCCGGATCGTAGCTGCCATCGGTGCGCGCGATACGCACCAGAAGCGCCCCAAGCGCCAGTCGCGCATCGGGGTCAGGCAGGATTTGTGGGGCGGGGGCGGTCATGCGCCGGATCAGATCTGCAAACATGGCTTTGACATAATCCCTTTGCGCGCCAGAACAAACATCAATTCTGCTTGAGCCTGGCGTCAAACAACGCTGATAATGCGGCGGCTTCCAGTTCCAGCCCATAAGGCGGGTTCACCACAAACAGCCCTGACCCTATCATCCGGTGACCGGGACGGGCCGGGGGAAAGCTGACCTCGTGCCGTAAACCGTCGGGGAACGCATCCTGCAGGGCGCGGACCATTGGCAGATGTGGTCCGTCAGTCAGCAGCGGATACCACAGCACCAAAATCCCTACACCCCATTTGCGATGCACTTTCGCCAGCAAGGGGGGGATCGTGTCGTAATCTGCCTTTACCTCGAAACTGGGATCGACCAGCATCAAACCCCTGCGGGGATCAGGTGGACAGACCGACAGCGCCATCTCGAACCCGTCGCGTTGGCGGAATACGCCGCCATAGGGGGCCATGTGGGTCGCAAGTGCCTGATATTCCTGCGGGTGCAATTCGGACAATTGGATACTGTCGATGGGACGGAGGGATTCAGCGGCGACGATGGGTGAACCAGGATAGGCATTGCGGCCATATTTGGCGCTGATCCGCGCCAGAACCTGCGCATAGGGATGATCCGGTGCAAACCAATCAGCCGCAATGGCGATGCCTTTCGCGGCTTCACCGGTCTTGATTGCGGCGTCATCTGTCAGATCATAAAGCCCGCGCCCGGCATGGGTTTCCAGATAGGACAGGGCTTTGTCCTTTTGCGTCAGATAGGCCAGCATCCAGGCCAACAGGCTGTGTTTATGCACATCGGCCAGATTTCCGGCATGATAGGCGTGTTGATAAGACAGCATGAGACGAAACCTTTGCTTGGGCTGATGCGTGCCTACCTTTGTGCGACGGCGGTGCCAAGTCACTTGCCTCTGGGCTTGGGTCGTTTATCAGTGAGGCAGGCTTTGACGAAAGGTAGATTATGCGTGGAATTTTGATCGCGGCCCTGTGCTGTCCGACATTGGGCCTTGCCCAGGCAGCCAATGAGGTCGGTGTGGCCGTGGGGCTGGGCGTGCAATCGGCCCCGTCCTATTTCGGGGCGGACAGCAATGAACTGGGGCCTGATGGCAGCTTTTCGCTGGAACAGCTGGATTACAACGGGTTATCGATGGGCGGGGGGGATGCCGTCGGTTTCGGCTTTGGCGGATCATTGCGCTATATCGGTGCGCGCAAGGCGTCTGATTACAGCGAATTGGAAGGGCTGAATGATATCGACGCCGCGCTGGAATTGGGCGGCGGTCTGCGTTTTGCCACACCCGGTTTCCGGGCTTTCGCCAATCTGCGCTATGGAATCGGTGGTCATGAAAGCCTTGTCGCCGATTTCGGCGGTGATTTCATCCAGCCATTGTCGGCGCAATGGGAATTGCGGGCCGGTCCGCGCGCGCTCTGGGGCAGTGAAGATTACGCCCAGACCTATTTCGGTGTCACCGCAGCAGAAGCGATGAATAGCGATTTCGCGGCCTATGACGCTGGCGCGGGGCTGATCAGTGCGGGTTTGCAGGCCAGTCTGGCCTATCAGGTCACGCCCGACTGGGGCATTGTCGGCACGATCCGCTATGACGAATTGCAAGGCGATGCGGCTGACAGCCCGATCGTGCAGAACAAGGATCAGGTGACCGCAGGCGTCGTCGTGACCCGGCGGGTCAGTTTCCGTTTCTGAACGGCGGAAGTGTTGTTGATCTCTGCGCCACCGGCTGGCGGCGCAGAGACGTCTGGATCAGGGTTCCAGTTTGATGATCTCGCCGGAATCCAGCGATGTATAAAGGCTGCCGTCCGGCCCCTGCACCAATGACCGGAACCGGCCCGGCTCGACCGGCAGGGTCATTTCGATGACATCCTCGACGGCGCTGCCATCATTGCTGAGCGTCAGGACATCGATCCGCTGACCCAGCGCGGTGCCGCCAAAGCCGATGCCCATCAGGCCGACCACCAGCGCGCCATCCCAGTCACCCCATTGTTCGCCGGTCAGAAATGCGGCGGATGACGTGCCTTGCGAATAGCCGTTGTTGTCCCAGATCGGCAGCATCGCATCGGGATAGGTTTCCACATCGGTCATCGGCATATAGGCCGCGCGTTCATAGCGGTTCATGCCGTCCATCTGGTTCGGGCTGTAGCCGCAGTAATCATCGGGGCAATCGTCACGTCCGGCCATGTCCGGGCGCGGGTCCCAGCCGCCATTGCCGCCGTTTTCCAGCACGGTGATTTCATCCGAATGCCATGGCCCGTGTTCGGCAACGATGGGCGTATTGGTTTCGGGATGAAAGGCGATACCCTGCACATTGCGGTGGCCATAGGTATAGATCCGCGCGTCAAACCCGTCGGGCGGCGTATTGCCCTCGGCTGCATTGCCGTCCGTATCGATGCGTAACACTTTGCCGCCAAGGCTGGTCGGGCTTTGCGGCAGTTCTGCGTTATGGTTGTCGCCGGTGGTGACATAAAGGAACCCATCGCCCGGATTGAACCGGATGCGCCCGCCGTTGTGCGCGCCGGTATCGCCGAAAGGATGGTCGGACGGGTCAGTTTTGTAAGGGATATCATCGACAATATCGGTCCGGTCGGCGACTGCCGTGAAATCATCGCTGACGGTCAGGCGCATGACGCGGTTGGTCTGCGGGTCGGACATTTCCGACAGGGAATAGACATAGATCCGGCGATTATTTTCAAAGTCCGGGTCGAGCGCGACACCATTCATCCCGCCTTGTCCGTCACAGAACAGGTCACTGGCGGTGCTGTCATAGCCTTCGCTGTCTTTCATGCCGATCAGCTTGTTAACCTCTCCCGAGGGCAGCATCACAGACAGGCCAAGGCATTTTTCGGTGAAAAACATCGTGCCATCATCAAGAAAGGCCATGTCCCAAGGATTATCCAGCCCTTCGAGCACATAGGTTTCGGTCAGGCTGGTGGTATTGGTCTGCGCGAAGGCCGGTGCGGTCAACGCGGTCGTCGCGGCCAGAACGGCGGCGATGATCGCGGCATTGCCTTTGGTGGTGCGGGTCTGCATGTCGTATCCTCCCATTGATAAGTCATGACTTTTTGTGCCGCCGCATGTTGTGGCGGTCACATAGTGGCAGCATGATCCCGACATGTGAGGATCGCAACAAAATTCGAAATGAATTGCGCTGGGCGAAAATTTTCTGATGGAGCGTTTGCGATCCGCGCTGACGCCTTAGACGGAGGCGAGGGACCTCTGATAGAGATGTGCCGCCATCGGCACGCCCATTTCGCTGGACGTGTAAGTCTTTGATCGCTGCCAGCCCCTGTTTTCATAAAACCGGATCGCGTCAGTGTTGAATGCGCGGACTTCCAGTTGGGTCGCACCGCGGTTTTCGGCATCTTGCATCATATCGGAGCCGATGCCCTGTCCTTTCAGGTCTGGATCGACATGCAGCGCCGCCAAATGATCATCAGAGATATGCATCGCGGCGACCAGACGTTCACCGATCAATCCGATATCGATCTGATCAAGGCAGGCATCAAGATAAGCGCGAACCGGGTCATCTTGCAAAAAATTGGCCACAGCTTCCGGCGGACATGCGGGTGCCCATGTCGTCATCCACGACCGATATAGAAGGTCATAAAGTGCTGCGTCGTCGGCGGCGGCCGCACGCCTGATCGTTATGTCGTTTGCTTTCTGCATATCCGGTATCTGATCGCTCAACACGTGACGCTGATGGTCACACCAGCCGCGACATTTCAACCGCTGCGCGCACGAAATCGGCAAAAAGCGGATGTGGCGCGAAGGGTTTCGATTTCAGTTCGGGGTGGAACTGCACCCCGATGAACCAGGGATGGTCTTTCCATTCCACGATTTCCGGCAATTTGCCGTCCGGCGACATGCCCGAAAACATCAGCCCGCTTTGTTGCAGCACATCGCGGTATTTGACATCGACCTCATAGCGGTGCCGGTGCCGTTCTTCGATCGCGGTGCCGCCATAGATACCTGCGACGCGTGACCCTTCGGTCAGGGTCGCGCTATAGGCGCCTAGCCGCATTGTGCCGCCCTTGTCGTCATCGGTTTTGCGCGCCACTTTGTGGTTGCCCTGCACCCATTCCTTGAGGTGATAGACAACGGGTTCAAACCGTTTGCCACCGGCCTCGTGGTCAAATTCCTCTGACCCGGCGGTGGTTAGCCCCGCGACATTGCGCGCGGCTTCGATCACGGCCATTTGCATGCCCAGACAGATACCCAGATAGGGGATTTGCTTTTCACGGGCGAATTGCGCCGCCTTGATTTTGCCTTCTGTCCCACGTTCGCCAAAGCCGCCGGGGACCAGAATGGCATGATAGCCTTCCAGATAGGGGGCGGCATCTTCGCGGTCGAAGAGTTCGGCATCGACCCATTCGATCTTGACCTTGACCCGGTTGGCCATCCCGCCGTGGGTCAGCGCCTCTGCAATGGATTTATAGGCGTCTTCCAACTGGGTGTATTTGCCGACGATGGCGATTTTCACATGGCCTTCGGGGTTGTGGATACGGTCATAGACATCGTGCCACATTGCCAGATTGGGGGCAGGAGCAGGCGAGATGTCGAAGGCATCCAGTACCGCCTGATCAAGGCCTTGTTCGTGATAGGCAAGCGGTGCCTCATAGATCGATTTCAGATCATAGGCGGCGACAACGGATTCCTTGCGCACATTGCAGAACAGCGCGATCTTTTCGCGTTCCTTGTCGGGGATCGGATGTTCCGACCGGCAGACAAGGATATCAGGCGCGATGCCGATGGATTGCAATTCCTTGACGCTGTGCTGGGTCGGTTTGGTTTTCAATTCACCGCTGGCCGCCAGATAGGGCAGCAGGGTCAGATGCATGAAGATGCATTGGCCGCGTTTCTTGTCATGGGAAAACTGGCGGATCGCCTCGAAAAACGGCAAGCCTTCGATATCGCCGACGGTGCCGCCGATTTCGCAGAGCATGAAATCAACCTCATCCTCGCCGATATGCAGGAAATCCTTGATCTCATTGGTGACATGGGGGACGACCTGAATCGTCTTTCCCAGATAATCGCCGCGGCGTTCCTTTTCCAGAACGTTAGAATAGATGCGCCCGGAACTGACCGAATCCGTCTTGCGCGCTGGCACGCCGGTGAAACGTTCGTAATGACCAAGGTCCAGATCGGTTTCGGCACCATCGTCGGTAACGAACACCTCGCCATGTTCAAAGGGCGACATCGTGCCCGGATCGACGTTCAGATAGGGGTCAAGTTTACGCAGCCGCACCGAAAATCCGCGTGCCTGCAACAGCGCCCCAAGCGCAGCGGATGCCAGCCCCTTGCCAAGCGAAGACACAACGCCACCGGTAATGAAAATGTAACGCGCCATCGGCGAATGCCCCCGTGAAAAGTCCAAAAATTGTGGGAAAGCGACTCGTTAAAATCGCATCATCACGGGGTTTGACCCATAGCGGATTCGGCGCTGCTGCGCAACCTCGTGACGCAAGATCATGTTGCTGATTGTTGCCAATCAGCCATCTATTGTGGTCAGTCGCCTGATGGGATCAAAGGTTCATCGTTTGCCGTCGGCGGCAAGAGGCTGTCGCCAAGGCCCGGCGCGGTGACTGGTGCGGTCAGATCGGCACCGCCGACACGGTCCGCAACGGATGATCCTGTGGTACTGCCCGCCGCGATCAATGTCAGTGTGATCGAGGTCGCAATGAACGCCGCCGCCAGCATCCAGGTGAATTTGCTGATCGCCGAGGCCGGTGGCCGGCTGTTCGCCGTGCTGCCACCGCCGCCCATGCCCAACCCACCACCTTCGGACCGTTGCAAAAGAACGGTGCCGATCAGGCTCAGCGCCAGGATCAGGTGGATGATAAGGACGACGTTTTCCATAATGGGCCTTTCGGGGCTTTCAGCGCTTGGGCGTATCTAAAAGCTGTCTGGCCGCGCTGCAACCCCTGATGCGTGGCAGATACCTATTCATCGATATCATCTTCATAGACATCATCCGGTTCGGCCAGCCGCTGTCGCAGCTGCGCCCAGCTTTGCCCGAATGCCAGCATCAGCGATACCGCCGCAAGGGCGGTCCATGTTTTCAGCGCCGGGTCCTGCAGGCTGATCAACCCCTGATCCGTCAGCACCCACAGGATTGTGCCGATCACCGCCAGCCCAAGAGCAAAGCCATAGAGTCCGATGGATTGCAACGTGGACCGCAGAAAAATGATATATCCTGTCAAAAGTACCAGTCCGAAACCAAGAACCAGTATGGGCTGACTGTCATATTGCGTGATGCCCCGGCGCAGGAAATCCTGCCCGCTCGGATTATAGGTCGCCGCCAGCAGGGCAAAGGCGAAAATCCAGCGCATGATAAATTTCATGACACCCCCTTTGGTCGCGTTGCGCAAGGATGGCAAGCCATCCGGCAAAGGTCCAGATCGTGCCACCCCCAACTTTCCGGTTTCGCGCCCGCCCGCGCGTCGTTATAGGGGGCATGGGTCAAACAAGGACAAGATTTATGGCAAATGTGGTGGTCGTCGGCGCGCAATGGGGCGATGAAGGCAAAGGCAAGATTGTGGACTGGCTGTCCGAACGGGCCGATGTGATCGCCCGTTTTCAAGGCGGCCACAACGCGGGCCATACTCTGGTCATCGACGGCACGGTTTACAAACTGCATGCGCTGCCATCAGGCGTCGTGCGCCGGGGCAAGCTGTCTGTCATCGGCAACGGCGTGGTGCTTGACCCTTGGCATCTGCTGAAAGAGATCGACACATTGCGCGCCCAAGGCGTTGAAATCACACCGGACACCTTGATGGTAGCCGAAAACACATCGCTGATCCTGCCCTTCCATGGCGAATTGGACCGCGCCCGCGAAAGCCAGAATTCCGTCGCCAAGATCGGGACGACCGGGCGCGGCATCGGGCCGTGCTATGAAGACAAGGTCGGCCGCCGCGTGATCCGTGTCGCCGATCTGGCCGATGATGCGACGCTGGAACTGCGGCTGGACCGCGCGCTGGTGCATCACGATGCCTTGCGCCGTGGTCTGGGGCTGGAGCCGATCGACCGCGACGCCGTGCTGGCACAATTGCGCGAGGTGGCACCTTTGCTGTTGCCCTATGCCGCCCCGGTCTGGAAAGTGCTGAATGAAAAGCGCAAGGCAGGCAAACGCATCTTGTTTGAAGGCGCGCAGGGCGCGCTGCTGGATATTGATTTCGGCACCTATCCCTATGTCACCTCTTCCAACGTGATCGCGGGGCAGGCGGCGACAGGTGTGGGCATGGGGCCGGGCGCGATTGATTTCGTGCTGGGGATCGTCAAAGCCTATACCACCCGCGTCGGCGAAGGGCCGTTCCCGACCGAATTGCATGATGCCGATGGCGAACGTCTGGGCACGCGCGGCCATGAATTCGGCACCACCACCGGGCGCAAGCGGCGCTGCGGTTGGTTCGATGCCTGCCTGTTGCGGCAGACCTGCGCGACATCAGGTGTGAACGGTATCGCATTGACAAAGCTTGATGTTCTGGACGGTTTTGACGTTCTGAAGATCTGTGTCGGCTACGATCTGGATGGTGAGCGTCTGGACTATCTGCCGACAGCCGCCGATCAACAGGCGCGTTGCACCCCGATCTATGAGGAAATCGAAGGCTGGTCGCAATCGACCGAAGGCGCGCGGTCCTGGGCTGATCTGCCGGCACAGGCGATCAAATATGTCCGCCGCATTGAAGAGTTGATCGATTGCCCGGTCGCCCTAGTTTCCACCTCACCAGAGCGCGAGGATACGATCCTTGTGACGGATCCATTTGCTGATTGAGAGTGATGACCTATAAAAACCGCAAACGACTGGCCTTGTTTGTACTTGTCGTCGGCTTGCCGATCTACATCGTGATCGCCGCCACAATCATGAGCCAGGCGAGCCGGTTTCCGCTGGTGCTTGAATTTTTGACCTATGTCGTTCTGGGCATCGGTTGGGTGTTTCCGCTGAAATGGATCTTTGTGGGCATTGGTCAGCCTGACCCTGACAGTAAATAGGGCCCGGCGATGCAATTGCAGATGTATCAGGTCGATGCGTTCACCGACCGGGTTTTTGCCGGGAACCCAGCCGCCGTGCTGGTGCTGGACGAGTGGCTGACAGATGATCTGCTGCTGGCGATCACGCAGGAAAACAACCTGTCCGAAACCGCCTTTGTCAAACCGCGCGGTGATGGCAGCTGGGATCTGCGCTGGTTCGCCCCGGCGCATGAGGTGGATTTTTGTGGCCATGCCACCTTGGCAACAGCACATATCCTGTTCACCACGCAGGCCGTGCCAGCGCCGCTGACCTTTCATACCCGTGTCGGCCTGCTCCATGCCACGCAGGTGGCCGGGGGCTATCAGCTTGACCTGCCGCGACTGAACCCGCAGGCATTGGACCATCTGCCCGATGCGCTGTTGGCGATGTTTGACACGCCGCCGGTGGCGATATTCTGCAATTTCGAAAACATCTTTGTTGATCTGGGCGATGCAGCAAAAGTGCATGATTTTCAGCCCGATCTGCCCGCGATTGCCACGCTCGACACCGGTGGTCTGGTGGTGACGGGGCAGGGCGCGCCGGGCGACAAGGCTGCTATCGTTTCGCGCTATTTCGCACCCGGTGCCGGTATCCCAGAGGACCCGGTCACCGGATCGATCCATGCCACGCTGGTGCCCTATTGGGCGCAAAAGCTGGGGTCCGACAAGCTGCTGGCCTATCAGGCCTCGGCGCGCGGTGGTTGGCTGGACTGCACATTGACCGACGACCGTGTGCTGATCGTCGGGCAGGCCGTCACCTATATGCAGGCAAGCATCGTGCTCCCCACGACCTGATTCTGTGGTCTTCAGCCTTTTGCAGATATGTCATTTGGGCGATAGCCAGTATCCGGGGCGATCTGAAACCGGCCATTGTCCAGCTGGATAATCCGGCCTTCATGGACCAGCCGCCCGAATACCTGAACACCTTTGGCGCGCATCACGGCCTCTCTGGCGTGATCGCGGACGATACGCATTACCTCTGGGCGGGAAAAATCCGCCTTGTTCTGGATGAAAGTCAGATAGGCGGCAGCGGCTTCGATCATCTCCGGCACTTCGACGACCGCGTGATCCGAGGCGAATTGCGCAAATGATGCCGGTTGCGCCACGGGGGCTTCAAATTGCGCTGCGATCTGGCGCAGGCGCTGTTCGGCGCTGCCAATTGGCTTGACCGGGTCAACAACCCGTTGTGACGCGATCAGCCGCAGGGGCGGCAGCGGCATATTTGTGTGGGCCGCGGGCGATGCCGGATCGGACGGTGCTTTCGCGCTCTCGTCCTGGTCATCATCATCCACAAAATCGACCTTTGCGGATTGTGGTTGTGGTGTGGGTTGTACCGCGTCGATTTCGTCCAGATCATTGCGATAGATATCATCCGGCTGCGTGTCATCCGCGCCGTCATCGCCCATGTGCCGGGCGGCGTCGGTGGCGACCGAGGCCGCCTTGATCTGCGCAAAGGAATCACGCTGGTGGCGCAAATCCGGCGCGTTCAGATGATCATCGGTCTGCGACAAAATCCGCTGCACCGCCAGATCTGCCGGATGTGACAATTCCTGCCGTTTCTGGCGTGTGGCCGGCGCCAGTTCATCCGGTGTGTTCAGATCATCAGCAATGGCAAAACCGGTCGTATTCAGCGCGCTGTCATCCGGCGCGGCGGCCTCTGGCGGCGTGTCCGCCCCGTCACCTGTCGCTGGCGACAGGCTGCTCGCCTTGCGCTGCGCCAGTTCTGCCAGACGCTGCGCCAAAGGGGTCATGCCTGTCGGGGTTTGTTCTGTATCTGCGGGATCTTCGGAAAATTCACCATCAGTGGCGGGTGCCGCCTGTTCGGCCACGGACTGGATGCGGTCAAACCTGCTGGTCAGCGTTCCGGCGGTTTCATCATCTTCGGCCTGTGGTTTCAGGCGGCGCAGCCGCAATTGCATCTTGCCGTCACTGCCGCCCAGATGATCGACCGCCCCGTCGGTCAGCGCCGCCAATGCGGCCATGTCATCGGCACCGGTTCTGGCATCTGCGTCGCATCCCCGGTCAGCCAGGCCATGTAGATAATCCGCCACCAGTTTCATCGTGGCCACGCTGTCGTCAAAGCCTTCAAGCCGACAGGAGAACGTGCCATAAGTCACGTCAAGGATTTGTCTGTTTTCGCTCATCCGGCGGGTCCTTTTGAAAATCGCCTGATCACGCATGACGGGCACCACAGCGACAGCGATTCTGCGATCGTGCCGAAGGCATCACAAGATTATGTCGGTATTGAGGAATGATTATGAAAAGACCCGTTGCCTATGTCTAATTTTGAAATCGTCACCTGTGACACCGCGCTCTGCCTGATCGGGGGTGCTGCGGTGGCTGATATCGCCTTTGCTGCGGTGTTGCCGTTGGTTGGGGGCTTTGTCGGGGTGGATGGCGGTGCCGATCACTTGTTGGCACGTGATATCAGGCCACATCGGGTGATCGGTGATCTGGACAGCCTGTCTGACGCAGCCCGGACCCGGTTCGCCGATTGTCTTTGGCATATTGCCGAACAGGACAGCACCGATTTTGAAAAGGCGCTGACACGAGTCACAGCACCGCAGGTGATCGCGCTGGGTTTTACCGGCGGGCGGATGGATCATGCTTTGTCGGTGCTCAATGTCATGGCGCGGCATCCTGACAGGACAGTGTTGCTAGTCGATGCCGATGATGTGTCCTATCTCGCGCCGCAAGGCGACAGCATCATCACCATGCCGGTGGGCGCGCGGGTATCGCTGATGCCGTTGGGGGATGTGCGCGCCTCTGTCACCGGTGTCAGATGGGCGTTCACAGATTGGGATCTGCATCCGACCGGGCGCAATTCAGCCTCCAACATGGCAACGGGCGGTCCGGTGCAGATATCAGCACAGGGCCCGCTTTTGGTCACACTCCCGCTGGCACATCTGGTGGAGGCCGCGACAAACGGCGTTCGCGGATAATCACGTATAGCCCCGCTGCAATCGTGATGCAGATCCCCAGCGCGGCAAGCCCGTTGGGCAGATCGCGAAAGATCAGCCAGCCGATCACCGTGCCGACCGGAATTTCCAGATATTGCATCGGCGCAAGGGTAGAGGCCGGGGCAAACCGCAGGCTCCATGTCATGAACAGATGCGCCAGCGTGCCGATCGCGCCCAGCGCGACGAGCAGGCCCCAGCCATAGGCATCCAGCCCGAAATCGAAATCGCCGCGCGCGACTGGCAGCAGCGCCAGCACGGGCACCATGATCAGCACCGCCTGCATGCCGCTGATCGCCTGCAGGCGGATCGGGTCAAGCTCACGGGCGACCTTGCGGGTGACCATCATGAACAGAGCAAAGACGACCGCCACCCCCAAAGGCAACAGCGCAGGTGCGCCGACATCGACGAAATTCGGCTGGATCACCAGCAAAGTCCCGATAAAGCCGATGGCACAGGCGGCCAAGCGGTGGCGGCCCACCTCTTCGCCCATAAAGAAATGGCCGAGGATCAGCATGATGAAGGGCATCACAAAGGCAATCGCCAGCGCATCAGCCAAGGGCAGATAACGCAGGGCGGAAAACATCAGCCCGATCCCACAGATATGCAGCACAGTGCGCAGCAGCGTCAGACCCAGCAACCCGTGCGGCAGGCGCAGGCTTTGTCCACCTGCCCAGACCAGCGGCACCAGCATCACCGCCTGAATTGCAAAGCGGGCAAATACCAGCACGCCAAGCGCCACAACCCCGCCCAGCAGCTTCGCCACGCTGTCACCCAAAGGCGCAAGCACGCAGAATCCAAGCATCAAGAGAATGCCCAGAAAGGGCCGGTCTTCATTCATGGCCGCACGCTAGCCCGCAGCCAATCACAAGACAACACCATCTTCAGAGTAAAAATATCCCCGCCGGAGGCTTTCCCAATTGTTTAACAATTGGGAACATTTACCGCCAAACCACCCAATGCGGTTTCTTTGTATTTCTCGCTCATATCCGCGCCCGTCTGGCGCATGGTTTCAATCGCGACATCCAGCGCCACCAGATGCTGCCCATCTCCGCGCAAGGCAAGCGAGGCGGCAGAGACCGCCTTGATCGCGCCCAATCCGTTGCGTTCGATGCAGGGCACCTGCACTAGCCCTTTGACCGGGTCACAGGTCATGCCCAGATGATGTTCGAGCGCGATCTCTGCGGCATTCTCTACCTGCTCCGGCGACCCGCCCAACACAGCCGCAAAACCTGCCGCTGCCATGGCCGCGGCACTGCCGACCTCGGCCTGACAGCCGCATTCCGCGCCGGAAATTGATGCATTTGTTTTGATCAGCCCGCCAATTGCCGCTGCTGTCAGCAAAAACTCGGGCACGCGGGTGGCTGTCGCCCCCGGCACGTGATCCAGCCAATAGCGGATCGTCGCTGGCACCACGCCTGCCGCCCCATTGGTCGGTGCGGTTACGACCTGCCCACCGGCGGCGTTTTCCTCATTCACGGCCATCGCATAGGTGGACATGTAATCATTGATCGTATGGGGTGCTGTCAGGTTCAGCCCGCGTTCGGCCAGAAGTGCGGTATAGATCCCTTTCGCACGCCGGCGAACCTGCAATCCGCCGGGCAGGATACCGTCGGTTTCCAGCCCGCGATCGATACAGGCATTCATCGCCTCCCAGATCCGCATCAGGCCCTTGTCCAGATCAGGCCCGGACATCCGGGTCAGCTCATTGGCGCGTTTCATCGCGGCGATGGTCTTGCCGCTTGACTGCGCCATCTGCAACATCTGCGCTGCAGTACGAAACGGATAGGGGACGGCGGGGCCGGTATCAGGCGTCGCGCCCTGGGCCAGTTCCTCTGCCGTGACAACAAAACCGCCACCGATGGAATAATAGGTGACCTCGGTGATCACATCGCCTTGGGCATCGACGCCGCGCAGGATCAGCCCATTGGCATGGCCGGGCAGGGCGGGGCCGTAATCGAACAGGATATCACCCGCCGGATCAAAGCGCAGCTTGCCCAGCCCGTCTGGCTGAACATTGCGCGCGTCTTTGATCCGCGCCAGTTCCGCCTCGGCCAGTGTGGCGTCATAGTCATCCGCACGCATCCCGGCCAGCCCCAGAATGACGGCGCGGTCGGTGGCATGGCCGACGCCGGTAAAGGCCAGCGATCCATGGAGCGACGCCCGCAATCCCGTCACCGCAAAGGGCAGGGCGCGCAGATGGTCCAGAAAACGCGCGGCTGCCACCATCGGGCCGATCGTATGCGATGATGACGGACCGATGCCGACCTTGAACATATCGAAGACGGACAGGAACATCACTTCACCCTTTCGCGGCCTGTGATCATCGGTAGGCGGATCACCTTGACAGCGGACCGCCAAAAACGACCGCCGCCCTGCGGCTAGCGGCAAACCGGAACAATTGCGGCATTTGTGGTCTCGCACCTTGCGGCCAAAGCGCCTATAAGCGCGGCAACAAATCGGAGCCGCGCCCATGACCCAAGAATTGTCACCGATCGAAACCGCCAAATTTGTCGCCGCGAAACAGGCGACGCAATATGTGAAATCGGGTATGAAGGTCGGGCTGGGCACCGGGTCCACCGCCGCATGGCTGGTGCAATGTCTGGGCGAAATGGTCCGCGACCACGGCTTGCAGATCAAAGGTGTGCCGACCTCGACCCGCACTGCCGATCTGGCCCGCGATGTCGGGATCGAGATCATCACCCTGGACGAGGCGAAATGGCTTGATCTGACCATTGACGGCACTGACGAATACGACAACGACCTGAACCTGATCAAAGGCGGCGGCGGCGCGCATCTGCGCGAAAAGGTGGTCGCAACTGCCAGTGACCGGATGATCGTGATCGCCGATGCCTCTAAACAGGTTGCCAATCTGGGGGCTTTTCCGCTGCCGGTCGAAGTGTTGCCCTTCGGCATGCAGACCACCCGTAGCCTGATCACGGATGTGCTGACCGGGGCAGATGTGCTGGGTCGCGAGGTGACGCAGCGGCTGCAGGATGGTGCGCCCTATATCACCGACGAGGGGAATTTCATCCTTGATCTGCATCTCAAGCGGATCGGCAATCCGCAGCATCTGTCGATTGCGCTGAACCAGATCCCCGGTGTGGTTGAAAACGGATTGTTTATAGACATCTGTGATATGGTCATCGTCGGCCATGGCACCGGCAAGGTCGAGGTGCGCGACATCAGCAATAATGCCAGTCAGGTGCTGCAGTACGACGTGCGCGACGATGACAATATTTTTGCGCGGCTGGCTGACTGACCAAGGGGCCTGGCTGCAACCCAAGGAATGATGATGACTTTTGACTATGATCTTTTTGTAATCGGCGGCGGCTCTGGTGGGGTGCGTGCCGCGCGGGTTACGGCGGCCACCGGTGCCAAGGTCGCCCTGGCAGAGGAATTCCGCATGGGCGGGACCTGCGTGATCCGTGGCTGCGTGCCGAAGAAACTGATGGTTTTCGCCTCGGGCTATTCGGAAATGTTCGACGATGCCCGTGCCTATGGCTGGGATGTCACCGATGGGCCGTTCAACTGGCCCCGGTTTCGGACGCAATTGCACAATGAATTGGACCGGCTTGAAGGTATCTATCGCAAATTACTGACCACATCAGGGGTCGAGATTTTCGATGCCCGCGCCAGCTTGAAAGACGCACATACGATTACCCTGTCCACCGGGCAGCAGGTCACCGCCAAACATATCCTGATCGCCACAGGTGGTCGTCCGGTGCTGCCTGATATCCCGGGGGCAGAGCTGGGGATCACCTCGAACGATATTTTCCTGCTGGATGAATTGCCCAAATCGATCCTGATTATCGGTGGCGGCTACATCGCATCTGAATTCGCCGGTATCCTCAATGGGTTGGGCGTCAAGGTCACGCAATTCTACCGCGGCGCACAGATCCTGCGGGGCTTTGACGACGAAGCCCGCGGGCTGGTTGCCGAAGGGATGCGCGACAAAGGCGTGAACCTGCATCTGGGCACCAATATCGTCGAAATGCGCGCCGCCACCGAGGATGATCTGCAAGGTGAAGGGATGAGCGCCCCGATTGAAGAGGGGAAACCCACCTCGGTCGCATCCGGCAAACCCGCCAAGGGGATCTGGGTCAAGGCGACCAATGGCAAGGAAGCGATTTATGATCAGGTGATGTTTGCCACTGGCCGCGCCCCCAATACCGGCGATATCGGGCTGGAACAGGTCGGAGTAAAAACCGGGCGGCACGGCGAAATCATCGTTGATGATTACAGTCAGACCGGGGTGCCATCGATCTATGCTGTCGGAGATGTGACAGATCGTGTCCAACTGACCCCTGTCGCAATACGCGAAGCCATGGCATTTGTAGAGACAGTGTTCAAAGGCAACCCTACCAAGGTCGATCATAAACTGATCCCATCGGCGGTCTTTACCCAGCCTGAACTGGGCACGATCGGCCTGACCGAAGAACAGGCACGCGAGATTGAACCGGTCGAAATTTACTGTACGTCTTTTAAACCGATGAACCATGCCTTTGCCGGACGCACAGATCGTGTCATGATGAAATTGGTCGTCAGCCGTGAAACCCGCAAGGTTCTGGGCTGTCATATCGTCGCAGATCACGCGGGCGAGATGATCCAGCTGGCAGGTATCGCCATCAAGATGGGCGCAACAAAAGAAGACTTTGACCGCACCGTCGCTGTCCATCCGACAATGGCAGAAGAGCTGGTCACGATGAAGGACCCCGTCCGCAGCGCTTGAATTAAGGCTGTATGGACACACATTTCGAACGAGGCCCGGCTTGCCGGGCAAGGCTGAAAGGAAGCATAGGGAAACAATGGCAGGAAATTCAGGAGGCCCCTGGGGCGGTAGTGGAAACAATGGCGGGGGCGGCAATGACGGTGGTCGCAACACCGGTGGCGGGCGCAAGCCCGGCAATGATGGTCCCAACATTCCCGAGATTGACGATCTCGTCAACAAGGGCCGCGAACAGCTGCGCGTCCTGATGGGCGGCGGTGGTCGTGGGGGTGCGAACGGCTCTGGCGGCGGTGGCGGCGGCGGCAATGGCCCGCAACTGACACGCGGCACCGTCGGGATCGGTATTCTGGCGCTGGTGGCATTGTGGTTGTTTGCCTCTTTCTACACCGTGCGTCCCGAAGAACGGTCCGTCGAATTGTTTCTGGGCAGCTATTACAAAACCGGCGAACCGGGTCTGAACTTCGCCCCATGGCCGGTTGTCACACGTGAAGTACTGGCCGTTTCGACCGAACGTACCGTGGATATCGGTGAAAATGCGGCACGCCGCGATCCCGGCCTGATGCTGACCGGTGATGAAAACATCGTTGATATCGACTTCCAGATCGTCTGGAACATCGTTGATCCGCAATTGTTCCTGTTCAGCTTGGCTGATCCGCCCCAGACGATCGCGGCTGTGTCGGAATCGGCGATGCGTGAAATCATCTCGCAATCGGCACTGGCACCTATTCTGAACCGTGACCGTGGTGCGATTGCTGATCGTCTGCGCGACGATATTCAGTCGTCGCTCGACAGCTTTGAATCGGGCGTGAACATCATCCGTGTCAACTTTGACAAGGCCGATCCGCCGGAACCTGTTATCGCCGCGTTCCGTCAGGTGCAGGACGCCCGCCAGGAACGTGACCGGGTGCAGAACGTCGCCGACGCCTATGCCAACCGTGTGGTCGCCGAAGCGCGCGGTCAATCCGCGCAAATTCTGGAACAGGCCGAAGGCTATCGCGCCCGCGTCGTGAACGAAGCGGTCGGTGAAGCCAGCCGTTTCACCTCGGTGCTTGCCGAATATCTTGAGGCCCCCGATGTGACACGCAAGCGGATCTATCTTGAAACGCTCGAAGGCGTGCTGGGTGACGTCGATATCATCATGATGGACGAAAGCGCAGCAGGCAGCCAGGGCGTCGTGCCTTATCTGCCGCTCAATGAAATGCGGCGTACACCCGTCGCTGCAGGAGGGAACAACTAATGCGGAAAACAGCTCTACTTATCCCCGCGTTGGTCGTGATCATTGTCGTCGGTTTCTCGTCGATCTTTATCGTCGACGAACGCGAAAAAGCTCTGGTGCTTCAGTTCGGTCAGATCGTCACGGTGAAGGAAGAACCCGGTCTGGGTTTCAAGATTCCGCTGATTCAGGAAGTCGTGAAATATGATGACCGTATCCTCAGCCGCGATCTTGAACCAATCGAAGTCACCCCTGCCGATGACCGGCGTCTGGTTGTCGATGCTTTCGCCCGGTTCCGGATCTCTGATGTTGAACAGTTCCGCCGCGCCGTCGGTGCCGGTGGCCTGCCAGCCGCATCGCAACGGCTTGACAGCATTCTGCGGGCCGGTACCCGTGAAGTGTTGGGTTCGGTCACCTCGAATGACATCCTGTCCACCGACCGTGCCGCGCTGATGCTGCGGATTCGGAACGGTGCCATCACCGAAGCCCGGTCTTTGGGTCTGCAGGTGCTGGATGTGCGTCTGAAACGGACCGATCTGCCAGAGGCCAACCTCAACGCCACCTATGAGCGGATGAAAGCCGAACGTGAACGTGAAGCCGCCGATGAGATCGCCCGTGGTCGTGAAGCCGCGCAGCGGATTCAGGCACAGGCCGACCGGACCGTGATCGAACTGGTGTCCGAAGCAGAACGCGAATCCCAGATCATTCAGGGTGAGGCGGACGCTTTGCGCAACGAAATCTTTGCAACAGCCTTTGGCGCGGATCCTGAATTCTTTGAATTCTACCGTTCGATGACCGCCTATCAGCGGGCGTTGCAAGGGGGGAATACGATGATGGTGATGTCGCCGGAAAGCGAATTCTTCAACTATTTGCGTTCGGCCGAAGGTGCGTCATCGCTGCGCGCCGGTGCCAATGGCGGAACCGGGACCGGAACAACGCTCCCCGGCCTGCCACAGCCCGAAGACGAAGCCGCCCTGCGCTGAATTTTTCAACCAGACGCGTGAAAGGCCAGCCATTGCGCTGGCCTTTTGCTTATGCGCTGCCCGGATGATCACTTGGCAGTGAAGGGGATTGCACAGTTAAATTCCCGCTTTAACTTTAGATCAGGAAATCGGTGGGACACTGATACTGTCCCGCACACCATGAGGGAGATTTTTCGTGAAATCCAAGGCCGTCGCTATCGAACAAGACTTAGGGCGCCTGCGCATCGCCGCAGCCGCTTTTTTCACGTCGCTGGCGCTTGCGCTTGCGTTTGTGCTGATGCAGGCCAGCGCCGCGCTGTCACAGGAACGCCCGCCGTCATTTGCCGATCTGGCAGAACAGGTCAGCCCGTCAGTGGTAAATATCACCACCAGCACCACCGTGGCCGGGCGCGTCGGACCTCCTGGCCTGTTGCCCGATGGCTCTCCGTTCGAGGAATTTTTTAATCAGGGCCCGCGCGGTGGGCCGCAGCGCTCTTCTGCATTGGGGTCGGGTTTCGTGATTTCGGCAGATGGGTTCATCGTGACCAATAACCACGTGATCGAAGGCGCGGATGAAATCCAGATTGAATTCTATTCCGGCGTGGAATTGCCTGCCGAGCTGATCGGCACCGACCCGAATACCGATATCGCCGTGCTTAAAGTTGATGCCACCGATCTGCCATTCGTCACTTTCGGTGACAGCAACGGTGAAGGCGCGCGCGTCGGTGACTGGGTCATGGCCATGGGCAACCCGCTGGGGCAGGGCTTTTCCGTGTCCGCCGGGATCGTTTCCGCCCGCAACCGTGCACTGTCAGGCACCTATGACGATTACATCCAGACCGATGCCGCGATCAACCGGGGCAATTCCGGCGGCCCGCTGTTCAACATGGATGGTGAAGTCATCGGCGTGAATACCGCGATCCTGTCGCCTACTGGCGGGTCGATCGGTATCGGTTTTGCGATGTCATCCGGCGTTGTGACAAATGTCGTCGATCAACTGATTGAATTCGGCGAAACCCGCCGCGGCTGGCTGGGCGTGCGTATTCAGGATGTCACACCTGACATGGTCGCTGCGATTGACGGGCTGGATGGCGCACGCGGCGCGTTGGTCACTGATGTGCCCGCTGGCCCGGCAGAGGATTCGGGGATGCTGTCCGGCGACGTCATCCTGATCTTTGAAGGGATCGAGATCGAGGATACCCGCGAACTGGTCCGTATCGTCGGCAATTCGCCCGTTGGCAAAGAAGTCCCGGTGACTGTCCTGCGCGACGGCGAAATGGAAGAACTGACCGTGGTGTTGGGCCGCCGTGAAACGTCCGAAGCGACAGCTTTCCCTGCTGCCGCCCCGGAAGAAGCACCCGCCGAGCCATCCGAAGTGCTGGGCCTGTCGCTGTCCCCGATCACACCGGAGCTGAGCGAGCAATTCTCGCTGAGTGTCGAGGAGGGGCTGGTTATTACTGGTATCTCGCCCGAATCGGACGCTGCATCGAAAGGTCTGATCGAAGGAGATGTGATCACCGAAGCATCGCGTCAGCCAGTCAGCTCGATCACGGATCTGCAAGAACAGATCGAGATTGCGACAGAAGCCGGGCGCACCTCGATCCTGATGCTGGTGCGGCGCGGTGGCGATCCTCGTTTCGTCGCATTGGTGCTGGATCAGCAAGAGTAAACGCTAAGTCTTGCTCTATATGGCGCAAAGGGCGGTCCGCTGGGCCGCCCTTTGGTTTTGGCGTTGTGTAAACTCTTGCGTTGGCGCTATCCAAGCCTTTGATGACCAAGTACAAGCAAGGCAATGATGAAATGACAGGCGCGCACCATGGCCATTGAACCGATCACCCTGTCAGGCAAATATGTGACCCTTGTCCCGCTGGCACCGGATCATCACGATGGGCTGGTTGCGGCGGTGCAGGACGGTGACCTGTGGCAATTGTGGTATACCTCCATACCGACGCCCGATGCGATGGCGGCAGAGATCGACAGGCGGCTGACCCTGCAAGCCGCGGGGACAATGCTACCGTTTACCGTGATAGAGGCGGCAACCGGTAAAATTGTCGGCATGACCACCTATATGCATATCGACCATGTCAGCCCGCGTCTGGAAATCGGGTCCACATTCTATGCCAAAAGCGCGCAGCGCACGCCGTTGAACACCGAAGCAAAACTGCTGTTGCTGACCCATGCGTTTGAGCATCTGAACTGTCTCGCCGTCGAATTCCGCACCCATTTCATGAACCAGCAAAGCAGGCGGGCGATCGAACGGCTGGGGGCCAAGCTGGACGGAATCCTGCGCCAGCATATGCGCATGCCAGACGGCAGCCTGCGCGATACCTGCGTATACAGCATCATTGCGACGGAATGGCCGATGGTGCGCCGCGCGCTGACATACAAGCGCGATCATAGCGGCGCGGTGTAACGCCATCCCTGCGGCAAGATTTACGCTGGCCCCGGCCCATATGGTCATTTAGGAACGCAGAGAACGAATATCTTACTACAGGGGAAGCAAGAATGGCGAAAATTACCTATGTCGAACATGGCGGCAAGGAACATGTTGTCGATGTGCCCAACGGGCTGACCGTCATGGAAGGCGCGCGTGACAATGGCATTCCGGGGATCGAGGCCGATTGCGGCGGGGCCTGCGCCTGTTCGACCTGCCATGTCTATGTCGATGAGGCCTGGGTGGGCAAACTGCCTGCCAAGGACGCGATGGAAGAGGACATGCTCGATTTTGCCTTTCAGCCCGATCCGGTCAAATCGCGGCTGACATGTCAGCTGAAGGTCAGCGATGCGCTGGACGGTCTGCGCGTGCAGATGCCGGAAAAGCAAATCTAAGCCAGCATGGATGCCACTGCGACCAGCAACGCGACTTCGGTCAGTTGCTGGGCCGCGCCAAGGATATCGCCGGTCTGTCCGCCGATCTTGGCTTTTGCGATCAAGGCGCAAAGGGCCGCGACCAAGACCGCAACCAGTACCAGCACCGGATAACCGGTCAGCACAGCCAGCGCTGCCCCGATCCCCAGCGCCAGCCATGCCGTGCGCGCCGCTGGCCGCCCGACAGATCGCGACAGACCGCCGTCGCGCGCATGCGGCAGCACCGCCATCACGCCGACCATGCTGGCGCGGCTCAGGCCTGCGATGACGATCAGCACCAGCGCGAAACCGCCAGCACCCGCAATCGCGACCAGCCCCAGCCAACGCACAAGCAGCGTCAACGCCAGCGCGATCACGCCATAGCTGCCGATATGGCTGTCCTTCATAATGGCAAGGCGGCGCGCCTTGTCCCAGCCGCCCCAAAGGCCATCGGCGGAATCAGCGAGCCCATCTTCATGCATGGCCCCGGTCAGCACCACGGCAAGCGCCAGCACCAGCGCTGCGCTGATCGCCGCAGGTATGCCCAGCCACAACAACAGCGCCAGTGTCACCGCCTGTTTCAGCCCGATCAACATGCCTGCCACAGGATAGGCCCATGCCGCTGCCGCGCCACGCGCGGCGGCCTTTTCACCATCCACCGGCACCGGCAGCCGCGTCAGCAACCCGAGCGCGGCGGGCAGGTCAATGGCGGCAAACATGCGATTGTCAGGATTGGTCACGGTGCTGCCCCTTGCGGCTCTTTCCATCTGTGATCTGATCGTTAGACAGTGAGGGCAACTTTCGCAACGAGGACCTGATGCCCGCAGCTTTCACCACCCTGTCCGATTTCCGCAATCTGCTGGCGCAGATGCCCGTCGCCGATACCGCCGCAGCCGCACAGGCGGCTGACCGCAACGGCCAGTTGACCAAACCCCCTGGCGCCTTGGGCCGGTTAGAGGATCTGGCGATCTGGTATGCCGGCTGGCGCGGCACGCCGCGTCCGGTGATTGCCGCACCGCAGGTGATCATCTTTGCGGGCAATCACGGCGTTTGTGCGCAGGGAGTCTCGGCCTTTCCGGCAGAGGTGACGGCGCAGATGGTGGCGAATTTTGACCAAGGCGGGGCAGCGATCAATCAATTGGCCAAGGCAGCGGGCGCGCGGATGGATGTGCATGCCCTGTCGCTTGACCGACCGACGGCGGATTTCACCCAAGCGCCCGCGATGACCGAACCAGAATTGCTGAGCGCACTGCAAACCGGCTGGGATGCCGTCGATCCGCAGACCGATCTGTTGGTGACCGGCGAAATGGGTATTGGCAACACCACATCCGCGGCGGCGCTGGCGGCGGCGTTGTTCGGTGGCACCGGGGCCGATTGGGCCGGGCGCGGCACCGGCGTGGATGACGCAGGCCTTGCGCGCAAGATTGCCGCAGTGGATGCCGGGCTGGCCCTGCACGCGCCGACAGACCCGCTGGAGGCTTTGCGCTGTCTTGGCGGGCGCGAGCTCGCCGCGATGGCGGGGGCGATGGCGGCGGCGCGGCACTATCGGATTCCGGTGATCCTTGACGGTTTCATCTGCTCGGCGGCAGCGGCGGTGCTGGCACGGCTGCAACCCGGTGCGCTGGATCATGCCGTGGCCGGGCATCTGAGTCTGGAGGGCGCGCATCAACGCCTGCTGGACGCATTGGACAAAAAGCCCTTGCTGTCGCTCGGGCTGCGGCTGGGCGAAGGGTCGGGTGCGGCGCTGGCGATTGGCATTCTGCAGGGCGCGGTCGCCTGCCATTCCGGGATGGCCAGCTTTACCGAGGCGGGCGTCAGCGACGCCTGACCTGCCGGTCAGCCCTGCGGGATCTGCAACGCATAGGTGGTACCGCGTTTGACATAGTTCAACGCGTTTTCCCCGATTGCGGTCACCTGACCGCCGTCAAGCTCGCTGCCAACCTGCACCCGCACATATTGTCCATTGCCCAGCCGGACCAGCGCGCGGCGGGCATTGGCCTGACCATAGACACCGATCAGATTGACATCGCGCAGCCGGATCGCGTTTTCCTGTGTCGCTGCGCGGGCCACCCCACCGGGCACCGGGGCATAGTTCTGCGGAGCCACAGGTGCTGCGACCTGCGCCGGTGGCGGCGGTGCGGGCGCAGGTGCCGGGGCGGCAGGCTCTGGCGTGGCGACAGGTGCTGCGGCAGCGACAGTCGGGGCTGGCTCCGGCTCTGGTTCCGGTGCGGTGGCGGGTTGCTGACGGCTGCGGGCCGCAGCAATCACCTGATCAAAATTGCCGGGCCTGATTGCCGGGCGCAGCGATGACGCGACTGCCAGCGCTGATGCACCTTCCAGCGGATCAGGTTCGGCCAGGGCGATCCCGCCCAGCACGGCATTCACTTCGTCATTGCTGCTGGCGACCTCTGGCAGGGCGGGCCGGACGCGTGGCCGGATTGCACCGGGCGGTGGGGTCAAGCTGGCGGTAGCCGTTTCTGTGCTTTCGGCACCCGATTGCAAACCGGTCAAGGCGACACCACCCGGCGTGGTTTCGGCTGCGGCGGCATCAGGGGGGGCAGGGCGCACTGGCGGCACCACCGGCGGTGGTCCGGCAATCACGGTAATCTCGCCATCGCGCAAATCTGGGGTGGCATCCTCTGCCAGCGTGTCCTCTGCCACGGGTTCGTCGACGGTAGCGGTCTCTTCCACGGGTTGCGGGCGTTCCTGAAACGGCAGATCGGGCAGCCCGGCATAGACCACGGCACCCTCTGGCGTTACGGCACCGTCAGCGGTGGCGCGGACGAAACCATCCTCGTCCAGATCAAAGACAGCATCGGCAGCAGGCGGGTTAACCAGCGGCACAAAGCTCAGGTCGGTGGACAATGCCCTGACCGACGGCAGCGCGGGCAAGGCCATCCGTTCCGGCGGGACGGCGCTGACCGGCCAGATCACGCTGTCATTTGCAACAGCACGCGGCAGATCGACAAACCGTGGTGACCGCTGCCAGACGCCGGTTGCGGCATAGGCGGCTGCCGCTTCATCCGGGCTCAGCACCTGACCGGGCAGGTCCGTGTTGCGCGGTGTGTCCGGCAGATCGGCCAGTACCGCATCAGCATTATCGCTGATCAGCGGCGGAGGCGGCGTAGTCGTGGCGACGGCGCTGTCATCCTCTGTCGGGGTCAGGGCGGGCAAGCTCACGTCCGGCGCGGCAATCGCAATGTCAACGACAGCCGGGGACGGGCTTTGGTCCGTGCTGACCGGTGCAATCTCTGCGACCGTTTCAACCGGGTCTGTCGGGCTGTAGAGCGCCCATAACAACAGGCTGAGCGCGGCGATGCTGGCCGCCATCGCCCCCGGCACCACATAGGACCGGCGCTGTCTGGCGGGCGGGGGCGGCGCATCGACCACGCCACCCAGCACGACCGGGCGCGGCGATCCGGCCATCGGCACCGCGATCAGCGGCACTTCGGTCTGCACCGGCATCGGGTGATATTCCGCAATCACCGCGTCAAGATGCGCTGGGGCCACTGCCACGGGCAGCGGGCGGTCGTTGACAACGGCAGGCTGATCCGTCGTGGGCGCATCGTCCGTGTCCATCACCAGCACATGTGATTTGATCCTTGTGCCCGCCAGCAGCACTGGCAAGCGGTCACGGTCAATGGTCACATCCGCGCCAAGAATTGTACCGGCAACCGATGTCGGCCCGAAAAAGATTTCCTGCCGAAAGGTGAATGGCTCTGGCACGGCAACAAAGCAGACCGGATTAAACCCATGGCTATGGGCAAATTCTTCGGCCTCTTTCAGCGTTTCACGGGCGACCGCGGCAATATGGGTGCGCCCGCCAAAACGTTCAAAATCAATCGCCAGTTCCTCTGGCCGATAGGGCGTGGCCCCGTCAAGCACGGTCTGGATATCGTTCAGCGTCGTCTGGGTGGTGTCTATCGCCAGATATTTGATCTGTTCCGACGGAATAACGATCTTGGTCGTCAGCCCGGCAGGGGCAAGCGCCTCGCCCTTGGCGCGCAACCGCGCCAATTCACCGGCCAGATCGGCCGACAGCAAAGAGGCCGTGCCAACGCGGCGCCAGCCGTCATCAACACGTTGCAACAGGTCGATACCTGCATAGGAAAGCGAAAGCGCAAAATTGATTGTCATAATTCGCATCTAGCAGGGTTCGGGGGTGCATCAAAACCGATTTCTGCCTTGCGGCAATACTATAGCATAATCCCGCCCACGCCAAGGGCATGGGCGGGACAGGACCTTAGCCGACAGCTTTGGCCAGCGCCTGATCCAGATCGGCGATCAGATCTTTGGCATCCTCGATCCCGATGGACAGGCGCACGATATTGGGGCCAGCACCTGCTGCCTTTTGTTGTTCGGGTGACAATTGGCGGTGTGTCGTGCTGGCGGAATGGATTACCAGGCTACGGGTATCGCCAAGATTGGCGACATGGCTGAAGATTTCCAGACTATCGACCAGTTTTACACAGGCATCATAGCCGCCCTTGACCGCGATGGTGAACAGGCCGCCCGCGCCCTTGGGGCAGATTTTCGGCACCAGATGCGCATAGGGCGAAGTTGGCAGCCCGGCATAGGTCACATCATCAATGCGCGGATCATCCTTGAGCCATTGAGCAATGGTCATGGCGTTCTGCACATGCCGGTCCATCCGCAGCGACAGGGTTTCGATCCCCATCAGCGTGTAATGCGCCGCCTGCGGGTTCATCGTCATGCCCAGATCGCGCAGACCGATGGCGATACCGTGGAAGGTAAAGGCCATTGGGCCAAAGGTATCGGCAAAGACCAGCCCGTGATAAGCAGGCTCTGGCTGCGACAGCGACGGGAATTTGTCATTTGCGGCCCAGTCGAATTTGCCGGAATCCACGATGCAGCCGCCAGTGACGGTACCGTTGCCGGTCAGGTACTTTGTCGTGGAATGCACGACCAGCGTCGCGCCATGTTCGATTGGGCGGCAGAGATAGGGCGTCGCAGAGGTGTTATCGACGATCAGCGGAATGCCCGCCGCGTCGGAAATGGCCGAAATCGCATCCAGATCGGTGATATGTCCGCCGGGGTTGGCGATGGCTTCGCAGAACACGGCGCGGGTGTCATCGTCTATGGCGGCGGCGACCGCGTCGTGATCGTCGAAATCAACGAATTTCGCCGACCAGCCAAAGCGTTTGATCGTCTGACTGAACTGGGTGACCGTCCCACCATAGAGGCGGCTGGAGGCGACGATATTGCGCCCCGGCTGCATCAACGGAAACAGCGCCATGATCTGCGCTGCATGCCCCGAAGAACAGCAGACACCGCCGACGCCGCCTTCGAGCGTGGCAATCCGTTCCTGCAAGGCCGCGACCGTCGGGTTGGTCAGGCGCGAATAGATGTAACCGACTTCCTGCAGGTTGAACAAAGCCGCCGCATGTTCGGCATCGCGGAAGACATAGGCGGTGGTCTGGCAAATCGGAACCTGCCGCGCGCCGGTCGCCGGATCAGGCCGCGCACCAGCATGAACCTGCAATGTGTCAAAGCCAAGTTGGGGTGTATCTGTCATTTTCTCTCTCCCTTTGAACAAGATCGCCCCAAGGTGTAGGCAGAAATTCCCGCGCAAACAACATTGCGCAGGAACCGGGTTGCAAATCAGCCGATGGGGTCAACGTGCCAGAGGCTCTGGCTGATCGTCCTTGTGATCCGCGGCGGGGGTGGGCGTCTCTGCCTTCGGCGGCCTCGCGCGCGATCCGGGCGGTTTGTTCGTCGCGGTCAATCTCCATCTTGGATTTGGCGATCACCTCGGCCAGTTTGCGCATACCGACAGCGTTGAAGGCGTTGTTTTCATCCAGCGCCTCGAATGGGGTCTGGTCAAGCGCGGTCAGCGAGACCGAAGTTCCCGCTGCGTGGATTTTCCGGGTTTGAAATCAGCTGGGGTAGGGTGTAGGCCATGGCCATCCCATATCGCCCAAGGAGATCATCATGCCCGTACCGTTTCATTTTGCCTTTCACGTCACCGATCTGGATGAGGCGCGGGAATTCTACAGCGGTGCCTTGGGCGCTGTCGAAGGCCGCTCAACCGACACCTGGGTTGATTTCGACTTTTTCGGTCATCAGTTGAGCCTGCATCTGGGCGAACCTTTCGCCAATGCACCCACGGGCAAGGTCGGCGATCACATGGTGCCAATGCCGCATTTCGGTGTCGTGCTGCCGCTGGAAGACTGGACTGCGCTGGCTGGACGGCTGGAGGAACGGCAGACCGATTTCATCCTCGCCCCCTCGGTCCGGTTCAAGGGCGAGCCAGGCGAGCAATGGACCATGTTCTTTCGCGACCCAGCGGGCAACCCGATCGAGGTCAAAGGCTTTGCTTCCGACAGCGGCATCTTTGCTGCCTGACAGTGCATCCACCATTGCAGGCTGCCGCAGCCGCGCTTACGCTTTGCGGATGAACCCCGCCTGAAGGCTGCCGCATGACCAAGGCATTGATCCGCACCAACCGTGACTATCGGCTGCTGTTATCGGCCAGTTCGGTGTCCAACCTGGGTGACGGGATCGCCATGGTGGCGCTGCCTTGGCTGGCGACCCTGCTGACCCGCGATCCGCTGCTGATCGCGGCTGTCGCCACGGCGCAACGGCTGCCATGGTTGTTGTTCGCTTTGCCTGCCGGGGTCTGGACCGACCGTTCGGACCGGCGCTTGCTGATGCTGCGCGCCGATCTGATCCGCATGATCCTGATGATCTTTATCGTGTTGATGGTGGTGGCGCAGACCGGGTTGCCCTTGCCGCAAGATGCCGCCCCGACCGCGATCCTGTCATTGATCGTGATCGCCTTTCTGTTCGGCTCGGCCGAGGTGATCCGCGACAATGCCGCCCAGACCATGCTGCCCTCTATCGTGGCCCATGTCGATCTGGAACGCGCCAATGGCCAGATGTGGAGCGCGGAACAAGTGACCGGCCAGTTTATCGGGCCGCCCTTGGCCGGGGTGCTGATCGCGGCTGCGGTGGTCTGGCCGTTCGGCATTGATGCGTCGATCTATGCGCTGTCGGCTGTTTTGATCTGGATGATCGCGCTGCCGCCCCGCAAGGCCAAGGTGACCTCCCGGTTCTGGGCTGCACTGCGCGAGGGGCTGGGATGGATGCGCCGCAATCCGGTGATCCTGCGGCTGGCGATCATGCTGGGCGTGATCAATGCGGTCTTTATCGGTGGCATGACCATCCTGGTGCTTTATGCCCAAGAGGTGCTGGGCCTGTCCGCGACGGGCTATGGCCTGCTGCTGACCTTTGGCGCGATGGGCGGCGTGGCCGGTGGGGTGCTGGCCCCGGCAGTGGCGGCACGGCTGGGAATGCGGCGCAGCCTGCTGGTGGCGCTTGGCGGTTTTGTCATCGTGCAGCTGATGATCGGGCTGTTCAGCACGCCTGCAATGGTGGCGACAGCGCTGTTTTTCGAGGCGGCGGCGGGGATGTTGTGGAATGTGGTCACCGTCAGCTATCGGCAGCGGCTGATCCCGGATGATCTGCTGGGCCGGGTCAATTCAGTTTACCGGTTCTTTGGCTGGGGCGCGATGCCTTTTGGCGCGATGGGGGCGGGGGTGCTGGTCACGGTGCTGACGCCGGTGCTGGGGCGGCAAGAGGCGCTGCATGCGCCCTATCTGTTCGCCGCGCTGATCTGCGCCCTTTTGACAATCTATGCGATGGCCCGCCTGCGGTTCGACTGACTAGACCTTCCCCGCGGGGAAGGTTCTGCGGCCACCAAAAAGCGGATCATCGCCGTAGCGGGCATTGTCGAACCCTGTCTTGTGTGTCATCCAATGCTGCCGCACAAGCGGGCATGCAAGACGGGATATGATGCTGATGCGGGAAATCTGGACAACGATTGTGGCAGAATTTTCAGACCTGCCGGACCTCGCGACGATCACCCTGATCACCGTGCGGCTGGTGATCGCGGCGGTGCTGGGCGGTGTGCTTGGCTATGAACGTGAACGCAAGGGGCGCAGCGCCGGGGTGCGGACCCATATGCTGGTTGCGGTGGGCGCGGCATTATTCGTCATTGGTCCGATGCAGGCGGGCATGGAGATTGCGGATATGTCCCGCGTCTTGCAAGGCATCGTGCAAGGGATCGGTTTTCTGGGGGCAGGGGCAATCATCGTGCACAGGTCCCAGCATCAGGTAGAAGGGCTGACCACTGCCGCCGGGGTCTGGGCCACGGCGGGGATCGGCGTGATCGTCGGTCTGGGGCTGGAGGCGACAGCGATCCTATCGACAGCCGTGGTGCTGATCATCCTTGCCGTCGTGCCCTATGTGCTGCCCAAAGACAGCGAGACCCCGCGAGAGTAAGGCAGGCAACAGCCCGGTCTGTCCCCGGCTAGATATGCAACCCCCAATCGCGGCTGGTGGCAACCAGATCGGCGTAAAGGCCCGCATGGGCGGGGTGATCCGGGCCAAGGTCACGTAATTGCCAGAAATCTTCTTTAATATCATATATTTGCGTCGTATTATCAATGTATCGGATGATCCGGTAATCACCTTTGCGCAGCGATGCATTGTTATGAAAAAACGTCGGCACAGCGCGTGGTCTTGGTGGTTTACCTTCCAGCCAAGGACGCAGGCTTTGTCCGACGCTGCCGCTGATCTCGCCCAGATCAAGGTAATCCAGCACGGTTGGGCCGACATCGATGGTGCTGACCGGGTCGTGGATCGCCTGTCCTGTGGTCTGGCCCGGCAGGTGGATGATCAACGGTACATTGGCCACCTGTTCCCACAGGGTGCTTTTCTGCATCCGGTCCTTGTTGCCCAGATGAAAGCCGTGATCGGCCAGAATGATGACGATCGTGGTGTCGGCATGACGCGACTGACGCAACGCCCGCCAGACCCGACCCAATTGATCATCGACCAGCGAATAGGCGGAAAAGTAGTTGCGCACACTTTGCTTCCACCAGCGCAGGCGGCGGTTCAGCAATTCCTTTCGGGGTGGAAAGGTGCTGTCGGCATAGGCATTGCTGTCATAGCCATTGGCCCAATCCTCGGGTTGTTCAAATTGCGGCAGCCGGTACATGTTCTTGAACCGGGCAGGCGTGGCAAAGGGTGTATGCGGACTGTGAAATCCGACCTCGCGGTAAAACGGCTGGTCGCGGTCATAGCTGTCCAGAAACGCAATCGCCGATTCCGCGGAACGGGTATCATAGAAAATATCGTCATCCTTGGGGTCGAGCGTCGCCAGACCGTTCTTGTAGCCGCCGAAATGTGTGGTGGCGATCTGCCGGAAGACCGGGCTCACAAAATCCTTTTGTTCATCGGAAAATAGGATCGAATGTACCGGTTCCGGCAGTGGCAAATGGCCGTGATGCACCTTGCCGCCTGAAGAACAGAAATAGCCATCCTGTCTGAGCCGGTAAGGCCACATGATCCTGGGATCATGCAGGTCAAACACATTGTCCTTATTGGCATGAACACCCAGCTGATGGGGCGTGCGCCCGGACATGAAACTGGCCCGCGCCGGGTTGCAGACCGTGGCCGGGCTATAGGCGGCGTGAAATGCGGTGGATTGGGCGCAGATCCGGTCCAGGTTGGGGGTCAGCAGCGGTTGCTGGAACGCCGTTTTATAGGGCCAATAGGCCACTGCATCGTCAAAACTGACCAGCAAGATATTCGGTTTTGTCACCCGGTTTCACCATTTACATACACACAGGCGGGCCGATGCCCGCCGACATTATTACCGCACCCAGAACCCTGCGGCCCTGATCTTGTTGCGGATCGCCTGTTCGCGCCGGGGCAGATCGGCCCGGTCAAACAACGCCCGTACCTTATGCCCCTGACCCTGATAGACCATCCGTTTGAACGGTTCATGCTGCTTGAGCAGTTTCTTGATCTTGTTGGGCGCGCAGACCTCTTCCAGCGTGGCGATCTGGTCATCGGTGGCGCGGGCGTAAAACAATGGCAGCAATCTGTAGTGATAGGTCAGGTCCCCATCCAACCCGCCGAGTTCCGGGCCCGGCCTGCCGCCCCCCAGCGCGTGGATCACCAACGGCAGCGCCACCTGGTCCAGCCAGGGGTCCAGCGGCTGGATCACCAGTTCGGGCGGTGCATCATCGCGGATCGCCACCGCATATTCAGTGAACTTTTGCCCGAAGGCCGCAGGATCAGCCCCGAAAAACCATCCCGCGTTGAAATAAAGATAGCGCTGCCAGAATTCATCGGGCTGCGAAAGATCGAGCGACGTCTCGAAATCCAGCCCGAATTTATCGTAAAGCGATTTCCAGATCGCAGTATAGCCGGGCCAGTATAAATCCTCGACCGGCCAGGTGCCGGTCCGGTTCATCGAGGCGGCAGGGCGGGTGAAATTGAATTCAACCGCGCCGATATCGCCGGTGATCAGCGTGTCGCTGTCGAAAAACACGAACGGATCCCCTGCGGGCAGGGTCTGGAGCCCTTCGATCTTGTTGCCCTGCGGATAGCTTTGCCCGAAATATTCATTGGTAAACGGCTGCACCTCGGCATCCAGCGCGACCAGCGCCGCCTTGATATCCGGCATCATTCGCGGGTCATGGTCCCACAGCGGCCCCGGCTGCGGTTCGGCCACGATCACGCGTCCGGTAAAGCCCGGTGTCTTGGCACGCAGGCTGGCGACGAACAGCAAAGCCTCGTATTGCAACCTGCCGTTCTGTCCGATGATCATGATATTATAGGGTATCGTCATCACGGCAGTCCTTTGTCACGGCCCGCGCAATATTTAGCGCGAAGCGGTGACGCAACGCAACCAAGCTGATGAGTATAAAGGAAAAGTGGTGGGCGACCCTGGAATCGAACCAGGCGTGCGTCTCCGCGAGGGAGTTACAGTCCCCTGCCACACCTTGCGGCCTGTCGCCCACTGGCGCGGTGATTACCTGTGGCCCCCAGTGCCGTCAACAGCAAAAACACCAATATTGTGCGCCCCTTCACAGCGGCGGCAATGTCGCGTATCGACGGGGCAAATGTCAGGACAGGTCGCGATATGAAAAAGCCGGATTGGGTGATTGCCAAGGAACAAGCCAAGCGTGTGGCTGCCAATGAAACCATCTGGTTGTTCGGTCTGCATGCTGTGCGCGATGCGCTGGAAAACCCCAAGCGCGAAAAGCTGCGCCTTGTCGTGACCCGCAACGCGCTGGAACGGCTGGGTGACGCCGTGCCAGCCAGCGGGATGGAACCCGAAATCAGCGATCCGCGCAAATTTGCCGCCCCGCTGGACCCGCAATCGGTGCATCAGGGGGCGGCGTTGGAAGTCAAACCGCTGGATTGGGGATCGTTGCAGGATGTCGCCCTGCGTGAAGGCCCGATGCCGCCGCGTATCGTGCTGCTGGACCGGGTGACCGATCCGCATAACGTGGGCGCGATTTTGCGCTCTGCCGAGGTGTTCGGTGCGCGCGCGGTTGTGGCGATGCAGCGCCATGCCGCGCCTGAGACGGGCGCGCTGGCCAAGACTGCCAGCGGCGCGCTGGAACGTCAGCCCTATCTGCGGGTGCGCAATCTGGCCGATGCGATCACAGAATTGCAGCAGATGGGTTATCTGGTACTGGGGCTGGATGGCGAGGCGGAGATGACTATCGAGGCCGCTGTTGAGGGCAAACGTGACCGTGCCGTCGCCCTTGTGATGGGGGCCGAAGGGCCGGGGCTGCGCGACAAGACGCGCGAGACCTGTGACGCGCTGGTGCGGATCGATGCGGCGGCGGCTTTCGGCTCTTTAAACGTTTCAAATGCGGCGGCGGTGGCGCTTTACGCGGCCCGCGGTTGATCGATTCACGCGGATCAGCCCGATCACGTTTTTATCACGACTTGATGAGGGAACCTTTTGTTGTCTGAAACGCTTACCATGTACCTCCCATGAGGCAGCCTTTGGAACCGGCTGTTTCAAACTCACTGTCCCTCGTTCCATAACTCGCGCCCGGGCCCAAGCCTGGGCGCTTTTTTATTCGCAAGGGGTGACCCGATGACAGATGATGATCTTCTCCGTATTGTTCTGGAACGCACCAAGGTGATTGCTTTGGTCGGTGCCTCGGCCAACCCAGCGCGCCCCAGCCATCAGGTGGGGGCCTATCTGCGCCAGCAGGGCTATCGCGTGATCCCGGTCAATCCGGGGCTGGCAGGGCAGCAATTGCTGGGTGAGACGGTCTATGCGACCTTGGCGGATGTGCCGGATGACGTTGATATGGTCGATATTTTCCGTCAATCGGACGCAGTGCCTGCGATTGTTGATGAGGCTTTGGCGCGCTGGCCCGACCTGCAGACGATCTGGATGCAGATTGGGGTGATGCATGAAGCGGCGGCGCAAGTGGCGCAGGCACGCGGTGTTGATGTGGTGCAGGGCCGCTGTCCCAAGATTGAACTTGCGCGGTTGTTCGGGCGGTAGGGTTCAGGGGCTCCGCCCCTTACCCCGGAGTATTTGCAGAAATAAGAAGTTACCTGTTGGCTTTTTCGCTGATGCCAGAGGTGCCTTGGCGGCGGGCCAATTCGGCGATGACGTCCGACAATGGCACGTCGCGCGCTGTCAGCATCACCAGCAGGTGGTAGAGGACATCTGCCGCCTCTGATGTCAGCTTTTCACGGTCGCCTTTGACGGCTTCGATGATCGCCTCAATCGCTTCTTCGCCGAATTTCTCGGCGCATTTTTCCGGGCCTTTGGCCAGAAGTTGTGCTGTCCAGCTGCTTGCCGGGTCCGCGTCTTTACGTGACGCAATCAGGGCGGCGAGATCGTCGAGTGTCATGGCCGCACCGCGATTCCTGCGGCGGCCATATGCGCCTTGGCCTGTCCGATTGTGAAAGTGCCGAAATGAAAGATCGAGGCCGCCAGCACGGCAGAGGCACCGCCTTCGGTCACGCCTTCGACCAGATGATCCAATGTGCCGACACCGCCAGAGGCGATCACTGGCACATCCACCGCATCTGATATCGCACGGGTCAGGGGCAGGTTGAACCCGGCTTTGGTGCCGTCGCGGTCCATTGAGGTCAGCAGGATTTCACCGGCACCTTTGGCCACGACCGTCTGGGCAAATTCCACCGCGTCGATGCCTGTCGCGCGCCTGCCGCCATGGGTGAAGATTTCCCATCTGCCGGGGGCCACGGTTTTCGCATCAATCGCCACGACGATACATTGCGAGCCAAAGCGCATCGCGGCCTCGGCCACCACATCGGGGTTGGCGACGGCGGCGGAATTGAAGCTGACCTTATCCGCCCCCGCCAGCAGCAGGTCGCGCACATCGTGATGAGTCCGCACGCCGCCGCCAATGGTCAGCGGCATAAAGCATTGTTCCGCCGTGCGGGTGGCGAGGTCGAACATCGTGCCGCGGTTTTCATGGGTGGCTTTGATGTCGAGGAACACCAGTTCATCTGCGCCCGCTGCGTTATAGGCCATGGCCTGTTCCACAGGATCGCCGGCGTCGATCAGATCGACGAAATTCACGCCTTTCACGGTGCGCCCTTCGGCGACGTCAAGGCAGGGGATGATGCGGGTTTTCAGCATGTTCTTTGTCTAGGCTTGTCGTGCGGGTTCGGCAAGGACGCGCAGCGCCTCTGCCAGATCCAGCGCGCCGTCATAGAGCGCGCGGCCCGAGATCGCGCCAGCAATGACGCCGGTGTCGCGCAAAGCGGTCAGATCAGCCAGTGATGAGATACCGCCGGAGGCGATCACCGGGATGCTGACCGCGCGGGCCAAATCGGCAGTGGCGTCAATATTGGGGCCTTTCATCGCACCATCGCGCATGATGTCGGTGTAGATGATCGCGGCGATTCCGGCATCTTCGAACGACCTTGCCAGATCGGTGACCATCACATCGGTTTCCTCGGCCCAGCCACGTGTCGCAACGCGCCCGTTGCGGGCATCAAGACCGACGGCGACCTGCCCCGGAAATGCGCGTGCCGCCTGCCGCACAAGATCAGGGTTTTCCACTGCCACCGTGCCCAGAATCACCCGGGCGAGCCCTTTGTCCAGCCAGGCTTCAATCGTTGCCATGTCACGGATACCGCCGCCGAGTTGGGCAGGCACCTTGCAGGCCTTCAGGATCGCCTCGACTGGGGCGGCGTTGACCGGCGTACCTGCGAAAGCACCGTTCAGATCGACCAGATGCAACCATTCGCAGCCTGCATCGACAAAGGCGCGCGCCTGTGCCGCCGGATCATCGTTGAACACCGTGGTCTGGTCCATGTCGCCATGCACCAGCCGCACGGCTTGCCCGTCTTTGAGGTCGATGGCGGGGTACAGGATCATGTTTGTGGCCTTTCACGGTATCTGGCCCCGTTATGCATGGCCCGCGCGGGAATGCAACGCAGCGTCAGACTTGATTGCGCGAAGAGGGCAGGGACAATCTATGCAGAGTTCAAGGGGAGGAGACCCAAATGAGACATCTGATTTTGGCCGCTGCGGCGGCATTTGCGATGGCCGGTGCGGCGGCGGCACAGGATGCCGCGATCGGCACCTGGCAGACCGAGGTGGATGATGGCGCATTCGCCTATGTCACGGTGGAACCATGCGGTGCAGCTGTCTGCGGCACCATTGCCCGCACGTTCAATACAGAAGGCGAATATCAATCCCCCAATATCGGGCGGCAGATCGTCATCAACATGGCGCCCAATGGGGATGGGTCCTATGATGGGCAGGTCTGGCGGCCCTCCAATGACCGGATCTATACCGGCAAAATGGGTGTTCAGGGCGATGCGCTGCGGCTGCGTGGCTGTGTTGCCGGCGGGCTGATCTGCGCCAGCCAGAACTGGGTGCGCGTAGAGTAATCTGAATGGCCCCGCGTGGCGGGGCCATTCGCATCAGGCAGAGCGTAGGCCGGTTTCAACCAGCAGGCCACGGCGGCGCGCCTCATAGTAATAGCCACGGGCGTACCAGCCTACTGCGCTGGCTTCATCACCGTCTGCGACCAGCCAGGCACCGCGCAGATATTTGCCTGCGTATTTCAGGTTGGTTTCCGCATCCAGCAGATCACGCGGTTCACCACGGAACCCCATGGTGCGTGCGGTCTGGGGGAGGATCTGCATCAGCCCGTAATAAGGCCCGTTGCGTGCCGCAGGATTATGCGTGCTTTCGCGGATGATGACGCGATGCAGTAGCGTCACCGGGATATCATAAGAATCGGCATATTGGTTAATCAACGCGCGTAATTGCGGTGTTTCATTCGGATGCAGCGGTAAATTGCGCGAGGCAAAGGCGGCACGCGATCCCAGCGTATTGTCACGCCGCTGGACATCCGGGCTGGCGCAGGCGGCAGTGGCGGCGATGCCGCCCAGCAGGATCAGGCGGCGTGATAGGCGTGAAGCAGTCATCTTATGGTCTCCATGTCAGGAAATTGCCGATCATCCGCAGACCTGCGGCTTGGCTTTTTTCGGGGTGGAACTGGGTGCCGATGATATTGTCACGCCCGATGATCGCGGTGACATCACCGCCATAATCGACATGGGCCAGCCTATGTGCAAGATCGGCGACCTGCATTGCATAGGAATGGACGAAATAGGCATGTTCGCCGGTCGCGATGCCATCCAGCACTGGATGCGGATGGTCGATCACCAGATCGTTCCAGCCCATATGCGGTACTTTCAGCGTGGGATCAGCAGGCGTAATCCGGCGGATATCGCCTGCGATCCAGCCGAAACCAGGGGTTTCCTCATATTCGTGGCCCATGCTGGCCAGCATCTGCATGCCGACACAGATGCCAAAGAACGGCACGGCGCGACGGGTCACCGCATCGGTGATTGCCTCGGCCAGACCGCTTTGCGCATAGAGCTGGGCGCGGCAATGCGGATAGGCGCCGTCGCCGGGCAGAACGATCCGGTCTGCCTTGGCGACGACGTCGGGATCGGCAGTGACGATGATCGGACCGCTGCCTGTCTCTGCGGCCATGCGTTCGAACGCCTTTTGTGCCGAATGCAGGTTGCCGCTGTCGTAATCAACCAGTGCCGTCGTCATAGGCTGCCCTTGGTCGAGGGAATCGCATCACCCTTGCGCGGGTCGGTTTCCACTGCTTCGCGCAGGGCGCGCGCGACGGATTTGAACGCGGCCTCGGCGATGTGATGCGCGTTGAAGCCGTGCAAACGGTCGATATGCAGGGTGATGCCGCCATGCGTGGACAGCGCCTGAAAGAACTCGCGCACCAATTCGGTGTCGAACGTGCCGATCTTGCCGAATGGCAGGTCCAGATTGCAGATCAGATAGGCGCGCGCCGACAGGTCCAGCGCGCAACGCACCTGCGCATCATCCATCGCCAGATGGCAGGAGCCATAGCGCCGGATGCCACGCTTGTCGCCCAAGGCTTGCGTCAAAGCCTGACCCAGCGCGATGCCGACATCCTCGACCGTATGGTGATCATCGATATGCAGGTCGCCATTTGCGCGGATCGTCATATCAATTAGCGCGTGGCGCGACAATTGATCCAGCATGTGGTCGAAAAAGCCGACACCGGTGTCGTTGTCATAGATTCCGCTGCCATCCAGATTGATAGTAACTGAAATCTCGGTTTCCGCAGTTTTGCGGGTTATTGTGGCTGTCCGCATTGTTGCTGTCCCTTGCCTGTTGGCCATGTCTATAGGGCCATCAGCGCCGACCGCCAAGCCTGTCTGAAATATGCCAGCGCTTTTCAGCAAGTTTTAAGGATTATCTGCCATTGAAAAGGCTGAAGACAGCCTGATCAGGAGAATCCGATGAAAGCAGTGATCTTGCGCAATGATGCCGGATTGGCGGCGCAGCTGGCCGGTTTTCTGACGGCGCGCGGGGTTTCTGTGCTATGCGCGGCCAGCCGCGACCGGGCGCAAGCGATGATCCGGGCTCAGGTGATCGACCTGATCGTGATGGATGAACGGATCGCGGGGCGGCTGACCCATGGGCTGGCGTTATCGGCGGAACGGCGCAATCCCTGCGTTAACGCGATCCTGCTGACGGATCGCCCGGCAGCGCAGACCGACGATCTGTTTGATCTGATTCCCAGCCTGCATGCCTTGCTTGGTACTGACATTGCAGGTGATCTACCGGGCCGGATCGCATTATGTGCCTTGTTCAGTCACGATGTCGCGGCAACGCGCGCAGCCTTTCTGGCGGCAGATGATATGCGCGATGATCAGGGCGTTGGCACAGGGGTGCGTCATGGCTGGGCGCGATTTGCCCATATACGCCCGCATCCGATCAGCCTGGACCGGCGCGCCGATGTCATCACGTCGGTATCGGCTGCAATGCAAAAGGCCGCCCTGAAAGGCGGCCTTTGCAGCTGACCCTGTGGCCAGTGAACCAATTGGAGCGGGCGAAGAGATTCGAACTCTCGACCCTAACCTTGGCAAGGTTATGCTCTACCCCTGAGCTACGCCCGCATCCGTTTGGTAGGGCGTGAATTACAAATAAGCCGCGCGATCCGCAAGGCCAAAATCGACAGGTTGTGACTTTTTTCGGAACTTCATCATATTGGGTGGGGGTGGCGGGGTGAACCCCGCCTTACGGCGAAGCGGAAACCGGGCAAGGGCAGGGGTGACCGGGGAACAAGCGCCGCAAAAAGGATTCTGGCCTCCGGCGGGAGTATTTTGGGAAAAAAGAAGATAAGGGACGGGATTTACCGTCGTCTGCGCGTGACTACCCCGTGCGGCCCGCGGCATGCATCGCGGGGCAGGGCGTAGGGTGGATCCTGACCCACCCCAAACATGCTATTCCAGTTCTATCAACAAGTCCTTGGCGTCGATCTGGCTGCCCGGCTGGACATTCACCACCTTGACCACGGCATCGCGTTCGGCGTGAATCCCGGTTTCCATCTTCATCGCCTCAATGGTCAGCAACAGATCGCCTGCCTTGACCGATTTTCCTGCCACCGCCGCGACACTGGCAACTACACCCGGCATCGGCGCGCCGATATGGTTGGGATTGCCGTTTTCCGCTTTGGGTCGCATGACCTTATCGGCCGAGGCCAGCCGGTTCATTACCCGGATCGCGCGGGGTTGGCCATTGAGTTCAAAGAACACTTTGACCTCGCCGTCCTCTGTCATGTCGGCGACCGCCTGCATGCGAATTTCCAGCGTCTTGCCGGGGTCGATCTCGGCGGCGATCTCTTCACCCGGCTCCATGCCGTAAAAGAAGGTCCGGGTGGGCAGGGTGCGGACCGGGCCATACATCTCGTGTCTTACGGTGTAATCAGTGAAAACCTTGGGATACATCAGATAGCCGTTGAGGTCCTCGTCATCGATGATGACATCCTCGAACTGCGCTTCCAGTTCAGCCTTGGTTTTCGCCAGATCGACAGGAGGGAGCGATTTGCCGGGCCGATCTGTCTGCGGCTTTTCACCTTTGAGGATTTTTTTCTGCAACTTTTCCGGCCAGCCGCCCGGAGGTTGCCCCAGATTGCCGCGCATCATGTCGATCACGCTGTCGGGGAAGGAGACATCGACCTTGGGGTCCTCGACCTGCTGCCGGCTGAGGCCCTGACTGACCATCATCAGGGCCATGTCACCCACCACCTTGGACGATGGCGTGACCTTGACGATATCGCCGAACATCTGGTTCACATCGGCATAGGTCTGCGCGACCTCGTGCCAGCGTTCCTCCAGCCCGAGCGACCGTGCCTGCGCCTTGAGGTTGGTGAACTGGCCGCCGGGCATTTCATGCAGATAGACCTCGGATGCGGGCGCTTGCAGCCCCGATTCGAAGGCGGTGTAATGCGCGCGGACCTGTTCCCAGTAATTGCTGATCTCGCGGATCGCGGCGATATCAAGGCCGGTGTCACGGTCGGTGCCGCGCAATGCCTCGACAATCGAGCCCAGGGTCGGCTGGGAGGTATTGCCCGATAGCGCATCCATCGCGGCATCGACGCAATCCACCCCCGCAGCAGAGGCGGCGAGGACTGTGGCAATTGCCGCACCCGATGTGTCATGCGTGTGGAAATGGATCGGCAGGCCGATTTCATCCTTCAGCGCCTTGATCAGCACGCTCGCGGCGGCGGGTTTGAGCAGGCCCGCCATGTCTTTCAGCCCCAGCACATGCGCGCCTGCGGCCTCCAATTCCTTGGCCATGCCGATGTAATATTTCAGGTCATATTTGCTGCGCGCCGGGTCCAGCAGATCGCCGGTGTAACAGATCGTGCCTTCGCAGACCTTATTGGCCTCAACCACTGCATCCATCGCCACGCGCATGTTTTCGACCCAGTTGAGGCTGTCGAACACGCGGAACACATCGACACCCGATGTCGCGGCTTGGGCCACGAAGCTTTGCACGACATTGTCGGGGTAGTTCGTATAGCCGACGCCGTTGGAGGCGCGCAGCAGCATCTGCGTCATGATATTGGGCATCACCGCGCGGATATCGCGCAGGCGTTGCCATGGGCATTCCTGCAGGAAGCGGTAAGCCACGTCGAAGGTCGCGCCGCCCCAGCATTCGACGCTGAAAAGCCCGTGCATTTTGGCGGCATAGGCGGGGGCGGCGTTGATCATGTCGATCGACCGCATTCTTGTGGCGAGCAAGGACTGGTGCCCGTCGCGCATCGTCGTGTCGGTGATCAGCACCTGTGGCTGGTCAAGCATCCATTGCGCCACCGCCGCTGGTCCTTGTTCATCAAGGATATTGCGTGTGCCGGGGGTCAGGTTGCTGGTGGGTCGCACCGGCGGGCGCGGCAGGCGGATTTCGGCGGCGGGGCGCGGGCGGCCTGCGGTTTCGGGATGCCCGTTGACGGTGATATCGGCGATATAGGTCAGAATTTTCGTCGCGCGGTCACGGCGCTTGGTGAAATTGAACAGCTCCGGCGTCTCGTCAATGAATTTGGTGTGGTATTCATTGTTCAGAAAGGTCGGGTGTTTCAGCAGGTTTTCGACAAAGGCGATATTGGTGCTGACGCCGCGAATACGGAATTCACGCAGGGCGCGGTCCATCCGTGCAATCGCCATTTCCGGTGTCGGCGCGCGGGCGGTGACCTTGGTCAGCAGGCTGTCGTAATAGCGGGTGATCACCGCACCCGAATAGGCGGTGCCGCCGTCGAGGCGGATGCCCGGCCCGGTGGCAGACCGATACATCTGGATGCGACCGTAATCGGGGATGAAATTGTTCTGCGGGTCCTCGGTTGTCACCCGGCATTGCAGGGCGTGGCCGTCGAGTTTGACATCATATTGCGACGCGCAACCCGTTGCCTCGACAATGGATTTGCCTTCGGCGATCAGGATCTGCGCGCGCACGATGTCGATGCCGGTGACTTCCTCGGTCACCGTATGTTCGACCTGCACGCGGGGGTTCACCTCGATGAAGTAGAATTCCCCATTGTCCATATCCATCAGGAATTCGACTGTGCCCGCGCATTCGTAATTCACATGGGCGCAGATTTTCTTGCCTAGATTGCAGATCTGTTCGCGCTGGGTGTCGGACAGATAGGGGGCAGGGGCGCGTTCCACCACCTTTTGGTTGCGCCGCTGGACCGAACAATCGCGTTCCCAAAGGTGATAGATTTGGCCGTGGCTGTCGCCTAAAATCTGCACCTCGACATGGCGGGCGCGCATGATCATCTTTTCCAGATAGCCTTCGCCATTGCCAAAGGCGGCCTCGGCCTCACGCCGGCCTTCGCGGACTTTTTCTTCCAGTTCTTTCTCGTTCATGATCGGCCGCATGCCGCGCCCGCCGCCGCCCCATGACGCCTTGAGCATCAGGGGATAGCCGACCTCTGCCGCTTCCTTGCGGATCGCGTCCATGTCATCGCCCAGCACTTCGGTCGCGGGGATCACCGGCACGCCAGCCTCCATCGCGACGCGGCGGGCAGAGGCTTTATCGCCCAATTGCCGCATGGTTTCAGCCTTGGGCCCGATAAAGGTGATCCCGTTCGAGGTGCAGGCATCGACGAAATCGGGGTTTTCCGACAAAAGACCATAGCCGGGGTGGATCGCATCAGCGCCGGACATCTTGGCCACGCGAATGATCTCATCAATCGACAGATAGGCGGCGACCGGCCCCATGCCTTCACCGATGCGATAGGCCTCATCGGCCTTGAAACGGTGCAGGCCCAGCTTGTCTTCTTCGGCAAAGACGGCGACGGTTTTCTTGCCCATCTCATTGGCGGCACGCATGATGCGGATGGCAATTTCGCCGCGGTTGGCAATCAGAATCTTCTTGAAATCGGTCATAATGGTTCCTTTTGCAGTTGCAGCAACGCTATGCGGCAAATTTCCCAAGGTCCAGAAAGATTAGCGGTTTTCGCGCAGGCATCCTGGCAAATCCTTCAGGCTGCGCGCCCCCAATTGCCCCATATTGCTGATCATATCCTGCCGCAGGATATCCAGCACATGTGCCGCCCCCGGCTCTCCCATCGCGGCCAGCCCGTAATGGAACGCGCGGCCTAGCATCACGAAATCCGCGCCTAATGCCAGCGCGCGCAGCACATCCAGCCCGCCTTCGATGCCGCTGTCGAAAATCACCGGCAGATTGGTGGCGGCCCGGATCGCGGGCAGCACCTCGATACTGGCAGGGCCGCCGTCGAATTGCCGCCCGGCATGGGTGCTGACCCAGATCGCATCGGCCCCTTCATCGGTCAGCCGCGCGGCATCATCGGGGCGACCGACGCCTTTGACGACCAGCGGGCCGTCCCAGGCGTCGCGCAGGGATTTGAAATAATCCCAATCGGGTGAGGTGCGCAGCAGATAACCGATATGCTGGTTGGCGGGCAGGGTGGCTTTGATGTCGCTATAGCTTTCCATCAACCGCAGGCGCGGCATGCCGGTTTTGCGGATGCCCATCAGCCAGGCGGGGCATTGCGCCGCCTGCAGCGCCAGCCGTGGGGTCAGACGTGGCGGTTGCGTCAGCCCGCCGCGCGTCTGTCTTTCGCGCCGCGAGGCGACCGGCACATCAACCGTCAGGATCAGCGTATGAAAGCCCGCGTTTTTGGCGCGGCTCAGAATATCATCGCGGATCGTCGGATCGCGCGGCGGATAAAGCTGGAACCAGCCTTGATCCCCGGCATGCGGCCCGACAGATTCGGGTGTCTGGCTGGCAACAGTGGACAGCCCGTAAGGGATGTTCTCGCGCGCCGCCATCCGGGCCAGCATCTGTTCCGCCCCCGGCCAGATCAGCCCGGACATGCCCAAAGGCGCGATGCCGATGGGAATGGGGTGGGTTTTGCCCAGCAATGTCGTGGTCAGATCGGGGGTGAATTCGCCATGCAGGATTGATGGATTCATCAACACCTGATCCAACATGGTGCGGTTGCGTTTCTGTGTCGCCTCCACCCCGGTGGCGCTGTCGAGATATTCCCAGACAAAATGCGGGATCCGTCGGCGGGCGCGGGATTTCAGGTCGGCTATGGCGGGGTATTTTGCATGGGCGTTCATATTGCGGAGTTAGGGGGGATTTCCCGCCATTTGCAATGGCTGGGATGCCTCCGGCGGGGATATTTATGCTCGGAAGATGCGATGGAACGGAAGTAGAACAAGGGTTTTCTTGGCTGGCGTAAGGCGGTATGGATGAGTGATGAATGATTTTTCCGAAGATGATGCCTTTGAAGCCGCCGCAATCCCGCTGAGCCAGCGCGCGATGGCGCGGCCTGCGATGCCTGCGGCGATGCCCTATCTGGACGGGCTGAACCCCGCGCAAAGGCAGGCGGTTGAGACGTTGGATGGCCCGGTCTTGATGCTGGCAGGGGCAGGGACCGGCAAGACCAAGGCGCTGACATCACGGATTGCGCATGTTCTGGCGACGCGCTCTGCCCGCCCGCAAGAGGTGCTCGCGGTGACTTTCACCAACAAGGCCGCGCGCGAGATGAAGCATCGGATTGCCGCGCTGATGGGCGAGGCGGTGGAGGGGTTGCCCTGGCTCGGCACCTTCCATTCGGTCAGCGCCAAGCTGCTGCGCCGCCATGCCGAACTGGTGGGGCTGCAATCGAGTTTCACGATTCTCGACAGCGATGATCAGTTGCGCCTGCTCAAGCAATTGGTCGTGGCCTCTGATATCGACGAAAAACGCTGGCCGCCACGGATGCTCGCCGGGATCATTGATGGCTGGAAGAACAAGGCGCTGACGCCTGACAAGGTGCCGGTCGCCGAAAGCGGTGCCTTTGATGGCAAGGGGATCGATCTTTATGCCGCCTATCAGCGGCGGCTGCGTGATCTGAATGCCGTCGATTTTGGCGATATCCTGCTGCATATGGTGACGATTTTCCAAAAGCACCCGGATGTGCTGCAGATGTATCAGACAAGGTTCCGTTATATTCTGGTGGACGAATACCAGGATACGAACGTGGCCCAATATCTCTGGCTGCGCCTGCTGGCGGCGGGGCATAAGAATATCTGCTGCGTCGGCGATGACGACCAGTCGATCTATGGCTGGCGTGGTGCCGAGGTCGGCAATATCCTGCGGTTCGAGGCGGATTTTCCCGGTGCCTATGTCGTGCGGCTTGAACAGAATTACCGTTCGACGCCCCATATCCTTGCTGCTGCGTCAGGTATTATTGCTGCGAATAAGGGGCGTCTGGGCAAGACACTATTCACCGCTGCTGAAGAGGGTGAGAAAGTCCGCCTGATCGGCCATTGGGATGGCGAGGAAGAGGCGCGCTGGATCGGCGAGGAGATCGAGGCCCTCACAAGTGGAAGCTCAGCGATTGCGATGCGGCGTCAAAACGCCCGGTCTGAGCAGATGGTAAATGAGCTTAGACGACTTTCCGATGAAGATATATTGACGGGTGCGAATAGCCGAGAAGAACTTTTTAGAAAGCTTGAGAACCACAAGAGCTTCCTCGCGGAGCAATCGAGAAGAGACTTGATATGGGAACTCAAGTCGCGATTGGATGAAGGGAAATCACTTGAAGCGGCTTTTCTTAAGTTTGGGCATAGTGAAATTGCTATTCTGGTGCGTGCCAGCCATCAGATGCGCGCCTTCGAGGATCGGTTTCTGACCATCGGTCTGCCTTACCGCGTCATCGGCGGGCCGCGATTTTATGAACGGATGGAGATCCGCGATGCGATGGCCTATTTCCGCCTCGCCGTGTCGCCCGCCGATGATCTGGCCTTTGAACGGATCGTGAATACGCCGAAACGTGGCTTGGGTAACGTAGCGCTCCGTAAGATCAGAGATATTGCAGATGACAATTCGATTTCTCAACTGCAAGCAGCACGGATGGTCTGTCAGGGCAAACTATTGGGGGGAAAGGGATTAAAAGAGCTGACGGAGTTGGTGTCTGGGCTAGACCGATGGCATCGTGTTACCCTTGGGTCTGTAAAGCAGGCGATAGTCGACGATGATGACAGTGTCATTGATGATGCTGTGCTTGGTAGCTTCGTGCAGGACGAGCCAGACTATGATCATATTGAATTGGCTCAGGTCATCCTTGAAGAAAGTGGCTATATTGATTCCTTCTTTGCGCCACAGACTGAAAAGGAAATCGCGCTAGGAGAGCCGCGAAGACACAAGGATGTCGAAGCCCCCGGACGGCTGGAAAACCTCAAGGAACTGGTTAAGGCGCTGGAGAATTTTGAAAACCTGCAAGGTTTCTTGGAGCATGTCAGCCTTATCATGGACAATGATACCGAGGAACAGGGCGAAAAGGTCAGCATCATGACCCTGCACGCCGCCAAGGGGCTGGAATTTCCTTCGGTGTTCCTGCCGGGGTGGGAGGATGGTCTGTTCCCCTCGCAACGCTCGATGGATGAAAGCGGGCTGAAAGGCTTGGAGGAAGAACGCCGCCTTGCCTATGTCGGCATCACGCGCGCCGAAGAGCTTTGCACGATCTCTTTCGCCGCCAATCGCCGGGTTTATGGCCAGTGGCAATCGCAGATGCCTTCGCGTTTCATCGATGAACTGCCCGCCGATCATGTCGAGGTGCTGACACCGCCCGGCCTTTATGGCGGCGCTTATGGGGCTGCGGGCATGGCGGCCAGTGCGTCCCCCGCGATCATGGGGGCGATGGGGTCGGACCTGCACCAAAAGGCGCATGATGCCGATGTCTATAATTCACCCGGCTGGCGGCGACTGCAAACCCGCAGCCAGCAGCGTGGCATGGCCGTTCCATCCGAGGCGCGGCATATGACGATTGACGCGACCGCTGTTTCGGCCTTCAGCGTGGATGACCGGGTATTCCATCAGAAATTCGGCTATGGCGCGGTGCTGGGGATCGAAGGCGACAAGCTGGAGATCGCCTTTGACAAGGCGGGCACCAAACACGTCGTCGCGCGGTTCATCGTCAGCGCCGATGCGGCGGATGATGTGCCGTTCTGACCAAAGCGGCTTGAGCTTGCCCGCCTGACACCGCCATACTGGCAGCGACCAGCAAAAAGGACGGCACAGTGGAAAGCGGCGGATCTGTCAGAACCGGTTTCAACAAAGCCGTCAGCCATGTGATCCAGTCCAGCCGCAGCGCATTGGCGGTGATCAAGGCCAAGGGGCCCACCCAGATCCAGTTCTGGTTCATCGCTTTGGCCATTGGCGTCGCTGCGGGCGGGGCCTCGGTCCTGTTCCGGCTGGGGATCGAGCTGATCCAGACCAGCGTTTATGGCACCGATGATATCCTGACCTTACACACATTCGCTGCCGGTCTGGCCTGGTATCAGGTGCTGCTGATCCCAATCTGCGGCGGGCTGGTGGTGGGGCTGATCCTGCACCGGTTCACCGATGACGGCCGGGTCCGGTCAGTTGCGGAAGTGATCGAAGGTGCCGCCCTTGCGCAAGGCCGGGTCGAGGTGCGGCGCGGCTTCGCCTCAACCGCCGCCTCGCTGGTCACCTTGTCCACCGGCGGGTCGAGCGGGCGCGAAGGCCCGGTCGTCCACCTGGCAGCCGTGCTCTCGACCATGGTCTGCCGTCTGATCAAGGCCAATGGCATCACGGGGCGCGATCTGTTGGGTTGCGCTGTCGCTGCTGCTGTTTCGGCCAGCTTCAACGCGCCGATCGCTGGGGCGCTTTTCGCGCTGGAGGTGGTGCTGCGCCATTTCGCAGTGCATGCCTTTGCGCCCATCGTCATTGCCTCTGCCGTGGGGACGGTGCTGAACCGGCTGGTGTTCGGCGATGTTACCGAATTTGTGCTGCCGGTTCAGAATGCGCTGACGTTCTATGTCGAATTGCCTGCGTTTTTGATGCTCGGTCTGATCTGCGGTCTGGTCGCGGTGGTGCTGATGAAATCAATCTTCTGGGCCGATGATTGCGCGAATTACGTGCAGGGCAGACTCCATGTGCCGCGCTATCTGCGCCCTGCGGTGGCGGGGGCCTTGCTTGGCGGGCTGGCGATCTGGTTTCCGCATATCATCGGCGTCGGCTATGAAACCACCACCGCTGCGCTGACCGGGTCGCTGCTGCTACATGAGGCGATCATTTTCGTCGTGCTCAAGGTCATTGCCGTTGCCATCACCATCGGTGGGCGGATGGGCGGCGGGGTGTTTTCCCCCTCGCTGATGATCGGGGCGCTGACCGGGCTGGCCTTTGGCCTGATCGCCACGGCGGTCTTTCCAAATGTCTCTGGTGAAGGATCGCTTTACGCGCTGGCGGGCATGGGTGCGGTTGCCGCCGCCGTGCTGGGGGCACCGATTTCCACCACGCTGATCGTGTTTGAACTGACCGGCGACTGGCAGACCGGGCTGGCCGTGATGGTGGCGGTGTCCTTGTCCAGCGCCTTGTCATCACGGCTGGTGGACCGGTCGTTCTTTCTGACCCAACTCGAACGTCGCAATGTGCATCTGGCGGCAGGGCCGCAGGCCTATCTGCTGGCGACGATCCCGGTCACCGCCCATCTGCGCGACGCGCCGGAACAGAAATGCTGGGACCTCGTCGCGCGGGGGCTATACCTTGACCGGATCGCCACACTGGAACAGGCAATGCCATTGTTTGATCGCAGCGCAGAGCCGTTTTTACCGGTCGTCTCTCTGCGCGGCGAAGGCGACACACCGGAATTGCTGGGCGCGCTTTACAATATCGATGCGCTGCGCGCGATGAACCGCGCGCTGTCAGATACCGCCGCCGAAGAACATTCCTAGACTTCTTCGACCGCGACCTTGCTGGTGTAAAATGCCAGATAGCCTTTGATCTGCGCGACAACCTCTTTCGGGTCTTCATAAGACCACACTGCATCCTTGATCAGCCCACTTTTGGCGGCGATGCCGTAATAGCTCGCCTGACCTTTGAACGGACAGGTCGAAATTGTGTCAGAGGGTTCCAGAAACGCCGTGGCGATATCTTCGCGTGGGAAATAGATCACCGGGGGGTAATCGCCCTCGGTCAGTTCCAGCGCGCGGCTGGTTTCACCCAGAACAGCGCCGCCGGCACGGACGACCCATGTACCGTTCGCAGGGCGAATTGAAATGTGATCAGGCATGAGTGATCCTTTTGATATCAGATATATGGGATGACGACAGGGTCATAACGGGGCGCAGGCAGCGACCAGCCATTCTGTTGTAGCGTGATCAAGGCGCGAGCCAATGAGGCGGAGTGTATCGGCATGATAAAGATCAATCCAGTCCCGTTCTGCGCGGGTCAGCAGATCGACATCAATCAACCGGCGGTCAAACGGCACCCAGGTCAATGTCTCGAAGGCCAGCATCTGACGGTCGTCCGCCCCTTGCAGGGCAGGGGCTTCGACCGTGACAATCAGGTTTTCGATGCGGATGCCAAAATTGCCGGGCCGGTAATAGCCCGGTTCATTGGACAGGATCATGCCTGCCTGCAAAGCGACCTCTGACCGGCGCGACAGGCTTTGCGGGCCTTCATGCACGCTCAGATAGCTGCCAACGCCATGCCCGGTGCCATGGTCATAATCCATCCCCGCCAGCCACAAAGGCGCTCGCGCCAAAGCATCCAGATGCTGGCCGCCGACACCTTTGGGAAAGCGCATCCGGCTGATCGCAATCATCCCCTGCAAGACCCTTGTGTAACAGGCGCGATGATCGGCGCGCGGTGTGCCGATCACCATGGTGCGGGTGATATCGGTGGTCCCGTCCTGATATTGCCCACCGCTGTCGACCAACAGCAATTCGTCGCGGCCCAAGGCGCGGTTGGTTTTCTCGCTGACCCGGTAATGCACGATGGCGCCATGTGGCCCGGCACCGCAGATCGTCTCAAAGCTGATATCGCGCAACGCATTGGTCTCGCGCCGGAACCCCTCCAGCGCGCGGACCACATCAATCTCGGTCAAACCACCCTGCGGCGCGGTCGCATCCAGCCAGGCCAGAAACCGCACCATGGCCACCGCGTCGCGTTCATGCGCGGCTTTCGCCCCGGCAATCTCGACCGTATTCTTGCAGGCCTTGGGCAGGATGCAGGGATCGCTGCCGTGCACAACCTTGGCGGCACCTTCCGCCAAGGTCGTGGCCACCAGTTCAGGGCAGGATTTGGGATCAATCTGCACTTTGCCGGTCAGATCGCGCAGCGCAGGCAGGAAATCCGCCATATCCGCGATTGTCACATCCGGCCCCAGATGGTCCAGGACATCCGTCGCCTTGCCTGCACCGGCAAACAGGCGCACCGCGCCCGATCCGTACAGAATGGCAAAGGCCTGCGGCACCGGATTGCGTTCAATATCGCTGCCGCGGATGTTCAACAGCCAGGCAATACTATCCGGCAAGGTCAGCACGCAGGCCTCTGCGGCAAGATTTTGTGCCAGGCGCGCAGATTTGGCGGCGTGATCTTCGCCCGACAGCGCCACGGGATGGGCGGTAAAAGGCGCATCCGGCGCGTCTGGCTGATCATCCCAAATGCGATCCACCAGATTATCGACTGCACGCAGGGTGAACTCAGGTAATGCTGCCCGCAGCCGCGCCACCTCATCGACACTATGCAACCAGGGATCAAACCCCAAAACGCCACCATCCGGCCGTGCCTGTTTCAGCCAGTCAGCCAGTTGCACCTCGGGCCAATGCACCGGCGTGAAACAATCCGCGACCTCTGACAAAACCTGCACGCGGTAGCGGCCATCGATGAACACACCCGCCTGATCCTGCAAGACAACGCAAAATCCCGCAGAGCCGGAAAACCCCGTCAGCCAGCGCAGCCGCGCATCGCGCGGGGCAACATATTCGCCCTGATGCGCATCCGCGCGTGGCACCAGCCAGACGTCCAGGCCCTGCGCCGCCATCAGATCACGCAAAGCCGAAAGCCGCGCTGGCCCTTGTTCCGGCGTCGATTGGGCCTCGAAAGACTGGAACATGGTGCCCCCCTTCTTTTTTCCAAAAATACTCTCGCCGAAGGCATCCGGTTTACAAAACCGGATCAGCCGACCTTGCGCATGCCCAGCACCCGCGCCCGTTTGCGCGGATCATTGTCGAACAGACTGGCAAGCTGTTCGGTCATCGCCCCGGCCAATTGTTCGACATCGGTGATCGTCACCGCACGCTGATAATAGCGGGTCACATCATGGCCGATGCCGATGGCGACCAGCTCCACCGCCTTGCGTTTTTCGACCATGGCGATCACATCGCGCAGATGTTTCTCCAGATAATTCGCCGGATTGACCGACAATGTGCTGTCATCCACCGGCGCGCCATCGGAAATCACCATCAGCACCTTGCGTTGTTCATGGCGCGCGGTGATCCGGCGATGCGCCCATTCCAGCGCCTCGCCGTCGATGTTCTCCTTCAGCAAGCCTTCTTTCATCATCAGCCCCAGATTGGGCCTTGTCCGCCGCCAAGGCGCATCGGCAGATTTATAGATGATATGGCGCAAGTCGTTCAAACGACCCGGCGTCGCAGGCCGCCCTTCGGCCAGCCATTTTTCGCGGCTTTGGCCGCCTTTCCACGCCTTGGTGGTGAACCCGAGGATCTCGACCTTCACATCGCAACGCTCCAGCGTCCGCGCCATAACATCGGCACAGATCGCGGCAATGGAAATCGGACGGCCCCGCATGGACCCCGAATTATCCAAGAGCAGCGTGACCACTGTATCGCGGAACTCTGTATCCTTCTCGACTTTGAAAGACAGCGGCGTCGTGGGCGATGCGACAACCCGTGCCAGACGGCCCGCATCCAAGATACCTTCCTCGCGGTCAAATTCCCAAGATCGGTTCTGCTGCGCCTGCAAGCGGCGCTGCAATTTATTCGCCAGCCGCGACACAGCGCCTTTCAGTGGTTCCAGTTGCTGGTCCAGATAGGCGCGCAGCCTGTCCAACTCGACAGGCTCTGCCAGATCCTGCGCGCCGATTTCCTCGTCAAACGCAGTATAGGCGACCTTGTAGTCCGGGTCGGCATCCGACACCGGCGCAGGTTGCGGCGGATCATTCGGTGCCTCGCCCTCGGGCATCTCAGTCTCTTCGCCCATCTCGGCATCGGCTTGGTCATCCATGCTGACCTGCGCCTGACTGGCATCCTGCTGGCTTTCCTGACTTTGCTCTGGCGAGGCTTCAGCCTCGTCGCTGTCGCCGTCCTCATCGCCGCTGCTGTCCGGCTCTTCCTGATCGTCGCTACCATCCTCGGCGGCATCATCCTGATCGTCATCCAGCTGATCAGGATCATCTCCCAATTGATCGCCATAACCCAGATCAGAAATCAATTGCCGCGCGAATTTCGCAAAAGCCTGCTGGTCTTTCAGCGTCGCCGACAGGTTTTCCAATGTCCCGCCGCAATGGTCCTCGATAAACCCGCGCCACATCTCCATGACATTATCAGCGCCCTTGGGCAGATCGCGCCCGGTCGCCAGATGCCGGATCAGATAGCCCGCCGCGACCGGCAAAGGCGCGTCAGAGGCTTGGGTGATCTGGTCATAGCCCTTACGCTTGGCCTCATTGCCGATCTTGGCGTCGATATTGCCTGCCGTGCCGGGCATATATTGCGCGCCGACCGCCTCAATCCGCGCCGTCTCCATCGCGTCATAAAGATCGCGCGCCATCTGGCCTTGCGGCATATATCGTGCGGAAAGCGCCGCATCATGGAATTTATGCCGCAATGCGAAAGCATCCGCCGTACCGCGCGCCAGCAAGACCTCATCCCGCGTCAACCGGCGCGACACTTGCGGCAGGCGCATCGTATCCGCTGTCTGGCCAGATGGGTCGACCGAAAAGGTCACCGACAGATCGGGATCATCGGCCATGACTTTGGTCGCCTCGGCCAAGGCTTTTTTGAACGGATCGGCGGGATTGTCGCTTGGTTTTTGCATGGCAAAGATAAAGCACCGGATGCGGGCAGGGGCAAGGGGGCATAGGGCCTGCGTATTTCTGCACAGAGGCTGCGCTGGGGTGCCGGTTTCATTGCGCGACCATTTCGCGCATCTTCACTGCATACACGTTTTCACATCTGGAGAGATGACATGACAAATAAACCAAAGATCGCCCTGATCATCGGATCGACCCGTCAAACACGATTCGCCGACAAACCCGCCGCGTGGATGCTGGCCCAAGCGCAAAAGCGTGACGACATGGATGTCGAACTCGTTGATCTGCGCGATTTCGATCTGCCATTGTTCGACGAAGCCGCCAGCAACCTCTGGATGCCATCCAGCGACGAACGCGCCGTGAAATGGCAGCAGAAGATCGGTGAATTTGACGGCTATATCTTTGTGGTCGCGGAATATAACCGCTCGATCACCGGGGCGCTGAAAAATGCGCTGGATCAGGCCTATAACGAATGGAACCGCAAGCCGATGTCGGCAATTGCCTATGGTTCCGTCGGCGGCACCCGCGCGCTGGAACATCTGCGCAATATTGCGGTGGAACTGCAGATGGTGCCGACCCGGAATGCCGTACACATCGGTGGCGGTGATTTCTTTGCGGTTCACCCGCTGGGGTCCAACAATGAGATCGACACGATTGCCGATCATCTGCAAGCATCGGTCGACGGGACGCTGGACGATATCGTCTGGTGGGCAAACGCGACCAAAGCGGCGCGTGGGTAAAAAAAGGTCGGGGATAACCCCGACCTACATATCGGTTACCGTAGGGCGGGGTTTTCCCCGCCTTATTTCATATCGACTAGCACCGTAGGTCGGGGTTAACCCCGACCTACATTTTGACCGGTACCGTAAGTCGGGGTTAACCCCGACCTACTTTCACCCCAAGCTCAAACTCGCCGCACTTTCCGGCAATTCCTCGTCAAAACACCGCTGATAGAATTCCGCCACGGTCTGACGTTCCAATTCATCGCATTTGTTCAGGAACGACAGCCGAAACGCATAGCCGACATCCTTGAAAATCCGCGCATTCTCGGCCCAGGCCAGCACCGTGCGGGGCGACATCAGCGTGCTCAGATCACCATTGATGAATGCCGTGCGGGTCAGATCGGCCACTGTGACCATCTGGCTGATCGTCCGGCGACCCTTTTCATTATTGTAATGCGGTGACTTCGCCAGCACGATGGCGGCCTCGGCATCATGCGACAGATAGTTCAGCGTCGCGACCAGCGACCAACGGTCCATCTGCGCTTGGTTGATCTGCTGGGTGCCATGGTAAAGGCCGGTCGTGTCCCCCAGACCCACCGTATTCGCCGTGGCGAACAGACGGAAATAGGGGTTCGGCGTGATGATTTCGTTCTGATCCATGAGCGTCAGCTTGCCGTCGGCTTCCAGCACCCGCTGGATCACGAACATCACATCGGCGCGGCCTGCGTCATATTCATCGAACACAATCGCCACGGGGTTGCGCAATGCCCAAGGCAGAATGCCTTCGTGGAATTCCGTCACCTGCACACCATCGCGCAGCTTGATCGCGTCTTTCCCGATCAGATCGATCCGGCTGATATGGCTGTCAAGGTTCACCCGCACGCAGGGCCAGTTCAGCCGTGCGGCAACCTGTTCGATATGGGTCGATTTCCCGGTGCCGTGATAGCCCTGAATCATCACCCGGCGGTTATAGCCAAACCCGGCCAAAATCGCCAAAGTCGTATCGGGATCGAATTTATAGGTGCTGTCAATCTCTGGCACACGGTCGGTCCGCTCGGCAAAACCTTTGATCTTCATGTCGCTGTCGATGCCAAAGACATCCCGGACAGAGATATCCTCGGTAGGTTTCGCATGCATATCAGTGGTGCCGTCGGCCATGTGCCTTGCCTTTTCGTTTAGATCGTCAGTTTCAAGCTTTGGGGCAACATAACGCCCCACGCGCCAAGCGCCAGCCCCGGTTCAATCCGCGTCGCGGAAATTGCGGCTGACCTTGATCTGATCCCAGGCCCAGACGACTTCGGACAATTGTTCTTCCTGAGACCGGTCGCCACCGTTCATATCGGGGTGCAACACCTTGATCAGCGATTTATAGGCTTTGCGGATCTCCTGTTTCGACCAATTATCCTTGGCCTCCAGAATATCAATTGCGCGGCGTTCGGTGGGCGGCAGCTTGCGGCCCACGGCAGCGCCACGGCCCGGATTGCGGGTGGCGTTCTGGCCCAGCACCTCATGCGCGTCATTGACACCAAGCCGCGCCCAGGCGCGTTCCTCGACAGATCGTTTGAACGGTTTCGTAGGCCGGTCCCAGACCCGGTCATTGGTCATCTGGGCGGCCAGTTCGGCCTCTGACGCGGTGTCGAAGAAATTCCATTTCAGGTTATATTCGCGGACATGTTCCTGGCAGAACCAGAAATAATCATCCAGCACATCGGGGGCCTTGGGCGCGCGGAACGGGGCCGGTTCCTGACAACCTTCATGATCGCAGACGCGTTTGGACGTCTCGGAAGCGCCCGACATCCCCCGCCGTCCGCGCGGATTTTTCTTCTTGGAGGACGACACGGACATATCGAAACCAAAGGGATCATCTTTTTTCATGGTGCTTCTCACTTTCCGACTCGGACGACAGACTCTAGACCCCTGAGCGACAGATAGAAGAGGGGCGAACGAAAATAATGGCATTACAGGCTGAAATTCACGCAAGACTGATGAGCCTTGCCCCCGAAACGCTCGATGTGATCAACGAAAGCCATAAACACGCAGGCCATGCCGGTGACGACGGCACCGGCGAAAGCCACTGGCGCGTCGTGATCAAAGCCGCCGTGCTGGACGATATGTCGCGGATCGCGCGACACCGGGCGGTGCATGATGCGATCGGTTCCGATCTGATGGGACGTATTCACGCCCTCGCCATCGAAATGCGCTGACGGGACTTTGCGAAACGACTTATCCCGCAGCGGCGTCCTTGGGTTTGTCGTCAGCTTCTGCTGATGGTTCTGGCTCTGTGACGATCTTTTTGGTCACAACTGGCGCAGGTGGTGTGACCACAGGTGCCACTGGCGTGGTCGGTATTGCGGGGGCCTGTCGCTGCGCTTTCATCTTGGGCGCGCCGCTGGCAGGTTTGGCGCGGCGGAACACCAGCATATTCTGATAGACCGTCGTCTTGCTGATCAGCCCGTCGCGCTGTTCGCAGGGCAATGTATCGGCGCGGATATATTCCCAGCCATCTGCCGCCGCCTCGTTGATCGCGGTTTGCAGCGCAAGCGCAAAGCGTTCTTCATTGGTCTTGACGCCTGGTGCCTTGACCCCGCGCACCGGGGCCGGAACGACCTTGTATTCATATGTCATTGCGTTTTCCCCCATGGCCGCCGCGTAGCTATAGCAAAAGGCGGGCTGATAGGAAAGCGCCCGCCGTCACAGCCCAAGTTTCGCTGACACGATCTGGTTGACCGCCGCCGGATTGGCCTTGCCGCCTGTCGCCTTCATCACCTGACCGACAAACCAGCCCGCCAGTTTCGGGTTCGCCTTGGCCTTTTCGACCTGCGCAGGGTTGGCGGTGATGATCTCATCCACTGCCGCCTCGATTGCGCCAGTGTCGGTGACCTGCTTCATGCCTTCGGTTTCGACGATTTCGTCAGGGTCGCGGTTCTGGGTATAGGCGATGTCGAACACATCCTTGGCGATCTTGCCTGAAATTGTGTCTGACTTGATCAACCCAACGATCTGGCCCAGCCGTTCGGCAGAAATCGGGCTGCTGGCGATATCCTTGTCATCCTTTTTCAGACGGCCGAACAATTCGTTGATCACCCAGTTGGCTGCCAGTTTGCCATCGCGGCCTTCGGCGACCTTTTCGAAAAACGCCGCATTCTCGCCCTCTGCCGTCAGGACAGAGGCATCGTAATCCGACAGCCCGAAATTCGCGATGAACCGCGCCTTTTTCGCATCCGGCAATTCGGGCAGGGCGGCGTTGATGTCGTCAACCCAGGCCTGTTCAATCTCCAGCGGCAGCAGGTCGGGGTCGGGGAAATAGCGGTAATCATGCGCTTCTTCCTTGGACCGCTGGCTGCGTGTCTCGCCTTTTTCGGGGTCAAAGCCGCGGGTTTCCTGCACGATCTCTCCGCCATCTTCCAGAATTGCGATCTGGCGGCGCGCCTCGATCTCGATCGCCTGCTGGATAAAGCGGGTGGAGTTCATGTTCTTGATTTCGCAGCGCGTGCCAAGATGGCTGAAATCGCCGGTTTCCATGAATCGTTCGTAATCGCCCGGACGGCAGACCGACACGTTGACATCGGCCCGCAGATTGCCGTTCTGCATATCGCCATCACAGGTGCCGAGATAGCGCATGATCTGGCGCAGTTTCAGGATATAGGCAGATGCCTCTTCCGGCCCACGGATATCGGGGCGGCTGACGATTTCCATCAGCGCCACGCCGGTGCGGTTCAAATCAACAAAAGACATCGTGGGGTCCATGTCATGGATCGACTTACCCGCATCCTGTTCCAGATGGATGCGTTCGATCCGCACCAGACGGGCCAGACCATTACCCATCTCAACCAACACTTCGCCTTCACCCACGATAGGATGATAAAGCTGGCTGATCTGATAGCCCTGCGGCAGATCGGGATAGAAATAATTCTTGCGGTCAAAGGCGGATACAAGATTGATCTTTGCTTTCAGTCCCAGCCCGGTGCGCACGGCTTGGGCCACGCATTCTTCGTTGATCACAGGCAGCATGCCTGGCATCCCGGCATCCACGAAAGCCACATTGCTGTTGGGTTCGGCACCGAACAGGGTAGAGGCACCGGAAAACAGTTTCGCATTGGTTGCCACCTGCGCGTGGACTTCCAGCCCGATCACCAGTTCCCAGTCACCGGTGGCCCCGGCGATCACTTTCGGCGCGGGGGAATCGTAGGTCAGGTCAAGCATCACGGGCATCCTTGGTTCAGGTCTGCAAGTTCTCTAAAAGAACGCGCAGCCCGCTTCAAGGTGCGCTTGACGCATCCTTGCTTAGCCAGGGCCGGGTTGTGGCGATCAGATTGACCACTGGCGCATGTTCGCCGCCCAATGCCAGCGTCGCGCGGCGCAGCATATCAATACCCTCATCCGCATCGCGCGGAATGGCCGATGCTGAAATCGGCTCGCCCATGGTCACGACAAAGGGCTGGCTGCCCTTGTTCAATGTCTCATGAAATAATGTGATATCGCGCAGGGTCGGGTGGATGCGGTCAAACAGATAAAACAGCGCCGAATTGCGGGCCTGAATATTGACCGGGATCACCGGCAAATCGAATTTGCGCGCCAGCATCGCGGCAGAGGCCATCCATGGCCTCTCGTGCAGCGACAGCCAACGGCGTTTCGCCAACCTGCCCGATGGAAAGATCACGCCCAACCGCCCGGCCTCTGTCGCCTGACGGACAAAGGCCATGGTTTCGCGGGTCTTGCCATGGCTGCGCAATTCCTTGCGCCATTCGACAGGCGCGATCATATCGTCCATCTGCGGAAACACGCGCAAAATGTCGCGATTGGCAAAAAAATAGGCATCAGGCCGCGATTGCGCGATCAAATGGTTGAGGATGATCCCATCAGCGATTCCCGTCGGGTGATTGGCCACAATTAGCGCCGGGCCATGCGCGGGCAGATTGGTCAGCCCCTTGGCCGTCACCAGGCGCGCCAGCTGCCGGGCCATGGCCTGCATGATCTGCGCGGATTGGGCATCCTGCAACCGTTCAGCAATGGCGATGGTCTTGCCGTAGCCCAGCATGCGATGCAGCATTTCGCGGGCCAGCCGGGTTCCGGGGCGCGTAGCGTAAAGCCATGGCGCACGTTCGGCGATCAACGGGTCGATGCGGTCTTTCATAGCGTCCCTCAGATCACGGGCATGTAACGTTCATGCGACATCATACGCCGGTTTTTACAAAGGCGAAAGGGTGGCACCTTTCCTCACTGCTCGACAACGCGGTCAGGCCGCCTAGGTTCCCAAATATGGCGAAAATGCGCAAAAAATCCGATCTTCCACAAAAAACCTGCGCTACCTGCGGCAGGCCTTTCACTTGGCGCAAGAAATGGGCCAAGGTCTGGGAATCTGTGCGATACTGCTCAGACAAGTGCCGTGGCACGCGCAATTGAATCCGATTGTGCGTGTTGCCTATCGGAAACTTCTGTTCTAATTCGTGACAAAGGCAGATTTTTGCCGCCGTTTGCCGGAACTCTAAGGGAGCATAGCCATGAATGACCGCGTCGAGAAAAAAGGGCTTCAGGTCGCCAGTGAACTGGCCGATTTCATCGAAACGCAGGCCTTGCCCGGTACTGGCATTGATGCGGATGCATTCTGGTCCGGGTTCGCCGGGCTGATCGGGACGATGACGCCACGCAACCGCGCGCTGTTACAGAAACGCGAAGACCTGCAATCGGCGATTGACACCTGGCATGTCAGTCAGCGCGGCAAAGTGCATGACCGCGTCGCCTATGAAAATTTTCTGAAAGATATCGGCTATCTCGTCCCCGAAGGCGATGATTTCGAGATCGAGACGCAGAATGTTGACCCAGAGATTGCGACAATCCCCGGCCCGCAATTGGTCGTGCCGATCACCAATGCCCGTTTTGCGCTGAATGCCGCCAATGCGCGCTGGGGCAGTCTTTATGACGCCTTCTACGGCACCGATGCGATGGGCGTGCAGCCCCCCGCCGGTGGCTATGAACGTGGCCATGGCGCCCGCGTCGTTGCCCGCGTCCGGGTATTTCTGGACGAGGCGTTTCCGGTCGAGGGCAAAAGCCATGCTGATGTGTCGCGTTATGCCGTGCAGGATGGCGCACTGTTGGTCGATGACCAGCCCCTGCGCGATCCGGCGAAATTCGTGGGCTTCCGCGGCGATCCTGCATCGCCCGAGGCTGTGCTGCTGGTCAACAACGGTTTGCATGTCGAATTGGTCTTTGACGGCAACCACCCGATCGGCAGCCGCGATCAGGCCAAACTGGCCGATGTGCGGCTGGAAAGCGCCATTTCCGCGATCATGGATTGTGAAGATTCGGTCGCCTGCGTCGATGCAGAAGATAAGGTTCTCGCCTACAGCAACTGGCTGGGCCTGATGAAAGGCGATCTGACCGCCGATCTGGTCAAGAACGGCAAGACGATGACCCGCAAACTCGCTGCGGACCGGGACTACACCACGCCCGCTGGTGGCAAGGTCACGCTGAAAGGCCGCGCGCTGCTGTGGATTCGCAACGTTGGCCATCTGATGACCAATCCCGCGATTCTGGATGCAGACGGCGAAGAGGTGTTTGAGGGTCTGATGGACGCCATGATCACCACTCTGGTCGCCATGCATGACCTGAAAACCAAAGGCGGCAATTCGGCGCTCGGGTCCGTCTATGTCGTGAAACCCAAGATGCACGGGCCGGAAGAGGTCGCCTTTACCAACGACATTTTCGCCGCTGTCGAAGATGCGCTTGGCCTGCCGCGCGACACCGTCAAGATCGGCATCATGGACGAAGAACGGCGCACGACCGTCAACCTCAAGGAATGTATACGCGCCGCGAAATCCCGTGTCGCCTTTATCAACACCGGCTTTCTGGACCGCACCGGCGACGAAATCCACACCTCGATGGAGGCCGGGCCGTTCAGCCGCAAGGATCATATCAAGCGCAAGCAATGGATCGGCGCTTATGAAGATCAAAACGTCGATATCGGGTTGGAATGTGGTTTCTCGGGCCGCGCCCAGATCGGCAAAGGCATGTGGGCCATGCCCGATCTGATGGCCGCGATGCTGGAACAGAAAATCGGCCACCCACAATCGGGTGCCAATTGCGCCTGGGTGCCCAGCCCGACCGCCGCGACCCTGCATGCCTTGCATTACCACAAGATCGACGTGCTGGCCGTGCAGGCCAAGATGCGCAAAGGCGGGCGGCGCGCGCATGTGTCCAGCATCCTCGACATCCCGCTGGCACAATATCAGCGCTGGTCCGAGGCGCAGAAAATGCGCGAGGTCGAAAACAACGCCCAAGGCATCCTTGGCTATGTGGTGCGCTGGATCGATCAGGGTGTGGGCTGTTCCAAAGTCCCCGACATCAACAATGTCGCGCTGATGGAAGACCGGGCTACCTGCCGGATTTCGTCGCAGGCGCTGGCCAACTGGCTGCATCATGACGTGGTCAGCCGCGATGCGGTGATGGAAGCGATGCAGAAAATGGCGCGCGTGGTGGATGAACAAAACGCCGATGACCCGGCCTATCGCCCGATGGCCCCCGATTTCACCAGCATCGCCTTTCAGGCGGCCTGTGATCTGGTCTTCAAAGGCCGTGAACAGCCATCCGGCTATACCGAACCAGTGCTGCACCAGCGCCGGTTGGAACTCAAAGCACAACGTAATCACTAGACCGCAAGGAAAGACCAATGGCAGATATCTCGATCAGCAAGGCCCGCATGATCATCCGCAAGGCGCTGGCAACAGGGCGCGAGATGGAATTCAAACCGCTCTCCGTCGTCGTGCTGGACGCAGGCGGGCATGTGAAAGCCTTTGAACGTGAAGACGGTGCCGCACCGGGCCGTTTCGCGATTGCCCATGGCAAGGCTTATGGTTCCGTCATGCTCGGCATGGCCGGCAAGGCGCAGATGGCCCGGGCAGAGGCGCAGGCCTATTTCATGGCTGCCGTGAACGGCGTCTATGGCGGGCAGGTCGTGCCGGTGCCGGGCGGCGTCTTGCTGCGCGACAAGAAAGGTGCCGTGATCGGTGCGGTCGGCGTGACGGGCGATACATCCGACAATGACGTGATCGCCGCCATGGCCGGGATCGAAGCTGCCGGGCTGACCGGCGAGGCGTAAGCCTCAATCACGCGCTATCACCATGAAAACCGCCACAAAATCGGGCATGTGCGCCAGCGCATGCCCGTTTGTGCGTTTGGCCTCTCTTCCATTGGTCAGTCTGCCTGACTATCCTTTGTCCAGCACAAACAGGAGAGTCCCATGCCCCGTCCCGTGATCGGAGTGATCGCAAGTTCGTATCTGATCAATGACCAATACCCCGCGCATGCCTCTGGCGCGATGAATGCCGAGGCGCTTGCCGCTGTTTCCGGCTGTCTGCCGCTGATCGTGCCCTCGCATCCCGGCATGGTGTGTCTTGATACCTTGATGGACACCTGCGACGGTTTCCTGTTCCCCGGTGCCCGCGCCAATGTCCATCCAGAGGAATATGGCGAAGAAGAAACCCCCGCCCATGGCACGTTTGACCGCGACCGCGACCGTCTGACCCTGCCGCTGATCCGCGCCTGTGTGGCGCGTGGCCAGCCGATTCTGGGCATCTGCCGTGGCTTTCAAGAGGTCAATGTCGCCATGGGCGGCACGCTTTTCCCCGAAATTCGCGACCTGCCGGGGCGCGATAATCACCGGATGCCGCCTGATGGGTCGCTGGACGAAAAATTCGCCTTGCGGCACCGCGTCACCTTCCGCCCCGGCGGTGTATTCCACCGGCTGATGGACGCGCCCAGCGTCATGACCAACACATTGCACGGGCAGGGGATCAAACAACCCGGCCCCCGCGTGATCGTCGACGGCCATGCCCCTGATGGTACGCCCGAAGCGATCTATATCGCCGATGCCCCCGGTTTCACCTTGTCGGTGCAATGGCATCCCGAATGGAATGCGGACGCCGACCCCGTGTCACGTCCACTGTTCGCCGCCTTTGGCGATGCCTGCCGCGATTGGGCCGCTCGGAGCTTGCGTAAGGCTTCGTAATCGATTACGTATCGCGCCATGAAAAGATCACGCATCAATGATATCATGGCCGAAGCGGATGAGATGATCCGGTCACACGGTTTCGTCTTGCCGCCTTGGGCCTATTGGACCCCCGACCAGTTCAAATCCCGCGCCAAAGATGCCCAAGCGGTGATCGACGCGCGCTGCGGCTGGGATATAACCGATTATGGCGCGGGCCGTTACGACGACATGGGCCTGTTCCTGTTCACCCTGCGCAATGGCCGGCTCGCCGATCTGCAACGTGGCGGCGGGATGTGTTATGCCGAAAAACTGCTGATCTCTAAACAGGATCAGCTGTCGCCGATGCATACCCATGTGATCAAGGCCGAAGATATCATCAACCGGGGCGGCGCGACTTTGGTGGTGGAACTCTACGGCTCAGACCCGGATGGTCATTTCGATGAGAACGCTGGCGGCACGGTGATGTGCGACGGTATCCGCCGCCCCTTTGCCCCCGGCGACAAGCTGCGCCTCGCGCCGGGCGAAAGCGTCACGCTGATGCCTGGTGACTGGCATGCCTTCTGGGGCGAGGGTGGTGACGTGCTGATCGGCGAAGTTTCGACCGTGAACGATGACGAGACCGACAATATTTTCCGCGAGCCCATCGGGCGGTTCGCGCAGATTGAGGAAGATGTGGCACCGACCCATTTATTGGTCAGCGACTACAAAACATGGCTGCCCGCGTAGAAATTTTTTGTCAAAAAATTTCGGCGCACCAAAAATTTTCGACGAAAATTTTTGCCTGCAAGCGCATCACAGGATCAGATCATAGCTCTTGATCAACGGCAATTCCCGCGCCCTGACACCTGTCAGATCGAACAAAGCATTCCCCAACGCGGGCATCGCTGGCGGCGTGCCGGGTTCACCGATGCCGCCGATATGCGGGTTTGTTTCCAATATCCGCACCTCAAACGCAGGTGTATTATGCATCCGCAGCGCATCATAATCGGTGAAATTATACTGCTCTGCCTGACCATCGGCAAAGGTGACCTCTTCCTGCATCGCCGCGGAAAAACCATAGATCGCGCCCGATACCATCTGCGCCTCGATGATCGCAGGGTCCAGCGCCACACCCGGATCGCAGGCGATCCAGCATTTGTTGATGCGGATGCCGTTGCCGGTATCCTCGACCTCGACAATCTGTGCGGTCGGCGTGCCGAAAGAATAGCAAAAGCCGATCCCGCGCCCGATCCCGTCCGGGGTCTGCCCGGTCCAGCCTGCCATCTCGCCCACGGCACGGATCACACCGGCCGAGGGCGCATGTTCCCGTTCCGCCAGCGCCAACCGGAACTGCAACGGATCAGCGCCCGCCGCATGGGCCATCTCGTCCATGAATGTATCCATGAAGAACCCGTTGAACGACGCCGCGACCGACCGCCAGAAACCGATTGGCACCGCCAGATCGGTCAGATGGCCGGTGATGCGGAAATTGGGGATCGCATAGGGCTGATCCGCCGCCCCTTCGACATGGGCACGGTCGGGGCCGGGCGGGACCTGCCCCATCTGGCGCATGATCGATTGATGCGACACCGAGGGTGCCGCGATCTGCCCGTCAACCAGCAAGGCTGTGCCATCCGCCACCACACCGCGAAACTGCGCCATGGCCGCAGGGCGGTAGAAATCGCGCTGCATGTCTTCCTCGCGCGTCCAGGTCATGCGGATCGGCGTGCCGGGCAAGGCGGCGGCAATCTTGGCCGCTTGCACCGCGTAATCCGTCTCACCCCGCCGCCCGAAACCGCCACCCATCAAGGTGGTATGGACGGTGACCATTTCGGGGTCGACCCCCGCTGCCGCTGCGCATTTGTCACGCGTCATGACGGGTGCCTGATTGCCGGTCCAGATCTGCAACCCGCCATCCTGCAACAGCGCCGTGGCGCTCATCGGTTCCATCGTCGCATGGGCGAGGAAGGGGACGCTATAGTCCGCGACAACTTCAGTGCCAGCAACGGCAGCATCCACATCGCCATCATTGCGCGCCGTGCTGTCGGGGGCCGCATCCAATGATGCCGCAATCACCGCCATCATCCCCGCCGTATCGGCGGGGTAGGGCGCTTCGTCCCAGGTGATCTCAACCGCCTCTGCCGCCTGCATGGCAAGCCATGTATTGCTGGCGACAACGGCGATCCCATCGCCCAGATCGACGACAGCCTGTACCCCCGCCATGTCGCGCGCGGCCGTATCATCATAGGACACCATGCCCGCCCGTTTCGGGTTCATCCGGACCGTGGCAAATTTCATCCCGTCCAGCGCGACATCGGTGCCGAATTCTGCGGTCCCGGTCACCTTGCCGAGCATGTCCACGCGCGGCATGGATTTGCCCAGATATTTCCATTCCGACCGTGGCCGCAGCGCCACGTCAGGCGGGGTGATGTCGCGCACAGCCTCGGCCAGCGCCGTATAGGCAAGGCGCGTGCCGTCCGGCGCGATGACATGGCTGGCCTCGGTGCGCAGATCACCCACCGGCACGCCCAGTTGCTCCGCCGCTGCCAGTTTCAGCGCTTCGCGGGCCGAGGCTCCGGCATGGCGCATGCGCTCATAAGCGTCGCGGATTGAGGTCGACCCACCGGTCACCTGCAGATGCAGCAATTTGCCGACCAGCCCGATATTCTGGCGCAGGCTGTTGCGGAATTCATTATCGGCATAATGCCGGAACGGCAGGGCGATCCCCAGCAAGGCCTGATTGTAATAGGCCTGCGCGGGCGGGCCATGCAGGACGGTGATATCCTCCCACGCCACATCCATCTCCTCCGCGACCAGCGCGGCCAGCGTGGTATGCACGCCTTGCCCCATTTCGGCGCGCGGCGCGATGATGGTGACCCCGTCCTGATTGAGCAACACATAGGGCGTCAACGCGACCTCGCCGTCGCCTGTGATCAAAGGATTGGGCGCGTCCTTGCGCAGATGATAGATTCCAAAGGCCGCGCCACCGGCGATTGCCACCGACCCGACCAGAAACGTGCGCCGCGCGATTTTCCCGATACTTGCCATGATTACACCTCGCCCAGACGCTGTGCTGCGTCTTTGATCGCCGCGCGAATGCGTGGATAGGTCCCGCAGCGGCACAGGTTCCCCTGCATCGCATCATCGATATCCTGATCGGTGGGCGTAGGTATGTCCGCCAGCAAGGCCGCCGCATTCATGATCTGTCCTGACTGGCAATAGCCACATTGCGCGACCTGATGATCGATCCAGGCCTGCTGGATCACGGCAAGGTTTCCGGGCTGACCCAGCCCTTCAATCGTGGTCACGTCACCCCAGACATCGGCAAGCGCCACCTGACAGGACCGCACCGCCTGCCCGTCGATATGCACGGTGCAAGCGCCACAAGCCGCGATCCCGCAGCCGAACTTGGTGCCAGTCAACCCGATCTCATCCCGCAAGACCCAAAGCAAAGGCACATCCTCGGGCAGATCAACGCTGTGCTGCCTGCCGTTGATCGTCAGTGAAATCGCCATGATGCGCCTCTGAAATTTTCTGAACCGTTTCGTTTAGAATAGGGCGCGGCACCCCGCGTATCAAGCAAATTGGCAGGAATCTTTCGCATCTTCGGAGCCTAAATATCCCCGCCGGAGGCTCCCAGATCGCCCCACGCGCCGTCGGTTGCGCCTTCACGCACCGGTCGCCCGCTTCTTGACACCGGCGCGGGGCCGGGCCAACGCTGCGGCATGTTTGATCTGCGCCCTGTCGGATATGTGATCGGTCTGCTTATCGCCTCTCTCGGGGGGACGATGCTGGTGCCATTGGCGGCGGATCTTTTCGCGGGCAACGGCCATTGGTTCGTGTTTTTCGAAAGCGCGGTCATCACGATCCTGACCGGCGGGCTGTTGTCGTTGGCCTGTGCCAATGGGGTGACGGCGGGGCTGACTTTGCGGCAGATCTTTCTGCTGACCTCGCTTGTCTGGCTGACCCTGCCGTTTTTCGGCGCGTTGCCGTTCATCCTTGGCGCGACAGATGCCACGATCACCGATGCGTTTTTCGAGGCGATGTCAGCCTTGACCACCACCGGGGCCACAACCTTTACCGAACTGGAAACCTTGCCTGTCGGTCTGCTGCTCTGGCGGGGGACGCTGCAATGGCTGGGGGGCATCGGGATTGTCGTGGTGGCGATGGTGTTCCTGCCGGAACTCAAAGTCGGGGGGATGCAGATTTTCCGGTCAGAGGCTTTTGATACCATGGGGAAAATTCTGCCCCGCGCAGGTCAGATCGCAAGGCAGATATCCGAAATTTACGTTGGCGTCACGGTGGCCTGCGCGCTGACCTATTCCGCGCTGGGGATGAGCAATTTTGACGCCTTCGTTCATGCCCTGACCACCGTATCCACCGGCGGGATGGCCAATACCGATAATTCATTCGCGCTGTATGGGGCGGGCATCCATTATGCGGCAGTGTTTTTCATGTGCCTGTCGGCGCTGCCTTTCGTGCGGTTCATCCAGTTGATGGCGGGCTCTGCGCAGCCGTTGTGGCGCGACAGTCAGGTCAGGACATTCTTTGCGATCATGGCGACGGCGATCCTGCTGATCACCGCATGGCTTTGGGCGCGTGAAGGCAGCTTTACCGAACTGGCCTTTCGCGAGGCTTCATTCAACGTTGTCTCGATCATTTCTGGCACCGGCTACAGCAGCGCCGACTACATGGGCTGGGGCACGTTTCCGGTGGTGATGTTCTTTTTCATCGGGCTGATCGGCGGCTGTGCCGGGTCCACATCCTGTTCGGTCAAAGTGTTCCGTTATCAGATCCTGTTCGCCGCGATCAAAAGCCAGATCCGCCAGATCCACAGCCCGCATGGCGTATTCACGCCGCGCTATGATGGCCGCGCCGTCGGCGATGACGTGCTGAATTCGGTGGTCGCATTCTTTGTGGCCTTCGTGGGCTTGCTGGGGGTGATCACGGTGTTGCTGGGGCTGACCGGGCTGGATTTCATCACCTCGGTCTCCGGTGCTGCGACGGCCATCGGCAATATCGGTCCCGGTCTGGGGCCACAGATCGGACCGGCAGGCAATTTCGCAGAGATCAATGATCCGGCGAAATGGATTCTGGCGATTGCGATGTTCGTGGGCAGGCTGGAGGTCATGGTGGTCCTGACCATCCTGTCGGTCCGGTTCTGGCGGAACTGACAAAACCTTCCCCGCGGGGAAGGTTCCGGTGATCTTCCCCGCGGGGAAGATTGACCCTCGCCGCGCCGGGGCCTATGTGTCGCGCAACATGATCACGAGGGTTCCGATGTCCGACAAACCACGCAGTTTTCAGGAAATCATCCTGCGGCTTCAATCCTATTGGGCCGCCAAAGGCTGTGCGATCCTGCAGCCATATGATATGGAAGTCGGTGCCGGTACGTTCCACCCCGGCACGACATTGCGGTCACTGGGGGCAAAACCCTGGGCCGCCGCCTATGTCCAGCCATCACGCCGCCCGACGGATGGACGGTATGGTGAGAACCCCAACAGATTGCAGCATTATTATCAGTATCAGGTGCTGATCAAGCCCAGTCCGCCGGATTTACAGGATCTTTACCTTGGATCATTGGCCGCCATTGGAATCGACGCGCATCTGCATGATATCCGCTTTGTCGAGGATGATTGGGAAAGCCCGACCTTGGGCGCCTGGGGGCTGGGCTGGGAGGTCTGGTGCGACGGGATGGAAGTCAGCCAGTTCACCTATTTCCAACAGGTCGGCGGGCACGATTGCCGTCCTGTGTCGGGCGAGCTGACTTACGGTCTCGAACGTCTGGCGATGTATGTGCTGGGCGTGGATCATGTCATGGACATGCCGTTCAATGACCCGCAATCGCCCAGCCCGCTGACCTATGGCGATATTTTCCGCCAGACCGAACAGGAATATGCCCGCTGGAATTTCGACGTGGCCGATACGGATATGCTGTTGCAGCATTTCAAGGATGCAGAGGCCGAATGCCACCGTATCCTGTCCGCCCCGGCGCATGACCCCAAAAAGGACATGCAGATCATCATGGCCCATCCCGCCTATGACCAATGCATCAAGGCGAGCCATCTGTTCAACCTGCTGGATGCGCGCGGCGTGATTTCCGTGACCGAACGGCAGGCCTATATCGGCCGGGTGCGGGCGCTGGCGAAGGCCTGCGCCGATGCTTTCGTGCAGACAGACGCAGGGGCTGCCGCCTGATGGGCCGTATCCTGATCGTCGCAATGCTGGCGCTGGCTGTCGTCGTCGGTGGGGCCATGTATTATCTTCAGGTCTATGCCTATTACGAAGATGTCGTTGCAGAACCGGGGGACATCACCTTGCCGGTCACGCCGGCGGGTGGCGACCCGCTTGAAGTGCCGTTCAGCAATTTCCGTGGCATTGATTCCAACTCCAGCCCCTTGCGTTATCGTGCCTGTTTCGACACCGACATCAGCATGATCACCCTTGCGGCGGCGGCGCAGGCGCTGCCCTTTGCCGAACCGCGCGTCGCGCCGCGCTGGTTTGACTGCTTTGATGCCGCGCAGATCGGTGCCGATCTGCAAAGCGGTGCGGCCTCTGCCTATCTCAGCATTCCCAATATCCAATATGGCATCGACCGTGTCATCGCCTTTTACCCCGACGGGCGCGGCTATATCTGGCACGAGATCAACCCTTGTGGTGAAGCCGTGTTCAACCGCAATCCTGCGCCTGAAAATTGCCCCGAACCACCCGAAAGCCTCCAATAATGCCTGATCTGCTGATTGAACTCTTTTCCGAGGAAATCCCGGCCCGGATGCAAGCCCGCGCCGCCGATGATCTGAAAAAACTGGTCACCGATGGGCTGGTCGAGGCTGGGTTGACCTATGCCGGTGCTGCCGCGTTTGCTACGCCGCGCCGGTTGACGCTGGCGATTGACGGGCTGACCGGCGAAAGCCGTGCGGTGCGCGAAGAACGCAAAGGGCCAAAGGTCGGCGCGCCGGATGCGGCGATTGACGGGTTCCTGCGCGGGGCGGGGATCAGCCGCGAGGCGCTGGAAATCCGCGATGATAAGAAGGGCCAGACATATTTCGCCGTGATCGAAAAACCGGGGCGCAAGGCGGCAGAGATTATTGCCGAGGTGCTGGATGCGACCGTGCGCAATTTCCCTTGGCCGAAATCCATGCGCTGGGGGACGGGCAGCCTGAAATGGGTGCGCCCGCTGCATTCCATCATCTGTCTGTTGTCGGATGAAGCCGGGGCAGAAATTGTGCCGCTGACCATCGACGGGATCACCGCCGGGCGGACCACCTATGGCCACCGGTTCCTTGCGCCTGCGGCGATCACAGTCAACGGCTTTGACGATTACGAGGCAAAGCTGAAACGCGCCCATGTCATCCTGCGTGCCGAAGAACGCGCGGAAACGATCTGGAATGACGCGACCCAGCAAGCCTTTGCGCGCGGTCTGGAACTGGTCGATGATCGCGGGTTGCTGGCCGAGGTGGCGGGGCTGGTCGAATGGCCGGTCGTGCTGCTGGGCCGGATTGACGATGCCTTTCTGGGCCTGCCGCCCGAGGTGCTGCAAACCTCGATGAAGGAGCATCAGAAGTTTTTCTCGGTCCGCAACCCCAAGACGGGGCGGATCGAATGTTTCGTGACGGTCGCCAATATGGAAACCGCCGATAAGGGCGCGACCATTCTGGCGGGCAATCAAAAGGTGCTGGCAGCGCGGCTGTCGGATGCGAAATTCTTTTGGGAGAATGATCTGCGGACGGTCAAGGCCGAGGGTCTGGAAGGCATGGGGGCCGGGCTGGCCAATGTGACCTTCCATAACAAGCTGGGCTCGCAGGCCGACCGGATCGCGCGGATTGCGGCGCTGGCGCGCGAGATTGCGCCGCATGTGGGTGCCGATCCTGATCTGGCAGAACAGGCGGCGAAGGTCGCCAAGGCCGATCTGCAATCGGAAATGGTTGGGGAATTTCCTGAATTGCAGGGGCTGATGGGGCGGTATTATGCCGCCGCTGCCGGGCTGGATGAGGCCGTTGCCGCCGCCTGTCAGGACCATTATTCGCCGCTGGGGCCGTCGGATGCCGTACCGACCGCGCCGGTATCGGTGGCCGTGGCGCTGGCGGACAAGATCGACACGCTGACCGGGTTCTGGGCGATTGACGAGAAACCGACCGGGAGCAAGGACCCCTTTGCGCTGCGCAGGGCCGCGTTGGGGGTTATTCGGTTGGTGTTGGAGAATAATGTTTCTCTACAACTGTCAGAGATTATTGCGACGTCATTTTTGAACCTTATTTGGCCACTTCTTCAAGATGGACGAATGAGATTTATGGGCAAGATTTGGGATGACCCAGAGCATGAATTGATACCACGTCACTTTTTCGGGGGTGGATATGGACCAGTTGAAGGCGATTTTATTGGTTGGGATCGTTTCGACGAGGCGTGTGGAGCAGGGAAGTGTCTATGCTTAGAGGATCAAACAACTGAGAACTCTCCGTCGTGGCGTCCTGTTGCTCGTGGTGTTGTGCTGAAAGACCTCATCTCCTTCTTCCACGACCGCCTCAAGGTCTACCTGCGTGACCAAGGCATCCGTCATGACATCATCGACGCTTGCATCGCGATGCCCGGGAATGACGATCTGACCTTGCTCGTCAAACGCGCCCGCGCCTTGGCGGCAACGCTGGCCACGGATGATGGCGAAAACCTGATCCAGGGGTTCAAGCGGGCCAATAATATCCTGACGCAGGCCGAGGCCAAGGATGGCGTCGAATATTCCTTTGGCGCGGACCCGAAATTTGCCGAAGATAATGCCGAAAAGGCGCTTTTCGCTGCGTTGGATGCTGCAGATGCAAACATCCTGCCCGCGATGAAAGCCGAGGATTTCAGCACCGCGATGACCGCTATGGCGGCACTTCGTGGGCCGATTGATGCTTTTTTCACCGCTGTGCAGGTCAATGACGACCGGCAGGTGATCCGGCGCAACCGGCTTAACCTCTTGTCGCGGATCAGGAAAACCTGTCTGTCGGTGGCTGACCTGACGAAAATCGACGGCTAGGTTACACGCCAGTCAACTTTGCTTTACCCAAGGCCCTGTCCTGCATTATGCTGCACCTACATAATGGAGCAATGCCGCAGTGCAGCAACAGATCGTCTATCCCCCCGTGACAGAGATCACGCCGACCGCGCCGATGAAGGCACAGGTCTATGGGGACCGCGCGAAATGCCTGCAACGGCTGATCCGGCTGGACATGCCGGTGCCGGTGACGGTGGCGCTGTCGTTTGATGCGGTGCGCGATGCGGCGCTGGGGCATTTGCCGGATATGGCGGCGCTGATGGCCCCGTTTGGGCCGCAGCCTTTGCTGTCGGTGCGCCCGTCCAGCGAGAATGCGGATTGGGGCGGGCCGTCTGCGATCCTGAATGTGGGCATGAATGACGCGCGTTTCGCCACGATGGCGGCCGCGATGGGGGAACAGCCTGCCGCGCAGCTATATCTGCATTTCGTGCAATCCTACGCGGTGCATGTCGCCCGGCTTGACCCGGATGAATTCGATCTGCCCGATGTAGCGGACAAGGCCAGTGTGCAGGCGATGCTGGCGAATTATGAGGCCGAGACTGACGCGCCGTTCCCGCAGGACCCTGCGGTGCAATTGGCCGAGGTGTTGCGGTCCATGGCCCGCGCCTGGGATGGCACTTCTGCGCGGTTGTTGCGGCAGGCCAAAGGCGCGCCTGCGGATGCCGGGCTGGGGCTGGTGGTGCAGGCGATGGCGCTGGGTCTGGGGCAGGGCGAATGCGGCACCGGGATCGTGCGGTTTGTCGATTCCACGACCGGCGCGCCCAGGATCGTCGGCCGCTATGCGGCGCAACGCATTCCGCAATTGGTCAAGACCGATACCGAAGGTGCGCTGTATCTGACCCGCGATCCGCGTGGCGCATCGCTGGAGGATCGCTGCCCGGATATTTTTGCATATCTGCTGGATTGCGGTGCTTTGTGTCGCAAACATCTGCGCGAAGAGATGCAGATCAAATTCGCCATCGACGCGGGCCATCTGTATATTCTGGATGCGGTGCGGGTGCAGCGGTCATCGCGCGCCTCGGTCCGTATTGCCGTGGCTTTGGCCGAAGATGGCGTGATCACGCGGCAAGAGGCGGTGATGCGCGTTGAACCTGTCGCCTTGTCGGAATTGCTGCACCGGCAGGTTGACCCGCGCGCGCCCCGCGATGTGTTGGTCACCGGGATCGCCGCCAGCCCCGGTGCCGCATCGGGCCGGATCGTGCTGACCGCGAACGAGGCGCAGGCAAGTGCGGCGCGCGGCGAACCTTGCGTACTGGTCCGGCGCGAGACGACGCCAGAGGATATCCGCGGGATGCATGCCGCATCCGCCGTGCTGACGATGCGCGGCGGGATCACCAGCCATGCTGCCGTGATCGGGCGGGGGCTGGGTGTGCCTTGCGTGGTCGGCGCGTCCGATCTGCTAATTGATCGTAAGGCGAACCGGGTTGTCGCCCCCGATGGCCGGGTTTTTGCGGCTGGGGATATCATTACGGTGGATGGCACCACCGGTCAGGTGCTGGTCGGCGCTCCCGCAACGCTGGAGGCGGCGCTGGACGGCGCCTTTCAGACCTTGCTGGAATGGGCCGATATGTTCCGCGATATCGGGGTGCGCGCCAATGCCGATACCCCCGCCGATGCCCAGACCGCCCGCAATTTCGCCGCCGAAGGCATCGGGCTGTGCCGCACGGAACATATGTTCTTTGAAGGCGACCGGCTGGGTGTGATGCGGGAAATGATCTTTGCCGAAGGCAGCGATGACCGCCGTGCCGTGCTGGACCGGTTGTTGCCGATGCAGCGCGCCGATTTCGCGGAATTGTTCAGCATCATGGAAGGGCGCAGCGTCTGCGTGCGTCTGTTCGACCCGCCTCTGCATGAATTTTTACCCTCGGACAAGGCAGGGTTGCGCGATCTGGCGGAACAATTGGCGCTGCCTTTGCCGGATGTGACGGAACGGGTTGCCGCGCTGAGCGAATATAACCCGATGCTGGGGATGCGGGGGGTCCGACTCGGCATAGCGATTCCCGAAATCTATGACATGCAGGCGCAGGCAATTTTCGAGGCGATGATCGCTGTCGGCAAAAAAGGCATTGCCCCGGCGGTGGATATCATGCTGCCGCTGGTCTCTGCTGTGCGCGAGGTCGAACTGATGAAATCGCGGGTGGAACGGGTCGCCAATATGGTGGCAGGCCGGGCGCGCGCGACGTTGAATTACCGGCTGGGCGTGATGGTTGAAACCCCGCGTGCCGCGTTGCGCGCACAGGATATCGCCGCCCATGCCGCGTTTTTGTCTTTTGGCACCAATGACCTGACACAGATGACCTATGGTCTGTCGCGCGATGATGCCGGGCGGTTCATGTCCACCTATGTGCAGCAGGGCGTCTATGTTGAGGACCCGTTTCACACCCTCGATATCGAAGGTGTGGGCGAGCTTGTCGCCATGGGTGCAGAGCGTGGCCGCAAGGGGCGGCCTGATGTGGTGCTGTCGATTTGTGGCGAACATGGCGGCAGCCGCAGCGCGATTGCATTCTGCCGTGAGCATCGGTTTGACTATGTGTCCTGCTCGCCTTTCCGGGTGCCGGGGGCGCGGCTGATGGCGGCGCAATTGGCGCTGACGGACCTGATCAATAAAACGTGAATATCTACATATAGTGGCACCTGTTTTTGGTGAGGCATCATGTGGGGCGATTTTACCTTATTTTAAGGCGATTTAGGCGGGGTTCCGCCGCAGACCCCCCTAGGGGTAGACTCTTTGGAATGATTGCCCTAACCACCGCGATGCCTAACGTGGGGCTTTCCGCGTGGTCGCTTTGGTTGTAGAAATGTCGCCTTTGAAAATGATTGCCGCCGCTTGTGTCGCGGCGCAACTGGCTTTGGTAGCCATCCCCGCCTCTGCGGAAGAGACAATGGCCAGCCGTCTTGGCGCGGTTCTGAGCCAGGAACGCGCAGCGCTGTCTGTGGTTCCCGATGCGCGTATGGCGCAGCTGACCAGCCTGCCTCCGGCAGGCGAACGGGGTATCCAGACTGAACCCGTCGTCATCTATGATGATGCCTATCTGGCCAGCCTGCCCGCCGCCTCTGGAAATGATCAGTGGCAATGCCTGGCAGAAGCTTTGTATTTCGAGGCCCGCGGTGAATCCGTGCGCGGCCTGTTCGCCGTCGGCGAAGTTATCCTGAACCGTGTCGATAATGCCGCCTATCCCGGGTCGCTGTGCGGTGTGATCAATCAGGGCACCGGGCGTCGCTATGCCTGTCAGTTCAGCTACACCTGCGATGGTAAATCCAAAGCGATCCACGAACAGGCCGCTTGGGAACGTGTCGGCAAGGTCGCCAAGCTGTTGCTGGATGGCACGCCGCGTGAATTGACTGGCGGGGCCACGCATTTCCATACCACTGCGGTCAGCCCGTCATGGTCGCGCCGGTTTACCCGGACCGCGACGATCGGTGCGCATCTTTTTTACCGCGAACCTGTGCGGACTGCGTCGAACTAAGACTGCGCATTGGCCCGCAAAGCTTGTCCTGCGGGCGGGGGCGCTGTATCGCTGGCGGCAATAACGCCAGCTGACCGGACCCCGCGATGAGTGATGATATCCGCCTTGCCTTTGCCCATCCCAGCGAAAGGGCCGAGGCCAGCACAACCAACCCCTGTGACCGGATATCGCTGCGCGATTATATCGTATCGGTTGAAATCGGGGCCTTCCAGCAAGAGCGCGGCACCTTGCAGCGCGTTCGTTTCAACGTGGTGGTTGAGGTGCCGCGCCTGACCGGCCCGATTGACGACGATGTCGACCGCATCCTGTCCTATGACCGCGTGACCGAGGCGATTGCCGCAGAATTAGAGGCGGAAAGGCTGAACCTGCTGGAAACGCTGGCAGCCCGTGTCGCGGATCGCATTCTGCTGGAACCACAGGCGCAGCGCGTTTTCGTGCGGATCGAAAAACTGGACCGCGGGCCTTTTGCACTGGGGGTCGAGATTATGCGCGCCCGGGACGGGCAATCCCCCGGCGGGCAGGTCCATATCCCGGTGCCGCATCCGCGGGTGGTGTTTCTGTCCAATGATGCACTTGCCTCGCCATATCTGATCGGTTGGATTGATCAACTGGCTGCGATGCCTGCGCCGGTGATCATCTGCGTCGGCCCGGCTGACATCCGTGCGCCGCAGGTGTCCAACCGGCTGGCGCAGCGCCGGATTGATCTGCTGGCGATTGAACAGAATGCCTGGACACTGGCCGCGCGTGACCCGCGTTGTGTCGTGGTCCAGACCCGTACAGAGCTGGATTGGGCAATGAAAAACGGCCAGATCAGCACTTGGGCCCCGTCCAAGATCGTATTGGATGCGGTCGATGGTCCCTCTGCCAGCCCTGCGGATGCCGCTGCTTTAGTGGCTTGGTTCGCAGGGCAGATGCAGGCGGCGGAACTGGTGCTGATCGGACATGTGGCACCGCAGACGGACCTGCCGCTACAGGTCTATCCGGTGGATCAGGCGGTGCTGGCATGAAACTGTATCACCGCCCCGTCGTTTTGTCCGAACCCACCAGCGATGCCTTGCCATTGGCAGGCGGGCCGTGCTGGTTTCGCGAGGTCGCGATTTTTCAACGCAATGTGCCATCGTTCATCGCACCGGCCGCCGATCTGCCTGCCGCTGTTCTGGACCGGCTGACCGCGCAGCGTGCGCCAGTTGCGGGGCTGAGCATGGACCGTCCCCGGATCATGGGAATCCTGAACGTGACGCCTGACAGTTTTTCTGACGGTGGCGATCATGCCGACCCGGATCAGGCACTGACCCATGCGCTGGCGATGCAGGCGGATGGCGCGGATATCATCGACATCGGCGGCGAAAGCACGCGTCCCGGTGCCGTGACGGTGGCCGATGCGGTGGAAATCGACCGGACCGCCCCGGTGATTGCCGCGATCCGGGCCCGATCAGATGTGGCAATCTCTATCGACACCCGCAAGGCGGCGGTCGCGCAGGCGGCGATTGCCGCCGGGGCCAGTATGGTGAATGATGTCGCGGCCTTCAGCTATGATCCGGCTTTGGCGCAGGTGACAGCACAGGCAGGTCTGCCGGTCTGTCTGATGCATGCCCAGGGCGATCCGGCCACGATGCAGAACAACCCTGTCTATGATGACGTGTTGCTGGATGTTTATGACTTTCTCGAAGCCCGGATTGCGCAGGCAGAGGCGGCGGGTATCGCCCGTGCGCAGATCGTGGTCGACCCCGGCATCGGTTTTGGCAAGACGCAGGATCATAATCTGACCTTGCTGCGCCATCTGGCGATGTTTCACGCGCTTGGATGCCCGATCCTGCTGGGGGCGTCGCGTAAAAAGTTCATCGGCACCATCGGCGGCGGGACCCAGGCCAAGGACCGGATGGCCGGGTCGGTTGCGGTGGCTTTGCATGCGGCAACGCAAGGGGTGCAGATTATCCGCGTCCATGATACGTTCGAGACCAAACAAGCGATCGCCCTCAGGGCGGCTATCACTGGGACAAAAATCAGATGACACGCAAATTCTTTGGCACTGACGGCGTGCGCGGCACCGCCAATACCTATCCGATGACGGCCGATATGGCGCTGCGGATCGGGGCGGCGGCGGGGCGTTTTTTCCGCAATGACGGGTCAAATGGCCACCGGGTGGTGATTGGCAAGGATACAAGGCTGTCCGGCTATATGTTTGAAAACGCGCTGACTGCGGGGCTGACCAGCACCGGAATGAATGTGCTGTTGCTGGGGCCGGTACCGACGCCCGCCGTCGGCCTGCTGACGACATCGATGCGCGCCGATCTGGGGATCATGATCTCGGCCAGTCACAACCCGCATTACGACAACGGGATCAAATTCTTTGGCCCGGACGGGTTCAAGCTGTCCGATGCGGCAGAAGCGGAGATCGAGGCCCTGATCCTGTCCGAGATCGAACCCGCGCAGGCGATCAATATTGGCCGGGCCAAACGGATTGATGATGGCCGGTTCCGTTATGCTGAACGGCTCAAGGCGACCTTTCCGGCGGGGATGCGACTTGATGGGCTGAAGGTCGTGATCGATTGTGCGAACGGGGCCGCTTACCGCGTCGCGCCAGAGGTGTTGTGGGAATTGGGTGCCAGCGTGATCAAGATGGGCGTTGACCCTGATGGCTATAATATCAACGATGGCTGTGGCTCTACCCATCCTGAACGCGCGGCAGAGCTGATCCGCCAGACCGGGGCGCATGTCGGCATCTGTCTGGACGGCGATGCGGACCGGGTGATGATTCTGGATGAAACCGGCAGCGTCGCGGATGGTGATCAGATCATGGCGCTGATGGCGGCGCGTTGGGCGGCGCAGGGGCGGCTGAAAGGTGATACACTGGTTGCGACCGTGATGTCTAATCTGGGGCTTGAACGGTTTCTGGACGACAAAGCGCTGCATCTGCATCGCACCAAGGTCGGTGACCGCTATGTGGTCGAGGCGATGCGCGCGGGCGGTTTCAACCTTGGTGGTGAACAATCCGGCCATATCGTGATGACCGATTATGCGACAACCGGCGATGGTTTGCTGGCCGGTCTGCAGTTTCTGGCTGCGATGGTCGATACTGGTCAGAAGGCCAGCACTTTGGCGCAGAATTTTGAAACCGTGCCGCAATTGTTGAAAAATGTACGCTTTGCCGCCGGGAAAGACCCTTTGGGCAACAGTGCCGTGGCGGCCTCTATCGCTGATGCGGAAATCAAACTCGCGGGCAAGGGCCGGTTGCTGATCCGCAAATCCGGCACCGAACCGCTGATCCGGGTGATGGCCGAATGCGAGGATGCTGCATTGCTGGCGCAGGTGGTCAATCAGATCGTGGGTGAGGTTGAAGCGGCAGTCTGAGTCTGCCCATCGTCCGAGCCGTTGAAAGCGCGCATTCAACGACATATCCCCGCCGCAGGCTCTTTCATCGCTGTTCGCTTGCGAACAGCCGCTTCAGCCCGGCCCATTGGCTGATCACAAGCCCGAAAAGGATCAGCGCCAGTGCCGCGAAGAACCGCAAGGGCAGGACTTCGGCCAGGACCAGCACGCCAAACAGCATCGACCAGAGCGGCACCTGATAATTCACCAGCGTCAGGAATACGGTGCCTGCGCTGCGGATTGTGGCGACGCGGATCAGGGCCGCGAGGGCGGTGGGCACGACGCCCAGAAACAGGATCGCGATGGTGGGGCGCAGCGGCGCGGGATCGGGGATGCCTTCGATCAGCAGCATTGCAGGGATCAGCGCGACTGATCCAATGGTCAGCAAAAGCGCTGTCATCGTGATCGGGTCAATCGGCGGGCAGCGCCGGGTCATGATGCTGGACACGGCATAGGACAGGGCAGCCGCGATACAGGCCAGTTGGCCCAGAGGTTCCCATCCGGTGCCGATGCGCAAAACGCCGGGGCCGATCAGGACCAGCGCGCCGGTGAAGCCGATGATCACGCCAAGCGCGCTGCGCCATTGCATCTTTTCGTCGGTGAACAGATGCGCCAGCGGCAGCACGAAAAGCGGCAATGCAGCCATGGAAATACCGGCAAAGGCCGATGGCACATATTGCTGGCCCCAGGACAACAGCGCAAAAGGCAGGGCGGTATTGAGCAGCCCGATCCAGATCAGATAGCCACGTATCTGGCGGCTGAACTGTGGCAACGGGCGGCGCAGCAACGCCATCAGCGCCAGCATGGTCGCCGCGCCCAACGAGGTGCGCGCACAGGCCACCGTCAGCGGACCGTAACCTTCGAGCGCGATGGCGACGACCATGAAGGTCGCGCCCCAGATCAACCCGAGCGTCAGGATCGAGAGCCAGTTAAACAGGGTCGGTTGCTGCGGCATGGTGGGGCTTTCAGACGGAAAAAGGCCCGGATGTGACCGGGCCTTTGATCGGGTAAGGCGGGGCGAGCCCCGCCCTACGTATTTAGTTCTTGGCTTTGTCGACCATGCGGCCTGCGGAAATCCACGGCATCATTGCGCGCAGTTTCTCGCCGACCTGTTCGATCTGGTGTTCGTCGTTGATCCGGCGGGTGGCCTTGAAATAAGGCTGACCAACCGCGTTTTCCTGCATGAAATCACGCACGAATTTGCCGGTCTGGATATCGGTCAGCACGTCTTTCATCCGCTTTTTGGTTTCCTCGTAAGGCAGGATACGCGGGCCAGAGACATATTCACCATATTCGGCGGTGTTCGAGATCGAGTAATTCATGTTGGCGATACCGCCCTCATAGATCAGATCGACGATCAGCTTGACCTCGTGCAGACATTCGAAATAGGCCATCTCGGGTTCATAGCCAGCCTCGACCAGTGTTTCAAAGCCCATGCGGATCAGTTCGACCAGACCACCGCAAAGCACGGCCTGTTCACCGAAGAGGTCGGTTTCGCATTCCTGACGGAAGTTCGTTTCGATGATGCCGGAGCGACCGCCACCGATGGCAGAGCAATAGGAAAGGCCGATTTCCATCGCCTTGCCGGTTGCATCGTTATGCACCGCCACAAGGCAAGGCACGCCTCCGCCTTTGGTATATTCGCCGCGCACGGTATGACCGGGGCCTTTGGGGGCCATCATGATCACGTCAACGCCGGGCTTGGGTTCGATCAGGCCGAAATGCACGTTCAAACCATGGGCGAAAGCGATGGCAGAGCCTTCTTTGAGGTTATCGTGGACGTATTTCTTGTAGGTTTCCGCCTGCAATTCATCGGGCATGGTGAACATGATGACATCGCACCAGGCGGCGGCTTCGGCGATGCCCATGACCTGCAGACCTTCGCCTTTGGCTTTGGCTTCGGAAGGGGAGCCTTCGCGCAGGGCGACGACGAGGTTTTTTGCACCGGAATCGCGCAGATTCAGCGCATGGGCATGGCCTTGGGAGCCATAGCCGAGGATGGCGACTTTCTTGTCCTTGATCAGGTTCACATCGCAGTCACGGTCGTAATAAACGCGCATTTTCTTGTCCTTTGGTTGATCTGTGGTGGTTATAGCGGGGTTGGCGCGATGTGGCAGGGGCGTTCTTTGAGTATTTGGAGAAATAAGAAGCTTGTTATGCGTCAGATCTCAGAATATGGCGTGATCTATGCTTGATGATGTTGATCGCCGTTTGTTGCGCCTGTTGCAGGTTGATCCGGGGCGGGGCGTGCCGGATCTGGCCGAGGCTGTGGGCAGCACGCCTGCGCGGGTGACCCGCCGTCTTGATACGATGCGCGAGGCGGGGGTTCTGTTGGGCAGTCGGATCGCGATTGACTGGCGCGCGCTGGGATATGCGGTGGCGGTCAGTCTACGGATCACGCTGGACAAGACCGCGTCGCGCGCCTTTGATGAATTTCTGGTAGCGGCGCGGTTAGTGCCCGAGGTGATCGAGATTCAGACCTTTCTGGGCCAGGTTGATGTGCGGCTGTCGCTGATCGCGCGTGATCTGGCGGATTATCAGCGGATCTACCGGGAGCTGATTCTGGAACTGCCGCATATCGCCGATATCGAGGCGCTGATGAATGTCGCAACGATCAAGGCCGATGAAAGCCTGCCGCTATGAGCCTTGATGATCTGGATCGCGCCATTCTGCGGGCGCTGGTCGCGAATGCCGATCAATCGACGACACGGCTTGCCGCCAAGCTGGGGTTGAGTCAGCCCGCCACATGGCGCCGGATCAAGCGTCTGCAGGAGGCGGGCGTGATCGCGGGCCGCCGTTTGCAGCTTGACGCGGCCAAGGCGGGTTTTGGCGTGACTGTGTTTCTGGGTGTGAAACTGGCCACCAAGGGCCGGGTGTCGCTGGAAGATTTCGAACGGGCGGTGGGGGCGATCCCCGAAGTACAAAGCGTGGAACATGTGCTGGGGCTTTATGATTATCGCCTGCGCGTTGTCGCCCGTGATCTGGCGGATTTCGAACGGGTCTTGCGCCGCCGGTTGATGACCTTGCCCGGTGTCGGCGCGGTCGAGGCCAATGTGCTGTTGTCCGAAGAGCGTCGTCCGGGGCCGATCTGACGCGGATCGGAAACCTGTTGCGGGTAAAATCACGCGATACGGGCCAGATAGCTTTTGATTTCGCGGCGGCGGCAATTTAGCAAAGATCAACCAAGCAAGGGAGAGCGGGATGGATGGTGCAGTCAAGGCGATTGATCCGGATGGATTGATGGAATTTTCGGTCGTGTTCACCGACCGGTCGCTCAACCATATGTCCAAAGTGTTTCAGGGGGTGATGAATGATATCTCATCCATGCTGAAACAGGTTTATGCCGCCGATCATGTCGCGATTGTGCCGGGCGGTGGGACCTATGCGATGGAAGCCGTAGCGCGCCAGTTCGGGGCAGGCGCGCATGCGCTGATTGTCCGCAACGGCTGGTTTTCCTATCGCTGGAGCCAGATTTTTGATGCCGGTCAGTTCACCGCCCAGACCACAGTGATGAAGGCGCGGCAGGCGGGCAATGACAGCCGCGCGGCTTTCGCGCCTGCGCCGATTGAGGATGTTGTCGCCGCGATCAAGGCCGCGCGCCCGGATGTGGTGTTTGCGCCGCATGTGGAAACCTCTGCCGGGATCATCCTGCCGGATGATTACCTGACGGCTTTGGCCGCTGCGGCGCATGAGGTTGACGCGATCATGGTGCTGGATTGCATCGCCTCGGGCTGCGTCTGGGTTGATATGAAAGCGACGGGTGTGGATGTGCTGATCTCTGCCCCGCAAAAGGGATGGTCGTCGACGCCTTCTGCCGGGCTGGTGATGCTGTCGCAGCGCGCTGTGGAAAGGATGGCGGAGACTGCGTCCAATTCCTTTGCCGTTGATCTGAAGAAATGGCATGGCATCATGCAGGCCTATGAAAATGGCGGCCACGCCTATCATGCGACCATGCCGACCGACGCCCTGCGGGCCTTCCGCGATACGATGGTCGAGACGCGGGATTATGGTTTTGACCGGCTGAAGGCGGCGCAATGGGAATTGGGCAATGCCGTGCGCAAGGTGCTTGCCGAGAAGGGCGTCCTGTCCGTGGCAGCGCCGGGCTTTGAAGCGCCCGGTGTCGTGGTCAGCTATACCGATGATCCGGCGGTGCAGAACGGGTCGAAATTCGCAGCCGAAGGTATGCAGATCGCCGCCGGTGTGCCGCTGCAATGCGATGAACCTGCCGATTTCCGCACCTTCCGGCTGGGGCTGTTCGGGTTGGACAAGCTTTATGATGTGCAGGGGACTTTGGCGCGGCTGGTGCCGGTGCTGGAAAGAGTGCTTTAACCAGCGCCAAGGCCCAGTTGCATCAGGCTGCGCCGTACCGGGGTGATGCCGTAAAGGGCGGCGATCCCCCTGGCGCGCAGATCCTGCGCCATGGGGTTGCCCAGCATGGAAGCGCGGTTCAGCGCGTCGATCCCGGCGACGCGCAGTTTGATATCGGGGTGGCGCTGGCGGGCATAGCTGTCGAGCATCGTCTGGCTGCCCAGATCGGCGGGCTTGGCCGTTGCCAGATCCAGCAGACATGCCAGATCGCGTAGTGACATGTTCAGCCCCTGCGCGCCGATAGGGGGCATCACATGCGCGGCCTCGGCCACCAGCGCTGTGCGCGGGCCGATGATCTGATCAGAGGTCTGGCTGATGATCGGCCAGACCATCCGACGCGAGGCCAGTTTCAGCGGGCCATAATGCCAGGCGGAACGGTCGTTCGCCTCAGCCTCGAAATCCTCTGGATCAAGGGCCGCACGGCGCAAAGATTCCGCCCCGTGATCCATCCAGACCACGGCAGAACAAGGCTTGCCATCATGATCCGGCAGCGGGACCAGCGTGAAAGGGCCACCGGCGCGGTGGATTTCGGTCGAGATATTTTCATGTGGCGCGTCATGGGTCACGGCGAAGGTCACGGCCTTTTGCCCATAGCGCATAGTGGTTGCAGAAATCCCCAAGGCTTGGCGGACGGGCGAATTGCGCCCGTCAGCGCCGATTACCAGCCTTGCCGCGACCTGTTTACCGTCCGTCAGGTTGACGAGAGCCGCATCCAGACGTGGCACCATGCTGGCAAAGCCGGTACCGGGGCGGAAATCGACATTGGGCAGATCGTGCAACCGCGCGACAATCTCGCGCCGCAGCAGCCAATTGGGCAGGTTCCAGCCAAAGGGCAGGTCGGAAATGTCGGAGGCATCGAAATCACGCTGCACCGGTGGGTGGGCGGCGGCATCGACGATACGCATGATCTGCAAAGGGGTGGCGTGATCGGCAAGGCGCGGCCAGATGCCAGCAGTTTCCAGAAAGGCCTGTGCCGGTTGCAAAAATGCCGTTGTGCGCAGATCGGCCCCTTTGCTGACGGCATCGGTGATGGGCGGTGTGGGATCGACAATCACCACGGTAAAGCCAGCAGAGCCAAAGGCGGCGGCGGCGGTCAGCCCGGCGACACCGCCCCCGGCGATCAGAATATCAGCGTGTTTGCGTTCCATGACCTGCACATAGTCCGCATCCGCCGTGTTGAGAAGGATCAGCGCGCAAGCTGCGACAAGAAAGCTGCCAGATCGGGGGCGCCGTGGTGGATATGGGCCGCGGTTTCGGGGCTTTCATGGACATGCACCGTGCGCATCCCCAGATCATGCGGCACGACAAGGTTGCGTGCTTCATCCTCGAACATGGCGGCTGTGGACGGGGTAATCCCGTCGCGCGTGAAAATCGTGGCAAAAGCCTCTGCTGTCGGTTTGGGGCGGTAATTGGCGTGTTCAACGCCATAGACTGCGTCAAAATACCGGGTCAGCCCGCGTGCGGCCAACACCCGTTTGGCATGGTTTTCGGACCCGTTGGTATAGACGATCCGGCGCCCCGGCAATGTGGCGATCGCGGCTGATAACACCGGGTCGGGCGTCAGGTGGTTGATGTCAATATCATGGACATCGGCCAGAAATTCTGTCGGGTCTACGTCATGTTGGGCCATCAGCCCGGCCAGTGTCGATCCGTGATCGACCCAATATTCATGGGCCAAAGCCAGGGCGCGGGCCTGATCCAGCCCGGTGATCCGCATGACATAGGCCGCGAAACGCACATCCATCTGCGCGAATAGGCCCGCCGACGGGTGATAGAGCGTGTTGTCGAGGTCAAAGACCCATGTGTCGATATGTGTGAAATGTTGGGCTACCATGCTGCTTGCTTAATTTCGGTATTGCGCGGGTGCAACCGCTTTGGCTTGCTTGCAGGCGGGCAAGCGGCGTAAGATCATCCGATCAACGACAGGCCCGCTCATGCAAGATCCTCGCCATTCTCAAAAAGACGCCTATGCCCTGATATTGGAGGCGATCGACAGCCATCTGTATAAGCCGGGTGACCGGCTGGTCGAAAGCGAGCTGGCGGAACGGTTCGGCGTGTCGCGTACGCCGATCCGTGAGGCATTGCAGCGGCTGGAAACCCAATCGCTTTTGACCCGTGACGGGCGGTCCTTGATTGTCGCGTCATTGGATCATTCGCAATTGTCCGAACTTTATGTCGTGCGTGGCGAATTGGAAGGGTTGGCCGCCCGTCTGGCCGCGCGTCACGCTGCCCCCGAAGAGATCAAGGTGCTGCAGGACATGCTGGAGGCGGATAAAAAGCTGATCAATGACCCGGCCGCCCTGTCGCGCGCCAACCGGCGGTTTCACAAACAGATCCATCTGGCCTCGCATAACCGGTTTCTGGTGCAGCAGCTGGATCTGGTGCATCGGTCGATGGCGCTGCTGGCGACGACATCGCTGGCGGCAGAGGGGCGTGGCGTCCAGACGCTGGAAGAACATGCCGGGATTGTCGCGGCCATAGCGGCGGGTGACGGCGATGCGGCCTATCAAGCTTTGCGTGATCATATCTCTGCCGCCTTTGTCACCCGGTTGAAACTGGATGCAGCGGCGGTCGAAGCGGCGGAATAACGCGGCCCTGCCTGAATAACGCCATGGGCGGTCTTGTCCCAATAGAACGGCCTGTGCGCCAGTTCCGCAAGCCCACGATAGGCGGCCAGAGCCCCCAGCGGGAAATAGACCGGCAAGGTCAGCGCCCAGCCCCATAAGTGTTGTTTTCCTGCCTTGTGCAATCCGGCAAGATTGACCAGCAAGGCCATGATTTCTGACAGAAAAAACCCGACCCAGACAGCCGTGAACACTGCCGGTGACAGCCAGTCCTGCAGCGGATGACCCAGCCCCAGCGGCAGCAGCCAAAGCGACCAGAACAAGGGCATCAGGGCGAATAGGCACAATGTGCCGGCAAACATGATCTGCACACCGATGAACCGCCACAGGCCTAGATCCCGCAGCAAAAGCACCGGGTTGCGCATATGCACACAATAGGTGATGGCGTAGCCTTTCAGCCAGCGGGACCGTTGTTTGACCCACGGCCAGGCGCGGCCATTCGCCTCTTCCAATGTAACGGTCGGGATCAGGGCGGTGGTATAGCCATGCCGTGCCAGCCGCAGGCCCAGATCGGCGTCTTCGGTTACATTATGCGCGTCCCAGGCACCCAGAGCGACCAGCGCGTCGCGGCGGAAAAACAGCGTTGTGCCGCCAAGGGGGACGACCAGCCGCATCCGTGCCAGCCCGGGCAATACCACCTGGAACCATGCGGCATATTCGATGGTGAAACACCGTGTCAGCCAGTTCGTGCCGGTGTTGTAATAATCCAGAACCCCCTGCAGGCAGGCCACATCGGGTGCGGCATGGGCGAAATGACGCGCGACGACATGCAATTGATCGGGCGCTGGCGCATCTTCTGCATCCCAGACGCCGATGATGCTGCCGCGCGCAAAGGGCAGGGCGTAATTCATTGCGCGTGGTTTGGTCCGCACCTGACCGGGGGGCACTGTGACCGCCCTGATCCAGCCGGGCAGCCGGGTGCGGGCCAGTGTCGCGCGCGTGGTCGCATCATCCTGTTCCAGCACCAGACAGATATCCATCTTGGCGCGCGGATAGCGCAGGGCCGCCAGCCGCACCAACAGATGCGAGGCAATTGCGGTTTCGCGGTAGAGGGGCACCAATATGGTGATCACCGGCAAATCCGGCTCTGCCACCGGGGCCAACGGCGGGGGCGGTGCCCGCAGGCAGAGGATGGCGGCGGCGACTTTGAGCGCGGTGATCACTGCCAGCACCGCCATCGCCCCGACAAGGATTGCCATCAACAGCGTCACCGGTGCCGCCAGGGCCAGCGCCGCCAGCAGCACAAGGCCACCAGCGGCAATGCGGCTGGCGCGGGCTGTGTCCCAATTGCGGCAGCTTTCCGTTGCGGGCACAAAGTTTTCGGCCTGCGCGGTCAGCGCCGGACCGTAAAGCGCGACAATCGCGTCGGTCAGTGCAGCCTCTGTCATGACGGCCATCCGCAGTTTACCGAAAATCTGTTCCAGATCAGCCCGTTGCGTGGCAAATTCATCAGGGCGTGATGTCAGGATGACGGTCAACCCGCCGAAGCGCCGCCAGGGCAATATGCCACGACGCAGACAGGCCTGCGCGCCGATCTGGTCCACCAGAAGCGGATCGGGCGGCCGATTGCCGGGGTCAATCTGTTTGACCCGATACAGCCGCGCCTGATGCCGGGCCAGCATCACCGGATCCAGATCAAGCTGCCGCAGCAACACATCCGCGACCGGCACGTCCAACCGCCGCGCCGCCGCCATCGCACGGTCACTGTCGAGCGGCGATATTACATCACCGGCAACCAATCCGGCCAGCAAGGCCGGATCAAGGCCCGCAGGTCGCGCCAAAATTACAGAATCATCTATTGCATCGAGCATTGCCGGATTCCCCCTCTTTCAGGGCATTATCCGGCTATCTGATGAAAAAAAGGTTAACGCGTCAGGCGGGCACGCGCGCATCCATGGCTTCGGCAAAGCGTTCGAACAGGTAATAGCTGTCCTGCGGGCCGGGGCTGGCTTCGGGGTGGTATTGCACGCTGAACACTTGGCGGCCATCAAGGCGGATGCCACAATTGGACCCGTCGAACAGCGACACATGGGTTTCGATCACACCAGCAGGCAGCGTCTGACTGTCCACGGTAAAGCCATGATTCATCGAGGTGATTTCAACCTTGCCGGTTTCCATATCCTTGACCGGATGATTGGCCCCGTGATGGCCGTGGTTCATCTTGATCGTGCGCGCGCCCAAGGCCAGCGCCAGCATCTGATGGCCCAGACAGATCCCGAAAACCGGGATGTCCGTGGCCAGCACGCCCTTGATCATCGGCACGGCATAGGCGCCGGTGGCCGCCGGATCGCCCGGTCCGTTGGACAGGAACACACCATCGGGGTTCAGCGCCAGCACGTCTTCGGCGGTGGCGGTGGCGGGCAGAACGGTGACATCGCAACCGGCAGAAGCCAGACAGCGCAGGATATTGCGCTTGGCACCGAAATCGATCGCCACGACCTTGTGGCGCGCATTGGTCTGTGGCTGATAGCCTTCGGGCCAGGCCCAACGCATCTCGTCCCAATGATAGGATTGCGCGCAGGTGACGTCCTTGGCCAGATCAAGCCCTTCCAGCCCGGCAAAGGCGCGGGCCTTGGCAACAAGGCGTTCCAGATCGAAACGGCCATCGGGATCATGCGCCAAGGCGACATGCGGCGCGCCTTGCTGGCGGATCGCACGGGTCAGCCGGCGGGTATCGACGCCGCCCATGCCAATGCGGTTGCGGCTGGACAGCCAGGTTTTCAATTCACCAGTGGCCCGCCAGTTCGATGCATCGGTCGGGTCCCATTTGACCACCATGCCTTCGGCAACGGGATCAGCGGTTTCATCGTCATCAAGATTGATGCCGGTATTGCCGATATGGGGGAAGGTAAAGGTGATCACCTGCCCGGCATAGGACGGGTCGGTCATGATTTCCTGATAACCGGTCATGGCGGTGTTGAAACACAGCTCTGCCACAGTCTCGCCTGTTGCACCGAAACCGATACCATAGAAGATTGTGCCATCCGCCAGTGCAAGGCAAGCCGTTGGTTTCTGCGTCATGACCCGAACTCCATCCGTCAAATTGGTCCGGTCTTACGGGGGCCAGAGCCAAGGGTCAAGGCCCGATACCAGCCTTGCAAACAAGGCATGGCGTGGCGTCAGGGCTGCTTGTCAGCAAAGTGGCAAAGCGGTAAGGTGCGGTTTCTTTGGTGCATTAAACACAGGATATTCCATGCAATTGCGCGACCGGATCACGGCGGCCTTGAAAGATGCGATGCGGGCGAAAGAGGCGGACAGATTGTCCACCCTACGCCTGATCAATGCCGCCATCAAAGACCGCGATATCGCCCTGCGCGGCACCGCAGATGAAGGTACCGGGCTGACCGATGCCGATGTGCTGGCGATCATGGGCCGGATGGTCAAACAACGTCAGGAAAGCGCGCGCGCCTATGAAGAGGGCGGCAGGCTGGAACTGGCGGAAAAGGAACTTTCAGAGGTCAAGGTGATCGAGGAATTTCTGCCGCGCCAATTGTCCGAAGACGAGGCAGAAGCCGCCGTTGATGCCGCCATTGCCGCGGTAGGTGCCGAAAACATCCGCGACATGGGCAAGGTCATGGCCGAACTGAAAGCCAATTACACCGGCCAGATGGATTTCGCAAAAGCCGGGCCGCTGGTGAAATCGCGGCTGGGATAGCCGCCTTCATCTTCAGAGTATAAATATCCCCGCCGGAGGCATAAAAGTTTTTGCCCCCGGCCTGACGCGAGACCAGCTACGGCGCGCCATCCCCGCGCAAGGCGCGCTTGAGATCGCCATAAAGCGCCAGCCTTTCCGACACATCCAGAAACGCGCCAATCTCAACCTCGCGGTCGCCGCCGCGCAGGGTGATGTAGTTTTCCACTGGTCCGCCTTTGGGATACAAATGCACCGTCACCCAATACCGATTGGCGCGCCATTCCTGACGGTCGCCTTTGGGATTAAAGCGGGTCAGATGCGCGGTGGTGTCATCGACCACCAGCTCTTCCAGTATCTCACCACGTTTGTAGCTGATGTTCAGCGCAGTCCAGAGCCCCCAGAACATCAGCCCAAAGAAGGGCAGCAAGGCCCAGAGGATCACCGTCCCCAGAAGGGTAATCAGCGGCAAGGCAACCAGCGCCGCGGTTGCCCCCATGAACAGCACGAAATCCTTGCGCAGCAGTGACCGGTAAGGCCAGAGGCTCAATTGCCAGTCAGGGCCGTCGTTAGGGTGTTCTGGAGACCATTCATAGGGCATCTGCTCAACCTCGCTGGTGCGCAACTTGCGCCTGCGGTGAAGATAGGTCCATGCGTGAAACTGTCACTCTCCGTCACTGCGATTTACAGCGCCACGCATAAAAAAAGCCCCCGAAAACGGGGGCTTTTTTGTTGTCTACAAAGGCTAGTGGGAATGCTGTTTGTCCCAGTCTTCCCGCTTTGGCAGCGTCTCGAACGTATGCTCTGGCGGTGGGCAGGGCAGGGTCCATTCCAGCGTATCGGCATATTCGTTCCAGGGGTTGTTTTCTGTCACGCGACGTCCGCGCAGCAGGGTCCAGGCCAGTACCCCGATGAAGAACAGGAAAGAGGCGAAGGACAGGAAGGCACCCCAGCTTGATACCAGGTTCCAGAAGGCGAAAGCTTCTGGATAGTCGATATAGCGACGCGGCATCCCCTGACGACCCAGAAAGTGCTGTGGGAAGAAGGTAATATTGGCACCGATGAACATCGCCCAGAAATGCAGCTTGCCAGCCCATTCAGGATACATCCGGCCCGACATCTTGGGCAGGTAGAAATAGATCCCTGCAAAGATTGCAAACACGGCACCCAGGCTCATCACATAGTGGAAATGGGCAACGACATAATAGGTGTCGTGGTAAACCCGGTCGATCCCGGCCTGCGACAGCACGATGCCGGTAACACCGCCGACGGTGAAGAGGAACAGGAACCCGAATGCCCAGAGCATCGGTGTCTTGAACTCGATCGAGCCGCCCCACATCGTGGCAATCCAGCTAAAGATTTTCACACCTGTCGGCACCGCGATGACCATGGTCGCCAGCATGAAATAGCTTTGCTGGGTCAGGGACATGCCCACCGTATACATGTGGTGCGCCCAGACGACAAAGCCCAGAACCGCAATCGCCACCATCGCATAGACCATCGGCAGATAGCCAAAGATCGGCTTGCGGCTGAACGTGGCGATGACATGGCTGATGATACCAAAGCCGGGGATGATGATGATGTAAACTTCGGGGTGACCGAAGAACCACAGGATGTGCTGATAGAGCACCGGATCGCCGCCACCTTCTGGTTGAAAGAAGGTCGTGCCGAAATTCCGGTCGGTCAGCAGCATGGTGATTGCACCGGCCAGAACGGGCAGGGCGAGAAGGATCATCCAGGCGGTGACAAAGATCGACCAGGCGAACAGCGGCACTTTATGCAGGGTCATGCCCGGTGCGCGCATATTCAGGAAGGTCGTGATGATGTTGATTGCCCCAAGGATAGAAGAGGCACCCGACAGGTGAACCGCGAAGATCGCGAGATCCATCGACAGGCCAGCCTCATTGGTGGACAGCGGCGGATACATGACCCAACCGACACCCGACCCAAGCTGGCCATTGCCGCCCGGTGCGAACATCGAAGCCACACCCATCGCGCCACCGGCGATGAACATCCAGAACGAGAGGTTGTTCAGCCGTGGAAACGCCATATCCGGCGCGCCGATCTGCAATGGCATGAAATAATTGCCGAACCCACCAAACAGCGCCGGGATGACGACGAAGAACATCATCAGCACGCCGTGATAGGTGATCAGCACGTTCCACAGATGGCCATTGGGTGTGCAGGGATCGGTCATGAACCCTTCGGTACACATATATTGCACACCGGGATGCATCAGTTCGAGCCGCATATAAACCGTGAATGCGACCGACACGAACCCCAGAATACCTGCGGCGAACAGATACAGGATCCCGATGTCCTTGTGATTGGTGGACATGAACCACCGGGTAAAGAAGCCCCGGTTGTCTTCGTGTGCATCGCCGTGGATGGCTGCGTCCGCCATGTGGCTCTCCTCGTATTGGCTACAGATCGACGCCGCCGATTCAAGCATTGGGCGGTCGTTGCCAAGCGTTCTAGTCGCTTGGGCCGGGCGGGGCAACTACGGATGCATGTGCAGCGTTGGGTTATATTGGCGCAGGGGTGGGGCGCAAATGACCCTGCGGTTGACGGCATAAGATGCTTCGCCCACTGATTGCAGGATCAGTTTTTTGCAAAGGTTCGATGCCATATGCCTGTCTACCTCGAAGGGATCGCCGTTCAGTTCTACCGGGGCATCGGCCCCGAGACGCAATATATTGCGCCCTTCGCCGGGATGAATTTCTTCGTTGGAGCGAACAATGCGGGCAAGTCGGTGGTGCTGAATTTGATCAGGGATCGGTTGCCGTTTGGGGGTGGCAATGTATCGGCCACTGAAACAGCATCGATAGAACGATACCGTGGCTCAACAGGTTTGGTTGAAGGCAGCTTTTCCGCCGCAATCGCGTTAACCAAAGCGAAATATTTAAAAAATATAAGGCAAGCCAATCCGGCGGCTTTCCAAAATACGAACACTTCTGGGTTCAAGTCCTTGAATGATGCTTGGGATACCATGAGCCAGAACGGCTTTATTTGGTTGGCAGATACCAATGGTGGCAGGCCAAAGATTTGGAAGGCGGAACACCCTGATAGCGCACATTTCAATCCCGATGTGCTGAATGGGCGCCAGATTTTTCGCGAGTTGCGTATCGGCTTAAATCACGCCGACAACACATCGTGGGGGGCGAGGGCGTGTGATTGGCTTTTGGAGGCGCAAAGCCTTAGATTTCCTGAATGTCTGATCATCCCCGCCAAACGTCAGCTCGGCACTGACGGTGATACATTCGAGGACCTCTCCGGCAAGGGCCTGATCAAACACCTCGCCGAGATTCAGAACCCCGACCATGATGAACGTGAAAAAAAGCTGATCTTCGACCGGATTAATGCGTTCGTCCGCGAGGTGACCGACAAACCGGATGCGCTTTTGGAGGTGCCTAACCATCGCAAACATCTTTTGGTTCATATGGACAACAAGGTCTTGCCTCTAGACTCCCTCGGCACCGGCATCCACGAGGTGATCCTCATCGCCGCCTTCTGCACCATCCATCAGCAAAAGATCATGTGCATCGAAGAGCCGGAAATACATCTGCACCCGGTCCTGCAACGCAAGCTGATCCGTTACCTGCAAGAGAACACCGAAAACCAATATTTCATCGCCACCCATTCCGCAGCTTTCATTGATACGCCGGGGGCCTCGGTCTTTCATGTGCGCAATGACGGGGTGCAGACCTATGTCACCCCGGCCATCGTCAAAGGCGACAAACGCGCGATTTGTGATGAATTGGGCTATCGCGCCTCTGACATTCTGCAAGCCAATGCGGTGATCTGGGTCGAGGGACCCTCCGACCGGATCTATATCCGGCGCTGGCTGCAGGAGGTGGATGAAGATCTGATCGAGGGTGTCCATTACACGATCATGTTCTACGGCGGCGGGCTAATCAGACATTTGAGTGCCGATGATCAGGCTTTGGACGATTTCATCAACCTGCGCGACCTGAACCGCAACATCGCCGTGGTGATTGACAGCGATAAAGATGGCCCGCAGGCGAAGCTGAAACCGGCAGTGCAGCGGATCAAGGCGGAAATGTCCGAAGGGCGGGGCGTTGTCTGGATCACCAAAGGCCGGGAGATCGAGAATTACGTGCCGCATGTCCAGCTTCAGGATGCATTGCAGCAGATCCATACGAAAACCTATGGCGCGCCTGCGGCAGGCGGTGTGTATGACCATGCCTTTTACTTCAAGCGCAAAGGGACGCAGGGCGAAGACTACAAAGACGCCGATAAAGTTGGGGCGGCCAAAATCGTCTGCGATGGTGCGGCTGATTTGGGCGTGTTGGACTTGCGGCAGCGCGCGACTGAGTTGGTTGCTATGATCCGCCGCGCGAATGGGATGAATCCGGAAGCGGGGTAACTACCCACCCGCCATCGTCGCGTCGAATGTCTGCCGCAGTGCCACGTCGAGATCATCCATGCTGACCGGCAGGCCCAGATCGACCAAGGATGTCACGCCGTGGTCGCGGATGCCGCAGGGGACGATCCCGTCGAAATGCGACAGGTCCGGGTCCAGATTGATCGAGATGCCATGGAAAGAGACCCATTTGCGCATACGGATGCCAATGGCGGCGATCTTATCCTCGGCGACCTTGCCATCGGCACTGCGCGGCTTTTCCGGGCGCTGTACCCAGACACCGACGCGGCCTTGCCGGATTTCACCCTTCACGTTGAATGTGTCCAGCGTGCCGATCACCCAGTTTTCCAGATCCTGCACGAAACGGCGCAGGTCATGGCCGCGTTTGCCGACATCCAGCATCACATAGACCACCCGTTGCCCTGGCCCGTGATAAGTATATTCGCCGCCGCGCCGCGCCTCATAGACCGGGAAACGGTTAGGGCTGATCAGATCGGCGGCCTTGGCCGAGGTGCCGGCCGTGTAAAGCGGGGGATGTTCCAGCAGCCAGATACATTCATCCGCCGTGCCTGCGATGATCGCATTCACGCGGTCTTCCATGAAGGCCAGCGCCTGCGGGTATGCGGTCAACTCGTCGCTGATGATCCAGTCAATCATATGTCACCGGGGAAGAAGCCCGGCCTCCTTGATGGTCGGGATGTTGGACCGGCTGACGGGGATATCAGGGCCGGTGGACATGCGCAGGATCGCCCCATCCCCCTTGCGGCGGGCGGATTGCACCTGTTCCAGTGCGACCCAATGCGACCGGTGGACTTGCAGGCCGCGACTGTCGCCGGTTTCGCGAATGGCATCTGACAGGCGCATGAGCAGCACTTCTTCCCCGGACAGCGTTCTGACCCTGACATAATGATCTTCTACCGAGAGCGCCACCAGCGCTGCCCGTTTTTCCAGCGGCAAACGGTCCAGCAAGGCACAGGGCTGGCGTTTTTCAACCGTGGCCGGACGGTCATGCAGCAGGTGGAACATGACGGCAATAGTCATCGCGATGACAGAAATATTGGCGACCGAGGTCAATAAAGCCGCCCCCGCAGGCGCATAGGACAAGACAACAAGATTGACGACAAAGACCACAAGATTGGCCCCCGCCGCGGTGATCGTGGCGCTGGACATGATCCGCAGCACAGGACGGGCGCGAAATTTATCATGCGCCAACTTATGCGCCAAAGAGCCGATCGCATAGGTCAACACCGCGATCAGGAGCCAATAGAAAAACCTGTGCAATGGGCCAATTGCCCGGTCTGTGCCGAAAGGGGCAATCAGGGTCAGTATCAAGGCCAGTCCGGCAAAGATCGCCAGCGCCAGAGGCTGGGTGATATGATCGCGCCATTCGCGAAGCGTGGACTGCGATCTGGCGTCTTTCACGAAGTTTTTCCCGGTTTCACGTATCGTCCATTGGCCTGTGGCCCACAGCGCGGCATCCACTTTGCATCGTAACATTTTCCGGAGGTTTTGCCATGGATTTCGGCCCGATTGTCCAGGCTTCGTTCATTATTCAGCTTCATGTGCTGGCGGCCCTGCCTGCCTTGGTCCTGGGGCCACTGGTGCTTTGGGGGCGGGGCGGGCGCCTGCGGCACAAGTTGTTGGGCTATACATGGGTGACCAGCATGTTGGTGCTTGCAGGATCGGGGCTGTTCATTCCGTCGCAGAATCTGGCGCTGGCCGGTCATTTCGGTCCGATTCATTTGCTGTGTTTCCTGACATTTGCGGGGATCTGGCAGGGTGTCGGGCATGCCCGCCATGGCCGGATTGCCGCGCATCAAAAGGCGATGCGGCAGATCTGGTTCTGGGCCTTGGGATTGGCCGGCATGTTTACGCTGCTGCCGGGGCGGATCATGAATGAGGTTCTGCTGGGTGGCGGCACATCTGCCGGATGGCTGGCGCTTGCAACCGGGCTTGGCCTGCTGGTTTTTCTGCTGCGGTGCAAGCCGCGCCCGTTCCGCGACCCGCATTCCACAGCTTAAGCGTTTTTGCCCTTGAGCAGGACCGGCGCTTTCACTAAAGACGACGGCACTAAGCCCGGACAATGCGGTCGTGGCGGAATTGGTAGACGCGCAGCGTTGAGGTCGCTGTGAAGTAACATTCGTGGGGGTTCGAGTCCCCCCGACCGCACCACGGGCTGATCTCCAACATGGCGCATAAAAGGTTTTTCGTCCGAAAAACCTTCCTTCGCGACAAGATTTTTCGGACGAAAAATCTTGTCCTCTCCGCCCGCGCCTTACCGCAGCGGTGCATCCCGCCATGTTCCGCTGACCAGCCCGTCAAGCGACCAATCCCCGATACGCCAGCGCACCAGCCGCAAGGTGGGAAAGCCGATATGCGCGGTCATCCGGCGTATCTGACGGTTGCGCCCTTCGCTGATCGTGATTTCCAGCCAATGGTCGGGCACTGATTTGCGAAACCGTACCGGCGGATCGCGGTCCCACAGGATGGGGGAATCAATCAGTCGCACGTTCGCAGGGCGCGTCGGCCCATCGTTCAGCACAACACCTTTGCGCAGCGGGTCCAGATCGCGGTCATCTGGCGCGCCTTCGACCTGCACCAGATAGGTTTTTGGCAATTTGTGGCGCGGATCCGCGATCCGCGCCTGCAGCCCGCCATCATCGGTCAGCAGCAGCAACCCTTCGCTGTCGCGGTCCAGCCGGCCTGCGGGATAGACGCAAGGCACGTCGATATAGGCCGACAAAGTTGGCCGGGGCGAGGGACTGCGCTGGTCGGTGAATTGCGACAAGACGCCATATGGTTTGTTGAACAGGATGATCCGGGTCATGGCCTTCGCGGGGCTGGTGATGTGATTCACCGCTACCGTATACCTTTGTGTGCGACTAAGTAATTCTAAATTAACGATTTTCCTGTTTACAGCACGATTTAGCGCGCTACTGTGTGATGCATGACCCAGTAAAAGGCCGCGCCATGCCACCGATTTCCGACCATCCTCTGCGTTATGCGATGGCCAATGAACTGCATGCACGGCCGTTTCCCACGGTCGAGGCCCCCAGCCGTGCGGCCTATCTGGCGATCAAACCGGCCAGCAATGCAGCCGGGCGGGACCGGGCGGCGGACCGGGCGCATCTGATCGCCTTGCTGGACCGGTTCGGCGCGCAGCACCCGCAACCGGATGCGACGCATTATTTCGGCACCATCGGCAAACATCAGCTGAAATGGGAAAGCCATACGGAATTCGTGACCTTCACCATTTTCAGTGCGGGTCTGGCGGAGCGCCCGTTTGATGCGACAACCTTTGATGTGTTTCCCGATGATTGGCTGTCCAGCGCGCCGGGCACCCGCGTCACCTCGGCGTTGATCCGGATCGAGGTGGCCGAAGGAGATGACGGCATCATCGAAAAGGCGCGCGACTGGTTTGTCCCCGAAAGCCTGGCGATCAGCCGCGTACTTGAGGATGATCTGGTCATCGCGGGCGATTTCCGCATCGATTCCGCTGGGCATATGCGGTTTGCGATCTTCGCCCGCCCGCATGTCGGCAATCGTCGGGTCGGCCGGGTGATGCAGCGGCTTTGCGAGATTGAGACCTATAAGTCCATGTCGATGCTGGCTTTGTCCAAGGCGCGATCACTGGGGCCACGGATGGCGGCCTTTGACAAGACCCTGACTGGTCTGCTGGAGGATATGCGCGGCTCTGTCGCCAATCCGGCTGATGTGCTGCAATCCCTGCTGGAAGTTTCGGCGGAGATTGAGAACACAATCGCCCAATCGACCTTCCGGTTCGGGGCGGCAGGTGCCTATGAGACCATCGTCAATCAGCGCGTCGCGGTCCTGCGCGAGGAACGTTTCGGCGGGCGGCAGACCTTCAGCGAATTCATGATCCGTCGCTTTGACCCCGCGATGCGTACCGTCAAATCGACAGAGGCGCGTTTGCTGGCAATGTCCGACCGTGCCCTGCGCGCTGGTGATCTGTTGCGCACAAGGGTCGATGTGGAACGGTCGGCGCAGAATCAGGAATTGCTGACCAGCATGGATCGGCGCGCCGACCTGCAACTGCGCCTGCAGCGCACGGTCGAAGGTCTGTCCGTCGTCGCCATCAGCTATTACGCCGTGAACCTGGCGCTTTACATGGCCGCCCCGCTGGCCGAGGCATTGGCAATCACCAAACCGGTGCTGACTGCTGTGACCACGCCTACCGTGCTGTTGCTGGTCTGGCTGGTGGTGCATAATATCCGCAAGCGGATGGAATAGCGGACCGCTCCAGCGATAACGATGTGGCGTGCCACGAGCGCCGGGCAGGGTGGGGCATCCGAGCGATCCTCGAACAGCGGCCCGGCGCTGGCCGGCAGAAACAGCGCAGGCAAACGTATCATGCCCGTGCCTCGCCCAGTACTTTGTCGGTAACGGCAGCCAGCGCCAGCGCGGATGCACCGCGCGCCCAGACCAGATCGCCCCAGGCGTGGGTTTCAATCCGGCAGGGGGTACGGCCATCGTTCAGCGTCAGTTTGCGCATCTCGGCCAGGACTTCGTCGGCGTAAAGGTAATCATATTGCATCCTCTCGCCCGACAGGATGATCAGTTCGGGGTCGAACAGTTGGATCACATTGGCCAATCCTACCGACAGATAACGCCCGGCGCGGCGAAAGATCGTGCGCGCGGCCTGGTTCCCGGCCTTGGCCTGGGCGAATAATGCATCCAGCATCGCATTGGGGCTTTGCAGGTTGCGCGGGTTGCGGTGCAGCGCGGTCGCCGCTTCGCGGGCAAGCGCGTAATCGGCCAGATAAGCCTCCAGACAGCCGCGCTGACCACAGCGGCACAAAGCGCCATCCAGTTGCACCTTCGTGTGGCCCAGTTCCAGCCCCATGCCGCGCGACCCACGAAACAGCCGGTTATCCAGCACCAGACCCATGCCGACGCCATGTTCGATGGTCACCACGGCAAAATCGGTCATCGACCGGCCCGCGCCGAACCAGAGTTCCGCCAGCGTCAGCACATTGGCGTCGTTGTCCAGATGCAGCGGCAGACCAAATCGGGCGACAAAGGCGGTGGCGAGGTCCATTTCGCGCTCTGCCAGCAGCGGCGACCATGGCACTGTGCCGGTCTGATGATCGACGATCCCCGACAGGCCGATGCCGACCGACGCGACATCGCAAAGTTCCTTGCCGGTGCCATCCAGCAATTTTGCAATCAGCACGGCGATTTCATCCAACAGATCCGGCAGGGATTTGCGGGTCGGTGGGGTGGGCAGGCTGGCATCGGCGACCATCTGCCCGGAAAAGTCGGTCAGGACGGCAGTGTGCACCTCATCCGACAATTTGATGCCGATGACATGGCAGGCCTCTGCCACGACCTCCAACGCGACAGGCGGACGGCCGCGGCCGGTTTCGCGCGGCAGGCCTTCGACCTCGCGCAGCAGGCCGGCGGCGATCAGATCGGCAGTCAATGTGGTCGCCGATCCCGCGCTGATGCTGAGCGCGCGTGTCACATCGGCGCGCGCGGCACGTCCGGCCCCGCGCACATGTTCGAAAATCTGCTGACGCAGAGGCTTGGCCACGGCGCTGGCCGTCGGCAACAATGGGCCGCAACCTGATTCGACAGGCGATTCGTCGCCAATCGATGTGATGTCCTCATACATAGTTCAACACCTGAATTATTAACGGGCCATCAAAGAGCAAAAACCCGGGGTGTTCCCAGACTGCCCAATAATTCCGCAGTCTCAAAGCGGTTTTTTCGGAAATGTGGCGATTTTTATTTTGACAAGTAAATTTAATATGGCATTTTGGTCCGCGTAGGGTCGAGCGACCCACACCCTCACTGCATGAGGGCCGCATTTTCTGGGAGGAATACATGCATAAATCCATCATCGCTGCCGCGATTGCTGTCGCTGGTTTCAATTCTGCTGCTTTGGCACAGGACCTGACGGTCGGTGTCAGCTGGTCCAACTTTCAGGAAGAGCGCTGGAAAACCGATGAGGCCGCGATTCGCGCCGCTTTGGACGCTGCTGGCGCGACCTATGTTTCCGCCGATGCGCAATCATCCTCGGCCAAGCAATTGTCCGATGTCGAAAGCCTGATCGCACAGGGCGTTGATGCGCTGATCATTCTGGCACAGGACAGCGCCGCCATTGGCCCCGCTGTCGAGGCTGCCGCGAATGAAGGTATCCCCGTCGTCGCCTATGACCGCCTGATCGAAGACCCGCGCGCCTTTTATCTGACTTTCGACAATGTCGAAGTCGGCCGGATGCAGGCCCGCGCCGTGCTGGAACAGATGCCCGAAGGCAATTATGTCATGATCAAAGGCTCGCCCACTGACCCGAACGCTGATTTCCTGCGCGGCGGTCAGCAGGAAGTCCTGCAAGAGGCGATTGACAGCGGCGCGATCACCATCGTGGCCGAGGCCTATACCGATGGCTGGCTGCCTGCCAACGCGCAGCGCAACATGGAACAGATCCTGACCGCCAATGACAATATGGTCGATGCGGTTGTGGCTTCGAACGACGGCACTGCAGGCGGTGTTGTCGCAGCGCTGACAGCGCAGGGTCTGGAAGGCATTCCAGTTTCCGGTCAGGACGGCGACCATGCCGCGCTGAACCGTGTTGCTTTGGGGACGCAGACTGTGTCGGTCTGGAAAGACGCCCGCGAACTGGGTCGCGCCGCCGCTGAAATCGCGGTCGCTCTGGCTGCAGCGGATGGCGACATGGCTGCTGTAGAAGGCAGCCAGACATGGACATCGCCAGCAGGCACCGACATGACTGCGATCTTCCTGGAACCACTGCCGGTGACAGCTGACAATCTGTCTGATGTGACCGACGCTGGCTGGATCACCGTAGAAGCTCTCTGTCAGGGTGTGACTGCGGGTCCGGCCCCTTGTAACTAAGCCCGTGGCGGCGGGGTTCACCCGCCGCGGTCAGGGGCCCTGCCGATGTGCAGGGCCCCGATTTTCCTTTTCATGCAAACCCTCGGCCGCTGACCTTGCGCAATCGGCTGCGATGGAGCACCTTTATGTCTGATGAAACCGCCACTGCGCCCAGCGATGCGCGACGGTCCTTTTTTAAAACGCTTGAAGTCGATACCCGCCTGTTGGGTATGATTGGAGCGCTGATCCTGATCTGGGTCGTCTTCCATATCTGGTCGGACCAGCGGTTTCTGACACCGCGCAATATTTTCAACCTGTCGATCCAGACCGTTTCCGTGGCGATCATGGCCACCGGCATGGTCTTTGTGATCGTGACCCGCCACATTGATCTGTCGGTAGGGGCCTTGCTGGCGACCACCACGGCAGTGATGGCGATCACGCAGACCCAGTTTCTGCCACAGATCTTCGGGCTGGAAATCGGTCATCCGATGATCCCCTGGATCACCATTGCCGCGGGTATTCTGACCGGTGCGCTGATCGGGGCGTTTCAGGGCTATCTGATCGGCTATCAGATGATCCCCGCCTTTATCGTCACTTTGGGCGGTCTGTTGATCTGGCGCAACGTTGCCTGGCACCTGACCAATGGCCAGACCATCGGGCCGCTGGATCAGACCTATATGCTGTTTGGTGGGATCAACGGTACATTGGGCATTTTCTGGAGCTGGATTTTCGGCCTGATTGCTGCTGCTGCGGCGGCTGTCGGTATTCTGCTCGCGCGTCGGACCAAGATCAGCCATGGTTTTTCGGTCAAGCCGCTTTGGGCCGAAGCGGTCGTGATCGCTGTCGTTATCGCAGCGATCCTTGGTTTTGTCGCGGTGCTGAATGCCTATGCTGTGCCGGACCGCGTGATTGCGCGCGAATTTGAACGCTGGGGCTGTACCGCAGTGGAAAACTGCACGGCTGGTTATGGCATTCCCTATTCGGTGCTGCTGCTGATTGCCGTGGCTGTGGTGATGACGATCATCGCACAGCGCACCCGTCTGGGCCGCTACATTTTTGCCACCGGCGGCAACCCCGATGCGGCGGAACTGTCCGGCATCAATACAAAGCTTCTGACGGTCAAGATTTTCGCCATGGTCGGGATGCTTTGTGCGCTTGGTGGGATCGTCGCCTCGGCCCGGCTGGGGTATCATACCAATGATATCGGCACGCTGGACGAACTCCGCGTCATCGCTGCAGCCGTCATTGGCGGCACCGCACTCGCTGGCGGGATCGGCACGATCTATGGCGCGATCATCGGTGCGCTGATCATGCAATCCTTGCAATCGGGCATGGCGATGGTCGGGGTCGATGCGCCCTATCAGAACATCGTGGTGGGCCTTGTGCTGGTCCTCGCCGTCTGGATCGACATCCAGTATCGCAAATATTCAGGAGCGAAATGATGACACCCCTTGTGCAGATGAAAGATGTCTCGATCTCATTCGGTGGGGTCAAGGCGGTGGATCACGTGAGCATCGACCTATATCCCGGTGAAGTTGTTGGTCTTTTGGGTCATAACGGTGCTGGTAAATCGACGCTGATCAAGATCCTGTCCGGTGCCTATAAGATGGATTCTGGCGAGATCTGGGTCGAAGGCAAAAAGGTCGATTTCCAATCGCCGCGCGACAGTCGCGACCATAATATCGAAACGATCTATCAGACTTTGGCCTTGGCCGATAACCTTGACGCGGCATCGAACCTGTTTCTGGGCCGCGAACTGACCACGCCTTTTGGCTTTGTCGATGATGGCCGTCAGGAATCCGAGACGCGCAAGATCATGGCCCGTCTGAACCCCAATTTCAAAAAACTGAAAGAACCCGTGTCGGCCCTGTCCGGTGGCCAGCGACAGTCGGTCGCCATCGCGCGGGCGGTCTATTTCAAGGCCAAGATCCTGATCATGGACGAACCGACTGCCGCTTTGGGTGTGCATGAGACCAAGATGGTCGCGGATCTGATTCAGGAATTGAAGGCGCAGGGTCTTGGCATTTTCCTGATCAGCCATGACACGCGCGAGATGATGGAATTGTGCGACCGTGTGTCGGTAATGAAAAACGGACAGGTCGTCGGCACCGAACGTGTCGAGGACGTGACCGAGGATGACATCCTGTCGATGATCATCATGGGCAAGAATCCTAAAAAGGCAGCGTAATGTTTATCGGACTTGATCTGGGGACCTCCGGTCTCAAAGCTGTTTTGATAGACGTCAATCAAAACATCCTTGCCGAAGCGTCAGCACCGCTAGAGGCGACGCGCCCGCACAGCGGCTGGTCCGAACAGGACCCCGCGACATGGTTGGATGCGGCGGATACGGTAATGCGTGATCTGGGGGCGCAGGTGTCGCTGGCTGACGTCAAGGCCATCGGCCTGTCCGGCCAGATGCATGGCGCGACTTTGCTGGATGCCGATGACAATGTGCTGCGCCCCTGCATTCTGTGGAACGACACTCGCTCTGCCGTGGAAGCCGCCGAACTGGACGCCGACCCGCGTTTCCGCGCACTGACCGGCAATATCGTCTTTCCGGGTTTCACCGCGCCGAAACTTGTCTGGGTGGCGAAACATGAACCCGACATCTTCGCCAAGGTCGCCCGCGTGCTGCTGCCCAAAGATTACCTGCGCCTGTGGCTGACAGGCGAGGCGGTCGCCGAAATGTCCGACGCGGCTGGCACAAGCTGGCTGGATGTGGCGAAGCGCGACTGGTCAGATGATCTGCTTGCTGCGACCAGCCTGACCCGCGCGCAGATGCCGCGCCTTGTCGAAGGCTCCGAAGTCTCGGGGCAGGTGCGGGATCAACTCGCCAGCCGCTGGGGCTTGCCGCAGGGTGTCGTCGTGGCAGGTGGTGGCGGTGACAATGCCGCAAGTGCTGTGGGCGTGGGCGTGGTCAAGGCGGGCGATGCTTTCGTCTCGCTCGGCACCTCTGGCGTGCTCTTTGCGGCCAGCGACGCCTATAACCCCGATGCCGCCAGCGCCGTGCATACGTTCTGTCATGCCTTGCCGGATACATGGCACCAGATGGGCGTGATCCTCGCTGCCGCTGATGCGCTGAACTGGTTTGCCAAGGTCGCGGATAAACCTGCCGCCACCCTGACCAGCGGTTTGGGCGCGTTGCAGGCCCCCGGCAAGCCGCTGTTCCTGCCTTACTTGGGCGGCGAACGGACCCCGCATAATGATGCGGCGATCCGCGGCGCGTTCCTGCATCTGGACCATGCGACCGACAGCCAGGCCATGGCCCGCGCCGTGCTGGAAGGGGTGACGCATGCGATCCGCGATTGCCATGATGCGCTGACCAGCACCGGCACCAAGATCAACCGCCTGATCGCGGTCGGCGGCGGGTCCAAATCCGATTACTGGGTGCAAGCGATTGCCACATCGCTTGATCTGCCGATTGAACTGCCCGTCGCGGGTGATTTCGGCGGGGCCTTTGGCGCCGCTCGCCTTGGCCTGATGGCCGCAACCGGCGCAGGGGCCGAGGTCGCGACCGCACCGAAGATCGCTCGCACCATTGACCCTGACACCAAACTGACAGCGGCTTTTGCCGAGGCCCATGCGCGTTACCGCGCCAGCTATATCGCACTGAAAGGACTATCATGACCGATTTCTTCAAAGGCATCCCCGCCATCACCTACGAAGGCCCGGACAGCGACAATGATTTCGCCTTCCGCCAATACAACCCCGAAGAGGTTGTGATGGGCAAAAAGATGAAAGATCACCTGCGCTTTGCGGCTGCCTATTGGCATTCCTTTGCCTGGCCGGGCGGTGACCCGTTTGGTGGGCAGACCTTTGATCGACCATGGTTCGGCGACAGCATGGATCTGGCCCGGATGAAGGCTGATGTCGCCTTCGAGATGTTCCAGATTCTGAACGTGCCTTATTTCTGTTTCCACGACGCCGATGTGCGGCCCGAAGGTGCTGATTTCGCCGAAAACACCCGCAACCTGGAAGAGATCGTCGATTATTTCGCCGAAAAAATGGAAGCGACCGGTGTCAAACTGCTCTGGGGCACGGCGAACCTGTTCTCGCACAAGCGCTTCATGTCCGGTGCCGCGACGAACCCTGACCCGGATGTGTTCGCGTTTTCAGCCGCGACGATCAAGACCTGCATGGACGCGACCATGAAACTGGGCGGTGAAAACTACGTCCTCTGGGGTGGTCGTGAAGGCTATGAAACCCTGCTCAACACCGATATGGGCCGCGAACGCACCCAGGCGGGCCGGATGTTGCAGATGGTCGTCGACTACAAGCACAAGATGGGCTTCAAGGGCGCGATCCTGATCGAACCGAAACCGCAAGAACCGGCCAAGCATCAATATGACTACGATGTCGCAACGGTTTACGGCTTCTTGAAGGAGTTTGGCCTGGAGGGCGAGGTCAAGGTCAATGTCGAACAGGGCCATGCCATTCTGGCGGGCCATTCGTTTGAACATGAACTGGCGATGGCGCGGGAATTGGGGATTTTCGGCTCGATCGACATGAACCGCAATGATTATCAATCCGGCTGGGATACCGACCAGTTCCCGAACAATGTGCCCGAAATGGCGCTGGCCTATTACGAGATGCTGCGCGCCGGTGGCTTCACCACGGGCGGCACCAATTTTGACGCCAAACTGCGCCGTCAGAGCCTTGATGCAGAGGATCTGATCCTCGCCCATGTCGGCGGGATGGATGCCTGTGCAGCAGGGCTGAAGGCTGCGGCGGCGATGCTGGAAGATGGCAAGCTGGAAGCGGCGCGTAATGAACGCTACGCAGGTTGGGATACCGATGCGGGCAAGGCGCTGCTCGACAGTGATCTGGATGCGATCACCGCGCGCGTGCAGTCTGAGGGGATCAACCCACAGCCTCGCTCTGGCCGTCAGGAACGGTTGGAAAATCTGGTCAATCGCTACCTGTGACCTTGTCAACCTGTCCGGTAAGGTGGAACATGATCCACCTTACATGGGCGGGGGATGAGGCCAGCGATGAATGAGATGCGCAGCACGGCACAGCGGATATTCGAGGCAGGCGTGCAAGCGGCTGACCCGGTGGCCGCTGTCACAAAGCACCTGGATGATCTGCAAAAACCCGCATCGATCATCGCCGTCGGCAAGGCGGCGCGGGGTATGGCGCAGTCTGCGCTGACGCATTTCTCTGGCGTGCCTGCCATCGTCGTCACCAATTATGAAAACGCCCAGCCGCTGGACGGGGCCGAGGTGCATGCCGCAGGTCATCCGGTCCCAGATGAAAGTGGCGCAAAAGCAGCGCTTGCCGTGATTGCGGCCCTGCATGCGGCACAGGGCCCGGTATTGGCGCTGATCTCGGGCGGTGGGTCTGCGCTGTTGCCGGCCCCTGCGGGGGCTTTGACGCTGGCGGATAAGGTCGCGGTCAATGCCTTGCTGCTGGGGTCTGGGCTGGATATCAGCGAGATGAACCTGATCCGCCAGCAACTTTCTGACCTCAAGGGCGGTGGTTTTCTGCGCCATGCCGCCCCCAATCCGGTGACCGCGCTGATCCTGTCGGATGTCGTCGGAGATGATCTGGCGGCGATTGCTAGCGGTCCCACAGTGCGCCCGATCGGCACAGCCGCGCAGGCGATCAAGCTGTTGCGCAAGGCCTGGCTCTGGGACCAGATCCCGCAGGCGGTGCGCGATCACCTGACCGCAGATCGCCCGGTGGCGGATTTGCCGCAAGCGCGCAATATCCTGATCGGGTCCAACGGCCAAAGTGTCGCTGCGATGGCGCAGGCGGCGGGCGAGGCCCATGTCATCCCCACCCCCGTCACCGGCGATGTGGCGGACGCGGCCCGGCTGATCTGCGATCAGGCAAGACCCGGCATCACGCTTTGGGGCGGGGAAACCACGGTTGTGTTGCAAGGCAATGGGCGCGGCGGGCGCAATCAGGAACTGGCCCTGCATATCGCGGTTGAGGCGGCGCGGCGCGGCTGGCGCAACTGGACATGCCTGCAGGCGGGTAGTGACGGCCGCGACGGACCGACCGATGCTGCAGGCGGAATTGTGGATCAGGACAGTTTGGGCAAGATCGCTGATCTTGATACGCTTTTGGCCAATAACGACAGCTATGCCGCATTGGCGCAGGCGGATGATCTGCTGATCACCGGCGCGACAGGCACCAATGTGGCTGATCTTGGCGTGTTGATCTGGCGGGGGTAACGCGCGCCGCGCGGGGAAGTATTTGCAACAAAGCGAGGTGGGGTGATGGCGCAGGATAGCAGCTGGCTGGACAGGTTTGCGGGGCTGTCAAAGCTGGAACCCGCCGTCAAGGCACAGCTGTTGCAGCGCAGCGTGATCATGGCCGCGCCGCAAGGAAGCGTCATCTTTGGCCCCGGCAAATCACCGGAGAACATGTTGTTCCTTCTCGACGGTACTGTCCGGGTGCAGCAAGTGTCAGAGACTGGCCATGATATCGTCCTCTACAGGATCGAAGCCGGCGAAAGCTGTGTGCTGACCACGGCCTGTTTGCTGGCCTATGACGATTATGCCGCCGAGGGTATTGCTGAAACCGATGTGCAGGCTGCTGCGATCCCGCGTGATCTGTTCGATGATCTGGTCGCGCAGTCGAAATCATTCCGCAACTTTGTCTTTGCCGCCTTTTCCAAACGGATCACCGATCTGTTTTTGATGATCGATCAGGTCGCGTTCCAGCGCATCGATGTGCGTCTGGCGGATAAGCTGTTGAAACTGTCCGGAGGCGTGGACCGGATCGCGACGACCCATCAAAATCTTGCGGTCGAATTGGGTACGGCGCGCGAGGTCGTGTCGCGCCAGTTGCAGGAATTCCAGCGCCGGGGCTGGATCGCACAGGCGCGTGGGTCCGTCACAGTGCAGGATCGTGCGGGGCTTGCCGGGCTGGCGCAGCATCATTCCTAGCCTTGGTGACATTGTCACCGTCACTGCCCGCCGGATAGGCTAGGGTCAGGGCAGAGATTTGAAGGAGTTTCAATCATGCCTGTCAATGTTGGCGATATCGACCGTATGTTCCGCGCCGTTCTGGGAATCGTGCTTTTGGCGCTGCCCTTTGTCAGCGGGCTGCCCTTGTTCAACAACACACTGGCGACAGTGGTTTCTGTCATCGTTGGGCTGATGATGCTGGGTGTGGCCGCGACGCGGTCCTGCCCACTCTATACTGTTCTGGGTCTGCGGACCTGCAAGATCTGACTGATGCGATAAATCCGACCGTTTGCAGTTTTTGCAAGCGGTGCAACTGGCCATAATATAATGCATATCCCATTCGCCCGTTACCTGCCCATTCTGTCCTGGGGGCGGGATTATTCCCGGTCCGACCTTGGCAATGACCTGACCGCTGCCTTTATCGTGACGATCATGCTGATCCCGCAATCTTTGGCCTATGCCTTGCTGGCGGGGTTACCAGCCGAGGCGGGGCTTTATGCCTCGATCGTGCCGATCATGCTGTACGCTGTTTTCGGAACCAGCCGCAGTCTGGCCGTGGGGCCGGTGGCGGTGGTATCGCTGATGACGGCAGCCGCGCTCAGCAATATCGTTGACCAAGGCAGTATGGGCTATGCCGTCGCCGCGCTGTCGCTGGCCGGGCTGTCGGGGGCGATCCTGCTGGCGATGGGGCTGTTCCGGCTGGGGTTTGTCGCCAATTTCCTGTCACATCCGGTGATTGCGGGATTCATCACCGCCTCGGGCCTGATCATTGCGGCAAGTCAGATCAAGCATATTTTCGGGATCACCGCCGATGGGCATAACCTGCTGGATCTGATCATATCACTGGGCAGTAATCTGGGTGGGATCAACTGGATCACCGCGCTGATCGGCCTGCTGGCGACGGGGTTTTTGTTCTTTGTGCGCAAAGGGCTGAAACCATTGCTGACCAAACTCGGCCTAGGCGCCGGTCTGACCGGATTTCTGGTCAAGCTGGGGCCGATTGTCGTGGTCATCGCAACCACCGCTGCTGTCTGGTATTGGGGGCTGGACGCGCGCGGCGTCAGGATCGTCGGCGCAGTCCCGCAGAGCCTGCCGCCCTTTACCCTGCCATCGCTTTCTCCTGCATTGCTGAGCCAGCTCCTGCTGCCCGCCTTTCTGATCGCGATCATTGGTTTTGTGGAATCGATCTCCGTCGCACAGACGCTCGCTGCCAAAAAGCGCCAACGCATCGACCCGGATCAGGAATTGATCGGGCTGGGGGCGGCGAATATCGGCGCGGCCTTTACCGGCGGCTTTCCGGTCACGGGCGGTTTTGCGCGCTCGGTCGTGAATTTCGACGCCGGTGCAGCAACGCCCGCCGCCGGGGCCTTTACCGCTGTGGGTCTGGCGATTGCCGCCGTCGCGCTGACGCCGCTGATCTATTTCCTGCCCATCGCTACGCTGGCTGCGACCATCATTGTCGCGGTTCTCAGCCTCGTGGATTTCTCGATCCTTAGACGCAGCTGGTCCTACAACCGTGGCGATTTCGCCGCTGTCCTGACCACGATCCTGTTGACCCTGGCCATGGGGGTCGAGGCCGGGATTTCCGCCGGTGTCCTGCTGTCGGTGTTGCTGCATCTTTACCGGTCGTCCAGGCCGCATATCGCCGAAGTCGGGCAGGTCCCCGGCACCGAACATTTCCGCAATATCCTGCGCCATGACGTGATCACCCATCCCGGCATCGTGAGCTTGCGGGTGGACGAGAGCCTTTACTTTGCCAATGCGCGCTATCTGGAGGATTGCATTCAGACCCGCGTCGCACGCGACAAGGACGTGCGACACGTGATCCTGCAATGTGCGGCGATCAACGAGATTGATTTCAGCGCGCTGGAATCTTTGGAGGCGATCAATGAAAGGTTGCGCGAAATGGGTGTGCAATTGCACCTGTCAGAGGTGAAAGGGCCAGTGATGGACCGGCTTGCCGCACAGCATTTCCTGCAGCAATTGTCGGGCCGGGTGTTTTTGTCGCAATTTGAGGCGGTGCAGAAGATATCCGCGTAGGGCGGGGTTTACCCCGCCACCCGTGAAATAGGTCGGGGAGAACCCCGACCTACATTTTCCATCAGTTCAGATCAGCCTCATAGGCACCAGCCAAATCAGCCTCAACCTCGGCCACGGCCTCTTGCAGCGCGGCGAGGATTTCCGGTCCGCCCTGCACATTGGCGCTGAACCAATCGTGCACAGGGGCTGCGGCTTCGGCGAACAGCGCTTTTTCTTCCGGTGATGGCACATAAAGATCACCACCACCGGCGAGGAATGCCTCATAGGCTTCGATCGACTTGCGCTTGGGGGATGCGAATGTCGCCTGTTGCAGCGCATAGAACCCATCCACTACGACGCGGCGCAGGTCCTCTGGCATCGACAGAAACATTTCGTTGTTCATCCACCAGATCGCGCCCATATAGCTGTGCCCGTCCAGCGTCAGATATTGCAGCCCGGCATCGGGGAATTTCATGTTCATGATATCGGTGATGCCATTGGCGGTGCCTTCGACAACGCCCGTCTGCAACGAGGTGAACAATTCCGGCCATTGGATCGGGGTGGCAGAGGCGCCCATCGATTCCACCAGTTGGATCGGCAGGTCGGCGACCACGGTGCGCAGTTTCAGCCCTTGCAGATCGGCGGGGGTCTGGACGCGGCGCTGGGTATTGGCAAAGTTGCGCCAGCCGCCGGTATTGCCGATGGTCATCAGGCGGATCGTGTCGCCGCTGTCAGCCAGCGCCATATCGCGCATGGTGCGGACGAAATCGCCCGACAGCACGGCCTCTGCCACGCGGTCGCTGGACATCAGATAGGGCAGGTCAAGCACCTGCACATAGGGGAAAATCCCCGCTGCACCGCCGGAGGTCGAGATATAGACGTCAATGGACCCTTCGGACACGCCTTCAAGGCATTCTTCACCGGTCGCGCAAAGCTGGGTGCCGATGAACAATTCCACCGCGATCTGACCGTTTGATGCGGCTTCGACATAATCCTTGAACACGACAAGACCGTCGTAGTCTTCGTCATCGGTATTGGAATTGGCTGTCGCGCGGATCGTGAACTCCTGTGCGGTCAAAGCCATTGGCGTGACAAGTGCGGCGGCTGTTGCTGCGACTTTTGTTAGTTTATTCAGCATATTATCCTCCCAGTGGATGCTGTGAATTACTGTACCGGCACGGGGCTGATACAGGCGGAAAAGCCGACCTCTGGGCCGCAGCCCAGAAAGCCTGCCAGATATGGCACTGTCATCGAAATGGCAGGGACATAGGTAATCAGGAAAATCACCAGGATTTCGACCGCAAGGAACGGCAGTATCGCCTTTGCAATGGTTTCGACCCTTTCGCCCGATACAGTCGAGGCGACGAATAACACCAGCCCCATCGGTGGTGTGGCGAGGCCCACGGTGAGGTTGACGCTCATGATGATGGCGAAATGCACCGGATGCACGCCCATCTCGACGAAGATCGGTCCAAGGATTGGCCCCAGAATGATGATTGCCGGACCCGCATCAAGGAACATGCCGACGATGAACAACAAAATATTGATCAAAAACAGCAGGATCAGCGGATTTTCCGACAACGACAGGATATAGTCCGACAGTATCTGCGGCGCATATGACAAGGCGACGACAGTTTTGAATGCGACGGCAGCACCGACCAGCAACAGCACGGCCGATGTCGCTAGTGCTGAACGCGTCAGCACGCCTGACAGGTCGCGCAATTTCATCGAGCGCAGCACGAAGAAGGACACGATCAGCGCATAGGCAACGGCAACAGCCGACGCTTCGGTCGGGGTGAAGACACCGACCAGAATGCCGCCAAGAATGATGATCGGGGTTTGCAATGGGGCGACCGCCTTTTTGCAGACCATGCGGAAATCATGGGTGACCCGCTTGCGATATCCCATCAGAATGTAATGCGACGCCACAAGCAGCGCGGCAAATACAACCCATAGGTTCAGCGCATGTACCGTATCACCGGCGGCATCCACGCTGGCCAACCCGACTGGCCCGGCAATCAAAGAATAAAGCGCGATCAGCAGCCCTGCCAGATTGATCCGCAGCAGGGCAAAGCTGACCCAATATTCCACCGGGGTGATGGCCTGACCCTTGCTGACGATCCGTTCCGCCTTGGGCAGGTCATAGCGATCAGCCATCAGCCGCACCATCACCATCAACCCGACGCCCACCAGAATGCCCGGCACGATCCCTGCCAGAAACAGCGAGGCTACGCTTTCGCCCATCACATAGGCATAGATGATCATGATGCCCGATGGCGGGATGATCGGCCCGATGACGGAACTGGCAGCGGTGATCGCGGCGGCAAAACGGCGGGTATAGCCGTTCTTTTCCATCGCGGGGATCATGGTAGATCCGATGGCCGAAGTATCGGCGACGGCGGACCCGGACAGACCCGCGAACAGCATGGAAGACAGGATATTCACATGCGCCAGCCCGCCGCGCAGATGCCCCATGAAGGCTTGCGCGAATTCCACCAGCCGCATGGTGATGCCGCCGCGGTTCATGATTTCGCCCGCCAGCATGAAGAACGGCAGCGCCATCAGCGGAAAGGAATCCATCCCGTTGTAAAGATTGCGGTAAAGGCCTGCGATTACATTGCGGGTATCGCCTTCGGCCATGATCATCGCGAAAGGGGCTGCCATCAGCGCAAAGACCACGGGCAGGCCGATCATGATCAGGATCAGGAAAAGTGGCAGGAAAAGGGTCAGCATTATTCGGCCCCCGCCATTTGTTCCGGTTTGAATGATGTCAGCCGGTTGCCCTGACCGCAGAGCGTAATCACCTGCCGCAGCATCAGTTCGGCATTCACCGCGATCAGCAGATTTACCCCGACCCAGAGCGAGGCATATTGGTAATTATTCTGGAACCGCGCGCCGCAACGCCCGATCTCGATTCCGAAAGGCCAGCGCAGGCTGGCCGAACAGCCGCGCCCGGACAACGTGTCGAGATGGTTGTTCAATCCACGCTCCCAGGCGATGATCAGGACCCAGAGCGAAATCGCCAGCAGCAGCAAGCTCAGCAGCCCCGCCAGCAGCCGGGGCAGGGCGCGTTCCAGCATATCAATCGCGACAAACCCGCCCATGCGATAGACCAGCGGTGCCATCAGCCCGGTCATCCAGAGCATGCCGAACCGCGCGCCTTCTTCGGTCCAGTTCGGTGCCGCGTTCAGGACATAACGAAAAAAGACCTGGCCTAGGATCAAAGCCACCATGACGGTCAATGCCGCGATCGCGATGATCTTGCCAATTGCAAGAACCGCGGTGTTGAACCGCTCCAGCGGCCACAAGATACCAAACAGGACCGACATCGGCTCCTCCCCTGTTCATGTTGCGGGCCTGCGGCCCGTTCGGGGCGCTGCCCCCTTGCCCCTGCGGGGCAATTCCCCCGGGATATTTTTACTCTGAAGATGGATGATGTGGTGCGAAAGTGCCGTATTGGCCGCCATGAAAGGTTAGCGGCGCGCCGTCGGTGAAATGGGCTTTGGTCACGCGGCCGATGATGATGACATGGTCACCGGCATCATGGCTGGTCTCGAAATTGCATTCAAAGGTTGCCAAAGCGCCCGCGATGATCGGGAGGCCGCAATGCGACAGATGCGTCGGCACCTGGCGGATCGCGGTTTTGGAGCCGAGCACCGCAGCGCAGATATCGCGTTGATCTGCTGCCATGACATGAATGGCAAAGCGCTGGGCATCCACGAAATGCGCAAAACGCTTGGAGGCTTTCGCCGGCGACCACAGCACAAGCGGCGGATCGAGCGAGACACTGGCAAAACTATTCGCGACGATACCGATCGGCCCTTCGGGGCTGTCGGTGGTGATCACTGTCACCCCGGTGGTGAACGCCCCAAGGGCGCTGCGGAAATTGCTGCTGTCGGTCTGCGGATCGAATGTCTGAAGCGTCATGGAACTTCCTGGCCAAGGGCTGCGGTATAGAGTGTGAACCAGGTTTCACGGTCCATCGTAACTTTCAATGCGTCAGAAAGCGTTTTGATCCGCGCGATATTATTGGTCCCCATTACGGGCATGATCCGCGCCGGATGCGCCAGTAACCAAGCCACGGCGACCGCTGATTTGTCAACGCCCTGTGTGGCGGCAACCCTTGCCAGCGCGTCCTGCACCGCGCCGTCGCCGGTCATCAGCGCGCCACCGCCCAAGGGCGACCATGCCATGACCGGCACGCCGCATTCCTGGCAAAAGGCGATATCGCCGTTGGTGAAGGCGTGATGCGCGCTTAGTGATGCCTCGATCTGGTTGGTCACCAGTGTCGTCTGCATTGCCGATTGCAGCAGGGTCCAGTCGTGTCGTTTGAAGTTGGATACACCGATGCTGCGGACCTTGCCCGCTGCCACCAGCCCGTCCAGCGCCGCGCCGGTTTCGTGATGATCCATGAACGGATCAGGCCGGTGGACCAGCAAAGTGTCGATCCGGTCAATACCCATCAGCCGCAGCGAATGATCGACCGACGCAGTGATATGGGTCGCTGACGTATCGTAATGTTTGACCCTGGCACCGGCATAGCGCCCGGCAGGGGCGACGATACCGCATTTCGTCACGATTTCGATCTGGTCTTTCAGGGCAGGGGCCGCGCGCAGGGCATTGCCGAGCACCTCTTCGGCTTCATAGCCGCCATAGATATCTGCCTGATCCATCGTGGTGATGCCCTGTTCCAGACAAGCCTCGATCTTGGCCTGCACATGGGCGGGGCTGGTGTCGCTGTCATCGCCCAGCCGCCACATGCCATAGATGATGCGGCTGAAGGAAAGGTCGTCAGTTATTGTGATACGGTCCATTAGCGGCGTGTCCCTGTGCCCAAAGGCGTTGCTGGTGTCTCGGTCGGCACACGACCGTATTCATGCGGCAGCGAGCAGGTTTTCAGATGTGGCATCACGCGTTTGCCGAAATGTTCGGCTTCATCGATATGTGGATAGCCGGAAAAGATGAAGGCGCGGATGCCCATTTTCTGATAATCCTCGATCTTGGACAGAATCTGATCTGTCGATCCGACCAGCGCCGCACCGCAACCCGACCGCGCCCGGCCAATCCCGGTCCAGAGCCCCGGTTCGGTATAGCCGAACTGATCTGCCAATTCGCGCGCACGTGCCTGATGCGCCACGCCAAGGCTGATGCTGTCATGGGCGCGGTCGCGGATCAGTTTGCCATATTCGTCGTCCAGTTTGCTGGCGATGAATTCGGCATATTCCTTGGCCTCTGCCTCTGTGTCACGCACGATCATATGGACGCGCAGGCCATAATCCAGTGTCCGGCCATGGGCAGCAGCGCGGGCATGCACATCTTTCATCCGCTGCGCCAGCATATCCTTGGTTTCGGGCCACATCAGATAGACATCACATTGCGCGCCGCAAAGCTCCAGCGCATCTGGCGAATAGCCGCCGAAATAGAGCAGGGGTCCGCCGTTTTGCTGATAAGGGCGGGCCGGGTCAGTGCTGAGTTCGGAGATCTGATAGATATCACCGTCATAGCTGACGTCATCCTGCGTCCAGCATTTGCGCAGAATTTCAACGACCTCATGACTGCGTTTGTAGCGGTATTTGCTTTCGGCCACTTCACCCGGAAAATCGGAGCTGATCACATTCAGCGTCAGCCGCCCTTTGAGCATGTGATCCAGTGTCGCAATGGTGCGGGCGAGCATGATTGGCTGGACCTCACCGCAGCGGATCGCGGCAAGAAAATTGATCTTTTCGGTCAACGGCGCCATCCCCGCGACAAAGGATAAAGTATCCTGACCGACCTGATAGGATGACGGGGCAAGTATATTGCGGAAACCCTGCGCCTCGGCGGTCAATGCGATGTCGCGGCAGTGTTCCCATGAGGACCGCAGATCGCCGTCAGGCACGCCCAGGAACTGGTAATCATCCGAACATAACGCGGAAAACCAAGACACTTCTGCCGCGTCAAGATCGGCGCTGGTCACAGGCACGATGCTCAATGATTCCCCTCCCATGGTCTCTTTGATTGCACTTGCGTAGCACGAGAATCTGTGTGCAACAATAGTGTATCAATTTGTGGCGCGCCGGGGAGGGGCAGGCCATGGCAACAACCTCAGCCTTGCCGAAATTCGTGCAGATCAGCGAAATGCTGATCCGTGAAATTGCAGCCGGCCATCTGGCCGATGGTGCCCGCCTGCCGCCTGAACGCGAGATGGCCGAGGATCTGGGAATCGCAGTCGGCACATTGCGCAAGGCACTGGCCGATGTCGCAGCCAAGGGTCTGCTGGAACGGGTGCAAGGGTCCGGCAATTATGTCCGCCGCCGTGAGCAGGTGGATTCGGTCTATGCCTTCTTCCGGCTTGAACTCAAACGCGGCGGCGGTCTGCCCACGGCAGAGGTCGTGTCGGTCGATCTGCTGCCGAAACCCGGCGATGCGCCACATTTTGGTGACCATAGCCATGGCCACCGGATCAGACGGTTGCGCCGTCTGGGCGGCACGTTGATCGCGGTCGAGGAGATCTGGCTGGACGCGGGGGCCTGCGATGTGATCGGGGAAAATGATCTGCTGGAATCCCTGTATCTGTTCTACCGCGACCGGCTCGGGCTGGTGATCGCCGCAGCCGAGGACCGAATTGGCATCGCGCAATTGCCGGACTGGACGCCAGAGGCGTTTCATCTGCCCGCAGGTGCCGTCACGGGTTATATCGAACGCAATTCTTATCTGGCTGGCCGGGTGCCTGTCGAATTTTCGCGCACATGGTTCGATACGGACCGGGCGCAATATGTTTCACGCATGGGAAAAGGGTGATCAACGTGCAGATGGTGAACTACGGGCTGGTCGGCTGCGGCATGATGGCCCGCGAACATATTCAGAATATCAATCTGTTGCCGCATGGGCGGGTCAGCGTGGTCTATGACCCGGTGCCGGAACTCGCGCAGGCGGCTGCCGCGCTGGCCTGTGGTGCTCAGATTGCGGATAGTCTGGATGATCTGCTGGCCTTTGCCGCGCTGGATGCTGTCGTGATCGTCAGTCCCAACCATCTGCATGTGCCGCAATTGCAGCAGATCGTAGCGACGCGGCCGCTGCCGATCCTGTGCGAAAAGCCGATCTATACCAACCCGTCCGAGGCCCCTTTGCTGGACGCATTATTCGCCGATTATCCGCATCCTGTCTGGGTCGCGATGGAATATCGCTATATGCCGCCCGTCGCAGCCTTGGTCGCGCAGGCCGAGGCCGCGACGGGTGCCGTCAAAATGCTGACCATCCGCGAACACAGGTTTCCGTTCTTGCCAAAGGTCGGCGACTGGAACCGGTTCAACGCCAAGACCGGCGGGACAATGGTGGAAAAATGCTGTCACTTTTTCGATCTGATGCGGCTGATCCTGCAGGACGATCCGGTCCGCGTGATGGCCAGTGCCGGGCAGGCGGTAAACCATATCGACGAACGTTATGGCGGGCAGGTGCCTGATGTCTGGGACCACGGCTATGTCATCGTCGATTTTGCGCGCGGCAGCCGGGCGATGCTGGAACTTTGCATGTTTGCCGAAGGATCGCGCTATCAGGAAGAAATCAGCGCTGTCGGCCCAACCGGCAAGATCGAGGCGCTGGTGCCCGGACCGGGCCGGTTCTGGCCCACGGCCTTGGGCGAACCGCCGGTACCGCAGCTGATCATCAGCCCGCGCGACCCCAAAGGGCCGTTCGTGTCAGAAATCCCGGTTGATCCGACCCTGCTGGACGCGGGCGATCACAACGGATCAACTTTCTATCAGCACCAGCGGTTTAACGCCGTGGTGCGCGGTGCAGGCGAGGTTGAGGTCAGCCTGCACGATGGCGCGATGGCCGTAGCGATGGGGATCGCAGCGCAGGACAGCGCACACACAGGGCAGGCTGTTATCTTTTAAGGGGGGCAGATATTGCTGGCAGGACGACAATCCTGCCAGCAATGTTACGGTCGCCACCAGGCGTTCGCCGGTCTGAAGCACTATTTAAAAACCAATACCTAGCACCGGTAACACTAAAATCCGTACCAATTGCACAGCACTCTTTAACCACTCATCACACGCAGCGGAGCACTGCAAAAACATACATTCGGCTCTGCTGGTGGCGATTTACTCCCATACATTTCATGGCGTCAATGCATGTTTCGCGTGTCTGGCCGGGAAACCTTACCTAAAGTACAGGTTATCAAAATGTGACGTAAGGTAAGCTGCGTATTTACCGCGAAAAAGTCAGAAATAAGGATCGTGAACGTTTGTTTTTTTATGGAAACGTTATCGTGATTCGGGGGTACCCGACCCTAAGGGACCGTAGATTGCGTGTTGATTGCAACTTGGGGTTGAGGTGTCGCGAAAGCATGGCCAACGAGCCCTTGACGAAGGTCCGCCTGCCAGAAACATTCGCCGCGATAACCAACCCGAAGGATAAGACATGGCAGGCGCACTTGACGGGATCACAATTCTTGATCTGACCCGCATTCTGGCTGGGCCGACCTGTACGCAATTGCTGGGCGATCTGGGGGCGGATGTGATCAAGGTGGAAAACCCTGTCACCGGTGGTGACGACACCCGCGGCTGGGGGCCGCCCAATGTCTGTGACACCAATGGTGCGCCGACTGATCTGTCGGCCTATTTCATGGCTGCCAACCGCAACAAGAAATCAGTCAGCATTGATATCAGCACGGCGCAGGGGCAGGCGCAGGTCCGCGCCTTGGCGGCCAAGGCCGATATTGTGGTGGAAAACTTTAAACCAGGGGGGCTCGCGAAATATGGGCTTGGCGCGGATGATCTGCTGACGCGGCAGCCGGGGCTGATCTATTGTTCGATCTCGGGTTTTGGTCAGACCGGGCCAAACCGGGATAAGCCGGGCTATGACCTGATGGCCCAGGGCTTTGGCGGCATCATGAGCCTGACCGGCGAACCGGATGGCGCACCGATGAAGGTTGGCGTCGGCATCGCCGATGTGATGTGCGGGATGTATGCGACGGTGGGTATTCTGGCCGCCCTGCGCCACAAGGAACGCACTGGCGAAGGCCAGCACATCGATGTGGCGCTGGTCGATAGCCAGATCGCCTGGCTGATCAATGAAGGCACCAATTATCTGGAATCAGGTGATTTGCCTTTGCGGCGCGGCAACGGGCATCCCAATATCGTGCCTTATCATGTCTTTGCCGTGGCTGATGGTCATGTCATCATCGCGGTTGGCAATGACACCCAGTTCGCGCGGTTCTGCGATTTTCTGGGCTGTCCGCAGGTGGCACAGGACGCGCGTTTCACCACCAACCTTGCGCGGATCGCCAACCGAGATGCGCTGATGGATATCATCGGGCCAAAACTGGCGGCCCATAGTCTGGCCGACACGATTGACGGGCTGGAGGCGCGCAAGGTCCCCGTCGGCCCGGTCCATACGATTGATCAGGCTTTGGGGTCCGATCAGGCACAGGCGCGCGAGATGGTTGTCACCATGCCGCGCGATGATGTGCAAAAAGGGCAGGTGCGTCTGTTGGGCAATCCCTTGAAATTATCGCGCACGCCGGTGACCTACCGCCTTGCGCCGCCGCATTTCGGGCAGGACACAGCCGATGTGCTGGCTGATCTGCCTGTTGACGACTGACCGAAGGATAAAATGATGAAAGCTGTCGCCCTGACCCGTTATCTGCCCGTCACTGATCCGCAGGCCTTTGTCGATGTGGATTTGCCCAAACCTGTGCCTGCGGGCCGCGATATTCTCGTTGCGGTCAAGGCGGTGTCGGTCAATCCCGTCGATACCAAAGTCCGCAAATCCAAAGGGGCCGATGTGGTGGAAAACCCGCCGCGCGTGCTGGGATATGATGCAGCGGGTGTCATCGCGGTTGTCGGCCCTGACGTGACGCTGTTCGCCGTGGGGGATGAGGTTTATTATTCCGGCGATATCACCCGGTCAGGCTCCAACGCGGAATTCCAGCTGGTCGATGAACGCATCGTCGGACGCAAACCCACAAGCCTTGACTTTGCGCAGGCTGCGGCGCTGCCTTTGACCACGATCACCGCCTATGAAAGTTTCTTTGACCGGCTCGGCATTGACCGCGACGGCGCGGATGCGGGGCAAAGCATCCTGATCATCGGGGCAGGGGGCGGTGTTGGGTCGATTGGCATCCAACTTGCCAAGGCGGCGGGGTTGGTCGTGATCGCCACCGCGTCGCGGCCCGAAACCCGCGACTGGGTGACAGAACTGGGGGCAGATCATGTGATCGACCACCGCGATGATATGGTCGCACAGGTTCGTGCGCGCGGCATCCACCATGTCGATCACATCGCGATTTTCAATGATATGCGGCATTGGGATGCGGCGGTTGAACTGATCCGCCCACAAGGCGGGATCGTGTCGATCGACAATACAGATGTGCCGATGCCGATGGCCGCGATGAAAACCAAGGCGGCCAGCCTGCATTGGGAATTCATGTTCGCCCGCGCGATGTTCGAAACGCCCGATATGATCGGGCAGCATGATTTGCTGTGCTACGTGGCTGATGAAATCGACGCCGGGCGTATTCGCACGACGCTGGACACCGTGCTGTCGCCGATCAACGCCGAAAACCTGCGCAGGGTGCATGAGATGGTCGAAACCGGCACGGTAAAGGGCAAAATTGTGTTGGAACATTTCTGACAGAGGTGCGTTATCGCAGTATCACACCACAAACTTGTGTCCGCTGGCGTGGTGTAAAATCCTTGTCAGTGACCCACGTGCCGCCTAAGGGTGGAAAAAATGCAATCTATGCGACATTGGACCTGACCCTATGCTGAACAGACGCCATTTCATTGTTACCGGCGCTGCGTTGTTTTCGCAGCCGCTTGCTGCGCAGAGCGTGATCGATCCGCAGACCCGGACCCTTCTGGGTGGCGATATTACACCTGCACCGGTCACCTCTGACCTTGTAGAAGAGGTCGTGCCAGCACCGCGTGCGCCAGTTTCGCCGCCCAATATGTGGCCGGTCTGGGATCGTCGGGTGACGCCTGCCAATTACGATCCGATGACAACGAACCCATGGGGATTTCATCCCCGGTTCCTGCCGACACTGGTCGAGGCCAATGCCGGCCTGCGCCCCGGCGATATCCATGTCGATGCGGTAGCACGTTACCTGTACCATGTGCGCGGTGATGGCACCGCGATGCGCTATGGCGTGGCAATCGCCCGCGGCAATCTTTATGAGCCTGGCAGCTATACCGTGCGGCGCAAGGCGAAATGGCCAACCTGGCGGCCCACCGATGCGATGATCGCGCGCGATCCGCAGGCCTATGAACAGCATTCCGACGGCATGGATGGCGGCCCCAACAACCCATTGGGCGCGCGGGCATTCTATCTGTTTGAGGGCAACCGCGACACTTATCTGCGGATTCATGGCACGCCAGAGCCGCGGTCCATCGGCGGGCGCGCAAGTTCCGGCTGTGTGCGGATGGTCATGGCGCATATCATCGGGCTGTATGAAGAGGTCAATCCCGGTGTGACCGCGATCCTTTACCCCACCGAGAACACCGTCACTGCGCGCAGCTGACGGGGGGCACCCGCAGGGGCACACCCTGCGGGCGCTGATTTAGCGTGGCGACAGCATGGCCAGCGTGCCAACCTGCGGGAACGCTGTCGTTGCAGCAGCCGTTGTGGCTGCTGCCGGTGTCGCTGGTGCCGCGACAGGCGTTGCGGGGGCTTCGGCGCAGATTGCATTACCGCGGACCGTGCGCAACGGCAGCAGGGTCGTCTCGACCGGGCCGCGATGCTGATACCAATAGCAATTGTCTTCTTCCAGGAACACGACTGTGCTCAGGTCCTGAAACGGGGCAGCGATGTCGCGCACCGCTTGCGGCACGTCAGTATTGGCCCCGGTGCCGGTGCCGGGCATATCGCCCCCGGTCGGCATCGGAATGTCCGCGCAAGCGCCCGCAGCAATCACAGCAAAAAGCGCCAGTTTTGAAGATATCTTCATCGTGTCCTCCAGTCATCCTTGGCCAAGGCCGCATTTATTTCCTGCGTGAGTGGCAGCACCTTGCACGATGCGCAACAGGCTGTTGACAGCATCGGCAATTTTTCCGCAACGGCGGCAAAGCGGTGGCATCGGCAGGCAGATGTGTTTATGCTTGCGTTTGCAGCAAGTTGCACAACAATTATACAAATCGCCGCCGCGCTCTCAGGGAATTGACCAGGACGTCATGGGCCGTCTGGTGTCTGGGCGCGGTGCGGATGAAATCTGATCGGCAAGCGATCTTTTATCAACGGGGAATTTCATCATGTTCTATCGGACACTTCTGGCCGTGGCGCTGACCAGCGCATCCGCGGTTCACGCGCAGACCAACCTACCATTCACGCTCGACTGGCGCTTTGAAGGGCCGGCCGCGCCGTATTTTGCCGCGATTGATAACGGCAATTTTGCCGCATTGGACCTGAACGTCACAGTGGCCGCAGGTGACGGATCACTCGACGCGATCCCGAAAGTGGCGACAGGGGCCTTTCCGGTGGGTATGGCCGACATCAATAGCCTGATCAAATTTCTGGACCAGAACCCCGGCGCGCCGGTCATTGGCGCGATGATGATCTATGACAAACCGCCTTTCGCCATCATCGGGCGTCGATCTTTGGGCATCGACACACCGCAAAGCCTTGAAGGCCGTGTTCTGGGCGCGCCGCCACCTGATGGTGCCTGGGCGCAATTCCCGATCTTTGCTGCGGAGAACGACCTTGATATGTCCGCGATCACCGTCGAACCCGTGGGTTTCCCAACCCGCGAACCCATGCTGGCCGAAGGCAATGTCGCCGCGATCACCGGCTTTTCCTTCACGTCCTATCTGAACACCGCCCGCCTTGGCGTACCAGAGGATGATCTGGTCACGCTGCTGATGGCCGATTACGGCGTCGAATTGTATGGCAATGTCATCATCGTCAACACAGAATATGCCGAAGCCAACCCCGAAGTGATCTCCAACTTCCTGCAAGGTGTCGCTGAAGGCTGGGCTGCTGCGATTACGGACCCCGAAGCAGTGATCCCTCTGTTGATGTCGCGTAACCCTGCCGCTGATGCGGAACTTGAACTGCGCCGTCTGGAACTGTCGATTGCCGACAATGTGGCAACCGATTGGGTGATGGAAAATGGCTTTGGCATCATCGACGACGCACGGATGGCGACATCCTTGGACCAGATCGCCACGACCTATGAATTCGTGAACGAACCTGACGCGTCTTTGTATTTCACCGATGCCTATCTGCCCGAGGGCGGGTTTTCCCTGGCTGAATAACCTTGGATAACCTGATTGATATCAAGGGGGTGCGGCATGCTTATCGCACCGCATCTGGCCCTTTACCGGTGCTGGACGGTCTGGAACTGTCCGTGCCGGAAGGGGGCTTTGTCGCCGTGGTCGGCCCGTCTGGCTGTGGCAAATCCACCCTGACGCGGCTGGTCGCCGGGCTGCTGATCCCGGATGAGGGCGAGGTGCGGGTGCATGGCACCCGTATCACCGCGCCACGGTCCAATGTTGGCATGGCGTTCCAAAATCCGGTTTTGCTGGAATGGCGGACTATTCTGCAAAACGTCCTGCTGCCGTTGGAGATTGTCCCGACAAAGCTGAGCAAGGCGCAGGGTGAGGAACGCGCGCGTAAATTGCTGGCGCTGGTCGGTCTGGAAGGGTTTGAAAACAAACGCCCATCGGAATTGTCGGGCGGCATGAAACAACGCGCCTCGCTGTGCCGGGCGTTGATCCACGCGCCAGAGGTATTGATCCTTGATGAACCTTTCGGCGCGCTCGATGCTTTCACCCGCGAAGACTTGTGGCAGATCATGCACAGGGTCAAGGCCGAGGAACCCTTTACCGGCGTGCTGATCACCCATGACCTGCGCGAATCCATCTTTCTGGCCGATCAGGTTGTTGTCCTGTCAGGCCGGCCTGCGCGCACGCAATATGTGATGGATATCCCCGATACGGGTGTCCGCACGCTGGATCATCTTTATACGCCCGAGGCTGCGAATATGCTCAACATCCTGCGCCACCAGATCGAGGTGGCCCAAGGCCGCGTGCCCGCCGAGGTGCAGCCATGAAAGTGCAGCAAATCGTCGTCCCTGTCGCCGCGCTTCTTATCTTTCTGATCGCGTGGGAGGCTTTGGTCTGGGTCATGGGCTGGCCCACCTATAAAATGGCCGCCCCCAGCGATCTGCCCCCGGCCTATGCGAAATATTCGGAATTGTTCCTTGTGATGGGCTGGCAGACGCTTTGGCGCACGATGGCGGGGCTGTTGCTGGCTGTGATTTTTGGCACGGCCTTGGGCATGATCATGGGCTTTTCGCGGATCATGCGCGATGCGCTGTATCCGCTGCTGGTGGGTTTCAACGCCGTACCAAAAGCGACGGTCGTGCCCATCGTGGCGCTGCTGTTTGTCGGCTGGCATGATTTCAACACGGTGCTGATCGCCTTCATGATCAGTTTTTTCCCGATTGCCGTCTCGGTTTCCATCGGCCTGTCGACGCTGGAACCTGAATACCGCGATATCCTGCGATCCTTGGGTGCGTCGCAATCGACAATTTTCTGGAAGATCGCGCTGCCCAAGACTTTGCCGGAATTCTTCGGTGCGCTGAAGGTCGCGGTCACGCTTGCCTTTATCGGGACGAACCTGATGGAGATCGTATCTCCGCATGGGCGCGGACTTGGCGCATTGTTCGACAGCGGCAAAACCAATTCCGACTATCCGCTGATGTTTGCGGTGCTGATCGCCTTGGCGCTGCTGGGGATCTTTCTGTATTACATCGTTGTCGCTTTGGAAAAAACCTTTGCAGGTTGGGCGGATCGCAGCACTATCTAGCTGCGGTCCTTGCGCCGGGTCTTGGAATAGAGATGCCGGTTCAGGGTGATGAAATCATTCAGCAAGCGTGACAGCAGGCCGGTTTTACGGCCCTTCAGATAGGCGTAGCCCGCCAGCGCGCCGATAATCGCGCCGATGGCATCAAAGATCAGGTCAATCATCGTGTCATCGGCACTTTTCTGCATATTGGTGCCGAAAAACACATCCATCCCGTATTCAAAGATTTCCCACATAGCCCCGATGCTCAGCGCAAAGGTAAAGGCCAGAAAGGCGATGGCGCTGGGTGGCGCGGCGAATTTATCACCGTCAAACAACATATAGATGAACAAAAACCCGATCATCCCCAGCGCGATGGCCGAGGTGGCATGCAGCGCGATATCCCACCACCAGATCTTGTAATAAATATCAAACACCTCGCCCAGGATCAGCGAGGCGATGATGAAGACCACGATGCTGACCACAAACGGAAAAGGCAGCGCGATATTGAACCGCGACGCCAGCAGCACAGGGGCCAGCGACAGGATCAGCGTCAGCGCCGACATGGCGGTCAGGGCCCACCAGCCTTCCCATGCGGCCCAGATGCAAGCCACCACCAACGCGACCCAGATCGGGGCGAGCAGGCGCAGGCGGGTATTGTTGTGGTCTGAGCCTTGGGTCATGGCAGTATCTTTCATCTTGGCTGGCATGACCCTATATCATGGGGATGACAGATGCACCCCGCAACCCGCGCAAGCTCCGCCTCGCCTCTTACAATATCCGCAAGGCCAAAGGTGTCGACGGCCGCTACGATCCGGGGCGGATCATCGATATTCTCGCGCGGCTGGAGGCAGATGTCGTCGCCGTACAAGAGGTGGATTTCCGCTGGCGTGGCAGGCCTGCTGCGTTGTCGGCTGCGATGATCGCCGGGCATACCGATTACGAGATCGTCCCGGTGCCGGGCGCTGGCGATTCTCTGGGCTTTCATGGCAATGCCCTGCTGGTCCGGCGCGGCACGCTGGTGCAAGCTGTCACCCCATTGATCCTGCCAGGTCTGGAACCGCGCGGCGCCTTGCGTGCCGATCTGGATATCGACGGCCGGTTCAGCATCATCGCAACCCACCTGGGACTGACCCGCTATCACCGGCAGGGCCAGCTTGCCGCCATCCGGGCCGGGTTGGCACCTGAGGCGCTGTCCAGTGTGATCATGGGCGATTTCAATGAATGGTCCGCCGATCGCGGACTGGACCCGTTGCGTGCCGATTTTGCGGTACATGCGCCGGGCAAATCCTTTCATGCCGCCATGCCGATGGCCGCACTCGACCGGATCGCGCTCAGCCGCGATATCACGCTGATTGATGGCGGTGTGGTGCAGACGCCGCAAAGCCTGAAAGCGTCTGATCACCTGCCGGTCTGGGGCGATGTGGTGATTGATCGCGCAAATCCGGGCTGATTGATCAAGGTCAAGCCGGATTGGGCGGAATTGTGCTATGATCCTGCATCGCACACCCCAAGGAGACGGATATGACACAGATCACCGACACCGAAAAGCTGGCACCGGATGCGCTTGATGTGCTGGCCGCTGTCGCACCTTTGGCACCCACCGCCTGGGCTTCGCAGGTCTGGATTGACAACATGACCCGGATCACCAGCGAGATTGCGACGTTCATGGCCGAAAGGATCAGCGAAGATATCCAGACCCAGCAGGCCTTGATGCAATGCAGGACATTGTCCGATGTGCAGCATGTGCAGGCAGCGTTCCTGCAAAAGGCCGTGGCGCAGTATCAGGCAGAAACCGGCAAGCTGATCGAGATGACCAGCCAATTGGCGGCGGATCTGCATGTCAGGCCCGGTGCGCCCAACTGACAAGCAACAATTGTTGCAGGCCGGGCAGGGCGGCATGATCTGCCGCCCCGTTTTGTTTAATGGGCCAGTAAGGTAGGATAATCTTTCTGTGTCACCATGATCTGGGTCGTGCCGCCCAGAATGCGCTGACGCGCGCGGGAATGCACATAGGCCCCCATGATGATCAGATCAGCCCCCAATTCGCTGGCGCGGCCCAGAATGCACTGGCCGACATCATTGCCGCCGCTGGGCGATTGCTGCACATTCACGTTGCAGCCATGCCGGGTCAGCCAGGTGGCGACATCGCTGCCGGGGTTTTCACCTTCTGGCCCATGCGGGTCGGGGTCGATCACCAGAATGGTCACCGCTGCGGCCTGCCGCAGGATCGGCAAGGCGCGGTGCAGCGCGCGCAGGGCAGGCAGGCTGCCATCCCAGGACAGCATCGGATGTTTGGCATGGATCACCTGATCCACGCCTTTGGCATTCAGCACGGCTGCGACCGGAGTTTTGAACAAGACGCCATCGACGGCTTGCTGAAAAGTAAAATCTGTTTCGGTCAGCCCGGCGTCAATCAATACCAGATCCGCCATCCCTGCACGGGCCGCGACCCGTTCATCCAGCGCCTGCGCCTCGCAATAGGCGGTGGTCACATCGCCAGGGACATCGGCGCTTTGCAGCAGCTTTTCGATGGCATCGGCGCGGTCGGTCACCTCTGTCCCGCCCTCGCGATAGCTGTCATGCCAGCTGTCGGGGAAAATGATCGGCCCATAAGGCGCAGAGCCATAAGCCCACATCGGCAGGGGCGGCGCGACCCCCACGACCATGATCGACAGATGTACGCCCTCGTCGGGCAGGTTGGTCATATATTCTCTGATCCGGTCATCGGGACAGGCGGCGTCTACAACAATCAATGCGGTTAGTCGGTCCATCTTCTGTTCCTTTATATTCTGTTGCGCAACCATCGCATATGTTACGTGATCATGACTTGACCCAAATCAAGCCCGCTGCTTGCCGGTGTCGCGCCGATATGCAACCTGTGGGGAAGTGCTTGATCGAGATCAACGCCAAGGCACTGCCCCAACGCCAAAAGGATAACATGTCTTGCCTCATCATCACAAATCTTGCAGGAGGGCGCGCTGATGGATGACGCGCGGTTCGAGATTGCGGATGGCAGGCTGCTGGTTACGGGCCGTTTGACGATCGAGGTTTTCGAAACGCTGGACCGCGCAAGCACCCGTCAGATGGCGCAAGAGGCGCAGGGTATCGATATCGCCGGTCTGACGCAGATGGATACATCAGGGGCATGGTTTCTGGTTGATCTCGAACAGCGTCTGGGCGCGGGCAGGATCACCGGGGCCAGCGAAGCACAGGACCAGCTGATCGCCACCATCCGCCAGAACATGCCGCCCAAGGATGCGGTTGCCACCAAATCGCTGGGGTTGACTGATCATCTTGAAAATCTGGGGCGTCGTGTTGCTCTCGGTGGTCGTAACGCGCTGGAGCTGATTTCATTTCTCGGGCAGGTGATGGCCACGCTGGCGCGGGTGATTATCCATCCACGGCAATTGCGCCTGACCTCTGTCGTGCATCATTGCCAGCAGGTCGGTGTGCAGGCGGTTCCCATCGTCGCATTGATGGCGTTTCTGATCGGGGTCGTGCTGGCGTTTCAGGGCTCTGCCCAATTGCGTCAGTTCGGGGCAGAGGTATTCGTCGTCGATCTGATCTCGATTTCGATCTTGCGGGAGTTGGGTATTCTGTTGACCGCAATCATCGTGGCGGGGCGGTCGGGGTCGGCCTTTACCGCCGCCATCGGGTCGATGAAGATGCGTGAAGAGATTGACGCGATGCGCACCCTTGGCCTTGATCCTGTCGCGATCCTGATCGTGCCGCGGGTGCTGGCGCTGATCATCATGCTGCCTGCGCTGGGGCTGATCGCCAATATCTCTGGTCTGATCGGTGGCGCGATGATGTCCTGGATCGAACTTGGCGTGTCGCCTGCGGTGTTTCAGTCGCGGCTGGTCAGCAATACCGATGTCTGGCATTTCAATGTCGGCATGATCAAAGCGCCGTTTTTCGCGCTGATCATCGGGATTATCGGCTGCTATCAAGGGATGAAGGTCGGCGGCGATGCCGAAAGCCTTGGGCGGTTGACCTCGGCCTCGGTCGTCATGGCGATTTTCATGGTGATCGTGGTTGATGCGTTGTTTTCCATCTTCTTTGCCATCGTGGGGGTGTGATGACAGATGATCCCATCATCCGCGTGCGCGGTCTGGTCACCAGTTTTGGCACCAATGTGGTGCATGACGGGCTGGATCTGGACGTCAAACGTGGCGAAGTTATCGGCGTTGTCGGCGGGTCCGGCACCGGCAAATCGGTGCTGCTGCGCGCTATTGTCGGGCTGCTGAAACCCGATGCCGGCCAGATCGAAGTGTTCGGCGAAAGCGTGCGCACCAATGACGCCGACAGCTATCGCGCGCTGCGCCGCCGTTGGGGCGTGATGTTTCAGGACGGCGCGCTGTTTTCATCGCTGAACGTGCGCCAGAATGTCGAAGCCCCGATGCGCGAACAGCTGAACCTTGATGATGATCTGCGTGCATTGCTGGCCGGGATCAAGGTCCGCATGGTCGGTCTGCCCGATAAGGCGCAGGATAATTATCCGTCGGAACTGTCAGGCGGGATGCGCAAACGCGCGGGTTTCGCCCGCGCCATCGCGCTTGATCCCGAAATCGTGTTTCTGGATGAACCAACGGCAGGTCTTGACCCGATCGGTGCGGCAGCCTTTGATACATTGATCAAGCAATTGCAGAAATCGCTAGGGCTGACCGTGTTTCTGGTGACCCATGATCTGGACAGTCTGCATGCGATCTGCGACCGCATCGCGGTGCTGGCAGATAAAAAGGTGCTGGCCGTGGGAACGATGCAGGAAATGCTGGATGTCGATCACCCTTGGGTGCAGGAATATTTTCATGGGCCGCGCGCCCGCGCCGCCATGCCTTTGGCTGATCTGAAAGAGACTGAGTAATGGAAACCCGTGCCAATTTCATCCTGATCGGGGCGTTCACCCTTGCGGCGATTCTCGGGACGCTGGGGTTTTTCATCTGGCTTGCCTCGGTGCAGCTGGACCGGCAGTACGCGACTTATGGGATATTGTTCAGCGACGTGTCGGGGCTGGATGCGTCAGGTGCGGTGACTTACAACGGGATCGCTGTAGGGTCGGTCATCGGGCTGGAAATCTATGAAGAAGATCCGTCGCAGGTGTTCACCACGATCCAGATCGATGCGAACACGCCGGTCAGCAGCAATACTGTCGCGCAATTGCAGTCGCAGGGGGTGACGGGGGTTGCCTTTATCTCGCTCTCTGCAGGTTCCGACACGCCCGGACCCTTGACCGAGTTTGCCAATAATCTGCCGCTGATCCGGTCGGAACGGTCCACTGTGCAGGCGCTGGTCGAGGATGCGCCCGATATTCTGGCCGAGGCCAAGCAATTGCTGCAGCAGGCGCAGGTCATCACCGGGCCGGAAAATCAGGCGCTGGTGAATGATATCCTGTCCAATCTGGCGCGCACATCTGGCCAGCTTGATCAGGCGCTGAGCGATTTTTCCGACATCAGCGGCACAGTGCGTGATGCAACCGCGCAGATCACCTTGTTCACTGACCGGCTGGAAAGCATCGGCGAAGGGGTTGAAACCACTCTGCGCAGCACCGACAGCGCGCTGGTTGCTGTGCAGCAGGCGTTTATCTCTGCCGATGTGGTGCTGAATACGATGGCCCCGGCGCTGGAACGGTTCGAGGGTACCTTTGCACTGGCCGAAGTCCTGATGCGTGATCAGATCCCCGCCGTGCTGACACAGATCGCCGTCGCCGTGGGGGATATCAGCAGCCGTGCCAGCGATACGCTGGACGGTTTCGGCGAAACGGCGACCCTGCTGAACGCGCGGCTGGTCGAACTGGAAACCACATTGGAAGAGGCGAATATCGCCTTTGATGCGGTGACCACGGCCTCTGAAAGTATCGAAGAAATGGTCGAGGGCGATGGCACCCTGTTGATATCTGAAATGCGCGGCGCGATTGCGACGGTCGAAACGGTGGTGAACACTGACCTGCCGCTGATCGTCGCTGATGTCCGCCGGGCAGTGAACACGGCCTCTGTCGCGGTCGAAGATGTCGCTGCCGATGTCACAGGCTTTACCGCACGGCTGAATCCGATGGCGGATGATGCACAGATTGCGATCACTGCCGCCACGGATCTGATGGCGCAGGCGCAGACTTCGCTGGCCGCGCTGAACACGACGCTTGTCGTGGTCGATGGCGCGTTGGGATCGGCGCAGGATACGTTCGACAGTGCCAATGAAGTCCTGCAGGAAGATATCGGTCCGGTGCTGGAGGATCTGCGTACCGCCGCCAGCCGCATCAGCCTTGCGGTTGAAGATGTCACTGATGATGTCCCCGCCATTGCTGCCGATCTGCGTGCCCTGATCGCGCGCGCGGATGAGGTAGTGGTGCAGGTGCAGGCCGCGATTGCACAATCAAGTCCCGGCATCAGTGCCTTTACAACGACCGGGCTACCCGAACTGACCCGCTTTGGCACAGAGGCGCGCGGTCTGGTTGCGACGCTGAATAACCTTGCGCGCCGGATCGAAAGCGACCCGACTGGGTTTATCCTAGACAACCGCGTTCCCGAATACCGGAGATAACATCATGACCCCCGCCCATCTGACCCGCCGTGTCGCCCTGCTGGGGGCTGCTGCTGCCCTTGGCGGCTGCGGTGCTGTTTCCGCGCTGAATTCAGCCGCATCGCCGCTGGATACCTATGACCTGATCCCGCGTGTAGGCAGCACATCCGGGCGGCAGACAAGCCGCACCTTGTTGCTGGCTTTGCCCGATGCGCCCGCACCACTCAGCACCGACCGGATCATGATCCGCCCCAATGCCGTTGCGATCACCTATCTGCCACAGGCGCGCTGGACTGACGAGTTGCCGCGCGTGGTGCAGAGCTTGCTGGTGCGCAGCATCTCGGCCACCGGGCGGATCGGCTATGTCGGGCGCAGCGATGGCGGGCCGGTGCCGGATTCGGCGCTGCTGACGCGGATCGACGCCTTTGACGTCACTGTCGGGGCAGATGGCAGCTTGACCGCCACGATTGATATCACGCTGACGGTGCTGGATGACCGCGACCAACGGGTGATCGGCACCCGCAGGTTCAGCCAGTCCGTGCAGGTGCCCAATGACAGCCCTGCAACGATTGTGGCAGGGTTTCAGGCACTGGTGGATGCGCTGGTGCCGACCATGGCAAACTGGGCGCTGGACCGGGCTTAACGTCCGTTACAAAATCTTCGTGCAGCATACACAAATGTGACACGTACACGGCCTAGTGATCGCCCTGACAAGAGGGCTGATCATGCTGACATTTGATAAAGTGACAAAGACTTTCGGTGCAAATACAGCGGTCAATGCCGCCTGTTTCACCGTGGACAAGCCGATGATGATCGGCATTATCGGGCGGTCTGGCGCGGGCAAGTCCACGCTGCTGCGGATCCTGAACCGGTTGTCGGATTCGACCTCGGGCAAAATCACCTTTGACGGGCTTGATGTGACCGCGTTGCGCGGTGCCGCAAAGCGCAGCTGGCAGTCGCAATGCGCGATGATCTTTCAGCAATTTAATCTGGTGCCACGGATGGATGTTGTGTCCAACGTGCTGCATGGCACGCTGAACCGGCAATCTACCTTTGCCACGATGTTCAACCTGTATCCGAACGAAGACATCCACCGTGCCATCGATATCCTCGACCGGCTTGGCATGGCAGCGCATGCGCCGAAACGGGCAGAGGCCTTGTCCGGTGGCCAGCAACAGCGCGTCGCGATTGCGCGTGCCCTGATGCAGGACCCACGGATCATTCTGGCGGATGAACCTATCGCCTCGCTCGACCCGATGAATGCGCAAGTGGTCATGCAGGCCCTGCGCGACATCCACGAAGAAGACGGGCGCATGGTGATCGCCAACCTGCACACGCTGGATACCGCGCGGCGCTATTGCGACCGCGTGATCGGCATGCGTGACGGGCGGATCGTGTTTGACGGTACGCCCGGGCAACTGACAACCGGTGTCGCCCGCGACATTTACGGTGCTGATGGCAGCTTTTCGGAAAGCATGACCTCGACCCAGATCGAGCAAAGCGCTGCAGCTGCCGCAATGATGGAAAAAGCCACCGCGCTTTGACCCCTTTCCCCCGTGCCCCTCGCGGGGTGCATTCAACCAAGAGAGACTGATATGAAAAAGATCATCGCGACTGCCTTGATGACGACTGCCCTGGTGGCGCCTGCTTTTGCGCAGGACAGCATCACCGAATTCCGCATCGGCCTGCTGGGCGGCGAAAACGCGCAGGACCGTCTGGCCTCGAACGAATGTTTCCGCGTGTACACCGAAGACGCATTGGGTGTTCCCACACGTCTGTTCACTGCTGCCGATTATAACGGCGTTATTCAGGGGCTGATTGGCGGCACGCTGGATATGGCGTGGTTGGGTGCCTCTGCTTATGCGGCGGTCTACGTGGAAGATCCCGATGCGGTCGAACCAGTGTTGGTCAAGACCAATCTTGATGGGTCTTTCACCTATCATTCGATCGGTTTTGCCCGCGCTGACAGCGGCATCGCTTCGCTTGAAGATATGGAAGGCAAAGTCTTTGCTTTCGGTGATCCCAACTCGACTTCTGGCTATCTGATCCCGCTGGTTGAAATCCCCGAAGAAGGTTTCTCGATGGAACCCGGTGAATACTTCTCTGACGTCGTCTTCACCGGCGGACATGAGCAGACAATCGTTGCCGTTGCAAATGGCGACATCGACGCTGGTGTGACCTGGGCGGATGGCCTGGGTGACTGGGAAGATGGCTATAATTCCGGCGCACTGCGCCGCGCCGTGGACAGCGGTCTGGTCGACATGAACGATCTGGTCGAAATCTGGCAGTCCAAGCCGATCCCCGAAGGTCCAATCGTCCTGCGTCAGGCCCTGCCGGACGACGTCAAAGCGACGATGATTGAACTGACTGAAAATCTTCATGAAGTCGATGAAGCCTGTGCGTATGGCGTTGCTGCCGGTGAAACTGCTGGTTTTACACCAATCGGTCATGACGCCTATGAAACGATTATCGCTGTGCGCCGCACACAGATCGATAACTAAGGTTTCCACTACCTATCGCGGGTCCGGCAACAGCCGGGCCCGCATTTTTTGTGACAGGGCAGGCCCATGGCAGATTTATCCGCATCAGGATCAATGAACACGCAAACCACGCGTGACAATTACATGGCGATGACCCGCCGCAAACGCGCCTATGGCGGCATCCTGTTGGCAATCTTCGTGCTGTTGATGGTGACCGGTTTTCAGACCGTCGATGCGCGCAGCGCGGGCGGCTTCTGGTCCGGGATATCGCAGGTCTTTGACTTTCCCGCCGGTGTCGTCCGCGAAGCCTGGGAAAAGATCGACCGGATGCCTGCAAATCTGGTGAATTTCTTTCCCGCGCTGCTGGAAACGATCAATATCGCCGCAGTTTCGACGCTGGTCGGTGCCTTTCTGGGGCTGGTGTTGTCACTGTTGTCGACACGTGGGCTGGCGAAATGGCCGCGTATGATCCCGGTCTTTCGCCGGATCATGGATATCATGCGTGCCTTCCCCGAAATCGTCATCGCGCTGGTGCTGATCTTTATCCTTGGCGGTGGGCCGATCCCGGCGATGATTGCCATCGCTATTCATACGGCCGGTGCGCTGGGCAAGTTATTCTCTGAAGTTGCCGAAAACGCTGATCTGAAACCTGTCGAAGGATTGGCCTCTGTGGGTGCCAACTGGTCACAGCGGATGCTGCTGGGCGTGATCCCGCAGGTCGCGCCGAACTACCTCAGCTACACGCTGATGCGGTTCGAGATCAACATCCGCGCCTCGGCGATCCTTGGCTTTGTTGGTGCTGGCGGCATTGGTTATGAATTGCGCAATGCCATGACATTCGGCACCGGGCGTTTCGATCTCGCCGCTGCGATTTTCGTGCTGCTGTTTCTGACCATCGTCTTTTTCGACCAGCTTTCCAGCCACTACCGCAACAAACTGGTCAAGGGGAACCAAGTATGACCATGCTCAGCACTGACGGCGATCTGCGCGACCAGACGGTCAAGATCTTTGGCCGCAAGAAATTCGTGGCCCTGGCCGTGCCTGCCGTGATTTTTGTCTATCTGGTCTATATTTTCATCAGCTTCAACTTTGCCGGTCTGGTTGAACGTGCGCGTATGGACAATGCCCGGGCGCTTGTTGCCGATAGCTATAGCTACAAAACCCATGTCAGCCGCGACAACCGTTCTGGCGATCTGGCCTTTGCGATCGAAGGGGCGCGGGCAGGCACCTATGCCGACGGTACCTATCCTGATTGGGTGACGGTCGAAGGCAGCAATATGGTGGTTGATCTGGGCGACGGTCATGTCGTGACCTATCTGGATGACAATCTGGTCACCTATGACATGCCTGATTTCCCGACGATCACGCTGCAACTGATCGATGATGTGGTGGTCACAAATCTGCCCGATCCTGCGCCTGACTGGGTCAATGCATCCGATACCCGCGTGGCGATTACGACAGAGGCAGGGCGTCTGACCTATACCCGTTCCAAGGCCGAGATTTTCCGTTATTCCTTTGGTTGGGAGATGTTCTGGTTCACGCTTGCCAGCCCCTATCACGATGTCGGTTTCTTTCAGTTGCTGGCTGGCCCGCAACTGGATGCGAACCGTAGCAATATCGTGGGTGCCTGGCAGGATTTCTGGAACAACGGGTTGTGGCGGCATTCAGATGTGGCATGGGCCCTGTGGGAGACCGTTCTGATGGCTTTCCTGGGCACTTTTGGGGCTGCGATCATTGCCTTGCCGCTGGCCTTTCTGGCAGCCAAGAATTTCGCGCCTGTTGTCGCGTTGCGCTTTGCCGTGCGCCGGGTGTTCGATTTCGTGCGCGGTGTGGACGGGTTGATCTGGACGATCATTCTGAGCCGCGCCTTTGGCCCCGGCCCATTGACCGGCGCGCTGGCGATCCTTGTCACTGATACCGGCAGTTTCGGCAAAAGCTTTTCCGAGGCTCTGGAAAACGTTGATGAAAAACAGATCGAAGGGCTGGAATCCACCGGCGCGCGCCCGGTGCAGCGTTATCGTTTTGGGGTGATCCCACAGGTGACACCGGTGCTGTTGTCGCAGATTCTGTATTACTTTGAATCCAACACCCGCAGCGCCACAATCATCGGCGCGATCACTGGCGGCGGCATTGGTCTGTTCCTGACACAGGCGATCCAGACCCAGAACGATTGGGAAAAGGTGACCTATTATATCGTCCTGATCCTGATCATGGTGATGGTGATGGATACAATCTCGGGCTGGCTGCGCCGCAAGCTGATCAAGGGCGACGATGGCGGGCATTGATGGCAAGGTTGTCCGCTGATGCGCCCATCATCCATCCGGATTGTTCGGTTACCCATGCCCAGTTCGGCCGCTATGTCGAAATCGGGCAGGGCAGCAGGATCGCCTATAGCGAGATTGGCGATTATTCCTATTGCGACCGTTTCGCCGACATTGCCAATACCACCGTGGGAAAATTTGCCAATATCGCCGCCTTCGTGCGGATCGGCGCAACCGATCACCCGATGGACAAAGCCAGCCTGCATCACTTTCACTATCGCTCAGCGGATTACTTTGACGATGCGGCTGACGATGCCGATTGGTTCGCGCACCGCCGGTCACGCCGCACGGTGATCGGTCATGATACCTGGCTGGGGCATGGTGCGCAGGTCCGGCCAGAGGTGACAATCGGGCATGGCGCTGTCGTCGCAGGCGGTGCCATCGTGACCAAGGATGTCGCGCCCTATATGATCGTCGCCGGTATCCCCGCCGTGCCGTTGCGCGCGCGGTTCAGCGACAATATCGCCACGCGGATGCTAGATCTGGCCTGGTGGGACTGGCCACATGACAGGCTGCGCGCGGCCTTGGATGATTTCCGCCGCCTCAGCGCCGAAGACTTCCTCGACCGTTACGCCTGATCACTCTGCCGCATGGGCCATGCGCGCAGCGCCACCGCTGACCCGGTCGGCCAGATCACCGCACAGATGCGACCAGCGGCCTGCGGCCAAAGTGCCCTCGATCTCGCGGGTCTGCGCATTGCAGATCACCAGATCGGCGCGTTTGCCGGGGGCGATCACACCACGGTCGGCCAGCCCCATGATCCGGGCCGGATTGCTGGACACCATGTCCCACGCCTTGGCAAAAGGCAGGATGCCTTTGTCAGTCAGCGTAAAGGCGGCATTTGCCAGCGACGGGTAATGATAATCCGACACCAGAGCATCGCACAGCCCGGCCCGGATCAGATCGTTCGCGGCGATATTGCCTGCTTGCGACCCGCCGCGCACGACATTGGGCGCGCCCAACAGTACCGGATCGCCATTGGCCTTGGCCACGCTCGCGGGCGCATGCCGGGTCGGAAATTCGCAGACCCGCGCGCCGATCATGCCGTAGTAATCGCGGGTGGCAGCGTCATGGTCATCATGGCTGCCGTATGTCACGCCAAGTTCGTCAAACGCTGCGGCCAGATTGCACAGATAGCGCGGTACGCGCGGGGCGAGCGCCTTGGTCTCATGCAGGTGCCGGATGAATCCCGCCAGATCGCGCCCGCCACGTTTGCCCCAGACCGACAGATGTTCAGGGTCGGTCTTGATCATGTCCAGAGCCTCGCCCAGGTGATCGTTGAAGATCACGTAATCAATACCATGGCTGCGCACTGCATCTATCAGCTGATCCGCACTATCCACCGTATAGGTTTCGCAGCGCAGCTGTATTCGCAGATCGGTCAGCGCGCGGGGCCGGTAAGCGGCCAGATCGCGCATGAATTGCAAGGCAAAATCCGGGCCGCGCGACCCGCCTTCCCATGACCAGCTTTGCGCCATCCAGGCCGTGGTGACCCCGCAGGAGGCCGCATCACGATCCACCGATTGCAACCCGATCTTGGCCGGAAACGGGGCAGAGGGACGCGGTGCAAGATGCCGTTCAAAGGCATCGCCATGCAGGTCGATAATCCCGGGCAGCACCAGATAACCAGACAGATCAACATGCTGGCCAGCGCCGGGCTGATCTGAAATCAGCGGACCAGTGATCCAAAGATCGCCTTGCGCTAATGTCCCGTCGGTAAGTATCTCTGCGCCGACAAGGCGCAGCTTATGCCTGCGTGTCATGTGATCTGCTCAATCTGATAGGTTTTTGCCACTTTATCCTGTCTCTGTGTCACGGTTGTGACGTTTCATTCATCGATCAACGTCAGAGTGACTTTATCCCCGGCGAACCATGTCAGTCCGGCCTCGACCGGCAGGCCGTCATTATCCACATTGACGCTACTGGTGCGCAGGATCGGCGCGCCTTCGTCGATTTGCAGATGCAAAGCCTGCGTCGCGCTGGCCAGTTTTGCAGTGATCCGCGTGCTGGCGCGGGTGTAATCAGCCACACCGCTGGCGCGCAAGGCGGCGGTGACGGATGGGTCCGCGCGCAGATGATCGGGCAGATCGGGAAACCGTGCCGCCGGAAAGACAGACCGAAACAGCGCGATCACTTGTCCGTCAGACAGCGATAATCCCTCATAGACATGGACCGGCTCATCCGCGATCTGCAAGGCGCTGCGTTCCGCGCTGCTGGCGGCGCGGGTGTCCAGCGCCAGCAATTGCTTGGCCGGGCTGCGGCCAGCGGCGCGCAGATTCTGGTGAAACCGGACGCGCGGGCCGATCGGGTAATCCGTTGGTGTCGCGGTCACGAACACGCCTGCGCCGCGCCGTGGGCGCACCAGCCCTTCCTCTGCTAATGCGGCCAGCGCCTGTCGCACGGTATGGCGGTTGACACCAAAGCGGGTCGCCAGCGCCGCCTCGGTTGGCAGTTTGTCGCCGGGGCGGTGGATATGGTCGCCGATTTCGTCGCGGACCGCATCGGCGATGGCTTTCCAGATCGGGGTGCGGGTCATGTCATGGAAACTTCACACTTGCAGGGATTGGCACGGCACGGCTGGTCGTTTATGATTTGTCTAGTTGTATAGTATAGCACGACAGGTGTCTAGATGCAGATGACGGAAGAAACTGAAACCGCCCGCAAGGCCTGGCTTGGCCTGCTGGCGAAAGCGCCCGCTGCTGATCTGGCGGCGTTGTGGCATGGCTTTGGTCAGGTGCCCGCGCACAAAGTCTTGCGCGCACCGGAAATCGGGGCGGTGATGGTGCGGGGCCGGGCAGGGGCTGTCGGCGCTGCCTTCAATCTGGGCGAAATGACGGTGACGCGCGCCAGCATTCAACTGGCGGGTGGCGTGGTTGGGCATGGCTATGTCCAAGGGCGCTGCAAGGATCACGCGCTGCAAGCTGCCCTTGTCGATGCTTTGATGCAGACAGATGCTGCCGCGCTGGTGGATCGCGCCGTATTGACGCCATTGCGTGACACCGTCACGCGCCGCAAAGCCACGCGCGCCGCCAAAGCCGCTGCCACCAAGGTTGATTTTTTCACGATGGTCCGGGGAGAAGATTGATGGATGCCCAAACGCTCGACGGTGGTTTCGGCAGCCCGCCGCAGGAGTCGGCCCAAGCCTTTCGCGCGATCATGAACGCGACCGCACAGCCCGGCACGATCTGGCAAGTCGCGGGGGCCATGCCGCCAGCGCCTGTGTCGGTCGCCGCCGGGGTGGCTTTGCTGACGCTCTGTGACCCCGAAACGCCGCTGTTTCTGGGGGCCAGTATCGACAGCCCCGGTTTGCGCGACTGGATCACCTTTCACTGCGGCGCGCCTTTGGTCAGCGCCGATCAGGCGCGTTTCGCGCTGGGGATTTGGGATGACCTGCCGCTGGATGACTTTGCACTTGGCACGGCGGAATATCCCGACCGCTCTGCCACATTGATCGTCGAACTGCACGCGCTGACGGATCAAGGTGCTGTCTTGCGTGGTCCCGGGATCAAGGATCAGGCGCAATTATCCTTACCGGAAACTGCCGCCTTCCAGCGCAACAATGCCCTGTTCCCGCTGGGCCTTGATTTCATCTTTACCTGCGGCGACCGCTTGGCCGCCTTGCCGCGCAGCACGAGGATCGGCTGATGTATGTTGCCGTCAAAGGTGGCGAACGCGCCATCGACAATGCCCATGCCTGGCTGGCCGAGGAACGGCGCGGTAATCTCGCCGTCCCGGAATTCACCACCGACCAGATCCGCGAACAACTGGCGCTGGCGGTCAACCGGGTGATGGCCGAAGGGTCACTTTACGACCCCGACCTTGCCGCACTTGCGATCAAACAAGCGCGCGGTGATCTGATCGAGGCGATCTTTCTGATCCGCGCCTATCGCACCACCTTGCCGCGTTTTGGTGGGTCACTGCCGGTGGATACCGCCAATATGGCCTGCGACCGCCGCGTGTCCGCCACGTTCAAAGACGCGCCGGGCGGGCAGGTGCTGGGGCCGACTTTTGACTATACGCATCGCCTGCTGGATTTTAAACTCGCCGCCGATGGCGAGGCGGGGCAGGTGGCAGAGGCCGCCCCCCTGCAAGGCCCGACGCCGCATATCATGGGCTTTCTGGACCGCGAAAACCTGATCCAGCCGGAACCGGCGGGCGAAGAGACACCCGCCGACCTGACCCGCGCGCCGCTGGAACTGCCAGCATCCCGCGCCTTGCGCTTGCAAGCCCTGACGCGCGCGGATGAAGGTTTCACCCTCGGCATGGCCTATTCCACCCAGCGCGGCTATGCCCGCAACCACGCCTTTGTCGCCGAACTGCGGATCGGGACAGTGGCCGTTGAAATGGAGATCCCCGAACTCGGCTTCGCGATCGAGATCGGCGAAATCACTCTGACCGAATGTGAAACCGTCAACCAATTCCAGGGCTCCAAAACCCAGCCGCCGCAATTCACGCGGGGTTATGGCCTCGTCTTCGGCATGACCGAACGCAAGGCGATTTCCATGGCCTTGGTCGACCGCGCCCTGCGCTGGAAAGAACTGGGCGAGGATGACATAGGCGCGCCCGCGCAGGATGAGGAATTCGTGCTTTATCATTGTGACAACATTCAGGCGACCGGATTCTTGGAACATATCAAATTGCCACATTATGTGGATTTCCAGTCCGAACTGGAACTGATCCGCAAACTCCGCCGTGACGCGCAGGTGGCGATGCAGGAGGCCGCAGAATGACCGAGTATAATTTCGCCTATCTGGATGAACAGACCAAACGGATGATCCGCCGCGCGATCCTGAAAGGGCTGGCGATCCCCGGCTATCAGGTGCCCTTCGCCAGCCGCGAAATGCCGATGCCCTACGGCTGGGGCACCGGCGGGGTGCAGGTCTCTGCCGCCGTGCTGACGCCGGATGACACGCTGAAAGTCATAGATCAGGGCGCGGATGACACCACCAACGCCGTGTCGATCCGGCGGTTTTTCCAGCGCACCGCCGGCGTCGCCGTGACCGAGAAAACCACCGAGGCCAGCGTGATCCAGACCCGCCACCGCATTCCCGAACAGGCTTTGCGCGCGGATCAGATCATCGTATATCAGGTCCCGATCCCGGAACCTTTGCGATTTCTCGAACCCTCCGAGGTGGAAACCCGCAAGATGCATGCGCTTGAGGATTACGGCCTGATGCATGTAAAACTCTACGAGGATATCAGCCAGCACGGTGCCATCGCGACCGCCTATGCCTATCCGGTCAAGATCGAGGGGCGCTATGTGATGGACCCTTCGCCAATCCCTAAATTCGATAATCCGAAACTTGAAATGGCTGCGATCCAATTGTTCGGGGCGGGCCGGGAGCAACGGATTTACGCACTGCCGCCCTATACGAAGGTCGTCAGCCTTGATTTCGACGACTACCCGTTTCAGCCCAGCAAGGCGGATCATTGTTGCGCCATCTGCGGATCTACCACCAGCTATCTGGATGAGCTGATCACCGATGACGCAGGCGGGCGGATGTTCATCTGTTCCGACACCGATTATTGCGCAACCCGAGTGGAGGATGCCGGATGACGCCCCTGTTACAGGTTGAGAACCTTGCCAAATTCTACGGTGCCCGGATTGGCTGCACCGATGTCAGTTTCGATCTTTACCCCGGCGAGGTCATGGGCATCGTCGGCGAAAGCGGATCGGGCAAATCCACCTTGCTGAATTGCCTCGCCGGTCATCTGCCGCCTGATCGCGGCGCTGTCAGGTTCGACACACGCACAGACGGTTTGCGCGACACGGTCACCATGTCCGAACCCGAACGCCGGATGCTGGGCCGCACCGATTGGGCCTTTGTCCATCAACATGCCCGCGACGGGCTGCGGATGAATGTCAGCGCAGGCGGCAATGTCGGCGAACGGCTGATGGCGGTGAATGCGCGCCATTACGGCGATATCCGCAGCAGCGCGATCGACTGGCTTGGCCGGGTCGAGATTACCGCCGACCGGATAGACGACCGCCCCACCGCCTTTTCCGGCGGGATGCAGCAACGGTTGCAGATCGCGCGCAATCTGGTCACCGGGCCGCGGCTGGTGTTCATGGATGAACCGACTGGCGGCCTTGATGTCTCGGTGCAGGCGCGGTTGCTGGACCTGTTGCGTGGGCTGGTGCGTGATATGGGCCTGAGCGCCATCATCGTTACTCATGATCTGGCCGTCGTGCGGCTGCTTGCCGACCGGCTGATGGTGATGAAAGATGGCCATGTGGTCGAAACCGGGCTGACCGATCAGGTGCTGGACGATCCGCAGCATGGCTATACCCAGCTTCTTGTGTCCTCTGTCTTGCAGGTGTGAAATGATTTCTGTTGAAAATGTATCCAAGAATTTCGTCCTGCATAATCAGGGCGGCACCACGATCCCGGTGATGGCAGGGGCGAGCCTGCATGTGGCCAAGGGCGAATGTGTCGCCTTGGTCGGTGCCTCGGGGGCTGGCAAATCCACGCTGATGCGGATGATCTATGGCAATTACCTGACCGCCGCGGGCCGGATCATGGTCGGCGACGTCGATGTCGCACAAGCCGCCCCGCGCGAGGTGATCGCCCTGCGCCGCCGCACTTTGGGCTATGTCAGCCAGTTCCTGCGCGTCGTGCCACGGGTGCCGACGCTGGATGTCGTCGCCGAACCCCTGCTGCTGACCGGCACCGGGCAGGAACAGGCCCGCGCACAGGCGGCGGAACTACTGGCGCGGCTGAATATCCCCGAACGGCTCTGGGGTCTGAGCCCCACGACCTTTTCGGGCGGTGAACAGCAACGCGTCAATATCGCGCGCGGCTTTGCCTTTGCCTATCCCGCGCTGTTGCTGGATGAACCCACCGCCAGCCTTGACCCGACGAACCGCGCCGTGGTGCTGGGCATGATCAAAGAGGCCAAGGCGCGGGGCGCTGCGATCATCGGGATTTTCCATGACCATGCCGCGCGCGATGACATCTGCGACAGACAGGTCGATGTCACCCGCTTTACCCCCGGTCTGGCGGCATGAGGGGGCGGTTTATCGCCATCGTTGGCCCGTCCGGTGTCGGCAAGGATTCAGTGATGGAGGCACTTGCCGCCCGTGATCCGCGTCTGGCGCTGGTGCGCCGGGTGATCACCCGGCCCGGCGATGCGGGGGGCGAGGATTTTGAGGGGGTCACGGCGGATGAATTCCATACCCGCGCGGCCAGGGGCGATTTTGCCCTGACATGGCCCGCGCATGGTTTGCACTACGCCATTCCCGCGACGGTGGCGGATGATCTGGCGGCGGGCCGTGACATGCTGGCGAACTTGTCGCGCGCCGCCTTGCCTGCGGCCAAGGCGCAGTTCGATCCGTTCATGGTGATCCAGCTGACGGCGGAACGCGACGTGCTGGCACAACGCCTTGCAGCGCGGGGTCGCGAAACCGCCGATGATATCGCGCGCAGGCTGGACCGGGCTGATTATGCGCTGCCGGATGGCATCATTGCTACAAACATCGACAATTCCGGTTATTTGGATATGACCGTGCAGCGCATCCTGAAACTGCTTTATCCGGTCAAAGGATAGCGATGGATCTGATGGAACATGCCCGCTGCATCTTCGCCCATCAAGGTCACGGCGTCGATCACCCACGGATCAGCGATGATCGGGTCCAGCATCGGTTGCAGCGCGCTGACGACCTGCGCGCCCGTTGCGCCGGGCAAATGCCCGCTCAGCGTCAGGTGGAAATGGAAATCGTCAAAAATATAGGGATAGCCCCAGTCCAGCATCTGCTGGTCTTGCTGTGGGGTCAGCGTTGCCTTGCGCCGGCGGACGATATCGGCCTCGGTCAGGGGGGCGCGGTGGTTGTCCAGCGCGGTGACAATCGCCGCCGCCAGATCGCGCAGGGCAGGCGGGTCACCCGCAGGTCGCAAAGCGACAAAGCCGTGGTGATGCGCCAATTGCAAACGCCCGATATCGACGGCCGTGTGACGCTTGGCAAATTCTGCAACCGCCCTTTGCAGCTCGGCGGGACTGCTGTCGGCGAACAGCCGGAACGGCGCTTTCAACGTGCCGTGTATCCCATATTTGCGCGGGGTTGCCGTCACGGCGGCGACATCGACCCCCGGCACATCCGGATGCGGCACCGCCTGTCCGGTGACACTGTCCCACCCCAGCCATGCCGCGCCGACATCGGCCAGCGCGCCCTTTGGTGTGTAGAAAACTGCATATCTCTTAAACATAACGCCACCTTTAGCCAAAGCATCGTGACACTGACATGACAGACCAGATTATTCTTGCCAACGCCCGCCTGATCCTTGGCGATGAGGTGATCACCGGATCATTGCAGATCACGGACGGGATCATCACCGATATCGGCACTGGGTCCACCGTGCCTGTCGGTGCGGTCGATCTGGGCGGCGATTATCTGGCCCCCGGTCTGGTGGAATTGCATACGGACAACCTTGAACGGCATCTGTCGCCCCGGCCCAAGGTCGATTGGCCGTACCGCGCCGCGATCATGGCGCATGACCGGGAGCTGGCAGGCTGCGGGATCACCACGGTGTTTGATGCGGTGCGGGTCGGGTCGATCACGCTGGATGGCGACAAGGGCTATGCCAAATATGCGCGCCAGATGGCCGATGAGATCATCACGATGCGTGCGGCAGGCGCGCTGCGGATCAGCCACCACCTGCATCTGCGGGCCGAGATCTGTTCACAGACGCTGGCCGAGGAGCTGGATGAATTCAGCACAGATGACAGGATCGGCATCATCTCGATCATGGATCATACGCCGGGGCAGCGGCAATTTGCGGATGTCGCCAAGTTCGAGGCCTATGTGCGCGGCAAAAGAAACATGAGCGCCGAGGATTTTCGTGGCTATATTGATTTTCTCTATGGTCTGCAGGCCCAACTGGGCGACGCGCATGAGGCCGCGACGGTCGCGGCGGCGCAAAGGCTGGGCGCGGTGCTGGCCAGCCATGATGATACGACGCCGGAACAGGTGGCTACCAGCCATGCCCATGGCGTACGGTTGGCGGAGTTTCCGACCACAATGGAAGCCGCTGACGCCTGCCATGCCAGCGATATCGCGGTGATCATGGGCGCGCCGAATCTGATCCGGGGCGGGTCGCATTCGGGCAATGTGGCGGCGGCGGATCTGGCGCAGGCGGACCGGCTGGATATTCTGTCCTCTGATTATGTGCCTGCCGCTTTGCTGCTGGCAGCGGTGCGACTGGGTCTGATCTGGGATGACCTGCCGCGCGGGATCGCCACGGTGACCAGCGCCCCGGCGCAGGCGGCAGGGCTGACCGACCGGGGGCAGTTGGCCATCGGTCAGCGCGCTGATTTGGTCAGCTTTGCCATGATCGACGATATCGCGATGGTGCAGCAAAGCTATGCAGCGGGGCGGCGGGTGTTCTGACCCGCATATGAAGTTTCTGTAAAGTACCGAAAACGCGATTGTCCGAATCTGTATTTCGTATATTCGTGAAATATGGAAACTGATATCACCACACGTCTGACGACCCTTGGCCATCCGCAGCGGCTGGCCGTGTTCCGTTTGCTGATGCGGCGCTACCCTGACCAGGTGCCTGCAGGGGAACTGGCGCAGGCGCTGGATATCAAAGCATCCACCCTGTCGGCCTATCTGTCCGCCTTGACGCAGGCAGGGCTGGTGACGCAGCACCGGATTGCCACATCACTGCAATACAGCATCGCTATGGATGCGGTGAACGCCACCTTTCAGGACCTTTACAATGATTGCTGTCGGGGCAGGCCCGACCTTTGCGCACCCGCGCCCCTTGGACATAATGCCATGACCCAGACCGTCTATAATGTGCTGTTCATCTGCACCGGCAATTCCGCCCGGTCGATCTTTGCTGAATCGATCCTGCGCAAGGAAGCCGGGGATCGCTTTGCCGCCTATTCCGCAGGCACTGTGCCGCGATCGGAACTGAACCCTTTCGCGCTCGACGTGTTGCGCCAGAAAGGTCATGACATATCCGTGCTGGAATCGAAAAACGTCAGCGTGTTTACCGGCCCCGATGCGCCCGCCTTTGATTTCGTTTTCACCGTCTGCGACCAAGCCGCGAATGAGGAATGCCCGGCATGGTCCGGCCAGCCGGTCAGCGCGCATTGGGGGATGCCGGACCCGGTCAAGGCGACCGGGACAGATGCTGAAAAAAGCCTCGCGTTTCAGCGGGCTTACGGTGCGCTGCATAACCGGATCAAGCTGTTCACGGCCTTGCCGCTGGCCAGTCTGGACCGGATGTCACTGCAAAAAGCGGTGGATGATATTGGCCGCAACAAAGAGGAAACCACTCAATGACCACTTACGCCATCAACGGCCTTGGGCGGATCGGCAAACTGGCGCTGAAACCACTGCTGGAAAAAGGCGCGAAGATTGCGTGGATCAATGATGGCGTGGGTGATCCGGCGATGCACGCGCATCTGCTGGAATTTGATACGGTGCATGGGCACTGGGATGCTGATTTCGCCCATGATGCCGACAGCGTGACGATCAATGGCACGCGGCTGCCCTTTATCGGCACCAAGGATATCGCCGCACTGCCGCTGGACGGCGTTGATGTGGTCATTGACTGCACCGGCGTGTTCAAGACGGAGGCCAAACTGGCCCCCTATTTCGCCGCTGGCGTGAAAAAGGTCGTCGTCTCTGCCCCGGTCAAGGACGGGCCGACCGCGAACATCGTCTATGGCGTGAATAACGACGCCTATGATCCTGCGACACATCAGATCATCACCGCCGCCTCCTGCACCACCAATTGTCTGGCCCCGGTGGTCAAGGTCATTCTGGAAGGGATCGGGATCAGGCACGGATCGATCACCACGATCCACAATGTCACCAATACCCAGACCATCGTGGACCGCCCGGCCAAGGATCTGCGCCGCGCGCGATCGGCGCTGAATTCGCTGATCCCGACAACCACCGGCAGCGCCACGGCGATCACGCTGATTTATCCCGAACTGACCGGCAAGCTGAACGGCCATGCGGTGCGGGTGCCATTGCTGAACGGATCACTGACCGATTGCGTGTTCGAGGTTGCGCGCGAAACCACGGTGGAAGAGGTCAATACCCTGCTGAAAGCCGCCGCCGATGGCCCGCTGCAAGGCATCCTGGGCTATGAGGAACGCCCGCTGGTATCTGCCGATTACACCAATGACACGCGGTCAGGGATTGTCGATGCGCCATCGACCATGGTGGTGAATGGCACACAGGTAAAGCTTTATGTCTGGTACGATAATGAAATGGGCTATGCCCACCGGCTGGTTGATGTCGCGCTGATGGTCGGGGCGTCGCTGTGACTGCTGCCGCCAAGCCCGAGGGATTAAGCGCCTATATCGCCGTCACCGCGTCTTATTGGGCCTTCATGCTGACCGATGGCGCGTTGCGGATGCTGGTGCTGCTGCATTTCCACACGCTGGGGTTTTCGCCGGTGCAACTGGCCTATCTGTTTGTGCTGTACGAAGTCGCGGGCATCGTCACAAACCTGTCCGCCGGGTGGATCGCGGCGCGGTTTGGCCTGACCTTTACCCTATACGCAGGTCTGGGCTTGCAGGTCGTGGCTTTGCTGGCGCTGGCGCAGCTTGATCCAGCCTGGGCAATCGGGGCCTCGGTCGTGTTTGTGATGCTGGTCCAAGGGGCAAGCGGCGTGGCCAAGGATCTGGCCAAGATGGCATCAAAATCCGCCGTCAAACTGCTGGCACCGGACGGGCAGGCGGGGCTGTTCCGCTGGGTCGCCTTGCTGACCGGGTCCAAGAATGCGGTCAAGGGGCTGGGCTTTCTGCTGGGTGCGGCGCTGCTGGCCACGATCGGATTTGTCGGCGCGGTGCTGGCGATGGCCGCCGCACTTGCGGTGATCCTGATCGCAGTGCTGGTGTTCATGCCCGCGGGCCTGCCCAAGGGGCGCAAAGGCACGAAATTTTCCGAAGTCTTCTCCAAATCCCACAACGTCAACTGGTTGAGTGCCGCGCGTGTCTTCCTGTTCGGTGCGCGCGATATCTGGTTTGTCGTCGGCATCCCGATCTATTTCTATGCCGTGCTGTCGGATGGCACAGTCGCAGGCAATCGCACTGCGTTTTTCCTGATCGGCAGTTTCATGGCGGTCTGGATCATTCTTTACGGCGCGGTGCAGGCATCCGCCCCCAAGGTGCTGCGCGCCACCACACGGCCTGCCGGTGAATTGATCGGGGCGGCGCGGCAATGGGCCTGGGCGCTGGCGGCGGTGCCCGCGGTGCTGACTCTGGCGGCGCTGGCATCGGGCGGGCCGCAGACATGGCTGACGGTGACGCTGGTCGTCGGGCTGCTGGTTTTTGGCGCGGTATTTGCGATCAATTCGGCGCTGCATTCCTATCTCATCCTGTCCTTCAGCAAGGCAGAACGGGTCACAATGGATGTCGGGTTCTATTATATGGCCAATGCCGCCGGGCGTCTGTTGGGCACGCTGTTGTCGGGTCTGACCTATCAGGCGGGCGGCTTGCCCCTGATGCTGGGTGTTGCCACGGTGATGGTTGCAACCTCGGCGCTGGCGGCGGGGCGGCTGGACGCGCGCGTTACTGAAACCGGTTGACCACACGGGCATGGCGATGCGGCGCGCCATTGCCATGGGCATGGCTGTCATCCTCGACCACCACAGGAACCAGCGCCAGACGGCCATGGCTGACCCCGCGTTCAAGGAAGAGCGCGTTGGCAATCGTTTCCACTTCGGCCACCGATCCTTTCAGCACCGCGACTTCGAGAGATGTGGAATGATCGACCGGGACCGACAAGGCGGCGGTGAAACGGTCGTGATTATCCTGCCGGACCTGCGGGATCTTGCGCGCAAGGTCGCGCATGTCGGGGGCCACGGTATAGCTGACAATCCCCAGACAGGACGCATCGGCCGGCGCGGCAGGGGTCAGCGCGCGTGCGACCAGATCGCGGATCGCCTCAGACCTGTTGGTGGCACCGGATGCATCCATATGCGCATCCACCGCCGCCAGCAGATCATCATCCAGCGTCATTGTGATCCGTTTCATGCCGGGTCCCCCATTACTGCAAGGAATATCAGGCAAAGCTGCGGCAAGGGCAATCGCTTAGACGCCCGGCACTGCGAAACAGCCAGTACCATTATGCTGGGCCGAAACCGGTAAATTTGTTCGTTTTTCTTTCCACGAGGAAATTTCGGGCGATTGAATGGCTTTATCTTCGTGACATTCCTGGCAAGACTGTCAGCTGCTAACACAACGAACATCGCCGGGCCGCGGCGTGATTGGGGCAGGGACAGGGGCAGATGTCACAGGAAGAACGCTTGCGCGATATCCAGACCATCGCCCGTCGCGACGGGCGGGTCAGTGTCGACGACCTTGCCGCGCATTTCAACGTGACTATGCAGACGATCCGGCGCGATCTGACCGAACTGGCCGATCAGGGCAAATTGCAGCGTGTGCATGGCGGTGCGATTCTGCCCTCGACCGTGGCCAATATCGGCTATCATGACCGGCGCGACCTGAACGAAGCGGCCAAAGCTGCCATCGCACAGGCCTGCGCCCGCGATATTCCCAATGGCTGTTCGCTGTTCTTGAATATCGGCACCACAACAGAGGCGGTGGCGCGGGCCCTGCTGGGCCATCGCGACATCATGGTGCTGACCAATAATTTGAATGTGGCCAATATCCTTGTCGATAATCCGCAGTGCGAGGTGATCGTTGTCGGCGGCCTGCTGCGCCGGGCCGACGGCGGGTTGGTGGGGACGATCACGACACAGGCAATCGGGCAGTTCAAATTCGATCTGGCGGTGATCAGCTGTTCAGCGCTGGATCAGGATGGCGATATGCTGGATTACGATATTCAGGAGGTCGGGGTCAGCCAGGCGATTCTGCGGCAGGCAAGGCGCAGCTATCTGGTGGCCGACCAGTCGAAATTTCGCAGGCGCGCGCCAGCACGGATCGGGTCAATTGCGCAGATTGATGGGTTTTACACCGATGCACCGCTGCCGGGTGATTTGCAGGCCGCTTGCAATGGATGGGGCACGGCCGTGACAATCAGGAATGCGGCCCATAGCGCTTGATGCCAGCCGGGTTGCACAATGTAGATTTCAGTTTTGTGAAATGATCGTCAATCCAGCGTCAAAAGCAACCTGCGGCGCGAACCGCGGGCGGGTCACAACCGCCTGCTCGAAGGTGCGTTCGCCAATGCCGACGCGGAACAACGGCTTATAATCCACCCTGGTTTCAACCAGCAAAAGCGTCTCACCCTGTTTAATGCGCGGCAGACGCGCCGCGATTGCGCCTGCGTTGACATCGCTATCGTTCAAACTTGGGCCGAGTGCGGCATCGCCCGACCAGATAACGACATAGCGATTTGTCCGGTCGTTGAACCCGATGCTGGACACACGCATTGATGTTGCGGCGTCGGTGCGCGCCAGAATACCATGCAACTGGTTCAGCCCCAGAATAAAGCGGGCATCGATTGCCTGTGTCTGACGCGAAATGTTATCCGCCACGATATAGGCGGCTTTCTGGCTGGCAGTGCTGACCCGGTAGGCGTCAAAAAACACATAGACGGCACAAAAAGCCAGCGCGACAAAAGGGATCGCGATCACTGCCTCGACCGTGATGACCCCGTCTTCGTTGTGCCAGAAACGCGAAATCAGGTTTGTCATCAGCGCGGCTCGTTCACAAAGGCCGAGATTGAAAACATCTGATAGCCGCCGCTTTTGTCCAGCGGCAGCCGCAGGCCCAATGGTGATGTCGGAAAGATCGGGTCAATGATCAGACAGGCCCGCAGGATCATCAGATCATTGCTGCCGCCTCCGGTGACCTGCGTGACAGGCGCGATCTCTTCCGTGCGGTCGATACAGGCGGGTGGGGATGTCGGATAATCCCAGGTCGTCGTGTTGACGCGCTGCAATTCCAGCAGCAGGTTTTGTTCACAATCCCTGATCAGGGCTGTAGAGGCGCAGATGCTGCGCCGCAGCTTGGTCAGGTTCGGGTCCTCGATATTGCCTAGGCGCAGGGCGCGCACGCTGATATCCACCGCCCGGTCCAGCATCACCTGACGCGTCATGACCATGCCCAGTTCGATGCCCATGAACATGAACATGAAAAACACTGGCGCGATGATCACGAATTCAATCGTTGATGTGCCACTTTCATCACGGAAAAACTGACGTAGAAATGGCATGGAAATGATCATTGTGTCAGTCGCAAACGGCTGATTGTTCCGGCAATGGCGCGAAAGGTGCCGACGAGGTCAGCGCCCTCGACGTCAAAGAAATGGCTGTCCGATGTGGCGCAGTCCCGCATCGCGGCTACACCATTCGGTGGCGCGTCGAATGCAATGGTAAAGATCGGTATATCACGCGCCCTGACGGCTTCGCAGATCGTGGCGAGACGTTGGTCTTTTTCAGCCCGCTCAGTGAACTTGATCCACCAGTTATTGTATTGATTATTCGCGATGTCATATTCTGAATACCATTGGTTGCGCAGTGGAATACCGTAAAGGTTCAGCGCCACCCAATAGACTGAATGGCGTGCCCAAACCTGATCCCAAGTCAGCCTGCGGGCCGAGTCCAGGTTTTGCGCATCGATTGCGCCCCATGGATGATCTTGCCAACTCCTGATAAATGGCACGTAATATTTTCTGTTGCCCGGACGCGAAGGCAGATAAATCGAGACGTTGTTGTCGATTGTATCGACGTATACGGGTGACTCTCCGGTCTTGTGCGTCGGGATCATCCGCGCCTCGCGGTCGTTTACACCGTCGGTCATGACCACAAGGATTTTCAGCGCGCTTGGATCATCGTAATCCAGCGGACGACCCTCGAAACTGTCGGTGACATCACCGGCGGCGATCATGCCGGAAATGGCTGGCCGCATCGACGGGTCCAGCAATGCGGCGCCCCATTTTACGCCCACGTCAATCGATGTGCCGCCATAGCCGGTCAGGTTTGTGATCTGGCGGCGCAGTTCGACGGGGTCGCTGGAAAAGGCTGAAATCTGGCTGTAGACGCCTGCATGGACAGGGCAAGTGAACATCTGCGCTGCCATCCCGTCAAGGCTCGGGTCGAAATGGCCGGTGCCAGTTAACGGCGTGAGGGGGGACAGTTCTGTCGTCCTGAATTGATTTTCCGTGAAATCAACACATTGCGATTGCGTCAGGCGCGGTGAAATACTCATCTGGCGCGCCAGCGCAGACCCCGGATTAACCTGCCCTGCATAGGGTATGATCGAGACTGAAACCCGCCCCGGTTCGGCATTGCCAAACAGAGTGTCGATGAATTCGACACCGGCCCGGCGCAGGTCCTGAATGCGGCCATTGTCGTTCATTGACCCCGAAATATCGAGCACCAGCGACACTTCGACATTGTTATAGCGTTCTTCAGATGCGCTGACGAGATTGATGGAAAGTTCGTCGATTCCCACAAGCCGCATGAACATCGTCGGGAAGGTATCCGCACTCTGCACGCTGACGTTCCGGAAATTCAGGCCACGGTCGACGTTCACGGCAACCAGATAGTCTTCGAGCCCTTCGCTACGGAAATAGTCGCGCACGACATTTTCAGCTGCATTGGGCTGGCTCATGCTGCCGGCCGCCAGCACCGCCCGGTCTGCCGTGTTCTGCAAGGAAACCCGTTTGTATTCATAGCGCATGACATCAACGGCAATGCCGCCGACAGTCAGGATGATCACAAAGATGATGACGCCAAAGATCGTCATCGACCCGGCCTGATCCCGCAGGAAGCCCCAGCGTGATAACCGGCAATCAAGGGAAAGCGGACGTTTCACGACCGTCCACCCCTGCACAATGATATCAATACAGAACGTTTCATCGGGCGTGCAGCAGCCTCGCCAACAGGTTACTCAGAAACTAACTTACCCTGCGTCCATGGCACAAAGTCGCAAATCTGGCAATAGTTTCGTAACTTTGTCGGATACAGCCGAAGGTCGGACAACATACAGCGACGCCGGTCCCATCAGGGCGCTGCGCCCTGACGGGTCGTCTCCTACAACACCATGCGCAACAAAGCCGGAGAGGGATCTCCGGTCACCGGCAGGCCCTGACGGCGCTGAAACGCTTCGATCGCTGAGGTCGTATTGGCACCGATCACACCATCCGCGCCCTGCGTGTCGAAACCGCGCCGGGTCAGCCCGTTCTGCAAGGCGACACGGTCCTGTTTGGTCAGCCCGAACCGGTCCGGCGGGAATGGCATCTGCAACGGCCCGCCACCGGCGATCCGGTCAGCCAGATGACCGACGCCAATCGCATAGGCATCGGAATTGTTATAGCGTTTGATCGCCCGGAAATTGGCGGTGGTGGTAAAACGAGGCCCACCTGGTTGCGGTTCCAGCGCGCCATTCGGGTCTTCGCGGCCCCAACTGGTACCGGTCTGCCAGCCGCTGCGGGCCAGATAATTGGCGGCACTGGCCAAAGCATCAGAGGGATCATCAGCCCAGATATCACGTCGCCCGTCACCGGTGAAATCGACAGCGAATTGCGCGAAAGTCGTCGGGATGAACTGGGTATGCCCCATCGCCCCGGCCCAGGACCCGGTCATCCGCGCCGGTGTGATATCGCCTGCCTGAAGGATGCGCAGCGCGGCCAATGCCTGGGCCTCGAAAAACGCGCCGCGCCGCCCGTCAAAGGCCAGCGTCGATGTGGCGGCGATCACCGGAATGTCGCCTTGGCGTTCGCCGTAGAAGCTTTCCAGCCCCCAGATTGCCGTGACGATGTAGCGGCTGACCCCATAACGCGCCTCGATCGCGTTGAGCACCTGTGCATGTCGGGCATAGGCAGCGCGGCCCTTGCTGATCCGTTCATCTGAAGTGGCGATGGCCAGATAATCCTCCAGCGTGCGACGAAATTCTGTCTGATTGCGGTCGCGACTGACGACGCCGGGCAGAAAACCGGCATTGCGGAAGGCTGCATCGAAAGTCGTGGGCGTGATCCCTTGCCCGGTGGCCCGGCCCCGGAACCCGGCAACCCAGGCATCATAGCCCGCATTGCGTTGCGGTAACAGATCGCTGGGGGTCTGGCTGGCGCTACGCGGCGTACTGGCCACGGCGCGCGGATTGCTGGCGCATCCTGCCAGCCAAGTCGCCCCAAGGCCCGCGATGATGAAACGTCGGTTGATGGTCATGTGCTGCTCTGGCCTTTTATGATTTTGGCAGGACTCTATCAGTTATCCCTCGCGGCACAATCCCGCGCCGCTTTGCCCGGCAGGGCTTTGCTGGCGATGACACAAAGTTTTGCATTCCGCTGGCCGCCGCCGGATGGCATCACGGCATGACATTTTGTGGAAAGGGCTGCCATTTGCCTATGATCACTTGCGCGACCTGGAACATCCACCGTGCCCGCGGCCGTGATGGTCGTGTGGACCCCGACCGCGTGGTCGCGACCATTGCCCGCGATATCAGCCCGGCAGGCCGCCATCAGGTGCTGGCTCTGCAAGAGGCTGACGGGGAATGTCCGCCCCATGCGGGCCTGCTGGATATCGCCCGGGTCGAGGCCGTGACTGGTTTGCGCTATGTCCAACAGGATGCCGCCCTGCGCTGGGGCCCGCAAAGCCATGGGTTTCTGGGCGCGATTCTGTTTGTGGACCCCGGCTTTGAGCTGCTTGCTAGTGCCGTGATCGATCTGCCCGGCCATTGCCACCGTGGTGCCGTGGTGGTGGAGGCTGTCTGCGAAGGCGTCGCGCTGCGGATCATCACCGCGCATCTGTCGCTGTCGCAGCCCTTGCGCGCGGTGCAGATGCGCATCATCGGTCAGTTTCTGCGCCGCCGCCCGGTGATGCAGACGATCCTGTTGGGCGACCTGAATGAATGGCGGCCCTGGTCCGGTCTGGCCTTTTCTTCGCGGTTGTTGGGGCGGCAGTTTGATGGCGGCGTGCGGCGGACCTTCCCGGCGCAATTGCCCGTCCTGCCGCTGGACCGGATATTATCTGATCGCAAAGGCGCTGTGCAGGATCTGCGCGCGCTGGATACGCCGGCGATCCGGGCAAGTTCGGATCACCTGCCGCTGTCGGCCAAAGTGCAGGTTGCAGCGGTGTAGGGGGCGCTGACCCGCCCCCGGATCAGGTCCGGGGTCTCCCCCGAGTATTTGTAGAAATAAGAAGCGCTGACGCGCGACTAATTAATTTGCACTGACACGGCGCGGATGCAGAAACTCCGAATGAGCGTTCTTTTTATATTTTTCAAGGTAATGGCAAACAACCAGTGCAGAATAATTGGTATCAAAGCGCCATTACATAAGCCATTGATTTTATTTGAGTAGTATTTTTTGGCGAAGTAATTGGCGAAGCCCACTATGCCGGAAAGAGCTCGTCATAAACGATCAGGTTCAAGCACTGCTTCACGTCCATATCTTCAGCCTCGGACAATTTAGCAGTGATGTCCAAGTATGCTTTCTCGACGCCGACTGCCATTTGAGCACGCAGAAAACCGCCTTTCGCGAGGTAAGATCGATAGTCGGTGATTTCGGCACCAAACACTCGGATAAGACGCATTAATGCAAGGGTCATCGCAGCGTTATCCAATTCTGTGAGACCTTCATCCAGAAAGTCTGGCAAGAAAGTCACTTGTCCATCGGCCATTGCGACATAGCGATCCGGAATAGCGCCTCGGCGTCGCCAACTGGTCACGGTGCTGCGTCCAAGATGAAGCCTCTCGGCCAGACCTTGATCTGTGGATACGCGAAACCGCCGCTTCAGCAGTTCAATTTTTTCATCAACGTCTTCAGTCATGAACCCACCTTGACTTGTTGCATTGCAACATGCAATGTTGCAATGCGCCCAAAACTGGCGCTTGAGGTCTCGCCATGTTGCATCTTGATACGCCGTCCGAAGAACTTATGAAAGCTGTTCGTGCCCACTTTGTTCAGCGAGGCACTTCATTCTCCGCGTTTTGCGCTGACCATGGCTACGTTCGCCAGTCTGTCGCTTTGGCTGTTTCCGGAAAGCGGAACGGTGCAAAAGCGACGGCGCTTTTCAAAGAATTCATGGCGACGGTGAGAGTCAAATCATGACAGCGGCGGCAGCAATCTCAATTATCTCTTGTGCTGATTTTGCAGCGCGGGCGAATATTGGACTTCGTGCCGCACAACTGGCCTTAACTAACGCTTGTTCAGGCAAATCTTGGCGAGGCTTCGACCTTCCGGTGCTGCAGTCGATTGAGCAGCGCGGCGGAGCGGGCGGAAAGACACTTTCTTTGAATGTTCAGCTCTGCTCACCGGAACTGCGCGCGTTTCTTGACCTGCCGACAAATATCACCAAACACCCCTTTCATTCCCCTCTTAAACGCCGTGTTGATGACCAGCGTATTGCCATCGCGCAGGACAAGCAGCGGATCATAGCCCCGGCACTGGCGCATCCGCAGGGTTCGCCAGAACGGGTAAACGCCATCGAGGCACTGACAGGTGTCCAGCACCAGATCGGTGGAAAGTGGAAGATGGTGTCGAGGCGCACCATCTACGATTGGATCAAGGCGGCGGAAACAAACACGGTCGATCTGCTGCCAAAGCCGCGCAGTGATAAGGATCAGCATCGGGTGCTGATCAGCGCAGCGTGGGATAGCGGCTGCGGTCTGCCTCACGATGTGCAGCTTCAGATCGCGTCCGAGATAGCACGGACAGCCCGTGGGCTGTTAGCCAAAGGACGATCAGCGGCCAGTGTCAGGCGGCTTTGCGAACCCCGACTGCAACGCCTGACTGTCGAGGCGGGTGCCAATCTGACCCCTGCGGCGCTCAAGAAAGCCTGTAAAATCACGCAAAAGTGGACTGATCGCTTTACTGAAATGAAAGCCGTCAATGCCTTTATGGTCGACCACAAGGTCTACGCCGACAAGCATGAATTCCACGTCAAACGCAGCCTGACAGCGCGACCGATGGAAGCTCTGATGGGCGATGTGCATACAGTGGACATCTCAGTGCCCGAGGCGATGTCATCGGCCTTCAAAGCGGTCCGCACGATGGGCTTTGCAGCCGCGATGGCGGGCAAGGTTTCGGTCAAGGTGTGGTTCATCGCGTGGATGGATGCAGCCAGCGGTTACATGTGGGCCACTCCCGTAATCACCGGCCCCGGTCAAGGCATCTCACAGCGCGATGTGGCGTGGTCGCTCTACAGCGTCCTGACCTGCCCTTGGGGTGGCATGCCGGACACGTTCATTCTCGATAACGGCAGTGAATACGCCTTTCTTGTTGATGCCGTTACGCGGTTCGCTGCCATGGCAGAGCTATACGGGCCAAAGGTGATCAAGTGCCGCCCCTACCATCCCGAAGGCAAAGCACGGATTGAGGGCGCGTTCCAAGTAATTGAGAAAGGCTTCATCAGCGCCTTGCCCGGATACAACGGCGGCAACTTCCTCAAGCCGCGTTTGACAGGGCGGGGCAAGTTGGTTGCGCCCTATGATCGCGGGCCGGAGCGCCTGATGGAAGACCTTCACCTTGCAATCGCGCAATACAACGGCACCCCGCAAAATGGGGATTTGGAGGGCCTGTCTCCAAAGGCGATGCTGGAAGCAAAAGCAGAAGCGACTGGTTGGCAGGCGCAGCGGATCGACCCGAAAGACGACACGATGTTTGATCTGGTGTTCAGCAAAGAAGAACGCCGCGACGTGCGGCAAGGCACGGTCACAATAGGCAAGCGTCGTTACTCCACATCTGTTCTTGCGGAGATGATCGGTGAGAAGCAGGTGCCGATCCTTGTGCCTTATCGAAACCCAGATGGCCCCGCGCTTTTGCTGAGGGACGGCGTTATCCACAAGCTGACCCACGAGACGTTTGGCGTGACCGATCTGGAAGGGTCCAAGCGCAAATCAGAAATGGTCAGTCTCCAGAGGGCCGAAATGCACCGCCGGAAAGCGACCGCTGATATGGACGTCGATGTCCAACAAATGCTTTCTGACGACGCTGATCTTTCGCCCGTGCAGCACAACGGACCAGTCACATGGACTGTCGACGCTATCGACAAAGGCGGGTTCCTGTCCGCGCCGATCAGCGCCGAGGAAGCGCGGCGTCAGCAGGAGGATCAGGTTCGGGCTGATATGGAAGAGTTTCTGGCCGAAAGACGGCCAAGAAAGCGAGAGGCCAGCGGCGGCAACCGCCAGCCTCTCTGAATGCAACGTGACCTATAGCAAAGGAAGTTACACATGGAACAAAAACATAACATTGAAACGGGCGTGGCGGCAATGCTGCTCAACGTCTGCACCGATGTCGCTGACGGTGCCGGGCTTGCCGTTCTGCGCGGCCCGGTTGGTATCGGCAAAAGCTACGCTCTTGCCCGTATTGCCGAAGAACTTGAGAGTGACGGTGTCACGGTCGTTCTGGTGACCGCGACCGAAACTATCGCGGGCCAGATCAATGCCTTTTTGCGGGAAATTCTGTCGCATTATCATACTGATACATCGTCAAGCGCTGATGCCGAGGAAGCAGTTTGGCAGCAGCTGATTGGACGGCCTTTTGCACCGGGCGGAAGAAAGGTTGTGTTGATCATTGACGAGGCGAACAAGTTGGCAGGCCGTGTGCTGGAGACGATCCGGGGCCTCTATGATCGCGGTGACGCAGCACGGCTCGGAGATCGGAACGCGCCCGCATTTGGCTGTGTCATGGTAGGCAACCCGACATTCTTGGGCAAAGGCGGTGCGCAGCGGGTCGCATCCTTCGAGCCGCTGCTGGATCGCCTCACGCACAACATCCGGTTGCCCGGTCCAAACAGGGCTGAATGCACCAGCTTTGCCACCAGTCTGTTTGATGATGCCGAACTTGCGAGTGAACTTGTGGCCTTTGGCCTCGCAAAGGGAAACCTGCGCAGTATGTCCATCGCCGCGCGGAGTGCGAAACAGCATGCAGGTGATGTGCCTGTTACGCTTCCCCTGTTGCGCAAAACCATCAAGATGATGGGAGGCCGGTAATGCCAACGATCACCATCACACTCGAAATCACCGACGAACAGGTCACGCTATTTGAAGATTGCAAATTCTTGGTTGTGCCGCTGCACGATGCAGAAATGGTGGAATTGGCCAAGGCACTGGCAGGTATCCATGATGCCTTGCGGTTCAACCGCAAGGCATTGGTGACGTTGAACGATCTGCTGGAAAGCAAGGATGCAACCCCAAAGCAGATCGCTGAGACGTTGGCCAAGCTGGCTGAGCCAAACATCGGCGCGCTGACGCTGATCGACACTGTGCGGACTTACTTGGGGCGGGCAACGCCGGTTGGGCAGACGAAGGATAGGGGGACGATGCAATGAGCAATGCGAAACGTAAAAGCGGCATTGACATGAGCGAATTCGCCGTGCCGCGCAATCTGGATGACCCAAAGGTCTATGCCGAAGCTGAAAAGCACTTTGGCTGCATGATCATGTCATCGGAGCATGATCTGAGCGAACAGAAAGACCGTCTCGAAGAGATACAATACGCCATGTATCACGCGTCTCAATTGTTTGGCGATATCGCAAACGAGAGCATCGCAAAGGAAGCTGTCGTATCTGTGGCCTACTTTGCACGGTCTTCGCTGGCGCAGATGGCAGATGGTATCGTCGATCAGTCGTTCAAGCATGCATCGGAACTGAATGGACAGATCATCGACGCCCGCCGGGCGATGGCAGAAAGGAAGAACTCCAATGGCAATGAGTAAGAAACAACTGGCGATCCTGCATGTCGCCAAAGGCAAGCTGGCTCTGTCTGAGGCCCAATACCGGACAGCCTTGGTGCAGATCGCTGGCGTCACCAGCTCGACCGAACTTGACCAGGGCGGATTTGAGGCGATGATGGGCTTCTTCGAATACTTGGGCTTCAAGCCGCTGTCCGCCAGCGGGCCAGACTATGGCGAACGCCCCGGCATGGCCAGCTTTGCCCAGATCGAGCTGATCCGGACCATTTGGTCGGAATACACCAATCAGGGCGGTGAAGACGCCCTGAACAAGTGGCTTACGCGGACGTTCAAGGTTTCCAGCCTGCGTTTTCTGACGATGACCAAGGCGCGGAATGCGATTGCCGCCCTGAAGCACATGAAGAGCCGCGCGGCGTAACGGCTCACTTCCGGATCGAACAGAGAGAAGGGCAGCGTGAAAGCGTTGCCCTCTTTGCATTTCAGAACCCCCTCTAAATTGACCACAGAGCGCGCCAAGGGCATTTCAGCGCCCCTCACCCGCGCCGATGGCCCAGACCCGTTTAAAACGGCTAAAATCCGTTTAATTTTTGAAGCTGGGCTGCCAGTGTCCAGCGAAGTGTGATGAGCCTTGCGCGACCGGCTTTTCTGGATATGGTTGCTGCATGAGATTGCGACACGGTCCAGCCGCGCCAGATCCCGCGACTTACCCCCACAAACCCTTGCGGCATTACACCGCAAAAGCGCGTCTATAGCTTGCCCTTGAACGGCCCGGATCGATCCGGGTTAAGCCAAACAAGGACAAGCAAAATGATCATCAACCAGCAGTCGCTGCAATTGGTATTCGACGGGTTCAAAGCCACCTACACAGACGCCTATCTGGCAGCGACCAGCCACCTTGATAAGGTGGCAATGCGCGTTCCCAGCGCGTCACGTCAGGAAACCTATGGTTGGCTTGGCCAGTTTCCCGGCATGAAAGAATGGATCGGGCAGCGGACTGTCTACGGCCTTGAAGCCTACGATTTCACGATCAAGAATTTGGATTTCGAGTCCACCGTTGAGGTGGATCGCAATGATATTGCCGATGATCGCATTGGAATCTTCAAGCCCGCTCTTTCCGAAATGGGCTTTCTTGCGCGTCAGCATCCCGATGAGATGATCTTCGGCCTTTTGTCGAAAGGCTTCGAGACCACCTGTTATGATGGCCAGAACTTCTTTGATACAGAACACCCGGTCAAGAAGGACGGCGACGGCCCTGCATCCGTCGTCAGCAACATGCAGGCGGGGTCCGGTCCGGGATGGTATCTGATGGACACGTCCCGCGCCGTGCGGCCGCTGATTTGGCAGGAACGGCAGCCTTACAACTTCGTGGCCATGGACAAGGCGACCGATCAGAATGTGTTCATGAACCGCAAGTATCTTTACGGTGTGGATGCGCGGGTCAATGCCGGGTTTGGCTTGTGGCAGTTGGCCTTTGGCAGCAAAGCAGAACTCACACCCGAAAACTACGCCTTGGCACGTGCGGCGATGATGAATTACCGGGCTGATGGTGGCCGCATTTTGGGCATCAACCCCGTGACCTTGGTTGTTCCCCCGTCGCTGGAAAGTGCCGCGCTACATGTGGTTAACACTGAGCTGACCACCACGGGCGGTTCAAACCCGTGGAAGGGGACGGCTGAACTGATCGTGACGCCATTCGCAGCAGGGTCCTAAGACCATGACAAGGCTTCAAGCAGTTATCTGTGAACGCGCTTTGGACAGCGAAGTGCCCGAATGGGTGCATTTACTACCAGCCGGGCAGATCGAAGCGCGCGACGGGCGGACGTTCAACTTTTCAAACCCTGATGTCGTCTTGGCGGCATTCCACGCGGGTGACATCGATCTGCCGATTGACTATCAGCACCAGAACCAAAAAGCCGGTTGGCAACGGTCCGGTGCCTGCTGCCGGGTGGATCAAGGAACTGCGCGTCAGCGATGACGGCCTTTGGGGGCGCGTGGACTGGACGGATACCGCTCGCGATTTGATTGCGACGAAGGCCTATCGCTACATCAGCCCGACCCTCATCTACGAAAAAGACAGCAAGGCTGTTTGTTCGCTGACTGGGGCGGCACTTGTCCATACCCCAGCGCTTCGCCTTACCGCCCTTGCCAGCCAAGAGGACACGATGGACGAAGATATGACCCTTTCCGACCGGCTCGCCCAGATGCTGGGACTTGATCCCGGAGCGGCTGATGAGGATATCATTGCCGCCGTCCAGATGCAGATGGACAAATCCGAAAGCCCCGATCCGGCAAAGTTTGTCCCGATCCAAGCGATGCAGGATGCCTTGCGGGATCGAAACGTAAAATCGGCAACAATGTCTGAGACCAAAGCGAAAGCGAAGGTCAAAGATGCCATGGATAAAGGTTTTATCAGCCCCGGCATGCGTGATTGGGCGACGGCCTTGTGCCAGCAGGATGAGACCAGTTTTGACACCTTTATCGCCGGTGCGGTTCCACAATTTGCTCACTTGATGAAGCCGTCCCACATGAGCGGACCACCGCCCTTTGTCTCGGAGGCAAAAGCCGATCAGTCCGACCTTGCGGCGGCGGTTTGCCAACAGTTGGGCCTTAAGCCCGGAACGCTCAATTCATGACATTTGGCGCGGTGCGGGACCTGTCCTGACCAATCCGCGCCAAATCTGCCCTGCCGCCATGCGCGGCGTGCAGTGTGCGGCACATCCCTCTGCTGCCCCAGTTGGATGTGCCGCCTCAAATCAGGCCAGCTTGAGGAAACGACATGACAGACACGACGCCCAATTATCCGCTGCCAACGGCACAAGTGCAGGTCTATGTGGATGTGTTCGGGATCGAACTGACGGTTGAATTCCTTTTGGCCTTTGGCGGTGCAGAACTTCAGATGGGCAATGGCAACCGGGTCCATGGCCAACTTGCAAAGCTAGTCGGCGTTGATCGCGCACTGGCACTCTACGAAAAGTCCCAAGAGTCAAATCGGATGCAGACCCGCGTGCCTTTGGCAAAGCCATGGGTTGCAAAGTGCCTGTATGCCCAAGGCGCTTCCTTAGCGGCTATCGCGCGAAAGCTGCACGTCAGCGACGTGTCCGTGCGCAAGTGGCTTGCGGGCCTCAATTCGCACAAAACGGATCAGGTAAAGCGCGATGTCTGACATAGATATTGATCACACGGCTGACCGCGCATCTGCTCAAGCAAGACTTCAGACCGCACGCAAGACATACGACGCCGCACTGCACGATTATCTTGCCGCTTTGCAGGCCTTTGAAAGTGTGTTTGAACACCCATTTAAACCCACCGACAAACGAACGCTGCGTCTCTCCAAAATCGAGATGGACAGTGAACTCCGCGCCTTTATCGAAGCTCGGATTGACAGCTTGACGTTGCAACAGATCGTGTCTGATATCGCCGACGCATTCAAGCCAGACCGACACGTCAGCGTCAGCACCCTCAACCGCTGGGATTTGAAGAGGCGGTCAATTCGATCCGCCCGTCGCGCGCCAAGTTCAATCGAGTCATCCTAGAAGATATCACATCTTCCCGGTGAATGCAGAATAATTGGTATCAGTGCAGAATAATATGTTTAGGCACAGCGCGGAGCTAAGCGCGCCAGAACGGCCAGATCCGCCCGAAGACGCCATCGCGCAGGATCAGCGCATGGTGCAAAGCTGCCGCGATATGCAGTGCCAGCACCGCGATCAATACGAAACGGCCATAGAAATGCAGGGTTTTGGCAATTTCCGCCACTGCCTCGTTTCTTGGCAATAAAGGGTGCAGGCCGATGGCGCCCAACCCTTCGATCGGGAAACCGCCCATGGTGACGCGGATATAGCCGGTGATCGCCATGAAGAACACCATGACATAAAGCAGGATATGTGTGACCCCGGCCGCCTGTTTTTGCCAGCCGGGCATGCTGTTGGGCAGAGGGGCGGGCGGGTTCATTGCGCGATAGGCCAGCCGCACCAGCATCAGCACAAGGATCACCACGCCGGTATTCTTGTGCAGGATGAACAACAGGTTCTGCGTCGCGCGGTCCAGCCCTTCGGTCACCATGATCCCGCCAACCGGCAGCATTGCAATGATGATCACGGCCAGCAGCCAATGCAGGATCCGGGCGGGGCGTCGGTAACCTGTCTGCATCGTCATCTCCTGTTGCCGTTGTAGCCAGCAAAGGCGGATCAAGCACTTGTGTCAACCGGACAGATGATCGCCGTTGACACTTCTGCTGCAAAGCTATGTTTGGTCACATGGTTGTTACAGTTGTCCAGGCCCCGGCGGTCAAAGATCATCGCAAATTGCCTGACCCGCTGTTGGCGGGGCTGCTGGTGCGCTTTGCACTGCTGGTGGCGGTCAATCTGGGGCTGCTGAGCCTGCTGGTCTTTGGGCTCATGGGGATCAGCGGCGCTGCGGTCTGGCAGGGCGCGCTGTTGTCTTTTGGGCTGTATCTGCTGATCAATGCATTATTGTTGCGGGGGCTGACCCGCGATTATCCGCATGCGCGGCTGGGCCTGTGCAATATCGTGACCCATTTCCGCGCGACGCTGACCGCCGGGTTGGCGGCAATTGTGCCCGGGGCCGCTGCCTTGACCAATGACTTTGTGCTTGCATGGTCGGTCGTCTGCATTGCCACAATCGCGCTGGCCTGTGACGGGATCGACGGCTGGGCTGCGCGCCGGTCGGGCCTGTCGAGCCGCTTTGGCGCCCGGTTCGATATGGAGGTCGATTCGATGCTGGCCTTGCTGCTGGCACTGATCGTGTGGCAAACCGGCCAGGTCGGGGATTGGGTGCTTTTGCTTGGGCTGATGCGCTATCTGTTCGTCGCTGCGATGTGGGCCTTTCCATGGATCAACCGGCCCACGCCACCACGGTTCAGCGGTAAGATCATCTGTGTGATCCAGATTGCGGCGCTGATTGCACTGATCTCACCCGTGGTGACAGGCGGGTTGGCTGTGCTGATCGCGGCGACAGCATTGGCGGCGGTTGTCTGGTCCTTCGGCGTTGATCTGCGCTATCTTTGGCAGACCCGCGCAGCATGAGTATTGATGTGCGCCGCATTGCTGGCTTGGCCTTTGCGGCGCTGATGCTGCATCTGGTACTGATCCTGCCAAATCATCCCAATGCAATGACATGGGGCGCTTTGCGGCCGTTCCCGCTGGAACTGCCGGTGATCATCGCCTTGCTGCTGGCGTGGCCGGGGCGCGCGCGGGTTCTGCGCGCTGTGCTGGTGACAGTGTTGACCTTGGTCTGCCTGATCAAACTCGCTGATTATGCCAATTTCATCGCTTATAACCGGGTTTTCAATCCCGCCACTGATATGGGGCTGATCCGGGCGGGGTTTGAATTGGGGATCGGCTCTCTGGGGCCGGTGCTGGGCTGGCTGGCCGCGATTGCGGCTGTATTGCTGCCGTTTGGGATTACTGCCGCTTTGTGGTGGGCGACGGGGCGCTGGATGCGGGTTGAATTGCCGCCTTTGTGGCGCGGCGGTTTTGCGGTGCTGGCACTTGCCGCAGCCGCCCTGATGGTCGGTCAGGTCGGCGCAGCGAAACGGCTGTGGGAATTGCCGTTCTCCTCGCCAGGTGCCGCCTTTACCGCGCGGCTGGCCTATGACCGTGTTGATCTTTACCGTATCACAAGAGCCGAGGTGGTGAACTTTGTCGAGGCCGCCGAAAGCGACCCTTTTGCGGCGGCAAGCCCGCTGTTTGACCGGCTGAATGGCCGCGATGTGGTGCTGATTTTCATCGAAAGCTATGGGCGTGCGAGTTTCGACAACCCGCTTTACATCGACACCCATCGCGCAACCCTGCAGGCCGCGCAGGCGGAATTGGGTGAGATTGACGGCGTGTCGATCCGCTCTGGCTGGATGACAGCGCCGATGATCGGCGGGCAAAGCTGGCTGGCGCATGCCTCGATCGCCTCGGGTTTGTGGATCAGCAACCAGATACGGTACCGCGCGCTGCTGGCCAGCCCGCGCAAGACCTTGTTTGATCTGGCGCGAGAGGCGGGCTATCACACCGCCACCGTGGTCCCAGCCATCACTCGCGACTGGCCCGAAGGTCCGCGGATCGGGTTCGAGACGATCCTGGCAAAGGATGATCTGGGTTATGAAGGTCTGCCGTTCAACTGGGTCACGATGCCCGATCAGTTCACCCTGACCGCCTATGACCGGCTACTGGCGCAGGCACCGCGCGATGGGCGGCCCTTGTTTGCGGAAATCTCGCTGATCTCATCGCATGCGCCTTGGGTGCCGGTCCCGCAGATGATCAATTGGGATGATGTCGGCGATGGCACCGTCTTTAATGAAATGGCGCAATCGGATGATCCGCCCAATGTGGTCTGGCGTGACCATGACCGGGTGCGGGATCAATATCGACAGGCAGTGGATTACGCTTTGCAGGCCAGCTTTTCCTATGTTGCGCGGCAAGGTGCGGATATGCCGCTGTTTATCATTCTGGGCGATCATCAGCCGGCTGAATTCGTTTCTGGCGGGCCAAGCTTCGACGTGCCGGTGCATGTGATCGGGCCGGACCATCTGGTTGCGATGGTTGGGCAATGGGGCTGGACGCCGGGGCTTTTGCCGGATGAGGATTTACCGGCCTGGTCGATGGACCTGTTCCGGGACCGGTTTTTGCGGGCGTTTTCGACCGGGGTGCCCTAACCCTTCACCGCGCCTGCCATGATCGCCCGCACGATCAGCCTTTGCAGCGCAAGGAATGCGGCGAGCGCCGGGACCACCGCCACGAGACAGGCCGCTGCCAATAGCTGGGTGGTCGAGGCAGAACTCGATCCTGCGAAATTATAGATTGCAACAGCAATCGGCAATTGCCCGTCGCGGGTCAGCAGGATGAAGGGCACCAGAAACTGTGACCAGCCCATGATCATGTTGAGGATAAAGGCAGATGCCAACGCCGGGGCAGCCAAGGGCAGGGTGATCCGCCAGAGGATTTCGAACTGTGTGCAGCCGTCAATCGCGGCGGCTTCTTCCAGCGCTTTCGGAATGGTGTCGAACCCGACCTTGATCAGCCAGACAGACAGCGGCACGCCAATCGCCATATAGACAGCGATCACCGACAGGTGGCTTTCCAGCATGCCCAGCCGGTCGAGGTAGCGGTAAAGCGGGATGATCACGACAAGAGGTGAGATCATCTGCACCATCAGGATGCCCACCATCACGGGGCCTTTGCCGCGAAAGCTGAACCGTGATGCGGCATAGGCGGCGGGGGTCGCGACGATCACCGCGCCCAAGGCCCCCAGCGCGCAAAGCTTGACCGCGTTCCACAGATAGGTGCCAAAGGCCCGGTCAGTCAGGATCAGGCGGAAATTATCCAGCGTCGGTGCCTCGGGGATGAACCGGGCGGCGCCCAGATAAACCTCCGCCGGGGTGCGCAGTGACAGCGACACCAGCCAGAGCAACGGCATCAGGAACAAGGCCGCCAGGATGATCCCTGCCACATAGGTCAGCCTGTCGCCCATGCGGGGGGTCATCGCGCGCCCTTTCGCATCAGCACCAGCAGGTAGATCACCGTCAGCGCCATGCTGATCGCCAGCAACAGGACGGCAAGCGCAGAGCCACCGCCCAGATCGTAGCTGTAAAACACCCGATTGAAGATATTGAGCGACAGTACCTCTGTCGCGCGCCCCGGTCCGCCGCCTGTCAGCGCCAGGATCGTGTCGAATGTGTTCAGCGTCTGGATGGTGACCAGGATGGAATTGACCAACAGGGCCCCCCGCATCTGTGGAATGGTGATGAAGATGAACTGCGCCACCGGGCTGGCCCCATCGACGGAGGCGGCCTCATACAGCACCGGGTCCACCGCGCGGCGGGCGGCATAGAAGACGATCATCGAAAAGGCCGAGCCTTGCCAGACATTGGCGATCACCGCCGATATCATCGCATTGCCCGGGTCCGACAGCCACGCCACCGGGGCCAGCCCGATCAGGCGCAAGGTGGAATTGATCGCGCCAAAGGGTGCTTCGGAAAACAGCATCTGCCAGATCAGGCCATTGGCGATACCGGGGATCACCCATGCCGCCAGCACGATCGTGCGCAAAGCCCCCATCCCGTACAGCCTGCGCCGGTCGCCGCGCACCAGCAGCAAGGCAATCGCCAAGCCCATGGCTTGCAGGCTGATGACGGACAACAGTGTAAAAAGACCGGTATTGCGCAGCACCACCCCAAGGCTGTCGTCATTATAGGCCGCACGATAGCCGTCCAGCCCGTAACCCGTGACAGGCCGCAGCAAGGTTGCATCGCTGAAACTGAACCGGATCACATCGGCGACAGGGACAAGGTAAACTCCGCCCAGCACCAGCATGACAGGCGCGAACCACAGCCAGACACGCCTGTCCCTGATCATCGCTTAGAGCCGTTCAAATGCGGCATCGACCGCTGCGGCGGCAGCGTCCAGCGCATCCTCGGGCGTGGCAGAGCCTGACAGCACGTCACCCAGCAGGACCTGTAACTGATTGCTGATCTCGGGGTAGATCGCGACCCCGGGGCGGGCGACGCCGTTGACCAATGCTTCGGCAAAGGCGTCATATTCTGGCCCGTCAAAAGCATCATAGGCGTCATACAGGCTGGCCGAGGTCGGCAGCAGGCCCTGATAGGCATTGCCTTCGGTTGCGTAGATTTCATAGGCTATCCGGGCGCAGATCTCGACCGCCGTGGCATCGTCGCTGAAAGCACCGATGGTCCAGCCACCCGTGCCGGTCGCGCGCTGATCAGCGGAGGGACCGGGCAGTTCAGAGAGTTCCCAATTGGCGAAGTCCTCTTCCGACAAGGTCCCGCGCAACTGGCCGTATTGCCAATTGCCGCCCATGAACAGGCCTGCCGTACCAGCGGCAGCGGCGGCGTTGAATTCGTCGTAATTGATGATCGTCGTTACGCGTGATGGCGCGGCACCGCTGTCGACAAGATCCTTGTAAAAATTGATCGCGGCCAGCATCTTGTCGCGGTTGTCGCCTTCGTTGAATACGGGGCGACCATCGGCATCGACCAATTCGCCGCCCTGCGCCCAGAAATTCGGCAGCCAGTCAAAGGCCGTGCCTTCCCAGCGTCCGCCGTTGAACAACACGCCTTCACGGCCCGCCTCGACCGTGGTCAGGGCGGCGGCTTGCAGGTCTTCCCATGTCGCAGGCGCATCGGGTACCAAGGATGTGTCGCGATACAGAACCTGCAGGCTGGTGAACCACCACCATGCGAGGATATTGCCATCGGCATCGCTGACGCCGTCACGCACGAAGGGGAACAGGTCGTCGATCTGATCCTGCGTAAAATGTGCGTTCATCGGGGACAGCACACCCGCCGATTTGAACAGACCCAGTTGAGAGCTGTCGATCATCGCGCAATCAGGGCCCCGGCCCGCGCGCACTTGTTCCAGCATCCGCGCCTGCTCCTGCCCGATATTGTCGGTCTGCAACTGCGTCTCAATCCGCCAATCGGGGTATTCGGCCATCAGCGCGAGGAACCGTTCTTCGAAAAATTCCCGTGTCGCATCATCGGATGAATAAAGATCAAAGGCCGTCAGCCGGAAGGTCATCACATTTGGCGCATCCGCAGGACCGACACGGTCGCGGGTGATCAGATCCTGCGGCAAGGCGGCGGTGGCCGTCAGGGCAAGGGCTGCGGTCAAAGGATAGGCAAAGGCAAAACGCATGGGAAATCTCCTGTTGGTCAAATTCAAGTCACACGACGCCCTGTGACAGGGTCGAATAAATGCGCGCGGGTCATGTCGGGCTGCAGATGCGCTGTCGCACCGGGGCGCAGGGTGGGGTCAGGGGGCATGCGGACCCAGACCGCGCCCAAGGCCTCTGTCTGCCAGAGGGCCAGTGTTTCAGCCCCCAAAGGTTCAAGCATATCCAGTTTGGCAGCCATGCCGCTATCGCCCAACGTCAGCGCTTCTGGTCGCAGACCCAGCGTGACCGGGCCGCGATGCTGCGCTGTGCAGGACAGATGCAGCCCGGTGTTCAGCGTCAGGCCCTGATCATCCAGCATGCCATCGGCAAAGGTCATCGCCGGCGCACCCACGAAACCGGCAACGAAACGCGACACGGGCGCGTCGTAAATTTCCATCGGCGTGCCGATCTGTTCGATCTTGCCTGCATTCATCACGACAACACGGTCGGCCATGGTCATCGCCTCGGTCTGGTCATGGGTGACATAGATGGTGGTGGTCGGTACACGGGCATGCAGGCGCTTGATCTCGGTCCGCATCGTCAGGCGCAGGCGGGCATCCAGGTTCGACAACGGCTCGTCAAACAGAAACAGCCGCGGATTGCGCACGATAGCGCGGCCCATTGCGACGCGCTGTTTCTGGCCGCCGGACAGATCACCCGGCAGGCGGTGCATCAATTCCGTCAATTCCAGGATTTCGGCAGCTTCCGCCACGGCCTTTTTCGCCTCGGCCCGCGACGCACCGCGCCTGCGCAGGCCAAATCCGATATTCTGCGCGACATTCATATGCGGATAAAGCGCGTAATTCTGGAACACCATTGCCACATCGCGGGCCGCAGCGCCCAGATGATTGACCTGATCGCCCGCAATTGCGATGACGCCATCCGTGACCTCTTCCAGCCCTGCAATCAGGCGCAAGGTCGTGGATTTACCGCAACCCGAGGGGCCGACCAGCACCACGAATTCATTGGCCGCGACATCCAGATTGATCCCGTCGACTGCCGCAGGGCCGGGACCATAGCGTTTGACCAGATCTCGTAGCTGCAATGTGGCACCAAGCGGCACAGCTTGGCCGGAAGGATCAGGTCTGGCAGTTGTCATATTCATCAATCGAACATAGAAGGAACCACGCCAAGGTCCAGAAATTCCGGCCAATTTGGCTTCGGGCGCTTGTCATCGGGGTAAAGCGGTAGATATCTCAACAAATGACTAACGCAAACTCTGACGCAAAGTTCCCGGCCCGCAAAATAACGAGTGCCGCGGTGCGGGTCGCTGTGACCATCGCTTTGCTGGCGCTGCTCTGGCGATTGACTGACGGACAGCAGGTGCTGTCACTGTTGCGGCACACAGAATGGCCATGGTTGCTTGCTGCTTTGGTTGCTGCACACGGGCAGGTTCTGCTGTCGGCCTTGCGCTGGCGGCTGACCGCGGCACAGTTGGATCAGCCGATGCGCAGGCGTGATGCGATCAACGAATATTACCTGTCGCAATTCGTCAATCTGGCGGTACCGGGCGGTGTGCTGGGCGATGCCGGACGGGCAGTGCGCCAACGCCATCAGGCAGGCATGCTGCGCGCGGCACAGGCGGTGGTGCTGGAACGGCTGGTCGGGCAGGTGGCGCTTTTTGCGGTGCTGTTCTGCGGTGTCTTTGTCGTCGTTATCCGGCCCGGCGGGATGACCCTGCCGGAATGGCTGTCCGATATCGTTGGCTGGATCGCGCTGGGCCTGCTGGGGGTCGTGATCCTTGGTGCTGTTCTTCTGGCCGTGCCGGGGCGGCTCGCGCAGATGACGGCGGGGTTTCTGGCGGCCCTGCGGCTGGGGCTGCTGGCCCCGCGCGTCTGGCCGCGGCAAGTGGGGCTGAGCCTGCTGATCGTCGCCTGCAATCTGGGCAGTTTCGCGCTCAGCGCGCGGGCCACCGGCACTGTCTTGTCCTTTGCCGAAATCGTGACGATCCTGCCGCTGATCCTGACCGCGATGATGATCCCTTTATCCGTCGGTGGCTGGGGGCTGCGCGAAGGGGCCGCCGCCGCGATCTGGCCGGTCATCGGCGCGCAGGCCGAAGCGGGGATCGCCGCCAGCATCGCCTTTGGGCTGGTCATTCTGGCGGCCAGCCTGCCGGGGGTCTGGACGCTTTTGATGCGACGGCAGGTGGTCAGCGGGTCTGGATAACGTCGAGGCGGCACCTTTGCCTTTGTCAGCCGCTATGCTAGCTTTGTTATCTATTGAACGGTATCGCACATCCTGCGGTTGCGCCATTGCTAGCCGAAAGGGTCAAGAAACGCATGAAGAAACTCATGAAAATCTGGCAGGTCGGCGTGGCTGTCTTTGCCACCGCCGGGGAAAAACATCTGGGCCTGATCGCCGCCGGGGTGGCATTTTTCGGGATGTTCGGGATTTTTCCCGGGCTGGCCGCCATTATCGCGATTTTCGGGCTGGTTGCCGACCCCGTGGTGATTTCCGAACAGCTGACATTGATGGAGGATATCATCCCAGATGACGCCTACCGCTTGCTGGATGCGCAGATCAGCGGGCTGGTGAGGGCCCCGGCGCAGACTTTGGGTTGGGCTACGGTGCTGTCGATCCTGCTGGCGCTTTGGTCGTGCCGGGCGGCTGTCGGGGCCTTGATCGGCGGGCTGAACGCGATTGCGGGCCAGCGTCAGCGCAATACCTTTATACAGCTTGTTGTAGCATTGCTTTTGACCTTTGCGTTGGTATTTCTGGCGATTGTCGCGGTGAATGTCGTGATCGTCCTGCCGATCATCATGGCCTTCCTGCCTTTGCCCACTGGCACCGCCTGGCTGCTGGAGGGGTTGCGCTGGGTGGTCGCGCTTTGCGTCCTGCTTGCAGGGCTTGGCCTGCTGTATCGCTTTGGCCCGGTGCGGATTGAACGGCGCGGGCGCTGGCTGACGGTGGGGGCGCTTGTCGTCGTGGTCGTCTGGGTGGCGGCATCGGCAGGGCTGTCGTTCTACCTGACGAATTTCGCGAGTTATAACGAGGTGTATGGCTCCATCGGGGCGGTGATCGGCATGATGCTGTGGCTTTATGTCAGCGCCTATCTGATCCTGCTGGGGGCGGCGCTGAATATGCATGTCCATGGCCAAAGCCACAAGGCTGATGTCAAAACTGACGCAGTGTTGGAAGGCACGTAATTGACCGGCCCCTGACGGGGCGCGGTAGATACATGGGTCAAATCGCGCTTTGCGCGAATTGACTGGCTCGGAAAATGGCGGCGCTTTACGTGACGGCGGCCTTTTGCCGGAAGGCGGGCGCGTCCCAGAGCCTGTCATTCATCACTTTGGCGATGATCTCGACCGCCCTGCTGACATCACTTTGGTCGATGAACAGCGGCGTGAAGCCAAAGCGCATGATGTCGGGGGCACGGAAATCGCCGACCACGCCCTGCGCGATACAGGCCTGCATCGCGGCATAGCCATGATCGAAGCGGAAGGACACCTGGCTTCCGCGCTGTGCCGGATCACGCGGGCTTGCCAGCGTCAGCATCGGGCAGGTGGCTTCGACCCCTTTGATGAATTGTTCGGTCAATGTGATGGAAGCGGCGCGGATGTCATGCAGGTCGATCTGATCCCAGATATCCAGCGATGAATCGAGCGCTGCCAGTTGCAGCACCGGCGGCGTGCCGACCCGCATCCGTTCGATCCCGGTGCCGGGGCGATAGCCTGGTTCAAAGGCGAAAGGCGCGGCATGGCCCAGCCAGCCGGACAGGGCAGGCTGGCAGTTTTCGATATGGCGCGGGGCGACATAGATGAAGGCTGGCGCGCCCGGCCCGCCGTTGAGGTATTTATAGGTACATCCCACCGCGAAATCGGCCCCGCCGCCTGCGACATCCACCGCCATTGCCCCCGCCGAATGCGCCAGATCCCAGATCGCCAAGGCCCCGGCACCATGGGCGGCTTTCGTCAGCGCCGGCATGTCGTGCAGACGCCCGGTACGGTAATCGACCTGGGTCAGCATCAGAACCGCCAGTTCGTCGTTGATATGATTGGCGACATCCTCTGGCGCGACCACGCGCAGTTCATAGCCGCGATCCAGCGATTTGATCAGCCCTTCGGCCATATAGATATCAGATGGGAAATTGCCACTATCGGTCAGGATCACCCGGCGGTCAGGCACCAGTTCAAGTGCCGCCGCCAGCGCCTGATAGACCTTGACCGACAATGTATCACCCAGCACGCAATGCCCCGGTTCCGCGCCAATCAACCGCCCGATCCGGTCGGCATAGGCAGTGGGCTGCGCCATCCATCCGGCGCGGTTCCAGCCGGTGATCACCATCTCGCCCCATTCGCGGGTGATGCAATCCTGCATCCTGGCGGCGGTGGCGCGTGGCAGGGGGCCCAGCGAATTGCCGTCAAGATAGATCATATCGGCGGGCATCTGGAACATCGCCTTGGTCTGGGAAAAATCGCGGATCATATCTGTCCTCCTGAAATCTGGATCGTCTGGCCGTTCACGCTGCGCGCACCATCAGAACAGAGCCACATGGCGGCGGCGGTGGTTTCATCGACCTCCAGCAGGCGGCGGTGCCGGTTGCCCTTGGCGATCATGTCGATGGCGCCCGCCTCATCGACGCCAAAGCGGTTCATCAGGCCGGGGAGTTGGTTCTGCACGATTGCCGTATCCACGTAGCCGGGGCAGAGCGCGTTGAAGGTGATCGGGCGGCGCATATATTCCTCTGACAAACCCCGGATCAGGCCGATCACACCGTGTTTGCTGACCGTATAGGGGACGGCATTCTTTAAGCCACGCACACCGGCGATGGAACTGACCACGATCATCCGCGCCGGTGTGTCATCGGCCAGCGTGGCCAGTGCGGCCTGAAAGGTCAGGAACACACCGTCCAGATTGGTCGCCATCGTCTGCCGCCATGCGGCCAGCGAGGTTTTGGCAAAAGGCCCGCCCTCGGCGATCCCGGCGTTGGCAATGCAGATCTGCACCGGGCCGCGGGCATCGGCTGCGGTGGCGATGCCGTCGCGGACAGATGTTTCATCATCCACATTCATCACCAACGCATGCAGGCGCGGATGGGTCGCGGACAGCGCATTCAGCCTGTCTGCACTGCGCCCGGTGATCGTGACCTCGGCCCCTGCATCGGCCAAAGCCAGCGCGATGCCCTTGCCGATCCCTGTACCACCGCCCGTGACCAGCGCATGTTTGCCTGCATGTTCCATTGTCGCCCCCCTGTGTTGCGGCCATGCTACCGGTCGCAGGGACGGCGACAAGCCAAAAGCGGTGTCTCATCACCCACATCGTCGGTGGGCGGAAGTGACACAGGTTGTGGCTGCGACCTCACGACAGGAAAGGACTTTACACCCCCGCCTTGCGAAATAATCTTACGCACGGTAAGTCACGTCGACTGCTGACACAAATATGGGGGATGGTCCGTGAAAATCGGCACACCAAAAGAGATATTTGCTGGCGAAAACCGGGTTGCGATGACACCCGCTTCGGCCAAAGACCTGCAAAAACTGGGCTATGATTGCGTGATCGAAACCGGGGCAGGCGTGCCTGCGGGCTTTACCGATCAGGCTTACCTCGATGCCGGGGTCGAGGTGGTGAAAACCGCCGCAGCACTTTACAAAGCCGCCGATATCATCGCCAAGGTCCGCCCCGCCGAAGATGTCGAGATCAAGCACCTGCGCGAGGGGCAGACGCTGATATCCTTCTTTTACCCCGGGCAGAACAAAGATCTGATGGAAGCCGCCAACGCCAAGGGTGCGACGGTGATCGCCATGGACATGGTGCCGCGGATTTCCCGCGCGCAAAAGATGGATGCTTTGTCCTCCATGGCCAATATCGCGGGCTATCGCGCGGTGATCGAGGCGGGCAATAACTTTGGCCGTTTCTTCACCGGCCAGATCACAGCTGCGGGCAAGGTGCCCCCGGCCAAGGTGCTGGTGGTCGGTGCCGGTGTTGCGGGTCTTGCCGCGATCGGCACGGCGACATCGCTGGGCGCGATCACCTATGCTTTTGATGTGCGGCCCGAAGTGGCCGAACAGGTGGAATCGATGGGCGCGCAGTTTGTCTTTCTTGATTTCAAGGAAGAACAGCAGGACGGCGCGAAAACCGGCGGCTATGCCGCAGTATCCAGCCCTGAATTTGCCGCCGCCCAACTGGCGAAATTCCGCGAGATCGCGCCCGATATGGATATCGTGATCACCACCGCGCTGATCCCGGGCCGCGAAGCGCCCGAACTCTGGACAGAAGATATGGTGAAAGCCATGAAACCCGGTTCGGTGATCATCGACCTTGCCGCCGAACGCGGCGGGAATTGCAAACTGACAGTCAAGGACGAAAAGATCGTCACCGAAAACGGTGTGACGATTGTCGGCTACACCGATTTTCCCAGCCGGATGGCGGCGCAGGCCTCGACGCTTTATGCCACCAATATCCGCCATATGATGACCGATCTGACACCGGGCAAGGACGGCGTGCCGGTTCATAACATGGAAGATGACGTGATCCGTGGGGCGACCGCGACGCATCAGGGCGCGATCACCTTCCCGCCGCCGCCGCCCAAGATCAACGCCATTGCAGCGGCCCCCAAAAAGGAAAAGCCCAAAGAACTGACGCATGAGGAGAAGCGCGCAAAAGAAACCGCCGCTTTCAAAGAACAGACCCGCAATCAGGTGACCTTGCTGGCTGTCGGTGCGGTGCTGTTGCTGGGTGTCGGTCTGGTCGCACCGGCCAGTTTCATGCAGCATTTCATCGTCTTCGTGCTGGCGGTCTTTGTTGGCTTTCAGGTTATCTGGGGTGTGGCACACAGCCTGCACACACCGCTGATGGCCATCACCAATGCGATCTCTTCGATCATCATTCTGGGCGCGCTGACGCAGATCGGGTCCGGGCCCTATCTGGTGATCCTGCTGGCGGCTTTGGCGGTGTTCATGACCGGCATCAATATTTTCGGCGGTTTTCTGGTCACACGGCGCATGCTCGCCATGTTCCAGAAATCGTAAAGGGGTAAAGAGCAATGGAATACGGTTTTACAACAGCGGCCTATGTCGTCGCGGCAATTCTCTTTATCCTCGCGCTTGGCGGTTTGTCAGGACAGGAAAGCGCGAAACGCGCGGTCTGGTACGGCATGGCAGGGATGGCGCTGGCGGTCTCGGCCACGCTGTTCGGCCCGGGTGCGGGGCTTTGGTTCCTGTCGCTGATCCTGATCGCAGGTGGTGGTGTCATCGGCTATCAACTGGCGACCAAGGTGCAGATGACGCAGATGCCCGAGCTGGTCGCGGCGATGCACAGTCTCGTCGGTCTGGCCGCTGTGTTGGTCGGCTTTATCGCGCATTTCGAGATTGTCCGCGTGTCGGGGATGGACCCGGTGGAGCGCGGCACGCTGGAAGGTTTTGCCGCCTTGCTGGCCTATAAAACCCCGGTCGAGATCAATATTCTGCGGGTAGAGCTGTTTTTGGGGATCTTCATCGGTGCGATCACCTTTACCGGGTCGGTCATTGCCTATGGCAAGCTGGCGGGCAAGGTGAATACAGCCGCCGCCAAACTGCCCGGCGGGCATATGCTGAACGCCTCGGCGGCGGCGATCTCTGTCCTGTCGCTGATCTGGTATTTCAACACCGGTGGTTTCTTCCCGCTGTTCATCATGACGCTGGCCGCCTTGTTCATTGGTTATCACCTGATCATGGGCATCGGCGGCGCGGATATGCCGGTCGTTGTGTCGATGCTGAACTCCTATTCCGGCTGGGCGGCAGCGGCGATTGGTTTCAGCCTTGGCAACGATCTGCTGATCGTGGTCGGTGCCTTGGTCGGCTCTTCGGGTGCGATCCTGTCCTATATCATGTGCAAGGCGATGAACCGCAGTTTCATCAGCGTCATTCTGGGTGGTTTCGGCGGCCCTGCTGGCGAACAGATGGCGGTCGAGGGCGAACAGATTGCAATCGATAGCGACGGTGTTGCGACAGCGCTGAACGAGGCGGACAGCATCATCATCATCCCCGGCTACGGGATGGCCGTGGCGCAGGCGCAATCGGCGGTCGCTGAACTGACCCGCAAGCTGCGCGCCAAGGGCAAGAACGTGCGTTTTGCAATCCACCCCGTCGCGGGGCGACTGCCCGGCCACATGAACGTGCTGCTGGCAGAGGCCAAGGTGCCCTATGACATCGTGATGGAAATGGACGAGATCAACGAGGATTTCCCAACCACAGACGTGGCCATCGTGATCGGGTCCAATGATATCGTGAACCCGGCGGCGCAGGATGACCCCAACAGCCCCATCGCCGGGATGCCGGTGCTGGAATGCTGGAAGGCGAAACAGGTGTTTGTGTCCAAACGCGGCCAGGGCACCGGTTATTCCGGGATCGAAAACCCGCTGTTCTACAAGGAAAACACGCGGATGTTCTATGGCGATGCGAAAAAGTCGCTGGATGAATTGCTGCCCAAGATCGAATGATCGAGAGCGCGTGAACGAAAAGGCCCGCCGTCACGGCGGGCCTTTTGCGTTTCAGGTCAGATGCGTGTTGAACCAGTCAACCGTGCGCGTCCACGCCAGTTCTGCCGCCGCCTCGTCATAGCGCGGGGTGCTGTCATTGTGGAAACCGTGGTTGGTGTCGGGGTAGATATGCGCCTCGAACACTTTGTCATTGGCTATCAGGGCTTCTTCATAGGCGGGCCAGCCGGCGTTCACCCGTTCATCCAGTTCGGCATATTGCAGTAGCAGCGGTGCCTCGATCCGGGGTACATCGCTGGCCGCGGCTTGCATCCCATAGAACGGCACCCCGGCGCGCATCTCAGGGTAAGCCACCGCCAATGCGTTCACCACGCCGCCGCCATAGCAGAACCCGACCGCACCCACAGCGCCGGTGCTGTCGTCGCGGGCCATCAGATGTTCAAACCCGGCAAAGAAATCATTCATCAGCAATTCCGGATCCACGCTGCTTTGCAGATCGCGCCCTTCGGTATCATTGCCGGGATAGCCGCCGACAGAGGTCAGCCCATCGGGTGCCAGCGCCATGAAACCGGCCTTGGCCAGACGGCGCGCGACATCCTCGATATAGGGGTTCAGACCGCGATTTTCGTGGATCACCAGCACAGCGGGCAGGGGGCCTGTCGCCTCGGCGGGTTTGACCAGATAGCCGCGCACCTCGCCATGGCCGTTGGGGGAGGGGTACATGATATATTCGGGCAGAATGTCAGGGTCATTGAAACTGACCTGTTCGGCCAGCGCGTAATTCGGGCTCAGCATCTGCAACAGCGCCATGGCGGTCATGCCACCGACGGCGAAACGCCCTGCCTTGTCCAGAAATTCGCGTTTGCTGATTTTGCCATGGGCGTAGAAATCATAAAGTTCCAACAGATCCTGATCGAAATCCTTGGCGGTCATGCGGTTCATTGGAATGCCTCCTTGCAAAATGGCCGACCACGCGCCGACCTGACGCAGAGTTAGGTCACGCCCGCGTGACCGCCAATCACAAGCACGTTGACGGGTTTTTCTTGCCTTGCAGCAGTTAGCTTACTATATTTGTCAGGAATAGGAGCCTGACCCATGTCCCAAGCCATAGCCCGCCGTTTGCCCGATGTTCAACCCGACCAACGCCTGCGCGATGCCGGACGCAAGGCACGGCTGACAGGCGTGACCACGGGTGATCCGATGCAGGCGCTGCTGGCGGCGCTGCCAGCGGCTTTGGGGCGGCGGATGCGGTTTCACGAGCTGAACGCAGCGGAAAAATCCTTTGATGAATTGTGGCTGGAAAACCTGCTCGACGCAGTCCGGCAGGGGGATGAGGCGCGCTATCGCTTTGCCTTGCTCAGCCGGATGTCGCGTGAACAGGCGTCGCGGCTGCATTTTCTGGTTTGCAAAGCGGCACATGATACGGGACATGTCGGTTGAAATCAGTTGCTGACGTCCTTACCTATCAACCCAAAGGAGATTACACATGACACAGACCGCCACAGACCTGAGCCCCACCGCCCAATCCGCCATCGCCGAGGCATTGAACCAATGCGTCGCGGAAACCGCTGTCACCACCATGCTGGCGCAGAATTTCCATTGGAACGTTACCGGCATGTCCTTTGGACCGCTGCACGCCCTGTTCCAGACGATCTATGAGGATCACTTTGTCGCGCAGGACGATCTGGCCGAACGGATCAAGGCATTGGATGCCCATGCCGAAGGCACATTGGCCGGGATGATCAAACGGTCGAAAGTCGCCGAACATGAAGGCGATGCCGATGACAAGACCATGATCAAGACCATGCAGGATGCGCAGGAAACCCTGGCTGCCACGCTGGCTGCCGCCGGTGAACTGGCTGCTGAACATGGCGATACCCTGACCGAGGATCTGTGCATCGCACGCGGTCAGACCCATGAAAAATTCGCCTGGATGCTGCGGTCGCATCTGGCCTGATCAGGCAGCTTTGCTGTCTTACAATTCAGTCGGAAAAGATGCGCCTTTCTTGGCGCATTTTTTTTCATATGCGATCCGCCAATGGGTATATTTCCCCAACAGCTTTTGCTGCGCCATCAGCATGGTGACGAAGGCAGATTGATAGGCGGGCTTTTTCAATGATTTGAACATTGATTTCTGCGCCTTGGTCATCGAACAGCCGATGCAATGACCTTCGCGGCGGAATTTGCAGACGTCGATACAGGGGGATGGTGTTTTGGGCATGACAGATACTCGCTGGCTACGGCGAGTATCTGATTATTATTGTCGGTTATGTCAATCGTGACTGGATCACAAACCGCGTATCTTGGGGTCCAGCGCGTCGCGCAGCCCGTCGCCGATGTAATTCACTGCCAGCACGGTCAAGGAAATCGCCAGCCCCGGCCAGATCACCCGTTCCGGAAAGGCGGTCATCCGGTCTACGGAATCAAACAGGATCTTGCCCCAGGTCGGGAAATCCGATGGAAAGCCCAGCCCAAGGAACGACAGCGCCGATTCCGTGATGATCGCCGTCGCCAGCCCCAGCGTGGCGGAAACCATGATCGGTGACAGCACATTGGGCAGCAGGTGCCGTGTGATGATCCGCCGCGACGGTGTGCCGATGGACCGCGCCGCCAGCACGAATTCGCGTTCTTTCAGCGCCATGACATCGCCACGTACGATCCGTGCGGTCTGCATCCAGCTGGTGATACCGATGCCGACGACGATCAGGATGAAAATCCCGTTTTCGGGGCCGAAGGACGCACGCAATGGATCGCGGAACAGCAGCATCATCACCAGCAGGAGCGGCAGCAAAGGCAGGGCCAGCACCAGATCGGTAAAGCGCATCAGCAACCCGTCCGCTTTGCGGAAGTAGCCTGCGAGCACGCCAACCAATGTGCCGATGAAGACCGCCAGCACCATCGCGGTCCAGCCGACTGCCAGCGATATCCGTCCGCCCTGCATGATATTGGCCATGATATCGCGGCCCAGATTGTCAGTGCCCATCGGATGGTTCCAGCTGACATTGGCATTGCTGTCGAACAGCACCTGATAGATCGGGCGCACATCCTTGTTGCGGATATCCAGCTTGCCGGGCTCGACCGTCCAGAGCCATGGTCCGATGGTCACGAACAGCGTGATGAAGATCAGAAAGCCCAGTCCGAAAACCGCGCCTTTATGGCTGCGGAACTGTGCCCAGACATCCCACCATTGGTTGCGCACCTTGGCAGGCACCGGCACCACGGCGACAGCGGGTTGTGGCAGATCAGTCATAGCGAATCCTCGGGTCCAGAATGCCGTAAAGCACGTCAGCGATCAGGTTCATCACCACGATCAGCACGGCCAGCAGAAAGGTGATCGTCATGACCATCGGAATGTCAGAGCCTTGCAAGGCGAGGATCAGCAATTGGCCCAGACCATTCACCTTGAAAATCTGTTCGGTGATGATCGCACCGCCAAAGATCGCAGGGATTCCCAACGCGATGACGGTCACCACGGGGATCATGGAATTGCGCAGCACATGTTTCAGCACCACCACGCTTTCGGTCATACCTTTGGCGCGGGCGGTGCGGACGTAGTCCTGGCTCAGATTATCCAGCATCGAGGCGCGCATATAGCGGCTGACCGTGGCGGTCGTCTGCAAGGCCAGCACCATGACCGGCATCACCATCTGCAGCATTTGCTGCTTGAATGTCGCCCAGTCGCGCACCACCAGCGTGGTGTCATAGATCGACGGCAACCAGCCCAGCTGGACCGAGAAGATCACGATGAGCAGCACACCGGAAAAGAACGGCGGCACGGAAAAACCGATCATCGACACGAATGTACCGGCCTGATCAAACACCGAATATTGCCGGTAGGCGCTGATGATCCCGATCGGCAGCGCGATCAGGACTCCGACGACATAGGACATGCCGACAACCCACAGGGTCTGTGGCAGCCGCTGGGCAATGGTGTCAAACACCGGGCTGCGTGACTGAAAACTGATGATCCGCTGCTTGCCATCGGCGAAATTGGTACCGAATGTGCTGTCGATCCAATATTGTGGCTCGACGATGAAAAACTGTTTGAGCCAGAGGGGAAACCGCACATACCACGGCTCTCCCAGTCCCAGCGCGATGCGCATCTTCTCTTTGACCTCGGGCGGGATGGTCAGGGGCATCTGCGCCATCGGGTCACCGGGGGCGAGTTCAAGCAGCATGAAGATCACGAAAGCAATGAACAAAAGCGTCGGGATCGAGATCAGCAATCTGCGAAAGGTGTAAATCAGCATTGCAACGCCTCAGGTCAGGGCTTTGGGTTTGACAGGAGTAAGCGGGTAGGCCGGGGTTAACCCCGGCCTACGGGGCGCTTATTCGCTGATGCGATACCAGTCAGCGACGTTCCACAATTCGCTGTCCCATGTGTTCAGGACAACACCGCCAAGGCTGTTGGCATGGGCCGACACACGGCCACGGTCCACCAGCGGCACGATGGTCATCGTGTCCTTGGTCAGCATATCGTTCAGCGCACGGGCAATCCGGCTGCGCTCAGCGATATCGGCGGTCTGCTGCAATTCGGCAACCAAGGCGTCATATTCCGGATCACAGAACCGGTTGATGTTTTCACCCTGCCACTGCGTTGCAGGCCGCGGGGCCTTGTCGCAGGTATAGGCCGCCAGATAGGATTGCGGATCAGTGCCGTCAAAGTTGTTGGCATACATTTCCACATCGGCATAGAATTTTTCGAACGTGTCGGGAGAGCCGGGATCACCGCCAAAGAACACCGAAGCATCGACGTTGCGCAATTCGGTTTCGACACCGATCTGGTCCCACATATCCTTGATCAGCGCCTGAAAATCCTGACGCACGGCGTTGGTGGATGTCTGGAACAGCAGGCGCAGTTCCATCCCGTCCTTGTCGCGGATACCGTTGCCATTGGTGTCGGTCCAACCGGCCTCTTCCAACAAGGCAATCGCGCCTTCTATATCCTGCAACAGACAATCGGTGTTATCGACCGAGGCATAAATTTCTGGGCCGGGGACAAGGTTACAGGTTGCACGACCGGCCTGACCATAGCCCACTTCGACCAGCAATTCGCGGTCAATGGCCATGGACAATGCCCGGCGCACAGCCTCATCCGACAGGATCGGGTGCGGATGCATCGCGGTGGATCGCTCGCCTTCGGGCAGGGATGGCGATGGATCGGTCAGGTTCATCTCGATCCGCTCGACCAGCGTGCCGAACGCCGATACAGGTGTGCCGACGCCAGCCGCTGCCATGCTGTCGATCACATCGGGGGCCAGTTGCAGGTTCCAGGCATAGTCGAATTCGCCCGTTTCCAGCACCGCGCGGCCTGCTGCTGTCGCATCGCCGCCACCTTTGAAGGTCACGGTCGCAAAGGCAGGCTTGCTGGCATCGCGGTAATTCGGATTGGCTTCGAGCTGGATCACGTCATTGGTGCGGAAATCGGTCACAACAAAGGGGCCGGTGCCGATCGGGCCAAAGTTCGCCTCGGTGCATTCAGGGGCACGTGCGCCAAGGCAATCGGCAAATTGCGCTGCCTGGATCATTGGCGACTGGCCGCCGACCAATGGGCCATAGGGGTTCGGCTGCGGCGTGGCGAAATTGATCTGGATCGTCAGATCATCGACCGCTTCGACCGAGGTGACGCCGTTGTATTTCGACAGCTGCGCGCAGCCGCCTTCGGGGTGCATGCAATATTCAGCGGTAAAGACAGCATCAGCCGAGGTCACAGGCGTGCCATCGGACCACAGCAGCCCTTCTTTCAGCTTCCAGGTGATGCTGGTGAGGTCTTCGGCGACACCGCCGTTTTCTACGGTGGGGATTTCTTCAGCCAGAAACGGGATCAGCGCGCCGGTTTCATCATAGCGTGCCAAGGGTTCCAGAATGATGGAAGAGGCTTCTACATCCTTGGTTCCGCCCGACAGGAACGGGTTCAGGATCGATGGCGCCTGCCAATAAATGATGTTGAGGTGGCCAGAGCTGCCACGGACGCCATCATGCTCTTGGGCATAGGCCAAGGGCGTGAATGCGACCGCTGCTGCGGCACCCATCAGGGCTGTTTTGAGTTTCATGTTCGTCTTCTCCTTGTTGACGCTCTTACGCCTCGGTCCCTGCCGTTTATCCGGCAGTGGTCGTGGTCTCGTTAAACAGATGGCAGGCCACAAAGCGGCCCGGCTGCACCTGCCGGTATTCAGGGTCGATCTGTTTGCAGATATCCATCACTGCCGGGCAACGGGTGCAGAAATTGCAGCCCTTGGGCGGGTTGGATGGCGATGGCACATCGCCTTTCAGGATCACCCGTTCGGTGCTGCGCGCCAGGTCTGGGTCCGGTTCGGGCACGGCGGACAGCAGGGCCTTGGTATAGGGATGCAGCGGGTCACGATACAAAGCTTCGCGCGGGGCGAGTTCGGCGATCTTGCCCAGATACATCACCGCCACCCGCGTCGCGATATGGCGCACCATCGACAGATCATGGCTGATGAACAGGTAAGTCAGGCCGAATTGTTCCTGCAGATCTTCCAACAGGTTCACCACCTGCGCCTGAATAGACACATCAAGGGCGGCAATCGGTTCATCACAGACGATGAATTTCGGGTTCAGCGCAAGCGCGCGGGCAATCCCGATCCGTTGCCGCTGGCCACCGGAAAAGGCATGCGGATAGCGTTTCGCGAATTTGCGGTTCAGCCCGACAGCATCCATCAGTGCGGCCACCTTGTCGCGCTTTTCCTCGGCGCTCAGGCTGGTATGTTCGTCCAGAGGTTCGCGAATGATCGCCTCGACCGTCATGCGCGGATTGAGAGAGGCTTGCGGGTCCTGAAACACCATCTGCATTGTCGGGCGCAGTGGGCGCAATTTGTTCTGCGACATGGTGGCGATGTTATGGCCATCAATCGTGATATCACCCGACGTGATATCGTAAAGCCGCAACAAGGCCCGTCCGCAGGTTGATTTGCCGCAACCGGATTCCCCGACAAGGCCGAGGGTTTCGCCTTCCATCACGTCGAAACTGACGCCATCGACGGCTTTCACTTCACCCACGCGGCGGCGCAACAGGCCGGCATGGATCGGGAAATGCATTTTCAGGTCACGGACACGGACCAGGGGTTTGACAGTCTGGTCAAGCATCGCGGGGACCCTTCGTACGGGCATTGTAAAAACAGGCGGCATCATGGCCCGGACCGACCGGATAGCGCGGCGGATTTTCGACGGCACAGCGGTCAAAGGCGACATCGCAGCGCGCCCGGAACGGACAGGCATTGGGCGCCTCGGTCATCAGCGGTGGCTGGCCTTCGATCACGGTCAGGCGCTTGGCGCGTTCGCCACTGATCGTGGGAATGGTTTTCAGCAAGGCGCGGGTATAGGGATGCTGCGGGTCGCGGAACAGATCACCGACCGGCGCATGTTCGACGATCTGGCCACCATACATCACCAGCACGCGGTCCGCGATGCCTGCGATCACGCCCAGATCATGGGTGATCCAGATCACCGCCATACCCAGCTTTTCACGCAGTCCCAGCATCAGATCCAGAATTTGCGCCTGAATAGTCACATCCAAGGCCGTCGTCGGTTCATCGGCGATCAGCACCTTGGGATCACAGGCCAATGCGATGGCGATCATCACGCGTTGCCGCATCCCGCCGGAAAATTGATGCGGATAATCATCCAGCCGTCGCTGCGCATCGGGAATGCCCACCAGTTCCAGCAATTCGCGCGCCCGGGTCGCGGCGGCGCGTTTGCTTAGCCCCATATGTTTGCGCAGCGGTTCCATGATCTGCATGCCGACGGTGTAGACCGGGTTCAGCGATGTCATCGGGTCCTGAAAGACAAAGCCGATCTCGCCACCGCGGACGGCGCGCAGGGTCCGGGGTTTGACCTGCAACAGATCCTTGCCATCGAACATCACGCAACCATGCCGGATTTCGGCGGGGGGCGAGGGCAGCAAGCCCAGCAGCGACATCATCGTGACGGATTTGCCTGATCCGCTTTCACCGACGACGCCCAGCAATTCGCCGGGGCGCAGCGAGAAGCTGACATCATTGACAGCATGGACTTCGCCGCCACGCGTTTTGAAAACAGTTTTCAGTCCCTGTACATCAAGCACAGGTGCGGCCGCTTCGGGCATCCAGAACCTCCCCAGAGGGTTCGATATTGTTTTTTGGCGCGGGATCATTTGTTGCCCCACGATTGCCAGACGCTAACATTAAATCCGGCCCTCGCAAGATGAAAATCTGTTTGCCGCTGGACGCCAGCCGCGCAACACTGCGGCTGCTGGCAGTTTCCGCGCTGTTGCGTCAGGATGGTGGAATTATCAGCACGAAAGGAAGGTTTCACATGATATTGACGGCACGGGAATTGATGGACAGGCTGGTGGCCTTCCCCACGGTCAGCCGCGACAGCAATCTAGAACTTGTTGATTTTGCACAGCAATATCTTGCCGGTTTTGGTATCGACAGTACCATCGTGCCCAATGAAGACGGCACCAAAGCCGCGCTTTACGCCCATACCGGCCCTGCGGTGGATGGCGGCGTGGTTCTGTCCGGTCACACCGATGTGGTGCCAGTGGACGGGCAGGCATGGGACAGCGATCCCTTTGTCGTGACCGAACGCGACGGGCGGCTTTACGGGCGCGGCACCTGCGATATGAAAGGCTTTGATGCGCTGGCATTATGGGCGATGGGGCAGGCGGCGACACGCGGCATCAAGCGCCCGCTGCAGATCGCACTCAGCTATGATGAAGAGGTCGGCTGCACCGGCGCACCGCCGATGATTGACCACATGGTCAGCCATGGCTTGCCGCGCGCCGATACTGTTCTGGTCGGCGAACCTTCGATGATGAAAATCGTCACCAGCCACAAGGGCAGCATCGGCTACCGCATCCATGTGCGGGGATTCGAGGTGCATTCATCGCTGGCACCTACCGGCGTTTCGGCGATCATGATGGCGGCGCGGCTGATCGACTGGGCGAATCAGGTGAATGCTGAAAACGCCGCCGCCACCCCGACCGAGATCGCCGCGCAGTTTTTTCCGCCTTACACGACCTTGCATGTCGGCACGATATCGGGCGGCACCGCCAATAACATCACCGCCAAGGATTGCCGTTTCGTGATGGATTTCCGGCTGGTTCCGGGCGAGGATATCGACGCTTGGGATGCCCAGCTGCGCGCCAAGATCGCCGAGATCGAGGCCGATATGCAGGCGATCCGCCCCGAAACCGGGATCAGCGCCGAGAAATTCTTTCACGTTCCCAGCCTTGCGCCGGAAAAAGATGGCAGCGCCGAAAATCTTGTGCGTCGGCTGACCGGTGAAAATGCCAGCAGCGTCGTCAGCTACGGCACAGAAGCCGGGCAGTTTCAGGACCGGGGCTATTCCGCCGTGATCTGCGGCCCCGGCGACATTGCACAAGCCCATCAACCCAATGAATATGTCAGCGTCGATCAGTTCCAACAGGGTGAGGCATTCATGTCCCGCCTCGTCGATCTGTTGGCCGAATAAATCCTAGGAGAAAAGAATGCCCGTCAAGAACCGCTTTGCCGAATTGCTGCCCGAAATCACCGCATGGCGACGTGATCTGCACGAAAACCCTGAAATCCTGTTTGAAACGCACCGGACCTCGGCGCTGGTTGCCGAAAAACTACGCGCATTCGGCTGTGATGAGGTTGTCACCGGCATCGGCCGCACCGGCGTCGTCGGCGTGATCAAAGGCAAGACCGACACATCGGGCAAGGTGATCGGGTTGCGCGCGGATATGGATGCGCTGCCGATCAACGAACAGACCGGGCTGGAATATGCCTCGAAGACGCCCAATGCGATGCATGCCTGCGGCCACGATGGCCATACTGCAATGTTGCTGGGGGCGGCGAAATATCTGGCCGAAACCCGTAACTTTGACGGCTCTGTCGTCGTGATCTTTCAACCTGCCGAAGAAGGCGGCGGCGGTGGCCGTGAAATGTGTGAAGACGGGATGATGGACCGCTGGAACATTCAGGAAGTCTACGGCATGCACAACTGGCCCGGCCGCCCGGTCGGCAGTTTCGCGATCCGCCCCGGTGCGTTCTTTGCCGCGACCGACCAGTTTGATATCGTGATCGAAGGCAAGGGCGGCCATGCCGCCAAACCGCAGGAAACCGTTGATAGCACTTTGGTCGCGGCGCATGTGATCACCGCGCTGCAATCCATCGCCAGCCGCAATGCCGACCCGGTAGATCAGATCGTGGTTTCTGTCACGGCGATCGAATCTTCGTCCAAGGCGTTCAATGTCATCGCGCAGCGGGTACATATGAAAGGCACGGTGCGCACAATGTCGAAGGAAATGCGCGATCTGGCCGAAACCCGGTTGAAGGCGATCTGCGAAGGCACCGCCGGAACCTTTGGTGCCAAGGCCGATGTGAAATATCACCGTGGCTATCCCTGCATGGTCAATCACGAGGATCAGACTGCCTTTGCCGCCGATGTGGCGCGGTCCGTCGCGGGCGATTGCGCGGATGCGCCGCTGGTCATGGGCGGCGAGGATTTCGCCTTCATGCTCGAAGAACGGCCCGGTGCCTATATTCTGGTCGGCAACGGCGATGGCGCGTCGGTCCATCACCCGGAATATAATTTCAACGATGATGCGATCCCTGCCGGATGTTCCTGGTGGGCCGGGATCGTTGAACAACGGATGCCTGCCGCCTGAACGGACTGGGTGCGGCCCTTTGGGCCGGCCTCCGGCGGGAGTATTTTTGGAAAAAAGAAGCGGGGGCCGGGGCTGTTGACGGTTTCGTGGCCTTCGCCGTGGTTGATGTGGCTTTTGGTGGCGCGCGCTTGCTGTTATCGTTACCAGAATTCTGACCGGAAACCCCAATGCGCATCCTGCCCGCCCTGTTGACGACATTCGCACTGCTGCCGATGGCTGGCCTGGCGCAGGACCCGCGCCCGGTCACCGGGCAGGTCAGCTATCTTGACCGCATGGCCTTGCCCGATGACGCGGTGCTGCTGGTCGAGGTGACGGATCTGGACGGGCATCTGCTGTCCGAGACCCGGTTGCCGACCGCTGGTGCGCAGGTGCCGGTGTCGTTTAGCGTTGATGTTGCCACGCCGGATGATGTGATGCTGCGTGCCGGGATCACCTTGGGTGCCGATCTGGTCTGGCTGGGCGATCCGGTGCGCGTGGCGGATGATGCGCCGCTGGATCTGCTGCTGCAGCGCTATCAGCCGATCGGGTTCAACGCGACCTTTCGCTGTGGCGACCGGATCGTGCAGACCGGTTTTGCCGATGATGCGCTGGTGCTGGATACCGGCACGGCGCGGGTAACCTTGCAGGCCGTCGCGACGGCATCGGGCGCGCGCTATGATGCGGCCGACGATCCGGGCACGTTTTTCTGGAACCGGGGCGGCAGCGCGCTGGTCTCTGTCGATGATGTCGAATTGCCGGAATGTCAGATTACCCTGCCGCCGGTCACAGGGGCCTATGTCGCCCGCGGGAACGAGCCGTTCTGGACCGCTGCCGTGGCCAATGGCGTGCTGACCATCAGCCGCCCAGAGATGGCGGAACTGGCCTTGCCGGTCAATGATGCCGGATTTCAGATGGACGGTGCGATCTTTGTTACCGCCAATGGCAGCGCTGGTCTGTTGCGCGAAAACCGTCTTTGTCATGACGATATGTCCGGCATGCCCTATCCCGAAACCGTCACGCTGACGCTGGGGTCTGATACATTCACCGGCTGCGGCGGTGACAGCCGTGATCTGCTGATCGGCCGCAATTGGCTGGTACGCGAGATTGCGGGCGAAAACCTGGCGGAAGATATCCGCATCACGCTGGCTTTTGACCGCGCCGGGCGCGTTGCTGGCGCAGGCGGCTGCAACCGCTGGTTTGCGGGCTATGCCTTGACCGGCGAGGGTCTGTCCTTCAGCCATCAAGGTGCGACGATGATGGCCTGTGCCGATGATCAGATGCTGCAGGAACGCCGGTTTTTCGACGCGCTGGATCAGGTCAGCGGGTTTGAGATTGACGCCGATGGCGCGCTGGTCCTGTTTGGAATGGCGGGCCGGATGATCATGGCAGAGGCGGCAACGGACGGCAGCGCGCCTTAACCGCCGGTATGGCTCATGTGGCGGCTGACCTGTCCGTCGACTTTTTGCCGGGAATAATCGAAATCATGCCCTTTGGGTTTGCGCGCAATCGCGGCGCGGATCGCCTGTTCAAGATCGTGATCTGCCTCTGACGCGCGCAAGGGGCCGCGCAGGTCGGAATGTCCTTCTTGCCCCAGACAGGTGTAAATCTCGCCGGTGCAGGTGATCCGGACCCGGTTGCAGCTTTCGCAGAAATTATGGCTCAGCGGCGTGATAAAACCGATCTTTTGCCCGGTTGCCGCCACCCGGACATAGCGCGCAGGCCCGCCGCTGTTGTCGGGCAGATCGGTGAGCGCGCTGCGTTCGGCCAAGCGCGCGCGCAAATCCCTGAGCGACCAGAACTGGCCGATCCGGTCTTCGTTGCCGATATCGCCCATCGGCATCACCTCGATAAAGGTAATGTCCATATCGCGGTCAGCGCACCAATCGGTCAGAGTGAATAATTCATCTTCGTTGAAACCCTGCAAAGCCACCGTATTGATCTTGACCCGCAGCCCGGCCGCCTGCGCTGCATCGATGCCGCGCAGCACCTGTGGCAGACGCCCCCAGCGGGTGATCTGCGCGAATTTCGCCTCGTCCAGCGTATCGAGCGAGATATTCACCCGCCGCACCCCTGCCGCATAAAGGTCAGCCGCATATTTTTCCAGCTGACTGCCGTTGGTGGTGATCGTCAGTTCCTGCAAGTCACCTTTGTCCAGATGCCGCCCCATGGCGTTGAAAAACGTCATGATATCGCGCCGTACCAAAGGTTCGCCACCGGTGATGCGCAGTTTCTTGACGCCCAGCCGGACAAAGGCGGAACAAAGCCTGTCCAGTTCTTCCAGCGTCAGCAATTCCTTCTTGGGCAGAAAGGTCATGTTTTCCGACATGCAATAGACGCAACGAAAATCACAGCGGTCGGTGACAGAGACCCGCAGATAAGAAATGGCGCGCGCGAAAGGGTCGATCAATGGCATATTCATGTCTGCAGGCTAAGGACCGGCGCGGTTCTGCGCAAGGCCGATAAGGCCCGTTGCGCAGGCTGCGGGCGCACAATACCGTGGCCGTCATGAAACGTATGATAATCCTGCCATTGATGGCCCTTGCCGCTTGTGAAATGCCCGTCATCGACGCGCCTGCCACGGATGAAACTGTCACCACGATCCCGGCGATGACCTTGCCGCCGCCGCCGCCGACCAGCGCGCGGACCGTGGATCAGTTTGACACCACCTCTGCTGCTGAAAGGCAGGCGGCGACACGGGTCTCTGCGGGTGGTGCGGAACTGGGGCGCACGACGGCCACCTTGGGATCCCCGACAGAGCCGGGGATCTGGCTGAAAACACCGTTGGTGACCGAAGTGACCCAAGGCCGCATCCGCTATCAAAGCAGCACGATCAATGTCGAACTGCGCCCGTCCGGCGGGTCGGCGGGATCGGGCAGCCAGATCAGCCTGGCGGCGATGCGGCTGATCGAGGCACCCTTGACTGGCATCATCGACCTCACCGTGCTGCGCTAGGGCAGTTTGCGCGCTGCCTCTTTCGCGGCAAAGGGTTTCATCTGGTCGCCATAGGTGGCCAGAAAAGCCCGCACCCTTTCGGGATCATGTTTGGACAATTCGCGCAGCCACCAGGCGATGGCTTTCTGGATGAACCAGTCACGGTCCGGCACATAGGCCGCCGCCCAGCCCAGCACCCTGTCGCGGATCGCCAGATCGGCGGCTTTGGGGTGGTTCTGTTTGGTCCAGGGCAGGGTCATCACCAATGCGGCGCGCCTTGTCCACATGTGATCTGACGTGGTCCAGTCTGCCACGGTCTCAAGCCGGTCAGGATCGGCGACTAGCCGCTTTTGCCCTGCGATACTGACGGTATCGGCAATGTCCCAGGCGTCAAACTGCGGCACCCAGGATGTGATCAGATCCCAGGCTGCGCGGTCATCCGGGCGGATACGGGCCTGTGTCAGCAATTTCGCGGCGGCGATGCGGGCCTCGTGAATGTTGCTGTCCCACAGACCTGCGGCCAGCACCAGCCTGCCGTCCAGATCGACGGTATTGCGCCAATCGGCGACAAAGCCATCCAGGACCGGGTTTGGCACGCCCAGATAGGGGCGGTCGATCTTGTGATAGCGCGCCATGTCGGCGGCTTTCGTCGGATCGCCTGCCGCCTGCAAAAGACCCAGCGCGTCCTGCGGAATCATTCCAGTACTTTCGTCGGCATACCGTCCAGCGTGGTCTGGTTGCGGTCTTTCCAATAGGTCGCGACACCTTCGGGCCCTTTGTCGGCGGTCCAATGGCGCAGCGTGTCGCGTTCGCCGGCCATCTCCATGAAGGGCACGGCATAGCCGCAGGAGGTTTGCACCATTTCGATGCTTTGCACGTAAATCTGCCGTGCGCCGGGCACATCGGGCAGGCGGGCAGCAAGATCGGCCCATTCCGCGTCACGAGGATGAATCGTGCGCGCTGTGCCATAGGTGCGCAGGATCTGCGGGCGTTTGTCGAAACTGCACCACATCAGCGTCATGCGCGGATGATCCAGCAGATGACCTGCTGTCTCATTCCCGCTGCCCGTGGCGTTGACATAGGCGATTGTTGTCGCGTCCAGCACGCGCAGGCTGTCCATCCCCTTGGGTGAGATATTGACCTTGCCATCGCGCGCCGCCGTGCCGGTGAAAAACAGCGGCTGGGCGGCGATGAACGCCTGATGCGCCTCTGACAATTCCGCGAATTGCTTGCCCATTACTCCACCGTCACCGATTTCGCGAGGTTGCGTGGCTGGTCCACATCAGTGCCCTTTGCAATGGCGGTGTGATAGGCAAGAAGCTGTGCAGGCAAGGCGTAAAGGATCGGCGCAAGGAACGGGTCAACGGCGGGCATCAGTAGCGTCTGCCAGACGCCATCGCCTGCCTCGTTTGCACCTTGCTGGTCAGTGATCAACAGCACCTTGCCGCCGCGCGCCATGACTTCCTGCATGTTCGACACGGTCTTTTCGAACAATGCATCGCGCGGGGCCATGACGATCACCGGCACATTCTTGTCAACCAAGGCAATGGGTCCATGCTTCAGTTCTCCTGATGCATAAGCTTCGGCATGTATGTAGCTGATTTCTTTTAGTTTAAGCGCGCCTTCCATGGCGAGAGGATACATTGCCCCACGCCCCAGAAACAGGATATCGCGCGCTTCGGCCAGCTTGCGTGACAGGGTGACAGAACGGTCCTCGATCCCCAGCGCGGTATTCATCAACCCCGGCAGACCGCGCAGGCCCGCCAGTTTCTCGGCCAGTTCCGTGTCCCCGATCCGGCCGCGCTGATACGCGGCTTGCAACACCAGCACCGCCAGTGTGGTCAGCTGACAGGTGAACGCCTTGGTCGAGGCCACCCCGATTTCGACACCGGCCATGATTGGCAGCACGATATCGCTTTCGCGGGCGATGCTGCTTTCGGGCACATTGACCACCGCGACAATCTGCGCTGCCTTGTCCTGCATATACCGCAGCGCGGCCAGCGTATCCGCTGTCTCGCCGGACTGGCTGACAAAGACCGCGATGGTGCCGTCCGTGACGGGCGGTTCGCGATAGCGGAATTCCGAGGCAACATCGACCTCGACCGGCAATCCGGCGATCTGTTCAAACCAGTATTTCGCCACCATACAGGCGTAATACGCGGTGCCGCAGGCGACCATCGTCAGGCGCTGCACCTTCGTGAAATCCAACCCATCCGGCATGGTGATCTCGGTCGCATCGGCGTTGATGTAATGGCTCAAAGCACCTTGCAGGACCTGCGGCTGTTCGGCGATTTCCTTGGCCATGAAATGTTTGTAGCCCGCCTTATCGACCTGTGCGCTGTCAATCTGGATGATCCGCATCTCACGATTGGCCAGATTGCCGTGCTGATCGCGGATTTCCAGCGAATTGCGGGTGATCACTGCCCAGTCGCCTTCATCCAGATAGGTAATCTGGTCGGTCATTGGTGCCAGCGCAATCGCGTCAGAGCCGACAAACATCTCGCCCTGACCATGCCCGATCGCCAGCGGCGAACCTTTGCGCGCGGCGATCAGCAGATCATCATAGCCGTCGAACAGGAAACACAGCGCATAGGCACCATGCAGCCGGGCGATGGTTGCCTCTGCCGCGTCGCGGGGGGACATGCCTTGGGCGATGTAGTGATTGGCCAGCAAGGCCACGGTTTCGGTGTCGGTATCGGTTTCATGCGCGATGCCGTGGCTGGCGAGTTCGGCGCGCAATTCGCGGAAATTCTCGATGATGCCGTTATGCACCACGGCGACGGCACCCGATTGATGCGGATGCGCATTGCCCGCATTCGGCGCGCCATGCGTGGCCCAGCGGGTATGACCGATTCCGGCCTTGCCCGCCAACGGCTCATGCACCAGCAGATCCTGCAGATTGACCAGCTTGCCCACCGCACGACGCCGTTCCAGCGTGGTGCCGTTGATCGTGGCGATCCCGGCGCTGTCATAGCCGCGATATTCAAGCCTTTTCAACGCCTCGACCAAGATCGGGGCGGCTTCGTGATTGCCCAATACGCCTACAATACCGCACATCTTAGTGACCTTTCGCTTTTTGTGCCCGCAGCTTTTCAAACAGCCGCACGGCAAATCCTGCCTTGTTTTCCTGTCGTGCCCGCGCGACCGCCAGTGCGCCGCCGGGCACATCGCCGGTGATCACCGATCCGCTGGCAGTCATCGCCTGATCGCCGACGCTGACCGGGGCGACCAGCATCGTATTGGACCCGATGAACACATCTGCGCCGATGCTGGTGTGATGTTTGAACACACCGTCATAATTGCAGGTCACCGTGCCCGCGCCGATATTGCTGCGCGGCCCGATATCGGCATCCCCGATATAGGACAGGTGGTTGACCTTGGCGCCTTCGGCGATCACGGCATTCTTGACCTCGACAAAATTGCCGATGCGGGTGTTTTCCGCCAGTTCCGCACCGGGGCGCAGGCGGGCATAGGGGCCGACGATGGCACCGCGCGACACATGGCAGCCTTCCAGATGTGAAAAGGCGCGGATCTTGGCACCGGATTCGACCGTGACACCGGGGCCGAAGACCACATTGGGTTCCACGACCGCATCGCGCCCGATCACCGTGTCATAGGCGAAATAGACGGTTTCGGGCGCGGTCAGGGTTACGCCATCTTCGAGCGCTGTCATCCGGGCGGCGTTCTGGAACACCGCTTCTGCCTGCGCCAGTTCAAAGCGCGAATTGATGCCCAGAGTTTCGGCCTCGGCACATTCCACCACGGTGGCGGTCAATCCGCGCGCCCGGGCGATGCCGACGATATCGGTCAGGTAATATTCGCCAGCGGCGTTGTCGTTGCCGACCGCATCGATCAGGCTGAACAAAGTGGCGCTGTTCGCCGCGATCACACCGCTGTTGCACAAAGTGACAGCGCGTTCATCCTCTGACGCATCCTTGAATTCAACGATCCGGTCCAGCGCGTCATTCTGTACGATCAACCGGCCATAGCGGCCCGGGTCCTCTGCCTCGAACCCCAGCACGACGATATCATGGGTCTGCCGCGCCTCGATCATCGCTGCCAGCGTATCGGGACGGATAAAGGGCGTATCACCATAAAGTACCAGCGCGTCACCGTCGAAATCTGCCAGCGCCGCTTTCGCCTGTGCGACAGCATGGGCCGTGCCAAGCTGTTCGTCCTGCACGACAACGCTGACATCGGGGTCATGGGCGAGGGCGGCTTTTTCGACCTGAGCCGCCTCATAGCCCGCCACGATGACGCAACGCGCTGGGTCCAGCGACTGCCCGGCCTGCATCGCATGCACCAGCATCGGTGCACCGGCGATCTGGTGCAACACTTTTGGCAGGTCGGAATTCATGCGGGTGCCCAGCCCGGCACCAAGGATAATCAATGCGGTTGTCATATCTGTCCCAATATTATTTTAAACGACTTCTACCGGCCTTTTGAATTATCACAAGGGCAGGGGCTTCACTTCAGTTTACAGCGCGTTACAGATGCGCGGTAACACATCCATGAAAGGCCGCCGATGCGCACAGTGATTTTTGACCTCGACGGCACGCTTGCCGATACCAGCGGCGATCTGATCGCCGCCGCCAACCATTGTTTTCGCGGTCTGGGCCATGGCGATCTGCTGACGCTGGATCAGGACGCCGCCATCGCCCTGACCGGCGCACGGGCGATGCTGCGGCTGGGGTTCTCGCGGCTGGATCTGGTGGATGAAGCTTTGGTCGATGCGCAATATCCCGTGCTGCTGGCCGCCTATGGCGAGGCGATTGCCACCCATACCACGCTCTACCCCGGCGCGATGGAGGCGGTGGAGACCCTGAAATCCACCGGCTATGCCGTTGGCATTGCCACCAACAAACCCGAGGCTTTGGCCGAGGCCCTGCTGCGCAGCCTTGGGATACGCGATCAATTCGCGTCAATGATCGGGGCTGATACTTTGCCGGTGCGCAAACCCGATGCCAACCACCATTTCGAGGCGGTCCGCCGCGCCGGGGGCGACCCTGCGCGATCCTTGCTGGTGGGCGACACGGTGACCGACCGGGATACCGCGCGCAATGCGGGGGTGCCATCGGTGCTGGTGACCTTCGGGCCGGGGCGTGATGCGGTGCTTGAATTGCAGGCCGATGCCACGATCGCAAGTTTCGGCGAATTGCCGGACGTGGTGACGCGTCTGATCGGATAGGCATTGACCCTGCCGGGTCAGCCACCGACTATCGCGCCATGACAGAGGTTTTCACCGGCAGTTTCACCCAGCAAGAGCCGATTCCCCCCGCCGGGATCGCCGCCGCCACTGCGGTGATGCAGCATGGGCGCTTGCACCGTTACAATACCGTGGCGGGGGAAGTGGCCGAGGCTGTGCTGCTGGAACAGGAATTCGCCGCTTCTGTCGGGGCGCGTTATTGTTTGGCGGTGGCCTCTGGTGGGTCGGCGATGACCACCGCCCTGCGCGCCTGTGGCGTCAAACATGGCGACAAAGTGCTGACCAATGCCTTCACGCTGGCCCCGGTGCCGGGGGCGATTGCGGCCGTGGGCGGCGTGCCGGTGTTTGTTGGTACGACCGAGGACCTCGTGATTGATCTGGATGATCTGGCCGCGAAACTGGATCAGGCGCAGGTCCTGCTATTGTCGCATATGCGCGGCCATATCTGCGACATGGCAAAGCTGCGGGCGCTATGTGATCCCGCAAATGTCACGATTATCGAGGATTGTGCCCATACAATGGGTGCCTCTTGGGATAATATCCCAAGCGGGCGCTGGGGGCGGTTCGGCTGTTTCTCCACCCAGACCTATAAACACATCAATTCGGGCGAAGGCGGGTTGCTGATCAGCGACGATGCCGTGGCGATGGCGCGCGCGATCATGCTGTCGGGCAGTTATATGCTCTATCACACCCATCGCGCCGCACCCCCGCCGGAGGTTTTTGCGCAGATCAGGTACGAGACGCCCAATATCTCTGCCCGGATGGATAACCTGCGCGCGGCGATCCTGCGTCCGCAACTGGCCGATCTGCCCGCGCAGGCCGTGCGTTGGAACACACGCTACGAGGTGTTGCAGGATGGGCTGGCCGATACGCCCGGCCTGCAACTGGTGGCGCGGGATGCGAGGGAAGGCTTTGTCGCGTCATCCTTTCAGTTCCTGCTGCTGGATTGGGACACTGACGCCATCGAGCAGGTGCTGTCCCGCTGTGCCGCGCGCGGGGTCGAACTGAAGTGGTTCGGTCGCAAGGACCCTGTCGGCTTCACCTCGCGCTATGACAGCTGGCATTACGCCCCCAGCGCGCCCATGCCCGCGACTGACCGCGTGCTGGCCGGGATCATCGACATGCGGCTGCCGCTGACCTTTTCGCTGGAGGATTGCGCCCTGATCGCCCGGATCATCCGGGCCGAGGTCAGCGCGGTTTATCAGGCGCAGAAATGACTCGACAGGATGGCACCGCCATGACTACAACTGAACAAGCGTTCAATTAAGCTGGGGGGAGACAGCCATGTTCCACGCATCAATGACATTTGATCTGGGCGAGGATGTGAACGCGCTACGCGAGATGGTGCATGATTGGGCGCAGTCCCGGGTCAAACCGATGGCCGCCGCGATTGACCGCGACAATTTCTTTCCTGCCCAACTCTGGCGTGAAATGGGTGATCTGGGGTTGCTGGGTGTGACCGTGGACGAAGCCTATGGCGGCGCAGGCATGACCTATCTCGCCCATACCGTCGCGATCGAGGAAATCGCCCGCGCCTCTGCCTCGGTCAGCCTGTCCTATGGCGCGCATTCCAACCTTTGCGTCAATCAGATCAAGCTGAACGGGAGCGAAGCGCAAAAGGCGAAATACCTGCCCGGCCTGATCTCGGGCGCGCATGTGGGGGCCTTGGCGATGTCCGAAGCCGGGGCCGGGTCTGATGTGGTGTCGATGTCCCTGCGCGCGGAAAAACGGAACGATCATTACCGTCTGAACGGCCATAAATACTGGATCACCAATGGGCCGGATGCGGATACGCTGGTGGTTTATGCCAAGACGGACCCCGATGCCGGATCGAAAGGCATCACCGCCTTTCTGGTGGAAAAAACCATGACAGGGTTCAGCACATCCCCCCATTTCGACAAGCTCGGCATGCGGGGATCGAACACGGCAGAACTGATTTTTGATGATGTCGCCGTGCCGTTCGAAAATGTGCTGGGCGAGGAAGGCCGCGGTGTCCGCGTGTTGATGTCGGGGCTGGATTACGAACGTGTCGTGCTGGCGGGCATAGGGCTCGGGATCATGGCCGCCTGTCTGGATGAGATCATGCCCTATCTGGCGTCACGTAAACAATTCGGCCAGCCCATCGGCAATTTCCAACTGATGCAGGGCAAGATCGCCGATATGTATACGGCGATGAATTCCGCCCGCGCCTATGTCTATGCCGTGGCTCAGGCCTGCGACAATGGCACTGTCACAAGGCAGGACGCCGCCGCCTGCTGTCTGTATGCATCAGAAGAGGCGATGAAACAGGCGCATCAGGCTGTGCAGGCCATGGGCGGTGCCGGGTTCCTGACTGACGCTCCCGTCGCGCGGCTGTTTCGCGACGCCAAGCTGATGGAGATCGGCGCAGGCACATCGGAAATCCGCCGCATGCTGGTGGGCCGCGAAATGATGGGGGCGATGGGGTGAAGATTGCCGCGCTCGCCCTGCTGATGCTGCCCGCTGCCGCGCTGGCGCAGGACGACTGGCTTTACACGCCGATGGTGGAGGCTTGCCTTGCCAGTGGCGACAGGCTCTGTATCGGCGATGCCGCCACGATCTGCATGGCAGATGAAGATGACGGCGAAACCACCTTTGGCATGATGACCTGCCTGTCGGCAGAGGCGCAGGTCTGGGATGACCTGCTGAACGCCGCATATGCCAAGGCCCGCGATTTCGCCCGCGAGATGGACGCAGGCGAGGCAGAGTTTTTCCCGGAATTCGCGATCCGCGCAGATCAGGTGCAGGCGGCGCAACGGGCCTGGATCGGCTTTCGCGATGCCAATTGCGCGATGCAATACGGGCTGTGGGGCGCGGGCTCCATGCGCCAGATTGCGGGGGCGGATTGCCGGCTGCGGATGACTGCGGATCGCACGTTCGATCTGCGTGACTACTACAGCAGCGTACCATGAGACGCTGGATATTCTTCATCCCCGTCGCAGGGCTGGTCGTAGTGGCGGGCATTGTCGGCTATCGCATGGGGCAGGTGCCGGGCGAGACCGAGATTATAACCCGCTATGCCGCTACATATGTCGCGATGGAGGGCGATGATGCCGCGCTGACCGATTGCGCCGCGACCACTCATCCAGACCCCGGCGTGCGTCTGGTCATCAATTGCGCCAATCCCAACGGGCTGACCACGACATTCTATGTCGGCCCCAGGGGCGAGGCTTTGCCCGAACCACAAGGACCCGCGACATGAGCGACCGCGCTTTGCATGAGGCCGCCCTGGCGCAGGTGGCCGCAGCCGCCGCCACCGCAGCGCTTGGCGGCGGGCAGGTCGCGCGCGACCGCCATATCAGCCGTGGCAAGATGCTGCCGCGCGATAGGGTGGCCGGATTGCTAGACCCCGGCAGTGCGTTTCTGGAAATAGGCGCGACGGCGGCACATGGTCTATATGACGGGGCGGCCCCCTGTGCTGGCGTGATCGCGGGTATCGGGCAGGTCAATGGTGTGCAGGTCATGGTCATCTGCAACGACGCCACCGTGAAGGGCGGCACCTATTACCCGATGAGCGTCAAGAAACACCTGCGCGCGCAAGAGATCGCGCAGGCTTGCCATCTGCCTTGCGTCTATCTTGTCGACAGCGGCGGCGCGAACCTGCCCAATCAGGACGAAGTTTTCCCCGACCGCGACCATTTCGGGCGCATTTTCTATAATCAGGCGCAGATGTCCGCACTGGGTATCCCCCAGATCGCCGTGGTGATGGGGTCCTGCACGGCTGGCGGGGCATACGTTCCCGCAATGGCCGATGTGTCGATCATCGTCCGCGACCAAGGCACGATCTTTCTGGCCGGGCCACCCTTGGTCAAGGCCGCGACGGGCGAGGTGGTCAGTGCCGAAGCCCTTGGCGGCGGTGATGTCCACACCCGCCTGTCCGGCGTGGCCGATTATCTGGCCGAGGATGATGCCCATGCGCTTGCGCTAGCGCGGCAGGCGGTCGCGTCATGTTCAGCACAAAATGCGAACAATGTCAGACGCTTGCCCTCCGAACCTCCCGCACTTGATCCGGCGAGCATCTTCGATGCGATCCCCGCCGATCTGCGCACGCCTTACGACATCCGCGAGGTGATCCGGCGGATCGTGGACGGGTCCCACTTTGACGAATTCAAGGCGCGGTTTGGTGAGACTTTGGTCACCGGCTTCGCCCATATCGACGGCTGGCCCTGCGGGATCGTGTCGAATAACGGCGTGCTGTTTTCCGAGAGCGCCCAGAAAGGCGCGCATTTCGTGGAACTCTGCAGCCAGCGCAAGATTCCGCTGATCTTTCTGCAGAATATCACCGGTTTCATGGTCGGCCAGAAATACGAAAACGAAGGCATCGCACGACATGGGGCTAAGATGGTGACCGCCGTGGCGACAACGAAAGTGCCGAAAATCACGATGGTCGTGGGAGGGTCCTTTGGTGCCGGCAATTACGGCATGGCAGGCCGCGCCTATAGCCCGCATTTCATGTGGTCATGGCCGACCAGCCGGATCAGCGTCATGGGCGGCGAACAGGCGGCAGGCGTGCTGGCCTCGGTGAAACGCGACGCGATTGAGCGCAAGGGTGGCGCATGGTCGGCAGAGGAAGAGGCCGCCTTCAAACAGCCGACGATTGATATGTTCACCGAACAGTCCCACCCGCTCTATGCTGCGGCCCGGCTCTGGGACGACGGCGTGATCGACCCGCGCAAAAGCCGCGAGGTCTTGGCCCTGTCACTGGCGGCCGCCTGTAATGCGCCCATAGAGGAGACACGCTTTGGCGTGTTCCGGATGTGATGGGGAATTTGCTTGCCGATGACTATCTTTTCGGGACGTGTGATTTCTTCTGTGACGACACTCTGGTAGGGCGTCGTCCATGTTACTTTGACCTTGTCCAATCTCGGTTCGTGCTTGGGTGTGAGCAGCTTGACATGCTGCGCCAATATCTCCGACCCGCCAACATGGTTGTTTATTTTGAAAACATCACGTTTTTTTCGGTTGATCAGCGACTAAGCACAGCGAAGATTATTCCCAGCTTTTTCACCGACGATGAATTGCATCCGCGACGATTTCCTGAGGATTTTCAGATTGATGTTGACCCAGCCCGTTTCACGTATTGGGCAAAGTTCATCTGCAACGGCACCATCGAAATTTTTTCTGACAGACAGGATGCCCCGCCAGTCAAACAGGTGCTGTTGGTTCCCGGCGTAAAACAAATGAGATCTGTGAAGGCAATTGACCTTACCGACGACGTGAAGCTTTCTTCCAAAGACGGCCATCTTGTTATTGATGGACGCGCCGACTTATCCCTTGAAGAGATTTTCGCACTGGGTTTGGCGGTGGGTGGGCCGCTCAAACTTCATGCAAACATCGACGGAGACAAAATCAGCCTTGTCCTAAATCATGGACGAGAGGCTGGACGCTATCGTCCTTTTTTCCATCGTGCGACACCTGACGGAGTGGTTGATCCTCTGGCAATTGCGAATTCCGTGCCGCTGGTTTTCGGTGCGGCATGCCGTTTTCAGGACGATGGCCGCTCTGACCTGAGAATAATTTCCGAAGCATTTCTGGAGGTTTGGTCTGGCAGGCACGGGTACAATCTTAAAGCTCTTGCCGCATCACAAATCATAGACGGGCTGGTGAAGGTTGGAACAGGAAACACGAATAAGCAGGCGGATGTGCCACAACTGAAAGCCCTGGGGCTTACGCACGACGAGGCTGAATTTGTGAGAGCTTTCAGAAACTGGATCGTGCATGGAAACCTTGATCTTTTAGGCTTTCTTGCTTCTGGTAAGCAGAATGGCTCCCAGATTATTGGGAAATCCGAGCAAGAGTTGTTTGCGCGCTTTGGCATAGGTGGAACGGGCGATGCGACCCTGAACTTTTTGCTTTCATTCGCTGCCAAAACTCTTCTTCAAAGAATGGGCCTCGATGTACCGACCAGCCTTAACTGGCCTGTGAATGGCGAATTTTCGTTTGATCGGTTAAGGCATGATGGAGCATCAAGTGATGTTTGATAAAATCCTCATCGCCAACCGGGGCGAGATTGCTTGCCGGATCATCCGCACCGCCCGCGCGATGGGGGTGCGGACGGTGGCCGTTTATTCCGATGCTGATGCAGGCGCGCTGCATGTGCAACAGGCGGATCAGGCGGTCAGGCTAGGCCCTGCGCCCGTCGCCGACAGCTATCTGCGTGGCGATCTGATCATTCAGGCAGCGTTGGAGACCGGCGCGCAGGCCATTCATCCGGGCTATGGGTTTCTGTCGGAAAACCCCGATTTTGTCGATCAGGTGACGCAGGCGGGGCTGGTGTTCATCGGCCCGGCGGCGGAGGCGATCCGCGCAATGGGGCTGAAAGATGCCGCCAAGGCGCTGATGATCAAGGCCGGTGTCCCGGTGGTGCCGGGGTATCATGGCGACAATCAGGACACGGCCTATCTGGCGCAGCAGGCGCAGGACATCGGCTATCCGGTGCTGATCAAGGCCGTCGCGGGCGGTGGCGGCAAGGGGATGCGCCTGGTCGAGGACCCGCGCGATTTTGCCGAACATCTGGCCTCGGCGCAGGCAGAGGCGCGGAATGCTTTTGGCAATCCGGCTGTGTTGATCGAGAAATATATCACCACGCCGCGCCATATCGAAGTGCAGGTTTTTGGTGATGGCAAGGACGCCGTGCATCTGTTCGAGCGCGATTGTTCGCTGCAACGCCGCCACCAGAAAGTGATCGAAGAAGCGCCAGCCCCCGGCATGACCGCCGAACTCCGCGCCGCCATGGGGCAGGCGGCAGTGACGGCGGCACGGGCGATCGGCTATGCGGGGGCCGGGACGATCGAATTCATCGTCGATAGCGCGGGCGGGCTGCGCCTGGATGGGTTCTGGTTCATGGAAATGAACACAAGGTTGCAGGTCGAACATCCGGTGACCGAAGCCATCACCGGCGTCGATCTGGTAGAGTGGCAGTTGCGTGTGGCTGCGGGTGAGGCTTTGCCTTTGCGGCAAGAGGACTTGTCGATCAATGGTCACGCTTTCGAGGCACGGCTTTATGCCGAGGATGTGCCAGCCGGGTTCCTGCCTGCGACCGGGGTGCTGGACCATCTGAAATTCCCCGCTGATGCGCGGATCGACAGCGGCGTCGTGCCGGGGTCGGAGATTTCGTCCTGGTATGATCCGATGATCGCAAAGATCACTGTGCATGGCCCGGACCGGGCCTGCGCTTTGCGCAGGTTACGGGCGGCGCTTGATGGGGCAGAGGTTGCCGGGACGGTGACCAATCTGGGGTTCCTGCGGCTGCTGGCGCGGGATCCGGATTTCAGCGCGGGCGATGTCGATACCGGGCTGATTGCGCGCGGGCAGGACAGTTTATGTCAGCCGGTGGTGCCGCAGCCGCGCGATTGGGCTGTTGCTGCGGTGGTCGCTGCGGATCTGCCGGACGGGCCGCTGACGGGGTTTACCCTATGGGCGCCATTGAACCGGGTGATCACGCTGGCATTGGGTGATGACCTACGGGATGTGACCTTGCAGCTGCATGGGCCGGATCATGTCAGCGTGGATATTGCCGGAGAGCGGGTCGACCTGCGCCGTCACGGGCCGGGCTGGGGCCAGCGCGCCTTGCGGCACGGCGGGCGTGTCACTGTGTTTGGATCGCAGGATGTCACCTTTCGTATTGTCGATCCTTTGGACCGGGCGTCCGATATCGCAGGTGGCGATGTGGTGCTGGCCCCGATGCCGGGGCTGGTGCGCGACGTGGCTGTCCGCGTCGGCGATGAGGTGGTGCAGGGCTGTCGGATGATCGTGCTGGAGGCGATGAAGATGGAACATGTGCTGCGCGCACCCCGCGATGGGGTGGTCGCCAGTGTGGCTGTGGCAGCGGGGGATCAGGTCCGGGCAGGGGATCTGATCGTGGCCCTTGTCCCGGACTGAGGCAGGGGGCGCTGCCCCCGCCCCGGATTTCATCCGGGACTCCCCCGGGATATTTGGGCTCGGAAGATGGGGGGTGCGATGGATTTTGTGAGGTTGCATGAGGTTGGCCCGCGCGATGGGTTGCAGAATGAGAAGCGTGTTATTCCGGTGGCGGAAAAAGTCGCGCTGATCGATCTGCTCGGCCGGTCCGGGCTGCGCGATATCGAGATCGGCAGTTTCGTCAGCCCGAAATGGGTGCCGCAGATGGCCGATACGCCGGATGTTCTAGCGCAGATCATGCCGGTGCCGGGGGTCCGCTATGCGGTGTTGGTGCCCAATATGCGCGGCTGGGACGGATTCATGACCGCCCGTGTGCCGGGGGTCACCTATGAGGTCGCGGTGTTCGTTGCGGCATCAGAGGGTTTTTCACAGGCCAATTTGAATTGTTCGGTGAAGGACTCCGTGGACAGGCTGGTGCCCGTTGTCACGGCGGCGCGGGCGGCGGGCATTGGGTTGCGCGGTTATATCTCTTGTGTCACCGATTGCCCCTTTGACGGGCCGGTCAAACCCGCGGCTGTGGCGCAGGTGGCACAAATGTTGCGCGCGCTGGCCCCGATGCCATTGTCCTTGGGTGATACCATCGGCGCGGGCAGGCCCGCCACGGTAGCAGCAATGCTGGATGCAGTGCTGGATGTTGCGCCTGCCGCCGATCTGGCCGGGCATTTTCATGATACCGGTGGACATGCGCTGGCCAATATCGCGGTGGCACTGGACAAGGGGTTGCGAGCCTTTGACAGCGCCGTGGGCGGTTTGGGCGGTTGCCCCTATGCGCCAGGTGCGCCCGGCAATGTCGCGACGGAACGGGTGCTGGCCATGTTGCAGGCAGAGGGCTTCACCACCGGGGTTGATCCTGCGATCATTGCGCAGGCCGCCGAAATGGCAAAGGAGATGCGATGATCAATCTGGATGTCGATGCGCGCGGGGTGGCGACACTGACCCTTTCGCGGCCGGAAAAGCATAATGCGCTGTCACAGGCGATGATTGATGATCTGACAGCGATGGCCGCGCGGATTGCGGCGGATTCTGTGATCCGGGTGGTGGTGCTGACCGCTGATGGCCCGACATTCTGCGCCGGTGGCGATCTGGGCTGGATGCGCGACCAAATGGCGGGTGATACCGCGCAAAAGCGGGCGGCGGCGCAGTCTCTGGCCGGGATGCTGGGGGCGCTGAACAGGCTGCCGCAGCCGTTGATCGGGCGGATTGCAGGCAATGCTTTTGGCGGGGGCGTCGGGCTGGCCTGTGTCTGCGACGTGCCGATTGCGGTGGAACATGCGCGCTTTGGCCTGACCGAAACGAAGCTGGGCCTGATTCCTGCCACGATCGGGCCCTATGTCATCGCCCGGATGGGCGAGGCCAAGGCGCGCCGCGTGTTCATGTCATCGCGGATTTTTGAGGCGGAGGAGGCGGCGCAGCTGGATATTCTGGCCCGTGTCGTCCCGGCAGAGGCGCTTGATGCGGCCGTCGCGGCAGAGGTGGAACCGTATCTTTCATGCGGGCCACAGGCGGTTGCAGCGGCAAAACGCTTTGCCCGGTCGCTGGGGCCGGTCATCGACGACGAAACAATTGCGCGGTCCATCGATGCGCTGATCGCCTGTTGGGACGGGGCCGAGGCGCGCGCGGGGATTGCGGCCTTTTTCGACAAACGCGCACCCGATTGGCGCGACGACAGGTAAGGGGGTAAAATGCGGCGCTGCGACAGCGCTGTTGGTTGACCCTTCCCGGGTGCAGGGGTATGGATCAGCCAATCAGTGAAGGGCGCGCTGCGGCTGCGCCTTTGTGAAAGGAACGCATCTTGCCTGATCTTGTGTCCAATTACCTGCCGATCCTGATTTTTCTGGGGCTTGCCATCGCGCTGGGCCTGATCCTGATCCTGGCGGCGGCGATTGTTGCCGTGCGCAACCCTGACCCGGAAAAAGTCTCGGCCTATGAATGCGGGTTCAACGCGTTTGACGATGCGCGGATGAAATTCGACGTGCGGTTCTATCTGGTGTCGATCCTGTTTATCATCTTTGACCTCGAGGTGGCATTCCTGTTCCCTTGGGCCGTCGCCTTTGGCGAGATCAGCATGGTCGCTTTCTGGTCAATGATGGTATTTCTGGGCGTGCTGACCATCGGCTTCGCTTATGAATGGAAGAAAGGGGCGCTCGAATGGGAGTGATGACCGGAACTGCTGTGGGTGCCGACAAGGAACATGGCGCGCAAGTGCTGAATGCGGAATTGCAGGACAAGGGTTTCCTTGTCACCTCCACCGCCGACATTATCAACTGGGCGCGCACCGGGTCCTTGCATTGGATGACCTTTGGTCTGGCCTGTTGTGCGGTCGAGATGATGCATACCTCGATGCCGCGCTATGATCTGGAACGGTTCGGCACCGCGCCGCGCGCCAGCCCGCGCCAGTCTGATCTGATGATCGTCGCCGGCACGCTGACCAACAAGATGGCACCGGCCCTGCGCAAGGTCTATGACCAGATGCCCGAACCACGCTATGTGATCTCGATGGGGTCCTGCGCCAATGGCGGCGGCTATTACCATTACAGCTATTCCGTCGTGCGCGGCTGTGACCGGATCGTGCCAGTGGATATCTATGTGCCCGGTTGCCCGCCCACGGCAGAGGCTTTGCTTTACGGCATCCTGCAATTGCAGCGTAAAATGCGCCGCACCGGCACTATCACGCGCTGAAGGAACAGATTATGACCGAAGCCTTGCAAGAACTTGGCCTGCATCTGGAAATGAAGCGCACCGATTGCGTTCAATCATGGGACATCGCGCATGGTGAACTGAACGTCACGGTCGCGCCATCCTCGCTGGTCAGCTTTGTGGAATTTCTCAAGACTGATTCTGTCTGCCGGTTTTCATCCTTGGTGGACATTACGGCGGTCGATTACCCCAGCCGGGTGAAACGGTTCGACGTCGTCTATCATTTCCTCAGCATGTATCAGAACCAGCGTATCCGTCTGCGCTGCCAGATCCGCGAAGAAGACATGATGCCCTCGATCATCGGGGTGCATCCTGCGGCCAATTGGTTTGAACGGGAAGTGTTCGATATGTTCGGCATCCTTTTTTCGGGTCATCCTGATCTGCGTCGTATCCTGACGGATTACGGTTTTCGCGGTCATCCCTTGCGCAAGGACTTTCCGACGACAGGCTATACCGAGGTCCGCTATGACGAGGTGCAGAAACGTGTCGTTTATGAACCTGTCAGCCTTGTGCAGGAATACCGGCAGTTTGATTTCATGTCGCCATGGGAAGGCGCGCAATATGTGCTGCCCGGCGACGAAAAAACCACGTCAGAGGCAAAGCCGAAGTGACAGATGTGTCCGTGCTCTTCTGCGTTGGCGCGACCAAGGCCGGGACCACATGGTTTTACCGGCTGCTGCATGATCACCCGGATTGTGCCCTGCCTGCGGTGAAAGAAGCGCATTATTGGGATACGTTCGACGCTGAGGATCGCGAGAAACAGATTGCGGCCTTTCGTATCCGGCTGCGCGAGATGCGTGAACAAAAGGCCGCAGCACAGGCCGAAGGGCGGGGCTGGCAGGTCGATAACCTGACCCGCCGGATCGACGACATGAAGGCGTTGATCGCCGTGATCGAGGCTGGTCGCGCCGATGACCGCGCATATCTGTGCTGGTTGACGCAGGGGCGCGGTCAGGCCCGGCTTTACGCGGATATGACCCCGAATTATGCCACTTTGCCTGATGCACTGTTGGACCGGATGGTCAATGCCACGCCCACTGCCAAGGTGGCCTATCTGATGCGCGACCCGCTGGACCGGCTGTGGTCGCATATCCGCATGCAGGCGCGCCGCCAGCGACAAAGCCACGAGATTTACGAAAAGAAAGCCAACAACATCCTGCACCGGATTCTGAACAAGGCGCAGGAGACTCATATTCTCGAACGTGGCGATTATGCTGGTGTGATCCGCAAATTGCGCCGCGTTGTGCCTGCCGAAAGGCTCATGGTGGCCTTTTCCGAAACCTTGATGACACCGCAGGGCTGCGCGCAGCTTTGCGCCTTTCTGGGCATCACGCCGGTTGCGGACCTGCCGCAAGAGGCGGTGCATGAAGGCCCGCCGGTGGTGATGCTTGATAAATTGCGCCCACGGGCGCAAAAGCTACTTTATGAACAATACGACTGGGTGGCCCGCAATGTCGGGCCCTTGCCTCAGAACTGGCAGGACAATTGTGTAAGGATGACAGCATGATGGACGGTGATATCCGGGTGAATACCTATGACGACGGGTCCACTGACGCTGTGACAGGCGAACAGAAAATCCGCAATTTCAACATCAACTTTGGCCCGCAACACCCTGCGGCGCATGGTGTTTTGCGGCTGGTGCTGGAACTGGACGGCGAAATCGTCGAACGCTGCGATCCGCATATCGGCCTGTTGCACCGTGGCACCGAAAAGCTGATGGAAAGCCGCACCTATCTGCAGAACCTGCCCTATTTCGACCGGCTGGATTACGTCGCCCCGATGAATCAGGAACATGCCTGGTGTCTGGCCATCGAACGGCTGACCGGCACGATTGTGCCGCGCCGCGCCAGCCTGATCCGGGTGCTGTATTCTGAAATTGGCCGCATCCTGAACCATCTGATGAACGTCACGACGCAGGCGATGGATGTCGGCGCGCTGACCCCGCCGCTCTGGGGGTTCGAGGAACGCGAAAAGCTGATGATTTTCTACGAACGGGCCTGCGGGGCGCGGTTGCATGCCGCCTATTTCCGCCCCGGCGGCGTGCATCAGGACCTGCCCGACCAATTGGTCGAGGATATCGACGCCTGGGCCGAAAAATTCCCGGCATTTCTGGACGATGTGAATGGCTTGTTGACCGAAAACCGGATTTTCAAACAGCGCAATTGCGATATCGGGATCGTCACCGAACAGGATATTCAGGATTGGGGCTTTTCCGGCGTCATGGTGCGCGGCTCTGGGCTGGCATGGGATCTGCGCCGGTCGCAGCCTTACGAATGCTACGACGAATTCGAATTTCAGATCCCTGTCGGCAAGAACGGCGATTGTTACGACCGCTATCTTTGCCGGATGGAGGAAATGCGCCAATCCACCCATATCATCCGTCAGGCCTGCGAAAAGCTGCGCCATGAAAAGGGCGATGTCATGGCGCGCGGCAAGATGACGCCGCCGACCCGGGGTGAGATGAAAACCTCGATGGAGGCGCTGATCCACCATTTCAAACTCTACACCGAAGGGTTCCATGTCCCTGCGGGCGAGGTTTACGCCTGCGTCGAGGCCCCCAAGGGCGAATTCGGCGTCTATCTGGTCGCTGACGGCACCAACAAACCATACCGCGCGAAACTGCGCGCGCCGGGCTATCTGCACCTGCAGGCGATGGATTACATCGCCTCCGGCCACCAACTGGCCGATGTGGCGGCGATTATCGGGACGATGGATGTCGTGTTCGGGGAAATCGACAGATGACCATGGAACAGATCGTTCTGGGTGCGGTCATCGCCTCTGGCTTTTTCCTGTCGGCCTTTGTGTCACGGATGTTTCGGCGTTCTGTCGCCGGTGTGGTTTTTGGTGGCGTGGCGGGGATTGCATTATCCGTCGCAGTGTTAAGCTATGGCCTGACCCAGATCGCTGACCAGAACGCTGTCGCCGTCGCAGAATGATCCTGCGGCCTGCTGCGGTCGCAACCTTGAATATGAAAGTGAAAACCATGATCCGCATTCTTCCTCTTGCTGCTTTCGTCGCCTTGTCCGCCTGCGCCTATCCGATCGGGATGCAGACACCGCCGCCGACAACCGCTGTCGTCGTCACACCGCCGCCACCGGCGCCGTCGATCAACCCAGGTTCGTCCAAGGACCGCTTTATCGCCGCTGTCACCGCCAATGGCTGTGAACTGACGCCTGCCAATACCTCTGCCGTGCTGGCCAGCGCGACCCTGTCGCAGCAGGACCTTGCACGGATCATGACCGAATTGCGCACCGAAGGCCGGGGCGAGATTGCGCCTGATGGCCGGTCCTTCCGCGTGACCACGGGGGCCTGCGTGTAATGTGAAACGGCTTGCCCACCTGCCGCTTTGTGATAGTGGGTGGGCAGAAATCCGGCGGGGGGTGCCCGCCGCAACGTCGCGCTGATCCAGCGCTGTCCAGATGACCGGGATGATAAGATGCTTCGCCGCCTATACCATGACCAGCCCGCAACTTTCGCCTTTACCGATGCCAATCTGGCCTGGGCCGAAGGGCAGATCAAGAAATTCCCCGAAGGACGGCAAGCCTCGGCGATCATTCCGCTGCTGTGGCGTGCGCAGGAACAGGAAGGCTGGCTGACACGCCCTGCCATCGAATATGTCGCGCAAATGCTGGATATGGCCTATATGCGCGCGCTGGAAGTGGCGTCATTCTATTTCATGTTTCAGTTGCAGCCCGTCGGGTCCATCGCCCATGTGCAGGTCTGCGGCACGCTGTCCTGCATGATCTGCGGCGCAGAGGATCTGATCGGTGTTTGTAAGGACAAGATCGCCGATAAGGCCCATGCCCTGTCCGCCGATGGCAAATTTTCCTGGGAAGAGGTCGAATGCCTCGGGTCCTGCGCCAATGCGCCGATGGCGCTGATCGGCAAGGATTACTACGAAGACCTGACCGCCGAAAGACTGGCCGAAATCATCGACGAGCTGGCCGCAGGCAAGGTGCCGGTGCCCGGCCCGCAAAATGGCCGTTTCGCGGCAGAGCCGAAAAAGGGCCTGACGACGCTGAAAGAATTCGCCACTGGCGATGCGAAATACAACGCCAGCGCACAGGCTGCGGTCGATATCGGCGATACCGTGAAACGGATCGACGGCACCGAAGTGCCGTTGCTGACGCCATGGGTCAAGGCAGCAAAGAAACCAGCCGCCCCGAAAGCCAGCAAACCACCCAAGGAACCGAAACCATCCGCCGATGCGCCAGCCGATGAATCCGGCGTGACCAAGCAAGAGGCACAAGCAGCCTCCAAGGCTAAGCCGGTGTCGAAATCCAACCCTGAACCGGCAGAAACCGTGGCGCAGACTACATTGACAGCACCAGAGGGTGGCAAGGGCGATGACCTCAAACAGATCACCGGGGTCGGGCCAAAGATGGAAGGGCAGTTGAACGCCCTGGGCATCTGGCATTATGATCAGATCGCGCAATGGACCGCTGCCGACATCGCCGAGGTTGACGCAGAGATCAAGGCGCGCGGTCGCATCACCCGCGACGATTGGGTCGGGCAGGCTGCGGCTTTGGCGAAAAAATCATCCTGATGCGGGATTTGCGCGCGTAAGTGATGTGCAGAGCCGGGGTCCCGCCACGATTTGCACAAAACATTTACCCGAGAGCGGCATTTTTGCTAAAGGTGGCATGGTCCCGGCGACAATACCGCGCCGGACCGGCACAATGCCAAGGCCAGGAACAGGCCACCTGAGGGGAGAGATGAAGAATGAATAACACGGCACCAATCTGGATGGGGATCGCGGCGATTGCCGGACTTGTCTTTGTCGTCGGCACGGGCGTGGCCCTTGTGATGTTTGATTTTCCGCTGGTCAGCGCGGTTTTTGTCGGCGCGGTTGTCGCCGGAATTGCCGTTGTCGCGCTGGCAGTCGGCTGGGCTCCGCCTCGGGATGATGCGGCGGTGACCAAAGCCGCAACCCCCGCTGAAACGCCAAGTCCCGCCGCTGTCACCACCCCCGATCCGGTGGCCGAACCGACACCAGCCCCGACCCCCGTGGCGGAACCTGCTCAGGCAGCGCTGGCCGACCCGACCCCGGTCGCAACCCCCGATCCTGTTGCGGCAGCACCGGCGAAACCTGCGGCATCGGGCAAGCCTGCAGTGCTGGTCGCGCCGCGCGATGGTGGGGCGGATGACCTCAAATTGCTGAAAGGTGTGGGGCCAAAAATGGAAATGGCCCTGAATGGCCACGGCATTTACCATTTTGACCAGATCGCTGCCTGGACCCCGGCAGAACAGGCCTGGGTCGACGAAAATGTCGATGGTGTGAAAGGCCGCGCCACCCGTGACGATTGGGTCGCACAGGCCAAGGCCCTGATCGCTGGTGTTGCAAATTAACTGGTGAGAGACGATATGGCACAGCACGGAAACACCGCACAGGCCAAGGCCGGACAACGCGTCGCGTTGACCGTCGCGGCGGTCGGTGTTCTGTGGGTGCTTGTCACCATCATCGGCAGGGATTACGGCTGGTCCAACCGCACAAGGGCGTTATTTGACCTTGCAGCGCTCGGCGGTTTCAGCTTTGCGCTGTGGCAGACATTTCAACTCTGGCGCGCGCGCCGGAACGACAAGGGCGAGACCTGATGCTCAAGGATAAAGACCGGATTTTCACCAATCTTTACGGCATGCATGACCGCAGCCTCAAAGGCGCGCAGGCGCGTGGCCATTGGGATAGCACGGCGGATATCATCGGCAAAGGCCGGGACTGGATCATCAATGAGATGAAAGCCTCTGGCCTGCGCGGGCGCGGCGGTGCGGGTTTCCCGACCGGTCTGAAATGGTCTTTCATGCCGAAAGAAAGCGATGGTCGCCCGGCCTATCTGGTGGTCAATGCCGACGAATCCGAACCCGGCACGTGCAAAGACCGCGAAATCATGCGCCACGACCCGCATACTTTGGTCGAAGGTTGCCTGATCGCGTCTTTCGCGATGAATGCCCATGCCTGCTATATCTACATTCGCGGTGAATATATCCGCGAGCGTGAGGCGCTGCAGGCCGCGATTGATGAGGCGTATGAGGCCGGTCTGGTCGGCCCCAATGCCTGCAAATCGGGCTGGGATTTCGATATCTACCTGACCCATGGTGCCGGTGCCTATATCTGTGGTGAAGAAACTGCCTTGCTGGAAAGCCTTGAAGGCAAAAAGGGCATGCCACGGATGAAACCGCCGTTTCCGGCGGGCGCAGGCCTTTATGGCTGCCCGACAACCGTGAACAATGTCGAATCGATCGCCGTTGTCCCGACGATCCTGCGTCGTGGCGGTGGCTGGTTCGCGGGCATGGGCCGTCCGAACAATGCAGGCACGAAGCTTTTTGCGATTTCCGGCCACGTCAACAACCCTTGTGTCGTTGAAGAGGAAATGTCGATTTCCTTCGAAGAACTGATCGAAAAACATTGCGGCGGCATCCGTGGCGGCTGGAACAACCTCAAGGCCGTGATCCCCGGCGGGTCATCCGTCCCATGTGTGCGCGGTGAAAACATGCGCGATGCGGTGATGGATTTCGATGCGCTGAAGGAAAAAGGATCCTCGCTGGGGACCGCCGCCGTGATCGTGATGGATAATTCCACCGATATGATCAAGGCGATCTGGCGGCTGTCGAAATTCTACAAACATGAAAGCTGCGGCCAATGCACGCCCTGCCGCGAAGGCACCGGGTGGATGATGCGCGTCATGGCGCGTCTGGTGCAGGGTAATGCCTCGGTCGAGGAAATCGACATGCTGCTGGACGTGACCAAACAGGTCGAAGGGCATACGATTTGCGCGCTGGGTGATGCGGCGGCCTGGCCGATCCAGGGCCTGATCAAGAATTTCCGCGACGAAATCGAAGACCGGATCAAGCATAAACGCATTCCCGGCATCGCGGCAGAGTGATGCGCCGCGCGGCAGGGGTGACCGCCATGCTGGTGCTGGCCGCCTGCGCGACAGGGTCGGGACCCCAAAGGGCGCTGGATGATCCTGCCGTGCAACGGCTGCTGGCGCTGCCGGTGCCCGAATATTTCGCCACGCTGGATATTGCGGCGGATGTCGCGCGGAACTGTACGCGCTACCGCTATGATGCCGAACTGGAATCGGTGCTGAACAGTTTACGCAACGCCAATGATGCCGGGTCATTGGTGGCCACATCCCAACGCGACGTCATCACGCTTGAAACCGATGTCCGCCAGCGTAGTTTTCTTGCCAGACATGCGCTGACCGGGTTCAACGCCGATCTTTGCCCCGCTGCCGATGCCGAAGCATTGCAAGGCTCTGCCATCAGCGCCTTGCTGGTCCCGGTCTAGGCGGATTATCGCGATAGGCGGCCCGAAACGGGGCGGTCAACGAAGCGTGATATTGAATAACCACTGATCCGGCGCAATCTGTTGCCCAAGGGAGCCATTCCGAGCCCCCATGCAAAAGGCAAGCAGAATGAAAAAGACAATCGCAGCCATGATGGTGATGCTGGCAGCCGTCGGCGTCGCCGGGAACCTGTCGGCGCAATCATCGCTGAAAAACGAACCCGCCGTGCGTGACGGCATCATCCATGTCGGCATGGCTTATGAGATAGCGGAACAATGCGGCGATATCCGCGCCCGCACCCTGCGTGGCATCGGCTATCTGCAATCTTTGCGGACCACGGCGCGCGATCTGGGCTATAGCGATGCCGAGATCGACGCCTATATCGATGACCGGGACGAGAAACGCCGCCTTGAAGCTATGGCGCGCGAACAACTGGCCGTGCTGGGCGCGGTCGAGGGGCAGTCGGACACCTATTGCGCCATCGGCAATGCGCAGATCGCGGCCAATACGCGGATCGGCTGGCTGTTGCGCTGACAACCGCGCTGCGCGCGGTGCCTCCGGCGGGGATATTTGGGCTCGGAAGATGCTGTTTGCATGGCATTTCAGCAGCTCGCCCCGCGCGTGACAGCGACACGGACGTCACTTTGGTTTTTTTGCGGATCGGACTGGTATCGCATTCACTTGCGCGCTAGAACGCGACCAACGCGCCTGACCCATGCGGATCGCGGCGCGACGGGAACGAAAGGCACGCCATGTCTGATCTGCGCAAAGTCATCATCGATGGGACCGAGGTCGAAGTGAACGGGGCGATGACCCTGATTCAGGCCTGTGAAGTCGCTGGCATCGAAATCCCCCGCTTTTGCTATCACGAACGTCTGACCATCGCCGGCAATTGCCGCATGTGTCTGGTCGAGGTAGTCGGCGGCCCGCCGAAACCCGCAGCAAGCTGCGCGATGCAGGTCAAGGATCTGCGCCCCGGTCCCGAAGGCCAGCCGCCGGTGGTGAAAACCAACAGCCCGATGGTCAAAAAGGCCCGTGAAGGCGTGATGGAATTTCTGCTGATCAACCATCCGCTGGATTGCCCGATCTGCGATCAGGGCGGCGAATGCGATCTGCAGGATCAGGCGATGGCCTACGGCGTCGATTTTTCGCGCTACCGCGAACCCAAGCGCGCGACCGAGGATCTGAACCTTGGGCCGCTGGTCGAAACCCATATGACGCGCTGCATTTCCTGCACCCGCTGCGTGCGGTTCACGACTGAAGTTGCTGGCATTTCCCAGATGGGCCAGACGGGCCGGGGTGAAGATGCCGAAATAACCAGTTATTTGGGTGAAACGCTCGACAGCAATTTGCAGGGCAATATCATTGACCTGTGCCCGGTTGGTGCGCTGGTGTCGAAACCCTATGCCTTTACCGCCCGCCCATGGGAATTGACCAAGACGGAATCCATCGACGTGATGGATGCGCTGGGGTCGAACATCCGCGTGGATACGAAGGGCCGCGAAGTCATGCGCTTTCTGCCGCGCAACCATGACGGCGTGAACGAGGAATGGATTTCCGACAAGACCCGTTTCGTCTGGGACGGTCTGCGCAAGCAGCGTCTGGATACACCTTATATCCGCGAAAACGGCAAGCTGCGCAAAGCGACCTGGCCAGAGGCGCTGGAAGCTGCCGTGACTGCAATGAAGGGCAAGAAAATCGCCGGTCTGGTCGGTGATCTGGCCCCGGTAGAGGCTGCTTTTGCGCTGAAACAGTTGATCGAAGGGCAGGGCGGCAATGTCGAATGCCGCACCGATGGGGCAAAACTGCCCATTGGGAACCGGTCTGCCTATGTCGGGACAGCGGCAATTGAAGACATCGATACAGCACAGATGATCCAGTTGATCGGCACCAACCCCCGCGTTGAGGCACCCGTGCTGAATGCGCGCATCCGCAAGGCCTGGGGGCGCGGCGCGACTGTTGGGCTGATCGGTGAAAATGCCGATCTGACCTATGATGTGGTCCATGTCGGCACAGACCGTCAGGCGCTGGTTGATACCGCGGCCAAAGATATGGGCAAAGTGACCGAGATGGATAGCGTCGTCATCATCGGCATGGGCGCTTTGTGCGAGGCGGATGGCGAGGCGGTTCTGAGCCAGGCGATGACCCTGGCGGGTAAAACCAAATCCAAATTCCTTGTCCTGCATACCGCCGCTGGCCGCGTCGGCGCGATGGATGTCGGCGCTGTCACCGAAGGCGGGCTTGAGGCGGCGCTGGATGGGGCAGACGTCGTCTATAACATGGGCGCGGATGAGATTGACATCAAACCGGGCGCTTTTGTGATCTATCAGGGCAGCCACGGTGACCGTGGCGCGCATCGCGCGGACATCATCCTGCCCGCTGCGGCCTATACCGAGGAAAACGGCCTGTTCGTGAATACCGAAGGTCGGCCGCAACTGGCCCTGCGCGCCAGTTTCCCACCGGGCGAGGCCAAGGAAAACTGGGCGATCCTGCGGGCATTATCTGCTGAACTGGACGCGACCTTGCCTTATGACAGCATGGCGCAATTGCGGCAGGCGATTGTCGCCGCGCATCCGCATCTGGGACGGATCGATGACGTTGCGGAAAATGATTGGCAGCCGCTGGCTGTGGCCAAGCCGGGCAAGGCGGATTTTGTGACCGCGGTCAGTGATTTCTATCTGACCAACCCGATTGCACGCGCATCCAGCCTGATGGCCGAGCTGAGCGCCAATGCCAAAGCACGCAAAACCGCGCCATTGGCTGCGGAATAAGGACGAGATGCATGGCTGATTTTTTCACCAATACCAACCTCGGGATTGTGCTGGTCATTCTGGGCCAATGCCTGTTGGTGCTGATCCCGCTTTTGGTGGCGCTGGCGTTTCTGATGTATGCCGACCGCAAGGTCTGGGCCGCCGTACAGATGCGCCGGGGCCCGAATATGGTCGGTCCCTTTGGCCTGCTGCAATCTTTTGCCGATTTCCTGAAATACATCGTCAAGGAAATCGTGGTGCCTGCCGGTGCCGATAAATTCGTGTTCTTCCTTGCGCCGATGATTGCTTTTGTGCTGGCGGTGATCACCTGGGCGGTGATCCCGTTCAACGATGGCTGGGTTCTGGCAGATGTGAATGTCGCGATCCTTTATATCTTCGCCATCTCCAGTCTGGAGGTTTACGGCGTGATCATGGGCGGTTGGGCGTCGAATTCGAAATATCCGTTCCTTGGGTCGCTGCGGTCTGCGGCGCAGATGATTTCCTATGAAGTGTCCATCGGCCTGATCATCATCGGTGTGATCATCTCGACCGGGTCGATGAATCTGGGTGATATCGTCAATGCACAACGTGGCGACGCCGGTCTGCTGAACTGGTACGTGATTGCGCATTTCCCGATGCTGTTCCTGTTCTTCATCTCGGCGCTGGCTGAAACCAACCGCCCGCCGTTTGACTTGCCAGAGGCGGAATCGGAACTGGTTGCCGGTTATCAGGTCGAATATTCATCCACCCCGTTCCTGCTGTTCATGATCGGCGAATTGATGGCTGTCGTGCTGATGTGCGCGCTGGTGTCGCTGCTGTTCCTTGGTGGTTGGCTGTCGCCAATCCCTGGCCTGCCGGATGGCGTGCTGTGGATGGTGCTGAAAATGCTGTTGGTGTTCTTCATGTTCGCCATGGTCAAGGCCATCACCCCGCGCTACCGCTATGATCAGCTGATGCGGATCGGTTGGAAAGTCTTCCTGCCATTGTCGCTCGCCTGGGTCGTGCTGGTGTCGTTTTTGGCGAAATACGAAGTGTTCGGCGGGTTTTGGGCTCGCTGGACGATCGGAGGTTAGATCATGACCAAGACCAATATGGATTACACCCGCGCCGCCAAATATTTCCTGCTGCAGGATTTTTGGGGTGGGTTTAAACTGGGGATGAAATATTTTTTTGCTCCCAAGGCGACACTGAACTATCCGCATGAAAAAGGTCCGCTAAGCCCCCGTTTTCGCGGCGAACATGCGCTGCGCCGATACGCCAATGGCGAAGAACGCTGCATCGCCTGCAAACTGTGCGAGGCGGTTTGTCCTGCCCAGGCGATCACGATTGATGCTGAACCGCGCGATGACGGGTCGCGCCGCACCACGCGGTATGACATCGACATGACCAAATGCATCTATTGCGGTTTCTGTCAGGAAGCCTGCCCCGTAGATGCTATCGTTGAAGGGCCGAATTTCGAATTCAGCACTGAAACCCGCGAAGAATTGTATTATGACAAGGCGAAACTGCTGGAAAACGGTGATCGTTGGGAATCCGAGATCGCCCGCAACCTTGAACTGGATGCACCTTACAGATGAGCGATCAGAACCCCTTTGAACAGATGATGAAGATGAGCCAGGACTGGGCCAAGTCGATGAATTTCGACATGAATGCCTTTACCCCCAAGGGTTTTGAGGCGTTGTGGCCCACCATGCCCAAGGATGCGATGGAAATGTGGTTCGGCAAGGGTATCAACCCCAATGGGCTGGATGCGAAAACCCGGCTGTTGCTGACACTGGCCGGCCTGACCGTGCTCGGCGCGCAGGCCGAAGCGCAGATCCGCCTGACCCTCCGCCATCTGGTCGAGGCGGGGGCGACAAAACAGGAAATCGCCGAAACCATCGCGCAGATGGGGATGTTCGCGGGCGTCCCTGCGATGACCAAGGCGATGGAACTGGCCAATGAAGTGCTAGAAAAGGATGACGAGGCATGAGCGTCTTTGCCTTCACCTTTTATCTGTTCGCGATCACCACGGTCACGGGTGGTCTGTTCACGGTAATCAGCCGCAACCCGGTGCATTCGGTGCTCTGGCTGATCCTCGCTTTCCTGTCTTCTGCGGGGCTGTTCGTCACCCTTGGCGCGGAATTCGTCGCGATGCTGCTGATCATCGTCTATGTCGGCGCGGTCGCAGTGTTGTTCCTGTTCGTCGTGATGATGCTGGATGTCGATTTCGCCGAACTTAAGGCAGAGATGACGAAATACCTGCCGCTGGCGCTGCTGATTGGCGTGGTGATCCTGATGCAACTGGCGATGGCCTTTGGCGTCTGGGGTTTTTCCGCCGGGGTCGAAGGGCGGATTGCGGCACCTGCAGGGGATATCGACAATACCCGCGCGCTCGGGCTGTTGCTCTATGATGATTACATCCTGTTGTTCCAGCTGTCGGGTCTGATCCTGCTGGTCGCGATGATCGGGGCAATTGTGCTGACCCTGCGCCACCGCGTCGATATCAAGCGCCAGAATGTGCTGAACCAGATGTATCGTGATCCGGCCAAGGCGATGGAACTGCGCGACGTCAAGCCCGGTCAGGGCCTGTAAAAATTGCTGCTCCGGATCATCGGGGCGGTGACAACAAAGAATATCGAAGCCCACGCTTCGGAGGGACGAATGCATGATCGGACTTGAACATTATCTGGCGGTGGCCTCTGCGCTCTTCGTCATCGGCATCTTCGGGCTGTTCCTGAACCGCAAGAATGTGATCATCCTGCTGATGAGCATCGAATTGATGCTGCTGGCGGTGAATATCAATCTGGTCGCTTTTTCGGCCTATCTGGGTGATCTGGTCGGGCAGGTTTTCACGCTCTTCGTGCTGACCGTCGCGGCGGCAGAGGCTGCGATCGGCCTTGCGATCCTTGTGTGTTTCTTCCGCAACCGCGGGACCATCGACGTTGAAGACGTCAACGTGATGAAGGGCTGATCAGATGGAAAGTATCATTCTCTTTGCCCCGCTGGTCGGTGCGATCATCTGTGGCTTCGGCTGGAAAATTATTGGCGAGGTGGCCGCGCAATGGACCGCAACCAGCCTGCTGTTTTTGGCAGCGATCCTGTCTTGGGTCGTGTTCCTGACCTTCGACCCCTCCGCACATGACAATGGACGCTATAGCATCACCGTGATGCGCTGGATCGAAAGCGGCACGTTTTCGACCGATTGGGGCATCCGCATGGACCGGCTGACCACAATCATGCTGATTGTGATCACCACCGTGTCGGCCTTGGTGCTTATGTATTCCTTCGGCTACATGGCGCATGACGAGAATTTCAAGGAACATGAAAGCTATCGCCCAAGGTTCTTTGCCTATCTGTCCTTCTTCACCTTCGCGATGCTGATGCTGGTGACGGCGGATAACCTTGTGCAGCTGTTCTTTGGCTGGGAAGGCGTGGGTGTTGCCTCCTATCTGCTGATCGGGTTCTATTATCGCAAGCCGAGCGCCAATGCCGCCGCGATCAAGGCTTTTGTCGTCAACCGGGTCGGTGACTTTGGCTTTCTGCTGGGGATATTCGCGATCTATATGCTGACCGATGCGATCCGGTTTGACGATATCTTTGCTGCCGTGCCGACGATTGCCGAAACTACGATCACCTTCCTGTGGCGCGACTGGAATGCGGCCAACCTGATCGCCTTCCTTCTGTTCGTGGGCGCGATGGGCAAATCGGCGCAATTGTTCCTCCACACATGGCTGCCCGACGCGATGGAGGGGCCGACACCCGTGTCCGCCCTGATCCATGCCGCGACCATGGTCACCGCCGGTGTCTTCCTTGTCTGCCGCATGTCGCCGCTGATGGAATATGCGCCCGAGGCGATGAACTTCGTCGTCTTCCTGGGTGCCACCACCGCGTTTTTTGCCGCGACCGTGGGTCTGGTGCAGAACGATATCAAACGCGTCATCGCCTATTCGACCTGTTCGCAGCTTGGCTATATGTTCGTCGCTGCTGGTCTGGGCGTCTATTCGGTGGCGATGTTCCATCTGCTGACGCACGCCTTCTTCAAGGCGATGCTGTTCCTTGGCGCAGGCTCGGTCATCCATGCGATGCATCATGAACAGGATATGCGGAATTATGGCGGGTTGCGTCATAAGATCCCCAAGACATTCTGGATGATGATGATCGGCACTTTGGCGATCACCGGCGTCGGTATTCCCTTGCTTTACGTGGGCTTCCCGATTGGGTTCGCCGGGTTCGTGTCGAAAGATGCAATCATTGAAAGCGCCTATGCTGGCACCGCAGGTGGCTATGCTTTCTGGATGCTGGTGATGGCTGCCGCGATGACCAGTTTCTATAGCTGGCGGCTGATGTTCCTGACCTTCTACGGCAAACCGCGCGGCGACAAACATACGCATGACCACGCGCATGAAGCACCGAAAAGCATGATGATCCCGCTTTACGTGCTTGCCGTCGGGGCGATTTTCAGCGGCATGGTCTGGTATGGTGGTTTCTTCGGCTCCAATGCCAAGGTCGGTGCGTTCTTTGGCGTGCCCTACGCCGCCGAGGAAAGCGCCGATCCAGAGGCCTATCCGCATTACAACCTGACCGGCATTCCGGGCGAGGGGGCGATCCATGCCGCCGAAGGCAACCATGTGCTGAACGATGCGCATGAGGTGCCGACCTGGGTGCGGCTGGCCCCGTTCATCGCAATGCTGGGTGGGTTGGCGCTGGCCTATCAGATGTATATCCGGCGGCCTGAATTGCCTGCGCAACTGGCGAAACAACAGGCCCCGCTGTATAACTTCCTGCTCAACAAATGGTACTTCGACGAATTGTATAATTTTATCTTCGTCCGGCCGACGCTGGCCTTGGGGCGCATCCTGTGGAAACAGGGCGATACCAACACGATTGACGGCGGCATCAATGGCATAGCCCTTGGGATCATTCCGTTCTTCACACGGCTCGCGGGGCGCGCGCAATCTGGTTACGTCTTTACCTATGCCTTTGCCATGGTGCTGGGGATCGCGGTGCTGATCACCATTGTGACGCTGTTCGGGGGGGCAAACTGATGGGCAATATCCTGACGCTGACGACCTTCCTGCCTTTGCTGGGGGCGATCATTCTGGCCCTTGGCCTGCGCGGCGATGATGAAGCTGCACAGCGCAACGCCAAATGGGTGGCGCTGGTGACGACGGCGGTGACCTTTATCTGTTCGATCTTCATCCTGACCAATTTCGATCCGGCCAATACGGATTTCCAATTGGTCGAAACGACTGAATGGATTTTTGGCCTGCAATATAAGATGGGCGTTGACGGCATCTCGATCCTGTTCGTGATGCTGACGACTTTCCTGATGCCTTTGGTGATCGCGTCCTGCTGGAATGTGACGACACGGGTCAAGGAATATATGATCGCCTTCCTGATCCTTGAAACGCTGATGCTGGGCGTCTTCCTCGCGCTTGATCTGGTGCTGTTCTATCTGTTCTTCGAGGCGGGTCTGATCCCGATGTTCCTGATCATCGGCATCTGGGGCGGCAAGGACCGGATTTACGCATCGTTCAAATTCTTCCTGTATACCTTCCTTGGGTCGGTTCTGATGCTGGTTGCTATGGTGGCGATGTTCACCGAAGCCGGGACCACCGACATCCCGACGCTGATGACGCATAGCTTTGGCACGGATAATTTCAGCATCCTTGGCATCCAGATCGTCGGCGGCATGCAGACGCTGCTGTGGCTGGCCTTCTTTGCCAGCTTCGCGGTGAAAATGCCGATGTGGCCTGTGCATACATGGCTGCCTGATGCGCACGTGCAGGCCCCGACTGCCGGGTCCGTGGTGCTGGCGGCGATCCTGTTGAAATTGGGCGGTTACGGTTTCCTGCGCTTCAGCCTGCCGATGTTCCCGGTCGGGTCCGAGGTGATGGGGCCGCTGGTGCTGTGGCTGTCGGCGATTGCCATCGTCTATACCTCGCTGGTCGCGCTGGCGCAGTCGGATATGAAGAAACTAATCGCCTATTCATCCGTCGCCCATATGGGGTTCGTCACGATGGGGATTTTCAGCGCCAATCAGCAAGGTGTCGATGGCGCGATCTTTCAGATGATCAGCCACGGTTTCATTTCCGGCGCGTTGTTTCTCTGCGTCGGCGTGATCTACGACCGGATGCACACGCGCGAGATTGATGCCTATGGCGGTCTGGTCAACCGGATGCCCGCCTATGCGTTGATTTTCCTGTTCTTCACCATGGCCAATGTCGGCCTGCCGGGGACATCGGGCTTTATCGGGGAATTCCTGACCTTGGTTGGTGTGTTTCAGGTGAACACCTGGGTCGCGCTGTTCGCGACCTCGGGTGTGATCCTGTCGGCGGCCTATGCGTTGTGGCTTTACCGCCGCGTCGTGCTGGGTGATCTGATTAAGGAAAGCCTGCGGTCGATCACCGATATGACCGGGCGTGAACGGGTGATCTTTGCGCCTTTGGTGGTGATGACGCTGCTGTTGGGTGTCTATCCGGCCCTGGTGCTGGATATGATCGGGCCAAGTGTGACCGCGCTGGTCGATAATTATGATACGGCTTTGGCGGCGTTCCATGCGGCCAGCCAAACCGCTGCGAATTAAGGAAGCTGACGATGATTGGCGCTGATATCCAGATCCTGTTGCCCGAGATCGTGCTGGCGGTTTACGCCATGCTCGCCCTGCTGGGTGCTGTCTATACGACCAAGGACGGGGCAGCCTCTTTGCTGACTTGGATGACCTCAGGTCTGTTCGTGCTGTTGGCCTTGGCCATCGGGGTGAATGGGGCAGGGACCAATATCGCCTTTAACGGTATGTTCGTTGACGATGGTTTCGCGCGCTTTGCCAAGGTCACGATCCTGTTGTCCGCGGCCGTCGTGCTGTTGATGAGCGAAGGCTATATGCAGCGCCGCGGCCTGTTGCGCTTCGAATATCCGGTGCTGATCGCACTTGCTGTCGTCGGCATGATGGTCATGGTCAGCGCGGGCGATCTGATGGCGCTTTATATGGGGTTGGAACTGCAATCTTTGGCGCTTTATGTCGTGGCATCTCTGCGCCGCGATAGCGTGAAATCGACAGAGGCTGGGCTGAAGTATTTCGTCCTTGGCGCTTTGTCCTCCGGTCTGCTGCTTTACGGCGCATCGCTGACGTATGGCTTCGCTGGAACGACCTTGTTCACTGGCATCATCGCAGCCGCCGACGGTGGCGCCTCGCTGGGCCTGCTCTTCGGTCTGGTCTTCCTGATTGCGGGCTTTGCGTTCAAGGTATCCGCCGCCCCGTTCCATATGTGGACCCCGGACGTTTACGAAGGCTCGCCCACGCCGGTCACCGCCTTTTTCGCGACAGCGCCGAAAGTGGCGGCCATCGCATTGTTCGCGCGTGTCGTGCATGACGCCTTTGGCGGGATCGTTGGGGAATGGCAGCAGATCGTGGCCTTCCTTGCCGTGGCGTCCATGTTCCTTGGCGCGATTGCGGCGATCGGGCAGACGAATATCAAGCGGCTGATGGCCTATTCATCAATCTCGCACATGGGGTTTGCGATGATGGGTCTGGCCGCGGGCACCGTGGGTGGCGTGCAGGCGATGCTGGTCTATGTGGTGATCTATGTGACGATGAATATCGGTACTTTCGCCCTGATCCTGACGATGGAAAAGGACGGGTTGCCAGTGACCAATATCACAGCACTGAAATCCTATGCCAAACGCCAGCCGCTGTTGGCGCTGGTCATGCTGGTGATGATGTTCAGCCTTGCCGGCGTGCCGCCCATGCTGGGCTTCTTCGGCAAATATGCCGTGCTGCTGGCCGCCTATCAGGGCGGGTTGGCATGGCTGGCCGTGGCCGGTGTGATCGCATCAGTGATCAGCGCGTTCTACTATCTGCGCATCGTCTATTACATGTATTTCGGCGAAGACAGCCAGGCGCTGGATGGCCGCACGCCGCCGGTGCTGTGGGTAACGGCGGTGGTGACCGGCGCGATCATCGGTCTGGCCTGGATTCCCGGCATCAACCTGTTCGGGTTGGACCCGATGGCCGCTGCTGCGGCTGCAACGCTTGTCAACTGACCGCACAGGACATGGGCACTGGCCGGAGGGCTATGGCCGTATCGTGCTGGACGAGGTCGACAGCACAATGGCAGAGGCCGCGCGCCGCGCGGCCCTGATCGACCAACCAACATGGATCATGGCCCATCGCCAGACCGCCGCACGCGGCAGGCGCGGCAAGGTCTGGCACACGCCTGCGGGCAATCTGAACGCCACCTTGATTTTCAAACCTGGTGCCACAGCGGCAGAGGCGGCGCGGCGATCATTCCTTGCCGCCAATGCGCTGTTCGCCGCACTCGCGATCTATATCCCGGCGGAAAAGCTGGCGCTGAAATGGCCCAATGACGTGCTGCTGTCGGGTGGCAAGGTGGCGGGTATATTGCTCGAATCCAGCGGGCAGGGGCCTTATATCGACTGGCTGTCTATCGGCATCGGGGTCAACCTGCGCCATGTGCCCGAAGGCGTGACCGACGCGGCCTTTGCCCCCACTAGCCTGATGGCGGCGGGCGGCTGGGAGGTGGCACCAGGTGATTTCCTCGCCACGCTGGCCAATGCCTATGCCACGCAAGAGGCCAAACTGCGCGAACTTGGGTTCGCCCGCATCCGGCAGGATTGGCTGAGCCATGCCGCACGGCTGGGCGAAATGATCACCGCGCGGACCATGCGTGAAGAGATTAGCGGCATTTTTGACGGCATTGATGAAGACGGCAATCTGGTGCTGGTCACCGGCACCGGACCGCGCGCGATTTCTGCCGCGGATGTGTTTTTCTAGGGGGGGTGGCGCATGCTTCTGGCCATTGATTGCGGGAATACCAACACGGTCTTTTCGATCTGGGACGGGACCAGCTTTATCGGCACCTGGCGCACCAGCACCGAATGGCAGCGCACGGCGGATCAATATTATGTCTGGCTCAATACGTTGATGCGGTTGCAGCATCTGGATGTGGTAATTGACGAGATGATCATCAGCTCTACCGTGCCGCGTGTCGTGTTCAATCTGCGTGTGCTGGCGGACAGGTACTACAATTGCCGGCCTTTGGTCGTGGGAAAGCCTGATTGCGCGCTGCCGGTGCCGCCCCGCGTCGATATCGGCACGCAGGTCGGCCCGGACCGGCTGGTCAATACCGCTGGCGCCTTTGACCGGCATGGCGGCAATCTGATTGTGGTGGATTTCGGCACGGCGACGACATTCGATGTGGTGGAAACTGACGGCGCCTATGTCGGCGGTGTGATCGCACCGGGCGTGAACCTGAGCCTTGAGGCGCTGCACAGCGCCGCCGCTGCGCTGCCGCATGTCGATATTTCCAAGCCGCAATCCGTGGTCGGATCGAACACCGTAGCCTGCATGCAGTCGGGCATCTTTTGGGGTTACATCGGTCTGGTCCGTGAGATATGCGCAAGAATTAAAGCAGAACGCGGCAGTGATATGCCAGTGATCGCAACCGGGGGCCTCGCTGCCTTGTTTCAACAGACCGAAACCCTGTTCGACGCGTTCGAAGATGATTTGACGATGCACGGGCTGACCGTGATCCACCGATATAACAAGGACACCGCATGAGCAGCGCGACGGCTACCAACAGATTGATTTATTTGCCCCTCGGGGGTGCCGGTGAAATCGGCATGAACGCCTATATCTACGGCTATGGCCCGGTTGGGCAAGAACGGTTGATCGTGGTTGATCTGGGCATCGCCTTCCCCGATATGGATACGACACCGGGTGTCGATATCATCATGCCCGATATCAGCTGGCTGAAAGCACGCCGCAACCAGATTGACGGCATTTTCATCACCCATGCGCATGAAGACCACGTCGGCGCTGTCGGCCATCTATGGCAGCAATTGGGCGCGCCGGTCTATGCCCGCCCTTTCACCGCCGCTATCGCGCGGCGCAAGATGGAAGAGCACGGGCATTCCCCCAAGACGGTCAATGTGGTGGACCCTTATCCGCATGTGATCACCTGCGGGCCGTTCAAAGTGTCCTATCTGCCGATCAGCCATTCGATCCCCGAAAGTGCCGGTCTGCTGATCGACACGCCCGAAGGCCGGTTGATCCATACCGGCGATTTCAAGATCGACGAAAACCCCGTTGTCGGTGATCCGTGGAACGAGGCCCTGTGGCAAGAAGTATCCAGGCCTGGCGTCAAAGCGTTGATCTGCGACAGTACCAATGTGTTTTCCGGCCATGCGGGCCGGTCAGAATCCACATTGGCCCCCGCAATCACCGAGATGATGAAAAACGCGCATGGCATGGTGGTGGCAACGACCTTTGCCTCGAACGTCGCGCGTTTGCAGACGCTGGCAACAGCGGCCAAGGCTGCGGGCCGGTCGATCGTGCTGCTGGGCCGGGCGATGCGCGCCATGGTCGAGGCGGCAACGAACGAAGGTCTGCTGGAAGATTTCCCCGCCGTGATCTCGGTCGAGGATGCCTTGTCGGTGCCGCGTCAGAACCTGATGCTGCTGGTCACCGGGTCACAGGGCGAACGCCGTGCGGCTTCGGCGCAGCTGGCGCAGGGGTCCTATCTGGGGATGAAGCTGAAGGAAGGCGATACCTTCCTGTTTTCTTCCAAAACCATCCCCGGCAATGAACGCGGCGTGATCAAGATCATGAATCAATTGTCCGAATTGGGCGTGGATATCGTGGATGACGAGGGCGGCAAATACCACGTTTCCGGCCATGCCAACCGCCCCGATCTGGTGCGGATGCATGAAATCGTCAAGGCACAGATCCTGATCCCGATGCATGGTGAACATCGCCACCTGCGCGCCCATGCGAAACTGGCCGAGGCGAATGGCATGACCGGCATCGTTGCGGTCAACGGGATGATGATTGATCTGTCGGGCAACCGGCCCAAGGTCGCCGAATATATCGAAACCGGGCGCACTTATCTGGATGGGTCAGTGCAGATCGGCGCGATGGATGGCGTGGTGCGCGACCGGATTCGCATGGCGCTGAACGGACAGATGATCGTGACCGTGATCATCGACGAAAACGACGAAGTGCTGGGTGATCCCTGGGTCGAGATTTCGGGCCTGCCCGAAATGGGGCGCAACAACGTGCCTTTGGTCGATGTGGTGGAAGAGGATCTGGGGCAGTTCCTGGGTCGCGCGCATCGCAAGACTCTGGCCGATGATGACAAGCTGGACAAAGAGCTGAAGATGATCGCGCGCAGATCGGCGCAGGGCGAGATCGGCAAAAAGCCCGAAGTCATCGTGATCATCAGCCGTTTGGCGTAAGGTTAGGTGGGTCGGGGTGAACCCCGACCTACGAAAAAGGCCCCTGCGATTGCAGGGGCCTTTTTTATGGGGCATGGCTCAGATCCTGCCGGTTATCTTGGCCAGCCACCAGCGGGTGCCGACCAGCAGGAACCGCCAGTCTTTCAGAAATTCCGGTGGCTTGCCTTCGATGGCGTGGCCGACGAATTGCAAAACCCAACCGATGACAAACAGCCAGATGGCCGCGGTCCAAAGCCCCGCGCCGAACAGGCTTAGCAGGCCGAACACAATCGAAACCAAGATCATCGGAATACCGATAGTATGGGTCAATTGATTCAACTTGTTCTGGTGGCTTTCCTGATATTTGGCGATCCAGTGATCCCAGCTTTTGCCTTTCAACATCGCAAATCCTCCCCTTTGCGCAAGGGTGGATTGGTGATGGTGTCGCTGTCAAGTTTGACGCAGGGTCCGTTGCTGCCGTAGGCCGGGGTTCACCCCGGCACCACCTTAACCCTTGGCGCGTTCTTCAAAGCTTTTCGCGATAAACGCGGGCGTGTCATCACCCATACCAACAACCTTTGCACCATTGTCACGGCGGTCATTATTGCGGTGCTGGCGCGGCTGCTCTTCACGCGGTTTTTGCGGCTCGCGCTGGGGGCGGGGGCTGCGCTGTTGTGGCTCTGGTTGGGCCTCGGCAACGGCCGGGGTGTCCACCACGGTTTCGACCAATGCGGCGGCGACCTCTTCGGGGGCTGCTGTCTCTTTCGCCGGGTTGCGGCGGCTGCGGCTGCGTGTGCGCTTTGGCGGCGCGGATTCTTCAGTCGTGGCCGGCTCTTGTGCCACTGGCGCTGTTACACCCAATGGATTGTCGAGCCGGGGAATGGCGTTCTGCACCAGACGTTCGACATCTTCGAGGTTCTTTTCATCCCGCCCGGCACAGATCATGATCGCGACACCGGACCGACCGGCACGACCGGTGCGGCCAATGCGGTGGACGTAATCCTCGGCATGGCTTGGCACGTCGAAATTGAACACATGGGTCACGGCAGGGATATCGAGACCACGGGCGGCCACGTCAGAGGCGACAAGGAACCGCAGCTTGTTGTCGCGGAACGATTCCAGCGTGCGTGTCCGGTGGCTTTGGTCCAGATCACCGTGGATCGGGGCCGCGTCATAGCCGTATTTGTTCAGCGATTTGGCCACCACATCGACATCGGCCTTGCGGTTGCAAAAGATGATCGCGTTGGAACAGGCCTCGCCCTCGGCATTGATCAGCGCGCGCAGCAGGGCGCGTTTTTCAGCCGCCTCTTTCACCTTGGCGCTGGCTTTGAACATGACCACGCCTTGTTTGATATTCACGTTGGTCGTGGCGGCGCGCGCAACTTCGATCTTGGCGGGGTTCGACAGGAACGTATTGGTGATCCGTTCAATCTCGGGTGCCATTGTGGCGCTGAAAAACAGCGTCTGGCGGGTGAACGGCGTGCGTTTGAAGATTTCCTCGATATCGGGGATGAACCCCATGTCGAGCATGCGGTCAGCCTCATCCACCACCATGATCTTGACGTCAGTCAGGATCAGCTTGCCGCGTTCCAGATGGTCTAGCAGGCGACCGGGGGTCGCGATCAGCACATCGACGCCTTTGTCGATCAGCTTGTCCTGATCTTTGAAAGAGGTGCCGCCGATCAGCAAAGCCTTGGTCAGCTTCGTATATTTGGCATAGGCGTCGAAATTTTCCGCCACTTGGGCTGCCAGTTCCCGTGTCGGGGCCAGCACGAGTGAGCGCGGCATCCGCGCCCGCGCGCGACCACGGCCCAGCAGGGTGATCATCGGCAGGGTAAAGGCGGCGGTCTTGCCAGTGCCGGTCTGGGCAATGCCCAGCACATCGCGCCCTTCGAGTGCGGGCACGATTGCGCCCATCTGGATAGGGGTCGGTGTGTCATAGCCGGTTTCGGCGACGGCCTTCAGAACCTTGGCGTCAAGGTTCAAATCAGAGAATTTGGTCATATGCGTCCTGTTTTTGCGGATCGGTCCGCAAGTTGAATAAGGACGCAATGTTCCGGCGTCCCGGCGTCGTGGCCTGTAAAAGGCGCTGGACAGCGGGTAACGGAAAAGTGCCGCATCGTCAAGGTGCTGGTCAGTTCAGCGCCTTGCGGGCCGTGTTGCGCATCAGCGCCAGCCGCAGGAAAACGCTGCCATCGTCGCGGTTCAGCAGGTCCAGCAGATGCCGCGCCAACCGGCCTGCGGCAGGGGCATCCCCGGCATCGCGCCACAAGGGGGCCAGCAGATGCGCCTCCAGATCGCCTTGCAGGATCGAAAAATCCTGCATTCCCATCGGCAGCGGTGCCTTGTTGCGGTCCCGGATGCGGAACGGTTTCTGCGGCGGGTTCCCGGAAAAGCTGCGTTCTGCCTCGTAGATCTTCATCAATGAAAACACCATGTTCAGCGATTGACCAATGCGGCGGTCCGGTTCGGTCGCGCCGTGATCGGCAAAGGTGATCACCGCCGAGATCAGCCAGCGGGTCGGCAGATGCGCCAGCAGCCAATCCTGTTCCTCGGCCCACAGCCGCAGAAACAGCGCCGGGGCATGGTCGGGATAGCTGTGTTTGCGCAGATGCGACACCAGCATGCCATGCAGCATCGCCAACTCGCTATGCCCGGCCAATTCGCCCAACAGCATATGCCGTTTTTTCTCCACCCGGGTCAGCCCGTCTGGCCGCGGCAGGATCTGCGGTGGCAAAATCTGCACTGCCAATGCTTTGAAATCCACATCCAGCGGCGGCAGATCCGCACCGGTCAGCCGCGCCCGCCGTTTCTGATAGGCGGGCAAAAGCGCGGCAATGCCGCCGGGGAAGGTCTGGTTGTCGTCGGTCACGCGCTATCCGTCCGTTTGTGACTAAGCCGACAGATTGGCGGCGCAGGGCCGGCAGGTCAAACCATCATTTCCTTTGTCGCGGTCAGGGTGATCCCCGGATAATCGCGGCCGACCCGGTCGATATCCCATTGCAGCCGGGTCAGAAACACCACATCGCCGTCGTTATCCGTGGCGATATGCTGTTTATTGGCCGTCACAAAGGCATCGACCGCGGGCTTGTCCCCTGCGACCCAGCGGGCCGAGGTGAATTGTGATCCTTCAAACCGCACCGGCAGGCCGTATTCCAGCTCGATCCGGCTGGCCAGCACCTCGAATTGCAGGGCACCGACGACGCCGACGATGAAACCGGACCCGAAACTGGGCTTGAACACTTTGGCAGCCCCTTCTTCGGCGAATTGCATCAGGGCTTTTTCCAGATGCTTGGCCTTCATCGGGTCGCCCGCGCGGCAGGATTGCAGCAATTCCGGCGCAAAAGACGGGATGCCGGTGACGCGGATCGCCTCGCCCTCGGTCAGCGTGTCGCCGATGCGCAACTGCCCGTGGTTAGGGATGCCGATGATATCGCCGGCCCAAGCCTCTTCCGCCAATTCGCGGTCGGCGGCAAGGAACAGGACGGGGTTGGAAATCGCCATGATCTTTTTGCTGCGCACATGGGTCAGTTTCATGCCGCGTTCAAAATGGCCCGAGGCGAGCCGGACAAAGGCCACCCGGTCGCGGTGTTTGGGGTCCATATTGGCCTGCACCTTGAACACGAAACCGGTGACGGCGGTTTCTTCGGGCGCGACATTGCGCGGCTGCGCGGATTGCACCTGCGGTTCCGGGCCATAGGTCGCCAGACCGTCCATCAATTCCTTGACGCCAAAGCTGTTCATCGCCGAGCCGAACCAGATCGGCGTCATCGACCCGTTCAGCACGCTTTCAGGGTCGAGTTTTGGCAGGAGTTCCTTGGCCATCTCGATCTCTTCACGGAATTTGGCGAGCAGATCGGCAGGCACATGTTCGGCCAGTTTGGGGTCGTCCAACCCGCTGATCTTGATGCTATCCGCGACCTTATTGCGATCCGCGCGGTCCATAAGTTCCAGTCGGTCGCGCAGGATATCATAGCAGCCGATGAATTCGCGACCCACCCCGATTGGCCAACTGGCGGGGGTCACGTCAATCGCCAGATTTTCCTGAATTTCATCAATGATATCGAACGTATCACGGCTTTCACGGTCCATCTTGTTGCAAAAGGTCAAGATCGGCAGGTCGCGTAGCCGGCAGACCTCGAACAATTTGCGGGTCTGGCTTTCGACGCCTTTGGCCCCGTCAATCACCATCACGGCGGCATCGACGGCAGTCAGCGTGCGATAGGTATCTTCGGAAAAATCCGAGTGACCCGGCGTGTCGACCAGATTGAACCGGTATTTGCCGAAATCGAACGACATGGCGGAAGCGGACACAGAAATGCCGCGATCCTTTTCCATCTGCATGAAATCCGACCGCGTGCGCCGCGCCTCGCCCTTGGCCCGGACCTGTCCGGCCATCTGGATCGCGCCGCCATAAAGCAGGAATTTTTCGGTCAGCGTCGTCTTGCCCGCATCCGGGTGCGAGATGATCGCAAAGGTGCGACGGCGGGCAATTTCAGCGGGGAGTTGCGGGCGATTTGTCATGGCACCGGCTTTATGCGGTTCGCTGCAAAAGGGCAATGTGCGCGCGGCTGTTAAGGCGATATTTGCGATTGCGCGCTATCACCGGGGCGAAGGAGGTGCATGATGGTCCGTGCAGGATGGATGATGCTGATCTGGCTTCCGCTGGTCGGTTGCGGCGGTGGCGGTGGCGCAGATGGCGGTGGTGGCGGGGCGTCCGGTGGTGACGCGGGGGGTGGGCGCAACAGTGGTCGCCCGGTGTTTGTACTGCCGACACCCACGCCGCCGCCAGACCCCCGGCTGGCCCGGCTGGCTGGCTATGAGGCGCAGAAAACCCGGGTTCTGGGCGGTTCCGGCAGCGGATTTGCCGGGCTGTCGCCAACCACGGCTGATCTGCCGGTGCAGGGCAGCGCCGATTTCGCCGGTTTCGCCAGCCTGCGGGTCGAAGGTGGGCCGGTGCTGACCCTGTTCGGCGATGCAAGGCTCGACGTGGATTTCAGCAGCCAACAGATCAGCGGCACGGTGGATAATCTGTTCGGCACCAGTCCGGCGGGTGGTGCGGCAGATTATGCCGGTGCATTGGCGATCAGCGGTGCGGCGGTGCAGCCGGAACTGTTGCTGGATTATTCCGGCGCGCTGTCCGCTGCAGGTCGCCAACTGGACGTGACCGGCATGCTGGAGGCTGCGTTTCTGGGTGATCCGATCCAGGGCTTGTCCGGGATCGATCTGGCTAGTCAGGTGATCCGCGACGGGCAGGCGCAGTTGGGTACGTTTCTGATCGTGATGGAACGCGACGGAAAACTGCCCCCTTAACCGGATGTTAACCATTCCGTGCTAAGACGGGGCATGATCCGTTTTCTTGCCTTGTTTTTCTGTCTTGCGGCCTGTGCGGGCGGGCCGGGCGCGGGATTGCCTGACGCGCAGCCTTTGGGGATGGATCAGCTGACTGCGCGGGTGACCGCCGCCGGGCGCAGCTATGCCGCAGCTTTGCCCGATACCGGGACTGCGCGCTATCACGGGCTGGCGCGGCTGAACCTGCCATCGGCGGCGGCGACGCAGCCCTATCAGGGCGATCTGGCATTGGTTGTCGCCTTTGGCGGTGCCGCTGACCCGCTGACCGGGACGATCAGCGGTTTGCAGGGGCCGGGTGGCGCGCTGACGGGCGATCTGCAGATCAATGGCGGCACCTTGTTCGCCGATGCGCAGGCCGGGCGCGATTACCAGTTCAGCGCCAATCTGGCCGGGCAATTGGGGCAGGGTGGACAGACGCAGGATCTGACTGCGGCGCTATCAGGCGATTTTTACGGCACGACCGGCGATGGCATGGCTGGGGTGATCTACCGGGGTGTGATCCGGCAGGGGGACGAAGTGGATGTGTTTGACGGGGTTTTCGCCGCGGAACGGAATGGTTCAGGCGGTTGAGGCGCGACGCAACAGATCGGCCGCGCGCTGCGGATCAATCAAGCCGCCGGTCACCTCATAGCGCAGATGCGGCTGCGGGCGGTGCAGCGATCCGGCCTGGCCGGATGGCCATGCGGCGGCGGTGCGGGCGTCCAGCAGATGGGTTTCCGCTGCGATCCCTTCGGCATAGATGAACTGGTGCTCATCCAGAATGATCTGGAAATAATCGACGAAGCCACCGCGGCGGCGTTGCACCGTGACATCATCGACCAGATGCCGCGCCTTGACCAACACCTGCGCGCGGCCCGCACCCAGCAGATCTTTGCGCTGATAGACAAAAATCCGGTGATCTGGGCGCAGCACCAGATCATGGGCATTATGCAATGTGCCTTGGGTGATCACGACCGGGGCAAAATCACCGGTGGCGCGCAGCGTCGCCTGGACGATCCGGCGCACCTTTTGTTTGCCCGCATCGCGGGTCAGGATCAGATCACCGGGGTCCAGCAATTCGACCTTTCGCTGCCGGCCATCGGCCATGGTGATATGGGTGCCACGCGCAAAGGATCCTGCCGACGCCTCGGCAAAGCGTTTTGTCGCGCTCTGCCGGGTCAGCCCGACCAGCCGGTAATGCTGGTCTGCGACAATATCGCCCAAGGCCAGCAGATAGATCGCCACGACGCCCCCAGCGCTTTCCTCGACCAGAACCAGCGCCTCTTCTGTGCTGCCATCTGCGGTCATCAGGGTCAGGCAGCAATCCAGATGGACGGTATTGCGCGCGCCGGATTCCCTTTGCAATCCGGCCTCTGTGATCACCAGATCCAGCGGCTGCGCCACGGCCTGTTCCGACAGCGCATAGATATCATCCATCACCAGCTCATCGGCAAAGCTGAGCGTCTCGCCGATCAACACGCCGTCAACCACGCGCATATCCGTTGCAGAAAACACATCAATCGTCAGGCTTTGGCTGGTCATGGTCCAGCAATACACGGCCAGCGTGCAACGGGTAAGTGTAAATTCAACGGCACAGCCAGATTGCCCCCGCGGGGGGGCAATGCTAGGTCAGGGGCAAGAGTGAAAGGATATCCGATGGATCTGGGAATTTCAGGAAAAACCGCGCTGGTCTGCGCATCATCCAAAGGGCTGGGGCGCGGCTGTGCCGAGGCTTTGGCGGCAGCGGGTGTCAATCTGGTGCTGAACGCGCGCGGGGCAGAGGCGTTGGAGGCGACCGCCGCCGATATCCGTGCGCAGTTCGGGGTAGAGGTGACGACAGTGGCCGCCGATGTCGCGACCGAAGAAGGCCGCGCGCGGCTGCTGGAGGCTGCGGGCGCGGTCGATATTCTGGTTAATAACGCCGGTGGCCCGCCCCCCGGCACGTGGTCGGACTGGGACCGTGATGATTTCATCAAAGCGCTGGATGCCAATATGCTGGCCCCCATCGCGCTGATGAAGGCGCTGTTGCCCGGCATGATTGATCGGGGCTGGGGCCGGGTGGTCAATATCACCTCGGGGTCCGTCAAGGCACCGATTGCGCAGCTGGGTCTGTCCAATGCCGCGCGCGCGGGGTTGACCGGCTATGTTGCGGGCACATCGCGGCAAGTGGCGCAGCATGGCGTGACGATCAACAATATGTTGCCCGGTATCCATGCGACCGACCGCGCCATCAGCCTGGATACCGGCGTATCCAAGGCGCAGGGCATCGATATGGCCACCGCCAAGGCGCAGCGCGAGGCGACGATCCCCGCCCGCCGTTACGGCACGGCGGAAGAATTCGGCGCGATGTGCGCCTTTCTGTGCAGCCAGCATGCCGGATTCATCGTCGGGCAGAATATCGTGCTGGATGGCGGCGCGATCAATGCCACGATCTGAGACGGCACTGCCCTTGTTTCGCCGGTGGATCAGCCGATGACAACGCCCCGCCTTGCCGTCAGCCATCTGGTCAAGACCTATGCCGGACGCCGTGTTGTCGATGATGTCAGCCTGAACGTGATGCCCGGGCAGGTGACCTGCCTGCTGGGGCCATCGGGCTGCGGCAAATCAACGACCCTGCGGATCATCGCGGGCGTCGATATGCAGGATAGCGGGACGATCCATGTCGATGGCAATCTGATCTGCGACACGGTGGACCGGGTCCCGCCCGAAGGCCGGTCCATCGGATTGATGTTTCAGGATTTCGCGCTTTTCCCGCATCTGACGGTGGCCCAGAATGTGGGCTTTGGTCTGCGCGGGCGTCGCGATGATGGGCGGGTCACGGACCTGCTGACGAAGGTCGGCATGCTGCGTTATCTGCATGAATATCCGCATCAATTGTCAGGTGGTGAACAGCAACGCGTCGCTCTTGCCCGCGCGCTTGCCCCCAAGCCCCGGATCATGCTGATGGACGAGCCGTTTTCGGGACTCGATGATCGCCTGCGCGACGATATCCGCGACGAGACGCTGGAGATTCTGAAAAGCGAAGGCACCGCCGTCCTGCTGGTCACGCATGAGCCGCAAGAGGCGTTGCGGATGGCTGATGAAATCGCCCTGATGCGCGATGGTCGGATCGTGCAGCGCGGGTCGCCCTATAACATCTACAATGCACCCAAAGATTTGAAAGCGGCTGGTTTCTTTAGCGATATCAATGTGATCAAGGGTAAAGTTCAGGGGGCGTTGACCGATACGCCCTTTGGTCAGTTTCTGGCCCCCGGTGTGCCGGACGGGACTGAGGTGGATATCGTGATCCGGCCGCAGCATCTGAAGATCGACTTCGACCGCGCCGGTCGCGGCCCGAACCCGACGCCACAAGACGGCACGGCCGCACGCGGCGTGGTGCAACGGGCGCGGTTTATCGGGGCGTCCAGTCTGGTGGAATTCCGCATGGATTTCGACGGGTCGATCCTGCGCGCCTCGGTGCCGTCGGTGTTTTTGCCCAAGGTTGGCACTCCGCTGTGGATCATGATCCGGCGGGACAGGTGTTTTGTGTTTCCAAGGGGGGGGTAAAATGCGTGGCTGCCCCTAGCCGCCATTCGTTTTCGACCGACCCCTCTTGGTTTGCCGCTTGGCCTCACGGAAATAGTGGATAAGCGCTCCGTCGATTTTGGGCTTGTTAATCGCCTTAAAGAGCCGATTGATTTCGGCGACGCCAGAGTCTTCTGCTGCCATTCGCAGTGCCTCTTTCCGCATCTGGCGGTAGTGATCGAGCATCTCTGGCTTGTCGTGATCGCTAGCCGCGTGAATTTCTTCGACGCCCATAAACAAGGCCATACAGTGAACAGTTAGATCCTCGTCAAGATAGAGGCTGTTCTTCTCTATAAATTCGATCATTCTGTGAACCACAACGCCAATCAACTCTTGGCGTTGTTCCTCTGTAAAATCGTCTCTCTCGATGACCTCGTCTGCTACTTTGCTGCCCTGATAAATCTGCTCTATTAGCCCTTCATACGCTGCTAGGCGCTTCTCAAAAATCTTGGGCGCATAGAGTTCCCGACGGTTTCGACGGCGCATGAACTCGTTGAGCAGCACGCCAACGATGACCCCCAAAATGCCGAAAACTGGCCCAAAGATTGGGAAGTATTCGTTCATTCGGCGTTCGAAGCTGTGGGAAGTGGGTTGCGAGAAATTAGAGGCCACACTTCTTTGTCTGTCTTCATTAACCCTCGGGCTCCGATTTCGATCAGTAGGGCGCGCGTGGCATCACGGTCCGCGCCGATGATATGCGCCAAGGTGTTCACGGACATCCACCCGGCTTCTCCGGCCGTCAACAGCGTTTTCTTCAATAAATCCTTTCGAAACTCATTCATTCGGGATCGCTCTCCGCCTTTGAGATGATGGGTCAGCTACGTGCTTCTCAGTGTACCCAAGATGCATATGGCCGCACCCGCCAATACCGCCCATTCGCCGCCTGCCATACTTAACCCGAATTATTCATGAGGGGTTGGCGAGGGTAGCTTAAGCGTTTGAAAGGATGTATTTTTTGGTTGTCTCGACCAAAAATGCAAATTCCAAAGCCCGGCACCCTCACCATGAAACACTCTATCTCCACAGCACCA
>JAFPBO010000047.1 GCA_017390475.1 Loktanella sp.
AAGCTCCATGAACCTGGAAAACATTCTTTGCCAGATCGACCCCAATCATCATATCCTTCATCTCGCCGTCCTCCTCTTTGCGTGGCGTTGAACACCACGACTTTGGCACATTGCGATGCCGTCTGGGGAGGGCGGCAACCACTCCATCTCGCATGGAGATCTGTACCAGTGCCCCGTTTTCTCGGCAGGTAGAGAGCACCGCCGTAAATTGCGTTTATCGAGATTCAGCGCTTACCCTCGATCAAGCAGCGCAGTCCCGGCAGCGCATGATCGTGGGGTTGAGCTCCAACCGCTTTTGGCCAATGAAATCCCCACAGCTATGGCACCACCCGAATTCGCCAGCATCCAATCTTTTGATTGCCGCTTCCACTGCTCTGACGCGACCGTGACGCCGACTGTCCTGTGCTGCAGCCATCGCCTGCTGTTGCGTTGCATCCATGCGGCTCAGGCGTCCGACGCTTTGTTGGTCAAGCTCAACCGGCTTGCGATCGTCCACCGTCGCAGCGGAGGCCTTCAGCAGATCTGCCAGTTCCTTCTGTAGGAGTGGAAGGAACTGGGCTTTCAGCTGTTCTGGTGTCGGATCTGACATTGTCTACCGCATCAAGACAACAGGCACCTTGCAGGCGCGGATCATCGCGGTGGTGGTCGATCCGATCACCAGCGTGCGGATCCGGCTGTGGCCATAGGCACCCATGACCAACATGTCATATCCTTCCGTTTCCACCAGTTCAGACAGCGCCTTTTCTGGCTGACCGGGCAGCACGGAGGTTTCCACATCCAGCCCTGCGGCTTTCAGCATCGCCTTGGCATCATCAAGACCCTTCTTCACCTCGGCGGTTTCATTGCCGACGGTAACGACATGTATATGCAGCCCCGCGAACAGCGTGCTGCGGGCGATGTGATTGACCGCTTTCATCGCCGATGCGCCGCCGTCATAGGCGACCAGCACCTTATTGATCGGTTGCATAGCGCGGGATGCGACGAACACGGGTTTCTGCGCCGCCCGCACGATCCGTTCAAGGTTCGACCCAAGGTGGCCCTTGGCGAAATCCGCCGCCTCGCCGCGTTTGCCGACGATGATAACGCGGGCGGTGGATTCCACCTCGGACACCGCTTCAATGATGTCGCCTTGGCGTAGGCGGGTGCTAATTTCGTTCACGCCGTCCTGGTCCAGAATGGCCCGCGCATCTTCCAGAATGGCGCGACCACGGCTGTTGATCAGCTTTGCACGCTGTGCATCAAGATCGGCCAGCTCTTCCAGCAGGGCAGTGCGCGCACCCAGACGAATCGCGCCGGACCGATCCGCCGTTGCAGGCCCCTCACGGCGGCCCAATACATGTATCAGTTCGACGGGCGATTCCGTGCGCTGCGCGATCCAAGCGGCATGGTGACAAACGCTTTCGGAATAAACAGATCCATCGACGAAGGCGACAATCTTTTGGCTATCGAGGTTCATGGTATCTCTCCCTTAATGCGACATCAGCTTGTCCATGGCACCCGGCTTGTCATGAATGGCAAGCTTGTCCACGATGGTTTCCGTTGCTTCGTTCATGCCGACGATCTCGACCTCGGCCCCGTCACGGCGGAATTTGAGGATCGCCATGTCCAATGCCTGCACTGATGAAATGTCCCAGATATGCGCGCGGCTGACATCAATGATGACTTTTTCCAAGGATTCCTTGAAGTCGAAGGCATCCATGAAATCTTCCACTGAGCCATAGAAGAGCTGGCCTTCGACCACATAGGTGCGCTCGGTCCCATCGTTTGACGTTGTTGAGGTGATCTTGAACAGCTGCGCGATCTTGCCAGCAAAGAAGATGCCTGACAGCAGGACGCCAACCAGAACCCCGATAGCAAGGTTGTGGGTATAGACCACGGTCACGACCGTCGCGATCATCACAACCGAGGAAGAACGCGGATGTGTCCTGAGCGCCTTGATCGAGGACCACGAGAAGGTGCCGATCGCGACCATGATCATGATTGCCACCAATGCGGCCATCGGGATCTGGCTGACCAGGTCACCCAGCACGACCACCATGAACAGCAAGTAGACTCCGGCAGCAAAGGACGACAACCGCCCGCGCCCACCGGATTTCACGTTGATGATCGACTGACCGATCATCGCGCAGCCTGCCATCCCGCCAATGAAACCAGTCGCGGTATTGGCGATCCCCTGCCCCACACACTCCTGATTGCGGTTCGACTTGGTATCGGTCAAATCATCAACGATGTTCTGCGTCATCAGGCTTTCCAGCAGACCCACAATGGCCACCGCCACGGAATAGGGCAAAATAATCATGAGGGTTTCCAGCGTCAGCGGGATCTGCGGGATCAAGAACACCGGCAGCGTGTCGGGCAACGCGCCCATGTCACCTACCGTGCGGACATCCCAGCCGAAGATCATCACCAGCCCGGTCAGCACGATGATCGTGACGAGTGGCGAAGGCACAGCCTTGGTGAGCAGCGGAAACAGGTAGATGATTGCCAGCCCGGCCGCCACAAGCGCATAGGTCAACCAGGTAACGGTTGTTGGATCAAGCTCAGGTAATTGTGCCATGAAGATCAGGATTGCCAGCGCATTCACGAACCCGGTCATCACCGATTTCGACACATACCGCATGATGAAGCCGAGCTTGAACACCCCGGCAGCGATCTGCAAAAGCCCGGCAAGAACTGTTGCGGCCAAGAGGTATTCAAGTCCATGCTCTCTGACCAATGTGATCATCAGCACTGCCGTCGCGGCTGTCGCAGCCGAGATCATGCCAGGCCGTCCACCTGTAATTGCGATGATCACTGCGATCGAGAAACTGGCGTAAAGGCCAACTTTGGGATCGACCCCGGCAATGATAGAAAAAGCAATGGCCTCTGGGATAAGGGCCAGTGCGACGACAAGACCTGCAATGAGGTCGCCGCGAATGTTACCCGTCCATTGCGAACGGTAAGCGTCGAGTGAAATCATGTAAAATTTTCCTGATCGACCCGGCTATGCAAGCCGCAAATCGAAATGTTCTGATGTATCAGTTCAGGTTATCCGGCGGATCAGCGGCCGGAAGAGCCATCCGGGCTTGCACCGGATCCATGCGTTTCGAGGGCTTGATACGCGGAATGCCGCCAGCTTGGCAAGCCGGAAACCGGATTTCGCCGTCGGGCAACAGATTGAGCCGCAGAATATGTCTACTTTTTAATCGACTGTTTGGAAGAAGGTATCCTCTTCGTTCAAGTCGATGAACGCTTCAGCCAATTCCACAAGTGGTGGAGGTGGTGCGATGCTCGCAGGCACAGAGAGGCTGGAGATCAGGGTCAGAGGCACCTTCATCTCATCCAAACGCTGGAACAATGGGATCAGCTTGGCATCCCCTGCTATGACGGCGAGAGCATCGCCGTGATGGGCGGCCTCGATCGCGTCGATCGCCAGCTGCACCAGGTTCGATCCGTAGCGCTCTCTTTGGTACCACGGCTCGGGGAAGTCTTGCGCGCCCCGTACCTCAAACCCATGATCTTCGAGCCAGTCAAAAAATCGCCGAAGCCGTGTATACTCAGCCATGTCCCGCGCGTCACGATAATAGATTATGGTGGACCGTTCTTCTTTACTTCCAAAAAACTCTGCAAGTTTCTCGATATCAATCTGACGCCCAAGCTTCGAGCGCAGCCTGTCAACGTGGCTACCATCAATCAGCACCAATGTGCGTGACGCTTGTCCTATGTCTTTCATCTGTGTGTCTTTCGGGCTGCACGATTTCATCGTTAAGGCAGCGCTGGTGTGTCGCGGACTTTTTGCGACAGGGTGACCGGGGGATAAGCGCCCGGAAAAGCTATCCGGCGAAGCGGATCCAGTTCAGCGACAAGTTAATGGCGTTGCTGGCGGATATGCAACCACTTGGCAAATCCAGTGTCCGTCTTCATGTCAGCTAATCGCACCAAGTTCGCATCAGTGGTGATGGGCTTGAATCACCGCAGCCCATTGCAATGACTAATCATGCCCCAAACGGCAACAGATAGCCGTGCCCATGGTTGACCACAGGCACGGTAGGTATCAGTAAGTCTCGACAATATCGCTGTATTCACCGCGCACCTGGATGGTCATGGTGATGGGCGTACTGTCGCGGTTGCGCCAGAACCAGCCGTGATCGCCTGCAAATGGCGCTTCGATTGTGCCCTCACCTTCGGTCTGTCCGGCGCCACGTTCATAATCGATAGACTCGCCGCCGCTGTGGGCTTGCAGGTCAAAATTGACCCGTCCACCTGTCGCGGTCCACGCGTAGGCGACCGTGTTGCCAGTCTCCATCGTCATCTTGATCTCGGCGGCGTCACCGGGTTCCAGAACAAAGGTCACTTCATCCTGCCAGGCTTCCTGCGCATGGGCCGCGCCCACGAATAGGCCGAACACGCTGTCCAGCAGACTGGACGATTGATCAAGCGCGCGCTGTTCATCCAGCAAGCGGTCTGCCTCGGCCTCTTATGCCAGCTGGATCTTGATTTCGCCCATTTCGGTAAGGCCCAGAACGCGGCCGACACCGGTCGGGTCAATGGCATATTCCGCTGGCAGATAGATCGTGACCATGATTGCGACGGCCCCGATCCCGGCAAGAATGGTGGATCGGAAAAGCTGTGGTTTTGTCGGCAATTCATCGATGTTTGGTTTGGGTGCATTGTGCATGTGACTATCCGTTCTTTGTTCAGGTTGAAGCGATGTAGCCGGCGACCTGATAGGCCGTCAGCCAGATGCCAAGGCCCATCATCACCACGTTGGCGATGGTGGCCTGGCGCATGAAGTCGGGGTGGCGGCGCCAGTAGCCCATGACGATCAGGATCACAGCAAGGGCAAGCAGCTGGCCGACCTCAACCCCGACGTTGAAGGCCAGCAGGTTCGCCAACAGACCGTCCTGCGGGATCTGGTATTCAAGGATCTTCGTCGCCAGACCCGTGCCGTGAAACAGCCCGAAGATCAACGTTGCGACCTTGGTGTTGGGCTGAAATCCGAACCATTGCTGGTAATAGCCAAGGTTGTCGAGTGCCTTGATCAAGATCTTCCAAAGGGTCTCCAAATCCTAAATCTACACAGTCGCGCGCCATATCACCTCTCCTCCGCTGCCGTGCTAGCAGCCTTCAACCGCGCCACCACCTCGACAGCAAATGCGCGCGCGTTATCAACCGCCTTGTCGACATTGCTGAGTTGGGATCGCTCAAGATCTGCGAGCAGCCCACCATAATCCAGAATGTCGCGATAACCCGGCATTCGCGGCATTGAAAATCGCGCCTGAACCGGAGCCATTTCCGGCAATGCCTTCCATGCCTGTGACGGAGGGGGCGATTGTGGGGATACTTGCCGTGTAAATCGGTCTTGACTTGGTGCTGCGCATCCCCGGCGATGTGCCGGTGGCTCGCGCGGCCGCACTGGTCTCAGCACTGCGCGGGGCGTGATTATCGGGACCAGCGCACCTGACCTGACATAATCGTTGGTAATGCAATCAGGAAGAAAGGCGATGCCAAGCCCCAATGCCGCGGCAGCATCAAGCACCCCGGCGAACCGCGATGTCCATGTCGACCGACCTTATTCCGCAACATGGTTCACCCGACTATGGAACTCCCGCAGCGCAAAAGGAAACGGCAGGCCGCCTGGCTGTTTCATACTCCCATTACGACAGCGAAAGTATTTCGACTGGCCCTATCGCCGGACTGCCCCCATGAGCACCGTCTCAGTGCTCGCCTTCGCAGGCTTGATGGTCGGCCAGAGCCTGCAGCACCCGGCAGGGTTGCCCATCGGAATGACCGTCACAGGCATTCACGACACGCACCAGTTCCATCTCCAGCCGCCGCAACCGCGCGATCCGGTCGCGGACTTCGGAAATTCGCGCCGTCGCGATGCGGTGCGCGCCGCCATGGGCTGTCTGGGGTGCCTCCTGCAACGCGATCAGTTCCGCGATGGCGTCAAGGTCAAAGCCAAGCTGCCGGGCATGGGCGATGAAAGACAGCCGGTCCAGCTCGGCATCGCCATAGCGGCGTTGCCCCCCGCCAGTGCGGCCGGGATCGGGCAGCAGCCCGCGCCCCTCATAATAACGGATCGTCGTCACCTTCACGCCCGTGCGCTTTGAAAGCGCGCCGATGGAATGACCCTGCATCGCAATTACCTCTTGAAACTACAGTCACTGTAGATCGTATATCCCATGGGGACGAAACGAATCAAGAGCACCACCATGACCAACCGACACCCCCACCGCACGAACCTGCTGCACTCCAATGCACCCGAAAACCACCGTCGGCGCGGCGCGCCCATGGCAGACATCGGTCTTCGGGCGGAGGCGCGGTAATGGGGGCGGGACACGATCACGATCATGCGCATGGACACGGACATGCGGGCCATTCGCACGGCCCGACCCTCTCGACCAGTGACTCGCCCGAGGCTCGCCGAACCAAGGAACGCGCCATCCTCATCGCTGCGGTCCTGACGGGCAGCTTCATGGGGGTAGAGGTCATCGGCGGGGTCATCTCCGGATCGCTCGCGCTCCTGGCCGACGCGGGCCACATGCTGACTGACTTTGCCTCGCTACTCTTGGCGTGGTGCGCCTTTCGGCTGGCGCGACGACCGGCAGACTGGAAGCGGACCTACGGCTTTGACCGTTTCTCGGTGCTGGCCGCCTTCGTGAACGGGCTGACGCTGTTCGCCATCGCGGCGTGGATCCTTTTCGAGGCCGTCCAGCGCCTGCGCGATCCGCACGAGGTGCTGGGCGGGCTGATGCTCTGGGTCGCCACAGGGGGACTTTTGGTGAACATCCTGTCCTTCTGGGTGCTCAGCCGTGCCGGGGGCGACAACCTCAACGTTCGCGCCGCCGCGCTGCATGTGTTGGGCGACCTTCTGGGCTCGGTCGCTGCGATTGCGGCCTCGCTCGTCATCATCTGGACAGGGTGGACCCCGATCGACCCGATCCTGTCGGTGCTGGTCGTCCTTCTCATCCTGCGCTCGGCCTGGGCTGTGGTGCGCGAAAGCGGGCACATCCTGCTCGAAGGCGCACCCGCCGGCTTCGACGCCCGTGCCGTCGCCGCCGATCTGGAAGCCACGCTGCCCGGCGTAGCCCGCGCCCATCATGTCCATGCCTGGTCGATCACGCAGGAACGTCCGATGGCCACGATGGAGGTAGACCTCGCGCCCGGCGCGGTGGCCGACGACGTGCGCCGCGCCGTGAAGCGCCGCGTGCACGAGACGACCGGGATGGAGCATGTAACCGTCGAGGTGGCCGCAGGCGTAGCACAGGACAGATGAAATGCCATTCGTCGCTTTGCGCGTCTCTGCCGTCACCGGATGATCCGCGGATCGAGCCCGTATTGCGGGGTCGCGCTGCTCCATTCGCGGCTATGGGACCAATTGTTCAACTTTCACGGCTATCAGTTCGCACCGGTGGGCGGCATGGACAGGATCGCGGGCCTCCACGCCTAATCCGCCACCCGCCGTAAGGCTCCGCGCAGCGCCCGCGCGGTCAGGCTGTTGTCGCCATCGTAACCCAACCGCGCCATCGCCGCCTTTTCCTGTGGGTGAGCAGGACCAGAAAAGGATGAGAACAACAGCCGCAGCTTTCCTACAAGCGTCGGGGACAGGTCTTTCAACTCTGCCAATGCGGGCAGAAGTATGCGCTCGATCTCATCAAAATCGGAGCCGAAAGGGAAATCCGGCAAAATCGCATGATGCGGGCGCAGCCATTGCGAAATTGTCTCTGGCAGATTGCGGCGATATTCCTGCGGAATCTGGTAATCCTTTGGTATTTTACCTGCTTTCTTGGCACGTCCCAATAAATTCTCTTGAAAACGGCTGTCGGTGATTTGCAAAAGCGCGGCGATGACATCCGCGTCAGACTGCCCACGCAAATCGGCAATGCCGTATTCAGTGATGACGATGTCACGCATATGCCGTGGCACGCTGACAGTGGGCACATCCCATCTGATGTTGCTTTCCAACTTTCCGCCGCTTACCCGCGTGGCTGCCACCGCGATGACGGCGCGGGCACCATCCAACGCAAAGGCCTGTTCCACGAAATTGAACTGTCCGCCCACTCCACTGACGACTTTGCCATCGGCGAGGCTGTCTGACATCACGTCCCCCAGGGCGGACACCTGCATGGCCCCATTGATGAACCGTGCATCTGTTCGGGCAGCGCGCTTCGCCGCCTCGTCGCCGTAAAGCGCATTGGTAAAGCTGACCGGCATCATCGCAATCCTGGCGCGCTGGTCGCTGTCCATGTCACGCAGGCGGGCATAGAAATCGCGGGTTTCGACGAAGAACCCGGCATGGATCGCACTACCGTCAACTTCGCGCCGGATCACCCCTTCTTCAAACAGCGCCAGAATCCCGTTCACGAGCATTTCAGTCACGGCGTAAAGACCCGTCTCAAACCGGCCACCCGGCGCCGGGGCGATCGAAAACGGGCAATCGCGCTGAACCGCAGCAGCATCACCACGATCCCGCAACAGCAGCGCATGAGCGACCGTATCGCCCAAAGCGCCGATGCCGATCTGCAATGTCCCGCCGTCAGGAACGAGCCGCGAGATATGTAGCCCCATGGCATGGTCGGCCTCGCTCAGCGGGCGGCGTGGCGCCGAGAACAGTTCGAATGGTTCGGGCCGGTCTAGCACCATCTCGGCATCGTCAGGCCCAAGCACCGCATCATCCCCATACATGAATGGCATCTGAGCGTTGGTTTCAAACGCGGCCAGAAAATCCAGCTTTCCCTGCGCGCGCATCCGAAACAGATCGGTCGAGATGTCGGTGTTGCAAGACAGGCTGAATTGCCCGTCCTGTTCGGCGACGAGCTGCATCACCACATTGGGGCGCTGCGCGACCAGCACGTCACGGGCATGGGTGTAATTCGCCGAGATATAGGATTGCTGGACCGATTTCACATTCAGCCAGCGACCGGCCATCAGGAAAAATTCGTTGACTTTGATATTGGCGGGCAATGCATCGTCGCGTAGCAGTAGGGCATAAAGCAGTTCCGGATAGGCCCCGAACAACCGGTCCATCGCGGGTTCTAGAAAGCGGCGCTGAACCTCTGATTCCAGCTTCGGTCGTTCCAGTGTCAGGGCAGTGAATATCGTCAGGGTGATCTCAGGATCATCACAGGCCCTTTGTACCAGCGCGTTCACCAGCGTGACAGGTTTGCCCAGCCCCAAGGGAAGCGCCAGACGGATATCGCCACCTGTCCGCTCGACAATGGCGCTGACAATCGTCTTTGCATCCTGATCGCGCAGCATCCTTTATAGATCCTTCCACCCCGGATCGGGCTGAAAGCGGGGGCCATGCTCTGCTTGCAGCTCCTTCAGCCGGTCATGGATCGCATCATGCCCACGGGCCCGCGCGTAGTGCATCGGGCCACCCCGGAACGGGGCAAAGCCGGTGGCAAAGATCATCGCGCCGTCAACCTCATCCGCATCGCGCGCGACGCCTTTGCGCAGGCATTCCACGCAAGCATCAAGCATCGGTAGGATCAAGCGATCCGTCAGATCATCCGGCCCGCCTTCGGCATCGGGCCGCGGGGTCCCGTGTGACCAGTTGTAAAACCCCTGCCCGGCCTTCTTGCCGGTCTCACCCGTGTCGACCTTTTCACGCAAGCGCGCGCTGATTTCAGGCATGGGTTTGTCCAGATTGTCCTTAAGACTTTCAGCGACATGCAGGCAGATATCCAGCCCAACCTGATCGCTGAGCGCGACCGGCCCAAGCGGCATGCCAAAAGCCACCGCAGCGCTGTCGATCACCTCTTTCGGGACGCCTTCATCCATCAGCACCATCGCCTCCATCAGATAGGGGGTCAGGGCGCGGTTCACCAGAAAACCCGGATAATCCGCGATCCGAACGGGCAGCCGGTCGATACGACTGCAAAATGCGGCAAGGCGGCGGATCACGGCATCATCGCTGCAGTCGTGATGGATCACTTCAACCAGTTGCATCTTGCTGACCGGGTTGAAGAAATGCAGCCCGGCGAAATGCGCAGGTTTCGGAGCCACATCGCGCAACCTGGCCAGTTGCAGGCTTGATGTGTTGGTCGCAAGGATTGCGTCGTCTTTCATGCGCGCTTTCAACCCGGCATAAATCTTTTCCTTTACCTCGGGCGTTTCCGGTCCCGCTTCAATCACCAGATCGGCCCGCGCCACGCCGTAACCTTTTGGGTCCGGCATCAACCGGTCAAGCGCATCGCGTGTTTCATGATCGCTCAGATGCTTATCCTTGCAGATATCCTGCGCCTGTTTGATCGCCTTGCCCAAAGGGTCAAGATCAACATCACCCAAGGTGACCGTCTTGCCCTTGATCGCGGCCCAAGCGGCGATTTCTGCGCCCATCGCCCCGGCGCCGATAACGTGCAGATGGGAAATGCCATCTTCGCCACGCGCATCATCCTTGAGCGCTTGCCGCAGAATGAAAACGCGCCGCAGGTTCTTGCTGGTGTCCGTGTCCAGCAAACGCGCGAAACTTTCGATCTCGGCTGTTTGCATCGCCTTTGGGTCATTGCCGTGCGCCTCCCACAAATCGATCAGCGCATGGGGGGCGGGATAATGGGCTTTGGGGGCTTTATTTTCGGTCTGCGACCGCATTTGCCGTGCCGCCAGATTGCGCGCGGCCTCAAAGCCAAAGGCGCGCGCTTTCAGCCCCGGGCCATCGCGGTGGATATTGCCGTCCACAACCGCCGCAACGGCCGCGCCGATATGGCGTTCTTCGGTCACCACGTCGGCGATACCCAGCCTTTTGGCCTTTTTCGTATGCGCGGTCTTGCCAGTCAGCATCAGCGTCATCGCCTCGGTCGGGTCGATCAGCGCGGGCAGACGGAACGTGCCGCCAAGGCCAGGATGCAGGCCCAGCTGCACCTCGGGAAAGCCGAAGGACGCGCCTTCAACAGCGATGCGCCAATCACAGGCCAGCGCGATCTCGAACCCGGCGCCCAAGGCCGCGCCATGCACGATGCAGATCGTCGGGCAATCAACTGCGACAAGGCGGTCAAGCACTGCGTGCCCCTGCCGCAGCAGATCGACCGCGCCTGCGTCGCCCATGTCGTCAAAGCCAGAGATATCCGCCCCTGCCGCAAAACCGGCAGGCTTGCCGGAACGGATGACAATGGCGCGTGGGATCTCCCTTTCAATCTGGTCCAGTGCGGCAGACAGCCCTTCGATCACGTCGCGCGACACCGTGTTGAGAGAACTTTCGCCATGGTCCAGCACCAGCCAGAGAATGCCGTCTTCGGTCACGCCGCGTGACCACGAGCCTTCGTCTGGGACGACCGGCCCCAGTTCCAGCTTTGTCTCGCCCAAGTGGCGCAGAACTGGTCCGTGGGATGAATTTGCCATTACACAGCCTCCAGCATCATGGCACCGCCCAAACCTCCGCCGATGCATTCGGTCGCGATCCCGCGTTTTTTACCTAGCCGTTTCATCGCATTGGCAAGGTGCAGAACAATCCGGTTGCCGCTGGTGCCGACCGGGTGACCTAGCGAGATCGCGCCGCCGTCGATGTTCAGCTGATCACGTTCGATCCGGCCAAAGGCTGTTTCAAGGCCCAGCACCGCACGGCAGAAATCCGGGTCGTCCCATGCGGCGATACAGGACAGCACCTGCGCCGCAAAAGCCTCGTTCAATTCCCACAGATCGATGTCAACAACACCGAGGTTATGGCGTTCTGTTAGCAAGGTAGATGCCAGCACGGGCCCCAATCCCATGACGGAGGGATCAAGTGCGGCCCATGCGCTGTCCACGATCCGGGCCATTGGAGTCAGACCGTGCTTTTCCACCGCATCTTCCGATGCGACTATCACCCAGGACGCGCCGTCGCTGATCTGGCTGGCATTGCCTGCGGTGACCTTGCCATGGGGCCGCTCAAACGCCGGTTTGGGTTTGGAAAGCCCCGCCAGATCGCTGTCAGGGCGCACGCCGTCGTCATGGTCATGTACGCCGCCATCCCGGTCAAAGGCGGGCATCACCTCGTCATCCAGCCAGCCTTCTTGTTGCGCGCGGGCCAGCCGATGATGGCTTTGCATCGCATAGGTATCGGCGGCCTCCCGGTCGATGTTGAAATGATGGGCAAGCAGTTCAGCCGTCTGGCCCATGTTCAATGTCGTGATCGGATCAGTCAGGCCGCGTTCCAGCCCGATGATCGGCTTGAAAAATTCCGCTCGCAACCCCGTCATGGCTTTCGCCTGCGCGGCGGGGCCCCTGGCCTGCGCCATCTGGCCGAACCACTCAACGGCGGATCGCCGCAGCACCAATGGCGCATGGCTCAACGCCTCTGCCCCGCCGGCAAGGATCATATCATGCGATCCTTCGCGGATGTAACGATAGGCAGTGTCAATGGATTGCATACCTGAACCGCAATTGATCTGAGTGGTAAAGGCGACCAATTCGGCACCCAAACCAAGGCGCAGGGCGGCAACACGGGCCGGGTTCATCTCATCCTGCAGAACATTGACGCAACCGAGGATCACCAGATCAAGGGCGCGGCTGTCAAAGTTCTGACGCGCAAGCAAAGGTCGCCCGCATTGCACCGCAAGATCGACGGGTGTGAACGGGCCGGGGCCGGATTTGGCTTTCAGAAACGGTGTCCGGGCACCATCGACAAGATAGACGGGACGGATCATTCTGCAGCCTCCTTCTGCTGGCTGCGCCCTGCTTTCAGACCGGGATAAAGTAGGGCAAGTTCCTCGGGGGTGAAATCATCCACCGCGACGACCTCATCAATCAGGGCCTGCATGCGGGTGATCTGGTCATGCTCGTCCTGCGTGATGATCCCGCCTTTCAACGCCGCATCCGGCGTTTGTTCGGTACTGCGCAGCTTTTTCATCAATGGTGCGGCGTCCGTAACTGCCGCAAAGCACGCGTTCAGCGTGGCGATGCCATCGCAGGTGCAGCCGCCATAAACAGGGCCGACGATCCTGTCGCGTGTCTTGGACGGTTCATAAAGCAGGTCCGAACACGCCTCTGTCAGCGCATCATCAGGCGCACGCGCGCTGCCGCCGGGGAGAGTAACCACCCGCAACAACCCCGCCGCCCAACGGCTGGGAAAGTTCACCAACACTTCATCCATCGCCGTCTGAATGCGCTGGAAGGCGCGTGCGGCATTGTAGCGGACCAGCGGCAGATCGGCTTTCTGACGCCCCTCGTCTTCCCACCGTTTCAGAATGGCGCTGAGGATATACATTTCAGACAGCACATCCCCCATACGGGCTGACAGCATCTCCTTGCGCTTCAACGCGCCGCCGATGGTCAAAAACGCGAAATCTGCGGTCAAGGCATAGGCCGCCGACCAGCGCGCCAGTTGACGATAAATATCGGTAACTGGTCCGGCAGCAGGGGCAGGGCCGATACGGCCTCCTGTCCAGGCACGGCCAAAAGCACGGAAAAAGGTTTTGACGCTGTGCCCCACATGCGCCCAGAAATGTGTGTCAAAGGCTTCCAGGCTTGCCTTATCATCCTCCAGCGTCAGCGCCTTCATTTCATTGAGGATATGCGGATGCGCCCGGATTGCACCTTGCCCGAAAATAATCAGCGAACGTGTGACGATATTCGCCCCCTCCACGGTGATCCCGATCGGCACAGCGCGATAGCAGGCCTGCAGGTAATTTGACGGGCCATCAATCACGGCTTTACCGGAATGAATATCCATCGCGTCATTGACCGCCTCGCGCATGCGGTAAGTCGCGTGGGCCTTCATGATGGCAGAGATCACGGACAGTGACCGCCCCTCATCCAGACCAGCGCAAGTCAGGCGGCGCGCGGCATCCATTCCATAAGCATCCGCCGCAAGGCGCCCAAGAGGTTCCTGAATCCCACCGAATTTGCCGATCGGCAGGCCGAATTGCTGCCTGATCCGCGCATAAGCCCCGCTGGTATGCGCGGACATCGCGATCGCGGCACAGCCCATGGATGGGAGGGAAATACCGCGCCCGGCGGCCAGCGCGCTCATCAGCATCATCCAGCCGCGACCTGCATATTCCGTGCCGCCAATGACATGATCCAGTGGGATGAACACATCCTTGCCGGTTGTTGGGCCATTCAGAAACATCGTCGCAGACGGGATATGGCGGCGGCCCGTTTCAACACCTTGCAGGTCGGTCGGGACCAATGCGCAGGTGATGCCGATATCCTCGACTCCGCCAAGATGGCCGTCAGGGTCGCGCAGTTTGAACGCCAGACCAAGAACGGTGCAGACAGGGGCAAGCGTGATATAGCGCTTGGCCCAGTTCAGGCGGATACCTAACACTTTGTCGCCCTGCCACATGCCTTCTTCGACGACGCCATCGTCGATCATCGCACTGGCGTCTGACCCGGCCTCATTGCTTGTCAGACCAAATGCGGGCAGTTCCTCGCCGCTGGCCAGACGCGGCATCCAGTAATCTTTCTGATCCTCGGTGCCGAACATATGTAGCAATTCACCTGGCCCCAGTGAGTTGGGCACCATGACGGTCACGGCTGCCGCGACCGACCGGGTTGAAATGAAACGCACTATTTCCGAATGAGCATAGGCCGAAAATCCAAGCCCGCCGTATTTTTCCGGAATGACGATGCCAAAGAACTTGTTTTCACGCAGAAATGTCCAGACCTCTTCGGACAGGTCAGCATCGATCTGATTGATCTTCCAGTCGTCAATCAACGCGCACAACGCGTGACAGGGGCCGTCAATAAACGCCTGTTCGCGCACACTCAAAACGGGAGCTTTGACCTCATTCAACTTTCGCCAGTCGGGATTTCCTGAAAACAGCTCTGCTTCCCACCAGACTTCTCCGGCTTCGGTGGCCTCGCGCTCTGTCTCGGACAAACTGGGAAGTGCACGTTTGGCCCATGCGTGGATGGGCTTGGTGAGTGTCTTTGCGCGAAAACCTAGCATGGGATACTCCTCTGAAGAGTAAACTATCTGTCGCCGGGATGGTTCCATCTGACGCCAAGTGTCGCGTTTCGCTTAGATCTTGTACGCAGCGCGTTGGGCCGCGTTTGTTGCCCTTAAATTGTTGATATATCCGTGCTGTGATTTGATGACATTGAACAGGACGGTTGGGGCAGCTATCAGATGGTAGCATTCCGTCAACTGCTGGCCGATATCATCAACACCGAAACCTCCGAGGCAGGAGCGACCTTTTTTCTGGAGGCGATCCCGTCTAGCGTGACAGGATCAAGCGCAATGATGAGCTTGTCTCACGCGCCGCGGATCAGCGCGAGGCTCAGCCAAGGCACGAGCGCAAGCACGACCAGCGTGATACAAGCGACAATAAAGAACGGTAGCGACACATAAAACAGTCGCATCGCGCTGACACCGCTGACCGACGCGGCCACATATAGTCCGATGCCAACTGGGGGCGAAAGCAGCCCAAGGATCAGGTTGACCGATACGACAACCCCGAAATGTAGTGGATCGATGTCATAAACCTCGGTTGCGATGGGCAACAGGATCGGGACAACCATGATCAGGCCGGGGATGCCGTCGATCACCGTGCCCACAATCAGCAACAAAACCAGCACCAGCAGCATGAAGGACATCGGTGTGGTAGCCACCGACTGGACCCAGACCGCCGCGGTCTGTGGAACCTGGCCAAAGATCAGCACCCAGGAAAACACACCTGCTGCCGCCACGAGGAACAGCACCAGCGCCGAGTTCAGCCCGGTGCGCAGCAGGATCATAGGAAAATCGCGCAAGCGCAGCGACCGTGTGTAGAAAATACCAATCAGCGTCGCCACCATTGCACCAATCGCCGCTGCTTCGGTCGGCGAGCCAAACCCGCCCAGTATGGTGCCGATGATAACCATCGGTATCATCAGCATTGGCAAAGCATCACGCAGCGCAGTCAACCGTGCATGCCAACTCAACTTTTCGCCTCTTGGATAATTATAGTGCCAGCCAAGCGCGGCGACTGTCAGGATAAAGACCGTGGTCAACAAGATCCCGGGCAAGATCCCGGCCACCAGCATGTCACTTATCGCCACCTGCGCTAGCACGGCATAGACGACAAACACGATCGAGGGCGGAATGATCGGCCCCAATAGCCCACCGAACGCCGTCAGCCCTGCTGCGAACCCTTTGTCATAGCCGGCGCGCTGCATTTCGGGCACCATGACCTGGCTCATCATAGCGATCTGCGCGGTGGCTGATCCGAGGATCGAAGCAACCATCATGTTCGCCAGTAGGTTGATATAAGCCAGCCCGCCTTTCAGATTGCCGACAAATGCCGCCGCCAACCGTACCAGCCGCGTGGTTATGCCTGCGCCGTTCATCAATTCGCCGATCAGGATAAACAACGGGATCGCCAGCAGACCAAAGTTATCAAGCGATGAAAACAGCTTGAGCGGAAAACTGTCCAACAGCAATGGATTGCCAGTCTCGAAGATAAAAACCAACGCGGCAGCACACAGTATCAGCCCGATTGGCAGACCAATCACCAGCAAAAGCAGGAAGGCAAACATTGTCATTGGATTAATCCCCAGTTTGGCTGAATTCCTGCGCCAGATGGCGTGGTTCGATCAGGCGCAGATCTTCGGCAAGATTGGCGAGTGCATGAATGCTGAGCGTCAAGGCAAACCATGGCATCACCAGAAAGAACCAGAAATACGGCAGGCCCAGCACCGGTGTTGTTTCGGTGTATAGAAAATTGAACGTCGACATCTCAAACGTGCTGACATCAAAGCCTGCTGCAATCAATTCCGGTAAATTAAACCAGCGCCAGTTCAGCCAAAGCAATATCAGACCGAAAGCTGCTGCCAATGTCGATACCAGCATCCGCAAGCCCCGCACGATGGGTTCAGATGCGATTTCATACACAATTTGAACCGCCGGATCGGTCCGCGCCCGCAGCATGAGCGAGGCACCCACAAATCCGGCCAGAGTCATTGACAGGATTGCCAGTTCATCTGCGGATGCAATGGTGACATTGAACAACCGGAATCCGACATTCATCAAGACAAAGACCGCCACAGAGGCGACCAGAAATATTAGCGCGATCCGTTCAATGCGGATCAATCCTTCTGATACTTGTCGCAGCAATCGGACGAGGTACATCGCAATCTCCGGTATGGTTAAACGCTATTTCAACATCTTGCCGGGCGGGGTCTTTTCCACACCCGGCTGCCGTGTGTGTTTAGAATTCGGCGACAAGGTCGCGCAGCCGCGCAACATAGGGCGTCTGCTCTGCCCAGGTGGAGTCCCAGCGTTCCACAATGTCGCCAAAGAATTCCGGTCCAACATTGTCGGTGATGCTGATGCCCGAATCCGCGCGAAGGCGGTCTAGTTTGCCTTCTTCTTCATCGACGAAACGGTCGATGGTTCTGTCGCAATGTAACTGGATTGCACTGCTGATCAGGGTGCGATCTTCTTCACTGATGTCAGCCCATACGCGAGCGGATACCAGCGCGACCATACCGAACATATGGTGGTTAGTGACCATCATGTTCGGCGCATGTTCATGATAGCGGAAGTTGATGATGGATTCGAAATCCATATCGATCGCGTCAATCTGCCCGTTAGCCAGCGCGTCATAGACCTGGGTCAGCGGCATGGGTGCGGGGGCGGCGTCAAACATTTCAAAAAAGCTTCGGATCGCGGGTGCGGGAGTTATACGGAACCGCATCCCACCCAAATCGCTCGCAACACTGACCGGCTGCCGCGTCATCAACTGGCGCATGCCGGTCATGGCGTAACAGACACCCACAGTACCAGTGGCACGTGGCAAAACATCGAGAATCTCGCGGGCCGGTTCTGATCGCAGAACAGTAGCAGCATCGGCAATGTTATCGACAAGGAAGGGTGCGTGCAGCGCGGCCATGTCAGGAACACGGGTCGTGATCTCGGCTGTGGTCAGCCATGCCATATCCAACGCGCCTGTCTGCAACTGTTGCAGCATCGTTGCCTCATTTCCCAACTGCCCTGATGGGAAAGCCACAATCGAAAAGCGGCCGTCTGACACTTCTTGCAATGTTTCGTTCAGCGCGGCGACCTCTTGGTTCCAGACGTGGACCGGCGGTGTGATCAGTCCCAACCTGAATTCCCGTTCCTCGGCAGCGGCGGGTAGCGCCACGCCAATTCCGGCGAAGGCAACCAACATAATCTTCCAGTTCATTTTATTTCTCCTTGTTGAAAATCTTCCGGTTGATCCGGATATGTATGACTTCGGGCAAGACAACGCCTGTCGTGATGAGCGAGCAAACCATGGCCTGAAATGACGCGCCAACCACTGCTAGTTCGCGATCAGTTCAGCTCCACATTCATTGGGTCATAGGCATAAACCCAGGCCGGATCTTCGGGGTCTTTCAGCCATGTATTGGCGTTTGAAATGGTCTGCACCTTGGTCGCCCGCGCCCTGCGGGTGTTTTCGTAGAGTTGGAATGCCGTGGCATAATCCTGCACGCCGGTCATTGTCAGGCAGCGGGTCAGGACAGCGGCATCCTCGATCGCCATACCCGCACCTTGCGCCATATGAGGACGCATCGGATGGCAGGCGTCGCCCAGCATCACTAGCCGCCCGCGCGACCACAGACCCATCGGATCGCGGTTCCAGAACGGCCATTTGGTGACACTTTCGGTTGCGTCGATCAGCCCCTGCACCATCGGATGCGACCCGCCAAAGATTGCGTCCATTTCTTCGCGGGAACTGTCGACGAAACTTTCGCTGTGCTCCCAGCTGTCAACTGGCACACCGGTGACATAGTAATATTCGCTGCCGTCGCTTTTCGTGGCATAGGCCATGATATGGCGTGACTGTTCCCACCACCATTTCACGCAGCGTTCATAGTCCAGACCGGTTGAACGCAGCTTGTTCATATCGACGAGCGCCCGGTGTCCAATCCAGCCCGAAAAGCGCGGCCTTTCCGCACCCAGCAGCTTTTCGCGGATCACCGAATTGATGCCATCGGCACCGATCACCAGACCGGCAAGCACTTTCCTGCCGTTTTCAAAGGTCAGTAATACGCCATCGTCCTGTTCAACGATATCACTGAGGCGAAAACCGAAATGCAGCCGTGACTTGTCCAGCCGGGCAATCTGCGTGGCGTGCATGTCGCCGCGGTGGATCGTGATATAGGGTGCGCCGTATTCTTTCAGCGCATAATCGCCCAGCGGAATTTCCGACAGGTATTCGCCTGTGGTGCCATCACGAGAAAACCAGTGCGAGGGATGCGAACCGATCCGCGCCAGTTCGTCTTCCAGCCCAATCTGGCGAAAAACCTTCATGACATTCGGACCGATATGAATGCCGGCGCCCAGCCGATCAAAGCCAGGGGCCTGTTCAAAGGTATGCGCCACGAACCCCGCATCGTCCAGCAAGGCTGCTGCGGCGGCCCCGCCCAGACCCGCGCCGATGACGGCAATCTCGATCCGTTCAATTTTGTCCATGGGTGTCATCTCTCATCTCAGTGGTTGCTATATTTGTTTGTAGACAAACAAATATAGCTTGGTCCAGAATTTCTAGTCAGGCCTCCGGCCATCTGCCGCAAGTTGCATCCGCACAAAGCGCCTTTGCCTAAAAAACAGATCGTTTTGATACAGACGACCATCTGCTGGCCTAACTTTATCTTGCAGACCAGGCAGGAAGGTCGGGTGCGTATCTTTCACGCAGAAAATCCGTGAGCGATTCGATTTGCTGCGCCGACAGTTCACCACCAAATCCGGGCATATCGCGCAACGGCAGATCAAGCGGGGCATCGATCCCGTTCATGATGACCGTTGTGAGCGCCTGTCGGGAAGGTGCGCGGATCGCCGCAGACCGCCCCAGCGGCACCTGTGCCGCAGTAAGGGTATCGCTCAGCCCCGGTTCATGACAACTGGCGCAGGCTGTTCGGAACAACCGCGACGTCGCATCCGGCACTGTCGCTGCAGGTGGCACTACCGGAACCGCCGCGACAGTTGGGTCAGCAAGCGTTGCCAGATAAGTGGCCATTGCCTGCACATCACTGTCAGCTACGCCTTGGAGGGAATGCACGACCTCGGCCATGGGGCCGGATGCGCTGGCGATATCCGGTGCATGACCTTGCCGCAGGTAATCGTAATATCGCTGTTCATCCCAGCCGCGCATGGCGGGTTCGGCCCCGGCGAGCGCGGGCGCGAACCAGCCATCGACCTCTGCCCCGGCAAGGGCGGCAGTTCCTGTGCGTTCCGCCCCCAGCGCATTGCGCGGGGTGTGGCAGGCCGAACAATGCCCCGCTCCCTCGACCAGATATTTGCCGCGGTTCCATGCATCGGATTGCGCGGGGTCCGGGGCGAAGGGGGCGGTATCCAGAAACATGGCATTCCAGACGGCGTTGACCGGGCGCAGGTTGACAGGTGCGATCATCTGTGACGCAGGTGTCGGTGCCGACACCGCAGGCAGGGTCTGAAGATAGGCATAAAGCGCGAACATGTCGTCCGGCATGATCTTGGCGAATGACGTATAGGGAAAGGCCGGATACAGGTTGTGCCCGTCGCGGCTGATCCCGCGCCGCATCGCCCGGTCGAAAGCCTGAAACGACCAGTTGCCAAGTCCCGTCTCAGGGTCTGGCGTCAGGTTGGTCGTATAGACCGTGCCGAACGGCGTCTGCATCCCACGCCCGCCTGCATTGGGCACACCATCAGAGGCTGTGTGGCAGACCGCGCAGTCTCCGGCGGCAAATACCTCTGCGCCTTGTGCGATCAATGCGTCGGAAAAACTGCTGGCGGGGGGCGCAGGTTGCGCCGGAATCGCACGCGCTGTGGGTAGGGCAACCGCGGCCAGCGTCAGGGCGCTGCCCAATGCTGCGACCGTTGCCGCGATACGACGCTTTGCAGGCCGGTGCGGCGCACGCATGCCACCCGGCAAGGCAGCAAGTCCCCCGACAGCCGCCAATCCGATGCGCATCTTTTCGGGCGTAAATGGTGCGTCACGCAGCCGCACGCCGGTGGCATCGAAGATTGCATTGGCGATGGCGGCAGCGGCAGGCACGGCAGCACTTTCCCCGACACCAAGGGCGGGGTCACCGGGCCGTTCGATCAGCATGGTGCGGATTGCAGGCACCTCGTCAAAGGTCTGGATCGGATAGGTGGCCCAGCTTTGCGGCAGCGGCGTGATGGTGTCGAAACGCACCTCCTCGACCAGCGCACGGCTGGCGGTCTGGATCACGTTGCCATGAATCTGCGCGCGGACGCCGTCGGGGTTGATGACAAGCCCCTGATCCTGCCCGACCAGCACACGGGTCAATGTCACTTCACCCGTCTGGGTATCAACGGTCACATCGCAGACCCATGCGGCAGCGGCGGCGGCCTTGCCGGGAAATGTGCCGTGGACATAAGTGGCATAAGCAAAGCCGCGCCCATAGGCCATGCGTCCTTCACGGCGCAGACGCGGGCCAGATTGGGGGGTCCAGTCGCCTTCCTCTGCCGTGCGGCGGACCAGATCACGGGTCCGCGGATCGTCAAGGTGCCGCAGGCGGAACGCGACCGGATCCTCCCCGGCGGCATGGGCCAGTTCATCGACAAAGCTTTCATGCGCAAAGGTATGCGGCAGCGCCGAGACGCCGCGCATCCACGCGGAACGCACCATAGGTGCGATATCGTGAACTGTGATCCGTTTATTGGGAATGCGGTAGGGCGGAATGACCGTGCGGTCGCCCATATCGGCCTGTTGCGGTTCGGGCGAAATCCGCCCGGTCAGCAGCAGCGCAAGGTTCGGCCCGCGGTTGCAGGGGTACCAGCTGTCCATGGCATAGGCCCCGATATCGCCATCTCGACCGATCCCACCGGACACTTCCATCATCTGAGCACCGCCTTTGGGTTCCCAAAGGGTTTCTTGCGCCCGGGTCAGTTGCACACGCACTGGGCGACCGACCGCGCGCGACAAAAGCAGGGCATCGCCACAGACATCATCGGCGCAGTTGCGGCCATAGCACCCGGCAGCCTGCAAACGGCGGACGTCGATATCCTCGGCCGCGATCTGCATCAGCATCGCCAGATCCTCTGCCAGCATATGCGGGTTCTGGGTGCCCGACCAGACCGTGGGTTTGCCATCGTTCCAATCAGCGACCGCGCAGGACGGGCCGATGGACCCATGCGCGTGATAGGGCCAGACATAGGTCCGTTCCATCGTTGTGGTGCAACCGGCAAGACCCGATGCGAAATCCCCCGTCGTATCCAGGACACGCGGTGTGGCGGGGTAATCCTTCAGTGCCTGCGCCATATCGCTCAGGTCCGGGCCGACCGGGGGGCACGCCCATTCGACATTAAGCGCTTTTGCAATCTCTGCCGCCTGATCGGCCCGCTGAGCCACCACGCCTAGGAAATCGTTCTTGCGGACGATCCCGATCAGCCCGTCCATCCCGGCCACGGAATCCTCGTCCACGTGCAGCAGGCTGCGCCCGATGAAGTCACCTGAATCGCGGCCCGCATAGGGGGGGCGCACAACATGGCCGTGCAGCATTTCATCCACGACAAGATCATGAATATAGCTAAAGTCGCCACGCACCTTGGCGGGCAGATCGCTGCGCGGTACAGACGTCCCGACGATCCTGTAATCCTTGGGGTCTTTTGGCGCGATGCTTCGGTCCAGCCGCAAGGTCACGTCATGACCGGCGACCAAAGCGCCATAGGGCACATGATCCTCACGCCAAATCACTTTGCCATCCGCCGTGGCGACCCTGTCGGGCGGGGCGTTCAGGCGCCGCGCGGCCATGCCAAGCAGGTAATGCCGCGCCTGTGCGGCGGCGATGCGCAAAGGCACGGCCGCAATCTGGATCGTTTCCGATGCGATGGTCGCGCCCTGATCCGGCGTGCGCTGCGTATCCCCCAGCACCACGGTGACATGATCCAGTGGCACATCAAGCTCTTCCGCCACGATCTGTGCCAGCGCAGTTTCCACCCCGGTTCCCAGATCAACATGCCCGTTGAAGGCAGTCACCCGCCCGTCCGCCCCGACCTGCAAAAAGGGCTTGGAGCCAGTCCCACCGTCATCGAAAATCGTCAGCATGCCGAAATCTTCAGACATCGCTTGTCTCTTTCATGATCACGGCGGCGCGACGCACGGCGGCGATGATCTCTTGATGGGTGCCGCAGCGGCAAAGGTTGTCGCGCAAGGCGTGCCTTATCTCCGCCTCGTCCGGGTCGGCGTTCTTGGCCAGCAGGGCCACCGCACCGATCACCATACCGTTCAGGCAGTAACCGCATTGCGCGCCCTGCCGGTCGACAAAACCTTGCTGGACCGGATGCAGCGTGCCATTGGGCTGCGCCAGCCCTTCCAGCGTCGTGACCGCCCGCTTGGCGACGCGGGCGACCTTCATCACGCAGGCCCGGGCAGGCTGGCCATCGACCAACACCATGCAAGCCCCGCATTGCGCCATACCGCATCCGTATTTCGGTCCGTGCAGGGCATGATCCGCTCGCAGGACATCAAGCAGGGTGCGATGCGGGTCCAGTTCCGCCGATACGGCACGCCCGTTCAGGCTGAAGGTTATCTGTTTTGTCATCTGACTCCCTTCCGGTGGCTGCGTCTTGTTGGCGTCATCAAGCCACATATTTGAGTGTATGCAAATGATTTTATATGTCTGTTGGCATCCTATCGTCGCCGGATGCAGGCCTGTTCCCCAGCGGGCGGGATTGCCCGATATTCAGGCACACCGACAAAAGTGTCTCTACATCCATGTCAGGCCGCGCCAGAGGATGACAAGACCGTCGCAAGCCCCTAAACGAGGTCGCATGACACAGATACGTTCAAGCAGAGACACAAATGGCACCCATGCTGGCTGAAGATGATTATAAACTGGACGATCAGGCCGGTTTCCTGCTGCGCAAGGCGTATCAACGCCATATGACGATCTTTGCCGACTTTACGCTGGATGGCCTGACCTCCATGCAATTTTCCACGCTTTACCGTCTGGCGACAGAGCCCGGCCCGATTTCGCAGAATGCGCTGGGGCGGCTGGTCGCGATGGATGCTGCCACCACAAAGGGTGTCGTGTCGCGCCTGATCGACCGCGGTCTGGTCGAAAGCGAGCGAGATCTGATCGACAAACGCCGCTACATCCTACGCACAACCCCGGCGGGCCGCGAGATGCTGGCGCAGATGTTGCCGGTCATGAAGCAGGTCACCGCAGAGACGATGAAGCCGCTGTCCGATTCCGAACGCGCCCAGCTGATGGCCCTGCTACGCAAGATCAGCTGATCCGCTACACCCTGCGGGTCACGCTTGCCTTTCGGCCAGCCACAAAACGCCCATGAAATAATCACTCGTTGACACCGAGCGAGCGTTTTCAGCACATTTTCGAAAGTTGTAAGTATACAAACGAATTTTCTTGTAATCAGTTGGGTGATGAATTTTACCTATTCGCAACGCCGCAGCAGGAGAGTTTGATGAAGCCCATTCGCATTGGCCAGATCGTGCCAAGTTCCAACATCACGATGGAAACTGAAATCCCCGCACTGCTCCGCACCCGCGAGATGATCGCGCCGGAACGCTTTACCTTTCATTCGTCACGGATGCGTATGAAACACGTCACCAAGGAAGAACTGGCCAAGATGGACGGTGACAGTGACCGCTGTGCGCTGGAACTGTCCGACGCGGGCGTGGATGTCATGGGATATGCCTGTCTGGTGGCGATCATGTCGATGGGACATGGCTATCACCGCACCTCGGCCAAGCGGCTGTCGCAAGTGGCAACAGACAATGGCATGCCGACCGATGTAATCACCTCGGCAGGTGCGCTGGTCGACGGGCTGACCGCGATGGGCGCGAAACGGATCGCGGTCGTGGCCCCCTATATGAAGCCACTGACCGAAATGGTCGTCGATTACTTGCGCCACGAAAACTTTGCCGTGTCGGATTACCGTGCCTTGGAAATATCGAACAATCTTGCCGTTGCGGCCCATAATACCGCCAACCTGCCGGGCATCGTGGCGGATATGGATTTTGCGGATGCCGATGTCATCGTGCTGTCCGCCTGCGTGCAGATGCCTTCCCTTGCCGCCGTCGCGACCGTCGAGGCGCAGACCGGTAAGCCGGTCGTCACCGCCGCCATCGCCACGACATGGGCCATGCTGAAATCGCTGAACCTGCCGACCCGTGTGCCGGGCGGCGGGGCGCTGCTGTCGGGCATCTATTGAAGGGGACGATCATGACCATGGGCTACAACATCCGCGCCAACGGCATAAGACAGCACCTGATCCGCCACCCCGGACCAGGCAAACAGATGCTGCTGGTGCCCGGCATCACCTCGCCCGCGATCACCTGGGGGTTCGTCGCCGACCGGCTGGCCGAGAAGTTCGATGTACATGTTCTAGACGTCCGCGGGCGCGGCCTGTCGGAAACCGGTGATCTGGATTATACGTTGGATGCCATGGCTGATGACGTGATTGCTGTCGCGCAGACAATGGACCTGCCGATTGTCATGGGGCATTCGATGGGCGCGCGGATCGCCATCCGCGCCAACACACGTAACGCGACGGTTTTTTCTGGCTACCTGCTGGTTGACCCGCCGGTATCTGGCCCGATGCGCCGTCCCTATCCGCCGCAATGGCCATGGTATGGCGAGAGTATCCGCATGGCGGCCTTGGGATGTTCCGCCGACAACATGCGTGCCTATTGCCCGACATGGACCGAAGAGCAGGTCGCACTGCGCGCAGAATGGCTGCACACCTGCCACTGGGGCGCGATCCGCACCGCCTTTGACGGGTTTCATACAGATGACATCCATCAGGACATTCCCGACATCCGCCTGCCGACGCGGCTGATTATCGCAGGCGACGCGCCCGTCATTCAGGACCAGGACAAGGCCGAGATTGCAACCCTCAACCCCGCTATCGACCAGCGTGTCGTGACCAGCGCGGGTCACATGATCCCGTGGGACAACCTTGACGGCTTTCTGGCCGCCGTCATGGATTTCGACGTTTGACCGCCACCACCTTTCCAAAGGAGAAACCGCAATGGATCTGACCAGCTTTACCGAAATCTGTCTGCACCAGTTGAAAATGTCCGGCGTGCAGAAAGACGAACGCCTGATCGTTCTGACCCAGGGCATGGAGCGTCTTGACTATGCCGACGCCTTCATGGCCGCAGGACAGCGCCTTGGTGCCAACATGTATCACATGCGCCTGCCGCAACCGCTGCCGAGCTCTGGATGGGCGGTCGGCACGACCGGTCTGGCCGCCATGCCCGATGCCGTCGAAGCGTTGAAAAACTGCGACATGCTGATCGACTGCGTGTTCCTGCTGTTCAGCCCGGAACAATTTGCCATTCAGGCGGCAGGCACCCGCATTCTGACCGCGGTCGAACCCCCCGAACTGCTGGCCCGCATGCTGCCGACGCAGGAAATCCGCGAAAAGGTCGAGATCGGCGGCGAGATCCTGTCAAAAGCCAAGGTCATGCGCATCACGTCGCCGCATGGCACCGACGTCACCTACAAGCTCAACACCTATCCCACCGTCACCGAATATGCTTGCACCGACGAACCCGGACGCTGGGACCACTGGCCATCGGGTTTTGTGTTCACCGGCGGTGACGATGACGGCGTTGACGGCCAGATCGTCGTTGCACCGGGCGATATCCTGCTGCCGCAGAATATCTATGTGCGCGACCCAATCACCTATACCATCGAAAAAGGCTTCGTGACCGATATCCGCGGCGGTCTGGATGCGGAACTGGTCAAATCCTATATGGCCGATTTCAACGACCCGCGCGGTATGGGCATGTCCCATGTCGGCTGGGGCATGAATCCGCACGCCAAATGGCACAATTTTGTGCCGGGTGCCTTCGGCGGCGGCATGGGGATGGAACCGCGCAGTTATTACGGCAACGTGATGTTCTCGACGGGGCCGAACAACGAACTGGGCGGACCGAACGACACGCATTGCCATCTCGATATTCCGATGCGCGGCTGTTCGCTGTTTCTGGATGATGAACCGATTGTCATTGATGGCGATATCGTCGTCAAAGACATGCAGATGGACCGCCACTGACCCGCTGCATCTGTCCCGCGCCCCCGCGCGGGACATCTGACATACCGGAGACTGCCATGACCCAAGCCCAGACCTATGCCGCTGCCGGTTTCGGTGCCAACGTTCCGCGGGGCAGGACCCCCGCGATTGTCGTCGTCGACTTCTCTTACGGCTTTACCGATCTGATTTATCCGACCGCCTCTGAGGCTACGACACAGATGGTGGCCACGAAAGCCATCTGCGATGCGGCACGGGCCAAGGGGTTTGCGGTGATCTTTTCCACAATCGCCTTCCACCCCGGCGAGGTGGACAAGCTGCCCTGGCTCAAAAAGGCCACCGGCATGGCCGCCCTGATCGCCGGCACAAGGCTGGTCGAGATCGACGCCGCCACCGGTATCCAACCGCAGGATGCCATCGTGACCAAGAAAGGCGCCTCGTCCTTCTTTGGCTCTACTCTGGCGTCGCTGCTGACCGGTGCGCGTGCAGATACGGTGGTGGTCTGCGGTGCGACAACATCCGGCTGTGTTCGGGCGACGGTTGTCGATGCGGTGCAGTCAGGTTTCAACGTGCTTGTCCCCGCCGATTGCTGCGCCGACCGCGCACAGGCACCGCATGATGCCAATCTTTACGACATGGCGCAGAAATACGCCGATGTCACCGACAGCGCGGATATCCTGCAATGGCTGGACAGCCTGCCTGCAAAATCCTGATCCGCTTTCAGAACCGGCTGAACGCCGTTCCGGCTGCGGCGACAGCAGTGCGGCACAATTGCACTGTCCCGCAGGCGGCAAGGCGGCCGCAGTCAGCAGGGCGACAACAGAACTGACATGCTGCAACTTGGGCAGGACACCGCTTTGCAGGATATCGCCGCTCAACCGGTCCATTTAATCGTTGTAACCCGCCGTCACATAGGCACAAGGCACGAAACAGGCGTCGATTTCACGCGCCAGCGTCGCCTCCGGTGCCAGCGAAGGGTTCAGCACATCCGCCCCGACAAATCCAATGAATTGCCTCTCTGCCGGGGCTGTCAGGCGCTGACCATAGGTATGACCGGCCACCAGCCACAGTTCGATCCCATACACGCGGCGGTCGGCGGGCCAGTGGTGCCGGGCGATATCGGCCAGCACGGCGGCACAGGACGGCAAGACGATCGTCTTGCCGCTGGCCACCGGGCAGCAGCGAATACAGTGTCTGGGTCAGTTCGATGATGTCTGCATTGATCACCATTTCACCGGGCTGGATCGCCTTGTTGACGGCCCCGATGGTCGAACAGGCGATGATCTGGCCCCGGCACTGATGTCGCGCTTTTCGCAAGGGACAACACGCGGATGTTCAAATACCTGTCGCGGCCCATCCGCACACATGCCGTTGATATGGCGCAGGTCGGTGCCTTGCTGATTGACGCGCTTGTTGCGCGCATCGCACAGCCGACAGTGCCGCGCCAGACCCTGTTGCGATGACGTCATATGGCGCATGATGATACCGCCGGTTTCGGTGAATCGTAGGCGAAGACCAAGCCAAATGTCCGTTTTCTCCATCAATACGATTATCTCTTTTCATACCTGTATGAACCTGTATGCTAAACCTGTCTGAATAGGAATCACCATGCGTCCCACCGCAGAGTCAAAATCCGAAACGATCGCCCGCGTGCTGGAGGACGAAATCCGATCTGGCGCCGTGCGTGAAGGTGACACGCTGGAAAGCGAGAATGATCTTGTCGTACGCTTTGCCGTGTCGCGCAGCACGATCCGTAAGGGGCTGCAAATCCTTGCGACCAAGGGGTTGATTACGACAAAGGTTGGGATCGGATCTTTCGTGACCTTCGGCGGCACCGTGATCGACAGCAAGTCAGGCTGGAGCGTTGCCTTGTCCGACAGCGAAGCCCGCCTGCAGACCCGTATCCTGCGCATCGCACGGGTAGCGATGGAAATTACCTGCCCCTATCTGCCACTGGGCTGCGACGTGCTGGCTGTGGACCGCATACGATTTCATGAAGCCACCGGGCGCGGTCTGACGCTGGAACGCAGCCGGATGCCGTGGCGCGCAGATTTTGCCGATGTATTGACAGCCGGTCTGCTCGACGGATCTCTCAGTAAAACGCTGGAAGCCCGCGACATCCGCTCCCACAGCGGCGAAGAATGGGCCCGCGTCCTGCCCGCCTTGCCCGCCGTTGAGGCAGAATTGATGGGTCGCACCCCGGGGGAGCCAATGCTGCGCCTGACCCGCCTGACCCGCACCGCTGCCGGTGCGATTGTTGAATATGTCGAAAGCGACCTCGATCCGGTCCTGTTCGGCCTGCATATGGCGTTCTGATGATGACTGGTCCCACTCTCAGCCGCGACCGCGCCGAAGCCGCGCTCTGGGGGCTGGCGCTTGGCGATGCGCTTGGCATGCCGTCACAGACGCTGGACCGTGCAACGATTGCCGCGCATTACGGGCGTATCACCACCTTTGTCGCGCCATTCGACGGGCATCCCATATCGCACGGCCTTGGCGCAGGACAGATAACCGACGATACCGAACAGACCCTGATCCTTGCCAACCGGCTGATAGCACACCCCGGCACATTCGATTCCATCGGCTGGGCCAACGACCTGCTTACATGGGAGGCTGACATCCGCGACCGCGGTCTACGCGACCTGTTGGGCCCATCGTCCAAAGCCGCGCTTGACGCGCTGCTGACAGGTGCATCGCTAGACGAGACAGGAAAGAACGGCACCACCAACGGTGCCGCCATGAGGATCAGTCCGATCGGCATCATGACGCCACCGGACCCGGAAAAAATCGTGGCTGATGTGATGCGTACCTGCCGCGTCACGCACAATACCGGCGAGGCGATTGCCGCGGCATCCGCAGTAGCCATGGTCGTGTCAGCCGGTATTGCCGGATCGGATTTTGAAGAGGCTCTGCCGCTCGCGCTGGAAGCCGCAAGGCTTGGCCAGACCTTTGGCCACCCAACACGACAGACCAATATGGCCGAACGGATCGCATTGGCGCTGGACCTCGCGGACAGGGGGCTGGACGCGCTGATCGACGGCATCGGCACATCTGTCCAAAGCCGCGAAAGCGTCGCCGCTGCTTTCGGTGTCTTGCGGCTGACGCAAGGCGACACATGGCAGGCGCTGCAAATCGCGGCCAATATCGGTGACGATACCGACACAATCGGGGCCATCGCGGGTGCCATGGGCGGTGCTTGCAGCGGCATGGCCGCGCTGCCCGCGCAGGCTGTTGCCACGGTGCGGGCTGTCAACAAGCTCGACATGGCGCCGGTCGCTGCGGCGCTGCTAGCGTTGCGCGTCGCGCAACCGCTGGACACCGCATCATGAGCGGTCTGCTGCAGATGACGGGGCCGGTGCTTGATCTGGTCTACCGCGTCGCGGCTTTTCCGGTGTCGGGACAAGAGGCGGTCGTGACCGGTTTCGATTTATACCCCGGCGGAGGCTACAACGCGATGTATGCCGCGCGGCAGGCCGGGATGGACGTGGCGCTTGGCGGCAGTCTGGGCACCGGGCCGCTGGCGGACACGATCTTGGCGGCGATGCAGGAGACGGGGATCACCTGCGCCGGAATGCGCACCCCTGACATAGATCAAGGCTGTTGCACCGTCATTATGGAACCGGACGGCGAACGCAGTTTTCTGGCCTTCCCCGGTGCCGAAGGCCGGATCACGCTTGATACCCTCGACCGGATTGACATGTCAGCCTATAGCTGGGTGCTATTGTCGGGATACAGCCTGCATTACCCGCAAGCGCGCACGGCTTTGTCAAGCTGGGCGGCGCGCCTGCCCGACCGGGTCCGGCTGTTGTTTGACCCGTCCCCCGTGATCGCCGAACTGCCCGACGCCATTCTGGCCCCCGTCATGGCCCGCGCTGACTGGATCAGCGCCAATGCGCAGGAAGCGGCTGTGCTGACCGGGCAGCAGGACGCGACGGCGGCCGTCACGGCACTGGCACGCGGCCGCCACGGCGCGGTCCTGCGGCAAGGGGCGGACGGCGCGGTCGTGTCCTTTGACGGCACGACCCAAAAGATTGCGCCGCATAATGTCCAAGCCATCGACACCAACGGTGCAGGCGACACCCATATCGGCAGTTTTATCGCCCTGCTTGACCGCATCCGTGATCCGATAAAGGCCGCGCATTATGCCAACGTGGCTGCAGCCCTGTCCGCAACACGTTCCGGCCCCGCGACCGCACCCGCAGCAGAAAAGGTGCTGCCCTATCTTTGACCATCCACCCGCCACAAGGGGCGCTCAGACCCCGGCATGTTCCAACAACGGAGAGTTTCCCATGAAGATTACCCTGATTGCCGCCGCGACCCTGACTTTGGGCGCACTAACGGCCCAAGCCGATGAAATCCGTGTGCTGAACTGGCAAGGCTACGGCACCGACCTGAACTGGGCCACGGATGCCTTTGCACAGTCAACCGGACATACCGTCGTCCACGAATATTTCAATTCTGAACAGGAAATGCTGACCAAACTGCGCACCAATCCAGGTGCCTATGATGTTGTGATGATCAACGCGGTCTTTACACCGCAGGCGATCGAAGAAGGCCTGATCGCCCCAATCGACGTGACCACGCTTGCCAATTACAGCGGCATCCCGGCCGCCTTTGCCAATGACCCTAAGCTGGTGAATGATGGTGCGGTCTACGGCGTGCCGTGGACTTGGGGGCTGACCTCCTTTGCGATCAACACGCAGGCCTTTGACAGCGCCCCCGCCTCCATTCAGGCACTGTGGGACCCCGTCCATGCCGGCCGTATTTCGATCCGCGATGACGCGCTGGAAGCGATGCAGATCGGCGCCCTGGCCACCGGGCAAGACATCAACGACATCACCGACCTTGACGCGGTCACGGCCAAACTTGCCGAACTGATGCCACAGTTGCGCACGTTCTGGTCCAGTGAAAACGACTGGAACCAATATATGGCCGCTGGCGAGATGGACGCTGCGACCTATTGGTCCGGCTCTGCTGCCCGCTCTGCCGCAATGGGCCTACCAGTGCAGTTCGTCGTTCCCGAAGAAGGCGCGATCGGATGGCTTGACGGTCTGTCGATCCCCGCAACGTCCCGACACACAGAGGCCGCCAGCCTGTTCATCGACTGGATGATCGACCCCGCCTTCTATGTGCAATGGGATGCCGAAGGCGCACCCGCCTCTGCCAATGCCGATGCGGCTGCCGCATTGCCGGATGATGCCTTCAACAAGGTGGTGTTGGGCGATCCCTCCATCATGGAGCGCGTGCATTTTCAGGACGCCACATCGCCCGAAACCCGCGAGCAATATCTGCAGATCTGGCAAACCCTGAAAGCCGCCCAGTAAGACCGCATCAGCAGGAGAGACAGCATGGCCGGTACCTTGAACATGACAGACCGCCGGCGGTTGGCGATGTTGCTGACACCGGCCTATCTGTGGCTTTTGATCGCGGTGTTCCTGCCGCTTGCGGCCATGCTGTTCTTCAGCTTTCTGACCAAAATGCCACAGGATGGCCCGGACTGGGCCATCACCCTTGACAATTACTCCGCCTTTCTGACCAATCCCACCTACGGCACCCTGTTGATCAAGTCGCTGCAACTGGGGATGATCGTCTCTGTTATCTGCGTCATCATCGGCTATCCCTGCGCCTTGGTGCTGGCGAAATCCATCAAGGGCCGCGCCCGCGAGGCGCTTTTTCTGATGGTCATCCTGCCATTCTGGTCCAATTCGCTCGTCCGGATTTTTTCATGGGCAATCGTGCTGCGCGGGAACGGTGTGCTGGAACTCACGCTCAACGCGGTCTTGCCCTTCGATTTGAATCTCAACCTTATGTTCACGACACATGCCGTCGTCATCGGTCTTGTGCACAGCTATCTGCCCTACGTCATCCTGACCAGCTATCTCGCGCTGCAGGCCATCGACGATGACCTGATCGACGCAGCACGCTCAATGGGGGCTTCTAAGCTGACGATCCTGCGGCGCCTGCTGCTGCCCCTGTCGCTGCCCGGCCTGCTGGCCGGTGTCGTGCTGGTGTTCGTCCCTGTCGTTGGCTCTTTCATGGAACCGCGCATCCTTGGCGGGCGGATGGGCACCTACTACGGCACCCTGATCGAGGATCAGTTCGTCGCGGTCTACAACTGGCCGTTGGGTGCGGCCTTGTCGTTCATCCTGCTGGCGGTCGTGCTGGTGATCCTCGCAGTTGCGAGCCCTGTTCTGAAAGGGGCCCGGACATGACCGGTGGTCTGCTTGCCCTTGTCGGACGCATCTGGCTGGTGGCGATCCTGATTTTCCTTTACGCGCCGATCCTTGTCATGGCGCTGATGTCGTTCAACGCCTCACCATTTTATCAGCTGCCGTTTGAATTTACGTGGCGCTGGTATCAGGACCTGTCCGGCAACGCGCAAATCGCCACGGCTGCGATCCGGTCTGTCCTGATCGCCTGGGTCACCACACTGATCGCAACGGCACTGGGCACGGCGGCATCCATAGCCTTGTTCCGCTACGACTTTCGCGGCAAGCGGGTATTGCAGATCCTGCTGTTCCCGCCCATCGCGATACCGTGGCTGATCACCGGAACCGCCATGCTGACGTTCTTTTTCGCCATAGGCATCGGGCGTGGCACACCAGCGGTCATTATCGGCCATGTGGCCCTTGCCCTTCCTTACGTCATCGTCACGGTCACCGCGCGCCTAGCATCCTTTGATATCACGCTGGAAGAAGCGGCACGCGCGATGGGCGCCAACACATGGACGGTCCTGACCCGTGTCACGCTGCCGTGGATCAGCCCGGGGATCGTGGCGGGTGCGCTTTTCGCCTTTGCAGTCAGTTTCGATCAGTTCGTCGTGTCTTATTTCCTGTCCGAACCAGGCGACACCACCTTACCCGTCCTGATCTATACAGCGATCCGCAAAGGCTTCACCCCGGAAATCAACGCCGTCTCGACCATCATCATCACGATCTCCATGGCGATCATGTTCATCGCTGCCCGCTATTCGAAAATCGGAGGAAATAACTGATGTCACAAGTTGAAGTAAGCCATGTGACCAAACGCTTTGGCACGATGACAGCGCTGGACGATGTCACGATCAACTTTACAGACGGCGGGTTCTTTGCCCTGCTTGGCCCGTCCGGCAGCGGCAAGACGACCCTGCTGCGCACCATTGCAGGGTTCTACTTTCCAGAAAGCGGCACGATCCGCATCGGTGATATCGCCGTGCAAAAGGTGCCTGTAGAAAAACGCGACATCGGCATGATGTTCCAGAACTACGCCCTGTTCCCGAATATGAGCGTGGCCGACAACGTGGGGTTTGGCCTGCGCGTGCGCAAAGTATCGCGCAACGAGGAAGCCCGCCGCGTGGCTGAGGCGCTGGAACTTGTGCAACTGGGCGCATTCGCAGCGCGCCGCCCGCAGCAATTGTCCGGCGGCCAGCGGCAGCGCGTTGCACTGGCCCGCGCCATCGTCACAAAACCAAAGGTGCTGCTGCTGGACGAACCCTTGTCTGCATTGGACAAAACCCTGCGGGTGGATATGCAGATCGAACTCAAACGCATCCAGCGTGAAATCGGCATCACGACGATCTTTGTCACCCACGACCAGGAAGAGGCGCTGACCCTCGCCGACCAGATCGGCATTCTAAAAGCAGGTAGGATCGTGCAGGTCGGCGCCCCGCGCGACGTCTATGACCATCCGGTCGATGCCTTCACTGCGGGCTTCCTGGGTGATGCCAACTGGGTTCCCGACAGCGCAATGTCCGGCCTGACCCTGCCGCGGGAACCTGACGGTTTCCGCTTTGCGACGCGGCCGGAAATGCTGACCATCTCGCAAGACAGACCGGCACCAGGCACAAACAGCTTGCCGGGCAAGTTGAAACAAAGGATCTTCGCCGGAACCATGGCAACCTGCATCGTCGATGTGAACGGCGAAAGTTGGAAACTGACTGCACGTGACCGCGATATCCCGCAAATTGCTGCAAATGACGATGTCTGGATCAGCTGGGTGCCGCGGGACACGATGGCTGTCCCACGATAGGGCGGGTCGCTGCCGGTCATACCATGGGCAAGGATGATCTGTAGGTGACCGCAGAAACCTGATAGGGTCGGCATGACGGTACAGGCGGCCTGCCTGTCCAAACCCCTCTGGAAAGGCGTTCTCATGGAAATCGGTATCGACAGTTTTGCCGCCACTATTCCGGACCCTGCGACGGGGGAAACATTATCGCCCACAGACCGGATCGCCGCACTACTGGACGAGGTGGAAACTGCGGAACGTGCGGGCCTTGATGTGTTCGGAATCGGTGAACATCACCGCAAGGAATTTCTGGATTCCGCTCCTGCGGTGCTGCTGGCCGCTGCAGCGGCGCGCACGTGCAATATCCGTTTGGCGAGTGCCGTAACGGTCCTGAGCGCCACCGATCCAGTACGCACGTTTCAGGAATTCGCTACGATTGATCTGATCTCGAAGGGTCGGGCAGAAATCGTCGTCGGGCGCGGGTCATTCGGTGAAGCTTATCCGCTGTTCGGGTTTTCGTTTGACGATTACGATGCGCTGTTTGCGGAAAAGCTGGATCTGTTGCTGCAACTGCGTGACCAGACCACGGTCACGTGGCGCGGCAGGTTCCGTCCGGCATTGAACGCGCAGGCGGTCTATCCGCGCCCGCATCAGGACAAGCTTCCGGTCTGGCTGGGTGTGGGGGGGACGCCGGGCTCTTTCGCGCGGGCGGGCACCCTTGGACTACCGCTGATGATTGCCATCATAGGCGGGACATTCGACCGTTTTCGTCCATTGGTCGATCTGTATCGTGACGCTGGAAAGCAGGCCGGCCATGCGCCGGACGCGCTGAAGGTCGGGGTACATGCGATGGGGTTCGTGGCGGATACTGACGCAGAGGCGCGCCAAGCGTTTTTCCCCGGCTGGGCACATATGTTCACTCAGATCGGCCGGGAACGGGGCTGGGCACCGGTCAACCGCGCGCAGTTCGATGCGATGTGCGGGCCGCAAGGCGCATTCCTGATCGGCAGCCCCGATACGGTCAAGGCCAAGGTCATGGCCGCTGATCAGACCCTTGGCGGGTTGTCACGGATCACGTTCCAGATGAGTTCGGCGATGCTGGAACCCGCCGCGATGGCGCGGTCGATCACGCTGCTTGGCAAGGCAGTGGCACCTGCGTTTCGGGGATGACGGCAATCGGAGCATTTGCCGGCGCGCCGCCGGGCTTGCGCTGCACAGCGCGTCACGGGTTCTGCGGCTTTGCCATGATCGTCATGCTTGCATGGCTGACAGTATTGGATTTTGCGCGCTGAAACGCCCCTCCAGATGTCTGCTATAACGGCTTGTTGGACTGCCGGACAATATCCGCCGGGCGCAGGCGCGCCCGCAGCCACTGGAACAGCGGCAAGGTGATCAGGATCACGCATATCGCAATCAGGATAGCTGAAATCGGCCGCTCTAGAAAGATGGACCATGATCCCCGGCTGATCATCAGGCTGCGGCGCAGGTTCTCTTCCAAAATTGGCCCCAGGATCAGCCCGAAAGCCAGTGGCGTGACCGGCAATCCAAGACGGGTAAAGACAAAACCAATCACCCCGAAGGTCAGCATGACATAGACATCATTGATATCGTTGCGGATTGCAAAAGCGCCGATCACACAGAAAACGGCGATGAATACATACATCAGTTGTGGCGGAATACGGGTCACCATCACTGCCGCACGGATCATTCCCAACCCCAGAACCAGTGTAGAGATCAGCGCAAGCAGGACCGACACATAGATCCATGCCACGAATGTCGGGCTAGACGTGAACAACAACGGACCGGGTGTCAGTCCATGGACCATCAGCGCACCCATCAGGACGGCGGTAATCGTATCGCCCGGGACGCCCAATGCAATCAGCGGAATCAGCGATCCACCGACCGAGGCACTGTTGGCGGCCTCTGGTGCGACCACCCCGTCCGGGTGGCCTTTGCCGAATGCGTCCGGGTCTTTCGACAAGCGGCGTTCCTGCCCATAAGCAATCGACACCGCAACGGCAGACCCTGCGGCAGGCACCGCGCCGATGAACGTGCCGATAATTGACCCGCGCAGCATCACCTTCCAGCGGCTGGTCAGTTCACGCAACGGCAGCATGATCTTACCTATCTGCGGGCGGCTATGCGTCGTTCTGCCAAAACCTATCAGGTTGTTAAGAATTTCAGCCAATCCGAATAATCCGATGATCACCGGGATCAGATTCAGGCCGGACTGAAGCATCGGCGTGTTCATCGTCATGCGCTGTGCGTCGGACAGAGCGTCGAATCCGACCATCCCAAGGGCCACACCAATAAAACCCACGACACTTGCCACCAGAGTTGATCCGTTCGATGCAAACGACAGCATCACAATGCCAAAAAGCGCAACGGCGGCAAATTCAGGGCTTCGGAAATTGGTGGCAAATCCGGCCAACACCGGCGCAAGAAGCACCAGCATCGCCAAGCCTATCAGCCCGCCGACAGTTGATGCCACCAGCGCATAAGTCAGTGCATGACCGGCGCGTCCGCTTTGCGCCATTGGATATCCGTCGATCTGCGTAAAGATCGACGCAGGTGTACCGGGTAACTTCATCAGGATTGCCGAGATTGATCCGCCATAGACGCTCGACATAAAAACCGACATCAAAAACAGGATGGCCACGCCCGGCTGCATGGCAAATGTCACAGGCATCAGAATAGCCAGCGCCATTGTCGATGAAATGCCCGGTATCGCACCAAGCACCAGACCCAGCAACGTGCCAAGCGCGACAAGGCCCAGCATTCTGGGGTCTGTTGCGAACTCCATCAGAACGTCAGTGAATGCAGACAACAACATGATCAGACCCTTCAGACCGGCAATGGCAAGTTCAGCAAACGGATGAAAACCAGATGGACCGTCAGCGCTGCGCCTGTCCCGAACAGCGCGGCCTCTGGCAGGTGGCGCCATGACCAACCGCGCACAGCGGTCAGCAGGACGAACACCCAAAAGATCGCAAATGCTGCAACGGCATAGGGGGTTCCCAGCCAGCGCATTCCTTCGGGCATTGCCAGCAAAGACACGACAAAGCCAAGGGCCAGCGCCCAGTCGCGCGATGCGCTGACCATATACCGTGGCGACATGAGCCGCTGCCCTGTCATCACGCATTGCCAGACGCCGCGTGCCGTCAGAACCACAGCAGCCACTGCGACGATCCCAATGCACAGATGGGCCAGAAAAAACGCGCCCGGATCACCGGGCATCGGCGTGCCGGTATATGTGTTTTCGCTCTGCCGCAGCGCTGCCCAACCAACGGCCGACAGTGTGAGGAACAGCACACCGGAGCAGAGCGTTTTCAGGGGCGAATCTTCCATGGTTGCTGTCATGATCTGAACCTTTGATTTTGCGTCTGCCGGGGGTCTGGCACCAGCCGGTTTGCCGATGGCCAGATGACCGGATCAGTTGCGCAACAGTTCGGTCGCGACTAGCCCTGCGGTTTCAAGCAAGGGATAAACCAGCTCTTCCTGAGCGGCCAGTTCGGTGGCAGCCTCTGCACGTCCCAGCGGCCGCAACACCATCGCGCTTCTTTCAGCGGCGGCGCGGAACCCGTCGCTGTTGATCGCCTCTAACAGCGATGTTTCCAGCTTGGCGCTGACCGCGTCAGGAATACCCTTTGGTCCAACCATCATGACAAAGTCGTTGACGACGATGTCATAGCCTTGTTCGCGGAATGTCGGCACATCGGGCAACTGTGGGTGCCGGTCTTCGGATGCGACGCCCAGCACATGCAATGTGCCTGCATTCGCGTGTTCGATGATCGGCGGCACTGGCAGGGTTGCGGTCTGCACCTCGCCGGTCAGCAGGGCTGTAACCGTTGGCGCATGGCCAGGATAAGGCAGTTTCATCATTTCAACACCGAGCGCGGCCGGAATAACCTCGGCGAAGACGAACGAGTTTCCACCCTGCGGGTCATTCCCGTTCATCAGGTCCATCGGGTCACTTTGCATGGCCGCGATGTATTCTTCGAGAGTGTCGATGCCGAGTCCTGCACGAATTTGCAAAGCACCGGGTTCGTCGCTGATGTAGGCCAGCGGATCAAGGCCATCCAGCTCTGGTGCGTTTGTGTTCATATAAGCCTGTGACACTGCATGCAGTCCCATCACGCCGATCGTATATCCATCCGGCGCTGCGTTGACGATATGGCGCATGCCTGTGGAGCCGCCCGCGCCGGTAACGTTGTCAATCACAACCGGCGTGCCCATAATCGTCGAAAGCTCATTGCCGAGCAGTCGCGCAACAAGATCATGACCGCCGCCAGCTGGCCAGACAACGGTAATGTGAATCGGTTTTTCCGGGAAGGCATCGTCAGCAAAAGCGGCCTGAAGCGGCAGTGCGGCAAGAATGGTAAGGTAAAATCCTGTGGTCAGAAGTTTGCGTCGTATCATGGTTCACCTGTTGGGTTTGTTGTTGACGGGAAGCGGACATGCACGGTCCGCCTTGATGCACCCGCAAGTTGGGTCGTCAGGCCCACCGACAAGGCAGCACCTGCGGAAGCGTTTTTTCGGTTGCAAGGAGCGACGGCTCTTTCCGGCCCTTACCCTTTGACAGTCCCAGAGAAGCGGATTTGATATTGTTTGTATAGAAACAACATTTCTGGATACGTATTTTCCTTGCCGTCGGTTCAAGCTGACCAGGTTCCTGCTTAAATTTTTTGCGGCTTAGCTTTGTTCGACAGCGTTTCACGCTAAACATCCAATGTGATTGGACCGTCCGGCACAGCACAACACATGAAGACATGTCCCGCCTTGGGCGAATCGATCAGGTCTTCGGTGTAGGTGACTGTGCCGTGCATGATCCTGCACATGCAGGTGCCGCAGATCCCGGCCCGGCATTCGAACGCGGGGGTCAGCCCATGCGCCTCGGCCAGTTCCAGCAGACTGCCGTTGGCACTATCCCAGATGACGTCTTTGCCTGACTTCTGGAAGCGGACGACGATGCCCGCGCGGGCTGCATCGGCATGCTGGCTGGCGTTGATCTTTGGTGAATGGACTGCTGGAATAGGCAGAGTGCCGCCAAAACTTTCCTGATGGATATCTTGCCCCTGCATACCCAACCCAACCAGCGCATGCCGCATCGCAGACATGAAACCATCGGGGCCGCATAATAACACATGATAGTGATCCAGCGGCAGCATTTTCCTGAGTGCTGCGCGATCCAGCAGCCCTACAATCTGACATCTGCCGTGGCTGATGTCATCGGGGCATGCCTCCGCATAGGCGACAACAACTTTGATGTGGGGTGCATGTTTCAGCATGTCTGTGATTTCGGCAGCAAAGGTGTGTTCGTCGGCATTTCGGCATGCGTGAATAAAATAGGCGGGCCGCCCTGGTTGGCGCGCAAGGACAGACAGCATCGATAGCGCGGGTGTTATTCCGATGCCCCCAGTAAGAAGCAGAACCGGGCGGTGATCATCCGGCAGCACAAACCGACCCCGCGGTTGCTCTGCTGCGATGCGCGTACCCACAGGTGCCTGACTATGCAAGAAATGCGACCCCCCTTTGCCTGTAGGGTCCAGCTTGACGCTAATCCGATAGCCGCTGTGATCGCCAGGATCAGACGAAATGGTATAGGTCGCAAGCGGGCGCATCGGCAAGTTCAGCCGCAATGGCAAGTACTGACCAGCAATGAAGGGCTGAAACGTCCCTTCAACCACCTTCAGATGCAACGACACGACATTGCTGCTTTCCCGGACCCTCGCAACGACTTCTAGCAGCATCGTGCCTGATGTGCCTTCAGTCATGGTAGACAAAGCTCCCGTTCGTCTCTGCCGAAGCATCATCGGTACGCTCGCGCTCGACCATTTCAGAGATGCGTTTGCGGTAGACCATCGGGCCGCGGTCAATGGCGATCCGGATTGGTCGGCGCTTTGGGGGTGCCTGTTCTTCCTGATGCACTGCTTCGAGAATCGCCTTGTCCTCGGCAAAGGCAATGCGGAACATCGCGTCGATCTTTTCGGATGCCTCCGCCGTTTCAACAGCGGTGTTGCGTAAATGCATCCAGCGGTCGATCGTATAGTTCTCCGTGACAGGCGTCATGAAATGGAGCGCGAAAATGCGGTTTCCGGCGTCCCGGTCATCTTCGGCGATCTGATCGGCAACATCGGCAGAACCAAAGTCAATCACCGCAATCGACGGCGCATAAAGGTGGTAGTAATGCCAGCGATCCACGTTTCCGGTAAAATCACCAAATGCCTTGAAAAAACCGATTGGCTCGGCATCGCGGATCCAGCGCCATGCCGTGATTGCCGGGCCTTCGGTTGATACATGGACCGGCACATTCTCGGACGCCGCGTTGCCCAGCGTGGTCGGGTGGACAAAGCTGACATGCGCGGGATCAACAAGGTTTTCCGCTACATTCAGATAATTGGATTCAATGTGCAAAGCATCGCCGTGGTGCGCGTGCCATCTGGGATCGGTGAATTGTGGCAACGTGAAAATCCTTGCGGGATCCGCGCGTTCGGGGTCGCCCATCCAGATCCATACGATGCCGTGCTGTTCGACAATCGGATAGGCTGTGACAAAGGCTGACTGCGGAATTTTATCCTGACCCGGAACGCGGGTGCATATGCCGTCCGCACCAAAGGTCAGACCATGATAGCCGCATTGTACTGCATCGCCGATGCGTTTGCCCTTTGACAGCGGCAACAGCCTGTGTGGACATCGATCTTCCAGCGCAGCCACGCCGCCGTCGCTGCGCCGAAACAACAAAACCGGCTCATTAAGAATGATAAATCGGCGCAGTTCGTCATCGATATCGGTTGACCATGCGGCGACATACCATGCGTTGCGGATCAGGCTTGTCATTTTGATGTTCCTTTTTCAGCTAACAGACGCTGACAGGAATTAATACGTACTAGTTCTTTATAAGCAAGCACGACAACGCAATAGGGCTACATTTAACAGATAATGCCCTCTTATTGAGCAAAAAATACTGACAACTCTAAAAATCCACGCAAAATTTAATGCGTACACGTTCATTTTTCAGGTGTATGACTCTCCATAACCTTGCGCAGCAGTTCCAGAAACAAGGTTTGTTCAATGCGCGTAAGTGGCGACAGAAGCGCATCGCCCGCTGCGATACTGATGGGAATGTGCTCTTTTGCACAAAGCCGTCCCGCATCGGTCAGCGTAATCAGGCTTGCGCGTTGGTCATTCGCGTCTCTGGTTTTCCGGATTAGGCCATCTTTTACCAGTTTACGCACGACGACCGTTGCAGTGGATGGGTCCATCGCCGTCAGCTTGCCCAGCTGACTTTGTGTGAGCGGTTCGCTTTTCAGCAACGTGACCATCGCGACGAACTGCGTCACTGACAGATTGGGGGCTAGCACCTCTTGTGTGAATAACTGCACGCCACGTTGATGCACACGCCGCACCAAATGCGCGGGGTGGTCGCGCGGGTCATATCCGTCGATATCCGGGGTCCCGCTTTCCTGCTTCGCGTTGTTTTCCGCCATGGCATACCTGTTCGTCTCGGGCCGAAGTTCAGCCAGTGCCAGATAACCAGCGCATAGCGATATTTGCCATAACTTGCCATGTTTTGCAATGTCCGTCGTCGCCCGAACCAAGCAATCTGTGCTGCATTACTTATTTTGCATATATGTGCAAAACTTCAAGAAAGTGGCTCATCCCCCGCCGAGTTTGCCCTATCGCCGGACTGCCCCCATCAGCACCGTCTTAGTGCTCGCCTTCGAAGGCTTGATGGTCGGCGAGGGCCTGCAGCGCCCGGCAGGGTTGCCCATCGGAATGACCGCCGCAGGCATTCACGACACGCACCAGTTCCATCTCCAGCCGCCGCAACCGCGCGATCCGATCACGGACTTCGGAAATCCGCGCCGTCGCGATGCGGTGCGCGCCGCCATGGGCTGTCTGAGGCGCCTCCTGCAACGCGATCAGTTGCGCGATGGCGTCAAGGTCAAAGCCAAGCTGCCGGGCATGGGCGATGAAAGACAGCCGGTCCAGCTCGGCATCGCCATAGCGGCGTTGCCCCCCGCCAGTGCGGCCGCGATCGGGCAGCAGACCGCGCCCCTCATAATAACAGGGCATCGGCCTTGATCAGGCGGGCGTTCGAGATGGCAATGCGGTGCGTATGGCGGCTCAGTTAGGCCAGCACGGCCTCCGGCCAGCCGAAGGGCGGTTGGGCATAGACCACCCATTCGGATTTTCGAAATGGAGTGAGTCAATGGGTGAAGGCATCAGGCTACGCCAGCCGTTCGAGATCACCTAAGAAGACCAGTTGCCCTGTTCGGTGCAAATCCATCAGCCGTTCCAAAAGCAGGCGTCGAAACAGCCGCGACAGCACGCGCATATGCATGAAGAATCCCGGCTTGCAGGCCGCCAACGAAAAGGGGGCCGGTGGCACAACGGCTCTGATTTCCGAGGTTTCCCTCTCCCCCGGGCGGCTTCAGTCCACGGCCTGCGTTACAAAGATGCCAAACGCAGCCTAACCGTTCATGGGCTTGCAGAGAACCCCATGCTTGAGAGGGCTGTATTTACATCCAAAACGAAAATACCCCCAACCATCCCCAGATTGACAGGTGATCCCGGAAGGGCCTCAACACCGACCCGCTCGCCAGCTTCTGCCGCCAAAATCCATTCACCAATTGCGTCAATCTCTCCCTCGTATGATCCACCTATCAAAGGAAGGTCATTCATGTTCTGGCGCAAGAACTGCGGTATCGCGTCTGAAACCCGCCACCCCGTCATCCAAAAGATGTCCTCCAGGATAGCTGGTGAGTGAAACTCAAAAACGAACTCTTCCAGGCTGGTCACAAAAGATGCCTGAATGGGTGACATCTCCATCACGTTATCTGTGAAGCGCAAACGGATATTGCTTTGCATCTCGATAGCCCCCGGCATTTGAATTGAAAGCGTTCCCTCCAAACCATCAGGACGAATATTCCCCATCATCGTCATGTCACCACGCAGATGATCGGTGGTCAGATTTCCAGGAGCAAAATCGTTCAGGTTAAAATCCAGACCACTTAGGCGGGCTGTCAATTCAGCACCTTGGTCAAACACTATCTCACGCAGACTGGTTTCCTGTTCGGGTTCTTCATAAAATTTAGGTAAATAGGCAGCGACAACCTGTCTTGGCACAGCGGCTTCAATCTCTAGATTGTCGAACATGTAGCTTTGAAATGCATTGCCCATGAACACGCTAGCAATTGATATGCCAAAGCGGCTTTGACCTTCATTATCACCGGTGGGCAGCGCTGAACTGACATCAAATGTGGAAATCTCAAGCCTGTCATTGCCCGAGATAACCTGTAAATCCTCGATCGTCCCCGAAAGTGTGAATACACAGCCGGTGCTTTGACGTGACATCGAAATAGTCAGGCCTAATGACCCTGCTTGCAAATCTCCCAGTGCTTGGCTTCCCGGAAGGCGTAAAGACGGATCGGGCTGGGCCAGCAGCCTTTGGCCAACAAATTCCACAAGGTCAGGAGCCGTCTCAAGAGAGGGATCAGCACAATTCATTTCACTCAAGGTATCCACAGCAAAACCAAATCCTCCCAAACTGAACGCATCAAGGTCAAACAAAGGAAAATTCTCAAGCGAACCATAATGCACGCTCACGTTATCTCCCAGAACTCTGCCCTCCTCATAGAAATCTGCCAGAGTTGTGATTTGAACGATGATCTCGTCCCGTTGCAGGCGCACATCAGAAAATGTCATCGATGATCCCGTATCGCCCAAAAATTGGCTGCTTACGGTCCATTCAGAGCCGAGCAGGGTTTGGAACCGGCTTTCCAAACCCTGCTCGGCCTCAATCGACTGGGCAAAAGCAGAGCCTCCCATCGCCAACATTATCAGACATGGCCCATGTTTTAGCATCGCCGTCATCGTCTGTGTCCTTTTGTTGATCCAGAGATATCTGTCTACTTGACGTTCAGATGATCATTTTCTGCTGGCATGCGCGAAGCGCCGAAGACGCAAGAAACGCTCTTTACGGCGGGGTTGCGAAGCTAATCCACCCGCCAACCGGTACATCTTGCGTGTCGCCTACGGCCATTGGGGGCCATAGGCGCAAAGCGCTTTCTTCCGCATCATGACCATATTCATTGATCAAGCCGATCTCGAAAGCTTCCCGAAATATTCGCGCAGCCACAGGTGCTGCGTGTGTTCCACCCAAAAGTGTGTTTGTTGCTGCACTATCATCCCGCCCTATCCAGACACCCACAGCAATATCAGCACCCATTCCGACAAAAAGAGCATCACGATTCCCCTGAGATGTTCCTGTCTTGCCGATTACATGGACGGGGCTGTTCCGAAACGCTTGCGCGGCTGTCCCGCGGGTCACGACGCCGCGCATCAAAGAATGCATTCCCACGATTGCATGATCACTAAAGCCAAACTGTTCAGCACCAGGGCGGATTGCCCAGACTTGACCATCGCGATCCGCAATCGTGCTGACAAGAATTGGGCTGACTGGAAATCCACCGTTGCCAATACTGGCATAGCCGGTCACAAGGTCACGCAATGTTGTCTCACTGGCCCCAAGTGCTGAAGACAAATATGGCTCCATCTCATCGGGATAAGCACCCGTTCTCGTGGCGACCTCGGAAACCCACCTGATACCGATCTGGTTGGCAAGCTTTACTGCGGCAACGTTCGAGCTGTTTTCAAAGGCCGTGTATATGGGCATGATACCATACTGTTGTCCTCTGAAATTCTGCGGACTATACCCGCCCTCGAACACAGCCCTTGCGTCGTCAATCAGATCTGTTGGCCGCCAACCCGCTTCCAAAGCAGCCAGATAGACGAAGCTCTTAGCCGCAGACCCGGGCTGACGTAGCGCCATTGTCCGATCAAACCGTGAGATCCGCACATCGTTTCCACCAATGGAGGCCAGTATTTCGCCGGTGTGGATATTCATCACAACAACAGCGCCCTCAACCTCCCGCGAGGTGACGATCCCATTACTTTCTCGGTCAATCAGAACAACATCACCTGGCCTTAAACCCGGCAATATGCTGCGCTGTTCAGTCACCCAACCGCTGTTCATTCCCCAGCCACGGGCGATGGCAACATTGTCACCCCCGAGCAAAACAGCCGGTAACACACGTTCATCCGCACCCATAGCTCGCATCACACTGCGCCAGGTATTACTTGGCAAACTCTGACTATTCCCGGCCCGCATCCGCACGATTTCAAGGTCATCAGCCGATATATTGTTGATTCCCTCGAACAAGCTAAATTCTTCGATCTGAGACCTCAAAGCCGATTGCGCCAATGATTGCCATCTTTGATCCAAGCTGGTCTCGATCATCGGGAGACGCTCTGATATTCCTTCAGGTTGCAATATACCGGCCATAGCTGAGTTTGCCTCGATCCAACGTTCAACCGTGACATCGCTCCACTCGTGACGTCCCAGTCCGGATTGAACCGGGATGGTCATCAAACGCTCTGATCGAGCTTGATCAAAATCAGCTTGTGAGATGACATCAGTGGCCAACATACGGGCCAAAACATGATCTCGACGGGCATGCGCCCTTTCGGGGTGTCGTTCCGGGTCATATAAGGCAGGACCTTGCAATATCCCCGCCAGAAAAGCTTGCTCTGACAGGCTTAAATCATCCCAATCCTTGCCAAACCATGATTGTGCGGCACTAGCAGCACCCCATCCACGACCGAACCAGACCACGCCAAGATAGGCCTGCAAAATCTCGTCTTTATCAAGGAGGCTTTCAAGTTGGATGGCCAGCGTTGCTTCAATGGCTTTTCGTGCAAAGGTCAGATCAGATCCAACAATCTGGTTTTTGATCAGCTGTTGGGTAATGCCTGAGGCACCACGGGTGCTGCCGCCAAGATATTGAGTAAACGCCCGGGCTGTTCCGATAGGATCAGCGCCTGGGTGCTCAAAAAAGCGGTTGTCTTCGGTGACCAGAAGGGCAGCAATGAAGATGTCAGGTATATCATTTATGTTTGTGCGTGTGTTGCGTGCCGATCCGATCTCACGGATTTCGCCTGTTGCCATTTGATAGCGCGCGTGAAATCCACTTCTTTGAAAGACAGCGCGCTGAAGTATATTTGCTCCCGGTTTGTCTTCATCACTTACCGGTGTAAGAGCACCCATTCCTGAGATCAGAAGCCTCGTCATCGTGTAAATACCGGCATTCGCATTCGGATGGGATTGAGCATGAGCCTGAAAACTTAAACATGTTAATATGGCGGCCAGTGACACCCTGATACCGTGATATGTCGTCCATTTTTTTGCCAAACTGCTTGACAGGTTCAATCGCCCAGAGCGACTTTGCGGGCTTCCCGAACAGGCCCGTACGCACCCGTCTGGAGTTACTTTACGCATTTTCCCGACTGCTCCAGTTACTCAAGTATGATATAAAATTACTTAACCTCTGCTCTGGTCTGGTATTCTTTCTGCCGAAGCGGATAACAAGTGAAACCTCTCCGAAATGGTCGCAACCTTTCGTGAGATGTACTAACAAGGAAATCCAGCTGACCAGATTGGATAGTATTGGCGCATCGCCAATGTGGCTCCCGGTGAGTTCGACAGCGCCGGTACCCAGTCATGTCTCTTGAATCGCGCGGTGAGTCTTGCGCCAGACCCGTGGCTTGAAGCCCCATGCTCGCGAGCGTTCACGCGCCTTCACTCTTGTTCCTCATTCTTCTGCTGATTTTGGGAACGCGAATGGCTTTGGAGCCACTGCTGTAGAAGCGGCAAGACAAAAAACCCCTGAACAGAAATTGTGGGCCAAAAACGGCCTTTTCGCCGAGGACAGAAACGCTTGAATTTTGTCCCTGACCGCTTATGGGAAGAGCCCACAGCGGACTAACGTGTCGTCCGATGTGATCATCCAAAACGCTTACGTATTGCAACGCCCCGCCCTGCGAAAAATCGACCAAAATCGTTGCACGATAACGTTACGTGTTTCTGCGTCTGTAGGGTATGACCGGACGGATTGTGAAAGCTGATAGTGCTGTCCGACGCGGCGGTCATCAAAACGAGATGCCCGCCTTTCGACGGTGGCTCCCTGTCTGGCCAACGAATGGATGGATGCACAGATGCAAGAAAGAACGCATTGTTTTCCATGATGTCGCCGAGGTCGATTGCCGAAACACCAGTGACAACCTCTGCCTCAATGTCGAAGCGCATTTTTACGTATTGCACAAATGGTGCGTAAATTAACCCCTTGATGGAACCGTCAGGTTGCACAATGTAGCCACCGTAGCTGGTGCATTCTCGCGCAAGCGTCAAAGTCGGGTGAACTTGGCCGATGCGGGCAGCGAGGATCATCTTGAGGCAAGCCATACCACACACGTTGCCTGCCCATCGGACATATTCGGATAATTCTTCTGCTCCCGACTGCGCCCATAGCGGGTCGCGTGGCAGCGCGGCTTCCGAGCCGTCCCTCAAGAAGTCCACTACAATCTCAGGCGTCTCAAATTGGCTGTAGTAGGGCACGATCATATTAGACCTCCGGATTAGAAAATAAGTCCATTTGCTTCAGATTACATATTTTGAACGAGAGCGATATTACTCTGTTTTTGTAAACAAATACGACGGGCCTAGGGTCAGGATTCATAACCAAAACATGATGACGGCGGCCAATGCGCATGCTGACAGGAAGACCTTGGGGCACCTGTCGTAGCGCGTTGCGACGCGCCGCCAGTCCTTGAGCCGGGCGAAGCTGTTCTCGATTTTGTGGC
>JAFPBO010000048.1 GCA_017390475.1 Loktanella sp.
CCCAACCCACACAGCACCCGATCACCAACAACGTCTGATGCAAAATCAGGGCGCAGATCAGCCGTGCGCTACTGAAACAAGAGAGGCTGCCAACAACTCATCAAGTGCCAAAACAGGGCGATCATGAATTATTGCGGCTAAGATGCTCCATGAAGAGCGCTTCATCCTTTTATTTCATATATCGTCAGTCTGACGAGCTGACTACGGGCATAGTTGAAAATGGACTGTGTCAAATCTGAGACAAGTTAAGGCCATCGCGTTACGCGACACTGGCGTCCGCAAGGTCAGCATGCCATTAATTTCCGTATTACCAAATCATTAAGATTGATTTATAAATTGGACGTTTTAATCGCACTTGCTGTCATTGCTGCAATAGCATGGTTCGTGATCTCCGGCGTCGTACGTCTGCTTTCGCCAACAAATCCAGTTCATCGCGTCGATAGACAGAATGCGCCTAGGCGCAATTCTGTCTCGTCGGTAGACAGCCTCAGTGGCCCTGAAGTTTACAGAATCTGCAAAGAGCGGGGCATGGATGTTCATGACATTTCAGGCATCGAATTTGATCCGGAAGCCTTAAAACGTGTTCGGACTCAATTCGAACGCAAAGTTCAAGATGGAGAAAACTTTAGTCAAACGTTATCAGAATTGTTTGCTGATGCGATTCTGCAAGAACACCAACTTATATTGAAGGATAATTTAGTTCGCGTCGTGCTGATATGGGCAAAAAAGCACAAGATCGCGCAGTTCAGCGAGTTCATCAGCATGATGAGCGACGAATACCTCACACAGCGACGCGTGCTCCCCAATCATGTGTTGGATAAGATCTATGCACTAGAAACAGTAAGTGCTGCGCGTTCCTTCATGGAAGAGCCAGTTATCAAATACATTCCAGATGCTGTCTTCCAACTTCCAAACTTGAAAACGCTGGTCATGGGCAGAGGTGGCTATGAAGAACTCTACAATGTCAAACTAGAGATGATTCCCCCTGCGATCACAGAGGCAAAAAATCTTGCAAGCCTGCACCTGCAGCACTGTGGGCTGACTGAGCTGCCAGCCTATCTATTTACGCCAAGCCTGCGGCAACTGAAGATCGGCGCCAATGACATTAAGATCATACCAGACGCGATCGGAAAAGCGGTCAACCTCGAAATGCTTACAGCTTGGGGTAACGATCTTGAGTACATCTCTTCTGAGATAGGCAGTCTGAAGAAGCTGAAAAGGATCGATATCTGGGGAAGCAACCGCCTGATTCTTCCAGAATCCATCGTCAATCTTGGTGATATGGAATATGTCTTTATCGCCGATGCCAAAGGGCTAACACCTGCACAGGTCACTTGGTTGCGCAAAAATGGAATGCCTGAAGAAGCAATATTCCCCAAGCTGCGGAGTTATGCAGAGCAGCCAGACAATAATTTGAGTGATGATGATCTGCCGTTTTAATAACAGCGCATGTGACTGATCACGAATCGGTCATATATGGGCCGCCATGGAAAAGGTGAATGCGAACAAAAAGCGATTTCTCGAAGCACTTGAAGTGATCGCACTTTCGGAACCGGCGCTTAAAGCTCCGGGGCTAAGCGGGAGGTTGGCCACATAGAACCCTTAGTTCGTACTGATTTTGACTATCTCAGACGGTAAATTTCAATCGCATTTGCCCACAACGTCCCATGAACCTTAGCAAACTTTGTAAATCTAAAGTAACTCATTGAAAACATGGTGGGTGATAAGGGATTTGAACCCCTGACATCTTCGATGTGAACGAAGCGCTCTACCACTGAGCTAATCACCCGCTGGGCTGGGGTTTAGTCATCCTCGCCGTCAGTTGCAAGACCGGTTGTGACGATTTGCGCGGCATCTTTGGGCGTGCGCAGTTTCAGGGTAAAGACCTGTGAACCTTCACCCAGATCCTTGGTTTTCTGCACCCGGATCTTGCCCAAAGGCGGCAGAACCACTTCATCACCGCGTGCAATCGCCTCGCCGATGATCGCCAGTGCAGCGTCCACGGCGGCTTTGGCGTCGCGCTTTTTCAGCGTCGTGCGGGCGACGATCTGATCAAGCAGATCTGGCTTTTTGAACGGTGCGCCTGCGTCATTATCCGCTGCGGTCGTTGCGATCTCGTCGGGCATGTTGGTAACCATATTACTCTCCTGAATTTACACACGCCCGACCCTAACATCTTTCCTGTCCGGGAAAAGCGAAAGGCGCGCCCTTGCGGTGCGCGCCTTTGCCATTCATGTGGTGTCGGTCAATGCGCGCGCGCGGATTCCTGTGGTGTGCCCGCTTTCAGGGCAGCGGCGGCGGCTTCTTCTGCCGCTTCGTCCCATTCGATGGGTTCAGGTTTGCGCACAAGGGCGTGTTCCAACACCTCTGACACATGGCTGACCGGGATGATCGTCAACCCCTCCTTCACGTTATCAGGGATATCGGGCAGGTCACGCGCGTTTTCCTGCGGGATCAGCACGGTTTTGATACCCCCCCGCAAGGCGGCGAGCAGTTTTTCCTTCAAACCCCCAATCGGCATCGCATTGCCGCGCAAGGACACCTCGCCGGTCATGGCGATATCGCGCCGCACCGGGATTTGCGTCAGGACCGATACGATGGATGTAACCATGGCCAGACCCGCCGATGGCCCGTCCTTTGGTGTGGCCCCGTCCGGGACGTGGACGTGGATGTCGATCGTGTCGAATTTGGTCGGCTTCACACCGATTTCAGGCGCGATCGAGCGGACATAGCTGGAGGCTGCGTCGATGGATTCCTTCATCACATCGCCGAGTTTACCCGTCGTCTTCATCCGGCCTTTGCCCGGCAGGCGCAGGGCTTCGATGTTCAGCAATTCGCCACCGACCGATGTCCATGCAAGCCCGGTAACCACACCGATCTGATCGCTTTCCTCTGCCAGACCAAAGCGGTGCTTTTCCACGCCAAGGAAATCGTTGAGGTTCGCCGCGTTGACGGTGATGACCTCTGCCTCTTTCTTCACGATCTGGGTCACGGCTTTGCGTGCTACCTTAGCCAGTTCACGTTCCAGATTCCGCACCCCCGCTTCGCGGGTATAGACCCGCACCATGGCCAGCAGCGCATCATCGGCCACGCTGAATTCCTTGGCGCGCAACCCATGGTTTTTCATGACCTTAGGCAGCAGATGCTGTTTGGCGATCTCGACCTTTTCATCCTCGGTATAGCCCGACAGGGTGATGATCTCCATCCGGTCCAACAGCGGCCCCGGCATGTTATAGCTGTTCGCCGTGGTCAGGAACATTACGTTCGACAGGTCATATTCGACCTCAAGATAATGGTCGACGAATGTCGCGTTCTGTTCCGGATCCAGCACCTCCAGCATCGCCGACGCGGGATCACCCCGGAAATCCTGCCCCATCTTGTCGATTTCATCGAGCAGGATCAGTGGGTTGGTGGTTTTCGCCTTTTTCAGCGCCTGAATGATCTTGCCGGGCATGGAGCCGATATAGGTCCGGCGGTGACCACGGATTTCAGATTCATCGCGCACGCCACCCAGCGAAATGCGGATGAATTCGCGCCCAGTCGCTTTTGCCACGGATTTACCAAGGCTGGTTTTGCCCACGCCGGGAGGGCCGACCAGACACATGATCGGGCCTTTCAGCTTGGCAGAGCGTTGCTGCACCGCCAGATATTCGACGATGCGTTCCTTGACCTTTTCCAGCCCGTAATGGTCGGCATCCAGGATCGCCTGAGCTTTGTGCAGGTCTTTCTTGGTGCGCGATTTCACGTTCCATGGCAGGCCCAGAATCCAATCCATATAATTGCGCACCACGGTCGCCTCGGCGCTCATGGGAGACATGGATTTCAGTTTCTTCAGCTCGGCATCCACCTTTTCACGGGCCTCTTTGCTCAGCTTGGTTTCGGCGATCTTGGCTTCGAGTTCGGCGACTTCATTCTGGCCGTCTTCGCCATCGCCCAATTCCTTCTGAATCGCCTTCATCTGTTCGTTCAGATAATATTCGCGCTGTGTGCGTTCCATCTGCGATTTCACACGGGTCTTGATCTTGCGTTCGACCTGCAGCACGGACATTTCGCCCTGCATCAACCCATAAACCTTTTCCAGCCGTTCGGCGACGGACAGGGTTTCCAGCAGCGCCTGTTTCTGCGCGACTTCAATGCCCAGATGCCCGGCGACCAGATCGGCGAGTTTCGCAGGCTCGGTCGCATCACTAACTGCGGCCATCGCCTCTTCGGGAATATTTTTCTTGACCTTGGCGTAGCGTTCGAATTCCGACGCAACATTGCGCACCAGCGCCTCAACCTCGGTCGCATCGCCGGGTTCTTCGGTCAGATATTCGGCGGTCGCCTCGAAGAACGACTCGTTGGGTACAAAGCCGGTGATCTGCACACGGCTACGCCCTTCGACCAGCACTTTGACGGTGCCGTCGGGCAGTTTCAGCAATTGCAAAACATTGGCCAGCACGCCGTTTTTATAGATGCCGTCCTGATCAGGATCATCCTGACCCGGGTCGATCTGGCTCGACAGCAGGATCTGCTTGTCGTCCTGCATCACCTCTTCCAAGGCGCGGACGGATTTGTCGCGGCCCACGAACAGGGGGACGATCATGTGGGGGAATACCACGATGTCGCGCAATGGCAGGACGGGGTAAGATGAACTCAGTGGTTCTTGCATGGTCTTTTCCTTTTCTGGCAGAACGCCCCTGCCCCGAGATATCGGCAGCGTGGCGCGTCCCCTCTTAGAGATGATAAATGGGGCTGACATTGGGGCCTGTCAACCAGCCGTTACTTTAGAGCGGATCGATATCACCCTGCGCGCGGGTGGCGTGAAAATCTGCCTCCCATGCAGCAAAGCTGCCGGTCGCGATGGCGTCACGCATCCCGGCCATGATTTCCTGAAAATAATGCAGGTTGTGCCAGGTCAGCAGCATGCCCGAGATCATTTCCTGCGACCGGAACACGTGATGCAGGTAAGCGCGGGAATAACTGGCGCAGGCGGGACAGGTGCAGTTTTCGTCCAGGGGGCGCGGGTCATCGGCATGGCGCGCGTTCTTGATATTCACGACGCCGTGGCGGGTGAACACTTGGCCCGTGCGGCCGGAACGGGACGGCAGCACGCAATCCATCATATCAATGCCACGTTTGACCGCGCCGACGATATCGTCCGGCTTGCCGACGCCCATCAGGTAGCGTGGTTTGTCTTCGGGCAATTGGTCGGGGGCGAAATCGAGGACATTGAACATCGCCTCCTGCCCCTCGCCCACCGCCAGACCGCCCACTGCATATCCGTCGAACTCGATGGCGCGCAGCGCCTGCGCCGATTCCTCGCGCAGATCCTGTTCGAGGCCACCTTGCTGGATGCCGAATAACGCATGGCCCGGGCGGTCGCCAAAGGCATCGCGGGACCTTTGCGCCCATCGCATCGACAGATCCATGCTCGATCTGATCCGGTCGCGGTCGGCGGGCAAGGCAGGGCATTCATCGAAACACATCACGATATCGGACCCGAGCAGCGCCTGAATTTCCATAGACCGTTCCGGCGTCAGGTGATGGCTGGACCCGTCAATATGGCTTTTGAAGGTGACACCTTCCTCGGTCAATTTACGCAATCCCGCCAAGGACATGACCTGAAACCCGCCGCTGTCGGTCAGGATCGGCTTGTCCCAGTTCATGAATTTATGCAGCCCGCCTAGACGCGCGATCCGCTCTGCCGTGGGGCGCAGCATCAGGTGATAGGTATTGCCCAGCAGGATATCCGCGCCCGTCGCCGCGACACTTTCCGGCAGCATCGCCTTGACCGTCGCCGCCGTTCCGACCGGCATGAAGGCAGGCGTGCGGATCACACCGCGTGGTGTGCTGATGGCCCCGGTGCGCGCCTTGCCATCGGTAGCGTTCAGTTGGAACGAAAAACGGTCAGTCATCGCGTGATCCTTTTGCTGGCAAGTCCTATGCCGCAATGACACGGCTTTGGAAAGCCCGCCCCTTTACGCCCCGGCCTGTGAACCCTATATGTTTGCTCAGGAATACGGGGAAATTCAGATGACCAATGCCAATGCCCAGCTTGAAGGTACACCGCTGATCGTGCCATCGACCACCGACCATCCGCTTTATGAGGATGTGGTGCAGGCCTGTCGGTCGGTCTATGACCCTGAAATCCCGGTCAATATCTTTGACCTTGGGCTGATCTACACAATTGATATCAAAGAAGATAACGCCGTCAGTATCATCATGACCCTGACAGCACCTGGCTGTCCGGTGGCCGGTGAAATGCCCGGCTGGGTCGCCGATGCGGTCGAACCCCTGCCCGGTGTAAAACAAGTGGACGTCGAAATGACGTTCGAGCCGCAATGGGGCATGGAAATGATGTCCGATGAAGCACGGCTGGAACTGGGCTTCATGTAAATAGCAAAGGATTTCCTTTGCTTTCATTCCTAGCAAGTAAATTTGATCGCGTCACAGCAAAGCGCTGCGCTGCTGTCGGCCAGCGCTTGGAATCCTGCAGCAAAGCCCCTAGGTTAGGTGTATCGACCAAAGAGGTATCCCCATGTTCGGCATTCCCGGCAAACAAGCTGTCACCATCACTGACAAAGCCGCTTCCCAGATCGCGCGGCTGATGGCCAAGGACAATCACCAAGGCCTGCGGATCGGCGTCAAAAAGGGCGGCTGCGCAGGCATGGAATACACCATGAACTACGTGACCGAGGTTGACCCGCTGGATGAAGTCGTCGAACAGAACGGCGCGCGGGTGATGATCGCGCCCATGGCGCAGATGTTCCTGTTCGGGACCGAGATTGATTATGAAACCTCGCTGCTGGAATCCGGATTCAAATTCCGCAATCCGAATGTGGTTGATGCATGCGGTTGCGGTGAATCGATCAAATTTGCTGACGATATCGCGCAGCGCTGACCCCAAGACAGGATAGGACAACCGCATGCGCCGCAAACTCGCCGCCGGAAACTGGAAGATGAACGGGCTGCGCGCCGATCTGGCAGAGCTGGAAAACCTGCCACAGGATCAAGGCGTTGATGTGCTGATCTGCCTGCCCACAACGCTGATCCCGGCGGCGCGCGACCTGCCTTTGGCGATTGGTGGGCAGGACTGCCATGCAGCAACGCATGGTGCCCATACCGGCGATATTTCTGCCCCGATGCTGGTGGATGCAGGAGCCACCTATGTGCTGACCGGCCATTCCGAACGGCGCAGCGATCACGGCGAAACCGACGCCGATGTCGCCGCCAAGTCCAAGGCCGCCCATGAAACCGGTCTCATAACGATCATCTGCATCGGCGAAACACTGGCGATCCGCGCGGCGGGCACGACGCTTGATATCATTGATGGACAACTCGCCAAGTCGGTCCCCGATTGCGCCACTGCCGAAAACACGTTGATCGCCTATGAACCTGTCTGGGCTATCGGCACCGGTAAGGTCCCCAGCACCGATCAGATTGCCGAAGTACATGCCCATATCCACGCCCGCCTTGCCGAAAGGTTTAGCGACGGTGCCGATTTCGGGATTCTTTACGGCGGATCGGTGAAATCCAGCAACGCAGCCGAAATCTTTGCCGTGCCGCATGTCACAGGCGCGCTGGTCGGCGGTGCAAGCCTGAAGGCCGCTGATTTCGCGCCAATCGTCACGGCGCTGGCTGCAAGCTAACCCATCGTCGCCTCAATATCCCTGCCCGAGGCCAATCGCCATCGACTTTAACCGTCTGAAATAAATCACCTTTTTGGCTGCTGTGGTTTTCACGGCGTCACAGTGTCGTGCGCCATTTGAGGCGCAAGTAAACATCCCGGATATGGGGCCTCAGCCCAGATGCGGTCTATCGTCGAATAATCGCGTTACAACCGACACCAGGCTCTTGGACACGATCCAGGCGCCTGACCGCTGCTCATTATTCACGCAGTTCGATGCGATAAAAAGGGACCGGTTCAACGAACAACTCAATCAATCTCGTTTCACCACTCATCAGGCCATCATCATGTGGCTTCGTCGCCGGTATTGTCTCAGCACCACGGGCAGGATCAACAAGGCACCCACGACGTCCGACATCCATGACCCATCGATCAAGGCGATGCCGCCCACGATCAGCGCGATCCTGGAAAGCACGCCTAAGCGGTTGAACAGGGCACCTGAGCTGCCGAATGCGAAGGCCGCCACCCCGATAGCGCCGCCAATCATTGAATGGATGATCTGATCGGGAGTTCCGATCATCAGCAAGCTGGGCTGGTAGATGAAATAGAACGCTAGCAGATATGCGGGCAAAGCCAGGACCATTGATTGCAGTCCGGTTCTGAATGGGTTGGACCCAGCAAGCCCCGCAGCGGCAAAGGCTGAAAGAGCCACCGGAGGCGTCAGTCCGGCAAACAATGAGAAATAGAAAATGAACATATGCGCGGCAAGGATCGGGATGCCAAGATTTGCCAAGGGTACCGCGACGACCGATGCAGTGATCACATAGGCCGCAATGCCCGGCACCCCCATTCCTAGAAAAATCGTCACCAGCATGGTCAGCACGAGCGACAGGAACAGGAAATCCTGACCCAGACGGAAGATAAAGCTGGATACCTGAATGCCGACCCCTGTCAGCAGGATGATCCCTACAAGAATGCCCGCAATGGCACAGGCGAGACCTACTTCGATGATACCTTCAGTCAATGATTTCAACCGAATGACAAACGCTTCGGCCGAGTAACCAGAGCGGTTGGCGACAAAACCACCGACGAAGAGAATCGCAGTGGATTGCAGCACCGCCCGTTCCAGCGGCAAGAAACTGACGATACTGTATATTAGCCAGCCCATCCCCAGAACCACCGGCCAAAAGCGCGTGATCGTATCCCACCCAAGGGCAGGTGACTCGATTTCGGTCGGTGTAATGTCCAGGCGGTGGGTGGCACCGTAAACGTAGCAGCCGACCCCGATATAGAACAATATCGCCGGGACGAGCGCCGCGAGGATGATCGTCGCATAGGGCACGCCAGTGAATTCGGCCATGATAAGGGCCCCCGCAGCCATGATCGGCGGTGTAAGCGACCCGCCCGTCGATGCCGTGGCCTCGATCGCGCCAGCCAGACGCGGCGGATATCCTGCCCGCTTCATCAGCGGAATTGTGAACTGACCGGTTGTCAGAACGTTCGCCATACTGCTGCCCGATAGCGTGCCAAACAGGGCCGAAGCGACGATCGACACATAGGCAGCACCGCCTTTGCGTTTGCCAGCTGCCTTGAGCGCCACTTGTAAAAATAGCTCCTGGCCACCACACAACAAAAGCGCCTGACCGAAGACAAGAAAGAGAAATATCCAGCGTAATGCCACCTGGGCAGGTTCGGAGTAAATACCGACCTCGGTCATGAACAACGTGCCGAAAACCCTATGATATGACATGAGCGGGGTTCCGGTATTGCCCGGAACGATATAATTGATCAGCGCATAGACAAGCGCGACGATCCCGATCACCGGCAGAACCAGACCGATGGCCCGCCGCCCCGCTTCGAGCAAGGTCAGCACCATAAGAACGCCCACAAGAATGTCAGACGTCAGTGGCATGCTCGACCGCCGCACGAATGCGTCGTAGTCGTTATAGACATAAACCATCGGCACCAAAGAGAGCAGCACCAGCACCCAGTCATACCAAGGAATTGCGTCGCTCGTCGCCGTTTTGCGCAGGCCAAACTTGAGGAACGTCAGGCCCGTCAGCGCCGACACGAACACCACGGCATGAAACAGCGGGTCGGTAGGTGCAACGTAAAGCAGATATAGCTGCCCCAACACCAATGCGCCTGCAAAGATGAGGAATATCTGCGAGTCGATACCTTGAAGAGTTCTGCGGTACATGTGTGGCTGCTTTCCGTAAGGCTGGATGATGGGCGAATGTGGGAAATCTTAATCTGCCAAAGACCGGAGTCAGCCGGGCCCTGTTTCAGGCCCGGCGCGTATCGTTCTCTGTGCTTATTCGAGAATGCCGATCTCGCGGAAATACCGCTCTGCACCGGCATGATAAGGTACAATTGACCCGGCCATACGTACGAGATCCTCATTCAGATATTGCTGCGATGCGTGCGTCTGAAGCAATTCGTCCCGGTTTTCCCACACAGCTTTGACGTAGTGATATACCAGTTCTTCATTGGTGTTGGCATTGACCCAGAAATTCGTCATGCCACCAGCCCAAGGTACATCGTTTGGCTGATCGTCATACATGTTGGCGCGGACATAATCCGCAGGAAGATAGGGGAACATCTCGGCGACAGCTTTCAGATCATCCTCTTCCACCGGGACAAGCCGCAAGTCGTGAACCGCCTTTTGTTCCATCAAAGCAGCGCCCGGATGCGCGGTACCCCAGAAAAAACAATCCAACGAGCCAGAGACCAACCCCGCAAACCCTTGGGCGTCGGCCATCCGCGACACTGACCGAAAATCACTTTCTGTCAGACCAAGTGCTTCAATCTGGTTCATCGCCGTGACTTCGGCACCGGATCCTGCAGGCGTCAGGCCAAGCCGCCGACCAACACAATCCCGAAACGTCTGCACAGGGCTATCAGCCATGACGATCACACCTTGCTGCAGGCTATACGCCGGAAACAAGGTCACCATGTCGGGAAATGGCTCGTAGTCTTCAAATGCAAATTGACCATGATGCAGGGCATATCCACCGGCAGCGTTGCCACTCGCCATCTCGACTTCGCCAGAGAACAATAGTGCCGCATTGTCTGATCCGCCTTGCGAGGCTTGCAGGTCCAACCGCAGACCGGGTAGTTCACGCTCGACGATGGATTTATGCCCCACGTGAACCGCATAGACCGAATGGACAGGCCGCCCGGCCGCTGCGCGAAGCGTCACCTCATCGCCCGGGCTCCAGCCCTCGGCCAGTGCCACGCCGCCAAAGTTCAGAACGGAGGCAGAAAGCAAAACGGTCACGCCTAGTGAAAATCTTGAAGTCATCATCATGTTGGTTTTCCTTGTTGGAGAGAAAATTTCGGGTGATCAGTTCAGATGCCGATCTACCCATCGGGACACGGCCAGAAGGCGCGCGTCGTCATCAGCCGCAGCCAAGACCTGAAGCCCCAGCGGCATGCCGTTCGGCCCCACCCCGCACGGAATCGAAACACATGGAAGATACAAAGGCGTAAAAATCTCGCCGATGGCAGCGGACCCGGTGGCGTGAAGTCCCAAGGGTGCCTCGCCCATGGCACTGGCGGTGATCAGGACATCAACATCTGCAAAAATTTCTGGTATCAGAGCACGTGATTGTGCCAGGTATCTTCGCGCGGCACGGTACTCCTCGAAATCGGTCTCAAGGCCATGACGGATGCGCCCGTTGCGCAATGCCTCACTGATCTCATCCCAATGGTGGGTGATTTCATGAGCAAAGTTCCGGACGAATTCAAAGCTCGAAACCTTGCGGTGCGCCTCGCTGAAGCCGTCGAACGAGGCCGGCAGCGTGATGTCAGTGATTTGCGCACCCGCCCGCTCTAAACGCGCTACAGCCTCCTCCATCACGGCACGCATGCAGGGTTCCATCTGATCCCAAAGCGTCGTCCGGCAAAACCCGATCTTGGGGGCCTTGTCTTCGACTGGCCCGGCAGGGCGCGGCTTGATGCGCAGCAGTACATCCCTGAACAGCATCAGGTCTTCGATCGACCGTGCCATCGGACCCAGACGGTCAAAGCTGCCAGCGGCTTCCCTTACGCCTGAACACCTGAAATCGCCCTGACTTGGCAGATAGGCATAGATACCACAAAAGGCAGCCGGACGGATGGTGGATTGTGTGGTCTGCGTTCCAAGCGATAGCGGCACCATGCAATCGGCAACCGCTGCGGCAGAGCCGCTGGACGATCCGCCAGGGGTTCTTGCAGGATCGATCGGATTGGCTGTTTTGCCTGGAAAGAAATTGGCGAATTCTGTCGAGACAGCCTTGCCCACAAGGATACCACCTGCCGCCCGGGTCAAGGCCACGCAAGAAGCATCCGCCGCTGGCTGGTGTCCTGCGTAAATGCGAGATCCATATGCTGTCGGCATGTCATGCGTATCGATAATGTCCTTTACCGCGAAGGGGATTCCGCCCATGGGGCCTTTGCGCCCCGACTGGTCAATACGCCGTGCCATCTCAAGCGCGCTGTCACGGTCCAGATGAATGAAGGCACCAACAACATCTTCTCTTGCATCAATTCTGTCGAAGCAGGCGCGCAGCAAGCGTTCAGCAGTCAAAGTGCCTGCATCCATTTCGGACAAAGCTTCTGTGGCCGTCAGTTCGTTATGAAGCTTCATTTCTGGACCGCTCCGGCAGCACCGGACCAAAGACCGGCAATGCACCGCTGGTTATCCGCACAATTCGTTGGCATTTTCTTCTCCTTACTATCGACTGACGCCGCGCCTGAGCCCGGCACTGGTCGGGCACGGGCACCCGGTGGTGTCAGCAAGAATCCTGTGTGTCACGACAATGATCTCGTCCTAGGGACAGAGTGTGCGGAATACATATTGTTGACAATCATGATTGGAGAAATCTTTAGCCTAGGCCATAAAATGACTTCAAATCGTGCAATAAAATTCACATTTACTTAATTTATCAGCACAATATCACAAATACACCCAGATTATTGTCCTTGTGATGTGGTATCGCCTCTTGCATATTGCAGACAATATATACAAAGGATGCCCTCATGCTTGAACTACCAAGAACATTGCGAGTCCTGGCAATTGGCACTATCGCTGGATTTGGGACGGCATTTTTTGGACTACCGCTGCCTTGGCTGATCGGCTCGCTCGTCATCACTGCGGCGCTTTCGTTGAGTGGACTGAATGTCAGCACCCCACCCCTGATCCGTCAATCAGGCCAGTTGATCGCCGCAATTGCCATCGGCCTCGGTTTTTCGTCGCAAGTCATGGCGATGCTCTCTGACTATGTTTATTTGATTATCTTCAGTGCCTTGGCATCAGTGGCGCTTGGCATCGTCGCTGCGTGGTTGGTATCAAAGATGTCGGAGATACCATTCGAGACAGCTTACTTCTCCAGCATGCCTGGCGGTGTCGCGGAAATGTCAGTGCTGGCACAGCGCTTTGGAGGCGATTCAGCCCTGGTTGCTACGGCGCAATCGATCAGAATTATTATTGTTGTCCTGTCGATCCCGATTGTCCTTGATGTCATCATGGCTGCCGATATTGTCGGCAATCCAAGCGATCCCACAACCTTTAAACCATGGCTCAAAGTGGTGCCACTTCTTATACTTGGCGGCGGCCTTGGTCTTGCGCTTAGCAAAATGGGGGTGATGAATGCCTTTTTTCTGGCGGGACTAGCTGTCGGCGCAACAGTTGCTATTGCGGAACTCAGCAGCGGGGTGATTCCTGCTCAGGCAGTGAATGCGGCGCAGGTGCTGATCGGTTGTGCGCTTGGCGGTCGCATTGACCCGCGGCTTTTGACGCAACTGCGGGCGTTCTTGCCGATCACAACAGCCTGCACATTGGCGCTTATTCTGTTCAACGCGGCGATTGCAGTCGTGCTGCACTACCAATCAGATCTGCCTGTTTCGGTACTATTGCTTGCCACGGCACCCGGTGGCGTTGCCGAAATGAGCATCACCGCAAAGGCGTTCATGCTTGCGGCACCACTGGTAACGGCCTTTCACCTGACACGCATCATCCTGATCGTCGTGTTCTCTGCGCCGCTTTACCGCGCCTGCGCCAGAGTATTGTCCTAAAACTGACAGCATCATTGGCGCTACAGCCTGTCGCGTGCTTCGAGAATAAAATTCCGAAACGCAGTGCGCACTTCGTCAGGATCGCCTTTGCGCAGGATTTCAAGAAGATGTGAGTGTGCTATGAATGAACGCTTCATGTCATCCACCCCACTCAGCCGCCTGCGACGAACAAGCATCATCTTGCGGGTTATGGACCGGTGGAGGTCGCGTAAGGTCTCGTTGGGGCAAGTCGCCACCAGTATGGCATCAAACTGGACATTGGCAGCAAAGTACCGTGCTGTGTCTTGCTGTTTTAAAGCATCGCGCATGTCCCGTTGCACCAGATCAAATTCGAACAGAACGTCCGAAGTCAGTCTTTCCAATGCAGCCGCCGCAAGCTCACCTTCGATCGCTGCGCGCACCTGATACAAGTCGCGCAGCTCTTCACGACCGATTTCGCGCACCACCACGCCCCGGTTACGCTGTCCGATCAACAGGCCGGCTTCTGTCAGTGCCCGGAACGCTTCACGCACCGGACCACGGCTGATGCCTAGCCGCTCTGCAATAGACTGCTCCGAGATCCGTGCGCCGGCCTCTAGCTCTCCGGTGATGATCATCCGTTCTACTTCTTGCTGCACAGCTTCCACCATGGACCCACGCGGCTCTTCACCATCCAAAGACATCCAGACACCCCCACTTTGTCGACAATCAGGACATAGTCTGGTGCATAGCTTTTGTCACGAAAGATGATTTAGCCATGTTCCGGGAAACGCGTGAAAGTTGATGAGCCCCACACTCTTTGCGAGCGGTTCGGGGCAGTCGACACCGTGTCGAATGTTAGTTCCAAAGACACACCGCAGCCAGAAGCGCCTGAGACGGAGCAAGAACCCGGATACGAGGTGATGAAATGCGGCAAAATGAAAGAGCGCGTGAGCAAGCCCTGATAGCGGGGCAGCATTCCAGTTTGTTCAATATTTCAGCGAACCGCCAAAGTTTATCAATGGGGCAACAAAAATACTGTTCTGCCTTATTGTTGCCATATTCTGCATAAATTTACTTTCCAATTTGATTGAAAAGTTGGCAAGGCATCAACATGCCAAGACATGAAGTGTTGTTCACGAAGGTCTAAAAACCTGCCACTTTCGGCTTGATTTGGTCGACTTGGGCAACGCCTACGAGGAGCCTTGCCAGTGTTGAAACAGCCCACCTTCCCCGACGCATATGATACAACAAAGGCGACGGTCACTCGGCGCGAGCGGTTCTCGACGGTGATGTATTCGGTGGTGCCCTCGGGCAGACTGCTTGCGCTGAGCGATCGGATGGCTGACGAGCCCCGCCAAGATGGCGGGGCAGTGCGCAGTTTTACCATAATCGAATTAGGCGATGGCCGGGTCGCCGAAGTGATCACGATCCTCAACTTCGGCCACCTGCAACAGCGGGATGGCCTGACCGATGTGATCTTTGCGGATGTGAACGCGTATCTGGCGGACACGTGGATCTTCCTGCGCGCCGGCACCTTGATAGATGCGACGATCATCGATGCACCCTCTTGGGCAAACGACAAGACCAAGGCGCGCAACCCCGAGATGCCATCGACGAAGAAGCATAGCGACTGGTGTTTCGGGTTAAGGGCGCACATCGGTGTCGATAGCATAAAGCTGTGTCTGTCCGAAATTCACCAGACCACCCCAACGGCGGACCTGAAACGGCGCGGTTCCCCCCCTGCGTGCCACTTGCCGCCTGAAAAGGCCATCAAACCACCATTTCAGCGTGGCCTAATGTGTTAATCAGGTGTTCATTAGGTCTAAAACGACCACATACCAAAATACTATTATTCATAAAGTGATTAAAATGGGCAGGCTTGAACGAAATTTCCTAACTCTTGTTGTATTTTTGGTTTCTGTTTTTATATTAGTGGGCTTTTATGCTTTCAAACAAATAACTGACAATGTTATTGAAAGCTGGGGCCAAAGGATGATTGAAAACCAAGTTAGATATAACAGTAGTCGGTTGCTTCAGCCGCTTGAGCGTGAAATAGCCTTGGCGCAACAAATGGCTGCCTCACCAACGCTCATAGCGTGGGCAAAAGATCCAGCCAACCCCCAGCTTGACGCGGCCGCAAGGACAGAACTAGAAAGCTTTCGTCGTAATTTTAATTCAAAAAACTATTTCATCGCACTCACTAAATCAAATGATTATTATCACAATAATGAGGCAAATGAGTTTTTTGGGCAAGAATTACAATATAGGCTCCGGGAGAGCAGACCAGCTGATGCATGGTTTTTTGGATTAGTTGAGCAAGGCTTAGATTTTCATATCAATATTAATCCCGATGTTGAGCTGGGAGTAACAAAGTTATGGATTGATGTGTTGATGAGAGACGAAGATGGCGAGATTTTAGCTGCCCTTGGAACAGGTCTACCACTCGATGAAACCATCACCGATATCGTTACACCCAGTCAAAATGGTGTTATTGGACTTTTTGCTGATTCACGTGGCGCTATTCAATTATATCAAGACAGCCGGTTCATTGATTTTGCCAGCTTTATCCAGCCTGAAGGGCAGAAACGGACACTGGATCTCATAGTGGACCTTCCCGAGGAAGGAGCCATGTTAATGGATCAGCTACGCATGATGAGCGAGAATCACTTAATTTATGATGATGTCGTTACAAAATATGCGACAATTGCAGGAGAGCGATATTTAGTTGGCATTTCCTACCTACCGACGATCGGCTGGTATGACGTCACCTTCTTGAACTTAGCCAAAGCCATGCCGCGGGATCGCTTTGTTCCCTTGGCAAGTTTAGTAATCATATCACTTCTTCTCACACTTGGAATTATTCATTTCGTTATGCGTCGGGAAATATTACTTCCACTATCTCAATTGTCGAAGCAAATGAATAATTTGGGGAAGAGAGATTTCAATCGCTCAGGGTTCGAGAATATTTATAAGGGTGAATTAAGCTCCATCTTCGAGTCCTTCAAGAATATGGAAACCATGATTCATGCAAATTATGAAACACTTGAAGCAATGGTAGTAGATCGCACAAAGGAACTTGAAATCAAGGCGCGCGAGGATGACCTTACAGGATTACTAAATCGTGGCGCCATCGCAAGAATTATAGATCTGGAAACAAAAAATGAGTTGAGAACTAAAGCTGGTGTCGGCCTAGTCTGGATCGATATAGATGATTTCAAGAATGTAAATGATACTTTTGGTCATGCAGCTGGTGATTTGATCCTCACAGAGTTGGGAAAAGAGCTAAAGAGTATTTTGCGTATTTATGACCATGCGGCCCGTTGGGGCGGCGACGAATTTCTTGTTCTCCTCTCCCCATGCGATGAAGACCTTCTAAAGACTGTCAGTGAGCGCCTGAAATTAGCCCTCAAACATAATGACGTGTTCAGCCAGTATCGAGTGACCGTCAGTACTGGTACGTCTATGTTAGAAGCCGAAGAAGCGTATGAACAAGCCTTCGCCAGAGCTGATGCCGAATTATACCGTGCAAAGGCCCAAAATGGTGACGAAGATAGACGTACTTTTGGTAGAATGAATAAATAAGGCGAATTTTGATTTTTCTTCATTGGCTCTGTTGTAGCAAACCTCTGGTGTCCAAAGTTTACCTTTCCCAACTGGACTCATCTCACAGCTTCAGTGACGGGGAGCTTAGGTCAGTGTCCGAATTTCGGGGGGTAGCTTAGATCTCTCTCCCCAGCCCCAGCCTCAGTCTTGATCCAACACCTTGCGCAACTTCGATGCCAGTTCGGCACGCCGGTAAGGCTTGCTAAGAAGTTCTACGCCAGGGTTAAGTATCCCATTATGGACGATCGAATTTTCTGTATACCCAGATGTGAACAGGACTTTGATCTCTGGCCGCAACCGAAGTGCTGCATCAGCTAAAACGCGGCCGCTCATTCCGCCAGGAATGACAACATCTGAGAAGAGAAGGTCAATCTCGGGCGCTTTCTGCAATATTTCGAGTGCTTCAGCTCCTGCCGACGCCTGAAATATGCGATAGCCGAAACTCTTGAGTTGCGCGACGACATGTTCACGCACCAGATCGTTATCCTCGACAACAAGAATAGTTTCACGTCCACCGGCGATATTTTGTTCGATACGGAAAGTATGCTCGTCCTTCAACGGCGCCTGAGAACGCGGAAAATAGAGCTTGAATGACGTACCTTCGCCCACTTCGGAATAGACCCGGATGTGGCCCCCAGATTGCTTTACAAAGCCGTAGACCATGCTGAGCCCGAGACCTGTTCCCTTGCCTACTTCTTTGGTAGAGAAGAAAGGCTCGAATATACGGCCCACGGTCTCTGGTGCGATACCTGCGCCCGTGTCCGTGACAACAATCTGGACATATTGCCCAGCCTCAACATCCAATTCGTGTCCAACGTATGCGTCATCCAATACCGCATTTGAAATTGCAATGGTTAGTACGCCACCGTCAGGCATTGCGTCGCGAGAATTCAGAGCAAGGTTAAGTAGCGCAGACTCCAGCTGGCCTGAATCAATCTCAGCGTGCCATAGGCCAGCAGAATGAATGATTTCGATACTAATTGTCGCGGGCAAGGTTCGCCGTAACAAGCTATCCATTTCTTGTATGAGTTTCTTTACATCCATAACCTTTGGGTTGAGTGGCTGCTTGCGCGAAAATGCGAGTAACTGATTAGTGAGTTCAGCGCCTCTGACAGCAGCGCTTGCTGTCGTATCCGCCAGCGATTGTAGACGTGGCTGGTCACTCAGTTCTTCAGACAATACCTCCGCGTTCCCAAGCACAACGGTCAAAAGGTTGTTGAAGTCATGCGCAACACCGCCGGTAAGCTGGCCAATGGCCTGCAGCCTCTCAGATTGGCGTGCTCGATCTTCATTCTCTATCTGTTTTGTGAGATCAGTGAACATGGAGCAGATCGCATCTTCTTCATCCCACTTGATGACAAATGTGCGGGCCTCAAGAGTGATCGGTAATCCCGTGCTGGTCTTGCCAATGACGCGATAGAGGTCTGGGGCTGAGCCATTGCTACGCCGCTCTGCTGCGTAGACCGATAGGCGTTCATGCTCGGCTGGATCGAACAATTGCAGCGTGTCGGCCAACGACAATATCACGTCTGGAGTTTCATAACCGAGCATCTTGGCAAACATCGGGTTCACCATAAGTGGTTTGCCATCGCGCTCTACCATAATCCCAACGATCGACTGATCAACGAGCCGTTCAAGCCTGCTTCGGTATAAGTTCGCGCGCTCATCAGCCAGAACACGCTCTGTTACATCAAAGTGCATGACGACCGCGCCGCGCCTTACGCCAGCTTTGACTGGGGTGACGGCCATCGAAAACCACTGCTGTTCTGTCGGCGTATGGCACGTGTACTGCATAGTGAATTTGTCGCTTGATCCGCCTAGCACCGCGCGAATACCCCGCTCGGCTTCAAGGGTATCCTCTGACGGCCCACCCATCATACGAGATCTGTGTGCTATGTAATTCTGCCCTATTAAGCCGTTCTCGCCAGAATAGTCATTTGCAACCGAGTGGCTGCGCCATCTGTCATTCACAGCCACTATCGCACCGTCTTCGTCAAGAAGGACGATATGAGCTGGGAGAGAATCCAATATCGCGGCACGTTCGTCTGCGAACTGACGCTGAATACGTTCAGATTGTTTCAGATAAGCCTGCGCAGCCGGCATCATGTAGAGGGCACCATCGGGATGCAAGATTGTATCTAACCCATCCCCGGCCAGTTGCCGAAGCTCTTCAACGGTTTCATGTAATGTCTTGATTAAACGCGCGATTTTATCAGCCTGGCTGGAGTCGTCAGACTGGGATTCGTTATCCATACTCAAGTCTCGAACGATAGCAACTGAGCGAGGCGCGACGTATCGGACAGATCTCCAATCAGCACGTGCTTTCTCGATCCTGAAAGCACGACAAGTTGGGGAGTCATGAACACATTAGCTTCGAGCGCGGCGTCAGGGTTTTCAAAGATGTCCACAACATCGACGTTATACTGCTCCGATGGGTGTGCTTCGCAAAAGTTTTTGAGGTTTGTGATTGCTTGCGCTGAGTTCGGCAAATACCCCGAAACAAACAGACGGAACATAATGGTGCGTTCAATCATCATCATGACCGCTCATTTGACCGGAACGGCCGCTTCGTTGAGCAACTGTCTGGCGCAAGGTTGCTTTCGACGACCGTAAGCGTTCGGCTTCATGCGTGCCTCGCGCCTTAGAAGTGGCTTGCGCTGCTGCCAGGCGAAGTTGCAATATTCCAATCTGGGCTTCAATTTCGCGCGCGTCGGTATCCAGTTGTTCTTGAACACGTAGATTACTTTCGTGACGCGCGCGTTCGGCAAGCTCGTCTGCGCGTTCACGTTCCCATCGCAAAGTGCCCATGAGCACCTCACCCCCGGCAGAATAGACATCGCTCAGGCTAACACCATTTTCGCCAAGATGCATTTCGCGTACTTGGTTTGAGTGCGCAGTCCCACGAGATTTGATGATCGACAGCGCACGGTTGCGCTCGCCGCCAAGCACCAGGTAACTCAGGTGGATCCATGTATCAGCGATAGTAGAAATTTGAAGGGGTGTGCCTTCGGCTATATCTGTGGTGTTGGCCAAAAGACTTGTACACAAAACCGTCTGGCCGAGAGCCTTAGCGCTGTCGATAAGGCGTTCGGCCACGCTAGGCGCTACTCCACGATTTCCTGCCTTGGAAAGCGCCGAAAGAGGATCAATTACAACGCAGCGCGCACCGTGTACTTCGGCAGCCTGTCGGATTCGCATCAGGTGAGTTTCAGCGTTTCCTTCGAGAGCACGCATATTTTCCAAGCGTAAGAGCCCCGATTTCAAATGCTGGCTAAGGTCTATTCCAACAGATGAGAGGTTTCTGACAATCTCGTCTGGTCGCGAGTCAAAGCTAACGAACAGGGTGGGTTCATTGCGCGCGCATGCAGCGTCCGCAAAAGCGCCACATAATGTGGTCTTGGCTGTACCGGGTGAGCCAGTTACCAAAATGCTTGCACCCCTGAAATATCCGCCACCCATCATGGCATCCAGCGCATCAACCCCAGACGAAACCCTCTCGTTGCTGACAGGCACCCGATCAGCGCGGTCAGTGCGGCTGAACGCTACATCAATCCCATTGCGGTCGATGAGTATCGGGGTTGGGTTTTGCTCGAATCCAGAGCCTCTGTATTTACGCACCCGCAGAGTACGTTGTGATACACCGTCGTAGATATTGTGTTCCAACCGGATCGCGCAATCGACCATGAATTGCAATGCATCGAACGCGGGGAATGCTTGCCAGTCTGAGTGTTCATCATGAAGCTTTGAGGTAATCAATGTTGTGAATTGACGCTCTAGCAACCAGTTATGAAGCCGGTAAATTTCTCTACGCATTGACGTCGTGTCCTTCATCAAGGACAGCACAATATCGATTGCGTCAAAAACGATAAGCCGCGCTCCGCTCTTGCGTGCCTTTGCCTCGATGATTGCCAGCAAGCCCGCGATATCAAAGTCGCCAGAATGGATGAGATCGATGCTGGGCTGCGCATCCACGAATGTTACCCCAAGCTCGTCTCTGTCGCTTCCAGCCCAGGAAAACTCTCTGCAATTTGCCAATATCTGCTGAGGAGCTTCCTCAAACGCAACGAATATGCCGGGGGTGTCATTATCTTGCGCAGCGTTGACAAGCATCTGAAGCGCAAAAACAGTCTTGCCAGACCCAGGCCCACCTTCAACAAGCGATGCCCGGCCGACCGGCAGACCGCCAGCAGTCATTTCGTCGAAACCCATGATACCTGTAGGTATTTTCATCGTATCACCACGTATATTCAAATCTACAATAAGTAAAAAAGGCTACTTGCTCAAACAGTAAGAAACCAATGATGTTCTGTATTTTGAAAGTGGCTTCAACATTTTATTTTTTGTCATCAATATATAAGATCAAATCAAAGCCAACCTTCAACACTTTGGTCCTATATGCCATTCTGCGCCTCATGTATTTTTTTGCGACCAAAGCGTTCAATTGTCTGCAAACCAGGAACAACCTTTCCATTCAGTCGCTGCGATGCTGTCCATAGGCCTTGCTATAAAATAGCCTTGTGCCTCATGACATCCGATATCACGCAGGAAACCCAAGGCCCAGGCATCCTCAACACCTTCAGCAACGACATTCAGCCCCATAGATTTGCCCAAACCAACAACAGAAGTAACTATTTTTTGCGATTCATCTGACGTAGCAAGAGATTTTACAAACATCTGATCAACCTTCATTTCTGAAAACGGCAATCGGGCCAACTGGATTAAAGAAGAGTATCCAACACCAAAGTCATCAATCGACAGGTGAAAGCCCTGTATTCTGAATTGCGTCATATTCTCAAGTAGTGCAAGGGGACGGTCCATGCTGGCTGTTTCTGTAATCTCAAGGATAATCTGTGATGGTGCAAGGCCATGCTCGCCACATTTGTTCAGCAGCCAACGGGGGAAAAGCACATCCCCAAGATTGAGCGGGGAAAGATTGAGCGCAACTTTCAGTCCGCGTTCCCTGACTTGATCGGGCAGATTGGCAAGAGCATATGTGTAAACGGACCGGGTCACATGGTCGATCAAACCCGTTTTCTCTGCCAGAGCGATAAAGATATCGGGCGGCAGCATGCCTCCATTCGGCTGGGGCCATCGTGCCAGACACTCAAATCCGACAAGTTCGCCATCCACACAGGAGATTTTCGGCTGAAAATGCGCTATTAATCGTTCTTCCTTGAGTGCGGCAACCAAATGTTGGTCGGAAACATCCAGCTCAATGGATCTTTTTGCCGGGTTCAGTGTGCGCCGTCCAGATGGGACCTCGACTGCCAGCATTGACTGAAACGACTTGCGGGAAAATGGCTTGGCGAGCGTCCCAAGGACATTTAGTCCGCGTTCATTGGCCGCAATGGCAGACGCCTCTAGTATACGTCCTCCCAGTCCGGAGACGATGATAAGTGCAGCGTCGCAGCCTGTTTCGCCCAGGCTATGGATCACCTCTATGCCATTACGATCACCCAACTGTAGGTCGATCACGACATGCGTAGGTTTCCACGCAATCACCTTCTCAATAAAGGTACCAGCATCACAAGTGTGTTCGGTGTCGAACTCTGCCGCACCCGCCATCATGCAAATGGTTTCGGCAACATTTTTTTCATCATCGAGGACCAGTAATCGCTTGCGGTTCGTGTGGGTGCTCACTGGTAGACCTCAGTTCAATTAGCTTAAGGATCAATCCTTGTTTCTTTGTTTGCGTCTGAAAAGGCGATTTGGTCAAGAACTTGCCACAAAGGAGTAACATAAGGCTACAAAAGCACCAACGTAAAACACTACACAAAACCCCTGCGGGGCCGAGCCGCTCGTGACGAGGCACTGGTGCTCTAGAAGATCCGACCAGGCGCTGGCTGCCGATTTTTTCCGACGATGGCGACGATGGCATAGTCGCCCGGTTCTGAAGCAACTGGTATAGCGCGTCTACACGCCTGGCGCATAGCGACGCGATCGGCAATCATTTTCCGGCCGAGCATATATGCATCTCTGTGTACCCCGGCACGCAAGGATCGCCATATTATGCATTTATCTGTGGAAAACCCCACAATCCGACGGTGCCAACCAAATACATTCCCGCGTCGAAACAGATGAGGTTATGTGCGCATGAGAGGCGAATGGCCGTAATCATCGGGCCCAATGTATAACACACCGGAGTTCGAAACCCTCAACGATTTGATGTTAAACGGATGTCCCGGCTATCCACCTCCGGCTGTCCCCGCCGGAGGCATCATCTTTTCCACCGGAAAAGGCGGCATTCAGACCGTCTTTTCACCTAGGACGCCGCGCAGCGTGGTGATCGCAGAATCAAGATCGCTCATCACCGCCTCGGCCCCGACAAGATGCAGAATATCGGGATAATGGTCCTGAATGCTGCCCGCGACGATCAGATGCGCGAGCGGCTGGGTGATCCGCAGGGCGAGGCTCAGCCGGGTCAGCGGCTCCATCATCCGGTCGGAATTCGCGACCAGAACGATGGCCTGATAATGCCGCTGCTCGGTCTTGTTCAGCAGCATGTCATGGTCTAGCCCGATCAGCATATCGACGTCCCAGCCGTCACGGCGAAAATGGTCGGTCGCAATCTCAATCCCCAACGTATGGGTTTCGCCGGGCACCAGCGCGAACAGGGCGGGCCTGCTTTCGCGGCCTTCGACCAGTGTCGGTGCCAGCACATGGCGCAGGCCGCGGATGATACCATAAAGCTTGCTGCAGGCCAGCGTCACGTCGATAAAGGAAATCCGGTCATCATCCCACATTTCACCCAGACGGCGCGCTGCACCGGCGACATAGCCACGACTGATCACCCCGGGCGCGACACCATCACGCCGTGCGGCAAGGATGAACTGATCAGCGGCGGAATTATCGGCCGACAACAACGCGGCACAAAGGAGCTCGATCTCAGAGGCGGTGGGCAGGTTTTCGGTTTTTTCGCTGCGTGGCATCCTGAATGCCAACCGTCGGACCACTTCACGCGCGAGAACCGAAATGGCATCCTGCGCCAATTCCTGTTTAACCAATCGCATCTGGCGGTTGGCGTGTTCATATGCGGAATGGTCGAATATCTCTTCGTTCATCGACAACTTTGCCATGAACACCCCTCCCTGTTGGCTGATCAGGCACCGTATGCGTGGCACTTTTTCCGGGCCATTTGCGGTATCCAACTGCATGCAGGGTAACATAGCACTGCTGTTTTACCCTGCGTCAGAACGTCGCGATCCTGTGATCTGAGCCGTGAACAACCTGCCTCTTGCATCGGCCGGTCAGGCGCGGCACATCTGCGCCATGCAAAGATTTTCCCAAGCCCCGACCGATCCCGCCTTCGTGCAGAATCCCTATCCTTTCTATGACAAAGCCCGCGCCACGGGTGATTTTTTCTGGTGGGATGATTACGGGATGGCCTGCGCCATATCACATAAATCCGTCCATGCCGTGCTGCGCGACAGGCGGATGGGGCGCGAATGTCCGCCGGAACTGGCCCCTGCCATCCCCGACGCCCTGCGCCCGTTTTACGATATCGAGGCGCATTCGATGCTCGAACTCGAGCCGCCCCGCCACACCCGCTTGCGCGGGCTGGTGCTGCGTGCCTTCACCAGCCGGACGATTGCGGCACTTGCGCCGCAGATCACGCAGCTATGCCATGATCTGGTGGATCAGTTTCCATCCGGTCCGTTTGATCTGCTGACCGCCTATGCCCAGCCAGTGCCGGTGATCACCATCGCCCGCCTGCTGGGTGTGCCAGAGGACCGCGCCGATGATTTGCTGCGTTGGTCCAATGCGATGGTCGCGATGTATCAAGCCCGCCGCACGCCCGACATCGAAGCCGCTGCGATCAAAGCCTCTGCCGAATTTGCCGATTTCATGCATGGCTACATCGCCACCCGGCGAAAAACCCCTGCAGATGACCTGATCTCGACCCTGATCGCGGCGGAAGAAAACGGAGAGAAGCTGACCACCGATGAACTGATCACCACCTGCATCCTACTGCTGAACGCCGGGCATGAAGCGACGGTGCATACATTGGGCAATGGCACCAAGACCTTGCTGGAACAGAATATCCGCGACATCACCGACGCCAGTGTCGAGGAAATCATCCGCCACGACCCGCCGCTGCATATGTTCACCCGCTGGGTTTACGAGGATGTGGAGGTTTGTGGACAAAGTTTCAGACGCGGCGACCAGATCGCCTGCCTGTTGGGGGCAGCGAACCGTGACCCGGCGGTCTACGACGCCCCTGCCCTGTTCGACCCAGCCCGCAAGGGTCCGCAGAACACAAGTTTCGGCGGCGGTATCCATTTCTGCGTCGGCGCACCATTGGCAAGGCTGGAGCTGAAAATCGCGCTGGAGGTGCTGTTCGCCCGCTGCCCCAATCTGAAACTGGCAGCGGCACCGCAATATGGCGATGTCTATCATTTTCATGGACTGACCCGGCTGTTGGTGGCAACAGACTAGGCGGGATTTTGATCAAGCTGCGTTGGTTTGCGTTGTCAAACCTGGGGCATTGGCCTAATTCTAAAGTTATGGATAAAAAAACTTTCGCTCCTGCGACCCGCGCACCCGCGCTGCTGACCTTAGTGTCGGCGGGATTTTTTGTATTTGCCGCCGGTTTTGCGGCGCAGGCCGACGAAGCACCACAAAGCTGGGTGCCTGATGTGCTGGTCATGCCCGAGGATATCGAGGTGCTGACAGACCGCGAGATCGGATCATCCTTGCGGATGTTTTCGTTCAGCACCGCCGTTGATGTCGATGAATTGCTGGCCGATTGGGAAGCAAAACTGCGCGAAGCCGGTTATACGATCGTTCTGGCCGAGGTTGAAACGCTTGACCGTGTCATCGAATTTTCCGGTCCGGATATAAATAATGCAAAAATCGCAGTGACGCCGTCCACGATGGACGATCTGCATGTCGTTGAGTTTGACGCCACACTGCCATAAAGCGCAGTCTTTGTTCATGAAAAAGCCCGCCACGGTCATGCCGTGACGGGCTCTTTGTTTTTCGCGCCGGGTTTATTGTTCCAGACGTTCCACAATCTGCGCGGTCAGGCTGGGATCAACCTGTGCCAACGTCAGAATTTCCACATAGCGATCCACGTCGATCCCGTCGGTCTGAGTCACGACATCAGCCTTTCTGATCTGGGCTTCCTGTTCCAGCAACTGGCGGGCTTCGTCATCGGGCGCTTCGGCCATCTGCGGCGCATATTCTGCGTCAATCGCAATCACATTCTCATAGGCCACTGCAAAAGCGTCGATCTCAGCCGGGCTGACCTCTTGCGCCATTGGCGCTGCGGGCTCTTCCACCGGTGGCACAGCAGGTTCGGCCTGCGCCATCACGGCGACGGGGGCTGCTGCGAACAAGGCGGCAAAGGTGGTCGCGGTGATCTGGGTTGAACGTTTCATGTGGTTCTCCTTCAGTTTTTGTTCTGGCCACGCAGTGTTATGCGCGGTCAGCAAACACCTAAGACCTCGATTGGCCTTGTGCAAAACCCTGCGCGAAGAACCGCTGGAGGCCGCGATTTCTTCGGCATTTTCACGCCATCAAAGCGGCAGCGCCACCGTGGATTTGATTTCTTCCATTGATAACAAAGCAGTGACGTTATGCACCTTCACCTCTGATATCAGCGCCTGATAAAACGTGTCATAGGCGCGCGCGTTTTTGACACGCACTTTCAGGATATAATCGATGTCCCCCGCCAGACGGTGGGCCTCTTGCACCTCGGGCCGGGATTTCAGCGCCGCAAGGAAGCGCGCCTGCCAGTCCTTGTCATGTTCGGATGTGCGGATCAGGACGAAAAAACACGCCTCGAACCCCAGCTTTTCGGCATCCAGAATCACCGTCTGCTGGCCGATCACCCCGGCCTCGCGCAGCTTGCGGATTCTGTTCCAGACAGGGGTTTTAGAGGACCCGACTGCCTTGGCGATGTCATCGAGCGACTGGGCTGCATCTGCCTGCAAAGCCGCTAAAATTTTCCGGTCTGTCGCGTCGATCCGCAAGGCCATTCCTGTTTCTCCATTTTTGCAGGACGCATGGTCCAAATTTCACGTCTCGCAGAACAAATGTCCTTTAGTGACGCCTGGGGGCAGCAAATAGCAGGATAATGTTCTATGTTGAAGGCAAGAAATCGAAGGACGCACCATGCAGCACTTTCCCATCTTCCTTGCCGTCGCCGGTCGTCGGATCGTTCTGTCCGGTGGTGGCGATGCCGCCTTGGCCAAGCTGCGCCTGTTGATGAAGACAGAGGCGCATCTGACCGTGATCGCCGCCGAAGTCGCGCCCGAGATTGACGCGTGGCGCGCCGCAGGCAAATTGCGGGTGATTGCGCGTGCGATGGAACCGGGTGATACGCTCTGCGCTGCACTATTTTATGCCGCCAATGAAGATGATGCTGAGGATGCCCGCGTTGCGTCCATCGCCCATGCCGATGGCGCTTTGGTCAATATCGTCGATAATCTGGCGGACAGCCAGTTCATCACCCCTGCCATCGTGGACCGCGACCCTGTGGTCGTGGCCATCGGGACAGAAGGGGCTGCCCCCGTCCTCGCCCGCGCGATCAAGGCGGATATCGAGGCGCGTTTGCCGGTGTCGCTTGGCATCCTCGCGCGGATCGGCAAGACCTTCCGTCATGCGGTCGACGTGCTGCCAATGGGCCGCAAGCGGCGCGATTTCTGGGCTGATTTCTATTTCCAGCGTGGGCCAAAGGCGATGTCTGATCAGGGCACGGTTGGCGTGATCACCGCTTTGGAAAGCCTGCTGGACGATCATATTACCGCCCGCGCAAAGGCAGGCCATGTCGATCTGGTCGGTGCTGGCCCTGGCGATCCCGAACTGCTGACGCTCAAGGCGCGCAAGGCGCTGGATAAGGCCGATGTGGTGATCCATGACAATCTGGTCACCGGCGAAATTCTGGAACTGGCGCGGCGTGAGGCGATCATCATCGATGCAGGCAAGCAGGGTTTTGGCCGTGCCATGGCGCAGGAAGATATCAACGCGCTGATCGTGCAACATGCGCTTGACGGGCATCATGTCGTGCGGCTCAAGGCTGGCGATCCGACGGTGTTTGGTCGGCTGGACGAAGAGATCGAGGCGATCAATGAGGCCGGTGTCAGCTATACTATCGTGCCGGGGATCACGGCGGCGTCTGCTGCTGTCGCTGGTATCGGGCAGAGCCTGACCAAGCGGGGACGTAACTCCTCTATCCGCTTCATCACCGGTCATGATACCAAAGGCTATGCCGATCACGACTGGCGCGCACTGGCCACGCCGGGTGAAGTTGCCGCCATCTATATGGGCAAGAAAGCCGCCCGTTTCATCCAGGGCCGCCTGCTGATGCATGGTGCCGATCCGGCAACACCGGTGACAATCATCGAAAACGTCAGCCGTGCCGATCAGCGCGTGATCGCCACCTGTTTGGCCGAACTCGAACCCACATTGACCCGCGCCGCGCTGACCGGCCCTGTTGTTACCTTCTACGGTCTTGCCCCGCGCGATGCGGCAGCAGCGGCCACCCAGATCAAGGAATTCGCATAATGCCCCGTTTCACCCCCAAAGTCGTCACCGCCAATGCGCTGCTGGCCGGCGACGCCGTCTGGCTGACCGAGGATGACCGCTGGTCGCCGCTGATGTCCGAGGCTGAACTGATCACCGACGAGGCCCATGCCGATCTGCGTCTATTGCAGGCCCGCGCGCGGGCATCGGAAATCGCCGGTCCGTATCTGGCAGATGCCCGCATGGGTGATGATGGCCCGGAGCCCGTGCATTTCCGCGAGGCGTTCCGCACCACCGGCCCGTCCAATTATCCGCACGGCAAACAAGTTGAAACGCAGTCCCGGACTTGATCCGGGACCTCCACGCCAGACAAAGGTCCCGGATCAACTCCGGGATGCGACGGGAAGAAATCTATGTATATCTACAACGACTTTGACGAAAACTTCGTACGCACCCGCGTCGCGCAATTCCGTGGGCAAGTGGAACGCCGGATTGACGGCTCCTTGACCGAGGATGAATTCAAGCCTTTGCGCCTGATGAACGGCCTTTATCTGCAACTGCATGCCTATATGCTGCGGGTCGCGGTGCCTTATGGCACACTGAACCCGGCGCAGATGCGCCAGCTGGCCTATATCGCCGACCGTTGGGACAAGGGCTATGGCCATTTCACCACGCGCCAGAACATCCAGTATAACTGGCCGAAACTTGGCGATGTGCCGGATATGTTGGAGGCTTTGGCCGATGTCGGCATGCATGCGATCCAGACCAGCGGCAACACGATCCGCAATGTGACCGCCGACCATTTCGCCGGTGCCGCAGCGGATGAGATCGAGGACCCCCGCGCCATTGCAGAGCTTTTGCGCCAATGGTCCACCGATCACCCGGAATTCCAGTTCCTGCCGCGCAAGTTCAAGATCGCCGTGACAGGCGCTGCCGAAGATCGCGCCGTGACCCGCGCCCATGACATCGGGCTGGTCGTCGTGCGCAATGACGCGGGCGAGATCGGCTATCAGGTCATTGTCGGCGGTGGCCTTGGTCGCACGCCGATGGTCGGCAAGGTGCTGCGCGAGTTTGTGTCCAAGGCGGACCTGCTGGCTTATGTCGAAGCCATCGTCAGCGTCTATAACCTGTTGGGTCGCCGCGATAACAAGTACAAAGCCCGGATCAAGATCACCCTGCATGAGAACGGGATCGAGACGATCCGCGATCTGGTTGAAGAACGGTTTGTCGCGATCCGCGAGGGGTTCAACGGCTATGATCAGGAATTGCTGGCCGAGATTGAAAAATCCTTTGCCCCGCCTGCCTTTGTGACCAAGTCGACCGATGGCTATGAGGCCGCACGTCTGGCCAATCCTGCCTTCCGGTCATGGAGCGACACCAATCTGACCGCGCATAAGGCGCCTGGCTATGCCATCGTGTCGATCAGCATCAAGAAACATGGCGCGACGCCCGGCGATGCGACATCCGATCAGATGCGTGTGATGGCTGATCTGGCCGAACAATACGGCCATGGCGAATTGCGGATCAGCCACGAACAGAACGTGATCCTGCCGCATGTGCATCAATCCGACCTGCCAGCCATTTATGCGGCGCTGCGCAAGGCCGATCTGGCGACGGCGAATATCGGGCTGGCCTCGGATATCATCGCCTGCCCCGGCATGGATTATTGCGCGCTGGCGACGGCGCGGTCGATCCCCATCGCGCAGCAGATCGCCACGCGGTTTGACGAATTGAAGATCGAACATGACGTCGGCCCGCTGAAGATCAAGATTTCCGGCTGCATCAATGCCTGCGGGCATCACCATGTCGGCCATATCGGGATTCTGGGCCTCGACCGTGCAGGTGTGGAAAACTACCAGATCACCTTGGGCGGTGACGGCACGCAGACCACGACAATCGGCGAACGCGCAGGCCCCGGTTTCAGCGCGGAAGAGATCGTGCCTGCGATTGAACGGTTGGTGACAGGCTATCTCGACCTGCGTTCCAGCAAGGAAGAGACGTTCTTGCAGACCTATCGCCGTCTGGGTCTGCCCCCGTTCAAAGCCATTCTTTACCCAAGCGAGGATAAAGCCGATGCTGCATAAGAAAGTCACAGACTGGCAGGCCGAGGCGGTGCAGGAGCAATCCGATGCCGCCACGATCCTGCGCAACGCGCTGCATGACCCGCAATTGGGCCGTCTGGCGATGGTGTCCTCTTTTGGCGCGGAAAGCGTGGTCTTGCTGCATATGGCCGCCCAGATCGACCGGCACCTGCCGGTGATCTTTCTGGATACGGAGATGTTGTTTGCGGAAACATTGGAATATCAGCGGCGCGTCGCCTTTCATCTTGGCCTGACCGATATGCGGGTGATCACGCCCAACCGCAATGATGTGCTGCGCGAAGATGTCGACGGTTTGCTGCATCAGGCCAACCCCAACGCCTGCTGTGATCTGCGCAAGGCGCGGCCTTTGGCGCAAGCGCTGGACGGGTTCGACGGCTGGATCACCGGGCGCAAGCGGTATCAGAACGGCGCGCGCGCAACATTGCCGTTTTATGAAAAGGACGGCGCGAAGATCAAGATCAACCCGTTGGCCAACTGGGGCACGGACGACCTGCGCAGCTATATCGACAAACACGATCTGCCGCGTCATCCGCTGGTGGCACAAGGCTATCCGTCGATTGGGTGCAGGCCCTGCACCACCCGTGTCGGCGCAGGCGAAGATCCGCGCGCAGGCCGGTGGCGGGGCAGTGAAAAAACCGAATGCGGGATTCACTTTGAAAACGGCAAAATCGTGCGGCCTTTGGCCGAAAGAACGAGTATTTGAAACAAAGCGAGGACAGGGCCTGCGCCTTGATAAAACCATGAGCATCATTGTGACCGACACAGGCTTTGCCGCCGATGACTGGACCGGGCCGTTTCAGGTGTTGGACGACAGCCTGCCTGATGAAGGGCAATATGCGGTTGATCTGCCCTCTGACACCGAGCCGGCGACATTGGCGCGGCTGACAAATGCGCCGATGATCCGCATTGACTTCCCCAGCTTCGCTGACGGGCGCGGCTTTACCCTTGCCGCGATGCTGCGCCGCGCCGGATTTCAGGGCCGGTTGCGCGCGCGCGGCCATGTCTTGGCCGATCAATATGCGATGGCGCGCAGATCCGGTTTCGACGAGGTCGAGATCGACGATGCCATGGCCGCCCGCCAGCCGCAGGATCAATGGCTGGCCCGTGCCGATTGGCAACAGAACCATTATCAGGCCCGTTTGCGCGGCTGACCCTTTCCATGACCCGGATCAATCACTAGACAGAGGGTGGCCCGATATCGGGTCACAGATAAACTATGACAGAGCAGAGCCCCGTGAACCACGCCAGCGCCAAAATCGTCCCGCAATTGCCCGATATGCAGACCGTGACAGCGGTGCAGCATTATACGGATCGTTTGTTTTCGTTCCGCATCACACGGCCCACGACCATGCGGTTCCGGTCTGGTGAATTCGTAATGATCGGGTTGATGGGCGACGAAGACCCAAACACAGGCAAGCGCAAGCCGATCATGCGCGCCTATTCCATCGCCTCCCCGTCCTGGGACGAGGAGTTGGAGTTTTATTCGATCAAGGTGCAGGATGGTCCGCTGACCTCCAAACTGCAGCATATCGCAGTCGGGGATGGGTTGATCCTGCGCCCCAAGCCGGTTGGAACGCTGGTCCATGACGCGCTACTTCCCGGCAAACGGCTGTGGTTCTTTGCGACCGGCACCGGCTTTGCGCCTTTCGCCAGCCTGTTGCGCGAACCGCAGACCTATGAAGATTACGACGAGATCATCATCACTCATACCTGCCGCGAAGCGGGCGAACTGACTTATGGCCGTGATCTGATCGAAGGGCTGAAAAGTGATGAATTGCTCAATGAAGTCATCGGCGACGGGTTTTGGAAGAAGATCAAATATTACCCCACCACGACACGCGAAGAGAGCGCCAAGATGGGCCGGATCACCGATCTGATGCGTTCGGGCGAGGCTTTTGCCGATCTGGACGTGCCGGCGCTGTCACCGGATAGAGATCGCGCGATGATCTGCGGCAATCTGGCGTTCAATCTGGAACTGAAAGAGATGCTGGAAGGCTACGGCCTGGTCGAAGGGGCCAATTCCAATCCACAGCATTACGTCGTGGAAAAGGCTTTTCTGGACTGACAACAGAGATCTGAAATGCAAAAGGCCGCCCCGGTCAGGGCGGCCTTTGGTGTTTGGGGCAGGATTACTGATTCAGCAACTGGCGGGCACGTTCCAGCACAGGCTGCAGCAGTGTCGGGCTGTTCTGTGCGGCCGTCACAGCAGAGATCAGCGTGGTCTTTTCCTGATCAGGCAAGTTGGAACCCTCGATCAGCGAGATGACCTGAGCCGCGTCAAAACCATCAACGGTCAGCAACTCATCCGCAGCTGCCGCGCCCATGTCTTCGAGTGCATCGCTTGTGTTTTCAGCAGCCTCTTCGGTTGCATCGGCAGCGTCTTCCAGCGCCTGTTCGACGGCAGCAGCAGCGGCTGCGGCTTCGGCGGCCAATGCATCAGCGGCGGCCTGCGCCTCAGCTTCAGCGGCAGCGGCTTCGGCGGCAGCTTGCGCTTCGGCCTCGGCCGCAGCTTCTGCTGCAGCGGCATCCGCAGCGGCCTGGGCTTCAGCGGCGGCCTGAGCCTCTGCTGCGGCTTGGGCTTCGGCGGCGGCTTGGGCTTCGGCAGCGGCAGTGGCTCCGGTCAGTACGCCGAAGGCGGCATTCGGTCCGCGCCCTTCAACGGCATATTGGTAGCCAAAGAAACCGACAACGGCGAGGATTATCAAGATAGCAAGCGCTCTCATGGTCTTGTCCTTCATGTAAGTGAAATGGGACAATGACAGCCCCAATGGCCGCCATATGTCAGAAGTCGCCTTAAAAGAGAAGAGCCAACCTTCCTTTCAAAATAAGCCCGAAACTGCATGATAGCGGGTTGAAGCGCAGCCAAAGCAGGTTTAGTTTGCCCTGCATCATTCTGGAACAATCAAAGGATCAAGACCATAGGACGCAGACCCCACAACGCGCCACCACAGCGCGAAACAGGCCCCCGGATCAACGAACGGATCAGGGCTACCGAAATCCGGCTTATCGGAGCAGATGGCGAAAACGTAGGCGTAGTCACGCCGGAACGGGCAATGCAGATGGCGGAAGACGCCGGGCTGGACCTGGTCGAGATTTCGCCCAATGCTGTTCCTCCGGTCTGCAAGATCATGGACTTCGGCAAGTTCAAATACGAGACCCAGAAAAAAGAAGCCGAAGCGCGCAAAAAGCAAAAGATCATCGAGATCAAGGAGATCAAGTTCCGCCCGAACACGGATTCCCATGATTACGAAGTCAAGATGCGCAACGTCTACAAGTTTCTGGAAAACGGCGACAAGGTAAAGATTACCCTGCGGTTCCGTGGCCGTGAAATGGCACACCAGGAACTGGGCCGGCAATTGCTGGAACGCGTCGCGGAAGACACCAAAGAGACCGGCAAAGTCGAAAACTTTCCCAAGATGGAAGGCCGCCAGATGGTCATGCTGATCGGCCCGCTGTCGAAATAGCGACTGTAGGATGGGCGACGCGACCTATCCTGCCGAATATCAAAAAGGGCGGCTCCATGAGCCGCCCTTTGTCGTTTTGCTGAAAGGTCTCGACGCTTACCGCAGCAGCGTCGTGATGTTCCGGATCGCGACGCGACGGTTGGCCCGTTCAGAGGCAAGCGTCTGCACTTTGAGGAAGCTTTCACCATAGCCCTGAGTGATCAGATTTTCCGGCGGCACCCCAAAGAACTCTGTCAGCGCCAACGCAACGGTTTCCGCACGTCGGTCGGACAGTGCCAGGTTCAGCGAGGCAGGACCTGTCGCATCAGTATGCCCTTCGACCAGAAATACCTGGCTGGGGTCATTTTCCACGATGGCGGCAATTGCCAGACCCAGGTCGGTCAGCCCTTCGGCCTGATCAGCGGCGATCGCAGCAGAGCCTGTCGCAAAGGTCAGTGTGTCCAGTTCAACGACCGGTGCCAGACTGCGGACCTCCTGAATGCTCCGCACCTGATTGAGCGAGAAGGTCCGGTCAAATCCTGCTGGCCGCTGACGGGCTTCCAACGCTTCGCGCAAGGTGGCGACGTTGATCCGTGCAGGATCGGTTTCAACGAAATAGACCGGTGCAGGCGGCAGCTGCGATACAATCACCGGCGCAGAACCGACCGTATCATTGAACAATTCGACCTGTGTGCCATCGGGCATCAGCCGCGCACGGCGTTGCACCGTGCCATCGGCACCACGAATGGTGACGATCCGGCTGCCATCTTCGCGCACAACGATGGTCCGGGTTGAACCGTCGTTGAATGTCTGGGTTTCAACCTGATTGCCGGGCTGGCGCAGCAGCACGTCGTCATCTTTCAGCACGACGAAGTTATCGCCCCGCTGCACGACAACCCGGTCACCTGAATTAGAGACGACGCGGTCACCATTGCGCAACACGGTGCCGACAACGGCGGCACCCAAACCGACCAAAAGCGCCTTCTGGAAATTGGACATCCCTTCGCGCTCGTTACTGTCGACGACCGGTGCCTGTTCGGCGCTGACGCTGTTGGCGAAATCTTCGGTGCTGGAACGCACTGTTTCTGGCGTAACTGTTTCGGTTTCGACTTCAGCACCCTCTGGTACAGTTTCGGTGTCCAGATCTGCGGCAGCTGCGGCGGATGCAATCGGGGCCTCTTCCGCCGTCTCTTCGGGTGTTTGAGGTTGCGCGGCCATCTGCTCTTCCACCGTGGTGGGTTCGACGATGGGTGGTGCGGCTTCGCCTTCGGTGGTCACTTCGGCCTCTGTGGTCATCTCTGGTTCTGCAGCAGCTTCTGCCTCGGCGGTGGCTTCAGCTTCTGCAGCGACCCCTGCCTCTACTTCGGCGTCCATCTCGGCCTCAGCTTCGGCAGCTTCCACTTCTGCGTTCATCTCCGCTTCCGCTTCGGCAGCTTCGATTTCTGCATTCATCTCCGCTTCCGCTTCGGCAGCCTCGGCTTCGGCGTTCATATCCGCCTCTGCAGCTTCCAGAGCGGTGGCGGCGGCGGCAGCTTCAGCCTCGGCGGCGATGGCGGCATCCGCCTCTGCCTGTGCTGCGGCGGCGGCAGCCGCGGCGGCTTGTTCTTCGGCGTCGATAGCGGCTGCAGCCGCATCAGCGGCGGCCCGGGCTTCAGCCTCGGCGGCCTCTTCTGCCTGGGCAGCAGCTTCACCTTCTGCGGCGGCCTGCGCTTCGGCAGCAGCATCGGCGGCGGCTTGTTCGGCAGCAAGGGCAGCCTCTGCCGCTGCGGCCGCTTCTGCTGCAGCTTGTGCCTCGGCTTCGGCGGCGGCGGCCAGTTCAGCCTCCATCTGTTCGCGCACGGCAGACAAAGCCGCCTCTTGCTGCATCACGTCAAATGCTTCGCGATCCTCGATCACGTCACCTTCGATGCTGAGACAGGGAAATTCGGGGGTATCGCCACAAGCCTGAACATCAGCTTGCTGCGCAAAGATCGGTGTCGTGACCAAGGCAAGGCTGACGACGAGCGATGTTGTCGATTTGAGTTTGGAATAGCGCATGTTGAACCTCTTGAACCGGCCGCCCAACAAGGCGGCGCTCACATTCATAACACCCCGGATTTACGAACGTTCCGCCCAACAAGGGGGCCGGGCGGAAACGCGCCGATGGGTCACGCTGCCGTCACCGCCCTGCCCGTCATGACTTTGACCAGATGTGCGCGATATTCCGGTGACCCGTGCAGATCGCCGATCATGCCATCAGCCGCGACGCTGAGCCCATCCAGAGAACGGGCGTTGAAGTCATCCGCCAGCGCTGTTTCCGCGTCATGCCAGCGGAACACGCCCTCTTCTGATGCGCCTGTGACAGCGACCCGCACGCCATCCGCGTATTTCGCCACAAAGACGCCGACCAGCGCGAAACGCGATGCAGGCTGTACGAATTTCATGTAATGCGACTTTTCGGGAATGGGAAAGCGGACCTCGGTGATGATCTCGCCTTCGTCCAGCGCAGTGGTGAACATACCCTGAAAGTAATCATCCGCCGCGATCTTGCGCTTGTCAGTGATGATCGTGGCCCCCGTGCCCAGCGCCGCAGCCGGATAGCAGGCGGCGGGGTCGTTATTGGCGAGCGAACCGCCAATGGTGCCGCGATTGCGCACGGCAGGGTCGCCGATATGACTGGCCAATGCCGCCAGCCCCGGAAAATGCACCGCCGCTTCGCGGGCCACGGTCGCATGCGTGGTCCCTGCCCCGATGCAAAGCGCGCCTTCGTCGGACAGGCACACGCCCTGCATTTCGGAAATACCGGTCAGGCTGATCAGCACCTCAGGCGCGGCAAGCCGTGCCTTCAGCGTCGGGATCAACGTCTGCCCGCCACCCAAGGCCTGCGCGCCTTCGGATTGCAGGGCGGCGACGGCATCCTTGATGCTGCTGGGCCGTTCAATGTCAAAAGCATACATTCTGCTTCTCCTTCACGCGGTTTGCATGGATTCCCAGACGCGCAGCGGCGTCAGGGGCATGTCGATATGGGTGAAGTTCTTGCCCGCCGATTGCAGCGCATCGACCACGGCATTGACGATTGTGGGCGGTGATCCGATCGCCCCCGCCTCACCACAGCCTTTCACGCCAAGCGGATTATGCGTGCAGGGCGTGCCATTGGCGTGATCCACGGTGTAGAACGGCAGATCATCGGCGCGCGGCATGGTGTAATCCATATAGCTGGCCGACAGCAATTGCCCGTCATCGTCGTAACGCGCGCCTTCCAGCAGCGCCTGCCCGATGCCTTGACCCAAGCCGCCATGCACCTGCCCCGTCACGATCATCGGGTTCATGATATTGCCGAAATCATCCACCGCGATGAAACGGTCCACGCGGACCTTGCCGGTATCGGGGTCCACCTCAACCTCGCAGGCATAGGCGCCGGAGGGATAGGTGAAATTGGCGGGATCGTAGAAGGCCGTTTCCTCCAGCCCCGGTTCGATATCCTCCAGCGGGAAATTGTGGGGGATATAGGCTTTCAACGCGACTTCGCCAAAGCTGACGGATTTGTCGGTGCCTTTGATTGTGAACTGGCCATCCTTGAAATCCACGTCATCGGCAGAGGCTTCCAGCATATGGGCGGCGATCTTCTTGGCCTTGGCGATGATTTTTTCCGTGGCCCGCACCATGGCTGACCCGCAGACGGCAAGGCTGCGTGAGCCATAAGTGCCCATGCCAAAGGGGATTTTTGACGTATCGCCATGCACGATCTCGACACTGGCCGGATCAATCCCCAGCATTTCGCCGACGATCTGGGGAAAGACAGTCTCATGCCCCTGCCCGTGGCTATGCGCGCCGACCATGACCGACAGGTTGCCTGTGGCGTTTACCCGCACGGTGGCGGCATCATAAAGGCCGACACGGCTGCCCAGCACGCCGACAAGGTTCGACGGTGCGATCCCGCAAGCCTCGATATAGGCGTTCAGGCCGAGACCGCGGAGCATCCCCTTGGCCTCGCTTTCCTTACGGCGGGCGGCGAAACCTTCGCGGTCGATGTGCTTTTCCAGCCTATCCATCAGCGCATCATAATTGCCGGAATCGTATTCGAGGCCTGCGGCGCTAGTGAACGGATATTGATCCGGCTTGACGAAATTCTTGCGCCGGATCGCGATGGGATCGATGCCGAGTTCGCGGGCCGCCTTGTCGATGACGCGTTCGATGGAATAGGTCGCCTCTGGCCGACCCGCGCCACGATAGGCATCGACGGGGGCGGTATTGGTGAATACGGCTTTGACGTTCACATAGACGTTCGGAACCGTATAATTCCCCGCCATCAGCGTGCCATGCAGAAAGGTTGGCGTCGCGGTCGAGAAATTCGACAGGTAAGCGCCGACATTGGCCATGGTTTCGGTGCGGAAGGCGATGAATGTTCCGTCCTTTTCACAGGCGAGTTCGATTTTCGTCACATGGTCGCGGCCATGGGCATCAGTCAGGAACGCCTCTGTCCGGTCGGCAGTCCATTTCACCGGGCGACCGATCTTGCGTGCGGCGGCGAGGACCAGCGCCTCTTCACCATAGTGATAGATCTTCGATCCGAACCCGCCACCTACGTCAGGCGCGATCACGGTCAGTTTGTTTTCGGGGATTCCCATCACGAATGCCGAAATCAGCAGGCGCGTCAAATGCGGGTTCTGCGATGTGGTCTGCAGGACGTAGCTGTCGTTGCCCGCGTCGTAGTTCCCGATGGAACAGCGCGGCTCCATTGCATTGGGGACCAGCCGGTTATTGACCAGTTCCAGGGTCGTCACATGCGGTGCCGCCTTGATCGCGGCATCGGTGGCGGCGCGGTTATCCTCGATCCAGCCCCAGTCGAAACACTGGTTGGTGCCGATTTCATCGTGGACGAAAGTGTCACCGGCAAGGGCGGCAGCCATATCAACGATGGCGGGCAGTTCTTCGATCTCGGCCACGATGGCTTCGGCGGCATTGCGCGCCTGCAATTCGGTTTCGGCGATGACGGCGGCATAGGCGTCGCCGACATGGCGGACCTTGCCATGCGCCAGCACCGGGCGTTTGGGTTCTTTCATCGGCTCACCATTGCGGCTGTTGATCAGCCAGCCTGCGGGGTTGCCGCCGACATCGGCGAAATCCGCGCCGGTAAAGATGGCAAGGACACCAGGCATCCCTTCGGCCTCTGACGTGTCGATGGATTTGATGATCCCGTGGGCGACGGTCGAGCGGCAGAACACCGCCACAGTCGCACCATAGGTTTTGATGTCATCGGTGTAATGGCCTGCGCCCGTCAGAAAGCGGACGTCTTCGCGCCGCTTGTCGCTGGCGCCAATTCCATGATCTTTTGGCATTGAAATTCCTCCCGGATGGGACCGCTGGCAGGATAGCCGCGTCCCGGTTTCTCCCTGATAAATTTATTCGGCAGCGATGGCGGCGACGTCCTGACCGGAGGCCGCCATGATCGCTTTGACAATGTTGTGATAGCCGGTGCAGCGGCAGATATTCCCCTCCAGATAGCTGCGCACCTCGGCCTCGGACGGTTTGGGATTCTCTTTCAGCAGGGCGGCGGCGGTCATCACCATGCCTGGCGTGCAAAAGCCGCATTGCAACCCGTGGTGATCCTGAAACGCTTGCTGGATCACGTTGAGCGATCCATCTGCATTCGCCTGACCTTCGATAGTGGCAACCTCGGCCCCATCCGCCTCGATCGCGAACATCGCGCAGGCCTTGACAGACTGGCCATTGACATGCACGACGCATGCCCCGCATTGCGATGTGTCGCAGCCGACATGGGTGCCCGTCAGGCGCAGGTCATTGCGCAGAAAATCCACTAAAAGCGTGCGGCCTTCCACGTCTTTCGACACGGATTTGCCGTTCACTTGCATTGTTACAGATGCCATTCATTCCTCCCGAACTCGTCATCTTATTTGCATTCTGAGATGAGTTAAGCACGGCAATCATGATCTGAGAACAGGGAAACTCCGCTGCACTGCCGCATCAACCGATGCTGCGGCGCGGCTGCGGGCGGTCGGGGATTTCCTTCAGCAGACCGCCGACGCCCATCGCCGCAAAATCTTGGGGGCTTGGTGGGCGACCGCAGATGACACGTTCCAGCACCCAATCGGCCCCGTTCAGCGCGGGTGAGCGTGCGCAACCCGGCAGGCCAATGACAGGTTTTCCATACAGATCGCCGAGGAACAGAAGGTTGCCGGGGTCCACGGGCATGCCGAATTGGGTCACCATGCCTCCTGCAGCGCGCAGGGCCGCAGGGCCGACATCGTCGATATCGGAGGTCGCAGAAGCAGTGAAGATGAAGATCACCTCGCCTGTTGCATTGTAAAAAGCGCCAGCCAAGGCATTGATATCGTGGGGAACAACCCAACGGTCTTTCAGCGCCATATCAAGCCGCGACAATCGTTCTGCCAACGTCTTGCGGCCCTTATCGCCGGGGTCGTGACCCAGGCTAGTTTCGATCAGCGTGGCACTGCGATAAAGCGGTGGCAACAATGTGACAGCCTGACCGGCACTTGCCGCATCCGCCACATCCGCCCCCGGGACGGCATAGGAAATGATCTTGATCGTGGCCAGCATATTGCCGGCGGCGACGCGGGTATGTTGCGGCAGGGTCGCGATGGTGATCATCGGATTGACTGCATTCACCCGGTGGATCGCCGCGATATCCAGCGCCACGATTCCTGCTGCATCTGCAAACAGGTTGACGCGACCTGTCGCCGCAGTGCTGGCGGTCACCCCATCCCCGGCGAAGGCGCGGGCCAATGTGGCAGCCGCCGCATTCTCGTCCAGATCACCGAGGGCAAGGCGGGCGACGATCACATCGGCGACGCCTGCGGCTTGGAGATCGAAGATATCGGTCACATCCAACAGCTTGCCTTTCGGCAGACGACGTGACCCAGCCTGGGTGGCATGGGCGAGGATTGCGCCCTCCGCCTCGGCCACAGGGACGGGTCCGAATTTCATCTGGCCTGCCGCAGGGTTTGGGTGATCTGCGCCATGATGCTGACGGCGATTTCGGCGGGCTGTTTCCCACCGATATCAAGGCCAACAGGGGCATGGATGCGCGCAATTTCGGTCTCGGTGAACTCTGCTTCCTGCAATCGCGCGACCCGCTTGGCATGGGTGCGGGTTGATCCCAGGCAGCCCAGATAGAAGACGTCAGACCGCAAGGCCGCCATGATCGCCGGATCGTCAAGTTTCGGGTCATGCGTCAGCGTGACAATCGCCGTGCGCGCATCGGGTTTGAGGGTGTCGAGCGCCTCATCCGGCCAGTCCTCGACGATCGTTTCACCGGGGAAGCGGGCAGCAGAGCCAAAGGCCCCGCGCGGGTCGATAATGACAGGCGCATAGCCGCAGGCGCGCGCCATCTGAACCAATGGCTGCGCAATATGCACGGCACCCACGATAATCATCCGCAGGGGCGGGTTCTGGATGGTGGTGAAGGTGCCATCCTCTTCCATCCCGGAGCGGTCGAGGCGGAAACGGTCGGGGGCATCACTGGGCGTGATGATCCGGCTGGTCCCGGTGGTCAGGTCAGTGGCAAGGCCGATGGGTTGGGCTTTGTCACGCGCCTCAGCCAAGGCCAGCAAGGTTTCCTGCGTCAGGCCGTCGCCCACAGGCTGGACGAGCACCTTGATCTGCCCGCCACAGGCCAGACCCACGGCGAAAGCTTCATCATCGCTGACGCCGAAGTCCAGAATTTCAGACTGACCCGCAGCGATGGCGTCAATCGCCGCCGTGACCACCGCGCCTTCGACACAGCCGCCGGAGACGGAGCCTTCCATTGCGCCTTGTGCGTCGATGACCAATTGGCTGCCGACCGGGCGCGGCGCAGAACCCCAAGTCTCGATCACGGTGGCAAGCGCGACCTTGCGTCCCGCTTGCGCCCAGTGCAGGGCCAGAAGTGCCGGGTCGTCATTTGTCATCCTGTTCCCCTGTCATCGCAACGCCGCCAGCATCCGCCGTTTTTCACCCTGATCATCGGGCCGCGTCAAAGCCAGCGCCAGATCAGCCAAGGATGCCACATTATGGGCCGCGCGGAAACTGGTGCAATGCGGCAGCATCTGCGCGATCCCGCGCGCCAGCGGCGCGAAACCGTCCCAGCGCAAAAGCGGGTTCAGCCAGATGACTTGCGCGAAGGTCAGGTTCAGCCGTTCCATTTCGCGGCCCAGATCATGGGTCGTGTCGCGGTCCAGCCCATCGGTAATCAGCAGGACCACCGCGCCCTGCCCCGCGACCCTGCGCGCCCAATCGCGGTTGAAGTCGTGTAGGCATGTGCTGATTTTCGTCCCACCCTCCCAATCCTGCGCCTTCGCGCCTGCTGCGGCCAGCGCGGCATCAACATCGCGGCGGCGCATATGGCGGGTGATATTGGTCAGGGATGTGCCAAAGGTGAAAGCATGGACCTGCGCCCAGCCCTGCCCCTCGCGGTTGGCGACGGCATGGACGAAATGCAGCACGGCGCGGGAATAGGACGACATGGAACCGGAGATATCGCAGAGTACGACGAGGTTGGGATAGCGCTGGCCTTTGCGCGCGGTGGCAAGTTTCGTGATCTCACCACCCTGTCGTGCGGCGCGGCGCATGGTCTGCTGCCAATCGGCGAGCGGGCCGGGCAAAGATTGCCTGCGCCGGGTCATGATTGGCGGCACAGGCAGGCGCAATTGCGCGAGCATCTTGGTCGCAGCGGCCATCTCTGCCGTGCTCATCTGTTCGAAATCGAGCTGGCGCAGGCGTTTTTCGGCGGAAGCCGAGTTGCTGGCGTCGATATCAATCTCGATCTCGTCTTCGCGGTCGGGCGTGTCGGGGCGGTCGGGGTCCTGCCCGTCCAGCAAAGCCTCTGCCGCGCGTTTTTCAGCGGCTTCCGCTGCGCGATCTTCCTGCACGCCGCGCACCATTGGGGTGAGCAGTGACATCATATGGTCGAGATATTGCGGATCACGCCAGTAGAGCCGGAAGAGTTGGGCGAATACAGTGCTATCTTCGGGTCTGCTCACAAAACAGGCATGCAGCGTCCAGTAGAAATCAGCCCGTTGGGTGAAACCCACCGCCTGCACCGCATTGATCGCATCAATGACCCGGCCTGGGCCGAGCTTGATCCCGGCCTTGCGCAGGGCGCGGGCGAAATGGGTGATATTGCCAGCCAGTTTGGGGTCGTCCGGTAAGGCCAGCGGGGCGTAAGCTGGGGATTTCACATCCCCAGACCCCTGTGGGATATTTTTACTCGGAAGATTGGCGGTCATGCGGGCGGCAGGTTGGCGCGGGCTTCATCCAGCAGGCGGGAGGCAGCATGGTTTTGTAATTTCTGGATGTCGTCCTGGTATTTCAGGATGGCACCCAATGTGTCGCTGATCACCGCCGGAGAAAGGTTGACCACATCGAGCGCAAGCAGACATTTGGCCCAGTCGATGGTTTCGGCAACGCCGGGTTTTTTATAGAGATCCTCCTGCCGCAGCCTCTGGACGAAGGCCACGACTTCGGCAGAGAGGGCGGCGCTGGCTGCGGGCGCGCGGGATTGCAGGATGGCGATTTCGCGGTCGTAGTCGGGGTAATCAACCCAGTGATACAAGCAGCGACGTTTGAGTGCGTCATGAACCTCACGCGTGCGATTCGACGTCAGGATGACGATGGGCGGTTCCGCCGCCTTGATCGTGCCGAGTTCGGGGATCGTGACCTGAAAATCAGAGAGCGCTTCGAGAAGGAAGGCCTCGAACGGGGCGTCGGTGCGGTCAAGCTCGTCGATCAGCAGAATCGGTGCGCCACCGGGCTGCGGGCGCATGGCTTGCAGAAGGGGGCGTTCGATCAGGTAGTCTTCGGAAAACAATTCGGATTTGAGGCTGGCGCGGTCGGCACCACCCACAGCCTCTGCCGTGCGGATCGCGATCATCTGTTCGGCAAAGTTCCATTCATAAACCGCGCTGGAGGCGTCCAGCCCTTCGTAGCATTGCAGCCGGATCAAGCGGCGGCCCAAGGCCAACGCCAAAGCCTTGGCGATTTCGGTTTTTCCGGTGCCTGCCTCACCTTCCAGAAACAGGGGCCTGCCCAACCGTAGGGCGAGGAAAACCACCGTCGCCAGGGATCGGCCGCAAATATAGCCTTGGTCGCCCAAACCCGCCTGTACGGCGTCGATATCATTGAATGCCATTCTGTCCCCCCGTTGCCTATAGCTGCATCGCGGCGGGCTTGCGTCAACCCATCCATTGCCCCCGACGGTCCAGACGCATATGATTCCTCCAACGAGGAGAAACGCCATGAATCATTCCGCCCCCATCACCGCTGCTGGCTTTGGCCCGGATCTTGGTCCCTTCGATTGGGCCGATCCATTGCGTCTGGAAGATCAACTGACCGAAGATGAACGGATGTTGCGCGATGCCGCGCGTCAGTTTGCGCAGGATAAATTGCAGCCGCGTGTGACCGCTGCCTACCGGGACGCGCTGGTGGAACCTGAGATTTTCACGCTGATGGGTGAGGCTGGCTTACTTGGCATCACCATCCCCGAAGAATTCGGCGGGCTGGATGCCGGTTATGTCACTTACGGGCTGGTCGCGCGCGAGATTGAGCGCGTCGATAGCGGCTACCGGTCAATGATGTCGGTGCAATCCTCGCTCGTGATGTATCCGATCCATGCTTATGGGTCCGACGCGCAGCGTGCGAAATATTTGCCAGGGCTGGCGGCAGGGACGTTGATCGGCTGTTTCGGGCTGACTGAACCGGATGCGGGCTCTGATCCGGCGGGGATGAAGACGACGGCGAAAAAGACCGACAGTGGCTATGTGCTGAACGGATCGAAGATGTGGATCAGCAATGCGCCGATCGCAGACGTATTCGTGGTCTGGGCGAAATCAGACGCGCATGGCGGCAAGATTCGTGGTTTCGTATTGGAAAAGGGCATGAAGGGGCTGAGTGCGCCGAAAGTGGGCGGCAAGCTGAGCCTGCGCGCCTCTGTGACCGGCGAGATCGTGATGGAGAATGTCGAGGTCGGCGAAGAGGCTTTGCTGCCGGGTGTCGAAGGGCTGAAAGGCCCGTTTGGCTGTCTCAACCGCGCGCGCTATGGCATTGCCTGGGGTGTGATGGGCGCGGCAGAGGCCTGCTGGCATGCGGCGCGGCAATATGGCCTGGATCGCAAGCAATTTGGCAAGCCTTTGGCGCAGACGCAGCTGTTTCAAAAGAAACTCGCCGATATGCAGACCGAGATTGCGCTTGGCACCCAAGCCGCGTTGCAATTGGGACGGCTGATGGAGGTGGGGCGCGCCGCGCCTGAGATGATCAGCCTGATGAAGCGCAATAATTGCGGCAAGGCGTTGGATATCGCGCGCGCGTCCCGCGACATGCATGGCGGCAACGGGATTTCCGAGGATTTCCAGATCATGCGCCATATGGTTAATCTGGAAACGGTGAACACCTATGAAGGCACCCATGATGTCCACGCGCTGATTTTGGGGCGGGCACAGACCGGGTTGCAGGCGTTTTTCTAAGTCCGCGCCCTGATGGCGGCGACAATGCGCTGGCCGAAATAACCAAGGCTCGCGCCCAAGGCCACCCAGAACGGCTTGTCGCTGTCGATGAGTTCAGCGACAAGCCCGGCCCCGGTCACGGCGATCATGAAGGCAAGCAGCCGCAATTCGCCGGGGGCCAGTGTCATATGAGGTGTCAGCGTTTTGGCCAGCGGTGCGCCAATGGCAGATTCGATCTGTGGCGTGAAATAGCCAGCCATGGCGGCGATCAGGAAACCAAGCATCTTGTGCATCTTTCTTTACTGGAAGGACCGTGCAGTGTGATAGTTGGGTATGGTCACGGCAAGCGCAATTGTGTAATTGCACGTCATGCCTGAAAAAGACCGCACAAGCCTGACGATCCGCCGCCCCGATGACTGGCATCTGCATTTGCGTGATGGCGCAATGCTGCAGGCGGTGCTGCCCGAAACGGCCCGCCATTTCGGACGGGCGATCATCATGCCGAACCTGGTACCGCCTGTTGTGACGGCTGCGCAGGCTGCGGCCTATCGTGACCGGATTATCGCGGCGCTGCCCGAAGGCATGAAATTCACCCCGCTGATGACGCTTTATCTGACTGAGGCAACCGATCCTGAAGATGTTCGCGCCGCCCATGCCGCGGGGATTGCAACAGCAGTGAAATTGTATCCGGCCGGGGCGACGACCAATTCCGCATCCGGTGTGCGTGACTTTGAACAGGTGCGGCCCGTTCTGGATGTCATGGCCGAGATCGGCATGCCTTTATGCGTGCATGGTGAAGTCACAGATCATGATATCGATATTTTCGACCGCGAGGCGGTTTTCATCGACAAGATCCTGAAGCCCCTGCGCAAGAAAACCCCTGATCTGAAGGTGGTGATGGAACATGTCACCACGCAGGATGCGGTGGATTATGTCCGCGACAACCCCAAGAATCTGGCCGCGACGATCACCACGCATCACCTGATCATCAACCGTAATCATATTCTGGCAGGCGGCATCAGGCCGCATTTCTACTGCCTGCCGGTGGCCAAACGCGAGGCGCATCGCATTGCCTTGGTGCAGGCGGCAATTTCGGGGGATAAAAGGTTCTTTCTCGGCACCGACAGCGCGCCCCATACAGATGCCGCCAAGCTGCAAAGCTGTGGCTGTGCAGGGATTTTCACCGCCACCAATACGATGTCTTGTCTGGCCGAGGTGTTTGAGGTCGCAGGCCAGTTAAACAAGCTGGAGGCTTTTGCCTCGCTCAACGGGCCGATGTTTTATGGTCTGCCGCCCAGCGATGACACGATCACACTGACCAAGGGTGATCCGGTGCCCTATCCCGATAGTATTGAAACGCCCGACGGTCCGGTGACTGTTTTCAACCCTGGTTTTGATCTGCACTGGCGCGTGACCGGCTGAAGCCGGTGCAGCCGCGCGGGGATAATTATACTCTGACGATGTGAAAGAAGACGCGATGATCCCCAGCTCATTTCCTGAAAAATCTGAAATCGCCCGGTTGACGGCGGGTATGCTGATCGAAATCGGCGCGATTGATTTCAATGCGCGTGAGCCTTTCACACATGCATCGGGCAAACAGGCGCCGACCTACGTGGATTGTCGCAAGCTGATTTCGTATCCGCGTATCCGGTCGACTCTGATGGATTTTCTGGCTGTAACAATCATGCGCGAAGCCGGGTTCGAGGCGTTTGATAATGTTGCAGGAGGGGAAACGGCAGGCATTCCCTTTGCCGCCTTGGTGGCCGAGCGGCTTGCCCTGCCGATGACCTATGTGCGCAAGAAGCCCAAAGGTTACGGTCGCAATGCCCGGATCGAAGGCGTGATGGCCGAAGGTCAGCGTGTATTGCTGGTCGAAGACCTGACCACAGATGGCGGGTCGAAATTGTCGTTTGTTGATGCAATCAGGGACACTGGCGCAAGTTGTTCGGCCACGGCGGTTATTTTCTATTACGGCATTTTCGAGGGCGTCGAGAAAACCCTAGCCGATCATGGTGTGCAATTGCTGCATCTGTGTACCTGGTGGGACGTGCTGGCCGAGGCCAAGGCGCGCGGTGCCTATGACCCCGAAACGCTGGCAGCGGTGGAAAACTATCTGCGTGATCCGGCTGGTTGGCAAGCTTCCGCCTGATCAGGGCGGGATTTATCCACATCTCTGCGGGGACGAATCGCGCGACACTGCTACGCGTAGCGGCTACATGGTTATTTGCCGCAAAATGTGGTAGGTTCCGACCGGTGGCAAGCTTATCCACAGGTTTATCCCGGTGATGTCCACGGATTTATCATGATGGCTTTTGCCCCTGCTCCGCTGATAAAGAAGCCCGATCAAAGAGGGACAAGATGAACGAGATTTCCACCTTCAACGCCACTGGCACAGCAGCGGCTAATATCGATCTGATGCCGCATTCAATCGAAGCCGAACAACAGCTGCTGGGCGCGATCCTGACGAATAACGATATTTTTGACCGGGTCGCAGCGATCATCGGACCGAAACATTTCTATGATCCGGTCCACGCAAGGATTTTCGAGACCGCCGCCACGCGGATTTCGCGCAATGCGCTGGCCAGCCCGGTGACGCTGAAAACCTTTCTGGAAGATGACGAAGGGCTGAAGGAACTGGGCGGTCCCGCCTATTTGGCGCGGCTGGCGGGGGCTGCGATTTCCGCCTTTGCCGCGCGCGATTATGCGCAGATGATCTACGATCTGGCGGTACGTCGCGAATTGATTCAGGTCGGCCGCAATATCGCCGACAAGGCCGCCAAGGTTGATGTCGACAGCGAACCGAAAGACCAGATCGTCGAGGCGGAACAAGCGCTTTACGCTTTGGCCGAACAGGGCACCACTGATCAGGGGTTTCAGTCCTTCCTGCGCGCCGTCACCGATGCGGTGAATGTCGCCAATGCTGCCTATCAACGCGATGGCGGGATGGCGGGCGTGTCCACCGGGTTGATTGATCTGGATAAAAAGCTGGGGGGGTTGCACAAATCCGACCTTCTGATCCTGGCCGGGCGTCCGTCGATGGGGAAAACCTCGCTGGCAACGAATATCGCGTTCAACATCGCCAAAGCCTATAAGAAAGGTATGTTGCCGGACGGGACTGAAGGCGCTGTCGATGGCGGCGTCGTCGGTTTCTATTCGCTGGAGATGAGCGCCGAACAGTTGGCTGCGCGTATCCTGTCGGAAGCGGCAGAGGTGCCATCCGAACAGATCCGCCGTGGTGACATGACCGAAACCGAATTCCGCCGTTTCGTTGATGCTGCCAAATCACTGGAAGCCTGCCCCTTGTTCATTGACGACACCCCTGCCCTGCCAATTGCGCAACTGGCGGCACGGGCGCGGCGTCTAAAGCGGACGCATGGGCTGGACGTACTGATGGTCGATTACCTGCAACTGGTACGCGGCACCGGCCGGTCGGAAAACCGCGTGAACGAGATTTCCGAGATCACGATGGGGCTGAAGGCCATCGCCAAGGAATTGAACATCCCGGTGATTGCTTTGTCGCAGCTGTCACGTCAGGTCGAAAGCCGCGAAGACAAGCGCCCGCAGCTGTCGGACTTGCGCGAATCAGGATCGATCGAGCAGGATGCCGATGTCGTCATGTTCGTGTTCCGCGAGGAATATTACAAAGAACGCGAAAAACCCGGCGATCATGAGATGGAAAAAATGGCTGCCTGGCAGGCTGAAATGGAACGATTGCATGGCAAGGCAGAGGTTGTGATTGGCAAACAGCGTCACGGCCCGATCGGTACGGTTGAACTAAGCTTTGAAGGGCAATTCACCCGGTTCGGCAATCTGGTCAAACCCTGGCAGCAAGGCGGAGACCAGCAGTTTTGACCCCGCGCTACCTGACATTCATCACCGCAATGCTGATCGGCGGCTTGGCCGGTGCGGTAGCCGCGCAGGATGAACTGGTCCTGACCGGCGGCGTCGGCCCCTTGGTGCTGCCTGTCAATGGGATTAGCGCGACGGTGATGCAGGATGATGGCAGCGACGCCTATATTGCGCTGGCAATGGACGGGCAAAGCGCTTTACGCCTTGCCACATTCACATCTTTATCGCTGGGGGACACGGTGACGATGTCGCTGTGTGACCACGATATCCTGCATGTCACGGTGCAGGCGCAGATCGGTTCAGGCTATGTCATGTCAGCCCCGCTACAGGCGGACCTGGCGCAAGAACTGGCCGATGTGATCAACCATCACCGCAGCTGCGCTGATTGACCTTGCCGCCCTGTGCAGGCCCTGCCAAAAGGGGCGCCATGAGCACCGGACGCCTGACCATAGACCTTGACGCCATCGTCGCCAATTGGCGCGCATTGGATGCAATGACCAATTGCCGCACCGCCGCAGTGATCAAGGCGGATGCCTATGGTCTGGGGTCGGTGCAGGTTGCCAAAGCTTTGTTCAAGGCTGGGGTCCGTCAGTTTTTCGTCGCTGTCGCCGAAGAAGCCGCGCCGATCCGGCAGGAATTAGGGCCGCGCCCGGAAATCAACGTTTTTTCCGGTCACATGAAAGGCGACACAGAGGCGATCCGCGCCCTGAACCTGACGCCGATGCTGAATTCGGTCGATCAGCTGACCCATCATTTTGAAACCCTGCCCGGCCATCCTTTTGGCATCCAACTGGACACAGGGATGAACCGGCTTGGCATGGAAATGCAGGAATGGGCTGCGATTGCAGGTTTTGCGCTGGACCAGAACCCGACATTGGTAATGAGCCATCTGGCCTGTGCCGACGAACCCGACCATCCGATGAATCCGCATCAGCTTGCCAATTTCCGGATGATGACCGATGGCATCGGCGTGCCCCGGTCGCTGGCGGCAACAGGTGGCATCGTGCTGGGGCCGCAATATCATTTTGACCTGACCCGCCCGGGTATTGGCCTGTATGGCTGTGAACCTTTCCTTGACGCCGCGCCGGTGATTGCGCTGGAATTTCCGGTGATCCAGATTCGCGATGTCGCCGCAGGCGAGGTGGTGGGATATGGCAATACCTGGCAGGCGGAACGCGATTCCCGGATCGCCACGATCTCGGGCGGCTATGCCGATGGCATCACCCGTTATCTGTCTGACAAAGCGGTATTTTTTCATGGGGATACGCCTTGCGCGCTGGTCGGGCGGGTCTCGATGGATCTGATGACGATCGACGTCACCGATCTGCCCGATGCCCCAAAGGCGCTGACCCTGATCGGGCCGCAGCAACGGGTGGATGATGTCGCCCGGCAGGCAGGCACCATTGGATATGAACTGCTGACGCAATTGGGCGCGCGCTATACCCGCCGCGTCTATGGCAAGTAATGCAGCGGCTGCTGGCCATCGCCAACCTGAGTCTGCTGATCCTGTTTCCCGTCGCTTGGTTTGCGCCATTGATGCGCGCAGGGCTGCTGCCACTGTTCGGTCTGCGCGAAATCTCTGTGATCTCGGGGATGCAGGCGCTCTGGCGCAGTGATGTTTTTCTGGCGCTGCTGGTGACGGTACTGGCGATCTTTATCCCCTATCTGAAAACAATTGGGCTGGCGCTGGTGCATTTTGGCCTGCTGGCCGATAAAACCCTGCCGGTGCTGGGCTGGATGGGCAAGCTGGCGATGGCGGACGTGTTCCTGATCGCATTGTATATCGTCGTGTTCCAGACTCAGGGCCTGGGCCATATCGAGACCGCCTGGGGGCTTTATCTGTTCACCGGCTGTATTCTGGCCTCGATCATGATATCGGGCCTGACCACGCGCAGCCCCGAAAGGTAAATATGGCGAAAGATCTGTCCTTTGTCTGTTCTGCATGCGGTGCTGCCTATTCCAAATGGTCAGGCCAATGCGACGCTTGTCAGGCATGGAATACAATCCATGAAACCAAGGCACTGGCCAGCGGTCCCAAGGGCAAAACCCTGGGCGGGATGCGGGGCCGTGCAATTCCGCTGATCGATCTGGACACGCAGGAACCCGAACCGCCACGCACGCAGGCGGGTGTCGCAGAACTTGACCGCGTGCTGGGTGGCGGGTTGGTCAAGGCGTCAGCGCTGCTGGTGGGCGGCGATCCGGGCATCGGCAAATCGACGCTGTTGTTGCAGGCGGCCGCACGTTTCGCACGCAATGGGTTGAAGGTGATCTATATCTCGGGCGAGGAATCCACCGCACAGGTGCAGATGCGGGCCCGTCGGTTGGGATTGGAGAAAAGCCCGGTCCGGCTGGCCGCTGAAACCAACCTGCGCGATATCCTGACCACGCTGGAGACGGAAAAGCCTGATCTGGCGATCATCGATTCGATTCAGACGATGTGGGCCGACAATGTCGAATCCGCGCCGGGCAGTGTCGCACAGGTGCGATCTTCCGCGCATGAGTTGACGACTTTCGCCAAACGCAACGGCATGTCGGTGATCATGGTCGGCCATGTCACGAAGGATGGCAGTATCGCAGGGCCGCGCGTGGTCGAACATATGGTCGATACCGTGCTCTATTTCGAGGGCGAACGCGGGCATCAGTTCCGCATCCTGCGCAGCGTCAAGAACCGCTTTGGTCCGGCAGATGAGATCGGCGTGTTCGAGATGACCGGCAAAGGGCTGGCCGAGGTGAAGAATCCCTCTGCCCTCTTCCTGTCCGAACGTGGCAAACCAGCACCGGGATCAGTGGTTTTTGCTGGTATCGAAGGCACAAGACCGATGTTATGCGAAATTCAGGCATTGGTCGCCCCGTCACCGCATAGCCAGCCGCGCCGGTCGGTCGTGGGCTGGGATGGCGGACGGCTGGCGATGATTCTGGCTGTGCTCGAATCGCGCTGTGCTGTGCCCTTCACCGGCTTGGATGTTTACCTCAATGTTGCAGGTGGTCTGCGCATTTCCGAACCGGCTGCCGATCTGGCGGTGGCTGCCGCTTTGGTATCGGCGCGCGAAGACGCAGCTTTGCCGGCGGAGGCGGTGATTTTCGGGGAAATCAGCCTATCGGGGGCGTTGCGCCCGGTGGCCCAGACGGAAAACCGATTGAAAGAGGCCGAGAAACTTGGTTTTACCTCTGCAATCACGCCGCATCAGGCCAAACAGGTCGCGGTAAAGGGGATATCCTTGCGCCAGTCCCATGATTTGGCAGCATTCGTAGCAGAAGTGTTCGGCGCGCGTTAACGCGCCACAGGCAGGAGAGACAGGATGGACGGATTTACACTCGTCGACGCAGGCGTGGCAGTGATCGTATTGCTTTCGGGGGTGCTGGCCTACAGCCGTGGCCTTGTGCGCGAAATGATGGCGATTCTAGGCTGGGTCGGCGCGACCATCGTCGCTTTCGTCTTTGCGCCGCAGGTCGAACCGCTGGTACGACAGATCCCGATCATTGGCGATTTCATTGGTGATAGCTGCGAATTGGCGATCATTGCGGCCTTTGCGGCAGTCTTTGCAGTGGCGCTGATCATCGCGTCGATCTTTACGCCGTTGTTTTCCAGCGTCGTGCAACGGTCGGCGGTTGGCGGGGTCGATCAGGGGCTTGGGTTCTTCTTTGGCGTCTTGCGCGGCATCTTGTTGATTGCAGTCGCGTTTTTCGTCTACGACACGATCTTTGCCACCCAAGAGGTCGCCATGATTGATCAAAGCCGGTCTGCAAGCGTCTTTGCGCAATTGACTGCTCGGATCGAAGCACAAAATCCCGAACAGGCACTGGGCTGGATTACCAGCCAGTATCAGGACCTTGTCGGCAATTGTGGTGCACCCGCCGTACAATAAGCCGTGACAGGCTCATATGACAGTAAAGCCATCGCCCTTAGGGCGGTGGCTTTTGGCTTACGTCAGCAGACGCGCGGAAAACGACCGGTTTTCATGATCGTTTCGTGACACTCCGTCCCGCAAGGACTAAGGAAGGGACAATAAACCCTCGGATTCGGAGTTGCCCCTTGTCCTGCAAAGACCTGCCCGCCCATCCCTATGACGACGATAAACTGCGGGAGGAATGTGGCGTCTTTGGCGTTGTCGGTGTGACCGATGCGTCGAATTTCGTGGCCCTCGGCCTGCATGCTCTGCAACATCGGGGGCAAGAGGCGGGTGGCATCGTCACCCACGATACCGCAACCGGGTTCAATCAGGCCCGCCGCATGGGCCTGGTGCGCGATAATTTCACCAATCAGAAAGTGATGGAAACCCTGCCTGGTTCCATCGGGATCGGCCATGTGCGCTATTCCACCGCCGGATCGAAAGGCCAGACCGCGATCCGCGACGTGCAGCCGTTCTTTGGCGAATTTTCGATGGGTGGCGCTGCGCTGGCGCATAATGGCAATATCACCAATGCCTTGTCGCTGCGCAAAGAACTGATCGAACGCGGGTCGATCTTTCAAAGTTCATCCGACAGCGAATGCATCATCCATCTGATGGCGCGATCCATGGGCCGCACGATCCCTGACCGAATGGAAGAAGCCCTGCGCAAGGTCGAAGGTGCATTCTCCATCGTCGCCATGACCCGCACGAAACTGATCGGCTGCCGCGATCCTTTGGGCGTACGCCCTTTGGTGCTGGGGCAATTGGGCGATGGTTGGGTTTTGTCGTCGGAAACCTGCGCGCTGGATATCATCGGTGCGGAATTCATCCGCGATATCGCACCGGGTGAAATGGTCGTCATCAGCGACAAGGGCGTGCAAAGCCACTTCCCCTTCCGCCCGGCCAAGTCGCGGTTCTGTATCTTTGAACATGTCTATTTCAGCCGCCCTGATTCGATTCTGGGCGACCGTTCCGTCTATGAGACCCGCGAAAACATCGGGCGGGAACTTGCGAAAGAAGCCCCTGTTGACGCCGATCTGGTCTGCCCGGTGCCGGACAGCGGCACGCCTGCCGCGATTGGCTATTCGCTGCAATCGGGGATTCCCTATGCGATGGGGATCATCCGCAACCAATATATGGGCCGGACTTTCATCGAACCGTCCGAACAGATCCGCAACATGGGTGTACGACTGAAACTGAACGTGAACCGCGCGCTGGTGCGCGGCAAACGCATTATTCTGGTCGATGACAGCGTCGTGCGCGGCACCACCAGCCAGAAGATTAAGGACATGATCCTTGATGCAGGTGCGGCAGAAGTGCATTTCCGCATCGCAAGCCCGCCAACCGCATGGCCTTGTTTTTATGGCGTAGACACACCGCAGCGCGACAAATTGCTGGCGGCGACCATGACCGAGGATGAAATGCGCGATCACATCGGGGTGGATAGCTTGAAGTTCATCTCGCTCGACGGGCTTTACCGCGCCGTGGGCGAAGCGAATGGGCGCGACCCCAAATCGCCGGCCTATTGTGACGCCTGTTTCTCGGGTGAATATCCGGTGGCACCTTCGGACATGATCGAACAGGGGTTCGAGACCAAGACAGCCGCCGCATAACAGCGCGGGCGACAGGCAATTTATGGCCAGTCTGACTGGGCATTTCTGCCACAGGCTTTTATTTTGTGTACTTTTCTGCCAAATCGCGTGGAACCGAAATTGCAGAGTGACGTTGTTATGACCCAGCCTGATTTGTCGCCCGCCGAAGAGCAGGCCACCACACCTGATGCGCTTGATCTTGACAGCCTGACATTGATCGGTCTGTTTTCGACAAACGAAGGTCCTGCCGCCCTGATCCGCGCCGCGAATGGGCAGGTCGCCCGGATCGTGCCGGGAATGCGCACCTTGGGCGTCACAGTTACCGCCATCGGCGACACGCAGGTACTGCTGACCGGGGCCGACGGGGTGACCTCTGCGGTGTATATGCCAAGGCTTGACTGATCCCTCTTGACGCCGGGCCGCGTTCGTCAGACACCCCCGCCATGACAAAGATTGCATTGATCACAGGCGCATCGCGCGGCCTTGGCGCAGCCCTCGCCCGCGCCCTTGCCCCCACCCATCATATCATCGCCGTGGCCAAGACCGTGGGCGCGCTGGAAGAGCTTGATGACGCGATTCAGACCGCCGGTGGCGCGGCAACGCTGGCACCGATGGATATCACCGTCGATGCCGCCATGCAGCAATTGTGCCGCGGGGTTTTTGACCGCTGGGGAAAGCTTGATCTTTGGCTGCATCCTGCGATCCACGCCGCACCTTTGGCCCCTGCCGGCCATATCGGGCCGAAGGACCTGACTAAATCCATCGCAATCAATATCGAGGCGACAGCCCGCCTGATCGCCTATGTCAGCCCGCTGCTGGGCCATGACGGGCGTGCGGTGTTCTTTGACGATCCTCGCGCAGGGCAACAGTTTTTCGGCGCTTACGGCGCGACCAAGGCGGCACAGATCGCACTGGCCAGGTCCTGGCAGGCCGAAAGCGCAAGAACCGGCCCGCTGGTGCAGATCGTGACACCAAAACCGATGCCCACCGCCACCCGCGCAAGGTTTTACCCAGGCGAGGATCGCAGCAAGCTGGCCGACCCGATGGCAGAGGCCACGCGGCTGTTGCCCGGAATTCTGGCAGGCTGACCGGCCTGCCCGACCCCGGTCTGGGGTCTTTGGGTCACAAAGCACAAAAGCACGGCTTGCGACGGGCACTGCGGCTTGCCGCCTTGCCCCCGCTCGCCTAGGTATTGGCCAACAAAAGGGGCGACATATGCGTATTCTGATCACCAATGACGACGGCATCAATGCACCGGGACTGGCCGTGCTGACAAAGATCGCGCAACAGATCGCTGGTCCTGCGGGCGAAGTCTGGACCGTGGCCCCCGCCTTTGAACAATCCGGCGTCGGCCACTGCATCAGCTATACCCACCCCACGATGATCGCCGAACTTGCCCCCCGCCGCTTTGCCGCAGAAGGGTCGCCTGCGGATTGCGTGATTGCCGGGCTTTACGATGTGATGGTGGATGCGCGCCCTGATCTGGTGTTGTCCGGTGTGAACCGGGGCAATAACGCAGCTGAGAATACCCTGTATTCCGGCACGATCGGCGGCGCGATGGAGGCAGCCCTGCAAGGCCTGCCCGCCATCGCCCTGTCGCAATATTTCGGCCCCGGCAATGCACAACTGGACGATCCGTTCGAGGCTGCGGCCCGTCATGGCGCGGATATTGTGCGTAAACTGCTGAACAGCGCGCTTTGGGATGATGCTGATTACCGCTTGTTCTACAACGTCAATTTTCCCCCGGTTGCGGCGGATGATGTCAAAGGCAGCCGCGCCGCGCCGCAAGGGTTTCGCCGTGGTACCCATTTTTCTGCCGAGGCGCAGACCTCCCCCAGCGGGCGGCGGTTTTTGTGGATGCGCGGCGGCGCGCAGGATGTAGCCACGGCACCCGGATCAGATGCGGCGATTAATCTGGATGGCTATATCTCGGTCACGCCGATGCGGGCTGATCTGACCGACCTTGCGATGCTTGACCCCCTGCAAGAGGCTTTGAAGTGACGTTTGACGCGGACACCAAGATGCAATTCCTCTATACCCTGCGCAGCAAGGGCGTGACCGACGCCCGCGTCTTGACCGCCATGGAACAGGTTGACCGCGCCGATTTTGTGCGCGGTATCTTTGCCGAACGCGCCTATGAAGACATGCCATTGCCTATCGCCTGCGGCCAGACCATCTCGCAACCTTCTGTCGTCGGACTGATGACGCAGGCCTTGCAGATCAACCCCCGCGACAAGGTGTTAGAGATCGGTACCGGGTCCGGCTATCAGGCCGCGATCCTTAGCAAGCTGGCCCGCCGCGTTTATACCATCGACCGCTACCGGCGGCTGGTCGAGGGTGCCCGCGCGGTCTTTGCCAAGCAGCAAATTGCCAATATCACCACCTTCACGGCAGATGGTAGTTTTGGTCTGGCCGATCAGGCGCCGTTTGACCGGATCCTGCTGACCGCCGCAGCCGAAGACCCGCCAGGGCCTTTGCTAGCGCAGCTGCGCATTGGCGGGATCATGGTGCTGCCGGTCGGGCAATCAGATGCCGTGCAAAGCCTGATCCGCGTCACAAGGCTTGACACTGGCTATGAATATGACGAATTGCGGGCTGTCAGGTTTGTGCCCTTGCTTGAAGGGCTCGGACAAGAGTAAACTCTCACAAAATATGGTATCGCCGCAGCAATCAGGGGCGACCCGGCACAAGGAGCGGTAGGATGACCCAAGGGCATAGCTACATCAGAACAATTCTGCTGACCGGCGTGGCAGCGACCGCATTGGCCGCTTGTCAGGGGATGGATGCGGATCTGCGCGACCTTGGCAATGGGTTCAGCACGGCCGGTGCCGTGCAGCAGGTGTCTGACCGGCCGCGCCCGGATGAACGCGGGGTGATATCCTATCCGACCTATCAGGTTGTGGTCGCGCAGCGTGACGATACGATCCGCAGCATTGCCGCGCGGCTTGGGCTCGATGCCAATGAACTGGCGCTGTACAATGGGGTGGAGGTCGACGCGATCCTGCGCCGTGACGAAATCGTGGCGCTTCCAGGGCGTGTGGCGGAACCTGCCGCCGGCACAGGATTGGGAGCGCAAGGCGCGTTGCAGCCGTTTGATGTGGCCGCTGTCGCGACCTCGGCGCTGGACCGGGCAGATGCGGCTGGTGGGCCGATCACAGCCACACCGCTGGCCCCAGCAAATGGCGCCGCGGCCCCTGCCCCCGCGCCCGCCGCCGCCCCAGCGGGTGCAGAGCCCATCCGCCATCAGGTCGCACGTGGAGAAACCGCCTTTTCTATCGCACGGCTTTATGATGTGCCGGTTACTGCGATTGCGGAATGGAACGGGCTGAATTCCGAATTCTCGATCCGTGAAGGGCAGTATCTGCTGATCCCGCGCGGCAATGCTGCAGCGCCTGTGCGCACTGCTCAGCCTGCCGTAACGGCACCCGGTGCCGGATCGCCGACACCGACGCCCCCCAGCGCCTCTACCCCGCTGCCTGACGCGACGACGACGGCACCGGTGGCAACACCGCAGGCCCCGGACTTGGGCACGACGACACCGGCACCGGCAGCCAGCTCCAGCCGTCTGGCTGCACCGGTGCAGGGCAGTATCATCCGCGCCTATGCCGCAGGCAGCAATGAAGGTGTCGATTTCGGCGTGCCCGCCGGTACCGATGTGCGCGCCGCAGATGCCGGGACGGTGGCAGCGGTCACTACCGATACATCTGGCGGGTCCATCGTCGTGATCCGGCATGCCGACGGGCTGCTGACGGTCTATACGCAGATGGACAATCTGACTGTGCAGAAGGACAGCAGCGTCACACGCGGTCAGACGATCGGCAAAGTGCGTGCTGGCAACCCGAGCTTTCTGCATTTCGAAGTCCGGCGCGGATTGCAAAGCGTTGATCCGGCGGACTACCTGCCCTAGGGCAGATCAGGTGGATCGCTGTCCATCTTAGGGCAGTTTCACGCCCTGCCGCCCGGCCAGATCAGTGAAATATTGCCAGGCGACACGTCCCGACCGGCTGCCGCGTGTGGCCTGCCATTCAATCGCCTCTGCCCGCAGCGTGGCGTCGTCGATGTCCACACCGTAGGCGTCACCATAGCCCCGGATCATTGCCAGATACTCGTCCTGATCGCAGGGATGAAAGCCCAGCCAAAGCCCGAACCGATCCGACAATGACACTTTCTCTTCTACCGCCTCTGAAGGGGAAATCGCGGTAGAGCGTTCATTCTCGATCATATCGCGCGGCATCAGGTGGCGTCGGTTGGACGTGGCATAGAGCACGACATTATCTGGCCGCCCCTCGATCCCGCCATCGAGCACCGCTTTGAGCGATTTGTAATGCGCATCATCATGGCCAAAGGACAGATCGTCGCAAAACAGGATGAACCGCGCATCAGCGCCACGCAGCAGATTGAGGCAGCGGCTGATGCTGGGCAGGTCCTCTCGCTGTACCTCGACCAGTTTCAAATCCGGATGTTCCGCCTGCAAAGCGCCATGGACCGCCTTGACGAGGCTGGATTTTCCCATGCCACGCGCGCCCCATAGCAGGGCGTTGTTCGCGGGCAACCCTGCCGCAAACCGGGCTGTATTTTCCATTAAGGTATCACGCGACCGGTTCACACCGACCAGCAAGGACACATCAATCCGGTTTATCCGCATCACCGGTTCCAACCGGTCGGGCGCTGTGTGCCAGACGAATGCGGCGGCGGCGTTGAAATCGGGTACTGTGCCGGGTGCGGGATGCATCCTTTCCAAAGCCTCGGCGATCCGCTTCAACACCTCATCGGTCATGCTTTCGGCTCGCCGTCATCCATGGCACCATCACCGTGCAGATCGTCATCCCACAATCCTTCAGCACGCAGCTTGGCTTCGCGTTTGCGTTCAACACGTGCGACCAGTTGAATAGAGATTTCGTAAAGGCCGTAAACCACAACAAACAAGATCACTTGCGAAATCACATCGGGCGGTGTCGCCAGCGCCGCAACAATAAGGATACCGACCACCGCATATTTGCGGGTGCCACGCAGACCACGCGCCGAGACCAGACCAGCCTTGCCCATCAGCGTCAGCAGGACCGGCAGCTGGAAACACAAACCGAAAGCCACGATGAATTTGATCGTCAGGCTAAGATAGGCCTTGGCCGAACCCTGAAACAGAATACCGGCCGCCTGCGTGCTGCCCTCTGTTCCTGTGATCAGCGTGCCGGGCTGCTGAAAGCCAAGGAAGAACCCAAATGCCAGCGGCGTGATGACGTAATAGGCAAAAGCCGCACCCAGGAAAAACATGAATGGCGATGCAACAAGGAACGGCAGAAACGCACCCTGTTCGCTTTTATACAGGCCCGGCGCCACAAAACGCCACAACTGATAAGAAATGATCGGGAACCCCAACACCAGACCGCCCAGTAAAGAGATCGAGATCGCGACAAAGAAACCTTCCTCCAATGCGATGAATTGCAGGTCGCAGGATTGGTTGCGCGCGGCCAGGGCATCACACAAGGGCAAGGTCAGAAAGTTGAACAGCGGGTTCCAGACAAAAAAGCAGATCACCATGCCGACGATAAACGCCAGCACCGACCAGATCAGCCGCGTCCGCAGCTCTGCAAGATGTTCGATCAACGGGGCAGAGCTGTCGTCAATCTCATCACTGCTAGTCATGCGTTATCCTCTGACTTGGCGGGTGCCGCTTTGCGGGTGGCCGGTTTGCGCGGAGCGGCAGGTTTGGCTGCAGCGGTCGCTTTGGGCTTGGCGGCAGCGGCTGCCGGTTTCGGCTTGGTCGATGCGGCAGCGGTTTTTGTCGCATCCGTTTTGGCAGCTGCGGCAGGCTTTGCACCCGCTTCCGGCTTGGCGGGCACTTTGGCGCGGGCGGCGGTTTCATGCGGGTCACTGGCCAGAGGATCAGTTCGATTGTGACCGGCAGCTTTGGCCATCGCCTCTTCACGACTGCCGGGCATCGCGTCGCCACTCGGTGCCTTGGAAAAGCCGGTTGCGTTCTTCAGCGCATCGGTCCCGAATTTCTTGGGGTCAGAGGCGGCACGGATCGTGTTGGACAGGTCCTTGATCCCCGATTCGTCTGCCGCCGCTTCCATTGCGCGGGAAAATTCACGCGCCATACTGCGGGCTTTGCCGGTGAACTGGCCCAGGGTGCGGAACATGCCGGGCAAATCCTTTGGCCCGATCACGATCAGGGCCACGATGCCGATCAGCACCATTTCGCTCATGCCGAGACCAAACATGGCTGGCTATCCCTTCAGGATGAAATTCAGACTTTGTCTTTGGTTTTTTCGTCTGCCGGGGTCACATCGCGCGGCTCTGCGAGGCTGTCGTCCAGCTCTTTTTTGCTGTCATCGACGCCGCGTTTGAAAGCCGTGATACCTTTGCCGACTTCGCCCATCAGGCTGGAAATCTTGCCGCGCCCAAACAGGACCAGCACGACAATCGCGATCAAAAGAAGGCCGGGTAGGCCGATATTATTGAGCATGTCTCTCTCCTCTGGCGGGGTCCGCCTCGTGTCATCAATAGATCTCAGATAGGCCGCTTTTTCCGGCAAGGAAAGCAGCAATTCACAATTTTGCGTGACGCAAACCCCTTTTTTGCAAAGGGAATGCGTGTTTTGTGACAAAGAACTGTCAGTTGTCAGAAAAATGGCATAAAACCGGTATCAAAAGGGAATCCTGATGCGCCGCGCCGACAGATTGATGCAATTGGTCCAGATCCTGCGCGACGGCACGCTGCACCGCGCGCAGGATCTTGCGCAGGCGGTAGACGTGTCACTGCGCACGATCTACCGCGATATGGAAACACTCGCCGCCTCTGGCGTGCCGATTTCCGGTGAACGCGGCATCGGCTATCGCGTGACAGCGGCGATCACCCTGCCGCCGCTGAACCTGACCCTGACAGAGGTCGAGGCGCTGCATCTGGGCCTGTCTGCAGTCGGCGCCGCCGATGATGCGGAACTGGCGCAGGCCGCCAGACAGCTATTGGCGAAACTCGATGCGGTCATGCCGGAAAACCCCAGTGCTGCCCCCGCAAAATATGGTTTCGCGGTCTACCCCTTTGCCGAAGCGGCGCGCGGCTTTCAGCATCTGCCTAGAATGCGGCAGGCGGTGCGCGCGCGTCAGAAACTGGAACTGACCCTGCAAGGCGAGGCACGGACCGTCAGACCGCTGGAGCTGGATTACTGGGGGCGGCTTTGGACCTGTGTGGTCTGGTGCGAAAAGCGCCGTGATTTCGATGTGATCCGCGTTGATCAGATCACCGCGCTGCGGGTTCTGCCCAGCCTGTTCGTGGGCGAGGCAGGCAAGACCCTGACAGATTACCGTCAGCGTCGCGGTGAAACGTCCTAATACCCAAGCGCCTTGCGCAGCATGTTCAACGCGACAAGAGTCAGAAAGGCACCAAAGAACCGCTTCAATGGCTTGGGGTCCATCCAATGCGCCAACCTTGCTCCAAATGGTGCGGTGATCAGCGTCATCGCGATGACCAGAACAAAAGCAGCGATATTGATCGCGCCAATGGTGAACGGGGGAGCGACCTCCATCTCGACGAACAGAAAAGCAACCGCCGATGGCAATGCAATGATCACGCCAAAACCCGCCGCCGTTGCCACGGCCCGGTGGATTGGCACGCCGAACAAGGTCATCGTCGGCACCCCGAACGACCCGCCGCCAATCCCCATCAGCACCGACAGAAAGCCGATGATCGGCGACAACGTCGCGCGCACAATCCCGCCCGGCATCACCGCACCCAGCCGCCATTCGCTTTTGCCAAAGATCATATAAAGCGCGACCAGCGCCGCCATAATGCCAAAGATTGCCTGCAAAGTATCCGACCGCAACGAAGCGACAACCAACACCCCGATCAGGGCACCGAGGGCAATACCGGGTGCCCATGTCTTGAGAACATCCCATTCCACAGCGCCTTTGCGGTGATGCGCCAGCACCGACCGGGCCGAGGTGACGATGATCGTTGCCAGCGATGTCGCCAGACACATCTGCATCAATTGCGGGCTGTCATAGCCCAGCCCCGAAAACGCATAGAAAAACGCAGGCACCAGTACGATTCCGCCGCCAACGCCCAAAAGCCCGGCCAGAACACCGGCAAAGGCCCCGATTACCAGCAGAAATATGGTCATCTGGACCAGTAGCATCGTCTCTGACATCGTCATCTCCCCCCGCCTGATTTGGTTATCGCTACACCCGGGCGCAGGCAAAGACCAGAGACCTGAACAGCGCCCCGCGACCGGCGGATCAGGCTGCCTTTTCCGTCACATATGCCAGTGCGGCCAGCACGGTATCGGGCCCCGCCCCGTCCAGATGCGCATTCTCGGACAGATGCCGCCGCCAGGCCTTGGCCCCCGGACGCCCCTGAAACATCCCCAGCATATGGCGGGTGATCTGGCCCAGTCGGCCACCATGCTGCAGATGGTCCGCGATATAAGGCAGCATCAGATGCACGATATCTTCAGCGCTACTCCCGCGAGGGTTACCATAGATACGAGCATCTGCATCAAGCAGAATATCGCAGGGCGTATGATAGGCGGCGCGCCCGATCATCACCCCGTCAAGCCCAAGCTCCAGAAACCTCTGCGCCTGGTCCAGCGAGGTAATACCGCCATTCACTGAAAGATGCAGATGCGGAAACAGCGCTTTCATCGCGATGACAAGGTCGTAATCCAACGGCGGAATATCACGGTTTTCCTTTGGGCTGAGGCCCTGCAGCCACGCCTTGCGGGCATGGATCGAAAACCGGTCCACCCCGGCAGCCGAGACCCGAGCGATGAAATCGGGCAGTACCTCCGTCGGAAACTGATCATCGACGCCGATCCGGCATTTGACAGTGACCGGAATATCAACAGCGGCGATCATCGCCGCCACGCAATCGGCGACCAGCGCCGGGTTTTCCATCAGAACCGCCCCGAAGGACCCCGACTGCACCCGATCCGACGGACAGCCACAATTAAGGTTCACCTCTGCATAGCCCATATCCGCTGCGATCCGCGCCGCCTGCGCCAATTGCTGCGGATTCGACCCGCCCAGCTGCAAGGCAACCGGATGTTCCGCCGGATCATACCCGATCAGCCGGTCGCGGTCGCCATGGATCACCGCAGGAGCCGTAACCATCTCGGAATAAAGCAGCGCGTGCCGCGACATCAGCCGGTGCAACATTCGACAATGCCGGTCAGTCCAGTCCATCATGGGTGCAACAGACAGACGGGATGCGGTATAAACATCTCTGTTTGTTGGATAATCTATCATCTCAGCATGTTCTCACTCGGTCGTATTCCGGACTTTGTTAAGGCATTTCGACCGATCCACCCTTGCCGGTCTCTCTGCGGAAAACCCCAAACAGGCTCGATCGGAAAACGTAGACGCAAGGATCCCTCGATCAGGTGCCGCGTCTCAATTGCTATAAGGTCTAAGGGCAGGATCGTCCATCGAGACTCTTCCCCTGACCCGCCACAGCCACGACTCGCGCGGAGTTGATCAGTGCGTTGCGTTACTTTCGTGACATCGCCGCACCTCATTGGCAAAGATGGCACCTACTCAGGCAGGTCAGGGCGCGATGCGGTTTTCAGCTTTTCATTATCTGAAGGCGCTCTTGCCTTTGCTTCTTGTCGCTTGCACCGGCGCGGTTCGCGATGACTATCCCGCACCACCTGCCGCCACGCGGGTCGAGGCGGCAGTGGCCACGACGCGGCCTGTCACTGTCAGCTTTCCCAATTTCGGAGACGCCAATCCACACCCCTGGGATGGGCGCGCGCCCTCTGCCTATGCGGTTCACGGCATTGATGTGTCGCGCTGGCAGGGGCCGATCGACTGGCCGACGGTGCGGAACGCGGGCATAGCCTTTGCCTATATCAAGGCGACCGAAGGCGGCGATCTGGTCGATCCCGCCTTTCCCGACAATTGGCAAGGCGCGGCCCGCGCCGGTCTGCCGCGCGGAGCCTATCATTTTTATTACTTCTGTCGCCCGACCGAGGAACAGGCGCGATGGTTCATTCAGCATGTGCCGCGTGACTCTGCCGCTTTGCCGCCAGTGCTGGACCTGGAATGGAACCACCGGTCACCCACCTGCCGGTTGCGCCCCGATGCGGCAACCGTCCGGGCCGAGGCGACACGTTTCCTTGATATCCTGACAGCACATTATGGCCAGCGCCCGGTGATCTACACGACGGTCGATTTCTACCGCGAGACCGGGATCGGCACCCTGCCAGGAACCGAATTCTGGCTGCGTTCGGTCGCGGGCCATCCGTCTACGATCTACCCCGAGCAACGCTGGTCGTTCTGGCAATATACTGGCACCGGGCTGGTTCCCGGTGTGCGCGGTCCAGTGGATATCAATGTCTTTGCAGGCTCGGTCAATGACTGGACCCGCTGGCGCCGGTAAATCATTGTCTAAGGCTATCCCTCGGCTTCGTCGGATCATGCCTGTATTGCGCGGTGAACTAGCGCTGCCCGAGGTGATGGCGCAAGACAATCTCGCCGCCGCCCGCGCCATGTCTCGAACCCGCGGCAGCAGGCGCAAGCGGCATTCTGACATTATGTTGCGCGGCGTTTCGGCCAATATTGTTTGGCGGCCGCCAGCGCAAGCTGCGCCAGCAGACCGCCACCGATCATCGCCGTGTCCAGGATGATATCCTGCCCCGTCACGGTCTTGACCGACTGAATCGCGAAGGCCAGCACGGTGCCAAGCGCAAAGACCGGCAAGGCTTGCTGCCCCAGCAGTGCAACCGGGGCCGCCACGACACTGTGGCAAGCCTGCCGCACGGCAGCGAAGCTCGACAGGAAATAGGCCAGCGCAAGGATGTGCAGCAGGCGCGGTGCGGCCAGATAGGTCTTGTTGAAACCGGTGATCACCCAAGGCACGCCCGCGTCTTGCGCGGCCCCAAGGCCCCCGCGCATGATCACTGCAAAGGCGGGCCATTGCATCCACACCAGCGACAGCAACAAGAACCCACCGGTCAGCCATTGCAGCCAGGGCAGGACAGGCACATAGCGCTTGCCGACTTTATGCGCCACACCGGTCAGCACGCCAACGATAAACAGCAATTGCCAGGAGAAAGGGTTGAGAAACCAGCCCCCCTGCTGCGGGTAATTGGGGAAATTGATCCGCAACACGCCTGCCGTAAACCAGACCACCACCGATATGCCGAGAACGGCCAACGGCCAGCGCATCGCCCCCCAGATCACCGGCGGCACGAGAAGCAGCAGCACAAGGTAAAGCGGCAGGATATTCACATAGCCAATCTGATGGCCAAGCAGTGGTACACCGATCAAAAAGCCTAGAGGATCGCGGATCAACGTCCAGATACCATGTTTGCGCATCATCTCTGGTGCGCCGAACCAATGTGCTGCGGCAGCGGCGATCGCGATGGCCAGCACTGTCAGCAGTATATGAACCTGATACAACGTCCAGACCCGGCGCAGCACACGGGTGACACCCTGCACCGGGTCACCACGCCGGAAGTCGCCGGAATAGGCGATCCCGGCCGCGATACCCGACATGAAGACAAAAGCCTCTGCCGCATCGGAAAAACCAAAATTGCGGTTGGTGAAATTTTCCAGATAATTACGCGGCGCATGGTTGATGAAAATCATCACCAGCGCCAGCCCGCGAAATACGTCTAGCCGTGGGTCGCGGCTAGACCCGGCACCGTTGCCCGGCAGTTTCGGGTCACGCGACCCTGGTGCGTCAGACATGCTGTAGACGACCACTGACAAGCTCGGGCTGTTCATCAACGTTGCCCGCCTGCCACTGGTCCAAAACCTCGGCGCGCAATTGCATCACCGGCGCCGGCGACAGCTCTTCTGGGGTCAGGAACAGGGTCGGGTGCCCGGGACGGGACAGCCATGAAATGATGAAGGGCGACAGCACCATCGGCAGCGTTACCGGCAACAGCCAAGGGATCAGCGATGAAGACAACACCGATGCCAGCGCAAGCCCTGCGAGGCCGAGAATGACGATCCAGTAGCAGGCGGCGAATGCATCTGAAACCCGCAACCCGCCATCGCCTCGGTCATGTGCCGGCCAGCCGCCATCGCGACCCAACAGAACCTGAAACACCGACCGGGTCTGATACATCATCAGGATCGGCGCGGTAATCGAAGACAGCAAAAGTTCTGTCATGGCAGATACTGTGGCAGGCCACAGGCCGCCGAAACGCTTGGTGCGGCCCCGCAGCACCGCATCTGCCCCGATCATCAACTTCGGCAGGACCAGCATACCGAAAATTCCGATGATCAGTCCGATCGCCAGCGTCGTTTCATCCGGCGGCGTGACCGGCATCGGCCAGTATTGGGTCGGGAAATAGACTGTCGGCGGGCCAAAGGCAGGCGCGAGTATGCTGGCCAGCAAAAAGCCCAGCCAGAAGATCGACACCAGATAAGACAGTATCCCCTGAACAAAGACAAACCTGCTCCACCCCCGCAGACCGGGGGCGAACAGCAGACGCGTATGTTGCAGATTGCCCTGACACCAGCGCCGGTCGCGTTTGGCGTGATCGACAATGTTTTCCGGCCCTTCCTCGAAACTGCCCTCAAGGTCATCATCCAGCCGGACCGTCCACCCGGCCCGCGCCAGCAGCGCTGCCTCTACGTAATCATGGCTCAGGATATGGCCACCAAAGGGCGGTTTTCCGGCCAGTACTGGCAGACCGCAGCTCTGCGCAAAGGCGCGCACCCGGATGATCGCATTATGCCCCCAGAATGGCCCCGTCTGCCCTTGCATCATCGCCAGACCACGCGCAAAGACCGGTGAATTGAACGCTGTGGAAAACTGCATCGCGCGGCCAAACCGCGACCGCGCCAGAATGATGCGCGGCAAGGTCTGCAGTAATCCCAGTTTTGGATCTGCCTGCATCCGGCGGGCTATTTCGACCATCGTGTCGCCTTCGATCAGGCTGTCGGCGTCAAGGATGATCGCAAATTCATAGGCCGCGCCAGAGGATTGGATAAAATCCTCGACATTGCCGGCTTTCTTGCCGGTGTTGGCCGCGCGCCGCCGGTAAAATATCCGCCCCTGTCCGTCCCGGTCCCGCAGCAGGCGCAGGTACCAAAGGCGTTCACGCGCAGCAACGAAATCGTCACGGGTGTCCGACAGGATGGCAAAATCGAAATGATCGCCCTGCCCGGTCGTCGCCAGCGACATATCCATCGCAGCGATCCGTGAAAATGTGGCAATCGGGTCTTCTTCGTAGATGGGGACAAGCACGACGATACGCGATGTCAGCGGCTGAACGCGGTCGATCTCCGGTGCCCGTGCCCGGGTCGTCAAGCCCAACAGCGCCTGCATCGCCCCCCAGCCAAGCCAGAAGGTGGCGATCAGCATGAAAAAACTGCGGACTACATCGATCTTGTCCAGCCCGTCGGCTGCACCGAACCGCAGGAACAACGAAAACGCGGCAATGGCAGCCAGAACGCTGGCGGTCAGTGCCACGGTGCGGGCAGCATTGGCACTGCGGCTGACCGGTGGCACGATTGTCATGTTGTGTTATTGACCCGCTTTGGGCGAAAACGCCCCGAGCAGGCGCAGCAACAGACCATGCAATGCTGTGTCTTTTTCCCGCTCCAGTTGCTGACGCATCATCACAAGCGGCGCCGCCGGGGGCGCGCCAATCACTGCAATCATACGTTCGATGTTGAAGTCTTGTCCGGACATGACGTCACGCCTCATTTTTGATCCACTGATAGATCCAGGTTTCAGTAAGCTTGCGTCCATAACCCGCGACATGCGCCGAAAGTTCCACAAGTCCGCCGTCATCCGCCGTCACGTCCAGCACCATGCGCCAGATAGCGCCGTCATCGACCGGCCCCAGCGTCACGCTGACTAATGCGCCGCCATTTACGCTGACAACAGGTGCCACATCATCCTCAGCCGTCAACCGGGACAGAAAGCCGCCTTTGAAATCAATGACGAATTTGCGCTTGTTCGCGGCATTGACCACGCCAGACACGCCACCCGCCCCGGCCCGTGTCTCGACCACATGGGCCAGATCGGCGGTCGCGCTTTCAGGCAGATCGCCCCAGCGCAGCTGATAAGAGAATTCCCGCGCGTCGCCTGCTTTTACATCACCTTCGGGTATGAAATAGGCAACGATATTATCGTTCACTTCCAGATCCGTCGGGATTTCGATCAGCCTGATATAGCCCGGGCCCCAATCGCTGGTCGGGATAACCTCCAGTGACGGGCGCATTTCGTAATGTGCTTCGGCGTCCTGATAATTTTCGAAATCGCGTTCACGCTGGTGCAGGCCAAAACTGACCGGCCCGGTTTCGGCGAAATAAGACCCGGCCAGCCTGGCGGGATTGTTCAGTGGACGCCAGATCACATCACCGCCGCGCTGCACGATCCGCAGACCGTCACTGTCATGGACACGAGGACGATAGTCATCAAACCCGGCGCGATTGATCCCGTTATACAGGAACATTGATGTCAGCGGAGCGATCCCCATTTCGGCCACATCCGCGCGGAAAAACAGCCGGGCAGTCACGTCCATTTCGGTGGTATCGCCGGGGCGGATCGCAAAGCGGTAAGCACCAGTCACGCTGGGGCTGTCCATCAGCGCGTAAACAATCGCTTCGGCAGCGCCATTGGGATCACGTTCGAGGTAAAAGCGCGTGAAACGGGGGAATTCTTCAGGCACCGGACCCGCCGTATTCAGCGCAAGTCCACGCGCGCTTAGCCCGTAACGGCTGTCTCGGCCCAAGGCACGGAAATAGCTTGCCCCAAGAAACGACACCAGTTCATCGAAACGTTCAGGATGGTTCAGCGCTGTATTCAGCCGGAAACCCGCAACACCGGGAAGTTCCGCATGTGCCGGCACCCGGTCGGCGAGTTCATTGAGATATTCAAAATCATCAGTCGAAAACATCATCGGCGTCGCGGTCGCATCATCGGCGTCGCGCGTGACCTCGAACAATTTCACAGGTTCGCCAAACAGCCAGCCGGTGTGGAACGCATGGACGTGAAACGGCGCATCAGTATCGGCCCAACGGGCATGATCAGCCCTGAAGCGGATCAGCCGGTAATCATCGTAATCAAGTGCTCCTAAGAAGCCTTCAAGCCGTTCGGCCTCGACATAGGGCTCCAGCGCCTTTGCCTGCGCCAGTTCGACAAGCATCTGGAAAGAGAAAGGTTCCGGCTGCGCTGTGGCATCTGGCAACGTGTCGTCTTGGCCCATCCCACGACCAGCGATCATCATTGCCGTGGTTGCAGCGGTCCCTTTCAACAGAGTCCGCCGGTTCATCAGTGTCGAAAACGTCATATCAGTCCTTAGAGCGGCTCATTTTTAAGGCTTGCGCTGCAGATTGCAGCGATTCTGCATAGCGACCCATCAATTCTGCACATAATGCGGCACTGCAGCAAAGCGCAAGCAGTTGCAACGAAACGCAGAACTGTGAGCATGGTTCCGCTAATCAATCGCGTTATTCGGTCTGAAAGTGCCTGTTTTTAGTTCAGAGCGCGAAAACACCGACTGCCACGCTGTGAAAAGCGCGGTCAGGATGGTGTGGATGAAATCGGGTTACTGAAAAGCCCGCTCATTTGGTTTGCGGCGGCGCAGTGCCACGGCATCAGGGATAGCGCCCTGCGACGTCGCTTTCGATGCTTCGCAGACTTCGTCGGTAATATAGGCCAGCAGCTGATAGCGGCCATCAAGCCCGGACTTCTGGTAAATCGCACTCATCTGCGTTTTGACGGTCTGCAACGCACTGCCACGCATCGCGGCGATTTCAGTGTTTGAAAATCCCTTGACGACCATGATCGCAATATCCGTTTCGGCCTTGGTCAATCCCCAGGCCTGTGCATGGGCTTCGATCAGGTTTTCCTTGCCCGGTTCTTTTCCGATGTGCGTCAATATCCTGGACCGTCGGCTGGTTTCGACGCAACTCCGGACGGCGGTAAAGCCGCCGACAGCGACCGCAGCAGTCAACAGCCACAACCCGGTAAAGATCATCATTCCTGAGGGTATTGTCACCGACGACAGCCCGCCAGAAAAGCCAATGACCAATGCTGTCTTTGCGGCAGCGACCAAAGAGACTGTCACAGCCCCGAGAAGTTTCAAGCGATTTATATGCATTGTGTAATTCACCATTCATAAAATGAACCGGACTCTTAAACACCCGGATAAAGTTGAACAAAACAACTTGTTAAACAAAACGTTTACAGCGACCGCTACTCAACGGATCAGTCTGACGATAGCACAGAGTTTGCGACCCATGGGAAGGAATCAGATCATAATCGTAAATTATGCGAAGCGAGAGACAGTCTATCTAGGGTCAGGATTCATAACCAAAACATGATGACGGCGGCCAATGCGCATGCTGACAGGAAGACCTTGGGGCACCTGTCGTAGCGCGTTGCGACGCGCCGCCAGTCCTTGAGCCGGGCGAAGCTGTTCTCGATTTTGTGGC
>JAFPBO010000049.1 GCA_017390475.1 Loktanella sp.
TGCCTGCGACAGGTTGGGTATCACCGAAATACCAGCTCCTGCCCCTGCGGCGCAACCGACGCAGACAGACCTTTCAGCGTCACCGGCGCTGAGCATCCAGCTGACGCCCGCGAATAATTTCAAGGGCAGGATTGTCGGCGTGATGATCAGCGATGGTTTTGACGGCGCGCTGTTGAAGGCACTGGAACAGGCGGTGGCTGATGCCGGGGCTGTGTTGCGCGTCGTTGCGCCACGGATCGGCGGTGCGACCTGCAGCAAGGGCGATCTGCATCCGGTCACCGACCAGATCGGCGGCGCACCTTCGGTGTTGTTTGATGCAGTCGCGATCATCCCCGGTGACGACAACCTTGCGTCATCACCTGCCGCGATTGATTTCCTGAACGATGCCTATGTGCATTGCAAGTTCATCGGCGTCAGCGCGGCGGTGGACGATCTGCTGGACGCTTGCGGGCTGTCGCGGGATGACGATGACGGGATTTTCGCGCTGACTGACGCCGTTTCTGCAAGTGACTTGCTTGACGCATGTCGCAGCCTTCGGGTGTGGGAGCGGGAAGATCAGTTTACTGCCTAGGATTGACATTGCCGAACTGTGAGACCTGTTATGACGCTTGGATCTGCGCGCAAGAAATTGTGCGCAGATCACGTCAACTGCAGTGAGACCGAAATGAGCGTTAGCCCTCGTTTTTTGTCTGATCTGGATGCCTGCGCATTGGCCCGTGCGCTGATCGGAGCATACCTTGAGATCCGTGGCACCGGCGGCACAATCATCGAAACTGAAGCTTATGCAGCGCATGATCCCGCGTCGCACAGCTTTCGCGGCGCGACACCTCGGAATAAGGCGATGTTCGGTCCTGCCGGTCATGCCTATGTCTACCGATCTTACGGAATCCATCTTTGCCTGAATGTCGTCGGTCGCCCCGGCGAAGCCGTCCTGATCCGCGCAATTCGCCCCGAAACCGGCATCGGGCTGATGGAGGAACGGCGCACTTCCGGTCCGCTTTGTGCGGGACCGGGGCGGTTATGTCAGGCACTGGATGTACGAATGACCGATGACGGGCAACCTTTTGACCAGCGCGATCTTGTGCTGCGCCTCGCCAGTGGCCCAGACCCTGCTGTCGTGACCGGACCGAGGATCGGGATATCGTGCGCGCAGGACTGGCCGTGGCGTTTTGGTATGGCGGGTGCGCAGGGTCTAAGCCGCAGGTTCTAGGACGCGCCGGACCGTCGTTGACGGCGAGCTAGTTCAGAGCGCACCCGGCGTAGTGCGTCGAACAATTCGGCAAAGCACCGTTTCTTGTCCAAGACTTTCGGGCAATGATCCTCTTGAGTGTCTAGAGAAATAGGCGAGATCGCGTCTTTTCTTAATGCGTCACATGCAATGGTCAGTTCTCTGCGAAGCCGCCGCAAGTCAGCAGCCGATGCCGCCCTTAATGCAGGACGCCTTACCTGTTGCTGGAAGGCGCGCAATGCATCTTCGGTGTAATGCGCTGGTGACGGGACTGATACATGGTCTTTCCTATTTTGTTGCCGCCAACAGTGGTTTTATCGGGCTGATCGGTCGACATGTGTGCTGACCGAGTGATGTCAGCCGTCGTTGGTTGAACCCCGTGACAAACCCAAAGCAGTATTTCCCGCAAACCGCCATTCCCTCTACGAACAGCACGGATATTCCGCCGCAATCGCGTCGGGCGACCTGCTGTTCGTGTCCGGTCAGGTGGGAAGCCACGACGATGGCGCGCCCGAACCCGACTTTGCCAAGCAGGTCAGGTTGGCCTTTTTCAATCTGGAGGCAATGCTCGCTGCGGGCGGTTGCAGCTTCGATAACATCGTCGATGTGACAACCTTCCATACCGATCCCGAAAACCAGTTCGAGACGATCATGGCCGTCAAAAGCAAGGTCTTCCCGCAGCCGCCCTATCCGAACTGGACTGCCATTGGTGTCAACTGGCTCGCCGGTTTCGACTTCGAGATCAAAGTGATCGCACGCATTCCTTCAAAGCCTAGCGGCAGTTGACCACGTAGCGATGGTTTATCTCACGGATCACCTTTCGGTATGTTGGTGCCTTATCTGTGCAGATCGAAACAGGACGGTGCAGTCGTACACGTTCGATGGCTTTGTTCAGGAAAGCTTTCGCAGCCTTCGCATCGCGTCTGGCTGTGAGCCGGAAATCGATCAATCGGCCGTTGCCATCAATTGCCCTCTACAGGTAACGCCACTTACCGCCAACACGAATATAGGTTTCATCCACGTACCGGTTTAAGCTTGCGCGGCTGAGATGACGTTTGGCACGTCTGGATAGTTCCGGTCCAAACTTCTGAACCCATCTAAAGACCGTTGAGCGGTCGACATCTAGCCCTCGCTCGGCAAGCAGGTCCGTCACATCCTGGTAGGACAGTGGATACCGCAGATACATCCGAACGGCACATAAGATGACCACCGCAGGAAACCGGTGGCGCTTGAACGGCTGTTTGCCCGCCATATCAGCAATGCTTTCACAGCAATAATTGCCAGCATCCCAGCTTAATGCAACAGTCCCGCTGAAATCAACTTTGGAAAGGTTTCCAACAAACGACGTGAACGCCTATTGATGCTCACTGAGCCACTGAAGGTCTGGCGACAGAGGGACCATCAACAAGACTTGTCGAGGCGCGGTGGCTGGTTGCATCACTGAAAATCATAGGTCCCGGCTCAACCCCGCTATTTGCTACAAGCGGCACCAAGCTCTCCTTAGTCAGTCTTTCGTTTGAACCTCAACATCACCCCTCATCCTAGACCCGGCGATCAAATTGCGCGGACCGGCACCTTCTCGGCCTTTAATGTCACCAGGATTATAAAGCGCGCACGACTTCAAGCTCAGACACCCACATCCAATACACCCGTCCAGCTTGTCACGCAGGTCCTGCATCGCAGTAATTCGCGCGTCAATCTCGCGCCGAAAAGTGCGTCCGATACGGGTCCAGTCGGCTTTGGACGGCGCTTTGTGATCCGGTAGGCGGCGGAGGTGCGGCGCGATGTCAGCCAGCGAAAATCCCAATTTTTGCGCGGCCAAAACAAAAGACAACCGTCTGATGTCGTGGCGGCCATAGCGTCTGTGTCCGCCCTTGTTGCGGACGGGTTTGATGATGTCGTGTGTCTCGTAGAACCGGATCGCGGAGACTGCCAGCCCGGTGCGCGCAGACAGGTCGCCGATCGATAATCCTGCGGTCATGAAAACAATCCTTTACCTCAAGTTCACTTGAGAAATTAAAACAGATTCGCAGACCATTCAATAGAAGAGAAATCACATGTTCACCCACAATACGCAGCGCTATCGCGCCACGTCAGAGGCGTTGGCGGCAATGAAGCGCGATGATATCGGCTGGGACCATGATCTTAAGAGTGGTTGTTTCTATGATGCGGACTACAAAACGAAGCCCAGCATCTTATCCTGCGTTATCAACGCTTTCAAACGGAGAACCAAAACCATGGCCTATCTTGAACACGTCAACTTCACTGTCTCGGACCCGCAAGCGACGGCCGCGATGCTAGTCGATCTTTTTGGCTGGCATATCCGCTGGCAAGGCGATGCCAAGGGGAATGGCTACACGATCCATGTAGGCACAGACGATTGCTACGTTGCCGTTTACAGGGGGCCGGACTCTGATCAGACAGTGCCGAAAGCTGATGCAAGTTACCAAACCCGCGGCGGTATGAACCACTTGGGCGTCGTGGTGGATGATCTGGACGCGGTTGAGGCGAAGGTTGAAGCCCTCGGGTTTGAGGCTCATAGCCATGCCGACTATGACCCTGGGCGCCGGTTCTATTTCTATGATGCGGATGGGGTTGAGATTGAGGTCGTGCAATACGACTGAAGCAATTCGCTGAGAGTTAAACCCTTTGCGGAACCTGCATGCCCCTGGCTTCCGCCGATTGTCGCGTTCTGCTTGACTTGCGTCCCAAAGTGCCATGTCCGAAGTCCAACTGCTTTTGTGCTGATCGAAACCATTGGCTGGTCTGTCGCGTCATCTGCAATCGTGAGCACGCCCTTGGGACGTCGGCTTTCCTTGTTGGGCCAATTCATCACATTCGCCGGTCGGGTTGGTGGCGTAGCTGCTATGCAAGCGTTTGGCTCGAAGCCGCAGACTTAGGTTTAATAGAGTGTTTGGAAGTAGCAGTTCCTGCGTCATGTGCAGGATTGATCGGAAGGGCTCGATCCCGACCTTCGCCGCAGTTCGTGCCAAGGTCCACAGAGCGGGATCAAACCGGGCAATGGCTGATTGTTTGCCGGTGGCCGGTTTATCGTTCTACAGTTTATTTATGGAGTTTCCCCCATCGGCAATCATGGCGCTGCCGGTCACGAAAGAGGCGTGATCAGAAAGCAAAAACAAAGCTGCGTTGGCGATTTCGGACGGCTCTGCCATGCGCTTGAGCGCGTGGAAACCGCGCTCGACTTCATGAGAACCCGCGTTATCACCGGCCATAGGCGTCATAGTGCCTCCCGGGAGGAGCGCGTTCACGCGGACGTTTTCAGGCCCATGTTCTGCCGCTAGAACCTGTGTCATGCCGATAAGCCCCGCCTTGGCAGCGGCGTAGGCCCCCATGCCGGGCAAACCGATTGTGTGTCCCACAAATGACGAAGTGAACACAATCGAACCACCACCGCGTTTGCGCATTGCAGGGATCTGGAACTTGGACGCATAGAACCCGCTATTAAGGTTTACCGCCATCACTTTGTGCCAATTGCTGTCTGCCATGTCGGGGATTGGTCGCATTTCTCCAGTGACACCAGCATTGTTGAAAGCGCCGTCGAGGCCGCCAAAGCGCGACTCCGCAAGCTTCACAAGCTCTTCGGCGTACCCCCCGTCTTCGACGTTCCCCGCGAGGAACGCCGCCTCGCCACCGTTGGCAGAAATGTCCTCAGTGATTTTTTCAAGCAGTTCGGCGCGGCGCGCTCCGAGAACCAGTTTTGCACCTTCAGCTGCAAAAATTCTGGCTGCGGCCGCTCCAATGCCACTGCTCGCGCCCGTGATGATAATTGTCTTTCCGTTGAGAAGCATTCCCATCTCCATGTGTTGAGGTTTGGGAGATGCTTAGTGAAATCGAGGCTCCAGACCGACCCGCTTCTTGCGCAAATACCATCTGTCTGCCCCGAAAGGCTGCCATTCATTGCGAATGCAGCATCATACAGTTTGGACTCGCAGCCGTCATGCGGTGGTGCAGCGCGTCAAATGCCGCCCGATCGGCAGTTGTGCGCGGACTGAACGGTTACTGGCGCAAAGAGAGAATACCTGCCCCGACGATGAGTAATATACCGAGCGTCGAAATCATGTCTGGCAATTCAGCAAAGAATAACACGCCCCAAAGGACGGCAAACCCGACATAAGCGAAGTCGAACGCTCCGATCATCGCGGGAGGTCCGTTCTGATATGCAATCGCCGCGCCGATGCTTCCGATCAGGATCGCCGCCGCCAGCAAGCTCATGGACAGCCACTCGGTCGGCCCCATAGCCGCCCAAGGGGCCAGCAGAAATCCCTGTCGCGCGGTCTCCGGCAGCAGAAGGATAATCGCTGCCGCCAACCCGCCGATAACAACGAAGCCGATGTTGAGGGCCAGCGATAGCATGATGGGATCTTGCTAGCGGCATCTGGTGCGGGTCAGGATCATTGCCCCGGCATAAAGCATGGCCGAAAACAATGGCAGGATCGCATAGGCATTGAAATCCCCCGCTTTGGGACGCAGGATCAGCAACACGCCCAGAAATCCGATGAATACGGCGGCCCAGCCCACGCGTGAAATGCGGTCGCCAATGAACAGCGCCGAGAACAGGTTGATGAAGATCGGAAGCGTGTAATAAGCGGCGGCAGCCGCTGAAAGCGTCAGCTCCGGGAGCGAAAGATAGTAGCAGACCCACATGCCGACCAGCATCAAGCTGCGCAGGGTGACCCACCCCATCGCATCCGGTAAGCGGAGCCCCCCTCGCGTATTTGCGGCCAGAACAACGAGCAGAATCGGGATGGCGATGAGCGAGCGGATCTCGAAAATCTGCCAGATGACGAAGCTCCCGCTCGTCATCTTGATCAGCGCATCGCCTAAAGAGAGCGCCAGCACCGTCAGGATGATGACGGTGACCGCAAGTGGGATGTTATCGCCACGTTGATCTTCTGGGCTGGCTTGCGACATCTAGGGCTTTTCCCGATCAAATTCGCGAAACATTGGGAGAGCAAGCTGGATCAGTCAACAGTAGACCAACACTATGCTATCGATCAAGTATCGCCAGAACCCTAACCTTCCTGTACTTTGACTTCCGGTACAGCGTAAGTCACTCGCTCGCCTTCTGCGCTCAGACACTTTGCAAACAGGATGACACCCGTTTCAATTTGAGCAACATCGTTTGCCGATAGCGCGTCCAAAGCTGAACGAAGTTGCCGCCGCGCGAACCCTTCGATTTCGCCGAGCAGGTCTTGCCCATCCTGCGTCAACGAGAGAAAGCGGGACCGTTTATTACTGAGGTCAAGCCTCACCTTAATCAGACCGTCACTTTCAAGCTTTTGAACAAGGCGGCTGACACTGGACTTCTCCAGATGCAAAAGTGCTGCAAGGTCGCTCGCATTTGTCACTTTGCCATATCCAAGCTCGATGATTGTATGCACGGCCGATGGGGATAGCTCTGTGCCTGCCAGTCCCTTCTGCATGAAACCAAGCTCGCGCACCATATGCCGTAAAGCGGCGCGCATTTCGTCGATACGGGGTGTTGTGAGTAGATGATTCATGGTTGTACAGTACAACTAGTATTGTGAACCTGTCTAGTAGCACCAGGCATTCACTGCAATTCGATAATCTGGAAGTCTGGGCTCGATCCCGTCCTTCGCCGCGCCCCTTGCCAAGGTCCGCAGAGCGGGACGAAGCACCTTTGACTCTATCGAAACGGACTGGCTGATTTTCGCAAGATGATTTGACATGCAGTAAATTTACTGCATAATGCCCGCCCATGACAGAAAAACAGCTCGACCTCCTTTTCAAGGCTCTCGCGGATCGCACGCGACGACGCATCATAGCCAGCCTGAGCCGACAGCCCGGCCAGTCGCTTTTCGAGGTTTGCGTAGCTTCGGTTGCAGAAAACAGTACGGCCTTGTCACGACAGACGGTTTCCCAGCACCTCGATGTGCTGGAGCGCGCCGGACTGATTGAGACGTCCTGGAAGGGGCGCACCAAAGCCCATTCATTGAGCATCAACGATAGCCACGTCGCAGCCGCCGCGTGGCTTAAAGAATATAGTGGAAGTGGACCCAAAACATGAAAATATATGTCACTAGCATTTACGTTGATGATCAGCAAAAAGCTGAGAAATTCTACTGCGACACTCTTGGTTTCAAAGTGAAGAGTGATTTGCCGGTAGGTGAAAATCGTTGGCTGACGGTTGTCCCCGATGAGCAACCCGAAGGAACAGAATTACTGCTCGAACCAAGCGACCACCCGGCTGTGAAGCCCTACAAGGAGGCGCTGGTTATGGACGGCATTCCTGCGCACTCGTTCCAAGTGAAAAACCTTGACGCGGAGCGAAAAAGGCTAGGGGAGCGAAGCGTGGCGTTTGTTCAGGAGCCAATGGATGCCGGACCCGTCCGCATGGCCGTTTTCGATGATACCTGCGGGAATCTTATTCAACTGATCGAAATGAAGGATAATAACCGCGATTGACGCCCGGTTTCGGCCGCTCGTGTATGGCGCAGCATTGGTCAAAGAGGGCTCGGACCAGACCTTTGCCGCAATCTAAGTCAAGGTCAGGTCAGCGGGCGCAAGCTGTTATCGGCACTGAGGGCCGAGCAAGCTATTTTTCGTGCTGCGGACGTCTACTAGGGTCAGGATGCATTGATTTCTGCTGCGCCGCGTGATTCACGGCTCCGAAAACGGAGTGGCGACATGAGCGATCTATACTGGCTGAGCGACACGCAGATGGCCAAGCTGGAACCCTTTTTCCCAAAGTCCCACGGCAA
>JAFPBO010000050.1 GCA_017390475.1 Loktanella sp.
CGCGTGCCCGCCTGCGCCATTCTGAAAGATGGTTCGCGCGAAGCCCATAACGCGCAGCAACCGAATTCACCGTCGCACCCGGCTTCAACGTCTCGGCAACGATCAGCGCCTTGACCTCGTCAGGCCAGCGACGCTGACCATTCCCCCGTATCTCTACACCATAATCCCTGAGAAACTCACCCGTAGTTGCCATCGCGAAACTCCCGCACCAATCTCCGTCAGGCGCGGCATCGCAGGTCAGACCATCGGCCGGAAGGTGGGGGCCAGGCATCGCTTACGTCCAAAGTTGCAGGCGCGTTTCTCGTGTAAACTGCTTACTTCCGTATGAGATCCCGAAGTTCGTGTTGTGGATGACGAAAGACAGGCTCCATAGGCCGCACGCACCACATACAATGTCTTTGCTTAGGCTGCCGCCTCAATAAAACAGCAGCGAACGGCCTGAAACGTTGCTCGAGAGGCATTTTGAGGTGACTACGAAGGTTAGGGTGTTATCCCTAGTACTACAGTTGCGTATTTAAATTTCTTCTGATTCAATCGCACCGAACGGCTTGGGGTTGGGATCATGGCGGTATCGGATTGGGCAGCGTCGCCACAAGATTGGCAAGAAGCGTTGGATGAGTTGAAGGAGTATGTTGCGCCTGCATTCAAAAGGTTGGAGCAGCGCGCCTCAGCCGGCGCATTCATCGATGGCCTGCTGTCGGGGGTAGAGCGAAAGACGGGCTGGATGCTTGCCGAAGAGGCCGGTTTGGCTCGGCCGTATCGGATCCAATCTCTGCTTGGCAGGTCTTCATGGTCGGCCAATGCTCTGTGCGATGTTGTTCGTCGGTATTCATGCGAAGCTCTCGGCGACCCGGATGGGGTTCTGGTCGTGGATGAGACGGGGTTTCTGAAGAAAGGCGTCCATTCTGTTGGTGTGGCGCGTCAGTACTCCGGCACGGCGGGGCGTATCGAAAACAGCCAGATCGGGGTGTTTGCCAGCTATGCCAGCCGCTGGGGTCACGCTCTGATCGACCGACAGCTTTATCTGCCAAAAGCCTGGGCCAATGACCCCGAGCGTCGCAAAAAGGCCAGTGTGCCGGATGACGTCGCCTTTGCAACGAAGCCCGCCATAGCCACCGAGATGGTGGCGAAACTTCTGGATGAGGGTCTCCCCTGCGCTTTCGTTCTGGCTGACGCAGTCTATGGCTCGGATGCACGGTTCCGCCGGATGCTGGAGGCGCGCGGTCAGGCCTATGTTTTGGCGGTACGATCAAACCACACGCTGCGAATATTCGAAGATTGGCAGCTCACACAGACTGATCCCGAGACCATGATTGCGGGCCTGCCACACGATGCATGGTACGCGCTTAGCGCAGGCGAGGGCGCCAAGGGGCAGCGGCTGTATGACTGGGCCCGCGTGCCATTGTCACATACGTCCGAGGTGGGGTTTTCCCGCTGGGTGCTTGCGCGTCGGAGCCTGCGCGACCCAGATAAGCAGACCTATTATTTCGTCTACGCCCGATCCGAAATCAGCCTTGCCGAGATGGCCGCTGCCGCCGGCCTGCGTTGGACAATCGAGGAATGTTTCCTGCGGGCCAAGGACGACCTGGGCCTTGATCACTGTGAGGCGCGCTCATGGCATGGGTGGCACCGCCACATGAGCCTTGTCATGACAGCCGCAGCCTTTCTTGTACGCCTTGCTGCCGAGCAGCGTCGCACGGCATTCAGCAAACCGAACAAAACGAGTCCAAGTCTCGAACCCGTTGGAACATGCTGACCCGCCTTGAGGCAACTTTCACCACGTCCGAACTCCGCCGTCTGATCGCACGCCTCATCTTGAAGCCAATCCTCACCACGAGCGCCATTTGGGACTGGTCACGTTGGCGACGCGAGCATCAAGTCGCCGCTGCCAGAGCACATCGTAAAATACGCTCTGATATGCAACTGTAGTATTAGGGTCAGGATGCATTGATTTCTGCTGCGCCGCGTGATTCACGGCTCCGAAAACGGAGTGGCGACATGAGCGATCTATACTGGCTGAGCGACACGCAGATGGCCAAGCTGGAACCCTTTTTCCCAAAGTCCCACGGCAA